>NZ_JARTVZ010000003.1:0-738183 GCF_031450825.1 Caballeronia sp. LZ019 | reverse complement strand
AGACATATGGACGCTCCGTTGACGTAGGTTTGAAGGGTGCGCCATTCGTTTGACGCAGTGGCGCGCAAAGGCATGCGCGCCCCGGTACGAGTGCTGGTCGATGTTCTTATGATTTTTTCGGCGGGCCCGTTCGCCGTGTCAGGCACGACGGAAGGGCTACGTTGAGCCGCTTATGAGGCATTCATGCCCCGATGTGATGCACAGAATTTGATTAGAGGAACGCAGTAGATCAGCATGCTCGAGGCAGGTTCCCTCAAGCCTGACTTAGTCCGTTCGATGCTTGCCGGTGACGTATGGATCGGCAAGAAGAGTGTCGCTCGCCGCATCCTTGAACATACGAATTACATTCGATGCGTTGTCGTCAGTGTTTCAGCAAGACCAATGCCACGCTCGAGCGTCGGCCACTTTCGCAAGGCTGTATTGCCGCAGTATGTCGATGCGTAGCCGGAAAACAGTTGCGAGCAGCGCCGCAGATTCTTAACACTTCTTTATCGACGTCCGGAATCAAACGCGAAACATGCTGACCGCATGTGCGAGCCGCTCGGCATGACCGCGCAATTCGGCAGTCGATTGCTCCGCTTCGCCCACTAGCGCCGCATTCTGCTGCGTCGCTTCACCGATCTGCACGACCGCGGTGTTGACCTGTTGACCTGGTCGATACCGCTCGTCTGCTCGCGCGACGCTACGCCGATTTCGCACACGATCGCATTCACACGCGTTACGCCCTCGACGATGCCGCTCATCGTGCTGCTGGCCTGTTCGGCGATCTTGTAGCCGTGCGAGACCTTTGCGGCCGATTCCGCGATCAGTGCTTCGATCTCCTTCACCGCGCCCGCGCTTCGTTGCGCAAGCGCGCGCACTTCGGATGCGACCACTGCGAAGCCCTTGCCGTGCTCGCCGGCACGCGCCGCTTCCACCGCTGCATTGAGCGCGATATCGGCGACGCTTGCCGAGCGCAGAAAACGATTAACGCAGCTGGCCTCACGGGGCGGGATCTCCGCAACTCGATCCAGCACAGGCGTTAGCGGAATGTAGGGAAAATCCTAGGCTGCCGCGCAGCAGGTAACGGCTATATCCTTTGGAAAAACGTTTTCCAAAAACTCTGGTGGCGCGCGCATTGTTCTGCCCGACGCCACGCCCACGGCGCTCGTCGCCGTCCGTGAAACAAGACACGCGGTCCGACGAGCGCCGCCGCGTACCGGAGACTTTCATGCAAACAGCCGTCGTCGGCGTTGCACGCGCCGCGAGCCGTTACCGCTGGACCGTGTGTGCGTTGCTCTTCTTTGCGACCGTCATCAACTACATGGACCGGCAGATCCTCGGTCTGCTCGCGCCGGTCCTTCAGCACGACATCGGGTGGACGCAGGTTCAGTACGGCCGCATCGTGATCGCTTTTTCGGCGTTCTATGCGATCGGCCTGCTGTGCTTCGGCCGCATCGTCGACTGGCTCGGCACCCGCATCTCCTACGCACTGGCGATGTTCGTGTGGAGCGTCGCCGCGATGCTGCACGCGGCAGTAGGCTCGGTGATGGGCTTCGCGATGGTCCGCGCGCTGCTCGGCATCGGCGAGGGCGGCAACTTCCCGGCGGCGATCAAGACGACGGCGGAGTGGTTCCCGCGCCGCGAACGCGCGCTCGCAACTGGCATCTTTAATTCAGGCGCGAACATCGGCGCAGTGTTCGCACCGGCAATCATCCCGGCGCTCGCGGTCGCTTTCGGCTGGCGCGCGGCGTTCGTGATCATCGGTGCAATCGGCATCGTCTGGCTCGCGGTATGGTTCCTCATGTATCGCGAGCCGGACGGCAGCGCGCATGACGACGACCTCGCGCTCGAAAGCGACGAAGCCGCCGCCGCGGATGCCGCCAATGCCAGGGCGGGCGCGCCAGGCTTCGGCGTGCTCATCCGCAAGCGCGAGACGTGGGCCTTCATCGTCGGCAAGTTCCTGACGGACCCGGTGTGGTGGTTCTACCTGTTCTGGCTGCCGAAGTGGCTGAACGAATCGCGCGGCATGGACATGCAGCACATCGGCCTGCCGCTCGTCGTGATCTACGCGATCACCACGGTCGGAAGCATCGGCGGGGGATGGATCTCATCAGCTCTGTTGCGCTCGGGCTGGAGCGTGAACCGTGCACGCAAGACGGCGATGCTCATCTGTGCATGCTGTGTTTTGCCGATTGCATTCGTTTCGCAAGTTCACGATCTCTGGGCGGCGGTGGCCATCGTCGGACTCGCAGCGGCGGCGCATCAGGGCTGGTCTGCGAATCTCTTCACGACGGCATCCGACCTCTTCCCGAAGCGCGCGGTCGGTGCGGTCGTCGGTATCGGCGGCATGGCCGGCTCGATCGGCGGCGTTCTGTTCTCCGAAGTAATCGGGCAGGTCCTGCAACGCACGGGTCAGTACTGGGCGCTCTTCGCAATCGGCGCACTCGCGTATCTGGTGGCGTTCGGCGTGATGCACCTGCTCACGCCGAAGATGGCGCCCGCGAAGCTCGACGCCTGATTGCGCTCATCGACATCATGCGCCGCGATCTACGCACTCGCCGTCCGGCCCGCAGCAGAAGCGGTCGACTCGCGCACGATCAGGCGCGGCTCGAACATGGAATTGCCGGGGTCCGGATGACCGGCGAGTGCGTCGATGAGCTTCTGCATGGCGAGCTCGCCCATCTTCTCGCTCTGAATGTCGATGGTGGTAAGGCCGGGGGCGGCGTACGCGCCGTAAGGCACGTTGTCGATGCCCGTCACCGACACGTCCTGCGGCACGCGGATGCCGAGCGTCGCCGCTTCTTTCATGAAGCCGAGCGCGATCAGATCGTTGTAGCAGATCACCGCCTGGGGACGTTTCGGTCCGAGCATGACGCGCGAGCAGGCGTGTTCGCCGGCAAGGGCGGTCGGCGCGTGCGCGTCGTGAACGTCCAGTTCGAGGCCGGCTTCTTCGAGACATTCGCGCACCCCGCGAATGCGTTCGTCGTTGATACGCGCCTGGCCGAAGCCGAGGTAGGCAATATGCCGATGCCCGAGGTTGAGCAGATGACGCGCGAGCATGTGCGACGCAAGGCGATTGTCGATGCCGACGCTCGGAATCGGCAGCGCCTCGGCATTGCGCAGCAGCACGACGGGCTTGTCGAGATCGAGCATCCAGCGCGCTTCGTCATCGGGCAGGCGGGAGCTGACGATCAGGCCGTCCACGCGCTGCGAGAGCGCTTCGATCAACGGCCGCTCGCGCGCCTGCTGTTCGTCGATATCGACCAGCAGCAGCGTGTAGTCGTGCCGCAGCGCAATGCGGTTGGCGCCCTTCACGACATTGGTGAAATGCGGATTGCTGATGTCGAGGATCGTGAGTCCGATGGTGCGCGTGCGGCCCGTGATCATCGAACGCGCCAGCGGATTCGAGCGGTAACCGAGCGTTGCGATGGCCTCCTTCAGTCGCGCTTCGACCGGCGCCGAAAACCGCTGCGCGCCGTTGATGTACTTGGACACCGTCGCGACGGAAACGCCCGCTGCTGCGGCGACGTCGCGAATGGTCGGAGACATTTTCTTCATTGAGGTAACGTTTTCTCAGGCTTTTCCAAGATTTTCGGATTGTCGCAGAAAACGACGCGGGAAAATTGTTTTTTGCAAGCGGCATGCAGCCGGCCGAATGCCGATTGACGACGGCGCGTGCAGATCGCTATAGTGCGGAAAACGTTTTACTTCATTCGGCTTTAGACGCACTAGAGAGGATTCAATGACCCAGTCAAGCGCTGCAGGCAAGCCGTTCAAGCGCCTGCTTCTGACCGGCGCCGCCGGCAATCTCGGCCGTCAGTTGCGCGGCGCCCTTGCTCAGTGGGCCGACGTGGTGCGGGCGTCGGACATCGCACCGATCGACGATGCCGCCGCACACGAAGAGGTGAGCGCCGTCGACCTCGCAGACCGCGACGCGGTCATGCGTCTTGTCGAGGGCGTCGATGCGATCGTGCATCTAGGCGGCATCTCCGTCGAAGCGCCGTTCGACGATCTCATCGAGGCGAACATTCGCGGCACTTACAACATCTATGAAGCGGCCAGGCGTCACGGTGTGAGGCGCGTCGTGTTCGCCAGCTCCAATCACGCGATCGGCTTTCATCCCGTGACGGAAGTGCTCGACGCGGATGCGGCGCAGCGCCCCGACAGTCTCTACGGCGTGACGAAGTGTTTCGGCGAGTCGCTGTCGCGCTATTACTTCGACCGCTTCGGCATCGAGACGGTGTGCCTGCGCATCGGGTCGTCGTTCGAGGAGCCGAAGAATCCGCGCATGCTCGTGACCTATCTGAGCTACCGCGATTTCATCGAGCTCGTGCGCTGCTCGCTGTTCACGAATCGCGTCGGACATGCGGTGGTGTACGGGGCGTCGAATAATCCGGTCAAGTGGTGGGACAACAGCAAGGCGGGCTTCCTCGGTTTCAACCCGCAAGATAGTTCGGCCGAATTCAGCGATCGCTTTCCGGTGCGCGCACCCACGGCTGAACACGATGACCCCGCTCAGCGTTTCCAGGGCGGCGCGTTCGTGCTCAGCGAGCCGATGGAGCGCAGCCGATGAACAGCGCGCCTCGCGTGGAGCGAGTCGAGGCGGCGGGTCGCGCCGCCGTCGGCGAATGCCCTGTCTGGCATGCAGGAGACCAGGCGTTGTATTGGGTGGACATTCCCGCGCGGCGTATCGTGCGGCTGGCAGTCGCCACCGGGCAGCGCAGCGATTGGGAGTTGCCGGAGCAGGTCGCGTGCTTTGCATTCGACGCTGCAGGTACGCTCGTCGCTGGAATGGAAAGCGGTCTCTTCGCGGTGACGCTGCGAGACGCCGGCGAAGTTCGAGTGGGCAAGCTCGCTGCCCCGCACTTCGATGCGTCGGGCATGCGCTTCAACGACGGCCGCTGTGACCGGCAAGGTCGCTTCTGGGCCGGCACGATGGTGCAGGACATGTCGCTGGCCAGCACGGCGGGCGCGCTGTTTTGCTTCGATGCTGACGGTACGCTTTCGCCTCCGGTCGTCGATGGACTGATCACGCAAAACGGCCTCGCTTTCTCACCGGATGGCGCGACGATGTACCTGTCCGATTCACATCCGCAAAAGCGGCTGATCTGGGCCTTCGACTTCGCCACCGACACCGGCACGCCGCATAACCGTCGCGTGTTCGCGGACTTGCACCATCACGTGGGGCGTCCGGACGGCGCGGCGGTCGACGCGGACGGATGCTACTGGACCTGCGCCAACGATGCCGGTTGCCTCCTGCGCTTCACGCCGGAAGGCAAGCTGGATCGCACCATCGCGCTGCCCGCGACGAAGCCCTCGATGTGCGCATTCGGCGGGGACGATCTGGCGACGCTCTATGTCACATCGATTCGCCCAGCCGCCAACGCAACCGACGCCGACGGCTGCGTCTTTGCGCTCAACCCCGGCGTGCAAGGATTACCGGAACCGTGGTACGCCGGAATGTTACCGGTCGCATAAACGCCACGCTGGGGCGGCGGCACTGCCTGAGCGACTGAGTTTTTAACGCGATACAGGCTAAACACCAGTTCTGCAGTGTCTTCTGAAAGAGTAGGCTGCGCAGGTCGCTTCAAACCGAACGATCTGCCGATTCCCTATTCCAGGAGATATTGATGGACCTTGAAACTCGCACCATGAAGCGCGTGATGCTTCGTCTCGTGCCGTTCCTGATTCTGTGCTACTTCATCGCCTATCTCGATCGCGTCAACGTCGGCTTTGCTGCACTGCAAATGAATAAGGCGCTCGGCTTTTCCGCGAGCGCCTTCGGCTTTGGAGCCGGCATTTTCTTCATCGCCTATTTCTTCTTCGAAGTCCCGTCGAACTTACTGCTCGAACGCTTCGGCGCGAGAAAGTGGATCGCGCGGATCATGTTCACGTGGGGTGTGCTCGCGGCGTTGATGGCCTACATTCCCCATATTGCGCAAGCAACGGGTCTGTCGAATGCTTACGTGTTCTATGGCTTGCGCGTGTTGTTGGGCGTCGCGGAAGCGGGCTTCTTTCCCGGCATCATCTATCTGCTGACGCTTTGGTTCCCGGCGAAGTATCGCGGACGCGTGGTGGGCTACTTCATGGCGGCCATTCCGCTGTCGACCGTGATCGGCGGCCCCATCTCCGGCGCGTTGCTGCAGATGGACGGCATCGGCGGCATGCAGGGCTGGCAATGGCTCTATCTGATCGAAGCGCTGCCCGCGCTCGTGCTCGCATTCGTCGTGTTCTTCTATCTCACCGACAAGCCCCAGAACGCACACTGGCTTGCCGACGATGAACGCAACTGGCTCGTCGACCGGCAGGCGCAAGAGCGCGCGCATCGCGAAGCAGTGCATTCCTTCAGCGTGAAGGAAGCAATCCTCAATCCGCGCGTGCTGGCGATCGCACTCATCTATTTCGGTGCGAACGCAACCAACTATGGCCTGAGCTTTTTCTTGCCGCAGATCGTCAAGGCGTTCGGGTTGTCCAATCTGCAGACCGGCTTCGTGACGTCCCTGCCATATGCGGTCGGCGTCATTAGCATGGTCCTGTGGGGACGCCATTCGGATCGCAAACTCGAACGACGCTGGCACGTCGCAATCGCGTTGATGGTCGCAGCGGGCGGCATTGCGGCTTCTGCCGGACTCGACAATCCGGTCCTCAAGATGATCGCGTTGTCGATTGCGGGCTTTGGAATTTTTGGCTGCTTGCCGGTGATCTGGACGTTGCCTGCATCGTTCCTGTCCGGCGCGGCGGCAGCGGGCGGCATTGCCGCAATCAACTCTCTCGGCAACCTCGCGGGCTTCTTCGGGCCGTATGCAATGGGCTGGATCAAGGACAGCACCGGCGGCTTCGGCGCGGGTCTGCTTTGCCTCGCAGGAGCCGGTATGGTCGGCGTCGCGGCTGTGTTGTTGCTGCATCATGACTCGGCACTGGAGACAATATCCGGCGCACAAGACATCCAGGACGGCGAACCTGTCCGGTCTTAGCGAGCGATAAAGGAACGCACGCCGATTTCCTTGCAAATCGCAAGCCGGCTTTAGCGCGGTAAGGCAAGCAAGCTCCGTCAAGCTGCGCTAATGTCTATGCTTTTCGCCTCTCGCGTGCGAAGGTGCTCGAGCCTTCGCACACCTCTTTCGAAAAGCAATCGACGGCAAGGAGATTTCCCCGATGGACTACGTGAAACTCGGCACGACCGGGCTGGAAGTGTCGCGGCTCTGCCTTGGATGCATGACTTTCGGTGTGCCCGAGCGTGGCACGCATCCGTGGACGCTCAATGAGGAGCAAAGCCGTCCCATCATTCGGCAGGCACTCGACGCCGGCATCAATTTCTTCGATACCGCCAATACTTACTCCGATGGCACATCGGAAGAGATCGTGGGCCGAGCGTTGCGCGAGATGACCAAGCGCGATGACATCGTCATTGCGACGAAGGTTTTCAATCGCATGCGGCCCGGCCCGAACGGCGTGGGCCTTTCGCGCAAGGCGATCTTCAACGAAATCGACAACAGCCTGAAGCGGCTAGGCACTGACTACGTCGATCTCTATCAGATTCACCGATGGGACTACACGACGCCGATCGAAGAGACGCTCGAGGCGCTGCACGATGTCGTCAAAGCGGGCAAGGCGCGTTATATCGGCGCATCGTCGATGTATGCGTGGCAATTCAGCAAGGCGCTCTACACGTCGCGGGCGAACGGCTGGACTGAGTTCAAGACGATGCAAAACCACTTGAACCTGCTTTATCGCGAAGAGGAGCGCGAGATGCTGCCCCTATGCGAGGACCAGGGCATCGGCGTATTGCCCTGGAGTCCGCTTGCGCGCGGCCGTCTCACGCGTGAATGGGACGCGACCAGTGAGCGTCAGCAAACGGATGCCTTCGGCAGCACGCTTTATCAAACGCATGATGCAGACCGGGCCGTAGTCGAAGCGGTTGCGGCCGTAGCGCAGGCGCGCGGTGTGCCGCGCGCTCAGGTGGCGCTTGCCTGGGTGGCCCAGAAATCGCCTGTTAGCGCGCCGATCATCGGAGCCTCGAAGCCGAATCACGTGAGCGATGCGGTTGCCGCGTTGTCGCTTCGTCTGACGGCTGATGAGATCGCGCAACTCGAAGCGCCCTATGTGCCACATGCGGTAGCGGGCTTCAAGTAATCCGTGTGCCGATAGGGCTGCGATTAGCGGTCACAATTGTGACTCTATCGGCAGGATGCCAAGCATCCATATCGTTGCACGCTTGAATGAGGATACGTCGGGCTCGTGCTCCAGGGTTTTAGTCGTGCCGTCTGCGTCCGTATCGATCCACACCATGTGCTGACTGCCATCGCCGTTTGCCTGCAGTTCGACACGCCATGCAATGCGGTCGATCTTCATTCCGATGCCATCCGCCACTTCTCGCGCTGCCGCCGCGCTTTCGCAATACACGCCGATCTCCGTATTCAGTTCGACCGAACGCGGGTCGAGATTCATCGAGCCGATGAAGATTCGCTCACGGTCGAACACATAGGTCTTTGCATGCAGTGAGGCCTTCGACGATCCGAACATCGATTTCTTCTCTTTGTTCTCATCCTTTCCATCGCCGGATGCGACGGGCTTTAGCTCGTAAAGTCGCACGCCCGCCTCGAGCATGTCCTTGCGATAGCGTTGATATCCCGCATGGACCGCTGAAACGTCGGTCGCCGCTAAGGAATTGGTCAGCACGGTGACGCGCACGCCACGCGCCGTCATGGAGCGTAGCCATTGCACGCCGACTTCGCGCGGAACGAAATAGGGCGAGACGATCAGCAGTTCATGCTCGGGCTGCAGCTTTAGCGCCCTGAACTTCGATATCAACCGGCCTTCGCTGTCGTCGGTGGCGCGCGTGATTTTCGCGGGATCGTCATAAAGCAGAATGGCCTTGCCCCACACGAACGATGCATCGCGCGATTCGATCACTTGCGCGATGCGTTGTCTTGTCTGTGCGACATAGGGTGAGTGCGCCTCCGAGAGAAGATATGCATCGAGTGCTTCGCGATAACTTGCAAGCGCGTGCGCGTCCGCATGACGGCCGACGAGGCTCTGGATCGGATAGGCGGCATCGGAGTTCCAATAAAGATCGAACGCATCGGATACTTGCCGCACGACAGGGCCATGTACGAATACATCGAGATCGCCGAATGAAATGGTGCTTGACGCGCCGAAGTATTCATCGCCTATGTTTCTTCCGCCGAGAATGGCGACCTGGTTGTCGGCGATAAACGACTTGTTGTGCATGCGCCGATTCACTCTAAAGAATTCGACTGCAGAGCCCAGGCGCTTGAAGCTGCGGTTAGCCACCGGATTGAATAGCCGGACTTGAACATTCGGATGCGACGCAAGCGCAAGCAGGAGATCGTCGTCGGCATTCGTGCCGAGATCGTCGAGCAGCAGTCGCACGCGCACGCCGCGATCCGCCGCGCGAAGCATGGATGCAGCCATTGCGCGACCGGTGAGATCGTCGTGCCAGATGTAGTACTGGAGATCCAGCGAACGGTCAGCAGTTTCCGACAGCAGAACGCGAGCGACGAGCGCGTCCATTCCGTCGGGCAAGAGATGAAATGCATTGTCGCCCGGATGCGCGGCTTCGCTTGCGAGGACGGTCTGGCCCAGGCGCGTATCCGATGTCGGCTCGATTGCATGACTCGATACCCGGCCGCTTTGAGGCGGCAGGCTTGCGCATGCGGTCATCAAGGCGCACATCGCAATGGCGTAAAGCAATCGAACCCACGCTTGCTCGAGCATTTGCATCGCCTCCTAAGCCGTGTGTTTTTCCTTTCGCGACGCAGTGGCCAGTCGCGAGCGCACGAAGCCGATATGCTCGCGGAGCACGTAAAGTGCATCGGCATACGCTAGCGGGAGCTTGAGCGTATCCAGCGATTCTTCGATGTAATCCAGTTCCACGAGCAACGCATGCCGCTCGTCATCGCTCGACATATGCATGGCGCCTCGCTCCACGGCGAGGAGCGCGCCGTAATAGCGATAAATGCGCGAGCGCACTCGCCATCGGTACAGCGCGGGCACGAGACGCAGCGCCGGAAAAATCAGTACCGCGACGGGCAGGAGCAAAACGAGCGCACGATCGGCGATGTTCGCAAGCCAGAATGGCAGTGCCCGATAAAGAAAACTCTTTCCCGAGCGGAAGTAGCGGCTTGCATCCTCGCTAATGGGGAACTCATGCGCAACGGGACTCGGGAACTGACCTGCGCGCTGCAATAGCCCGGCCATGCCATGCACCTCCTGCGCAGCTTCGATCAGCAAGTCCGAGAGGGCCGGGTGCAGGCTCGTGCGCGCCACGAGCTCCACTGTCGGGCTGATCAGATGCACGGTCTGCGGCGGAATGCGTCGTCCAAGATCGAGCACGCCGGGCGGCAATTCGATCTCGTCGAGATACGGAAAGATTCCTGTATAAGCGCGCGCTTCGTTGAAGTCCATTACCGATATGCCGGGCACCTTAAGCAAGCGGAGCATGAGTCCGCGCGTGGCCGAATCACCGCTAAGAAATACGGCGTCTGCTTCGTCGCTGACGAGTTGAGTGGCCGCCTGCAGGCCATCGGTCGGAAGAAGCTGTGTGCTGCCGCCGGGCGTGATGCCGTTCGCTTCGAGCAGTTTCAGCGACAGCATGCGGGTGCCGCTGCCTGCGCGTCCGACTGCAACGCGCTTGCCCTCCAGTTGCGATAGCAGCGTAAGTCCCTTTCCCCGATAAAACACGACGATAGGGACATACGACACGCTGCCGAGCGACATCAGCGACAACGCCTGCTCCTTGGTCGCGATGCCGCCCTGCACGAGCGCAAGGTCCACCTGAACGTTGGGATCGAGCAGACGCTCGAGGTTTTGCACGGAGCCATCGGAAGGCAGCACCTCGAGCGTGATGCCGTTGCGCGCAAGTACCTTCGCGTATTGCTGCGCGGTCTGATAAAGCGAGCTGTCGGGCTGGCCCGCGCTGATGGTGATCGTCCGGGGCGGCGCAGGGTTGACTAGCCAGACGACGAGCGCAGTCGCGAGCGCAAAGGCAAGCAGGAGAGGCCCGACCGTCCACGTGAGGTCGTGCAAGATCCCTTTCGCATGGTCTGGTGGCAGGTGAGGGCGCTTCATGCGGTGCCGTGGCATGAGCGGATCGCCCTCGATTCCTGCGCATCTGAAATGACACTGAGCATGTCGAGCCTGCTTTCTGACGCAGCGTTGACTCGCAGTGTACCGCCAGCCGCCGCAAGAACGGCAGTGGTCACCGCATCGGCGAGGCCGACGCATTGGTATTCTGCATTCAGGCCCAATGCGCCGGGACCCAGACCGTGCCGACCCAGTGACCGGGAACCCAAACCGCGGGTTGCTGTGCAGGCGCGACATAGACGGTAGCGGGCGGCGGAGGCGGCGGCGCTACGATCACCGCGGCAGTCGACACGGTCGCGCCCGTTACCACGGTCGTGCTATGCGAGACGTTCGTCGCCGTCGCCGATCCCGACGTCACGACGACGCCCGGCGCGACGCTCGTCGCACTGCCGGAATGGGCGACGGTGCCGCCGCCCGCTGTATCGACGGCGCCGTAGCGATTGCAGGTATAGCCGGCGCAATTCGTGAAAGCCGTATGGGTGGACGTGTTGCCGTTGGGACCGGTCACGGAGCCAGACGATGAATACTGCCCTGGTGCGCTGCGTGTCACGGTGTTCGCTGTGGTCGCGGTATTGCCGCCGGGGCCTGTCATGCTGCCGGTATGCGAGCACGCGCCGCCGGCGCAGCTCGTGTCGCCTGCATGCTGCACCGAGCGTCCATAGGGGCCATAGGCCGTACCTGAATTGGAGAACTGCCCCGGCGCGGTCCGCGTGACTGTGCCCGAATTCGTCGCAACGCCGCCCCACGGATTCACCACGCCGCCCGCGTGCGAGCAGCTTTCGCCGCCGCAGGAGCCGAAATGCGCACCGTTATATTCACCGCGCGCGGTGTACGCCGTGCCGCCGCGCGCCCAGCCCGCGAAAGCGGAGCCGCTCGATAATGCGAGGGCGGCCGCCGCAGCGACGATCATCATCCGGTGAATTGGCATTTTGGATGCGGACGAAACGCGCTTGCATGCAGCATTTGATCTGTCGTTCACGGGATGTCCTGTTCGGTGCGTGGGCCACCCGGCGTTTCGGTGTGGCAATGAGGCTCACTATAGGACGCGGATTTCCCGCCGTCTTGTGCAGACTTGTTTCATGCGATGTCATCGGAGCGGCGCGATGGAATGCGGTATGCAATCGACGTTGCGGTACCGGATCACTGCGGGAACGTCGCGCTGCGGCATGGCTTCATTCCCGCGAAGGGTGCGAGGCGCTTTCATCGCTGAGGGGCAGCATGGAAAAGAGGGCTTCGATCGCGGCGCTTGCCCGGCGCTTGCCATCGCTGCGCCCGACCGCCAGCTCGACGACAGCGAGGCCCACAACGAGCGCGTGGACCATCGCCACATGTTCCTTGCTGGCAGCGAGCCCCATCGCTTCGAGCATGCGCGTGACGCGCGCCGCAATGGAATCCGCGAACTCGCGAAACAGGCTGCGTATGGAAGGTTCTTCGTCGGCGGCCTGCGCGAGCGCCATCAGCACGCGCGTGTTCTCGTGCCGCATGGCGACGCTAGCGATCGATGCCGCCGTGATCTTCGGCGATGCTTCGCTCGCGAAAGCATCAAGTGCACTGAGCTGGCCATCGACGGCCGTGCGTGCGACAGCTTCGACCAGCGCGAGCCGCGTGGGAAAGTAGTAGGTGAGATGGCTCTGGCGCACGCCGGCGCGCCTGGCGACACGCGGCTGCGTGAAGCCGGCGTAGCCTTCTTCGCGCAACGTGGCGAGGGCGGCCTCGAGTATGGTTTGTCTGCGATCCTGCACGCTGGCTGCCTCGCGCGATGGGCTTGGTTGGTTGACCAAGACCTTATCGTGCGATGCTCGCAACGTCAACCATGCGCCCGTCAGGACTTGCCGTAGGAGGGTGGCTGCGGATTATGGGCTGGATTCGTGTCTAGCTTGCGGACCTCGGTGATGAGGTCGCTCGTGCGTATCGCGAGTTCTTCGAGGTCCAGTTCGAGCGCATCCGCGATGGCCTTGTCGTAGACTTCGTCGCCGTTTACGTACAGCGTGAAGGCATGCAGATACTTTGCTTGCTTGGCGGGATTCTCGATGGTTTCGCGTGTCCATCGATACAGCGGGTAATTCTCAGTGCCTTCGCGCTCGGCTTCGGCGACGTAATCGGCGAAAGCATCGAACTGGCACTTCAACGAAGCGCCGTGTCGCTGGAGCAACGTGTTGAGCGACGACAGCGCCGCGTTGTTCCTGTCTTTGCGTGCCAGTTCCGCGTATCGCGGACTGAGCCGGATTCGCACCTGATACTGCCATTGGTCGTTTGGGCCGTCGTTCATAGACGTCTTCCTTTCTTGAAGGGTGCAGTGGAGACCCATGCATGCGGTCCATCAGCCGGCGATAGAACTAGCGGATCGCTTCAGCATTCAGCATTCATCATTCAACATGCAGCGTTCGATTCAGCGCGCTTTCCGTTGCCGATTCATTCGTACGATCGGGCGGGGCTGCGCGTCGCGCCCTTGCAGCCGCCAGGCGCGCAGGGTATCGAGCGCAACGGAATTGCGCACGTAGCGATGCCAGACAAATGCGAGATCGAAGATCAGAATTGCCAGCCACCACGCATAGAGAAAAAGGAGGCCGCCCAGCACGACAGGCCATAACGCCGTGTCTTCGAGATCGCCCCAGAGCCGAACGCCGACGATCAGCACCGTCATCAGCGCACCCATGCCGACGATCACACGTCGTCCCCAGCGTGGCCTTCGCGGCGCGAACCAGCCAGACAGTGCGACGCAAATCCCGGCCGCGACGAACACGAGCTTACCGACGATTGAATCCTGCATGCGATCGTGCACGATATCCCCGAAGGGTCCCGCGAGAAACTCGGCGACGTCCGGCCGCAACACGAGCCAGAAGAGGAGTGCGCCGACTCCGAAGGCCACGAGCGCAGCGACGCGCCAGCGCAGCCACGCATCGGTGCGGGTCGCGCCGCGTGCCTTCACGAGTCGAGGAATGCGCGCCGCGACGGTCGTTCCCATCAACAGACATGCGAGCGCAAAGACCGAGCGCGTGAGATGGATGAATGCGGCTTCGCTGCCCGAACTGTCGGCGTCCGATGATGCGGTCACGGCTTTGTATACGAAGAACACGGCCGCGAGATGCAGCGCGAAGCTCAGCAGATAGGGAATCGCCGTGCTGACGAAGCCGCGCGCGCGGCGGTTGCGTGGAGGGACCGCGTCGGACTCGCCGAGCATGACGTCTTCGATGAAGTGGTTGAAGACGCCCGCATCGGTCCAGTACTCGGTATGCGCCTTGCCGGGCAGCCAGTAACGGGCGAATCCGTAGTCGTGCCTGTCTTCGAATTCGAACGCCTTGCAGCCTGCAGCATCCAGGTAAGCGCGCGTCGTGTCGAGCGCGAAGCCGACGGGGTCTCCGAAGTCGTAATAGTTGCGCCACTTGATACGCGAACCGAGCCGCAAGACGCCGCCAGTTCGATCCGGTAACTCGATCGCACCATCTGTTTCCCGCGTTGTGAGCGCCATGTTCCGCCATAGGTCCGGCCACAACAGAACATGCTTGTCGATGGGCGAACCGATGGTCATGAAGCCTCGCAGGCATTTCACCCAATCAGTGCTGATGACCTGCTTCTTGTCCCTCGGGTCCTGCACGCAAGACTGTGAAAGTGCATGCAGAATGCCGAGGAAACTGATGACTGTGCCTTCGCTATGTGCGATCAGATAAACCTCCGGCGCACAGTTGCAACGCGTCGTGACCAGATCGACTAGCCGTTTCATCACCCGATGGAAGCGAAAGACGATCGTGTCGCGATGCTGCTTGAAATCCGCGACGAGCTGGACGTCGCCGACATAATCGCGCAGGACCGGCGCCAGATCGAACTTGAAGATGCCGGCCTTCTCCGTCACGGCGAGCAGGCTTTGCATCACGGCGACCGTTTCGACGATTTCCTCGACGACGCCAGCCGCAAGCGAGAAGTCGGCCGGTTCCAGCTTGCGCTCGCTCACATTCAGCATATAGGCGGCCTGCGCGCGGCTCACGATGGACAGTCCCCACGCCTTGCTTTCCTCGAGCGTGTCGTCCTGCTTGACCACTTCGCGCGGGATATCCGCCCAATAGACTTCGGCGAAACCGAGCGTCGAATAGAAGGCGCGTTGCTCGGCGGTATAGGGGCCACCCTCGGGCAGGTCGAGCTGACGCACATCGACTTCGCCGACGCCCGCGATGTCGAAATAGCCGAGCGGCATGACGGGCAGCGGCGGGTCGTAACGCGAACCGAACTGGCTGGCGACCGAGCGTACGGTATCGCTATGCAACTGATTGCCGATGCCATGAATCGCGACGACGATCTTCTGCACGCGCGGCGCAATTGGCACATTGCATGCAATCGCGGCATCCACTGCTGACGCGGCGCGTTCACCGCGTCCGCCCTCCGTACCTCGGGATGCAGCGTCCATGTGCGACTCCCTGCTCCTCGTACTGCCATGTTTCTTGCTGCCAGGCGTGATGCTCGGCTGCGCCGTGGCATCCGCGTCGCTCGGTCATATCGAGATTAGGCTATTTTCGATTGCCCGGCATCCTGAATGCAACAGACCGCATGCAGGATTCAACCGCCTCGCAAGCGTCCCGTATTCAGGGCGGCACCGTTCCACAGGTGCATCGCCGCATAAGCGCGCCACGGACGCCAGCGTTCGGTGTACGCACGTTGCTGCGCCGGCCTGGCAAGCGCGGGCTCGCGCCGCGCAATCGCCTGCATCAGTACGAGATCGGCATCGGGCCACGCGTCGGGATCGCGCAGGGCGCGCATCGCGACATAGCCGACCGTCCACGGACCGATGCCGGGCATCGCGAGCAACTCGCGCTTCAGGTCTTCCCGGTTGGCGCCGGGCGTATCGATCGGCAGTGCGCCTGTCGCGACCGCGCGCGCGAAGCGTTGCACGGTTTCGACGCGCTTGCCAGGCATGCCGATCTTGTCGAGGTCCGCATCGGCGAGCTCGCGCGGCGTCGGAAAGCGCCACGCTGTGCCTTCGTGCGGATGACCGTCGATGCGCCGGCCCGCGCGCTGGACGATGCGGCCCATGATCGTC
Source organism: Caballeronia sp. LZ019 (assembly GCF_031450825.1). Classification (NCBI taxonomy): domain Bacteria; kingdom Pseudomonadati; phylum Pseudomonadota; class Betaproteobacteria; order Burkholderiales; family Burkholderiaceae; genus Caballeronia; species Caballeronia sp. LZ019. Next base: position 722,066 of record NZ_JARTVZ010000003.1, on the reverse strand, counting down.
GATGCGCCCTTCACGCTCACCTGCTGCCCGACGATCGTCCGCACCACGAGCTCGAAGCCGGACCACGCCCCCGGCACACGCAGTCCCGGCGCCGCTTCGACGAGCGGTGCAAGCAACGGATCGCGCGAGAGGCAATGCGCGATCTCGTGAGGATCGACGTCCACGTCGAACATGCGGGAGAGCGGGGCAGCGAGTTCATCGGCGTGGCGGCGCGCATCGCCGTGCACGGACGCGATCAGGCGATGCTTGCGTCCGTGCGGTGTCACTTCGATGACGCCGTCGGCGCCGCGCCATTCGATCGCCCGACGATAAACGCCGTCTTCCACCGATTCGACACCGGCCGACGCCCTGCCGCCGATGAACGCGAGAAGGCGCGCCCAGTCGAACGGGCGCTTGAACGGTAGTTCGATGATTGCGGTGCTGCTCACGTGCGTCGATTGCATCTTGTATGCCGAATGATGAATGCCGATATTGCTTCTGCAGCGGCGCACGCTGCTTTCCGACGGATGCGCTCATTCGCCGCTAACTTTGTGCGACGAGAATGGCTTCATCGAAACGGAGGTCAACATGAACGCCATCACTATCAGCATCGTCGCAATGGTCATTACGGCTGCGCTTGCGGTCATTGCCCCGGTCACGAGCCATACCCAGCACGAAAGCATGGCATCGGTTGCTCATGCGACTACGTGACCACAACCGCACGCCAGGCCTGCTTTGCACCACGCGTGCCCCGGCAGATGCCGACGCAGAAGCGCAGCCATGCGCGGGCCACCGCGCGTCTCGAGCGCCGCGATCAACTCCACATGTTCGCGTATGGCGCTATGCACTTCACTGGCCGCGCGGGTACCGTCGAGTTCGGCACCAACAGCGCTGCGTTTTTGTGGATGGCGACGACGGTTCCCCGCGTGGAGCGGCGAAATGCGCTGACATCATAGCCTCTACGTGCTTTCGATCATCAGCGCGGCGCGTGCCTCGTCCGTCCAGACCGCGGCACGCCGATCAAGCGCACGAGTCTCGTCAATGTATCGTCGATGCATCGAGCGTGACTCACGACCATTGCATCAGGCACGGCAGACACTGCCGTCTCATACCTCCGTCGAATGCAGAATGCGAAAGCACATGCCATACGGCATGCCATCGCGCTACGCTACACGCCGCCGTCCGCAAGACTGTCTTCGTGGATCGCCTGGTTCCGGCCCGCCCGTTTCGCCCGATAAAGCGCGGCGTCGGCACTGTTGAGCAACTTGAGCGCGTCACTGCCCTGACGCGGCATCGCCGTCGCGGCGCCGATGCTGACCGTGAGGAAGCCCTTCGGCGAACCGCTGTTGGAGATGGCGAGCGACTCGACCTTCTTGCGCAGGCGATCGGCGAACATCACCGCACTGGCCGCCGTTGCGCCGGGCAGCACGATCACGAATTCCTCACCGCCATAGCGGGCGACGATATCGCCGGGGCGTTTCACTGCATGCTGAATGCAATCCGCCACCGCAACGAGGGCATCGTCGCCCATTGCGTGGCCGTAGGTATCGTTATAGAGCTTGAAGTAATCTACGTCGACGAAGAGGGCGGACAGCGGTTGGTCGGCACGACGCGCACGGCGCCACTCTTCGCCGAGACGGCGATCGAGTGCCCGCCGGTTGCTCAGGCCAGTCAGTGCGTCGGTGCCCGCCAGCCGCTGGAGCTTCTCGAGCGCTGTGGCGCGCGATCGCAGCGAAATCGCCAGCAGCCAGGAGATGGCGATGAACCCGCCGCCGAACATCAACGTGAGTCCGCCGATGATGGTGCTCCGATGCCGCCAGCCTTCGAGCACGTCGTCCTCCGCGGGCGCGACTGCGGCGATCAGGTTCGTGCCCGGCACGCGCACGAAGGTGTAGAGGCGGCGAACGCCATCGAGCGCGGACGTGGCGATGTACGAGCCCGAGGGCTGATCCTTCATGGCGACGAATGTCGGGGAAACGGAGACGTTTCGCGCATTGCCCGCGCCATCGCCTTGCAAGGGAGGTTTGCGTGCGAGCATCACACCGTCGCGTTGCACGATGAATACCGATCCTGCACGGCCGACGTTCACGCGCGATAGCAAGAGATCGAAGTAGCTCGTGTTCAGCGCGATGACAGCGACACCCGCGAAGGAGCCGTCGGGCGCGTTGATGCGCCGGCTCAACGCGAGCGATGGCTTGCCGTCGCGCAAGCGCGATTCGTAGGGCCCCGAAATATACAGTCCCACATTAGCGTTTTGCTCGTGCGCCTTGAAATAGCCGCGATCGCTGAACCAAAGGTTAGCGCGGTCGGATGCGTCCCGCGCATCCGTGATTCGCCCCTGGGCGTTCATGACGAATGCGCCGCCGATATAACTCGCGGCCGTCGCGCCGTCGAACAGCACGAGCGGGCGCAGCGCGGGCGCCATCTTCGCGACCTCCGGATTCTCGATGCTGCTTACGATCGTGCGTAACGACAGGTCGCTCGATTCCACGTTGCGTGCAATGTCCGCGCTGAGCGTGGCGACGACATTCGCCGATGCCTCGTGCGCGTTCTGCAGGGCCTGCGCGCGCCCTTGCCATAGCGCGGCGAATGAAAGCACGCCCATCGACAGGGCCATTGCCGTGCCGATGATGCCCGCCAGCAGCGGGAAGCGCGAGAACACGTCAGCGACGCGCAGCCACGCACTGTTGTTGCGCCGAAACAAGCGCAAACCGACGATGCGACCGGTCTTGCGCACGGCTCTGAAACTACGGGGCATTCGTCTCTCCATGACGCGAGCTTGTCGTTCCTCGACCTATGGCGCCACCTCGTGAATGATTGAAAACAGCCTGAATCAAGGGGTTTTCGCGTCGCACCAGCGCGTCGCTCGCGTCTACTTGACGAGACGTAACCGCCTCGTGACGATCGTGCCGGTGTTTCTGTCGATGAGCCACACGGCGTCGATACGTCCGTGCAACGTCGATGTCCTCCGCGTGATGTCGGTGGGCTCCTCATCGGTGGGATCGCTGTGCTCGGAGCGGTCGGACAGGTAAGGCGGTTCCAGCGAACAGACGAGCACGATCGCGAAATCGCCGCTGCCATGCGACGGATCGAAGCCAGGAAGCAGCGCGCTTCCACGCACGCTCGTTTTGGCGCGGTCGTCGGTGTCCAGCTGAATCGTGTCGATGGTCTGAATGAAGCCCTTCGCCTTCGCTTCCGGTGCAATGACGAGCTTCCGTCCGCTCTGGCCTTCGACTTTGCGCTTGAGCAGAATTAGATCGGGTTGCTCGGGCGCCGCAAGCGATACGTTGACCGACAGAAGCTTTTTTCTGGATTCAAAACGCACGCCGTACGACGCTGGTATCACGAATGCAAAAGTCCGCTCGGCTTGCGATCGCTCATCCTTGCTTGGGACGGAAGCGCTCGACGTGCGATGAAACGGGCGCGCCAGAAAGCTGCGCACGCGGCCCGTGATCGTCGGGTTTGCTCCCGGCTTCTTGCTCGATGACGTCGCGGCAGCCAATGCGTCTCGCACGTGCTCGGGATCGTCGCCGCTAAAGTGCGGCGGCAGCGACGTCACGGCAAGAATGCTGTTCGTTGACGCGCTCGCAGCCGTCGCCGCAGTCGCCGCGGGCGCGGATGCCGTGCAGTGCGCCTGCTGCGCGTAGACCGTCGCCGACAAGCACAGCACGGCGCCAACGGCTCTTATCGCAGCGTTTCGACCTGGTTTCCGAAATAACACGAAACTACCCCTGGCACGCATCGCCGAGTCCTGAAAGCGGCTATCTTAAAATAAAGCTGATTGTTCCGCCGCGAAATGCTGGTGCGATGCGTGAGCGCGGGGCGGTTCGGCTCGCCGTAAGATTTTTGTTCACAAGCCGGTATGTGCATTCATTTTCGATGGAACCGAAGGCAGCGGTACGCCAGCTCCCCAAGTGACGTTCGTCCGCTTTTTGTTCACGCCTGCGAAACCTCATCGGCAAACATCGTCAGCAGCGCACGAAAATCACCCAGCATCGCTGTGCGTCCCGCGCACGAGGCGCCCAATGCGGACATCCAAGCATGTTGTATTCAAGACGCCATCGGATGACAGCGCGCATCCGGGCGTTCGCCGCGTTCGGGGCAATCGACCTGAAACAGGCGCGCAGCGTTCGACGGTCGCAGCAAGGAAGCCGAAAGCAACACAAGGCGCGGCGCTATACTGAGCGTCCCTGAACGCAACACTGCCGAACCGCTGCGCAAAGCAACGAAAACGGCTCGGTATATCCCAAAAATTGGCTGAACACGACTTAGAGAAACTCAGGATCGACCGCGGACCCGCGGCCGCATCTGTCATGCCGCGTCGCAGGCGCAACTGGATTCGCTATGCGGCCATCGCGGCCATCATTGCTGTGCTGATCGGCGTCGGCGTCCGGCTTGCCGGGCCGCAAGCGGTGGAGACCGCCACCGTCACGTCGGTGTATCCATCGCAGACTTATACGCTCTTGAATGCGACCGGCTATGTCGTGCCGCAGCGCAAGGCGGCGGTGGCGTCGAAGGCGCAGGGCCGTGTCGAATGGCTCGGCGTGCTCGAAGGGACGGTGGTGAAGGAAGGGCAGATCATCGCGCGGCTGGAAAGCGCCGATGTGGCGGCGTCGCTCGCACAGGCACAGGCGCAGGTCAAGGTCGCGCAAGCCAACCTGCAGTTGCAGCGCGCTGAACTCGAGAATGCGGCAGCCAATCTCAAGCGCTCGCTGGTGCTTGCACCGCACGGCGCGATATCGGCGTCGCAATACGATGCCGACCGCGCCCGCTATGACAAGGCCAAAGCATCCATCAATAGCGACCAGGCTGCGATTCTTTCCGCGCAAGCCAACGCGCGCGCCGCACAAGTCGCCGTCGATCAGACCGTGATTCGCGCTCCGTTCGATGGCGTCGTGCTCGAGAAGCACGCCAATGTCGGCGATAACATCACGCCGTTTTCGTCGGCATCGGATAGCAAGGGCGCAGTCGTCACCATCGCCGACATGAAGACGCTCGAAGTCGAGGCGGACGTGGCCGAATCGAATATTGCACGCATCAAGGTCGATCAGCCATGCGAGGTGCAACTCGATGCATTGCCCGATACCCGCTTTGCAGGCCGCGTGTCGCGCATCGTGCCGACAGTCGATCGCTCCAAGGCCACGGTGCTCGTGAAAGTGCGTTTCGTCGATCGGGATGAACGCGTGCTGCCTGATATGAGCGCGAAGATCGCGTTTCTGTCGAAACCCGTGCCGCCCGAAGAAAAGAAGGCAGTGGTCGCGGTGCAGCCTGCGGCTGTCGTCATGCGCGGCGGCAAGAACGTGGTGTATCGCGTCGATAACGACAAGGCGCGCGAAGTGCCTGTGACAACGGGTGAGCGCATTGGCGACCTGCTTGCCGTATCCGGTGTCAAGCCAGGTGACACGCTCGTGCTTGCGCCCGGTGACAAGCTCAAGGACGGCGCCAGCATCACCGTGGCGAAGAAATAGCGTGAGCACGGCGCCCCTCGTTCAGATCAGCCACGTCGCGAAGTCGTATCGGCGTGGCGTGCAGACGGTGCCGGTATTGACCGACATCACACTGTCCATTGCCGAAGGCGATTTCGTTGCCTTGATGGGGCCGTCGGGTTCCGGCAAGAGTACGCTGCTCAATCTCACTGCAGGCATCGACAGACCCGATAGCGGCGAGTTGCGGGTCGGCGGGCTCGACATTACACGCTTGCCGGAAGCCGCGCTTGCGGACTGGCGCGCATCGCACGTGGGCTTTATTTTTCAGTTCTATAACCTCATGCCGGTGTTGACCGCGTTTGAGAACGTCGAGCTTCCGCTGATGCTGACAAGGCTCTCGCGAGCCGAACGTCGCGAGCGTGTCGCGATGGTGCTCGACATGGTCAATATGAGCGAGCGCACGAGTCACTATCCATCGGAGCTATCGGGCGGGCAACAGCAGCGCGTCGCGATTGCACGCGCGTTGATCACCGATCCGAAGCTGATCGTCGCGGACGAGCCGACCGGCGACCTCGATCGCACTTCCGCCAGCGAAGTGCTCGCGATGATGCAGCGTTTGAACGAGCGCCTTGGCAAGACCATCATCATGGTCACGCACGATGCGCATGCTGCCAACGCCGCCAAAGCGCTCGTGCATCTGGAGAAAGGCGAATTGATCGATGACAAGGCGCGCTAAGCCATGTACGTCCTCAAGCTGATTCTGCGCAACGCGACACGCCACAAGCTGCGCACCGCATTGACCGTGCTGGGACTCACCATCGCCGTGCTGGCTTATGGCCTGCTGCACACGGTCGTCGATGCGTGGTATGCAGGCGCGGCGGCGGCATCGAATGCGCGGCTCGTCACGCGCAATGCCATTTCGCTCGTTTTTCCTTTGCCGCTTGCGTATGAGAACCGCATACGCGGCGTCGATGGCGTCACGATGGTTGCGCGCTCCAACTGGTTCGGCGGCGTCTATCGCGACCCCAAGAATTTCTTCGCGCAGTTTGCAGTGTCGGACAATTATCTGGATCTTTACCCCGAGTTCATTATTTCGCCGCAAGCGCGTGCCGATTATCAGCGCGACAGAAAAGGCTGTCTTATCGGGCGCCAACTCGCCACGCAATACGGCTTCAAGGTCGGTGACGTGATCCCGCTAAAGGGCACCATCTATCCGGGCACGTGGGACTTCGTCGTGCGCGGCATCATGGAAGGGCGCGAGGAATCCACCATCACGCGGCAGCTCGTGTTCCACTGGGAGTACCTGAACGAAACCATTCGCAAGACGACGAAGCGCAACGTGGATCAGGTCGGCGTGTACGTTGTCGGCATCGATAATTCGGACCATGCTGCGGCCGTCTCACGCAACATCGACAGCGTGTTCAAGAACTCACTCGCTGAGACCTTGACCGAAACGGAGCAGGCGTTTCAACTCGGCTTCGTCGCGATGTCGAATCAGATCATTGCGGCGATACGTGTCGTGTCATACGTGGTGATCCTGATCATCATGGCCGTGATGGCCAATGCCATGGCAATGAGCGCGCGCGAGCGCACCGTCGAATATGCAACGCTCAAGGCGCTCGGCTTGGGACCGACGTTTCTTTCGGTGCTCGTCTTCGGTGAGTCGCTTGCGATTTGCGCCATTGGCGGCGGTATAGGCATGTTGCTGACTCCGCCCGCTGCCGTCGTTTTTCAGCATGCAACGGGCGGCGTGTTTCCGGTATTCAGGGTATCGCACGAGACGATGTTCTTGCAGGCGGTCTGCGCGCTGGCCGTTGCGCTGGCGGCGGCGGTCGTACCGGCTTTTCAGGCAAGCCGTGTGCGCATCGTCGAAGGCTTGCGCGCCATCGGTTAGGAGCAGACGGCCATGGCCATTCCGGTTTCCTATGTCGCCCGCAATCTATGGGCGCGCCGCCTCACGACACTGCTGACCGCAAGCGGCCTTGCGCTCGTGGTATTCGTCTTTGCAACGGTGCTGATGCTCGACGCGGGCCTCAAAAAGACACTCGTTTCGACGGGCGAGCGCGACAACGTCGTCGTCATTCGCAAGGGCGCGGAGACGGAGATTCAAAGCGCGATCGATCGCGCGCAAGCCAATGTGATGGAAATGCATCCGTCGGTCGCTTTGAATCGAAATGGAGAGCCGCTCGCATCGAAAGAGACCGTAGTTCTTATCTCGCTGACCAAGCTCGGCACGAATACGCCGGCCAATGTCGTCATTCGCGGCGTGTCTGCGATGGGCGTCGAGTTGCGCCCGCAAGTGAAGCTCACGGCGGGGCGCATGTTCACGCACGGTTCGTCGGAAATCATCGTGGGCAGCAGCATTGCCAGGGGCTTTGGCGGCACGCGCATCGGCGAGCATTTGCGCTTCGCGCAGCGTGACTGGACTGTCGTCGGCCATTTCGATGCGGCCGGCAGCGGTTTCGACTCGGAAATCTGGGGCGATGCCGATCAATTGATGCAGTCGTTTCGCCGAACCACGTACTCGTCGATGATCGTGCGCCTCGCGCGCAGCGATGCCTTCGAACGCTTCAGGAGCGATATCGACGTGGACCCGCGCCTCGCAGACGAAGCGAAACGCGAGCAAGTCTTTTACGGCGATCAGTCCAGGGCGCTCTCGACCTTCATCAATATTCTTGGCTTCACGTTATCCATCATCTTCTCGATAGCTGCCATGATCGGCGCGATGATCACGATGTACGCGTCGGTTGCTAACCGCGTCGGGGAAATCGGCACCTTGCGCGCGTTGGGCTTCAAACGAATCGACGTGCTGCTTGCTTTCCTGCTGGAAGCACTTTTGCTCGGACTCGTAGGCGGCATGGCGGGCCTGTGCTGTGCCGCATTGATGCAGTTCGCCTCGTTTTCCACGACGAATTTCCAGACCTTCGCTGACTTGTCCTTCCGCTTCATTCTCACGCCGTCGGTTGTGATTCGCACGGTCGTGTTCTCGCTCCTGATGGGTTTCGTCGGCGGATTCCTGCCTGCGCTGAGGGCCTCGCGCATGAGTATCGTCGATGCGCTGCGGGCACGTTGATCGTTCGATTCGGCGCAAGTATCGGTACTGAATTATTGAATATTCGAACTTGATGGCGAGCAGTAGAGTAGCTTTCATCGCGCTCTCAGACCGCTTGGGGAATATTCATGCCGCTCGTTAGAATCTCGCTGATCAAAGGAAAGTCGCGGGAGCACATCCGCGCGATCTCGAATCAGGTTCATGAGGCGCTGGTCGAAGCGTTCCAGGTTCCGGTGGACGACCGCTTCCAACTCATAGAACAGCGCGACCGTGACGACTTCATTTACGACGCGAATTATTTGGGCGTCGAGCGAAGCGATGACCTCGTCTTCATCCACATTACCGCAAGCGATTGGCGCAACCTTCCCACCAAGAAAGCTTTCTACAAGACGCTTGCCACGCGCCTGTCCGTATCGCCCGGCTTGCGGCCCGAAGACGTGCTGATCGTGCTTGCGCCTAATCGGCGCGAGGACTGGTCATTCGGACGCGGGCTCGCATCGTATGTGGATTCGGAAGCTTGACGGGCTTCGCTGAGTTCGCTAAGCGTCGCGCGCGCGATAAGACGCGCCGCGCGTGCCGTTGATCGCGAACACATCGCCTTCCGGCGCCCTGGTGACAGTGCCGTTGCGAGGAATGAGCGGGATTCTTCGCGTGCTGTCAGGCGCCAGATGAAACCAGTCAACCTCTGCACGATAGTCAGGGTCAACCACATGCACCCATCGCGCGAAGCTCGTTGCGGTGACGTGAAGCGCCCATCCGTCATCGCCTTTGTCGAGGGTGACGCTCAGGCCGACGTCGCGGCGTTCGCTCACGGACATATCGGGAAGATGAAAAGCCTCTGACAGTACCGCGCCCGTGTCTGCATCGATCAGACGCACATAAGTCGTATCGTGGCCCCGGGGACCGAAACGGTAGGCGTAAGCCGTGTCGAAGAACGCGCCGATCAGCGAGCCCGAATTGATTTTTTCGACGCTACGCGCCTTCATAACGATGTCGCAGGAGCCGCCTGCGACCTTGATCGAGCCATCGCGCAAGCAGGTCAAGTCGACCCGCGCGCGAATGTCATGCGCGGTTTCATTCACGAGATGTACGTCGATACCGTCGAGACCTTCATCGGTAATCAGCACTTGCACGGGCTGGAGCACGCGAGCCAGGCCATGCAACGCACTCTTCGGAACGCCGGATACGTCGATCACACCCCAGCCGGCACCGGGCCGAAGATCGAGCAGATTCCACACGATGCCACCCGCGCATGTCAACTCCTTGCGCCGCCATTCTGAAAACACAGCGCCCATGACATCGGCCACGACGGCCCGCGAAAGCGTCAGATAACGCTCCGGATCTTCGTATCGCAATCGCGCGACGTCAACGCCGTAGAGCGAGCGCAGGTAGTGTTCGCGCACGTCATCGAAATCCCAAGCCGCGCCGGGGTCGCGCGGCACGCCGATTTTCCAGCGCGGCTCATGGGGCCGCGATGCATTGGGTGTTGCGCGCAAAGCGACGTCGTCGGGAACATTGGCGAATGCGAGGCATTCGGATGCGAAGCGGACTCGTGCGCGGCGTGCATCGTCCAAAGGGCGTTGATAGGCGCCTACGCCGTAGTAGTGAGTGACGCCGCCGCGTGTTCCGAAGGGCATGGATAGCTTGTCGCCGGGCGCTGCGCTCGGTGAATTGACGACATAAGGCACATCGGGCCGCATGCTTGCGATGATCGAGGGCAAGAGCTCGGTGAATAGCCGCTGTTGATATGCGTCGAAGGGCAGGCCGAGCATGGCGGCCTGCTGATGCACTTCGCTTCCGCCACACAATACCGCAAGCGATGCGAAGCGCCGCGTGCGCGCAAGAAATTGCTCCGCTTCCCGTTGCACGCTTTGTTCGAATGCTTCGTCGGTCGGATAGTCGAAGTTCGCGAACGCAAAGTCTTGCCACACCAGGATGCCGTATTCGTCGGCGAGCTCGTAGAACGTATCGGATTCATAGAGCGTTGTGCCACTCACACGGATAATGTTCAAACCCGCTTGACGGCACGCTTTGAAAAGCGCTTTCAGTTTTTCGCGCGGCGCGTCCAGCGCGACGATATCGGCGGAAGTCCAGCATGCTCCGCGAGCGAAAACGGGCGTGCCGTTCAAGACGAGCTGGAAGCCCGCGCCATCCGGTCCGCGATCGACATCGATCGTACGGAAGGCGATATCGCCAAGCGAAATGACTCTTTGCAGCCCTCCTGCGATCTTTACTGAATAGCGCGCCGGCTCGCCATGCGTATGCGGCCACCACAAGCGTGCCTGCACTACGCGGACTCTTCCAGTCACGGTGTGTGCGTCGAGCCAGTGAAGCTGCGCTGAGGCATCGCCGCACTCCAGTTGCATATCTTGAGGCGCTTGTGCGTGATAGAAGCGCACCGTCACATCGAGCAGACCATCGCGGCCATCGACGCTCGAAGTCATCTGCACGCGATCGATCGATGCATCCGACTCGCCGATAACCTCGACCGCGCGCCACGGTCCCGCAGGCTGAATCGCGGGGCACCATCCGGGCATATGCCCGAGGAGCGTCGTGCGTACATTGCGCAAGGTCGCCGGCTGCGCGAGCTTCGGACGCCAGCGTGCGCGTCCGCGTTTGGCTGCAAGCGCGGGCGCGATGGATCGGAAGCAGAGATAAAGCGTCGTCTCGCCCGCGAAGTCGACGTCAAGGTCATGTGCCAAGAACATCGAGTCTGATTCGAGCAGCTTGCGGCCGTCGATCCATATTTCCGCTATCGTCACCAGCCCGTTGAAGCGCAAGCGTCGCTTGCCCGTCACGTTGAGCGTGATGCGATACCAATGGTCCGACAGTGCATAAGGCTGCGCGAGTGCGTCGCCATTGACTCCTGCAGCGCGATGCGCACAGGCCACGGTGCCAGGCACAGGTGCGTCGAGCCACTGTGTATGAGCATCGAGCGCGTCGGGCGTCGGGCAGGCGCCGGCAGGCGTGCTTGCGCATTGCCAGCCGGCGTCCAGGCGGCGCGGCACAAGCGGCGAGGCATACATGAGCTTTCCTTATATTTGATTTCTTTAGCGTGCGTTAGCCACGCTAGCGCGGCTAAGGCTTTAGAGAAAGCGCAGAGCAAGCGGCTCGATTACCTTGTCATAAGACGATTCGAGCGAGTCGAAGCAATCGGTGCAAGCATCGGAGCGCGAGCGCATGCGTGCCCGCGCGAGGCGGAATTGCATGACCATCGCTTCGCTGGCAATGGCTTGCGCGCTCGTCTGGATGTCCGTTGGCACATCGACGCCGTTTGCGTTCAACCAGATCAGATACTTCGACAACAGTTCGAAGTTCGACCCGAGCTGACGCATTACGTTGAACGTGTACAGGTGGTAATAAGCGACGTCGCGTTCCAGCAATGCGCGCAAATGTTCTGGAAACTCTGCGCGCCATTGCGAGATCGGATTCGCCGAGGGGCGATCCGCCAGACGCAGCTTCAGCAACTCGACAGAGCGTTGCACGAGCGCATCGCCTTCGAGTGGCGCGCGTGCTCGCTTGACGAACTCCACGTATGGAAACAGCGCATGCGCGTCGCCGACGAGATCCGGCCTCAGGCGAAACACGCCGTCGTAGTCTTCACCGCAAAGCGCGAAGTAGCCGGCATTATGGAAGTAGGTGATGCGCTTCGCTGAAGCGTCGATCGTGTCGATCGCAATCGTCGTCTTGGAGTGCGTCTGACGGTATGCGGTTGCGCGCGTATCGGGCAAATAGAAGGCATCGACCTCTGCGACGACTACATGACCGCGCCTTGTCTGCTCGCAGACGTGTGCCTGAAGCGTGTCATAAATGGCAAGCTCCTGGGCCTGCAGCCCATAGAGCCTGCCGATGTCGTCCAGTGAGAACTTCGGAAACGTGAACTGATCGCCCTCGAAAGCCTGCGTTACGGTAAAGCCTAGCGCCGCATGGGGATCGCAATCAAGGTGATGCAGAAGCTCGATCCACAAGTCAACATAGCAATTCGTTTCGAGCCAGACACGCTCGCCGCGATGCAGTGCATGGCGGCTTGCTTCGTCGTCTGTGCCATTCAGCGCTTCCGCGGGCGAGCGCGCGTTCATGCGTCTTTGCCCAGGTTGGCGAGGCTATCGGCGATGATCGGTTCGCCATTGCCCCACAGCAATTCACGCACAGGTGCAGGCCATGCCTTCACGTCGAGGCCATGATGACGGAACAGCGCGAGCGTCGTACGCTCCATGCCGAAGCCGACGCATGCGGTATGCGCGACGTTATCGTCGGCCTGGCGGATATTCCACAGCTCGCCAAAGTGCTCCATGTGATAGTTGAACGAGAGGCAAGCCGTCGGACGGTCGGGTGTAGCGACCGGCACGAGCAACTCGAACTTGAGTTGTTGCGCGCGCTGGCTATCCGCCACGATCTTGCCGCCCCGGCCAAAAAACGGGTCGTTCGCGAGGTCAATTTCGAATGGCAATTGCAGCAGGCGCACGAGCAGCGATCCGCGCTCGATCCACTTCTGTCTGAATGCCATGACTTGTTCAGGGCTGCCGACGCGAATATATTCGCGCATGCGGAACATCTGCATGCGACCCGGATCGATGGAAGGCTCGTGACGGAAACAATAAGAGAACGCGTCGAAAGTGGCGCCGTCCTTAGCCAGATTTCCGCGCTTGGCGACGAGCGGATAGATCGGATAGCACGCGGCGGGCGTCAGTACGAGGCGCGTCGGCTTTTGCTGGTCCATCCATTCATCCGAACGTTCTTCTTCCTCGCCGATATGCACGATCTTGTCGAGTGCCTCCAGCAGCCGATGATGTCCGCGGTCATTGCCCGCAAACGAATGAATCGTGCCGGCCAGGTTGGGGAAGCTCTTGAGGTACTCACTGTCTTCGAAGTCGCGCCGGCGCATGGCCGGCGGAAAGCGCAGCACTTCGGCGTGCTGGTCCGCGCCAAGCAGGGTAATGGCCTGATTGAGGCGCTCGACGATGTCTTCGAAAATCGCACTGCGGCCATAGAGTCCGTCTTCGCCCGTATCGATGAGAATGCCCGCTTCGATGAGGCGATCGCGCAAAGTAAGATCCGATTGGTCGTAAGTTGCCTGCGTCGCTTGTGATTCTGCGTCAGCCATGATTGCGGCTTGTTCGTTCGGCATGTTCATATCGTTATAGGTCCCCGGTTGCGGCGCGCTGCGCAAGCAGCAGGTTCGCCGTATTCAATTCGATGCGATCGTTGCTGATCATGAGCGGCGCGGAATGCAGGTCGCGCAGATGCCGTCCCACGCTAAACGGCGTATCGTTTTTATAGCCCGCCATGCCGCAAATCATCAGTGCTTCCTGAACCACGCTCACAGCGGATTGCGAGATCGCGAGCTTCAGCATGTTCAGATCGGCCGCAAGGCCGATCGATGCCGTCAGCGGCGCATCGAAGTCCTCCGTGTGATTGGCGTGACGCGTCGCGCGTTCGCTTTGCGACGCTTCGACCGCGAGAAGCGATTCACGCAAGCGCGCCTGCATCATGCGCACAGTCGTGACCGCTTGAGAAAGCCGCGATGCGGATGGCGGCAATGCGCCCGGCTTGCCGCGTGACTGATTGCGAAAGAACTGATGCGCGCGATGCAACGCATCGGATGCAATGCCGATCCATACCGATGACCACAGCGTATGCGAGATGGGCAGCATGCTTTCATCGGCGATCTTCGAGAACGGCACCGGCAGGATCTGTTCTGCAGCGCCCTTGGCGACGAGCCGATGTCCTTCGCTGCACGTGCCACGCATGCCGAGCGTATCCCACGTGCCGCGTTGCTCGAGCAGCAACGTCTCGCGCGGAGCGACGATCAACACTTGGTCCGACGCCGGTGCTTCCGGATGACGGCGCGCGGTGACGAGAATGCCGTCCGCGAAGTTGCCGTAAGAGATGGTCGTCGCGAGCTTTTCGATGGTGAAGGCGTCATCGACGAGATCGACCGCGCATGCGCTCGTCCGCATGTTGCCGCCAATAGTCTCCTCCGAGGTCGCGGATGCGAGCAGCAACTGCTCGCTGACCATGCGAGCCAGGAAGTCGCGTTGCCACGGTACATCGACGCCATGATCGACAATGCACACGACCTGGCTTTGATGCATCGCGTAGATCATCGCGGCGGAAGCGCAGCCTTTGGCAAGCGTCTCGCATAAGCGGGCGACGCCTGCAAGCGAAAGACCATCGCCGCCATAAACCACGGGCACCATCGCGGAGAAGAGCCGCTCGGCGCGCATGGCCGCGATTGCCTCCGCTGGAAAGCGCGCTTCCTTGTCGACCGCATCGGCGTGCTTCGCTGCAATGGCCGCGACGCGATGCCCGGCTTCGAGCAGTTCGGCTTCGCTGCGCGGCGCAGCGCTTATATCGACACTTGCAAGTTGCGACGCTTCCAGTTGCTGCGTGGCGGCGTTCATGCGTCCGCCTGTGAACGACGCAGTTCTTCGACGGCCGCAGCGAGCGAATCGACGCTGGAGAAGAGCCTGCGCGTCAGCATGTGATCGGGAATCTCGACGCCGAATTCATCTTCGATTGCGAGCATCACGTGGACCGTGGCAAGCGATGAGAGACCGGCGGCGTAGAGATCGTCGCTATCGGAAAGCGTATCGATGGGCACGTCGAGGCGTGCGGACTCGGAAAGGATGCGGCGCAATTCAGTTTTCATTTGTGTCTGGTTTCCCTTGTACTTGGCCAAAGCGCATTTGGCCAATCGGGTCTGAAACGGGTCTACGTTTCAAAGGCCCATTAAGGTTATTTAGGCCGGGACGTACAGATGGTGGTGATTGCTCGAAGCGTTGTTCGGTTCTAAGAGCCCTCGCACGCACCGTCGAGGTAGTTTTATCGTATTTAACGAATTCAAGAGGGTGTGCGTCCGTGCGATGGCGCACGGTCGGCCTCCATGCGCGCGGCTTCGGGCTTGATGGATGTCGCGGCGATGAGTGCGAGATTACGTTAGCCGTTCAGCTCCATTTTCAGGCGTTGGTTTTACCTGGTGAATTTATTCAGAGCAGTAAGTTTTATTCTCGCTTGCAAGCTTAATGAAATATCTAACCGATAAGAATTAATGACAACAGGCTGGTGCTGGCGCCGTTATTGGCCGTTCTTTACTGCGGTGACGAGCGATTGGCTAGCGGGCCAGACGTCGCTGATGGATTCCGCTAAACCAGCCGCTCCGCGCATCGACCGTTGCCTCGCCTGCTCCTGGAGTTCTGTACGGCGTACAACGCACGATCGAATAAACGTGCTCGCGAACGAAGCGGGTGATGCGGCGCACATCACCGACTAGGCAAAGCTCGTCAAGCTGGCCGACAAGGTTTGCAATTCGCGCGACATCGTTGCGGTGCGGCCCGCTGGATGAGACGCGCGAAGAAAGCGAAACTACTTCGACCGGGCGAAGCGCGCGGTAGACCCGATGCGCTGCGACGTGCGCAAGCGACGCGCATGAAATCTGCTGAGTGAAAGGGAGCGGATCGCGCGCTGCATGCCGCATGTGGCGTGCAAAATGCCATTTTTCTGCGGCACCGACTATCGTCACCACCGAGGAAGGACATGAGACAAACCAGACTGACGTTGATGGCTGTTCTGGCGGCGGGCGCAACGCTCGCGTCGGGCGTCGCACTAGCTCAAGGCGGTGGCAACGGAAACGGTGGCTCCGGCGGCGGCAACGCCCACGGCGCCGCGACTGCCGGACCCACCGTCGGGGGCGACAACGCATCCACGGCCGGAAGCACCCGCAAAGGCGGCTCTCACTTCAAGCATAAGAAGAAGGCCAAGCCGGTCGAACCGAGTCCGCAGTGAGTGCCGTTCTTCGGTCGAATGCGACGAGCTAGGCCGCCGCGCTTTCCGCGTCGAGGTCGTCGGTGCCGAGGCGCGAAAAGATATCGCATACTGCACGCATCTCGGCTTCATCGCGGATCGTGACGACGACTCGCGTGATGCTACCGAAGCCTTCGGCATCGAGATCGCGTGTGTCGTTATGTCCGAAGGCGGGAAGAATGTCGTCGTCCGACGGTGCGATGTCGTACGGCGCGTCGTAGGGGTCAGCTTGCCCGATGTGCTCGGCGATGATCCACTGCGTCGGCGAACTCGCGCTCAGCGCGATCGACATCTGGACGTCGGCGAATCCGCTCATGCGCGCCACGCGGATCCGGTCGCTCGCAATGCCTTCTGCCTGCAGATCCTCGAGTGCTTCATCCAGTTTGCGGGAGCCGCAGAACGCCCCGGATACTTCTCGCATCATTGCTCGTCTCCTGGCGGCCGGCGTTGAAACGATCGCACTGTCAGCGCGTTCGCGCTAACTGAGTCGAAGTGGCCGCTTGCTTGCAAATCGTTGCTGTGTTCCGTATTGCCGTGCTTCGACTCGTTCCGTCTGACGCGGCGCGTGGCCGGCATTGCATCGAACAGGACGAGTTGGCTGCCGAGCTTTCTAAACTCGCCCGTGCGCGATGGTTGTCGATCGAACAGATGCGTACGTGCGGTTGCGCGCCAGGAGCAGGCGAACGCCGACCTGCTATCCGAGGCAGGCAACGCCGTCACTTCACGCGGTACATGAACTGTACGCTGCACCGCGCTGCGTTTCAACGAATTGTTCCTTGAATGCACTTATCCGGTCTAACCCGAAGGCGACCGAAAAAATGAGAGGTCGATTCCGGCGCGCGCACCGCCGATAGTCGTCGTACAAGCTCTCTCGCGCCCTATAATGGGCCATCAGCATTCAAAATTCGGTTCTTCCATGTCACAGCCACCCGCAACCGGCGCGCTGCGCCGTTCCCGCAACCTCACGGAGGAAGTCGTCGCCGAACTGTCGGAGCGCATCCGTAGTGGCGCGCTGCAGCCCGGCGACAAGCTGCCCACCGAGTCCGAAATCATGGCGCAGCTCGGCGTGAGCCGCACGGTGGTACGCGAGTCCATCTCGCGGTTGCAGGCGGCGCGGCTCGTGCAGACGCGTCATGGCATCGGCACTTTCGTGCTCGAAGCGGGGGATCATGACCGGTTCCAGATCGAAGCGGCCGGCGACCTGACCGTGCGCGACGTCATGGCGATCCTCGAATTGCGCATCAGTCTCGAAGCCGAGGCGGCGGGTCTGGCCGCGATGCGCCGCACCGACGACAACCTCGTGCATATGCGCCGCGCGCTCGACGAGTTCGAGCGGCACATCGCGGAAGGCACGGGCAACGCGGTGGCGGCGGACGTCGCATTCCATCTGGAACTGGCGAAAGCGACGGGCAATCGCTACTTCCATAGCATCCTGAGTCAACTGGGAAACACGATCATTCCGCGCACGCGAGTCAATTCGGCCGCGCTCGCGCATCACGATCCGGGCAGTTACCTCGATCGCGTCAATCGCGAGCACGAGGACATTTACGATGCCATCGAACGCCGGGACGCCGAAGCGGCGCGCGCGGCAATGCGGATGCATTTGTCGAACAGCCGGGAGCGGCTGCGGCGTGCCCAGGAGGCATCGCCGAATGTTTCGGACGGAAGTTAGCGCAACGGTTGTCCATCCGTAAGGCGAGGTGTTTGCTATCGGGATCGCGTGCCGCATTCAAAACGCCGGGTGCGCCCGGCCCGCCTTTTACTTTAGCGATGGAGAAATCTCGAATGCACTGGATCGATCCCGACAGCCTTCCGGAAACGCGTGGAACGGTTACGCGATTTCTGCTGAACCCTCATGGCGAACTCGATGGGTTCGTCCTTGGTCAGTCGAGGCAAGTCCACTTTCCCCCTCATCTGTCGAAGCAGATTGCGCGGTATGTCGCGACGGGCGATACCGTCCGAGTGCGCGGGTTGAAGCCCCGCGGCGTCGATATGATCGCGGCCGTCGCGGTCACCACGAAGGATGGGCGCGCAATCATCGACGAAGGCCCGGACCACGACGCCAGGCATCGCAAGGCCGCAGTCGAATTGCGGCCGATGGAAGCTACCGGCGAAGTGCTGCTTCGGTTGTACGGCCCCAAAGGTGAACTGCGTGGCGCCTTGCTCGACGACGGCACGTCGTTGCGGATGCCGCCGCATGCAGCGGATGCATTGTCCGACTATCTCGAGCCAGGCGCGCACGTGCATGCATGGGGACATGGCATGAAGAGTCGGTTCGGACGGAGCATCGAAGTCGATGAGATTGCGCATCTCGTCAACGAGAGCGGCAGCGGTGACTAAACCCGACAGGTTTCATCTGCAAAGCTCCGTGAATCGATAAGCCGGCGTTCTCATAAGCGAGTTTTGTCGAACGGCATGGACGCACTGGCTCGCGCCGTTCGACTCAAGCCTGAAAATAAATCCCAAAGATTGAACGAGTAGCGCGCCCGGCTAGAGCCACGCATCCAACCCACACCCGTGCGCTTAGGCTTAGAGGGCGCATCAGGCGATCACAAACGAATAGCGGCCACGCTCTCGCACAACAGCCGGAAACTCAGTTAGCATTCCGTGCGCAACAATACGTTCCATCTGGCGCTCTTCCGCCGGATTTATGACGCCCGTATCCTTCTCGTCGCTTCCCGCAGTTTCCCGTTGATGTCGTTCGCCGCCACGGTGGCGTTTGTAACAATCACGCCGGATGATGATGTCCGCTATTGCTTCATAACGTCGAAAAAGGAGAAATGACCATGCCGTACGTTACAACGCAAGACAACGTCGAAATCTTCTATAAGGACTGGGGTCCCAAGGACGCGCAACCGATCGTGTTCCATCATGGCTGGCCGCTATCCGCCGACGATTGGGACGCACAGATGCTCTTCTTCGTGCAAAAAGGGTATCGCGTGATCGCGCATGACCGGCGCGGCCACGGACGTTCGTCGCAAGTCTCCGACGGTCACGACATGGATCACTACGCAGCCGATGCCTTTGCTGTCGCTGAAGCGCTCGATCTGCGCAACGCGGTGCACATCGGCCATTCGACGGGCGGCGGCGAGGTAGCGCGCTATGTGGCAAGACACGGCGAGCCGGCCGGCCGCGTCGCCAAGGCAGTGCTCGTCAGCGCCGTGCCTCCGCTAATGCTCAAGACCGAGGCGAACCCGGAAGGGCTGCCCATCGAAGTGTTCGACGGTTTCCGCAAGGCGCTTGCCGACAATCGCGCTCAATTCTTCGTCGATGTTCCGGCCGGGCCGTTCTATGGCTTCAATCGTTCCGGCGCAACCGTGCATCAGGGCGTTATCCAGAACTGGTGGCGACAGGGCATGATGGGCAGCGCGAAGGCGCATTACGACGGCATCAAGGCCTTCTCGGAAACGGACCAGACCGAAGATCTTCAATCGATAAGCGTGCCGACGCTCGTCCTGCACGGCGAAGACGATCAGATCGTGCCGATCGCCGATGCGGCGCTGAAGTCCATCAAGCTGCTTAAGAATGGAACGCTTAAAACCTATCCGGGGTTCTCGCACGGCATGTTGACGATTAATGCCGATGTCCTTAATGCGGATTTACTTGCGTTCGTGCAGTCCTGACGCATTAGCTCGCGGGAACGTCGGCATGACGTTCTCGCGAGAAAGCATTGCCAACGGCAACGCATTGCTGAAATAAAGCCAGAACATCGGCCTCAATTCCTTACGCACGCTGGATGCGCTGCTCGACGAGCGCCATGTCACGTCAGCCGCCCAGCGTCTTTCTCGCAATCAGCCCGCCGTGAGCGACAAGCCGACGCGCCAGCACGAGAGCGTGGCTCCTTCCTAAAGACCGTCGCATGGCACGAGCGCGCGCATTGTTCGCCAGAACATGCGTAGTGACAGATTCAATGTTCGAAACGGGCTGGAATTTCGTAGGATGCATCGCTTCAGCGACAGCGGCGCTCTAGGACCTCGAATGCGTTCGATGAACGTCCTGTCTTTGAGCGACAAGTGGCGGCGTATCGCTCTTTGCCTGCGCAAAGACGATGGTCGTCGCCAATTGCTCGGCGTCTTCCGCGCCGCATACCGGGCACGCCTTAAGCTCCCTGTCCTCGCTATCCACGAAATAAAGTTTGCCGCAATGGGCGCAGTTAATGACCATGATCGTTACCTCACCTACAACTTTAATTTATAGCCTGAGTTGCTAACCGAAGCGGTGTACGTTAAGGACGGTTTGCCGGACATCAAGCCGACAAAGAAGGAGCATTCGCAATGCCTGATCGGGTTCATCGCAACATGCCGCGCGGCAAGGTCGCGCTCGTACTCTTGGTGGCGCTGCATTTAGGCGCTTGCCAGTCGACCGCTGGATCGTCGTCGCAAGCGTCGGCGACGCGCGCGCACCAGTTATGCGAACTGCGCGAACTGGAGAGCGTGGGTTATCAGCCGTGGCAAGAGGACTTCTACTATCCGCGCAACCTGCAGGCGGCGCAGGCGCGTCTGGAAGCGGTCAAACGCGCGCGCGGGCTGGAAGGAGTCGATACGTGCGCCGCACCGGAGGCGAGCGGAAATTCACGCTAAAGCGAATCGCGCGGATTACTCGGCGTCCATCCGAACACACTCTCGAAGCGCTCGCGAAAGGGCGTACGAACAACCGGCGGCGTCTGACGAATATACGTTTCCGCGCGGCTGCGGTCATCCTCATTCAATGAATTGAAGTACGTGATCGCCTCATCGACGCTTGGCATGCGGCCGTTGCAATCGTGGGATTTCGGAGGCAGCGCGGTCCAGACCACGGCATCCGCGCCATTACGCGCAAGCCATGCAGCAAACGCGTGCGATTGCGGATAGTCGATGCCCGCCGGCTGCGGAATGCTGCCGATCCACTGGGCCTCGTTGATGCGCACGTCTTCGCGCTTACGCAAGGCTTCGCGCGCGGCATCGAGCGATTCGAGAGCGAGCGGCGCCCAGTAGGTTGGCGAGACCGGACCCGACGGGAGCACGACCAGACTCGCGATTTCGCCGTCGGAATGGCGAGCAAATTCCAGTGGGATCAAAGGACCGCCTTCTCGCCATTCGCCACGAATTGGAAAGCCTTTGAGATTCCACAGCATGGAACCCCAGGCAACGCATACGATTTTCATGACCCGGACACAGCACGGGCCATGCCTATGAATTAACCGCCGAACGAATCGAGAGATAAGCGTGAATTTGCGCGACGACCGCCGCGCCTTCGCCGACCGCCGATGCAACGCGCTTGATCGACCCCGCGCGCACATCGCCGATGGCATACACGCCGGGGATGCTCGTTTGCAGGGACATGACGCGAGCGTCGTTGCCAGGAACGTCTGCGCCTGTCAGCACGAAGCCCTTGGCGTCCAGTGCGACGCCGCATGCCTTGAGCCAGGACGCTCGCGGCTGAGCGCCGATAAACACGAAGAGATGATGCGTATCGAGCGCGCATTCGATGCCGTCGGGATTGCGATAACGCACGCATTCGAGACGCGCATTGCCTTGCAGCGAAGTCAGCGCCGTGCGCGCGTGCAGCGTCACGTTGGGCAAAGCCGCGATCCGCTCGACCAGATAATGCGACATGCTGTGCTTGAGACTCGCACCGCGAAAAAACAGATGAACGTGCTCGGCATGCGACGCGAGATAGACCACGGCCTGTCCTGCCGAATTGCCGCCGCCGACCAAGGCGACCGGCTCCTTGCGACACAACCTCGCTTCGATCGGCGTCGCCCAGTAATAGACGCCGCTGCCTTCGAAGCGCGCGAGGTCATCGACTTCCGGCCGGCGATAATCCGCACCGCTCGCGACCACCACGGTCCGCGCGGCGATACGCCGGCCATCGCTGAGTTCGACGGCGAGCGCGCCAGCATCGCAGTGCAGCGCTTCGGCTTCGCATGGTATGCCGATATGCGCGCCGAACTTTTGCGCCTGCACGAAGGCGCGCCCCGCGAGTGCGAGTCCCGTGATGCCGGTCGGAAAGCCGAGATAGTTTTCGATGCGCGAGCTGCTGCCTGCCTGTCCGCCGGGCGCGCGGCAATCGATGCCCGCGACCGACAATCCCTCGGACGCCGCATATACGGCTGCAGCGAGTCCCGCCGGTCCCGCGCCGACGATCAGCGCGTCATAGACGTGCGCGGGATCGAAGTCGGGCACGAGGCCGAGACATGACGCCAGTTGTCCTTCATCCGGATTGCGCAGCACGGTGCCGCTCGGGCACACGACGAGCGGGAAGTCGTCGGGCTGCGGCGTCAGACGTTCGAGCAGCGCGAGTGCTTCGGCGTTGTGTCCGGCGTCCAGTGTGACGCTCGGAAAGACGTTGCGGCTCAGGAAGTTCTGCAAGGCGCGCAGCCTCGCATTGCCCGATGCGCCGACGAGCACGACGCCGTGTCCGCGCTCGAACACGAGCACGCGCCGCAGGATCAGTGCGCGCATGATGCGCTCGCCGAGATCCGCTTCCGAGACCATGACCGCTCTGAGCACGTCCGGACGCAGAAGAATTGCTTTGACATCCTCAAGGACGTGAGCGTCGACGACGGCGGGCTTGCCCGATAGCTGCGCGACATCGGAGGTGAACTCGCCGGGCATCGTGTAGGTGTGAATCACGCGTTCGCGCAGCAACCCTTCGCGGGCAACGATTCTGACCCTGCCCGACAGCAGCACGAACACGCCGGGGCAAGTGCCGCCCGCGCGATAAAGAAACGAGTCTTTCGTGTAATGCACGGCGGCGCCGAAGCGGCGCAGGCGTTCGACATCGGCTGCGGATAGCACCGGAAACATCTGCGCATAGCGCGGATGATCGCGTGCGCTGGCGTCGTCGCTGTCGGTCGAACGCGTGCTCATGGAACTCTGCTCTCCGGCGATGGATTGAACAGCGCGCGGTCCGGCTGTGAAGCCGTTCGTTCATTGCCGTTGCGACGCGCGCTTCCTCATCATAGGAGAGCCGCGAGCGAAATGTAATGCGCATGAAAAGCGGCCTTGCGACTCATGAAAGCTCGCGCAAGGCCGGCTCTACGCAAATGCTCCTTTATTTCGCCGCTGCGCCCGAGGCATGTCCGCGCTGCCGCGCTTCTTCCTCACGCTTCAACTGAGCCGGAGGCGTGCCCATCTGCGTCGCCGCGCCCTGACCGCCTTGGGGACTCGCACCCTGACCGCTCTGAGCGCTTTGCCCGCCGCGCACACCCGCGCCTTCGTTGCGTTGCTGGTGACCGGGTGCGGTGGCTTCGGCGGCGTAGGACGACGTCGTTGCAATGGTGGCCGTGGCGCCGGCGACCGACAGCATCATTACCAGGGTACGAGTGCGCTTGCTCATCATGCCTGACTCCTTTTCATGTCGATGCACGATGCCTGCAATGCGCGTGCCGCCCGGCCCGAGCGGCAGCCCTTACCACTCGACGCAGACTTTCCCGAAGTGCGCGCCGCTTTCCTGATGCCGGAACGCGTCGGGGAGAGCGTCGAAAGAAAAGGTTCGATCGATGACGGGACGGATGTCGTTCGATTCGAGCGCGCGCACGTAGTTTTGCTGATCGCGCCGGCTTCCGACGATCAGCCCCTGCAGCTTCGCCTGGCGCGCCATCAACAACGACGTCGGCACGGTGCCTTCGCGCCCCGTCAGAACGCCGATCAGGGCGATATGGCCGCCCACGCGCACCGCTTCGATCGACTGTGCGAGCGTGCCTGGCCCGCCGACTTCGATCACATGATCGACGCCGCGTCCGCCGGTCAATTCACGAACGAGCCCGCCCCATTGCTCATGCGTGCGGTAGTTGACGGCGTGATCGGCCCCGAGCGTTTTCGCACGCGCGAGCTTTTCATCCGACGATGATGTGACGATGACTTGCGCGCCCATCGTCTTCGCGATCTGCAACGCCGCTATCGATACGCCGCCAGTGCCGAGCACGAGCACCGTATCACCGGCCTTGAGCGCGCCATCGACCACGAGCGCGCGCCACGCGGTGAGGCCCGCCGTGGTGATGGTCGCCGCTTCGGTGTGAGTCCAGCCGCGTGGCGCGTGCGTGAACGCGGTGGCTGCGCGAACGACGTGCATCGCCGCCATGCCGTCGATGCCGTCGCCTGGCGTGCCCGCGAAATTGCCGACTTCGGTTTGCGGCAGGCCGTCCGTCCATTGTGGGAAGAAGCACGACACGACGCGGTCGCCAACGTCGAACTCGGTCACGCCATCGCCGACCGCTTCGACCACTCCCGCACCGTCGGACATCGGCACGCGGCCATCGGCGGTCGGAATCGTCCCGTTCGCGACGAGCAGATCGTGAAAATTGAGCGATGTCGCATGCAAAGCGACGCGGATCTGACCCGGCCCGGGCTGGCCGGGATCGGGGATGTCGCGGATTTCGAGCTTGTCCAGCCCGCCGGGCGCGCGGATAGCGAATGCCTTCATCAGGTTCTCCTTTGCCGAAACGTTGGCTAAAAATAGATGAAGTTGCATTTTGCATGCATGATGCAAACGCTGCGTTTCGTGCAACTGGCGGACCTGATGACTATGTTTGAGCGGGAGGTCGCTCGATCGCGCGAGCCGCGCTGTCGGTTTGCATGAAGAATGCCCGCCACTGACGGCGACGCGGCCTCTCGGAGCGCCGCGTCATCACGACCCGTCCGCGCTCAGCTCGACGCGCAATTCATCGACCGACACGACGTTGCCCTTCGGCGCGTTGAGACCGCTCACGCGCACGAACGACACCACGAGCTGGTTCGGGTTGCCCACGCCGAGCCGCGCGAGTTGCTCGGTCACATCGAACGCGATCATGTTTGTGCCGTGATGCGTGGCCGTCGAAATCTCGAATGCGCCCAGCGTCCCGACGAAGTGATCGCCTTTCACGGCATCGACATCGCCGGTTGCGGGAAGGTTGAGATAGACGTTGTAAAAGAAGCCGCCGTTCTGCCCGGCAGCGGTTATGGCAAGGCCGTCCAGCACGAGCTTCACGTGGCGCAGTGACGCCTTTCCGGGACCCGCCGCTTGCGGCGCTTCGGATGACTCGTCGAGCGTCGTGGCCGGCGACGATGCGAGCACGTCCTTCAGCGCGGTCGCGTTCGTGGCCGCGAGCGGAATGACGGCGCTCAAGGACGCATTGCCGAGCCCCACGCCCCTGACGCCGCCCAGGGAGCGTCGGGTCGCGGAAATGCTGCGGCCCGGCGTTGCGGTGAACGTGCCGGCTTGCGGCCGTCCATGAATCGACGATACCTGCGCCTGTACTCGCACGATCCCTCCACGTTGCGCTTGCGGCGGCAATACAACCGGCATGCTGTTGTTGGCATACGTGTAGCCGAGGTTCGACACCATGCGCGTCTTCGACTTCGCCATGGTAAGACTATTTGCATACGTGAAGCTGCCGCTCCAGTAGCTATTCGTAGCAGCGGGCACCTTGCTCGTGGAGCGCAGTTCCCACGCGCTCCACAGGCGGTCGATATTGCAATGATGCAGATAGAAGATCGGATCGATCGGCGCGGTCAGGATGTTCCCCATATAGCCGCCGATGATGTCGTGCACCGGATTGTGCGGTGCATTCTCGAACTTCGTTTCGAAAGCGTTCCTGGTGCCACGCTGCATGTTGACCACGGTCGAGGCGAACGGACTGAGATCGAGCGCCTGATAAACGTTCGAGTTCACGCGCGACACATACAGCGGATTGCCGCTCGCCGTATCGGTGAATTCGGATGGAATGACCGGGTACGTGTAGTAATCCCAGTAGGGCAGCGTCAGGCCCGTATCGCCCGACGTGGTCTTGAGCTGCTGTTCGATGTAATACATATAGCCGCGATGCCACGCGAGAAAGTACGGCTCGCTATGCGGGCAATAATTGCGGTGGACGTTGACCCAGTATTGCCACGATGCCGGCTTGCTCGCATCGGTCATGCCTTTCATCGTTCGAACGGCGTTGAGAAACGATGCGTAGTGCGTCGTCGATTTGAACGCCTGCCATTCGAGCCTGACGACCGGCGTCGTCACGGCCCCGGCCAGTTTGGGAAGCGATGCGAGCGCGAGCGCCGACGCCGTTCCCTTTACGAACGCGCGCCGCTTGATCGAAGTGGAGTCCATACGAAACCTCATGAACGTGGAAAGGCCAGGTAGAGTTAGCGACTGGCTTCCGCCGCACTGCCGCAAGGCCCACGCAACGGACTCGCCCTCCACAGTGGGCAGAAGAAGTATGGACGACGTTCGCGAACAAGCAATCCGGTCTTTAGAATAGCGAACGAATGGAATGTGGGCTAACGAACAGACAGAGCAATGTGATTACGGCTTTCGCGTCATGCAAGACGGTGCAGCAATCTTCAGAAGAAGCGCTTCAGCGCCGTCGGCTACTGAATCATGAACGTCTCATACTCCAGCATGTCCAGCTTGCGATCGAGCCACACGAGACTGACGAGCAGCACCAGCAGCAGCGACCCCGCGAACCCGTAGCCATACCATCCGGGGTTGGCCGCGAGCGTCACGCCCGTCAGCGCCACGTTCGATACGACGAACAGGCCGACGAGCGCCAGCACCACACGCCGCTTGTCGAGATAGAAGAACACGTTGATCACGCCCATGAACAACACCTGCAGGCTGGCGGCGATCACATCGATATAAAGCAGCGGCGAGTAAAGCGCCGAAATGCGCAGCCATCCGAGCAGCGCGGTACTGATCGCGAAGAGGAGAAGCGCGGCGGTCGCCTGCACTTTCACGATTTCATAGAGTCCGTTGCGCAATGCCTCGACCATCGCGTTGCGCATGCGTTCGATATGCTGCAGCGATGCGCCTTCCCGCACCGCGCCATAGAACGCGTCGTAATACTCGACGAAGTCGGTTTCGATACGCATCAGGAACACCGCCATGCCGGGAATGATCGCGAGATAAGCGAGAAAAACGGGAATGTCGTAGATGATCGATGCCCGCAACGGTCCGATCACATCCTGTCCCGTGCCCGGTGCATACCAGAACATGAACTTGTCGGCCCAGATGGCGAGGTTGTAGAGAAAACCCGTCGCCATCAGCGTCGGGTAGCGGTATCGCTTTGAAAAGAACTCGAAGGAGATGAAGCGATCGCTCGTGTAGTCGCGATAGATCAGCGTCAACAGTCCCGCGAGAAGCACCGTTTGGCCGAACACGAATCCGCCGAGCAATCCCGTCAATCCGAATAGGTTGAGCGTGATGGCCGCGCCCGCCGTCAAGGAATATCCGATGAAGAATACCCACAAGATGGACGTGTACTGTTTCATGCCGGACAGGAAGATCGTGGCCAGCCAGATGTTGCTCATCACGACGAAGCCGGCGAGCATCAGCATTCGGTACGCCGCCGGCTGCTGCGGAAACAGAAGAACGACGGCAAGTCCGCCGAACAGAATCGCGGCGATTGTCGCAACGAGCGCCGCGCCGTGGTAGTTCGGCAGCACCATGTCGCCGCGTTTCTCGAAGAGGCGGTCGGACGTGAAGCGCGTGAAGCCGAGTTGCAGCGGCCCCGTCAGGACGAGCGACAAGGAAATCAAATACGTGACCGACACCTGAAACTGTGTGATGAGTCCGGTAGGCAGCACGAACGGCAGGCTCAGAATGCCGATCAGCAGCATGCCGATGATCGACAGTATCCACGGTCCGGCGCTGATGAGGCCCGCATACGCATAGGCCTGCATGAGTCCGACGAGCGTATCGCGCCGGAGCATCTTGCGCAGTTCGAAGCCGATTCCCGCCATGACGATCCCCGTGTCAGTCGTTTGCGCGGCCGATCAGCCGCTCGTATAGCGTGCGATATGCGCCGACCATTCGCTCCTGCGTATAGAAACGTTCGACGCGCGCGATGCCCGCTGCCTGCGCGGCGCGCCAGTTCTCTTCGTCGAGCAGATCGAGTGCGGCATCGGCGAGTGCGCGCGGATCGGCGATCTGCACGACGCGGCCTGCCGCTCCGAGCGCGGCATCGTCGCCCGGCAAGCCGTAGATCAACTGGCGGCACGAGCCGACATCGGTCGTCACGGAAGGCACGCCCGCCGCGAATCCTTCCAGCACGACGAGCGGCAATGCTTCGGATATCGAACTGAGCACGAGAACCCCGCATTTCGGCAACAGCTCGTCGATCTTCTGGAAGCCCAGAAACTTGACCTTGCCTTCGAGTCCGAGACTTTCGACAAGGCTGCGGCATTCGCGTGCGTATTCGGCATCTTCGTCTTCGGGTCCCGCGATCCATGCCTCGGCGTCCGGCTCCTTGCGCACGACCGTCAGCATCGCGCGAATGAAGGTCTTGATGTCCTTGATCGGGACGACGCGGCCGATCAGGCACAGTGTCTTCGGCACGCCGGGTGCACGCTTCGCGCGCAGCGCGGAGAGCCTCGGCAAGTCGACGCCGTTCGGTATGCTCGCGGTCCTTTGAGCCGGCGCACCATCGGCGACCTGCCGCTGACGGTTGCCTTCGTAAAGCGCGATGATGTCGTCCGCCGCGTCGTAGCACACGCGTCCGAGCGTCTCGAAGAAGCGCACCCACAGGTCGCGAAAATAGCCGACCTGCGATACGTCGCGCTCGAAGATGCTGCGGTTGTCGCGTATCCACTGGCTTTGAAACAGGTCGATCTTGCGTTCCTTCGTATAGATGCCGTGCTCCGAAACAAGCAGCGGCCGTCCGGTGCGAAAGTGGGCGAGTGCGCCGAGAAAGCCCGCATATCCCGTCGATACCGTGTGATAAACGCCTGCATCCGGCAGGTCATTGGCGATGCGTGCGAGCAGCCACAAGGGCTTGTGCATCACGCGTACGGTCCAGAAATAGTTGACGAAGGAAGGGTCGGTGCATCGCTCGCGATACTGCTCGGTGATCGTCTTCCACGCCTCGTGCGAATAGAGGAATTCGCGTTCCGACAGACGGCCGTCGGGCGCGAGCTCCTTGAGCATGTCACGCAGCATCGAGCCGGCGGCGGCGCGCATGGCCGGATTGCGCATCGCTTCGTGCAGTTCCGCCGATCGCGCGAAGGCTTCGCGATCGCCACGGCGTTTCTCGGCCTCAGGGGCGGCTTCGAAGTCGTAGAGAAAATGATTCTCCTGGTGCACGACGTTGTCCGGCAGCGCATACGACGCCTTCGGATAATTCTGCGGGCGGCTGCCGAGGAAGCACAGCGCGAACGTGAGATCGGGAAAGGCGCGGATCATCTGGTTGACCCAGCTCGATACGCCGCCGCTCACGTACGGAAATGTTCCTTCGAGCAACAGCACCACATCGGCGCGCGAGGCTTTGGGCAAGTCCGTACTGAGCGCAGGCCATGTTTTGATGGATGCTGCATCGGGAGGGGCAACGGTGTTCATGTCGGGCCTTTGCGGAGCGTGGCGAGCGAACCGCGCCAATAGTCGAGCACGGGCTTCATCACGGGCAGGATTGCGGACGGGCTCATCTGCGCAAGCAACGTCTTCACGCGTGCGAAATCGCCGCGCCGATACGCCGCCTCCGCGAGATAGGGCAACATGCGATCGCGCGCGAAGCCCTGCTCGATGGCACGCTCGAGCAGATTGTCCGCCGCATCGAGGTCGCCGCGGTCGAGCGCGAGCCGTCCGCGCATGCGCCACAGCGCGGCGTCCGAGGGATCGATATCGAGTGCAGCGGCGGCGTAGGCGTCGGCCTGATCGGCTGCATTGCGATAGACATCGCCCTGAACGAGATGCGCGTAGATGAGTTCGCCATAAAGTTCGGCGAGTGTCTTGTTGGCCTCATAACGCTCCCGGGGCGAAAGTTGCATTGCGAGCTTGGGACGTTGCGCGAGGATGCGCTGGGTGAGCTGCTTTTCCTGACTGTCGAGCATGCCGTAGGCGAGCAGGCGAATATCGTCGAGCGGATCGGCCAGCATGCCGCGCAGGAGCGGACTGATGGTATGCGCGGGCATCGACTGCATTGCGAGCAGGGCGGTCATGCGCAGCGACGTGACCGCTTCGGCGTTCTGCAGTTCGGCCTTCAGCCGCGCACCGCGCCCGTAAGACACGTGGGGGATCAGATGCGTCGCGAACTCGGGCTCTTCGACGTAGGCAATGTCGCGCGCCTGCGCTCGACGCGGCAATGCAAGCGCAACGGCCATTGCGCCGACGGAGGCCAGCGCGCCGCCCGCCGGCACCGCGAAGTTGAGCAGCCACAGATAACACCACGCGCCTTTCGAGCGATACCGCTGCGGCAACGCACGCCAGCATGCGAACGCGATCAGTGCGGCCGCGATCGCCTGCATCGAAAGGCACGTGAGCAGCACGCGCGTCGGCGGGCCGCCGTGCGCGGCGAGCACGAACACGCATGCCTGAACGACGACGCCACACACCGCCGCCATCCATGCAAGTGCAACGATGACGCGCTCAGTCTTCCACATGACAGAGCCTCAGAAAATGATGCAGCGCGTCCACGGGCGAATCGGCGGTGAGACGCATCGCATGCGTCGCAACATGCGCCGATTCGAAGTCCGCACCGAACTGCGCGCGCAGATTCTCTTCGATTCGCAAAAGATAACCCGCCACCGCGCTTTCGCCGGACAGCGGCATCAGCGTGAGGACGACGCGTCGCGCTGGCGTGATGATCGGCCACTGCGCATCGAGCGAGCGTCGCAGGCGCAGCACATGTTCATGCAGCGATGCGCCGAACTCGGTGGTATCGAAGACGAGCGCAACCAGTGATGATTCCACGCCCGTGTCACGCAGCAGATGGACGAGCCGCGCATAGTCAAGCGCGAAATCATAAGGACAACGGGGAAACGCCTGAAGGATGGACCTGCTCACCTCGGCATGGCGCACGCTGTCGGCGTAATAGCCGCACAGCACCAGCAGGAACTGCAGGTTGTCGCGGGTCATCGCGAGAAAGGGCATGCGTTCCACGACGAGCAGTGCGACGTGCCGCCCGGCTGCATCGAGCAAAGGCGCAACCGCGCGATAACGCGTGCCGGCGCCGGTCGCATTCGATTCGGGATGCGTGAGCACGAGCTTGTCGAGCGCCTCGCTGACGAGCGGATCGTTCGCATCGAGTTCGAAGGGCTCGCCGACGCTTGCAACGGGTGTCGTCGCAACGGTGTCTCCAGTCCATGCGAAGAGGCTTGCCGCTTCCAACTGGCACGCTTGTGCCGCGGTCCTGAGAAAGCGCGCGGCGCCTTGCAGTGGACCATCGTCTTCGTCGTTGAGCGCGAGCGAACGAAGGCGCGCAAGAGAGTCGCGTAAGGTCGCGGGCCGCGCGAGCACGTCCTGTTCGAGCCGTTCATGCGACAGGCGCAAGAGGAACTGGTTCTTCGTGAGAATCGACAGCCGTTCGGCGAGATAGTCGTTCGCAATGCGCGCTTGCCGCTGACGTCCGATCCAGATATCGCCGAATTGTCCGCACAGCAACGTGAGCACGAAGCCGCCGAAGAAGAAGCCGCCCGGAAACGCGGCATGACCGTGCGTGCCGGTGTACCACTGAGGCGCATGCCACGCGAGCAGCAGCAACAGCGCACTCGCCGTGCCTGCGAGCGTGCCGTAGCGCAATGCGAAGACGACCGGCACGAGCCACACCCAGCCAAAGCCGGTGCGGGAGAGGAGCGGGTCTGCCGGATCGACGAACCAGCAAAGCGCGAGCAGCGCGATGGTCGCGACGACGACTTCCATTGCGATGAACGCGGCCCGTCTGCGCGAGATGCCCGATGGCGCGAAGACACGCGCCCACGGCATGTCGCCCGCGACGGACTGTCCGCTTTGCGCGGCGCGCTGGCGTCGCGAGCCGCTATCGTTCATGACGCCCATGGCGGCTACTTCGTCAACGCGCCGAGAAGCGACTTCTCGAGCTTCTGCGCGACGCCCGACAGCGCATCGCGGCTCCATCCGGTGCGGCTGCCCGCCGCGCTCCAGACGACCTTGCCGCTCGCCACATCGACGACATCGAAGGTCAGACCCACGGCCGGCTCGCCATCGACGCCGACCTTGTAGCGCCACTCCGTCACGGCGCCGGTCAACGCGTAGCGCACGTTCTGCGACCGCGCCCAGGCGAGCGCCCTGGCGTTCGCGTCGGGCTTCGCGGTATCGAAGAGGGTTTCTTCGTCGCCGGTATCGGGGTATCGCGTGAGCTGCATTCCGTGCGATGCCAGCAGGCTCTGCGCAATCGCCGATGCGCGCAAGCCCGCTTGCGGCGTTTCCGTGCGATTGGCGATCGGCAATACGGTCCAGCTTGCGTTCTTGTCGAGCGCGGCGGCGGCAGTGTCGCTGTGATCCATCACCGCGCATGCGTTGAGCGCGAGCAACGCGCATGCGCTCACCAATGCGGCTTCAAAACGTCGTGACACTCTCATATGTGCTCTCCGATTGATTCGGTATCCGATGTATGTTCAAACGAGCGTCGTTAATAGAGCCAGCGATATCGCACGCCGTACTCGGTGAACGCCTGCGTGCGTCCGGCCGTCGCGCCGGCATGCTCGTAGTAGACGAGCGCCTGGTCATTGCCGAACACGCTGCCCGCGAATCCCACGCGCACTTGCGCGGTCCAGCCCTGGTTGGAATCGTGGATCGGTCCGGCAGCGAAGAATGGCCGCCAGGCGCGCGTGTAGCCCTCGGGGAGATCGTCGCCGAAAGAGAACAGCACGCCTTCCTGCGTGAACGACTGCGGCATGAACTGGCTCGCGGTCAGCGGCGTGCCGGCGGGCAACAGGCGCGCCAGTTGTCCGCCGGGATTGCCCGACGCGCTGTACTGCCCGTGCGTAAAGACCGCACGGATCGTGTAGTCGGGGTAATCGGCGCGCAGCTTGTAGCCTGCGTTGAAGTCCACTACCGTCCCGGTGCCGAGAAACGACCGGTCCTGTCCATGAAAGCGGTCGTATTCCACGCGGCCGCCCACGAAAACATGCGGGTCCGGGCGATAGTTGAAGCCCACGCTCACGAGGTCCTTCATCCCGCCGACGATCAACTGGCTCGTCTCGGTCGCCGCCTGATTGACGCCGAGGGCATAGTTGAAGCCAAGCGTTTGCTGCTCGAACAGCGTCCCGTCGACGCGAAACGTCGTGAAGTCATCGAGTGCATTGCGGCGGCCCATGCTCACGCGCTCGCTATCGTCGAGGCCGAGATGCCGCCACGTCAGCAACAACTGGCGATCGTGGCGCGGCACGTTGACGAGCGTGTCATCGCCGTGCTGATTGCGCTCGGCGTAATCGAGCGCAAGCGATTGCGTCGGCGACAGTCGAAGGCCCGCGCCGATACCGGTTTCGGTGTACGACAACCCGCCCTGATCGACAACCCTGAAGTGCGGCGCGATGGCCTGCGCGTTGCGCAGCAGTTGCTCGCGCAGTATCTGATTGACGATCTCGTCGTCGGGCAGCGCGAACTGCTGTTCGTACGCGTGGGTCTGGACGTCGCCGAAGCGGCCGGTCGCGGCTTCCGCATCGAGGCGGTTCTGACGCGGTATCCAGTCGGCCTCGGTATCGAGCAAGCGGTTCAATGTCGTGCGGTCGCGTTCCGCGAGCGCGATCGTCACTTCCGCATAGACGGGGCGCGTCGCACTGTCGATGTACTGGCGCAAGAGCCACAGGCTTTCGGCGTCATAGGCGTCGTGCGATTGCAGCCAGCCGAGCGCGGCTTCGCGGGCCACTGCGGAATAGAGCCGCTGCTTCTTCTCTTCCCGATGTGCCGCGATTTGCATGGCATCGTCCGCCGTGGCGCGTTGATTCGTTATCCCGATGGATGCGTCGTCTTCCCGAAGCAATTCGATCAACACTCGCCGCGATGCATCGCCGCCTGCGAACTGGTCGGTGAGGCCCACCATGCGACCGCGCAGGTCTTCGCGCTGCTCGTCGTCGAGCATGGCCGGCTGCTTGCCCGATGCGCGCAACGCCATCTGCGTGCGCCATACGGCATTGCGTACGCGCCATGCATCGTCGATACGGCCGTTCAGTTCCAGTGCATCCGCGTAGCCGAGCGCCCACAAGGGATCGTCGCGGCGCGTTGCGGCCTGCTTGTGCATCATGTGCAGCGCGCCGCGCGCATCGCCGAGGCGCAGACAGGCGGCCGCGTAGGGCGCCCATAGCGCGCTGTCGCGTTCGGCGGCGCGCGCGTAGCGGGCGAGGGCGGCTCGCAGTTCGGCATCGCTGCCGCGCTCGTTCAATGCCCAGAGCAGCGCGGCGCGTGCTTCCTGATCCCCCGGGGCGATAGCCAGCGCCGCGCGGGTATCGGCGAGTGCGCCGTCAGGGTCGCCTGCGCGCCGAAGGTACTGTGCACGCGCGAGCAGGAAGCGCGGCGAGCGCTCGGCTTCCTCGCGCGCGGCTGGATCGAGCGATGCCAGCAATGCGCCGATGCGCGCGGTCGCGCGGGCTCTCAGATAATCGTAGATCGCGAGTTCCAGCAAACGCTCGCGGCCCGTGCGGCGATACGCAAACTCGGCGATGCGTCCCGCTTCGAGCGGCTCGTCGTCGTACAGCGAAACCATCGCGGTGAGATCGTCGGGAGAAGCCTGGCCGCCTTCGACGAGTCTGTCGTACCCTTCGCGCGCTTTCCGGTCCTGCTGGCGCAGCGTGGCCATCATGGCGTAGAAGCGCCAGAAGTCGCCGTTCTGCGGGCTGGCGTTGTTCTTCGCAGCATCGAGCACCGCAAGCGAGCGATCGAAACGAGCGCGCGTGTAGTACATGAGACTGAGTTTCAGCGCGTACGACGGATCGGGACCGAACTCATTGATTAGCTGTCCGTAAGTGGTCATGGCGAGATCGTCGTCGCCCTTGCGTTCGGCGAGACGCGCGTAGCGTTCGAGCACTTGCCGGCGATACGCACCCTTTGCACGCGCTTGCAGAAAGTCGAGTGCGGCGTCCGGGTCGGCCTCTGCTTCGTAGGCGCTCACGACGCGATCGAGCTGCTTCATGTCGCCCGGCGCGCGGTCGGACTCGTGAATGGCGGCGGCAAGCATCGCGTCGTTGTCGCCGAGGCCGGGGGCGAGGCGTTCGACCTGCTTCCAGTACTTGTCGTCGCCGTGCATGCGGGCAAGCACGAGATAGTTGGCGAGCGCGACATTCGGCGCGCGATTCCACTCGGCAACCTGAGCCAGCCTTTCGCGCCATTGGGTGGATGCCGGATCGCGATCGACCGCCGTTTGCGCGACGCGTTGCGCGGCTGCGAGATCGCCGTTGGCGAGAAAGACCCTGAAGCCGAGTTCGAAGTCGGCGGGATCGGGAGGCGCTTTCTCGTCGGCGATACGGGCGATGCGCGTCTGCTCGGCGCCGCCGTTCATGCAGGCATGGGCGCAGATCGTAAATCGTGGCGACCGTGCGTCATGCGCGGGGCGGGCCGATTCGAGCGCCGCCAGTCGCATGGCGTTCTTACGCGCCGACATGTCCAGCAGGCGTTTTGCGTATCGATCCGCGATGTCGGGCCGCCCCGCCGCGAGCGCGAGCTTCGTCAGATAGCGCAGCGTTTCCCGATCGCGTCCGAGCGATCCGATGTGCGTATCC
Source organism: Caballeronia sp. LZ019 (assembly GCF_031450825.1). NCBI lineage: Bacteria > Pseudomonadati > Pseudomonadota > Betaproteobacteria > Burkholderiales > Burkholderiaceae > Caballeronia > Caballeronia sp. LZ019. Next base: position 686,412 of record NZ_JARTVZ010000003.1, on the reverse strand, counting down.
GCAGCGACGAGCGCATCGGCGAGGCGGTTGCCCGCTTGCAATGCCTGCACGCCCGAGAGAAACAAGCGGCGTTCGTCGTCGCGTGTCCTGGCATGCGTCTGCGCCGCAAAAAACGCATTCGCCGCGCCCACGTGATCGCCCGCGGCGAGCTTCAGTTGTGCGCCCTGCGTGAGCCAGCGCGATGCCTCGTCCGGCTTCATTTGCGCGAGCCGCTCGTAGTATCGCCCCGCGAGCGCGCCGTCGTTGAGCGCACGCGCTTTCGCTGCGAACGCTTCGAGCTCGGCTGCGTCCCACGGCTTGCCGATCGTTTCGTCGAGCAATGCACGCAGTTCTGCCAGCCGCGCGCGACGAGCGGGATCGCCGGGCGCGAGCGCATACGCCTCTGTCTCGGCGAGTTCGATCCGCACCTTCAGCGCCCGCAGCTGCGCATGTGGATCGCTCGAGACGGAGAGCCGTGCGAGCATCCGCTGGGCGTCCGCGATGCGCTGCGCCTTCAGATACTCGCGCGTCAATTCGTTGAGCACATCGGTGTTATCCGGTTCGATACGCAGCCACGCTTCCAGATAGGCGACGGTCAGCGTATCCACCTCGCGGCCCCGCAGCAGACGCTCCTGCAAGCGCTCGCGCGGGAACGCGAGCACGAGCATCAGCGTGACCAGCAGCCCGAAAGCCGCCACGACGAACGGCGAGAAAAGCCGCTGGCGATCAGCTTGCGCAGACGACATCGACATGGACGGCATCCGATTCGTTGCGCTTCGATGCGGGCGGCGAATACACGCGCCGTCCCTGAGCGATGGCGGGAAGAAGCGCACGCCCATTCGCCCGGACGACGCATGCACCCGCGCGCGCCTCGCCGCCGATGGCGAAATGCGGCGCGACATGCGACGTCAGTTCGAAAACGAAGCCTTGCGCAGTTCGCGTGAAGCGATCGACGACGCCATTGGCTTCCGCGAGATACGGCATCTTCGCCGCTTGCGCCGCGTTGACAATGCGAAAGCGCGCCTCCCCGCCGCTCAGGCTGACGTAGACGCCGCCCGGTCCCGCCTTGAATCCGATCACGCCTTCTGCGCTCGCGAGATCGGGCACGCGGTCGTCGGGCAGCCGCACGGTGCGCAGGGAGCCGTTGCCCCGAATGCGCCAGAAGTCGCCATCGCGCGTGACTTCCATGCGCTGGAAATCCAGCACTTTCTGGGCATACTCGGATGCATAGACGGGCATGAGCGGCTGCGCCGACAACGTGCGATACACCTCCGACAACGTCTTCACCGATGCGTACTTGGTGCCCGAGAACATGTGGTAATAGACATCGACCGGCTTGAAGCGGATCGGCGTCTCCGTCATGTCGAACGTTTCGAGCACGCGCCGATAGCCGTAGTACGGTCCATGCCACAGATCGGTGTACGGCTCTTCGTTCTGATTCGGCGCGAACACCTGAAAATAGCCGTCCTTGTTCACACCGAGCGGCGCAATCGCCGTCCAGCTCGGGTAACGCTTCGTGATGAGCGTGTCGCCGCCGTTCATGTTGTAGACGCCCGCCTTGTCCGCAGCCTCGATGACGCTCGCGGGCACCTGGCAGTCGCCGCTCCATAGCAGCACTTTCACGCGCTTGGCCGGGGGCGCGAGCGTGTCGATATAGCGGATGGAGCCGCCGATTTCACGGTCGGTGTCATAGCGATAACCGGGAATGTCGATCGACAGCCCGTTGTAGTTCGCACGGCCCCCGCCCTCGGCGGTGTCGTCGCCGCTCGACTTGCCGAGGCCCGTCACGCGCATCCACTGCAACGGATGCGTATAAGTATGGCTCGCCATTTCGACGTTCGGCAGCGCGAACAGCTCACGCGCGATCGCGCGCAGGCGCGGTGCATCCTTCCTGTAGGGTCCGTCGTCCGATATCTCGCCTTCGATGACGGAAACGGTAGTTGGCAGCCCGAACTTTCGGATGACGTTGTAGAGCGCGTCGCCGGAGTATTGCGGCGGGGCGTTGGTCGATACCTTCATCGGTCCGCCGTTCACGTCGAACTCCGCGCGCGAGGCGAGACCGTCGCCGTCGATATGCGTCATCAGCAGGCGCCGCCCGTTCTCGGTGGTCGGGTCGGGGGCGGGCATGTCGTCGGGAAGGCGCAGCGCCGCGCGAAAGAAGCGTATCGGCTGCAGTACCCAGCGCGCCTGATTGGCCATCGGCATGTCGAAGACGGCGAAGGGGCGCATCGCATAGCCGCCCCACGGCGTGATCGCGGCGGCATCGATTGCGAAGTCGTTGCCCGCATCCGCCGACGCAAGCCGCAACAGCGAACGACTGCGCGCACCGGCGCGAACGTTCGCCGTATCGTGCGGATCGGGTTGCGGCTGCATTTCGAAGCCCATCATCGACGCATCCATCGATTCAACGCGCAATCGTTTGCCCGGACGCCCCGCGACGGGTTCGAGATCGAGCTTGCGCGCAAGCTCGCCGCTCATGTCGATGCCGAAGGTCGTCAGCATCGCGACAGGCGTGCGGTGATCGACTTGCGCTTCCAGCCAGTCGCGAAACGCGGACGGGTCCGGCGCCGGATAATCGAGCCAGACGACGACGCCCGCGTATCGCTTCGACAAGTCGCCTTCGGGCAAAGGCTTCGCGACATCGGCGAATTCGACGCGGTAGCCGAGCCAGTTGAGCGGCATGGACACGAAACGCACGCCCGGCGTCACGTTGAGATTCGCGCCGGGCTGCACGTCCTGAACGACGAGAATCGTGCGCGATGCACTCGCGTCAGGCCGGCTCGGAATTCCGCTGCCAACGGTTTGCAACGCGCCATCCGTTACGTAGGGGATGAGCCCTTGCTGCCTGATCTTGTCGATGGCGTCACGCGCGCACTCGCGATCTGAAGGCGGGCAGTAATCGATGGACAGCACTGGCAGCGCATAACGCTCGCGCAGCGTGCGCGCCTGAGCGAGCAGCCATTGACGGTCGGCTTCGGGCACCGCGACATAGCGCCTGTTCGCCTGGTCCCATCCGCGATACAGCGATTCGAACGCGACCGCATACGCCAGGTCGTGCACGCGCGGCATCAGTTCGAATCCGCGATTGAAGATGAGCCGCGCGTCCGGATAGCGCGCCTTGATGGCGCGGATGACCGCCACCACGCCGGCTTCTTGTTGCGCGCGTTCTTCATCGTTGCGGGCAATGGCCTGATACGAATCGAGCGTATCGAGAAAGAAGCCGCGATAACCGCGCGCCCATAACGGCGCGATCACGCGATCGACGAAGAATTGCGGCCATCCGGGCGCGGTCTGATCGACGATGCGCGAGGCCCACGCCGCGTTGCTGCCCTTCAGCCACGCGGGCGGCATGTCCTTGTAGTACGCACGCGCGGGCGTGACTTCGCCGACGCTCACGTAAGCGAGCCATCTGGACTGAGCGGATGAGGCTGCATGCGTGGAAGGCGAGAAGCCGCTGTCCGGCTCGACGACCACCGCATCGAACGACGACAACTGCCCGACCGGCACGGGCGAGCCGTAAAAGAGCGCAATGGACGGGTCGCGCGCGCCTTCGTCGGCGCTTGCGGGGAGCAGCGTCATCGCGAGCGCGGCCGCGAGCATCGTCGCGAGCGTGCGTCCGATACCGCGTGACAGCGCGAGCATCAGGCGGCGTGATCGCCGGCGCGGCGCGCGTCGGCTGCGTGAGATGCGGCTTGATCGAATGAAATGCGGTGTCGTCTCATATCGTGGGCCTTCGCGGCGCTCTCGGTGATGTGCACTGGACGTGCGATGTCCTCGCGACTCGCGATTGGTCTGAGCAAATTGGATGCCTGCACGCGTCATAAGCGGTGCGTCGAGGCGTGCGGTATCCGGTGAGGACGAACCATCGCGCTCTTACAACGCGACCGGTAGTATTCACCGACGCCCGTGCTGCCTGATGAACACCATCAGCGCAGAGAAGGCCGGTGGCACGGACGGATCGGCGCATCCCAGTTCGATGTCCCCATCGCCCGAAACGATGATGATGCGATACGTCCGCCCGTCCGGCACCGGCCGGGTTGCGGCCCGCGGCGCGGCAGCCGGCTGCTCCCGCGCGGCGGAGACGAGACGCGAAAGTTCTTCGCGCTCGGCGGGCGACAGATCGTTTTCGTCGATGACGATGGGCCGTGCGAGGCCGGGAAAGAAGCCGACGCCCCCGTCGATGATCAGTTCAGCGTGCACAGGAAACTCCTTCTGCATGCGATCCGAAGTAAAGCGCACCGGCTCACAATACACCGACCGTGTCCCAGGCTTTGGTGACGGCCTTCGCCTCGGCGCTGCCCGCGCCGTACAGACGACCCGCGTTCGATACCGTGAGCTTCGCGAAGGCCTTGAAGTTGACGTTCGGCTTGAGATGCTCATCGTTGAGCGTTTCGTACCAGATGCGGCCGGCTTTCTCCCACGCATAGCCGCCGATGTCGAGCGCGGCCAGGCAGAACGCGCGGTTCGGGATGCCCGAATTGATGTGCACGCCGTGGTTGTCCTGCGCGGTCTGAACATAGTGCGCCATGTCGGCGGGTTGCGGGTCCTTGCCGAGAACGGGATCGTCGTACGCGGTGCCGGGCTCTTTCATCGAACGCAACGCGACGCCGTTCACGCCGCTCGTGAGCAGCCCCGCACCGATCAGCCAGTCGGCTTCGCTCGCCGTCTGCTTCAGCGCATATTGCTTGATGAGCGCGCCGAACACGTCCGACACCGATTCGTTCAACGCGCCCGATTGACCTGAATACGCGAGCGCGGCTGCGTGTTCGGTGACGCCATGCGTGAGTTCATGGCCGATCACATCGAGTGCGATGGTGAAGCGATTGAACAAAGTGCCGTCGCCGTCGCCGAACACCATCTGCTGCGAATTCCAGAACGCGTTGTCGTACTCGACGCCGTAATGCACGGTGCCGATGAGCGGCATCCCCGCACCGTCGATGGAGTTGCGCTCGAACACCTTCAGATAGAACTCGAAGGTCGCGCCGAGGCCGTCGTAGGCTTCGTCCACGCTGACATCGTCGGATGGGGGCGAGCCTTCCGATCGCACCAGCGTGCCCGGCAGGGTCTCCGTGTTGTTCGCGGTGTAGATGCTGCGCTGCGCCGATGCCGCGGCGGCCGGAGCCGCGTGCACGCCGCGCCTCGGCGCGATCAGCGCCGCCTGCACGGAGCGGATCTGCCGGAAGGTGTGGTCGGCGCTCAGCGTTTCGACGGCGAGCGAGCGCTGCTGCGGCGTGCCCTTTTTCGCGATCTCCTTGAGCATATGCGGCGGCAGAATGCAGTGGATCGGATGAACTCGTTCATGCCGGGCGTGATTGCACATGGTCTTCTCCCTGGTTTCGAGTGAGCGAGACGGATTCGGCGCACGATGGCTACGCGAGACCGAACGGTCGATCGGGTCCCCGCGCGCCGCACGCCGCGCGTCTTCATGACGATGCTTTGCAGTGCTGCCTGCAACGATACGTGATTCGCGCGCAGTCATCACGCCGGATAGCGTTGACCGATGCTGCCCCCCGCGTAAACCCCGCCATCCGCGGACCCTTTGCGTAAGAAACGGGTAAGCCGGCGCACGTACCTTAGGCGTCAGCGCAAAGAAAAGATTCAGCGGTCACGCATCGCGCGCGCAAACATCATCTTGGCAGGAGACACATCATGGATGTTCAGGTCGCCGAGACCATCAAGGCGAGCGCGACTTATCGCGAACTCGTCCGCAAACGTTCGACGCTCGGCTGGACGCTGACGGCCCTCGTGCTCATCGTGTATTACGGCTATGTGCTGCTGATCGCGTTCGACAAGGACCTGCTTGCATCGAGGATCGGCGCGGGCGTGATGACGTGGGGCATGCCGATCGGCCTGTTCGTGATCGTCTTCACCGTGGCCATCACGGGCCTCTACGTGCGTCACGCCAACAGCACGTACGACGACCTGACCGACAAGATCAAGCGGGAGGTCCAATGAAAGCTCGACAGCTCCTTGCCGCAAGCGCGCTCGCCGGCGCCTCCGCCAGTTCGTTCGCCGCGGGCGGCGATCTCGGCCAGGCAGTCAAGCAGGCCACCAACTGGACCGCGATCAGCATGTTCATCGCGTTCGTCGTGGCGACGCTTTTCATCACCAAATGGGCCGCTAAGAGAACGCGCTCCGCTTCCGACTTCTATACGGCGGGCGGCGGCATCACCGGATTCCAGAACGGCCTGGCGATCGCAGGCGATTTCATGTCGGCGGCGTCGTTCCTCGGCATCTCGGCTGCGGTCTACACGAACGGCTACGACGGTCTCATCTATTCGATCGGCTTTCTCGTCGGCTGGCCGATCATCACGTTCCTGATGGCCGAGCGGCTGCGCAATCTCGGCCGCTTCACGTTCGCCGATGTGGCGGCGTACCGCTTCAGGCAGACGCCTATTCGCGCGTTCGCCGCATCGGGGACGCTGGTCGTGGTGGCGTTCTACCTGATCGCGCAGATGGTCGGCGCGGGACAGCTCATCAAGCTCCTGTTCGGACTCGAATACTGGATCGCGGTGGTGATCGTCGGCGCGCTGATGATGGTGTACGTGCTCTTCGGCGGCATGACCGCGACCACGTGGGTGCAGATCATCAAGGCGTGCCTGCTGCTCGCGGGGGCGTCGTTCATGGCGTTCATGGTGCTGTGGCAATTCAACTTCAGCCCGGAGGCGCTGTTTGCCAAAGCGGTCGACGTTCACGAAAAGAAGGCGTCGATCATGGGTCCGGGCAACTTCATCAAGGACCCGATTTCGGCCATCTCGTTCGGCATTGCGCTGATGTTCGGCACGGCTGGCCTGCCTCACATCCTGATGCGCTTTTTCACGGTGCCGAATGCGAAGGAAGCGCGCAAGTCGGTGTTCTGGGCGACGACATGGATCGGTTACTTCTACATCCTCACCTTCATCATCGGCTTCGGCGCGATCGTGCTCGTGTCCACCAATCCGGCGTTCAAGGATGCGGGCGGCAAGCTGCTCGGCGGGACCAACATGGCGGCGGTGCATCTTGCGAGCGCGGTCGGCGGCAACGTGTTCCTCGGCTTCATTTCAGCGGTGGCGTTTGCCACGATTCTCGCGGTGGTCGCGGGCCTGACGCTCGCGGGGGCATCGGCGGTATCGCATGATCTCTATGCGACCGTGTTCAAGCATGGCAAGGCGTCGAGCAAGAGCGAACTGCATGTGTCGCGCGTGACGACCATCGTGCTCGGCTTCGTGGCGGTCGTGCTCGGCATCGTGTTCGAGAAGCAGAACATTGCGTTCATGGTGTCGCTCGCGTTCGCGGTCGCAGCCTCGGCAAACTTCCCGGTGCTGTTCATGTCCGTGTTGTGGCGCGGTTGCACGACACGCGGCGCGGCGCTCGGCGGCTTTCTGGGCCTGCTTTCGGCGGTGGTGCTGACGGTGCTGTCGAAAGCCGTGTGGGTGGATGTGTTCCATTTCGCCGATGCACCATTCCCGTATGCATCGCCCGCGCTGTTTTCGATGGCGATCGGCTTTGCGGGCATCTGGCTCTTCTCGGTCACGGACCGGTCCGCGCGCGCTCGTATCGATCAGGCCGGCTTCGATGCACAGACCGTGCGTTCGGAAACGGGCATCGGCGCGGCGGAAGGCGCGAGTCACTAAGGCATGAGTTAGTTGGCAAGCAGCGCGGCCGGCAAGAGATTGCTGGCCGCGCTTAAGCATTTTCCTTTAGCGGTTATAGGTTTTTCATTATTTCCCCAGGCAATATGTCGTGACACGCTTGTCGAACATCGGCGATTTCCTCAAAGGGAGAATCACATGTTCGAAGAAGAGAAAGAAGCGTTCGCACGCGATGGCGTGGCCGTGCTGCGCGGCGTGTTCGCGGAATGGATTCCGACGCTGCGTGAAGGCGTCGCAATGAACGTTGCACAGCCGGGTCCGGATTTTCGCGACTATACGGCGGGGAAAAGCACAGGCCGCTTCTTCGGCGACTATTGCAACTGGCAACGCATCGAGCCGTTTCGACGCTTCGTCGAAGAGAGTCCGGCCGCGCGCATCGCACGGGAACTGATGCAATCCGACCGTGCGCGCATCTTTCACGAGCATGTGCTCGTCAAGGAACCCGGTGCCGACAAGCCGACGCCGTGGCATCACGACGAGCCGTATTACTGCGTGAGCGCACGGCAGAGCGTGAGCATGTGGGTGCCGCTCGATACGGTTCCGCGCGATACGTGCGTCGAATTCGTGGCGGGTTCGCATCGCTGGGGCAAGCTCTTTCGGCCGCGCAAGTTCACCGGCGTGACTTACGACCGCAGCGCCGATGGCCTCGAAGACATGCCGGATATCGAAGGGCGCCGCGAGGAATACGACATTCTCGGCTGGGATTTGCAGCCCGGCGATGCAATCGCGTTCGACTTCCTGACGGTGCATGGCGCGCCGGGCAACCGGCAGGCCGGTAATTCGCGCCGCGTGGTGTCGTTCCGATGGCTCGGCGACGAAGCCGTTTATGTCGATCGCGGCGGCGAGACTTCACCGCCCTACAAGCATCTCGCGGGCAAGCTCGCGCACGGCGATCCGCTGCCGGAGCAAGAGTTTCCATTCGTTGCGTGATGGAAAGACCGGGGCGGCCTGATACCATCACTTCTCCCGGTCCTATCGATTCGCGCACGCATGGCCACTTCCTTCACGCTGCGTCAGCTCAGGTATTTCGTTGCAACGGTCGATCATGGCAGCGTCGCGGAGGCATCGCGGCAGCTTTATATTGCGCAGCCGTCCGTATCCGCTGCGATCAAAGGGCTTGAAGAAGGGTTCGGCACGCAGCTCTTTATCCGCAGCCACGCGCAAGGGGTATCGCTGACGCCAGCGGGCGCGCGGTTCTATGAACATGCGAAGGAACTCTTGCGCAGCGCGAAGGAATTCGAACAGAACGCGCTGGCGGAAGCGGACGTGGCGTCGGGAAGCGTGGATATCGGTTGCTTCGAGACGTTTGCGCCGCTCTATCTTCCATCGCTGATTCGCGGCTTCAACGCGGTTTATCCCGGCATCGAGATTCGCGTCCGTGACGGCGATCAGGACGAGCTGTTGCAAGGGCTCTTTAGCGGCCGCTTCGATCTCGTGATGGTCTATGACCTCGGTCTCGATGCCGCTATCGATACGCATCTGCTGACGCGTCCGCAAAGCCCTTACGTGTTGCTGCCGGCGTCGCATCGTCTGGCGGGGCAGGCGAAGGTCAGTCTCTTCGAGCTATACGAGGAGCCGCTGATTCTGCTCGACGTCGCGCCGAGCCGCGACTATTTCGTCGATCTGTTCGAGCCGTTCGGGCTCACGCCGCGTGTCACGTTCAGTTCGCCGTCGCTGGAGCTCGTGCGCGGCATGGTGGGGCAGGGCTTCGGCTATTCGCTGCTCGTCACGCGGCCGCCTTCGTCGCTGACCTATGACGGCAACGAAGTAATCGCGGTGGGAATCGTGGAGGACGTAGCGCGCTCCGGGCTCGTCGCGGCGTGGCTGAAGCGCAATCCGCTGACCACGCCTGCGCGCCGCTTCGTCGATTATGCGGAGAAGATGCTCACGCCAGCGCCTGACTTGCCGTCGCCGCGCGCGCCCGCAGCCAGTTGATGCTCGCGAACAGCAGCACCGCGAATACGATCAGCATGGTCGCGACGGCGAGAATCGACGGATCGATGGAATCGCGAATGCCGCTCCACATTTGCCGGGGCACGGTCTTCTGTTCGGGTCCGCCGATGAACAGAATGACGATGACTTCATCGAACGATGTCGCGAACGCGAATACGCTGCCCGTGGCCACTGCCGGCGTGATGAGCGGCAAGGTCACGCGCCTGAACGCGGTCCACGGCGATGCGCCGAGCCCTGATGCAGCGCGCAACAGGCTCTGATCGAACGATAGCAGCGACGCCGTCACCGTGATGACCACGAACGGCGTGCCGAGCGCCGCATGAGCGAGCACCACGCCCGGATATGAATTGACGAGACCGAGCGGCGCGAAGATCAGATAGAAGCCCGCCGCGACGACGACGATCGGCACGATCATCGGCGAGATGATGATCGGCATGATGACCGAGCGTAGCGGAAACTGCGCGCGCGAAAGACCGAGCGCGGCAAGCGTGCCGAGACACGTTGCAATGAGCGTCGATGCCGCGCCGATGCCGATGCTGTTCAGGAGCGCACGCTGCCAGTCCGCGCTCGTCAGCGCCTGTTGATACCAGCGCAGCGAAAAGCCTTGCATCGGGTACGAGAAATACGAGCCCGAGTTGAACGAGAGCGGGATGATCGCGAGAATCGGCGCGATGAGGAAGAACAGCACGAGCGCGGTATGCAAGCGCACCCAGCGCGCGGCGATGCGTTCCGTCAGCACCGTGTTGCGTTTGTCTTGCATGAACGTTCCTTCGAATGCGAGTGGCTCAGCCGAAGCGCAGACGGTCGATGCCGACGATGCGGTTGAACAGGAAATAGAAGATCGCCGTGAAGATCACGAGATACGCCGACAGCGCGCCCGCTAGGCCCCAGTTGAGTTGCGTGTTGGTTTGTATCGCGATGAGCTGGCTGATCATCTCGTCGCCTGCGCCGCCGAGCAGCGCGGGCGTGATGTAGTAGCCGAGCGCGAGCACGAAGACGAGGAAGCAGCCCGCGCCGACGCCTGGCAGTGTCTGCGGCACGTACACGCGCATGAAGGCAGTGAACGGATGCGCGCCGAGCGATTTCGCCGCGCGCACATAGACGGGTGAGACGCTCTTCATCACCGAATAGATCGCGAGGATCATGTACGGCAGGAGCACATGCGTCATGCCGATCAGCACGCCCGTGCGATTGAAGATGAGCGGCGCCGGATGCGTCGCGAGGCCGAGTCCCATCAGCAGACTGTTGACGACGCCACCCGGCTGCAACAGCACATACCATGCGGTCGTGCGCACGAGCAGCGACGTCCAGAACGGCACGATCACGAACAACATCAGACGGTTGCTGCTCTTCGCGGGAAGATTGGCGAGCAGCCACGCAACCGGATAGCCGAGCACGAGGCATAGCAGCGTCACCGTCGCACTGATGGAGATGGTGCGCGCGAACGCATCGCGATACACCGCCGCATTGGACGGCACCGATGCAATGGCGCCCTTCGCCGTGACCTCGGCATCGACGGCAGCGAGCAGATAATCCGGCGTCGGCGATGCGGCCGCACGCTTGAGCAAGCGCCATATCTCGGGCGAGTTCCACCGTTCGTCGAGGCCGGTCAACGCCGGCTTCCACGCGGGCGGGGCATCGTTGCGAATGCCGCGCGCCGTGCGCATCAAGAGGCTGCGAAACTCCGGCTGCGCGAAGTTGAGCCGTCGCGCGACATTGCCCAGTTGTCCGCTTTCGCGTGCCTGCACGAGGCCCGAGGCGAGCAATGCGAAGGTGCGCTCGTCGGGTATCCCCTGACCGTCCCACGCATCGAGGGCGCGCGCGAGCGCGGGCATGCTGTCGGGCACTTCGTGGTTCTGCACGCTGCGTGCGAGCAGCAGCGCGATCGGCGCGATGAAGGTCGAAAGCAGAAACACGATCAACGGCAGCGCAAGCAGCAACGCCTGCATGGACGCGCGCCGTTGCGCCTTCTGATAGGACGCACGGCCTTCGGCTCTCGTCGGAGTGCCTTGGGCCGATGCGTGCAGGTGGGTGGTCACGGTCAAGATGGTTCTCGTTCGACAGGGGCGTTACTGCGTCAGCCACGCCTGGAAGCGCTTGTTGATCGCATCCGCGTTGTCGGCCCAGAAGCTCGCGTTGACCTGCACTGCGCGCTTGAAGTTATCGGGCGCAGTCGGCAGATCGGCCAGACGCTGCTTGTCGACGAGCGGAATCGCGTCCTTGCGCGGCGGCGCATAGGCGATGTACTTCGAGAGATCGGCCGACGCCTTCGGCTGTGCCTGCGCGACGATGAATTTCGCGGCTGTATCCGCGTGCTTCGCGCCTGCCGGAATGCCCCACCATTCGAAGTCGTAGAGTTGCCCGTCCCAGACGGCCTTGAAAGGCTTCTTGTCGCGCTTGACGGCATCGTCGATACGGCCGTTATAGGCCTGCACCATCACGACTGCACCGTCCGCGAGAAGCTGCGGCGCTTGCGCGCCCGACTCCCACCACACGATATTCTTCTTGATCGTATCCAGCTTCTTGAACGCGCGATCGACTCCGGCGGGCGTGCCGAGCACCTTGTACACGTCTTTGGGATCGACGCCATCGGCAATGAGGGCCCATTCCATCGACACCTTCGGCGACTTGCGCAGCCCGCGCTTGCCGGGGAATTTCTGCAAGTCGAAGAAGTCGTTGACGGTGGTCGGCGCCGTCTTCAGCTTGCTCGTGTCGTAGGCATAAACGGTGGACCACACCATGCTCGCAACCGCGCAATCCGTGATCGAGCCGGGAATGAAATCACTGGTCTTGCCTAAGGAATTCTTGTCGATTTTCTTAAGCAAACCTTCATCGCAAGCAGTGATGGCATCGTTGCTTTCGAGGTCCATCAAATCCCATGTCGTGTTCTTCGCCTGCTCCATCGCCGATAGCTTGGCGAGGCCGCCGTCATACGATTCGGTCGAGAACGTGACGCCCGTCGATTGCGTGAACGGATCGAACCACGCTTTCTTCGCGGCGGCTTCGAAAGCGCCGCCGAAGGTCACGACCGAGAGCGTTTCCGCTGCTTGCGTCGTGGCGGTGGCAAAGGCGAGTACGGCAAGTGCGGCGCATTGTGCTTTGATATGAGTGCGCATGTCAGTTGGCTCCTGCGGGTGCGGTCGTGATGATGGAAGGTGATGGCGCGTTGGGAGAGGTAATGGCGGGGGTGCTGCGTGGTGCGGCTGCCGCGAGAATCTTGCAGTCGTCATGTCGCCAGGCGACTTCGGTGAAATCGCCTGCAGCGGGCAACGCATGCCGTTGCGTGTTCGGCACCTTGACGACGATGGAATCGCGCGAGCCCAGCGTCAGATGCACGCGATGATGATCGCCGCAATACACGAGTTCGTCGACGCGTCCGCGCACGACATTGCAATGCTCATCGACATGCGTGCCTTCGGCGTTCGGAATGTGGGCGCGTTCGGGGCGCAGCGCGAGCATCGCATCGTCGCCGGCGCGCAAGCCGTGCTCGCAGCGGCCGCGGATCGTGCTGCCATCCGACAGCGCGAGCGTGGCCCACGGTTCATCGACGTTCACGACGCGTCCGGTCAATCCATTGTTCTCGCCGACGAAGTTCGCGACGAATGCGTTTTGCGCGTTCTCATACAGCTCGCTGGGCGTCGCGGCCTGTTGAATGCGGCCATCGGAGAATACGGCGACGCGGTCGGACATCGTGAGCGCTTCGGCCTGATCGTGCGTCACATAGACGATGGTCAGCGAAAGCTCACGATGCAGCCGCATGATTTCGTATTGCATCGTTTCACGCAGGCGCTTGTCGAGCGCGCCGAGCGGTTCGTCCATCAGCACGACGCTCGGCTCGAAGACGAGCGCACGCGCAAGCGCGACGCGCTGCTGTTGTCCGCCCGACAGTTGCGCGGGCCGACGATTCGCGAGGTGCGGCAATTCGATCATGTCGAGCGCGCGCTTGACGCGCGTCTTCTGCTCCGCGCGGCTGACGCGTCGCACGGAAAGCGGAAACGCGACGTTCTCGGCAATCGTCAGATGCGGAAACAGCGCGTAATTCTGAAACACCATGCCGATGTCGCGCTGATGCGGCGGCTTGTCGTCGAGGCGCTTGCCATCCAGCCGAATCTCGCCATGCGTGGGCGATTCGAATCCTGCCAGCATCATGAGCGTGGTCGTCTTGCCCGATCCCGATGGCCCGAGCAAGGACACGAACTCTCCCTTGCGCACGTCGAGGTTCAGATCGTTCAACGACGTAGTTCGCGCCGTCATACGATTTGCTCACGCCCGTGAACGAGATGAAGGAAGGATTTGACATCGTGATTGCGTCCTGTCTTTGATGCAGTATTCAATGCGCGCCGATTCTGCTTGCGAGATAGCGCGCGAAGTCGTAATTGGGCCGTTCCAGATGACTCAGTTGCCCCGGTCTCGCGAGCGGTGCGTGGACGCCGCGAAATACGGCTTCGACGCCGCGTCTGTCTTCGGCATTGACTTCATCGAGCAATTGTTTAAGCGTCGCCATGTGTGCATTGGCTTCGGGATCGGCAATGAATTCAGGGGCGAGCCCGCCGCCAAAACGAATATGCACTTGCCCCACGCCTCGGGGCTGCAACACGAGATACCAGAAATAGCCGGGCGTGAGCGTAATGAGATGCGTCGGATAGATGGCGAGCAAAGCGGTTGTCTTGCGCCAGTGCCCGGTCAGGCGCGTGTTGTCCGGATGCGCATTTCCGATGGGCAGGCTGGCCTCTTTGGTGATCCAGTGATAATTGAATGCCGGATAGCCGGGCGGACATTCCATTTCCTCGAGCTTCGAATGCGGGCCCACGGTTGCGCGATGAAGCATCGGCAAGTGATAGCTCTCCATGAAGTTTTCCGCGAGGATCTTCCAGTTCGTGTTCCACACGTGTTCTTCATGAAACGTCTCGATGTAATCGGACATGCCGTAGGCGTCGATCAGTTCATCGAGCTTGGCGAGCTGCGTATGAACAGGCGGGGCGCTTTGGTCCAGCGTCACATACATCCAGCCTTGCCATTCTTCACAGCGAATCTGCGGCAACCGGTAGCTTTCCTTGCAGAAGCCCGCTTGCCGGTCCATCAGCGGCGCGCCCTTCAACGCGCCGTCGAGCGAATAGTTCCATGCGTGATACGGGCAGACGATACGGCGCACATTGCCCCGTCCTTCCAGCAGCACCGACATGCGATGCAGGCATACGTTCGACATCGCCTTGAGCTGCATCTGCTCGTCGCGCAATACGACGACCGGTTGCTCGCCGATACGCGCCGTCAGATAGTCTCCGGGCGCCTTGAGCGTGCTCGCCCGGCCCAGACATTGCCATTCGTGCGCGAAGATATCGCGTTCTTCGAGAGCCAGAAACTCCGGCGATGTGTAGACGCCCGGCGGCATGGCATGAGCATCGCTGAACGATTGTTCGCAACCGCTGCGCAGTTCGTCGACGAGCGCTTGCAGTGGGGTCGTGCGTGCCGGGTCGGCCATGAAGCCCTCCTTCTTCCATTTCCCAGAGAGCGCGCCGACGCAAGGCTGCTGCATCGCGCTCCAACATGGTCATCAATCTATCAAGCCAAATTGCCAGCCAAAATATTGTTTTCGGATACAAAGCAAAGTTTTTGACTATGCAGGCGTGAAGCCGCCTGGGCGTTCCGACGCCTCAGGCATCGAGACGTAAGCGCCGAATATAGTTTTCGCAGAAGGACGCGAAGCGGTGCACTACCTGACGCGGTTTCATCGTGCGCGACTGCGCAATCCCGAGCGTTGTCGCGTTGACGGTGTCCTTGAAACGTTTAATCACGAACTCTTCTCCATCGACCGTGCGATTGGACTTGAGGGGGAAATTCAACAGGCTATAGCCGAGTCCGTTGGCCACCATGCCGCGCACGACTTCCGGCTGCGAAGAACGAAACGCCGGCACGGGGCGGCTGCCTACGGCGTCGAAAAGGGCCGCGAAATATTCGCGGCTGTGCGGCAGGTCGAGCATCACGTAAGGCTCCGGCAGCAGATCCGCAAGCGACACCTTGCGCGCGCGGGCGAGGCGATGCGTCCTCGGCAGAATGACGTAAGGCGGAAGCGAGAGGAGCGGCGTGAAGGCAATGTCTTCCGTCATGTCGAGGCTGTATGTCAGCGCAATATCGAGTGAGCCGTCTTGCAGGCCGCTTAGCAGCGCATCCTGATGCGCCTCTACTGTACGAAAGGAAATGCCCGCGTGCTCGTCGGTGAAGCGGCTGATCAGTCCCGGCATGAGCGGCGGCGCAAGCGAAACCAGACAGCCGAGCGTGATTGCGCCCGTCATTCCGCCGTCCATTTCTTTAGCCGCCATCTGGAGTTCTTCGGCAATTTTCAGAAGATTGCGCGCTTGCCCCAGGAGATCGCGCCCCGCTTGCGTAAGCGACAGGCCGCTTGCGTGGTGCCGGATGAAGAGCTGCACGCCAAAGGACACTTCGAGATCCGCCAATGCCGTGGAAATGGATGGTTGAGAGATATGCAGCCGCTTGGCCGCAGCCGTGAATGACAGCGTCTCGGCGGTGACGACGAAATAGCGCAACTGACGCAGCGAATAGCGCAAGGGGTGGCCTTCCATCGCCAAGTGACTCCATATGTGATGAGCCGGATTCTGCGGTGCTCAAAAATCCTTGCATAGCCAAATCCGATGCTAGGCATTTTTTTTATATATTTTTCGGATTCTCTCGCGACGCGTAGATTGCCACGCATACGTATCTGCTTTTCCTAAGGGACTCAGCCATGACAGTGGAAACTACGTCGATCGATACGCTCGTGGTGGGCGGCGGTCAGGCCGGCATCGCGATGAGCGAGCATCTGAGCAAAGCCGGTGTTCCGCATCTCGTGCTCGAACGTGCGCGTATTGCCGAACGCTGGCGCACGGGACGCTGGGATTCGCTCGTCGCCAATGGGCCGGCGTGGCACGATCGTTTCCCTAATCTGGAGTTCGCCGAATTCGACCCGAACGGCTTTGCGTCGAAGGACCAGGTTGCGGAATACTTCGCTGCGTACGCAAGGAAATTCAATGCGCCGATCCGCACGGGCGTCGAAGTGAAGAACGTCGTGCGCAATGCGGGCCGTCCAGGCTTCACGGTCGAGACGTCCGACGGCACGATCGAAGCAAATCGCGTCGTTGTCGCGACCGGTCCCTTTCAGCGCCCCGTCATTCCAGCCATCGCGCCGAAGGATGCCGGACTCGAGCAAATTCACTCGGCCGACTATCGCAATCCGCAGCAATTGCCCGAAGGCGCGGTGCTTGTCGTCGGCGCGGGCTCATCGGGCGTTCAGATTGCGGATGAATTGCAGCGAGCAGGAAGGCAAGTCTACTTGTCCGTGGGACCGCACGATCGTCCGCCCCGCGCGTATCGCGGCCGCGATTTCTGCTGGTGGCTCGGCGTGCTCGGCGAATGGGATGCCGAGGTGATGCGGCCGGGCAAGGAGCACGTGACCATTGCAGTAAGCGGTGCGCGCGGCGGACATACGGTGGACTTCCGGCGTCTCGCACATCAGGGTGTCACGCTCGTCGGACTCACGAAGTCATTCGACGGCGGCATCGCGACGTTTCAGACCGACCTCGCGGATAACATCCGGCGCGGCGACGATAACTATCTGTCCTTGCTCGATGCGGCCGATGCTTACGCCCAGCGTAACGGCCTCGATCTCCCGCAAGAGCCGCAAGCGCGCGATATTCCGTCCGATCCGCCGTGCCTGACACAGCCCATTCTCGAACTGGATCTGGCGAAGGCCAATGTCACGTCGATCATCTGGGCAACGGGCTATGCAGTCGATTTCGGCTGGCTCCAGGTCGACGCATTCGACGACAACGGCAAGCCGAAGCATCAGCGCGGTGTATCGAAGGAGCCCGGTGTCTATTTCCTGGGCTTGCCCTGGCTTTCACGCCGGGGCTCCGCGTTCATCTGGGGCGTCTGGCACGACGCAAAGCACATTGCGGATCACATCGTCACGCAGCGCAAGTACCTCGCTTATTACGATGCGCCAAAGACCGAGCCAGGCGATGCGCGATCGCTAAAAGTCAGCGAAGCGATTTAGTCTTTCTTCAAGAAACGAGGCATTCATGAGCCAACCCACGCACACCCGTATCCGCATGTTCAATACAAAGGATACGTATCCCAATCAGACGCTCGATAACGATCTTTGCCAGGCGGTGCGCGCGGGCAATACGGTGTATGTTCGCGGTCAGATCGGCACGGACTTCGAAGGCAATCTCGTCGGCCTGGGCGATCCGCGTGCGCAAGCCGAACAGGCAATGAAGAATGTGAAGCAATTGCTCGAAGAAGCCGGCAGCGATCTCTCTCACATCGTCAAGACGACGACGTTTCTTACCGATGTGCGCTATCGGGAGCCGGTGTATCGTGAAGTCGGGAAATGGCTGAAGGGTGTGTTTCCGATTTCTACCGGACTCGTGGTCGTCGCATTGGGTCAGCCGGAATGGCTCATGGAAATCGATGTGATCGCGGTCATTCCCGATGGATGGACGCCGTCTGCCGCTTAAAGGAACACAGATGACATTTTCAATCGTCGGACGTTGCGATAAAACGGGGCAGCTCGGCATAGCGATCAGTTCATCGAGCATCGCGGTCGGCGCGCGTTGTCCGTGGTTGCGCGCCAGGGTCGGCGCAGTGGCGACGCAGAACGTGACGCTGCCGGCGCTTGGGCTCTTGATTCTGGATCATCTGAGCGACTCGGAGATGGAGCCTTCCGTCGCGCTCGATCGTGCTTTAGCCACGGATGCCTTCAGCGATTATCGCCAGGTCACCGTCATCGATGCCCGAGGCCGCACGGCATTCTTTAGCGGCAAGGAAGCGCTTGGAATCAATCATGCGGTCGCGGGAAATCAATGCGTCGCAGCGGGCAACATGCTGACTAGCATCGACGTCATCGAAGCGATGACGCCCGCATTCGAGCGCACCTCAGGCGCGCTTGCGGACCGTCTCCTTGCCGCCATGCATGCCGCAATGGAGAAGGGCGGAGAAGCAGGACCGGTGCATTCGGCCGCGCTGAAGATCGTGGGCGATCAGGTGTGGCCGATCGTCGATTTGCGCATCGACTGGGCTGAAGACGATCCCATCGGCAAGCTGGCCAGTCTTTGGCAAGCGTATTCGCCGCAGATGCAGGACTACATCACGCGCGCGTTGAATCCGACCGCCGCGCCGAGCTACGGAGTGCCGGGCGATGAGTGAGATGTCGAGCCGGGCCTTGCTCGAAAAGCTGATCGGCTTTGCCACGGTTAGCCGCGATTCCAACCTGCAGATGATCGAATTTATTCGCGATTATCTGGCGCAGCATGGCGTCGAAAGCGAGCTGTTCTATAACGATGCGGGCACCAAGGCCAATCTCTTTGCGACCATCGGTCCGAGTGACCGTGGCGGCATCGTGCTCTCGGGGCATACGGATGTCGTCCCCGTCGATGGACAGGCATGGACCGTCGAGCCGTTTCGCATGAGCGAGCACGAAGGCCGCTTATATGGACGCGGCGCCGCCGATATGAAAGGCTTCATCGCGTCGGTGCTTGCCGCGGTGCCGCGTTTCGTCGCTCGTGAGTTGCGCTTGCCGGTGCATCTCGCGTTCTCCTACGACGAAGAAGTGGGCTGCCTGGGCGTGCGCCCGATGCTCGCCGAACTGGAACAACGCCCGCACAAGCCGGTGCTTTGCCTGATCGGCGAGCCGACCGAACTCAAGCCGGTGCTCGGCCATAAGGGCAAGCTGGCGATGCGCTGTCACGTGAAGGGCGCCGCGTGTCATTCCGCTTATGCGCCGTATGGCGTCAACGCAATTCAATATGCCGCGCGGCTCATCCATCGTCTGGAGGTGATCGGCGAGCAGCTCGCCCATCCGCAGCATCACGACGAACGATTCGATCCGCCATACTCGACCGTGCAGACCGGTCTCATCAAGGGCGGCCGCGCGCTGAACATCGTGCCGGAAGAATGCGAGTTCGATTTCGAAGTACGTGCGCTGCCGGGATTCGATGCGAACGAAGTTGCGCATGATCTACTGACTTACGCCGAAAGCGAACTGGTTCCGCGCATGCGCGCTGTCAAGCCCGATACCGGCATTCGCTTGCAGGCGCTTTCTGCGTATCCGGCATTGGCGACATCACCGGAAAGCGAAGCGGCGCGGCTTCTGACGCAACTCTGCGGGTCCAGTGAGTTCGGCACGGTGGCGTTCGGCACGGAAGGAGGGCTTTTCGATCAGGCGGGCATCCCGGCCGTCGTATGCGGGCCAGGCAGCATGGATCAAGGCCATAAGCCCGATGAGTTCATCACCGTCGAACAGCTCGATGCATGCGATGCAATGTTGAAGCGGCTCACGGATCACCTCGCCGGATAAGTGATCGAAAGGATCATTGATAAGCGAGCAACCGCCCCAGCACTCCCGCCGCCGGCCACAACAACAATGACAGCGCGGCCTGCACGCGCCCGGCCAACGGAGGTTGCCGGTCCCAATCGAGAAGCCGCTGCGACCAGATGCGACGAAACGCCAACGCATTGATCAGCCCCAGCAGGATGCAGCACAGCTTCGTTTGCAGCAGAGTATTGCGGTGCAACGGCACGGCATCCGCACAGAAGAGCATCGCACCGCTTGCAATCAAAAGGACTAGCCCGGCAGCCGCATAGGGCGTGAGTGCGTCGGATACATCGGCTATGGAGAACCGGCGGCCAAGGCCCAGCAAGCGCAAGTCGAGCAGCCCGATCGGGCCGATCAGCAGCGTCAGCCCGAGCAAATGAACCAGATTCACCGAGGGATAGGCCCACGGCGAGCTGCGAATCCATAGCGCAAACGCCGACCCTTCAATCGACGCCGCCAGCGTGGCCGCAGATGTGGCCCACTCCATCGCTAACGCAATTCGACCGTCTTGTCATCGACCGTAATGCGTTCAGCGCGCAACTCATGCGTGCCGTCCGAACGCGGATAGCCTTCGATGCTGACGACCTTGCCCGCCGATAGAGCGTCCATCGGCAGACCCCGCGACTCCATGCGGCTCACCGGCGCAAGTACGACATGCCAGCGCGCGCCCTGGTAGTCGACAGCGGCTTCCACATGCGGGTTGCGATACTGAACATCGAGCAGCGGGGCCTGAATTTTCAGTGTCTTCGAAACATCGTAGGAACTCCAGCCGTGGTGCGCCGATGCGGTCGCGACGGCGAGTACGGCAGCCGCGCCCATCAGGCAGTGTCGAATGCGCATGTCATCACCTTTGTCCGTGTTTGCGAGGCCGTTCTTCCGTCGATTCGGAAACGGGACGCATCTCGACCAATATAGGAACATTCGATAGCGTTTTGCAAGGTAAGTGCGTAAATGCTCCGGTAAGTCGAAACGAGCGGGCCTGTAACCGCTGGTAAGCAGCGGCGAAAAGCGCGAGTTCATCGCGCGATCGCAAGACTGTGCGCACCGTGACAATGCGATGGTCCCATTCCGATGGGTCTTTCTCGCCAAGGAGCGCACCGCATGAACGTTACGAACCCACTCGCCACGCACAGGACGCAGGCAAGCGCATCGACGCTGCCCATCAAGCGCAGCCAGAATGCCGCCACCAGCGCAGGCACCGCGAAGTCCACGACAGCGCCAACGACGCCCGCCAATCCACCGCATCTCGGCAATACCATCGACACCACGGCCTGAGCGATTCATGCAAATGCGCATCCAATCCGCGCTGCTGTGCGCGATCGTTGCAGCGTGCCCCTTCATGTTCGACGGCTGCGCGGTTGCCGCGCTGCCATGCCGCCTGACATCCGCGACGCTGAAGATCGTGCCCGTCGTCGGTCATGCGGCGGCCACGCCTTTCGATGCCTGTGCCGCTGCGATCGACTGACATGCACATTCACTTGCGACGTATCGCGGCGCGTGTCCTCATTGCAGCCATCATGCTGCCGCTGCTCGCGCACGCGGAGAGACCTTACGCATTTCGAGGCCTGCAGTTGGGCGTATCGCTCGATGACTTCCGACGTCACGAACATGCACGCGCGCTTCCGGCCGGCAGTCTCGCGGTCTGCACGACCGACCCCGAAGCCGCCTCTCTAGGGATGGAGCTGAGCGATCCGCATAGCGTTTCCATCGCGTGCAAGTGGGCGCATCGGACAGAGCAGGGGTGGCGGCCATCGCAGGCGGTCGTCGATTGCGCGCCTTCGTTCGATCACGTCATGCGCTTCGCCGCGATGCCGGGCGAAAGCGAACCGCGTCTCTATCGCATGTCCTTCGTGTTCGATGCCCGCCTTGCGAGCGACTTCGCCGATGCGCTCGCGCTGAAGTACGGCGCGAGCCGCGTCAGGCGCGAGCACGGTTACACGCGGTACGTCTGGGAAAACGCCGCAAGCACCATCACGCTCGAAGCAAACGCGGGCGCGGCGACGGCGCGCGTCATCTATCGCCTGAAAGATCACGAAGCGTGGCTCGCGCGGCTCACCGAACAATGGCGCGCGGCTGCCGCGGATGCGCCCTGAACAGGAACATCACATCATGAGAATTGCGCTTGTCGCGTCCGCGGCGCTTGCGCTTAGCGCTTGCTCATCCACTTCGTCCTCGTCGCGATCGATCGTCGAGATGCCGACGTTCGCGCCGAGTGTCTCGCAGCCCGTCAACGTCAACACGCAAGGCGCGATCTTTCAGTCAGGCAGCGCTTACTCGTTGTATGAGACGCCGCGTGCGCAAAAAGTGGGGGACGTGCTCACGATTCGCCTCTCCGAGTCCTATCGCGGCAGCAATACCGCCGATGCAAAAGCCAGCCGCGAAAGCTCGATCAGCGCCGAAGCCGCCGACAAGACCACGGGTGCAGCCGCGCGCCTCGCGCGGCTTTTCAACGTCGGCTCCGCATCGACGAGCTTCAACGGATCGGGCAGCACATCGAACATCAGCGCGATGGACGGCACGCTCGCGGTGTCGGTCATCGGCACATTGCCCGGCGGCAATCTCGTCGTGGCGGGCGACAAGATCATTGCGATGGGCGGCAATCAGGACCGTCTGCGCTTCTCGGGGATCGTCAATCCTAAGGATGTCGAAGCAGGTAACTATGTGGCTTCGAACAAGGTGGCGAACGCCCGTATCGAACAGGCCGGCGTCGGCATGCTCGCGGACTCGACCACGATGGGCTGGCTACAGCGCCTCTTCATGAGCGTGCTCACGTTCTGAACCGCGAGCGCGTCAAAGTGGCGGGGCGTGCTCGGCCGCGCCCGGATCGCCGTGCGGCACGAAAATATAGCCACGTCCCCACACCGTTTGCACATAGCGCGGCTCGGACGGGTCCGTTTCGATGAGACGCCGCAGCCGCCAGATGGCGACATCGAGACTGCGATCGCGATGCGCGCTGTTGCCGCGCATGCGTTCGTTGAGTTGCGCGCGCGTGAGCACGACCATTTCATGCCGGATGAGAATCTTGAGCAGCGCGAATTCCGCCGAACGCAGCGGCAGACGCGCACCGTCACGGCGCAATTCGCGTGCGGTGAAGTCGATCTCGAACGGACCGAAGCGATACGCGGGCCGTATCTCCGGCGCGCCGGGTGCATCGACATGGCGGCGTCGCAACACCGAGCGTATGCGTGCAAGCAATTCGCGCGGATCGAAGGGCTTCGATAGGTAATCGTCGGCGCCGAGTTCGAGGCCGATCACGCGGTCGATCACATCCGAACGAGCGGTCAGCAAGATAACCGGCACGTCCTCGCCCGCGCTGCGAAGCTCGCGCAGTGCATTGATCCCATCCTTGCCGGGCATCATTACGTCGAGCACGACGAGCGATGGCCGCTCGGCTTCGATGCTGCGTTTCAAGGCTGCGCCGTCGTGCAGCACCGACACGGCGAAGCCGTGGCCTTGCAGATATTCGCGCACGTGGTCGCGCACCACGGGGTCGTCATCGACCATCAATACATGTTGAGTCATGCGCCGCATTCTATGCGCGGCGTCGCGGAAATCGCGATACGAAATACTTTCCGATTCTTTCGCGGTGACGTGCCGTGAGCGTTCGTAAGAATCGGTAATGGCATCGCTTATTGCGAAAGACGCCTGTTTCATGGGCTCGCCATTACAATTTCGGGATGGCTATTTCGGTTCTCATTGTTGACGACGATTCCGTGGTGCGCGATCTGTTGCGCCGCTTTCTGCACGAACGCGGCGTGCAGGTCTCCGTGCTGCACGATGGAAGCGGGCTCGCGCATCGACTCGAACTGGAGCGGCCGTCCATCGTCGTGCTCGACATCATGATGCCGGACACCGATGGCCTGCGTGCATTACGCATGCTGCGGGCAGGCGGCGACGACATCCCGGTGATCCTGCTCACGGGGCGCGCGAGCGTGAACGACAAGATCGCGGGCCTGCAGTCGGGCGCGGACGATTACCTCGCCAAGCCCTTCGATCCGCGCGAGCTGCTTGCGCGCATCGAGACGGTGCTGCGCCGTCGCGCGATTGTGCCGAGCCGTCCCGAGCCGTGCGCGCGAGAACGCGTCGGCCGCTTCGAACTGGATTTCGTCACGCGTTCGCTGGTCGGTGGCGACGAGCGCATCGCGCTGCGCGACAGCGAATTCGCGTTGCTCAAGATATTCATGAAGCATCCGTACAAGGTGCTTTCGCGCGTGCTCATTCACGATCTGCTGCGCGGCGACGATCTCTCCTATCGCGATCGCGGGCTCGATGTGCCGATCTGGCGCCTGCGCCGCATCATCGAGGATGACCCTTCTAACCCGCGTCACGTGCAGACGGTGCGCGGCCAGGGCTATGTGTTCGTGCCCGATATCGACGGCGCCGCGTTCGATGCGCGTCCAGGCGGTGTTTGAATGGCTGCGCCGTCGCGCGGCGGGCGTCTGTAACACGCTCTTCGGGCGTACCGCGCTGATTTCGATTGTCGTGCTGTTGATCGTCCAGAGTGGATGGTTCGCCATACTGATGAATCAGGGAAGGCGCAACGAAGCCGATGGCTATGCGCGCGGACTGCTGCTCGTGCTCGAAGCGGCACATAGCGATGCAGCGCTCGATGGCCGCCTCGCGCGTGCAATGCATGTGCATACCGTGCCGGTGTGGAACATGCCGAAGCCCGTCGTATTGCATGCGCCGGTCGGCACGCGTCACGCGCATCTTGCGCGCCAGCTGGCGGAGGGCCTGCCGACTGGCACGCGCATCGCGGTCGACACGGATGCGAAGGACATGTCTCGCCTGTGGGTGCGGTATCCATCGAGCAGCTTCTGGATCGTCACGCCCATCGACGTGCCGCATCCCGCGCCGTTCGTTGCGGAGTCGGTCGTCATGCTGCTGGGGGCCGTGCTGCTGTCGCTGATCGCGACGTGGCAATTGCAGCGGCCACTCGCGCGCGTCGCGCAGGCTGCACGGCGCTTCGGCGACGGCGAGCGTCCCGCGCCCGTTGACGAGAAAGGCCCGCGCGAGTTGCGCGAACTGATCGGCGCATTCAACCGGATGATGCGTCGCGTGTCGGATGCCGAGGACGACAAGACGGTGATGCTCGCGGGCGTCGCGCACGATCTCAAGGCGCCGCTCACGCGTCTGCGCTTGCGCGCGAGCGTGCAACAGGACGATGCCTCGGGCGGGCGCAAGGATACGCTGCGCGATATCGATTCGTTGACGCGCATCGTCCAGCAGTTCCTCGAATTTGCCGCACGCGCGCCGGCTGATACTTCGGTGAGCCATGTTGACGCGTTCATCGCCGAGCAGTTTCCCGCTCCCGATGACGGCGGCGATGCGCTCTTCGCACTATCGCTCGAAGCAGGCGATGCCTTCCGGCTGCCGCGCACGGTCATCGACCGCTTGATGACGAATCTCGTGGACAATGCGCTCGAACATGGCGAGCCGCCAGTCGAGATTCGTACCGCGCGTCTCGACGATGCGTGGCTGATCGAAGTAAGCGATCACGGTCCTGGCATTCCTGACGAGCGTATCGAAGACGCGATGCGGCCGTTCGTCCGCCTGGATCCGGCGCGCAGCGGCGATGGACATTGCGGCCTCGGCCTTGCGATCGTCGCACGGCTCGCACGTGAACTCGACGGGCGATGCGAGATCGGCAATGCGGCGGGTGGCGGGCTGACGGTGCGTATCGTCGTGGCGGATCGGGACGCGCCTGCACGATCGACCAAGTAGTAAGAATAACGAAACGATATGTCCATTACATCATCATCCATATCGCGAGCGCGTCGCGGCTTCCTGCGCGGCAGTGCGGGCGTCCTGCTCTTAGGCGGCGCCGGTGCAAGCGTTCTTTCCGCGTGCGGCGGCGCAAGCGACAGCGGCGCCGCGCCCGAAGCGCCGCACATGACGTCCATCGAGAATTTCCGCGATATGGCCGGCACGGGTGACGGTTATCCGACTGCCGATGGCCGCCGTCTTCGTCAGGGCGTGTTCTATCGCTCCGGAGCGCTCAATGCGAACGATGCGGACATGTTCGCGATGCAGCGTCTGTCGCTGTACACGATTCACGATCTGCGCACGCTGAGCGAGGCAACGCTCGCGCCCGATCGCGTGCCTGCGGGTGCATCGCGCGAGACGCATGAGATTGCACCCATCGATGTGTCCGCTGCAAATCCTGACGATGCCGCCGCCGCACGCGCATGGATGATCGACCGTCAGCGCGAGATGATCGCCGATCCGCTCGCTCGCGTGCAGTTCGGCGCATTGCTAAAGCGGCTCGCACACAAGGCGGGGCCGCAAGTCGTGCATGGCGCGACGGGCAAAGATAGAACCGGCTGGGCAGCCGCGCTGATTCTCGCCATCGCCGACGTGCCGCTCGATGTCATCATTCAGGACTATCTGATGACGAACGTCGTGGCGGAGGCGCAGATTGCCGTGCGCATGTCGGCGCATGCGGCGCGACTGGGCGTTCCGCTGGCGGTCGTCGCGCCATTGCATCAGGCGCAAAGCACGACCATCGAAGCGGCCTTCGATGAACTTCAGAAGCGGTTCGGCACATTGAACGAGTACCTCGTGCGCGGGTTGTCGCTCGGCGACGACGATATTGCGATGCTGCGCGCAAAGCTCGTGCGCTAAGCTCGACCGCTCGAAAAAGACCGGCTCGCCTGCGCCCGCAAGACGAGCCGGAAACGAGGACGCATCCTGAGGCCGGTGCAGAATAGCATCGCGTGCGGACAAGCCTCGCTTCGTGAAAGGCATGGAAAGGAACTAGGGTCCGCGAGCGGCCACCATCTTGCCGACGAGCGCATCCACCTTCTGTTGCGCGCCAGAAAAACGGTCGAGCGTATAGGCGTGCGACTGATAGCGGGCCGTGACCAGCACGCGTCCCTGACGTAGCAAAGTGAGATCGATCGCGGACAGATACGCTTCGGGGTCGTCGCTGAAGCTCGGGTTTGCCCAGCTCGTCGTCGTTGCATAGACGAGCATCGCCTCGCAGCCGGGCGGGGACGTGCCGGGGTTATAAACCATCGAATCCACGCCGCGACGCTGCAAGGCTAATTGCAGCACCGGCACGATATCGCCAGCGGGCATCGTCTGATTCAGTTCGATGCAGACCGATCGCAGCGAGGCCGGCGCACCCGTGACGTAATCGGGGGACGAGTACTTCGACGCCACCGACATGCCCGCCTGCACCAGCGAGCCGGCAGTATCGGCGGCGGTGAGAAGCGTCCATGTGCAGCCCTGAATCGCGCTCGCGCATGCGGCGATGGCAAGGCATCGCATGAAGTGCGGGCGCGCGCGCATGCACTTAGCGCACCACGCGCAGGCGCAGCGAAGAAGGACCGTCGATGCTCGCTGTCAGACTGGCCGTAAGCCGTGCCGCATCGTCGCGCACGACGAAGTGCTGACGCGTCGCCGTGTTGACGTCGTGGCGCACGTCGGGAAAGCATGCAGCAATATCGGCGCCGAGTTCCTGAAGCGGGTCCGCGACCACGCCGTCTGCGGCCCAGTGCGCCTTCCAGCGGCAATCGTAGACGTGACGGCTGCCACGGCAGGTTCCCTGTTCAGGCGATCCCGCGGGCATCAGCGCGGCGTGCTTGCCGAGCGTCGTGAAGGATTCGGCGGCGACGATGTTCTTGAGTGCGGCGCAGACATCCGGCAGGTCTTCAGCCGATGCGTGCAACACCGGCAGCATGAGTGCGATGCCCGCGAGCGCGGCGCGCATTGGAGATTGAACGAAGTTTCGATGAGTAGGAGCGTGCATGAGCTGGATGGTTATCGTTGAGAAACGGCTGCATGCGATGTTGACGCTGCACGCGGCGCGCAACGATATGTTCGCTCAGTGAATCGGTGGTCAATCAGGCAAGAAGCGTTGCAGGTAACGAAGTTCTTACCGGATGTTATCGATTATTTGCGCGCATCATACGAACAACGAAATGATTTTGCCGACGGTGACTGCGGCCGCAACCCATTTCCCTGCGGTATAAAACTCGTTGGCGTCGTCGCTCGGCGTGCCGGGGCTGTCGAGGCCCAGCGCACCGGACGCGAACTGCCTGATCGATGAGACCGCCGGTTCAGGCGTTGTCGTTGCAGTCTCGGATGATGTGTCTTGACTCGCGGCGTCGGCGTCGGCGTCGCGCCGCACGGGCGCTTCGACATTGCCCGCGTAAGGAATTGAAGTCGAACTGCCGATCTGCATCGCGTGCCTCTTGGAAAGCGTTTTGTCAGTCCGGCATAACGGCGCATGCTTCGGGCGCTTGAGCCTGTCGATCCTTTCCAAGCCTTACACTTTTCCATCCAACTATAAGAGCCTGCCCGCTCGCGATGGCGGCTGACACAGACCGCATGTGAAGTCGTCGCATGAATAACCGATGAAGCGGCCGCCGCATCGCATGCATGCGTTCAGGTGAAGCACGCCTGCATCGAAGAAGCGCGGCAGCGTCCAAGCGCGCGTGAAGCTCAGCACTGCTTCCTCGCCATGCGCCTGCACGGTCTGCAAGTAGAGCCGATAACTCTCGATGAGCGCACGCAGCGTGGCGCGCTCGTCGGCATCGGCGACGAGCGGATGGACGTTCCTGAAAATCGAATGAAACAGCGATGAATGAATGTTCGGACGCCACGTCAGAAACCAGTCGGCCGAGAAGGGCAGCATGCCCTTAGGCGGCGATACGCCTCTTACTTCCTTGTAGAGCTTCAGCAAGCGGTCACGCGAGAGCTTCGTCTCGGCTTCTAGCAGTTGCAGCCGCGCGCCGAGCCGGATCAGCTCTTCAGCGAGCATGATCTCCCGCACTTCCGCGACGATGCTCCTGCCGGCGATGGACGCACGCGTGGCGTTGGCGGTCACGATCTGCGCTTGCACGCTTCCTCCCCGAGGACGATGGAAACATGCAGATGCGAGAGCGGCTTCACATGATGGCCGTCGATCAATGTAGAGAGCAGCTTGACATCGTCGATCCGGAACTGCCACACGAGTTCGGTCGATTCGGAAAGGCGTCGTGTTTGCGCAGCGGTGAGCGTCGATATGATGCGTGCGGCGGTATCGTCGAGGCCGAGCCGATACATCGCCATGATTCTGTCCTCATGCAGCAGACGCCGCGCAAGCAGCAGATAGGCGAGATTGAGTTCGCGGATTTGCGCGAGGCTTTCCGGTAGGTTCGTCATCGGTGACATGAGTTCGATGATGAGAGCGCGGGCGCATCGCCTCTCGCGCGATGCGCCCGCCATTGCTCACGGGTTACGGTGTCATCGCATCAGAAGCGATGACGCAGGCCCACGGTCGCGGAGACCTGACTGTTCGACGACGATGCCGACAGCCCGTTGATCGCCGCGGTGATGCCCGAATCGCCTACATCGCTCACGTGCTGATACACGCCCTGCAAATAGACGTCGGTGCGCTTCGACAGCGCATAGGCGGTCTGCAGGCTGAACTGATTCCACTTCGGATCGACGCCTTCGAGATGGCCGTCGGTGAATGTGTACGCACCCGACAGCGACCAGGCGGGCGTGAGGTTGTAGCGGCCGTTCACTTCGTAGTTCGTGAAGCGCGCGCTGCCGCCGTCGAGCGTGATGCCGTTGGTCGTGCCCGATGCCGACGCGCCGATGCCCGTTGCGCCGTCGAGGCGCGTCTGCGTGAACACGAAGCCCGCCTGCGCAGGACCGAACGCGTAGCTGACGCCGGCGCCGAAGGTGCGCTGACGCGCCGCGCTGAAGGTCGCGTCATCGCTGACCGCACCGCTCGCGTTCAGTGTCGCGCCGGCGTTGTTCAACTGCATGTAGCTTGCCGCCACGTTCAGCGGGCCATAGTTGTACGACGCGCCCACGCTATACGCGCGGTTCGTCGCAAAGCCGCCCGCATCGTTCGAGAAGCCATAGAGACCGCCGAACTTGAAGCCCGCATAGTTCAGGCTTTGGTACTTGACCGAGTTGCTGATGCGAAACGAGTTGTCGAGGTTGTCGTTATCGAACGGATGCGCCGCCTGCGTGCCGCCGTATTGCGTGCCGGTCAGAGCGAGCGGGCCGAGATAATCGACGACGGAATCGTATTGACGGCCGAGCGTCACTGCGCCCGCGCGATTGCTCGACAATCCGACGAAGGCCTGACGGCCGAACTCACGGCTATTCTGACCGAGCTTGCCGGTCATGATGTTGAAGCCGTTCTCCAGGGTAAAGATGGCCTTCAGGCCGCCGCCCAGATCTTCGGAGCCGCGCAGGCCCCAGCGGCTGCCGTTGACCGAACCGCTCGTCGCCTGAACGTTGTGCGAGCCGCCCTGATTGTTCGTATAGGTGAGGCCCGCGTCGATGAGGCCGTACAACGTCACGCTGCTTTGCGCATGAGCCGTGCTTGCAATCGTCGCGAGCGCGGTCAGCGTCGCA
The DNA here is from genome assembly GCF_031450825.1 of Caballeronia sp. LZ019. Taxonomy (NCBI): domain Bacteria; kingdom Pseudomonadati; phylum Pseudomonadota; class Betaproteobacteria; order Burkholderiales; family Burkholderiaceae; genus Caballeronia; species Caballeronia sp. LZ019. The sequence continues at coordinate 656,121 of NZ_JARTVZ010000003.1, read as the reverse complement.
AGCGTTCTGAACGCATTAGAAGCGATAAAAGATTTCTTCACTGTGATTCTCCATGATGGCTTGTGCGTCGGTCGGCGTGCCGCTCGCATGACTGCGCGACGACGCGGACCGGCTCTCCGATCGATCTGTTGACGCATCGGAGCGCGGATTAAAGCACGGAGAATTGCCAGGGAATCGGCCAGGCGATGTCGCGCGGGTTACGGAATATTGCGTAAATATTGCGGGGCGAGTGAGTCAGGGGCAGTAATTGCATGATCCGCCTTGCCGGGCGCGAACCGGTTCGCCGATGCAACTCATTACAAGCGGTAATTTCTTGAGCGCGTCGGAAACACCATGTGGCCTCAGCGCGACAAGACGGCGACGATCCATGCATATTGCCGCTCGTTGCAAAGAGTCCGTAAACTCGCGCTGCTAGCATGACGCCTCCTTCATTTCCTACATCGCCAAGTCATGAAAAAGGCCGTTCTCGCCGCTCTGGTTGCAGGCACCACGTTCTTCGCTATCGCACCTGCTTTCGCAGCTTCGCATCATCGTGTGGTCTGCCACAAGGTGCGCATTCATCATCACTGGGAACGTCACTGCAAGTAAGCGGCATTGCTTTAAGCCGGACCCCGTCGTTCAGTCAACGGCGGGGTTTTTTTTCGCGCTAAAGAATTGCTGTCGATGGCGCCGGTGGTGAGGACAAAGACGCACGCAAAGGTACAATCGTTCGACTATCCCGCCTGCGAAGGCCGCGCCTCTTCTCCCTCGATGACATCTCCCAAAAATACCGAAGTCATGCCGCCATTCTTGACGGGAGGTGGAAACTGTTCCGATATCATCGCGACCCGTGACTGGTCCGCAACACCCCTCGGCCCCATTGCGGCATGGCCCGCCATTCTGAAGAACACGCTGTCGATCATCATGTCGTCGCCGGTTCCCATCGTGACGCTTTGGGGTGAACCGGGCGTCATGCTCTACAACGACGCCTACTCGGGCTTCGCCGCGGGCCGGCATCCCGTGCTGCTCGGCTCGAATGTGCGCGAAGGATGGCCCGAAGTCGCCGACTTCAACGACAACGTGATGAAGGTCGGCCTGCGCGGCGGCACGTTGCGATACGAGGACCAGGAACTGACGCTGCATCGCAACGGCGTGCCTGAACAGGTGTGGATGAACCTCGACTACTCGCCCATCTACGACGAGGCCGGCGAGCCGGTCGCCGTGATGGCCATCGTCGTTGAAACGACGGCTAAGGTCCGCGCGAAACGCGCATTGCAGAACGATCGCGAACGTCTGCGCCGCATGTTCGAACAAGCGCCGGGATTCATCGCCATGATGACGGGGCCGCAACACGTGTTCGAACTCGCGAATCCGGCCTACATGGAACTCGTCGGTGAACGCGGCATCATCGGCAGGACCGTCAAGGACGCGCTGCCCGAAGTGGCGGGTCAGGGCTTCTTCGAACTGCTCGATGCCGCCTTCTATCAGGGCGTGCCGACCGCGCGTCTCGCGGAACCCGTGAGGCTCAACCGGCATGCGGGCATGGCGGGAGAGACGCGCTATCTCGACTTCAGCTATCAGCCCGTCAGAGACGCAGCGGGTGAAATCCTGGGCGTTTTCGTTCAGGGCAACGACGTCACCGCACACATCGAAGCGCAGCGCGCAGTGCGCGAGAGCGAAGAACGGTTTCGCACCTTCGCGCAGGCCTTGCCGTGCCAGGTCTGGTCGGCCGATGCGTCCGGACGCATCGACTGGATCAACGAGCGAAGTTATCAGTACACCGGAGTCCCCGAGGGCAGCCTGCGCGACGAAGGCTGGTTGACCGTGACGCATCCGGACGATTTAAGCGGCGCGCACGATCTTTGGAACGAAGCGGTTCGCGCCGAAGAGGCGTTCGAACGCGAAGTGAGGCTGCGGGGCGTCAACGGCGTGTACCGGTGGCATCTGAGCCGGGCGCTGCCGGTTCGCAACGCGGACGGCGCGATCACGCGCTGGATCGGCGTGAACATGGACATCCACGATCAGAAGACAGCGGCGCATTTTCTCGAGCGCGTCAATGAAGACCTCGAGCAGAAGGTCGCGGAGAGCGCGGCCGATCGTGAGCGCATGTGGCGTCTTTCAACGGACCTGATGCTCGTTGCAGGGCTCGATGGGTCCATCGTGTCCGTGAATCCCGCGTGGACCGATCTGCTCGGCTGGCATCCCGTCGAATTGATCGGGCAGTCTTTCATGAATCTCGTTCACAGGGATGACGTCACGCCCACGCTCAATGAAGTGCAGCGCCTCGCTCAAGGCACGCGCACCCTGAAGTTCGTGAACCGCTTTCGCCGGCGCGAGGGCGGGTACTGCACGCTTTCATGGACCGCCGTTCCCGATAACGACATCATTCATGCCGTGGGCCGCGATATCAGCGCGGACGTGGCCGCCACCGAAGCGCTGCGGCAGACCGAGCTGGCGCTGCAGCAATCGCAGCGAATGGAGACCATCGGCAAGCTCACCGGCGGCGTAGCGCACGATTTCAATAATCTGCTTCAGGTGATTTCGGGCAACCTGCAGTTGCTATCGAAAGACGTGCGCGGCAACGAGAAGGCTGAACGTCGCTTGCAGCAGGCGCTTGCAGGCGTGAACCGTGGCGGCCGGCTCGCGAGTCAGTTGCTCGCGTTCGGACGCCGGCAGGCGCTAGAACCGAAGGCGGTTCGCCTTGCAAGGCTCGTCGCCGAAATGGACGACATGTTGCGGCGAAGCCTCGGCGATGCAATCGAAGTCGAGACCGTCATGAGCGGCGGCCTCTGGAACACCTTCGTCGATCCGGGACAACTCGAGAACGCTATCCTCAATCTCGCCATCAATGCGCGCGATGCGATGGAAGGCCACGGCAAGCTGACCATTGAAGTCGTCAACGCCGTTCTCGACGATACGTACTCATACAGCCATCCCGAAGTCGAACCCGGCCAGTACGTGATGCTCGCGGTGACGGACACCGGCAGCGGGATGACGCCCGAGGTCATGAACAAGGCCTACGAGCCGTTCTTTTCGACGAAGCCGGAAGGGAAAGGATCGGGACTCGGCTTGTCGATGGTCTATGGCTTCGTCAAACAGTCTGGCGGGCACATCAAGCTCTATAGCGAACAGGGTCACGGCACGACGGTAAGGCTCTATCTGCCGCGCACCGTCGAAGCGGAAGTTCAGCCCGTGGTCGCGGACCTGAGCGCAGCGGAAGGCGGCACGGAAGTCGTGCTCGTCGCAGAGGACGATGAACAGGTCCGCGCCACGGTCATCGAGATGCTGAACGATCTGGGCTATCGCGTGCTGCGCGCCAACGATGCGCTCAGCGCACTGGCCATCGTGGAAAGCGGCGTGCATATCGACTTGCTGTTCACGGACGTCGTGATGCCCGGCCCGATGAAAAGCACGGAGCTCGCACGCAAGGCAAGGGAACGCATTCCCGGCATTGCGGTGCTGTTCACTTCGGGCTATACGGAGAATTCGATCGTCCACGGCGGCCGGCTCGATGCGGGCGTCGAATTACTGAGCAAGCCGTACTCGCGCGAGGCGCTTGCACGCAAGATACGTCGCGTGCTCGGTAATGGATTCGTCAAGCGGGGTCATTTGTTGCATTCGAACGCGGATCGCGGGGCCGGGGACGCGTCGTCGAAGCTGCGCATCCTCTATGTTGAAGACGATGACCTCATCCGCGCCGTCACGGTGGAATTGCTCGAAACTTTCGGTCATGCCGTGTGCGAGGCGACCGATTCCGCATCGGCGCTCGCCTTGCTCGACAAGCGCGACGTGGACGTTCTGCTGACGGACATCGGCCTGCCCGACATTCCCGGCGACGAACTCGCGCTTCTCGCGCGCCAGCGGCAGCCGGGTCTTTCCATCATCTTCGCGACCGGACAGAACGATGCGCCTCTGCTGGAAGGTGTCGTGCTGTTACGCAAGCCGTACGATACGGCGTCGCTCTCGAACGCGCTTCGCCGCGTGTTCGAAACGTCGTGACTCAGAAGGAGCAGCGGCTGCGCGCCGCGATCCTGTAACCGTTTCGCCCCTTGCGCTTGACTTCGTACATCGCCTTGTCGGCGGCGGCGAGGAGGGCATCGGGCGTCGTCGCGGCGCGTCCGTCCCATACCACTGCGCCAACGCTCGTGGCGATCGTCACGACATGGTCCGCCACATGGAACGGCGTGCGCAATGCCTCGCAGATCGATTCGGCGATGCGCGCGGCGCTCGTGTCCTCCGCGACGCCGTGACTCAGGATGACGAACTCGTCGCCGGCAAGACGGGCGACAAAATCCGTACTCCGTATGGTTTGCTGAAGGCGCTTGCCGACCTGCTGCAGCAACGCGTCGCCCGCTTCGTGTCCGTGCGCGTCGTTCACGGCCTTGAAGCCGTCCAGATCGAGAAAGAACACGGCGAGGGGCCGCCGCGCAGACGCATCGGCGGCGATTGCTCGATTAAGTTGCGCCGACAGCGCGCGACGATTCGGCAGGCCGGTCAGCGCATCGCGCATCGCCTGCACGACGAGCCGTTGCTCTGCTTTTTTTCGATCGGTCACGTCCTGCGCCATCATGTAGAAGCCGATCACTTCGCGGCCTCGCAGGTCCGGCACCAGCGAAAAGCTCCACGTGCGATGATTGACCTCGTTCTCCGCGATGTCGTCGCACTGTACGCGCTCGCCCGCGAGCGCACGCCGAAACGACGGCAACAGCGCGCGATACAGCGCCGCAGGCATGACCGCGGCCACCGCTTGCCCGCGCATCGATGCCGTGCTCATGCCGATGAGCCTTCGATATCCGTCGTTGTTGAACTGATAACGCAGGTCCCTGTTGACATAAGCGATCAAGACGGGCAGGCTATCCGTGATCTTCTGCACCGCTTCGCGGCTTTCGACCACTTCCGCTTCGACGCGCTTGCGCTCGCTCACGTCGGTGATGAAAGCGAAGAGCGTATGCCCGCCGCCCGTTGCCGCGGTCGATATGCGCAGTTCGGCGGGAAAGGTTTCACCGGAACGCCGCAGCGCGGAGACTTCGGTTGCCTTGGAGAGAATCGATCCGACTTTCGTGCGCAAGAAGCGGCGCATCCCGGCGACGTGCGCATCGCGCCATTCCGGTGGAATGATGGTTTCGGTCATCGGCCGGCCGAGCGCTTCATGCCGCGTCCAGCCGAACATGCGTACCGCTGCGTCGTTCCATTCAGTGATGTTGCCGTCGTCGTCGATACAAACATAGGCATCCTGCGCATTGTCGATGACGGCTTGCAGATGCGTGTTCTGCGCGCGCAATTCAGCGGTGCGTCGTGCGACTTGTTCTTCGAGCGCGAAGCGATGTTCGATCTGCAACCGCTCGTTCTCCTTGCGCACGCCGATATCCTCGACGACTGCGATGAAGTGCAACGGGTCGCCGCATCCGTCGCGCACCAGCGACACATGTAGCTGAATCCACAGCCGGATGCCGTCCTTGCGCAAGTAGCGCTTTTCCAGCGTGTAGGTTGCAATGCGGCCCGCAAGCAGGTCGGCAACGTTGAGCAACTCGTGTTCGAGGTCTTCTTCTGCGGTGATCTGCTGGAAGGTTCGTGCGAGCAGTTCGTCGGCGCTATAGCCGACCATTTCGCACAGGCGCGGATTCACGTCGATGAAGCCGCCATCGAGATCGACGATAGCGGCTCCTGTCGGCGTCTGCTGGAAGATCGTGCGAAAGCGCGCTTCGGATCGATGGATGGCTTCGGCATCGGCTTCATGCAACGCGCGCGCCGAGACGGCCGTTTCGCGCGAGAGCAGTTCACGCTCGACGGTGCGTGCGAGATCGCGCATCGCGGCGCGTTCATCGTGCGACAGGCTGCGTTCGACGGTATCGATTGCGCACAGCGTGCCCAGCACGTAGCCGTCCGCGGAACGCAGCGGCACGCCTGCATAGAAACGCACGGACATCGGCCCTGTCACCGCCGGATTGTCGCGAAAACGCGGATCGCGGCGCGCGTCTTCGACGACCAGCATGTCTTCGGCCGTCAGCGCATGTGCGCAGAAGGCGACTTCCCGCGATGTCTCGCACGCCGTCACACCGACGCGCGATTTGAACCACTGACGCTCCGAGTCGATGAACGTGATCAGCGCCATCGGCACATGAAGCATGTGCGCCAGCACTCGCGTGAGACGGTCGAACACCTCTTCGGCGGGCGTATCGAGAATCGCGAGGCTGCGCAGCACGCGCAGTCGATCGTTCTCGTTGAATGGCAGCGGGGCAACTTGCATGGATGGTCTGAAAAGGGGTTCGTCCGTGGCAGACGATGCATGGTTTACGGCAAGTCCTGACGCGGCTGAAGGCAGATCGTCAGCGTCACGTCTTCAGAAAAATTTGCCGATGGAACTCGCGCAGCAACGGGGAGCACACGCAACCGGCTCAAGCCTTCGGACATTTATGCCGATAACGAGGCACAGACGCTCATATATCCAGACGTACAGATGTCGCTCCGAGGTGCCTCTCTCATCCGTTCGTGCTTCGCCGTTTCGTGGCTGCCCTGGCTTGCAGGGCTCGTCATGGCGGCGACGTTCGGCATTGCGGCGGCGCCCGTCGAAGCCGCGGTCGCGTCATCGCTCGCGGGCGATGATCTCGCGTCCTTGCCGCTCGAATCGCTGATGAACATGACTGTCAGCGGAGCGACGCGCATCTCGCAGCCTGCATCGAGCGCGCCGGCCGCCGTCACGATCCTCACCTCCGACGATATTCGCGATCATGGCTGGCGCACGCTTGCCGATGCGCTCGCAACGCTGCCCGGCCTGTATGTCACATCCGATCGCATGTATGCGTATCTCGGCGCGCGCGGCTTTCAGCGTCCGGGCGACTACAACAGCCGCTTTCTTCTGCTGGTCGACGGCATGCGCCTGAACGATGCGGTCTACGATCAGGCGGCTGTCGGATCGGACTTTCCGGTGGACATGGATCTCGTCGATCGCATCGAGTACATACCGGGTCCGGGCTCGGCCGTGTATGGATCGAACGCGCTGTTCGGCATTGTCAACGTGATCACGAAGAAGGGCACGGACATAGGCGGTGCGCAGATTGCAGGCGCGGCCGGCAGCTTCGGCGAGAAGGAGGCGCGCGTGACTTATGGCTGGCACGGGGCAGGCAATGCCGATCTCCTGTTGTCCGCAACGGCGTATGAACGTCACGGACAGGACTTGTACTACCCCGAATTCGATACGCCCGATCAGAACAACGGCGTCGCCCGCAATCTCGATGGCGAGCGCAATCAGAAGCTCTTCGCGAAGTTCGGCATCGGCGACTTCCGCATCAGCGCGGGATACGGCAATCGCACGAAGAACGTGCCGGGCGCGCCTTACGACGCCATCTTCAACGCACCGTTCAGCGTGACGGATACGCATGCCTTCTTCGATGCCACGTACCGGCAGACGCTGCGCGAGGGCATCGCGATCGACTACGAAGCGTATGGCGGTCACTACGACTACACGAGCCGGCAGATCAATCCGCCGGCGCCCGGCATTGCAAACGTCGATGGCGATCACGCGTTGTGGTACGGCGGCGATGTGCACGCGACCGTGCGTACCGTGCCGCGCAATCGCATTGTGTTCGGTGTTGACTACACGTTGAACGCGGCGCGCGATCAGTGGAATTACAACGTCGCGCCGTACGAGCGATTGCTCGACGATCATCGCGTGAGTCATCGCATCGGCGTCTATATCGACGATGAAATCAGGCTGGCCGAACCGCTCACGCTCGATATCGGCGGCCGCTACGATACCGAGAGCAAGGTCGGCGGCAACTTCAGTCCCCGCATCGCGCTGATCTGGCAGCCAACCTCGAGCGATACCTTCAAGCTCATCTATGGCGCGGCTTACCGTGCGCCGAACGCATACGAGATGTACTACGCGTTTCCCGGCGAAGGCGGGCAGCTCGCGAATGCGATGCTGAAATCGGAGCATATCGGCACGCAGCAACTCGTCTATGAACGCGCGCTGGGTGGCATGGGGCGCGCGACCATCACGCTGTATCGCTACCGGCTGCGCGATGTCATCACGGAGTCCATCGATCCCGATACCGGTCTCTACGTCTTTCGCAACGTCGAACGTGCGCAGGCGCGCGGCGCGGAACTCGCATGGCAGCAGCAGTTCGCGTCGAGTCTGCGCGTGCGCGCGAGTTATTCGTATCAGCTCTCGCGCGATTCGATCCTGGGCGGCGCATTGCAGAACTCGCCGCGTCACATGGGCAAGCTCAACGTGAGCGCACCGTTCTTCGCTGCCCGCGCACGCGCTGGCGCGGAGTTTCAGTGCATGTCGTCGCGCCTTGCGCAGACGAGTTCGGCAAGCGGCTATTGCATCGCGAATCTGACCGTGCATAGTCCGAAGCTCGTGCCGCGCGCAGACGCGTCGGTGTCGCTCTATAACGTGTTCGACCGTCGCTATGCCGATCCCGCCGGCCCCGGCTTTCAGCAGAATGTGATCGTGCAGCAGAGCCGCACCCTGCTCGCCAAACTGGTCTACGGGTTCTGATGATGTCGTTGCGTCGCTACCTCGCGCTATGTGTCTTCACGGCAGGTTCGGCCGGGGCCTGGTGCGTTCATGCGCAAACGGATCTTCGCAAGCTCGAAAGCGCGTACATCTTCAACTTCACGCAATTCACGCAATGGCCCGCCGATCGCACGCATCACGCTGAACTGCGCGTCTGCGCCAGTGCGCGCAGTCCGCTGCGAGAAGCGCTCGCGGCATTGAATGGCCGTGCGGTCGGCGCGCGCGTGTGGCGCTTCACGAGTCTCGCCGACAAGACGCTCGCCGATTGCGATGTGCTCGCAATCGCGAGCAACGATGAAACGAGCGGCGCAATGCGCGATGCCTTCGCATCCGACGATGCCCTGCTCATCGTCGCGGGCGTCGGCGCGATCACGCCCGGCGATGCGGTCATCGCACTCGTCGCGGAAGACGATCATCTGCGCTTCGAGATCAACAACGGCGAAGCGGTGCGCCGCAAGCTCGTGCTCAGTTCCAAATTGCTGCGGCTCGCAAGGAGGCTCAAGTGAAATCCACCGGCACGCGTAAGGGCAGCGCGGGACGCCTCACGGTGCGCGCGAATCTGGTGAGCGTCGGTATCGCGCTCGTGGCCGCGAGCATCGTGCTGTTGCTGTATCAGGCGGTGGCCTTTCGCAGCGCGCTCTACGACGACGCGACGCTGCAGGCCTCGGTGATATCGGAAAACATCAGTGCGTCGCTGATGTTCGAAGACGAACGCTCGATGAAAGACGTGCTGCGCTCGCTCGGCCGCGTGGCGTATGTCGAGAGCCTCAGCGTTTATCGCAGGGACGGGCGGCTTTTCACACGCTATGCGCGCGAAGGCATCGCGCCGGCGGAAGCGGAAGAGGGCACGCTGCAATCGGCCGAACAGCGCACGACGCTTTCGCTGGGCGATGTATTCGTGCGTGCGCCGATCGAGCATAACGGGCACCGGCTTGGCTATGTGGTGCTGGTCGCGACGAGCGATCTCGTGCGTCGGCAGCTCGTGCAATACGCATGTTTTCTCGGTGTTGCATGTCTCGGCGCGTTATGGATCTCCACGCTCGTGATGAATCGCATGCGGCGGCGCGTAGGCGAAGCCGAACGCGAACTCGAATATCTCGCGCGCACCGATCCGCTCACGAATCTGCCCAACCGCCGCACGTTCTATGAGTCGCTTGATGAACGGCTCGCGGGCGCGAAGGAGCCGAACCGTTATCTGGGCCTCGTGCTGATCGACCTGGACGACTTCAAGACCGTGAACGATACGCTCGGCCACGGCGCGGGCGATCAACTGTTGCAGCACGTCGCCCATGTGCTCGAAAGCAGCGTCGGCGGACGCGCAATGGTCAGCCGCATGGGCGGCGACGAGTTCGCGGTCACGCTGACGAGTTCGTGGAAGCGGGCGGCGGTTGCGGACCTTGCGGTCGAGATCGGCGCGGCGCTGTGCCGTCCGGCCACGCTGTGCGGGCGCGAGATCAACGTGACCGCGAGCATCGGTTACGCGAGCTTTCCCGAAGCAGGCGACGATAGCGGCAGTCTCATGACGAGCGCGGACATCGCCCTATACGAAGCGAAAAGCCGCGGCAAGAACACGGTCGTCGGATTCTCCGCCGAGATGATGGACGCCGCGCATCGCCGCGCCTATCTCGAAGCGGAATTGCGCAAGGCCGTGGAAAGCGATGCGCTCGATCTCGTCTTCCAGCCGCAGTTCGAATGCCGCAGCGGCACGCTCGTCGCCGCCGAAGTGCTGGCGCGCTGGACACATGGGGAAGAAGGGATCGTGTCGCCCGGAGAGTTCATTCCGATCGCCGAGAACAGCGATCTGATCGTCTTGCTCGGGCGCTCCATCCTGCAACGCGCATGCGTCGCGGCGGCGACATGGAATGCATCGTCGCCGGGCGCGGCCGTGCGCGTCGCGGTGAACGTATCGGCGCGACAGTTAAGGCATCCGAACTTTGTCGAGGATGTGATGGCGGCGCTGAACGCCAGCGCGCTTCCGCCCGCGCTGCTCGAACTGGAGCTGACCGAAAGCCATCTGATCGCCAACCGCGAGACCGGTATCGAGGTGATGAATCGTCTGCGCGATGCAGGCGTGCTCTTGTCCATCGACGACTTCGGAACCGGCTATTCGTCGCTTTCGTATCTGCATGCGTTTCCCGTGAATGCGCTCAAAATCGACCGCTCGTTCATCGAACGCATTCCGGAGGACGGGCAGGCTATCGTGACCGCGATCCTTTCGATGGCGCATAGCTTCGGATTGCACGCGGTGGCCGAGGGCGTCGAAGAGCCGAAGCAGCTTGCCTGGCTCGTCGATGCTGGCTGCGACGTGGTGCAAGGCTTTCTGACCGGACGACCCATGTCGTTCGATCAGTTCCGCGCCCTTGTCAGGCAGGAAGCGATCGCGGCGAGGGAGCATGGCCGGCGCGTCGAGTTCGCGTAGTGGAAGCGGGCGATGCGGTCTCGGCCAGGCGCGTGCCGGGTACGCGAGTTGCTCAGATGAATACCGCTGAGGACGCGGATGGAAGCTGTCAGCATCCGCCGCAGCGAACCAACTTGCGAGAGGAATCAACATGAAACTACGTCATCTTTTCACGATTGCCGCCGCTGGTGCTTTCATCTCGAGCGGGGCTGCCATCGCACAAGAGCAGGGCGCGCCGACGGCCGGCGCATCACACACGAGCGATGCAAGCACGGCCACCTACGGCCCGTCCACCTATCGAGGCGCGGACTACGGCGGCTCGACGTATGGCGCAACGAATGCCGGCGCGCGCAATTACGGCGAATGGGTGCGGGGACAAAACCCGGCGAATTGCCCGGCGGGACTGGCCTGTAACGTCTACAAGGGCTCCTGATCTTATTGCGCGGCCATCGTTCGGCGCTGCATGCTTCGCCGTCGATGGCCATGAACACGTTCAATCACCGGATCGCCGTTCTGCGGACCCGGAGGACCCACAAGCCGGTACGCATCATGCGCCGGCAAACCGTTGACGGACGGTAAGAGCCGGCCGGCCTTGCGGCTCACTGTCGGGGATGTGACCGTCGCCTTCACACGGCGATTCGCGCTTGCATTCCCATCGTCGCCCGCCATTCCATCGCAACAGCGCCGCCGCGTATTCGCCGGCTGCTTTCTCGCGATCATGCTTGCCGCGCTCGATCAGAGCATCGTGTCGACGGCGCTCTCCTCATCGCCGGCGAACTCGGCGGCCTGAATCACCCGACGTGGTTCGTCGCAGCATCCTTGCCGACCTCGGCTCGACCGTGAGCGGGCCGCCCTATGGCTAGCTCTTGGACATGTACGGCGTCGCGGCGAGCATCGGCATCTTTCTGGCGGCTTACGCGCCGTTCGGCGCGGCGCAGTCGGCCTATGACGATGTCTCAAACGCTTTTCGGCAGCATCGTGCCGCTGCGCGAGCGCGGACGTAATGTGATCGCTTCTCTGCCGCGTTGGAAATGAGCCGTGTCGCGGGTCCGCTGTTCGGCGTATTCATCGAGAGTCACGCTTCATGGCGGTGGTGCGGATCGCGGCGGTGTATCGGGCTGCGATCGGCGCGAGTCTGCCGCGCACGGCGTGCTGATGTTCGTGGGCCTCCTCGTGGTGGCGAGCCTCAACCCGCACGCATCGTTACAACAAGGCGGCGCGTGACAAGTATCAGCAACATGCGACGGATCGCTGCCAGCCCGTTCCAGCCGCGACTACAACCCGCGCCGCGCAGATCGTGCGATGTCGGCGAAGAACGACGCGCCCGTCCATAGCGGCGCGGCTATCGCGGATGCCCGAGCCACCGCGAGTGAAAGGGCCGCACGCCTTTCCCGGCGTCGATGGATCGTATGTCGCCTCGTAAGCACCGCGACTTTCACGGCTCTCGCGCGCGGTCAGCCGGTCGAGCGTTGCTGCGCCAGCGCCTGCGGATGGTGCCGTCGCGCCGGCTGCATCGGCAGAACAGGATGGTCCGCGCCGGGCCCGTCCCTCTCTTAACGCTGAGGATTCCCCACAAGTCGGGACGGCAGCAATGTTGCAAGGCCGAACGTGCTTGTAAACGACGGTAGGCGATGTTAACGTCGATGCACTTCGTTGACGGCGATGTACGGCAGTGCCTGACACCGACGAGCTTGACGACTGGGCGAATGAGGAGTTCGGCGCGGCTGAGCTGGGCGACGCACGCCTGACTCAGCGTCTGGTTGCGCTCGCGCGCCGGCTGTCGCTCAGTCCACAGTGCTCGTTTCCGCAGTCGCTTGATGGCCCGCAGCTCAAGGCGGCGTACCGTTTTTTCGACAATCCGCAGGTCAATACCGACGGCGTGCTGGGCTCGCATATTGGCCAGACGCTGAATCGCATGCGGCAGTTGCCAATCGTGCTGGCGGCCCAGGACACGACCGAATTCAATCTCACCCATCTGCCGGCGACACAGGGTCTGGGCTATGGCACGGGCGGTAACGAACGCGGGTTCCTGATGCACAGCCTGCTGGCGGTTACACCCGAGGGCTTGCCACTTGGTGTGCTGGGCATGAAGACCTGGGTGCGCCCGCAGGAAGAATTCGGCAAGAAACACCAACGCAGGCACCGGACTATCCGTGAGAAGGAGAGCGTCAAGTGGCTCGAAGGTAGCGAGCATCTTGCCGCACTCAAGGCGTACTGCCCGAACACGCGCATCGTCGGCGTGAGCGATCGCGAGGGCGACGTCTATGACGTGTTTTTGGCCAACCGGCCTGCTGGCGTCGATTGGCTAGTCCGCGCGTCCTGGAATCGGCGCGTCGCCCACCCCGAAGCGTATCTCTGGCAAACCGTGCTAGCCGCGCCAGTGTTGGGCGAAACCGAACTCCAGGTGCCTGCCACCGCGAAGAGGCTGGCGCGCACCGCACGCCTGACAGTGCGCTGTATCCCAGTGCGGCTTCGCCCACCGCGCGCGCGTCGCAGCGAGAAGTTACCGGAAGTTGAAGTGTTTGCCATCCACGCCCTGGAGACTGACACCAGCGAAGGCATCGAGCCGCTCGAATGGCTGCTGCTAAGTTCGGTGCCCACGCGAACGCACGCCGAAGCCCTTGAACGTCTCGCATGGTACGCCCGCCGGTGGACCATCGAATCATGGCATCGCGTGCTCAAGAGCGGGTGCCGTGTCGAGGCGCGGCAATTCGGCAACCTCGATCGCTTCGTGCGGGCCACTGCGCTATTTGCAGTGATCAGCTGGCGTATTCTGTACGCGACGCTGCTCGCCCGGATGGACGGCGACTTGCCATGCGAGGTGTTGCTACAGCCGGTCGAATGGCGCGCGTTGTACTGCCGCGTACATGGCACGACCAAACTGCCTGACGCCCCCCCAACACTTGCACAAGTCGTGTTGTGGATCGCCAAGCTCGGCGGATATCTGAATCGCAAGCATGACACGCCACCCGGACCGACCGTCATGTGGCGCGGCTTTCTCACCTTGCACGAGATCACCGAGATGTATCGGATCTTCCGGCAAAACGAGTGATTCCACTTTGTGGGTAAAGGTGAGCTCTTAACGAGGGGGGAAACGAACGGCCAAAGCTGATTAACCTCTTAAACGTTCAGGCGGGCAGTGTCGCGCAGGCGAGGCGCGTGTCGCGCTCGCCCGGGCCCGTTCGCGCCCGTCCGCCGCGCCGACGACAACATCGAGACATACAAGGAACCCGCATGACAGCGCACTATCAGGTCCGTGACGCAGTAGCCGTCATCACGTTGGACAATCCTCCTGTCAATGGCCTCGGCCATCGCACGCACGTCGGCATCGTGGAGGGCATGACGCGCGCGCTCGACGATTCATCGGTCCAGGCCATCGTGCTGACTGGCTCGGGAAAGGCATTCTCGGGCGGTGCGGACATCCGCGAATTCGGTACGCCGAAAGCCTTTCGGGAGCCGAGCCTGCATACCGTCATCGAGATGATCGAGGCGTCGGGCAAGCCGGTCGTCGCGGCCATTCGTTCGGTTCGCGATGGGCGGCGGTCTGGAACTCGCGCTCGGCTGCCACTATCGGATTGCGGCGAAAGGCACGCAGATCGCGTTGCCGGAAGTGAATCTCGGCCTGCTGCCGGGCGCCGGCGGCACGCAGCGCCTGCCTCGCGTGATCGGCCTCGAAGCGGCGTTGAACATGATCGTGTCGGGCAAGACCGTGCTTGCGGAAAAGCTCGCCGATACGCGCCTCTTCGACGAACTCGTCGATGGCGACGTGCTCGAAGCGGCAGTCGGCTTCGCGCGTCGGATCGCGCGGGCGTCGGAGCCGCATCCCAGGGTGCGCAATCTTGCGGTCCGTCATGCGAGCCCCGAAGCGTATCTGGGCTTCGCGCGCACGACGGTCGCGGCTGGCGCCGGGCCGTTCCCCGCGCCGCTGCAATGCGTGGAGGCCATCGCCGCATCGCTCAGACCGTTCGATGAAGGCCTGCGCGAGGAGCGCCGCCGTTTCATGGAACTGCTCGGCACGCCGGAAGCGCGCGCATTGCGGCACGCTTTTCTTGGCGAACGCGCCGCGAGCCGCATCCCCGACGTACCCGCCGATACACCCGCGCGCACCATCGCCAGGGTCGCGGTCATCGGTGCGGGCACGATGGGCGGCGGTATCGCCATGACGTTCCTGAACGCGGGCATTCCCGTGACCGTGCTCGAAACGAAAGCCGATGCACTGGAACGCGGTGTCGCGACCATCCGCCGCAATTACGAGAACACCGCGAAGAAAGGCAAGCTCAGTCAGGACGCGCTCGAAACGCGCATGAGCCTGTTGTCGACCACGCTGTCGTACAAGGACATCGCGAACGCCGATCTCGTGATCGAAGCGGTGTTCGAAGAACTGGGCGTGAAGGAAACGGTGTTCCGCACGCTCGACGAAGTCATGAAGCCGGGCGCGATCCTCGCGTCCAATAGCTCGACGCTCGATGTGAACCGCATCGCGTCGTTCACGCGGCGGCCACAAGACGTGGTCGGGCTGCATTTCTTCAGTCCGGCCAACGTAATGAAGCTGCTCGAAGTCGTGCGCGGCGACAAGACGTCCCACGACGTGCTCGCCACGGTGATGCAACTCGCAAAGAAAATCGGCAAGGTCGCGGTGGTGTCGGGCGTGTGCGACGGCTTCATCGGCAATCGAATGCTGGAGCAGTACAGCCGCCAGGCGGGCTTTCTGCTGGACGAGGGCGCATTGCCCGAGCAGGTGGATCGCGCGATCGAGCAATTCGGCTTTGCAATGGGCCCGTTCCGCATGATCGACATGGCCGGCAACGATATCGCCTGGGCCATTCGCAAGCGGCGCGCGGTCGAGCAGCCGGAGTTCAACTACTCGAAGACCGGCGACCTGCTGTGCGAAATGGGCCGCTTCGGGCAGAAGACCGCAGCCGGCTGGTACGACTACAAGCCGGGCGATCGCAAGGCGTACCCGAGCCCGGTCGTCAACGACATGATCGTGCGCCATTCCAGTGAAATCGGCGTGACGCGCCGCAAGATCAGCGACGCCGAGATCGTCGAACGGCTGATCTACGCGCTCGTGAACGAGGGCGCGCTGATTCTCGAGGAGGGCATCGCTTCCAAGGCGTCGGATATCGACATGGTTTATCTCAACGGCTACGGCTTTCCGAAGTTCCGGGGCGGCCCGATGCTGTACGCGGATCAGGTCGGACTCTTCAACGTCGCACAGGCGATGCGGCGCTATGCGAAGGGCTATCAGGGACATGCGTGGCGCATCGCCCGTTCGCTCGAAGAACGGGCAAACGACGGCAAGGGCTTCAACGACTGAGCGCGCGGCGCTTTCCAAAAGAACGGCAGAGGGACACGACATGACTGACGCAGTAATCGTATCGACCGCGCGCACCGCGCTCGCGAAAAGCTGGAAAGGCGCGTTCAACATGACGCACGGCGCGTCCCTCGGCGGACACGCCGTGCAGCACGCCATTGCGCGCGCGGGCATCGAGGCCGGCGAAGTGGAGGACGTGCTGATCGGCTGCGCGAATCCGGAAGGCGCGACGGGCGGCAATATCGCGCGGCAGATCGCGTTGCGCGCCGGATGTCCCGTCAGCGTGCCGGGCGCAACCGTGAATCGTTTCTGCTCGTCCGGCCTGCAGGCTATCGCGATGGCGGCTCAGCGCGTGATCGCCGGGGAAGGCGACGTGTTCGTCGCGGGCGGCGTCGAAAGCATCTCATGGACGCAGCGGCAGATGAATCAGACCTTCGCCGCGGATCCGTGGCTCGCCCGCCAGAAGCCGGAAATCTACTGGAGCATGCTGCAGACCGCCGAGCAGGTCGCGAAGCGCTACGGCGTATCGAAGGAGCGCCAGGACGAGTACGGCGTGCGCAGCCAGCAGCGTGCGGCGGCGGCGCAGGCGGCCGGCCTCTTCAACGACGAAATCGTGGCGATGACCGTGCTCGCCGGCATCACCGACAAGGCCACGGGTCAGATCGTCAGCCGCGAGGTCACGATCGCCGCCGACGAAGGCATCCGCGCCGATACCACGCTCGAAGGCGTGTCGAAGATTCGGACCGCGTTCGCGGGCGGTGTCGTTTCGGCGGGCAATGCGTCGCAGTTCTCGGATGGCGCATCGGCGGCTGTCGTGATGAACGCGCGCACCGCCGCCGCGAAGGGCTTGCAGCCGCTCGGCGTGTTCCGCGGCTTCGCCGTCACCGGATGCGAGCCGGATGAAATGGGCATCGGTCCCGTGTTCGCGGTGCCAAAGCTGTTGAAGAAAGCGGGTCTTGCTGTCGACGACATCGGCCTGTGGGAACTGAACGAAGCGTTCGCCGTGCAGGTGCTGTATTGCGCGGACACGCTCGGCATCCCGATGGATCGGCTGAACGTGAACGGCGGCGCGATCGCGGTCGGGCATCCGTACGGCGTATCGGGCGCGCGTCTGGTCGGGCATGCGTTGATCGAAGGCAAGCGGCGCGGCGTGAAGCACGTCGTCGTGACGATGTGCATCGGCGGCGGTCAGGGCGCCGCCGGCCTTTTCGAAGTGCTTTGACAAGGAGCGCGGCATGTCGCTGATCCTTTCCCGGCGTGATCTGAGGCGCGCATCGGCGTCGGCCTTGCGGCGTCGATGCTCGGTTACACCGGCTACCTGCATGCCCTCGACTATGCGCGCAACCGGCCGCAAGGGCGCAGCACCGGGCCGGGCGGCAAGAATCCGGCGAGCCCGCAGGTCAGGCTCGTGGAGCACGCGGACATTCGCCGCATGTTGCTCGCGCAAAAGAGCTACGCCGAGGGCGCGCTGGCGCTGAACCTGTACTGCGCGAAGCTCGTCGACGAGGCGCGCGCCGCCAGCGAAGACGCGTCGCGCGAGCGTGCCTCGCTACTGCTCGAAATCCTCACGCCGATTGCGAAGAGCTGGCCGTCGCAGTGATGTCTCGAAGGCAATAGCCTCCCCATTCAGGTCCACGGCGGCTATGGCTACACGCGCGAATACAACGTCGAACAGTTCTATCGCGACAATCGCCTGAACCCGATACACGAAGGCACGCACGGCATTCAGGCGCTCGATCTGCTGGGACGCAAAGTGGTGATGCACGATGGCGCGGCCCTGCGGCTGCTGGAAGACGCCATGCGCGCAACGGCATTGCGCGCGCAGGACGGCGCCACGCCGAATCTGCAACGCCACGCGCACGAACTGACGCAGTCGGCTTCACGGCTCACGAGCGTCACGAAGCGCATGTGGGCGGCGGCAGACGCCAGCGTGACGCTTGCGAACGCATCGCTATATCTGGAAGCGTTCGGGCATGTGGTGATGGCGTGGGTGTGGCTCGAACAGGCGATCGCCGCTCGTCAGGCACTGCCGGGCGCAGTCGCCGCCGAGCGCATGGACGACGAAGCGTTCTACCGCGGCAAGCTCGCGGCGGCGGGCTATTTCTTCCGCTGGGAATTGCCGCGCGTGTCCGCCCAGCTCGATTTCCTCGCGTCGCTCGACCGCACCCTGCTCGATATGCAGGACGCGTGGTTCTGAATCCAATCGCTCATTCCTGACGAGACGAGCATGACAGCACGTACCGTGTCACAACTATTCGACTTGAACGGCAAGACTGCACTCATCACCGGGGGCTCGCGCAAGCTCGGCTTGCAGATCGCGCAGGCGCTCGGCGAGCAGGGCGCACGCTTGATGCTTTCCGCGCGCAAGACCGGCGAACTGGAGGAAGCCGTCGCGCTCCTGCGCTCGCGCGGCATCGAGGCGGACTGGATTTCCGCCGACGCCGCACGCGACGAGGACATCGCGCGGCTCGCGGACGAAGCGCTCGCGCGATTCGCACGTATCGACATTCTCGTGAACAACGCGCGGGCGACCTGGGGCGCGGCGGCGGAAGACTTCCCGGTCGGAGCCTGGGACAAGGTGATGAACCTGAATATCCGTGGGATCTTTCTGCTGACGCAGCGCATCGGCCAAGCTGTCGATGATTCCGCGCGGCAGCGGCCGCGTCATCAACGTAGCGTCCATCTACGGACTCGCGGGCAATGCGCCGGGCACGATGGAGACGATCGCCCATAACACGTCGAAAGGCGCGCTCCTGAACTTCACGCGCGCGCTGGCGGCGGAATGGGGCGAGCACGGCATCACGGTCAACGCGCTCGCACCCGGCTTTTTCCGACGAAGATGACGCAGGGCTCGCTCGACAACTGGGGCGCCGATCGCATGTGCGCGCGCGTGCCCCTGCATCGCCTTGGCGACGACGAAGATCTGAAGGGCGCTACATTGCTTTTCGCGAGCGATGCGGGCAAGCACATCACCGGGCAGATTCTCGCGGTGGACGGGGGCGTGAGCGCGGTGCTGTGAGATCCGCCTGATGCGGCAGACAGGCGCGAATGCGCAGGACGCCGACATATGGCGCGAGCCAGAATCGGCTGCCGTCTGGCGTCGGCGCTGCTTCCCGTTGTCGACACTCGAAGCAAGCGCAAGCGGTTTCGCCCTCGAACCGCAGGGCCTTCGAATGAAGCGCGCGACCCGGTGTTCGGAGGCTTGCCATTAAAGGTTCCCGGCGGCGCGCCGAAAACCGAGCAATGAGAAACGAAGCAAGCCCCAACATCACCGGCGACGATCCGCTGCGAGCCGAAGCGCGAGCGCTCGCAACCAGCATCGAACTGATCCGCAGAGCACGCGGCAAGAAGAATCCGCGCGACTGCATCGTTGGAACGAGCGAGTGGGAGAGCGTCTGTAACGACTTCGCGTGCGATTTGCGTTGGGCGCTCGGGCTCGAGGGCGACGACACCGATATTCCAGCCGGCCCCGAACGTTTGCGATAGGGTCCCGGCATTCGAGCTGCTGACCTGCGGCAGTTCAAGCGATGCGGTTCTGGAGGATCGGCAAGCGTCGATTGCTTCTCTCACGCAAGCTGTCGAATTACTGACATGAGCGTTATCGAACAGAACGCCGCGCAGCGATGACTACGCGCGCGCCGTCGTCGACGCCTCGGCAGCGCGGGTTTGCCCCTACCGCGCCATAAGCAATTGGAATCGGTTCGCGGGCAAATTTGATTGGATTTCCGGCAGGTGCAGTCATATCGTGCGTCAGTCCACTGCGGTAATGCGCGGGTGCGGCGTCAAAAACAGAATCAGCCACGAGAATGACATTGCCAGGAGACTCGATACATGGAGCAGTCGTCCCCCGTTTCAGGCGTGCCGCAACCGGATGCAGGCGGCGCTCATGACATCGCCACGAGCGACAAGGCATCGGCAAGAGTGCGGAGGATCCAGCGCACGGCGCTTGCGTTGCTTCTGCTAAGCGGGATCGTCAATTACATCGATCGCGCGACGCTCTCTATCGCCAATCCGCTCATCCGGCAAGACCTCGGGCTCTCGGTTGCCGAGATGGGTCTGCTGCTTTCCGCGTTTCTCTGGGCGTATGCGTTCGCGCAATTGCCGGCCGGCGCATTCGTCGATCGCTTCGGCGCGCGCGTCATGCTGTCAGTCAGTCTCGCGACATGGTCGGTCGCGCAGGCGTTCGGTGGCGTCGTGAGCACCTTCGGCCAGTTCTTCGCGGCCCGCATGGTGCTGGGCATTGGCGAGGCGCCGCAATTCCCTACGAGCGCGAAGGTGGTGCGCGACTGGTTCGGCAAGAAAGAGCGCGGTGCGGCGACCGGCATCTGGAACAGCTCATCGACGCTCGGGACCGCGATATCGGCGCCGTTGCTGACGGTCGTCATGCTGACGGTCGGCTGGCGATGGATGTTCGGCATCATGGGTATCGCCGGACTGGTTCTTGCACTCGGCTTCTACCTCGTGCATCGCGACCCGCATCAGGTCGATCTGACCCAGCGCGAACGGGCGTATCTGACCGACGAAGAAGGCGAAGACACGTCGCGGCCGACCTGGAACGACTGGCGTCGCCTGTTTGGATTCGGCACGACGTGGGGCATGCTTCTGGGCTTTTTCGGGACGATCTACGTTCTGTGGCTTTACAACGCGTGGCTGCCGACTTACCTGCAGATGGAGTTCCACCTGACCATCGCGAAGTCGGGATGGGTCGCGGCGGTGCCTTATCTTTTCGGGGTGGTGGGCAGTCTTTCGGGCGGCAAGGTCTGCGACGTGCTCGCGAAGCGAGGCGTTTCCGCGATCAACAGCCGCAAGTACCCGATGGCGGCATCGTTGCTGGGCGTGGCGTTTTTCACGGTTCTGACCGGCCTCACGCACAGCGCGACGCTCGCCGTGATCTTCATCTCGATCTCGATGCTGCTGCTGTACGTTTCGAGCAGCGCGGCGTGGGCCATGGCGTCCGTTGCGGCGCCGGCCAACTGCACCGCATCCATCGGCGCGATGCAGAACTTCGGGGGCTACTTCGGCGGGGCGCTTGCTCCGGTGATCACTGGCTTCATCGTGCAGCAGTCGCACTCGTTCCAGCCTGCGCTGTTCGTCGGTGCGGGCGTGGCGGCTCTCGCGGTCATCGGATACTGGGTGCTCGTGCGTGCGCCGATACCGGCGGCTGTGCAAGCGCGGTGATGGTTCAAGAACCTTTGGATGTTGGGTTGCACCCGCGATCGATATCGCGGGTGCGGCGTTGAGGGGGCGTTGTTTTGCGCTCGCCGATAAGGCATCGTCGCGGCACTTCCCGCGTCGCGTTAGTTCGAGTCTGGTTGTGCAAAAAATGACAGTCAAGAAAGGCTGAACGAGAGGGTGCTCTTGATAACGTACTCGCTATAAGAAGACGTGAGAGAGACCTGTGCAGATTTCAGACGTCAAGATTCCCTATTACAGCTCCGACATTCTGCGACGCTGGAAGCGCCGCGATAGCTGCAAGCTTATCTCCGGCTTAGACATCTCATTCTTGCGCGAACCGCCTGTGTGCGAGTTTCACGTCACACCGCCGCCACCGCCAACACCTGTCGAAAAGCCGGATCGGGTCATCGCGTTTCTTGACGGCCTTCAGAAGGTCCATGACTTCTTGCATGAGCCGCCGAAGAAGCGACCGCCCCCTCCGCCGAAGCCGGCCAAACAAGTCAAGATCCCGCCGTTTGACTTACAAGAGATTCCTGGCGCAATGCGAGCGGTGAACATGCCCGTAGCAGCGCAATTAATGGAGCGATGGTTTGCGGGCGGGCTTAACTATTCGCCGACCAATGAGCACGAGGGAAAGCTCATCAATCAGGACGGCAAGCCTTATCCACCGTCGATGTATGAGATGTCGCTCGTCAAGCTGGATTGGGTGCTCAAGTTCGAACGGGCGCGGGAAGGGTATGAGCGGCTGTTGAGCCGCGAGGTTCTCAGCAGTCCTCTTGCAATTGCTACCCTCCGCACGATGATAGAGCCGTTTCGCCGGCCCGATCGACAGATATTTCCGCGGCATCTAACTGGCAATAGTTTGGCCGAGCTACATAAGCACTTCCAGTTCCAGTATTCACCGGTTGAAGGATCGATGAGGCAAAAGATCGCGCAATTCATGCATCGAGAGTATGCGTATAGGGGGTTGCCCGACGATCTTACGGGCGCGCTCGGCTCATTCAACTTCTATGTGGCGCCGGAATCTGTCGTCTTTTCGTGGGACGGTTGCGACGCCGAGATCAGAACCGTTATCGTCTATGTCAAAGACAATTACACGTTCGGTGATAAGCCGGGGCAAGTGTCGCAATATCTCGGTCACTGGAACCGAAGTGGCGTAATCATAGTGCCTTACAGTGCGGCACTGAGCGCGTTGAATTGGCATCGGGAGCCACCGGGAGACGTCGTGCCGCTCCCGGAGGAGGCGGGGCTGTACGCGGATTTTCCAGTAGCCGTCGCCGATCCTCGCACGCGAGGCAACGTATATCACCCCGTCTACAATTCGACGTATCGGAAGTGGCAGATCACGCATAAGCGCGGGGGCGACTTCGTGATCTTTAGCGACTCCCGGACGATAAAACTCGTTCCACCAATCAAAGTGAGATTCTGATGCGAGGAATCGTAGGCGTGGCCGAAGCAGGGCTTCTGCCTTGGACGTTGGCTTTCGCGGCTGCCGCGACGGCTTTGATCGCTATCGGATCCTGGAAATCGGGACTTCGGTCGATGTTGAAGCGAGGCCCGCTCACGGCGATCATCTTCTTGACCATTGGAACGGGTTTCTATCATTGGCGACTCGTCGATACCCGCTCGCGGATAACCGCTTCCCACTGCTCGAAACGTTCGCGCCGGATCGCCAGTATGTTGTCCAGATTTGCTATGCCGGCGATTTGAACGTATTACGGCCCCGGTCAGCAGACAATTCGAAGCGCTTGGCCGAAAAAACGTTTGCCGGCTTCACTGACGATCCGATCACGATTTAGTAGGAAGGGGACAAGGTGCAATACGAGGACGGCGACGAGAACGGCGTTCACTTCAGCGTAATCAGATTGCCACCAGGGCTGAAGGTCGGTTGCTCGCTTATTTGCCGCAATCTTTTGGGTTACGGGACGATAAACCTCAACCCGCCACTCGTAGTGAGGTTCTGATGGAGGGAATAGCAAATGCAGCCGAAGCAGGGCTCTTGTCTTGGTCTCTCGCTTTTGCCGCAGGCGTGACGATTCTGGTCGCGGCCGGTTCATGGAGATCGGGGCTTCGGTCCATGTTGATGCGAGGCGTTCTGACCGCGCTCATCTTTGCGCTCATCGGAACGGGTCTGTATCAGTGGCGCCTCGCCGAAATTCGTTCGGCGATCGCGGCCTCTGACTGCAACAAATTCAGCGCGCCGGACCGGCAATATGTGTTGGAACTTTGCTATGCAGGCGACATGAACGTGATACGCCTCTGGTCGGCGGATCAGTCGAGCCTTCTAGCTGAGCGAACGTTTCCTGATCTTACTCATGAGCCCATGAGGACATATTGGGGGAAGGGCAAACTGGAATACGAAAGCGATAATCGCTATGAACTTGAAGTGATCAAATTGCCACCGACGCTGAAGGATCGGTTGCTCGCTCGTTTGCCGTAATTTCTAGCGAGCACGGAACAATGGGTCTGGTTCTCCCAGTCCAGGCGAGATTCAGACGCCGCGAGGCAAACGCGGGCGCCGTTCAAAGCTACGGTTCTCGCGCTGCCTGTACCGCCCGAACAGGCCTAAGCCACGCCCTCCGGAAACCGCACCCCATAACGCTCCCCGCAAGCCTCCAGCGCCGGCGCGATCGTCGGATACAGCGCCACTCCGTCACGCAGTTGCTCGCGCTTGAGGCTCAGGCCGCGATCGCCCGGCATTCGCACATTCGAGCAGCCGGGGCGGGGCGGATTATCGCGGCACGCGTCACCGATCCAGTCCATCTGCCGGGCGAACGCATCCAGCCCGCCGAACGCAGCAGGATCGTATAGCGACAGGAACACCGTGGCGCCCCATCCGTCGGCGGGATCAGCCCGGCCGTGGCCCGCCAGCCCGCCCGTCAGCGCCTCGATCAGCAGCGCGAGCCCGAAGCCCTTGTGGCCCCATGTCATGCCGCCCAGCGGCAGGATCGACCCCGGCGGCTCAGCCGATAACACGCCCGGATCGCGGCTCGGCTCGCCGTTCGCATCGAGAAAGCAGGCTTCGTCGAAGAGTTGCCCGGCTTTATGCAAACGCGCAGTCATGCCGTTAGTCACCGTCGACGACGATATATCGATCAGAAACGGCGTCCCCGATGTCGGGATGCCCGCTGCAATCGGATTGGGCGTGAAAACCGAGCGCGTGCCGCCGTGCGGCGCAACGCTCTGCACCGCCGGATCGGAACTGCTGAGCACGATCATGAAGCCGCTCGCGGTTGCCTTCTCCAGGTAGCTCGCAAGGCACGCGATGTGGTGACTGCGACGAATCACGAGCGTCGCGCTGCCATATTCCCGCGCCCTCGGAGCTAGCGTTTCGATGCCCTCGAGAACCAGCCACGGACCCGGCAGACGACGGCCATCCCACAGCAGGCTCGCGCCCCGGTCCGAGATCACGTCCGGCTCGCCAGAGCAGGTCATCGCGCCACGCTCTATCTCACCGACATACGGAGCGAGCAGCGCGAGACCATGCGTGTCGTGTCCCATCAGATCACCGTCTACGAGCGTGTTCGCAACGGCTCGGGCCTTGGGTTCGTCCATGCCCGCCTTGCTCAGCAGGTCCTGTGCAAAGCGTTGCAGCGCGGTTGCGGAATAGCGGATTTTGTCGTTCATGATTTTGCTTCAGGCAAGGGATTGAGTTCGGACAGAGACCATCTTTCGATTGTCCGGTGAGGCTTCGATAAGCGTCCAATCGCTAATTGCGTACAATCGATTCCATCCGGTTATGAGGTCGTCTGCGTATACCCTTATGCCCCAAGAACCCGCCATGCCGACTGCTCAAGTCTTGACGAAGTTACGGTTCAGGCACTTGCAGCTGCTCGAATTGCTCGGCCGCAGCCGCAACTTGCGCATTGCGGCCGAACAGATGCACCTGACGCAGCCGGCGGCGACAAAAATCCTGAGCGATATCGAAGCGATGCTGGGCGCCCCCCTTTTCGATCGATTGCCGCGCGAGATGCGGCCGACTTATCTGGGCGCGTTGTCGGTGCAGTACGCGAGCACGACGCTCGCCAACCTCGGCAAGTTTTCGAGCGAGTTCGCCACGTTGCGCAACGGCGGCTACGGGCACCTTACCGTGGGCTTCATTCCGGCCTCGGCTGCGCAACTGGTCATCGCGGCCATCAAGGAGATTCAGCGACGGCGGCCGCGGCTCATCATCAAGCTGGTCGAACAGAGCAGCGACCAGCTCGCGACGTGGCTCGAAGAAAAGCGTCTCGACGTGATGGTGGGACGTCCGACCGAGCCGCGGCACGATGCGCTGTTCGATGTCGTGGACCTCCTCGCTGAACCCGCGCGGGCGGTCGTCGGGCGGCATCATCCTTTGCTGGATCAACGGCGACTGGAGATCGCCGACCTGGGGCGATGGCCATGGATTCTTTATCCGCCGGGCACCGCAATGCGGCAACTCTTCGAGGAGACGTTCGCGGCGGCCGGGATGGTTGCGCCGGTGGGCATCGTGGAAACGCCCTCCATCTTTTCGACGCTGGAGTTATTGCAGGCCACCGACATGCTTTCCTTGCAGCCGCAAGCGGCGATGGACAAGTACGTGAAAAGCGGCTTGTTAGGCTACCTAAGCGTGCCGATCCGGCGCACGTTGACGAACTACAGCGTCATCACGCGAAAGAACGAAGTCGCATCGCAACCGATACAGGAGTTTGTCGAAATACTTCTGGAGACCGCGCGGCAGTATCGGGATGATCGGTGATACCGGGTTCGAGCACGACATTGGTACGTAGCTAGTCCTGCGACTTCTTCGTCCATGTCGCGCCGCGATGAGGGGCGTCGCCACGTTCGGCATCGCCAATGTCGCGCGGCCGCTGGCCACGATCATCGTCAGCCCGATGTTCGACCGCATCGGATGCAGGAAGACTCTCCGTGAATGCGCCTACGGGACGTTCAACTCTCGCTCGGCGCTTCGACTTCGATATCCAGTAGCGCCGAACTCATCGACTTGCCATGCGCGTCGAGCGCCAGCGAGCGTGTGACGCCGCCACCGAGCGCATCGTCGAGCACGAAGTTGAACGCGTGCAGATGCGGTAGTTCATAGCGCCGCACATCGCCTTTGACTACGTCGGAGAGATGGGCCTTCACGCGCTCGGGCGTCAGTGCATTGCTCAAATGGGCGTAGTGCCTGGCGTCGAAACAGATCACCGAAACGTTGAGCGTGTTGCCTTTGTCGCCGGTGCGTCCGTGAGCGAGTTCACGCAGTTTCATCGCTGACCTCCACGATTTCAAAGACGGGTTTCACATGTTCGCCAGGCAGCAGCACGGATTGAACGGCGAGCACTTCGCGTGTCGCTTTCGTCACGCCGCCGCCACCCGACGGGCCGTTCGTATATAGCGTTTCCACTTCGTTGCCGATACGCGCCGCTTCTTCCGCATTCGATACGCGGCCCGCCACGCGCACGCGAACTTCATACGGCTCTTCGTGCGATGCTGCAAGGCGATCGCCGTAAAGCGCATTCACGCCGATCAGATCGAAGCGCAATTCGCTCGTATCGACGCCGATTATCGCGAGCCGCTCGCGGACGATATCGAGCGCAAGCCGCGCCCGCGCGACCGCGTTCGGTCCGCCGTAGGAAATCTGTCCCTCGCCGATGTAACCGTCCAGATACCCGACCGACACCTTGAGCGTCCCCGTGCGCGCCTCGCCGCGTCCGCCGGTCACACGCACGCGATCTTTCGCCTCTTGCGCGACGCGAACCTTTGAGAAATCCGCGACGACATCCGGCTGGTAGTAGCGCGCCGGATCGTGAATCTCGTAGAGCAGTTGCTCCTTGCACGTCGCCTCGGTCACGCAGCCGCCCGCGTGCGCGACCTTGCAAATGACGACATTGCCGCGCGCATCGACTTCGCCGATCGGAAACCCGAGCCGCGCAAGGTCCGGAACGTTCTTGCAGCCGGGATCCGCAAAGTAACCGCCCGTCACCTGTCCCGCGCATTCGAGCAAGTGGCCGATCACGGTCGCTTGTCCGAGCGTGTTCCAGTCGTCCATCCGCCAGCCGAATTCGTGGATCAGCGGCGCCGTGAACAGCGACGGGTCCGCGACGCGTCCGGTCAACACGACATCCGCGCCTGCCGCGAGCGCCGCGACGATGGGCGCCGCGCCAACATACGCATTCGCCGACACGATGCGGTCTGCGTACGCGCTCACGTCGTCGCCCGATTCCTCGAACCGCAGGGAGGAGCCGAGGACGACATCGAGCACATCGTCGCCCGTGACGGCTGCGATTTTCAAGTCCTGCAGGCCGAGTTCACGCGCGATCTGGGCCGTTTTCCGCGCCGCGGACAACGGGTTGGCCGCGCCCATGTTCGAAACGATGCGCACGCCGTTCCTCGCGGCGACCGGCAGCACCGCGCGCATGCGCGCTTCGAGCAACGGGTCGTAACCGGCCGATGGATCGCGCCGACGAGCCTGCTGCGCAATCGCGATGGTGCGCTCGGCGAGGCATTCGAACACGAGATAGTCGAGCGCGCCGTGCTCCGCCAGTTCGACAGCCGGTTGGATGCGATCGCCCGAGTAGCCCGCGCCCGCGCCTATTCTAATGATGTCTTTCATGATGCTCGCCCCTTACAACGGAAACACGCCCAGCACGACGCACGCGATCGTCATCACGATCGACGCGCCGAACAGTAGCGGAAACGTGAACTTCTGATGGTCCGCGAGATCGATGCCGCACAAGCCCACGACGAGAAACGTCGCGGGCGTGAGCGGGCTCACGGGAAAGCCGGTGGTCATCTGGCCGAGCAGCGCGGCCTGTCCGACATGGACCGCCGGCACGCCGAGCTGCGACGCGACTTCGGCGATCACCGGCAGCACGCCGAAGTAGAAGGAGTCGGGATCGAAGAGCATCGAGAGCGGCATCGACAGCACGCCGAGCGCCACCGGTATATGCCCGGCCATCGCGGGCGGCACGAAGCCGACGGCCGCCTGCGCCATCGCCTTCAGCATGCCGCTGCCCTGCATCACGCCCGTGAAGACGCCCGCCGCGAGCAGGATGCCCGCCATCATCAGCGCGGCGCGCGCGTGGGCATCGATGCGCTTTCGCTGCATGTCAACGTTCGGGTAATTCACCATCAACGCGATGCACAGGCCGACCACGAACATGATCGCGGGCGGAATCTTTTCGCCCATCAGGACCATCGTGCCGAGCACGAGGATGGTAAGGACGATGTTGAACCAGAAGTTCTTCGGGCGGCGCAGTGCTTCTTCCTCCGGCGTGAGCTTGCGTTCGGGCATCGGAATGGAGCCGTTAGCCGTCGAATAGCCGAGACGCTTCTCTTCGCGTCGGCCGAGCATCCACGCCATGCCGAATACGAACACGAGGCCGATTGCCTGAACCGGAATCAGCGGATTGAAGAGCGATGAAATCGGCAAATGCAGCGACGCGGATGCGCGGATCATCGGCCCGGTCCATGGCAAGAAGTTGATGCCCGCCGCCATCGACACCGCCGCCGCCAGCACGCGCTTGTCCATGTTCAGGCGTTCGTAGAGCGGCAGCATCGCGGGGATCGTGACGAGAAAGCACACCGCGCCCGAGCCGTCGAGATGGATCAGCAGCGCGAGCAGCGTCGTGCCCATCACGATGCGCGTCGGCTTCGTGCCGACCGCGCGCAGGATGCGATCGATGATCGGATCGAGCGTGCCGGCATCGGTGATCGTGCCGAAGTAGAGAATCGCGAACACGAACATGCCGACGACGGGGGCGAGACTCTTCAGCCCGTCGATGACGAACTTGCTCGTCTGCAAGCCGAATCCGCCGATCAGCGACGCGGCAATCGGCACGATGATGAGCGCAACCAGCGGCGACATGCGCTTCGAAAGGATCGCCCCAAGCAGGACGACGATGGTGGCGAGGCCGAGCAACGGCAACATGAACGTGTCTCCGGATATTGTCTTTTAATGTGGCCCAGAGTAAGTTCGGTACGGCGATCACGCAATTGAAATGATTTGATCGCAGCTATTACGAACCATAATGGATTTGAATCTTCGCGATATCCGCGCATTCGTTGCCGTCGCCGAGGCGGGCAGCTTCACGCGGGCGGCGGAACGGCTGCATCTGTCGCAGCCGGCGCTGACCGTGCAGATACGGCGGCTGGGGGAAGCGGTCGGCGCGCGCCTGTTCGACCGCAACAGCCGTAACGTCGCGCTGACGCCGACCGGACGAGAGCTGCTGCCGCTGTTGCGCAAGTCCATGCATGACATGGAGAACGTGCTGCGCGATGCGCGTGCGCTGGGCGAAGGGCAGAGCGGCACGATTCGCATTGCGTGTCTGCCGACGTTTGCGGCCAGCGTGTTGCCCGAACTCATCATCGACATGAAGCGCGAGGTGCCGCGCGTGTCGTTTCAGATCCGGGATGCCGTGGCCAGCACCGTCAATGCGCTCGTGCGCAACGAGGAAGCGGATATCGGCGTCACGGGCGGCGGCGTGCTCGACCCGATGCTCGAAGTGCTGTGCTCGGCGGTGGACCGGCTCGTCGCCGTGTGTCCGCGCGAGCACCCTCTTGCGCGGAAGCGGCGAATCGGCCTGGAAGACCTGACACAGGGCCCGCTCGTGCTCACCGCGCCGGGAACCAGCGTGCGAGCCGTCGTCGATGCCGCGCTCAGCGAATCGCGCGGGCCGCTCGATGTTGCGTGTGAACCGACCTACATGATGACCGCGGTGGCAATGGTGCGCGCCGGCCTCGGCGTGACGATTCTGCCCGAGACCGCGCGCGAGGTGCGCGCAGAACCGGGACTCGTGGTGAAGGCGATCGATCATCCCGCGTTCGTCAGGTCGATTGCCATCGTGAAGAAAAAAGGCAGGACATTGCCTTCGATCACCGCGAATTTCGTGTTCAAGATGCGTGCGGCTGTCGAGCGATAACGCAACGGGCCGGTGCGGGGTCGTCGCCCAGTGCCTCATCGTCCATGTCCCGCCAAACGCCATATTCAGCAACAACGCTGGCCGCCGCGGAAGCTCGCACAGCGGTTAGAGAACGCGTCCACGCGCCGCATTGCAAGACTGATAACCGAGACCATCAGCGCTTGCGGCTGCAAAGGCGGCACGACTTCGATCGTCACATCTTCGGCCGGCTTTGCCGGCTCCACTTCGTCAGCCACGCGGCCAACCGCTAGCAGGGTATCCCCGAATCCCTTTTTGGCGAATACATGTAATCATATATATGAATTCATAATACGAGCACGATGATGCATGCGGATGAACGCCTACCTCGCTATCTGCGGCTGCGCGACGAAATGGTTGCTTTGATCGCGGCCCGTCACTGGCGTCCGGGCGAAGCGATCCCGACCGAGCAGGCGCTTGCGCAAAGCTACGGCCTTGCCGTCGGAACGGTCCGAAAGGCCGTTGATTTGCTCGTCGCGGACGGACTGCTCGAGCGATTCCAGGGAAGGGGAACGTTCGTACGTCGCGCCAATTTCGACGGGTCCCTGTTTCGCTTCTTCCGCTTCCAGACGCGCGAAGGCGAACGGCGCATCCCTGAGAGTCGCATTCTTCGCCGCGAGGTAGTCGATGCACCATCCGCGGTCGCCGCAACGTTACAGATATCACGCACCGCACGCGTGATTCAGATGTCACGCGTGCGCCTGATCGACGGCGTGCCGATGCTTGCGGAAGAGATCTGGTTGCCCTACAAGCGCTTTGCGGCATTCGCACGGATGGACCTGAGCGACGTCGGCGATCTTCTATATCCCGTGTACGAGTCGCAGTGCAATCAGATCGTGGCATCGGCAACCGAGACCCTCACCGTGGAAGCTATCGGCTTACCGCACGCCCGGCTTCTGAATATCGAACCAGGTACGCCGGCCGTCGTTATCGAGCGTCTTGCATACGGCTACGACCGGCAGCCCCTGGAATGGCGCCGCTCGCGCGGTCCTGCCAGCGAGTTCATCTATCAAGCGGAGATCCGCTAGCACAGACACGCTGGCGGAAGCGCAGAACTTGCATCAATGCAGAGACGAGGAAACGCGGCATGTTCAACTGGTTCAGGGAAATTTCAGCGAATGAACGCCGGACGTTCTGGGCGTGCTTCGGCGGGTGGGCGCTGGATTCGCTCGACGTGCAGATGTTCAGCCTCGTGATTCCGGCGATCATCGCCGAGTGGTCGATCAGCCGCACGCAGGCGGGGCTGGTGAGCGGCGTCACGCTGGTCGCATCGGCGCTCGGCGGATGGCTCGCCGGCATGCTTTCGGACCGGCTCGGACGCGTGAAGACGTTGCAATGGACCGTCGCGTTTTTCTCCGTGTTCACGTTCTTGTGCGCGTTCGCGCAGAACTACCCGCAATTTCTAGTGCTAAAGACGTTGCAGGGTTTCGGCTTCGGCGGCGAATGGGCGGCAGGCGCGGTGTTGATGGCCGAGACCATCCGCAACGAGCATCGCGGCAAGGCAATGGGCAGTGTGCAAAGCGCCTGGGCAGTCGGTTGGGGTGCAGCGGTGCTGCTGTACGCGTTGATGTTCTCTCTGCTGCCCGCCCCAACGGCATGGCGGGTGATGTTCGGAATCGGCATCGCTCCGGCGCTCTTGATCTTGTATGTTCGACGAGGCGTGCAGGAGCCGACCCTTTCGGCGCATTCAACGCGCGCGGCGAGCGTGCATCGCGACGACCGGGCACGTGATGTCATCGTCGGCATCTTCTCGCCCCGGATGCTGCGCATGACGCTTATCGGGGCGCTCCTGGGCGTCGGCGCGCACGGTGGTTACTACGCGCTGATGACCTGGCTGCCGACGTTTCTAAAGAGCGAGCGCCATCTGTCGGTGCTCACGACGGGCGGCTATCTGGCAGTGGTCATCGTCGCGTTCTTTTGCGGATGCCTGGCGAGTGCGCAGTTACTCGATCGCATCGGGCGTCGTAAAACTATCCTTACATTCGCGATCTGCTGCGTTGTTACCGTGATCGCTTATCTGTTTCTCCCACTCGGTAACACGGCGATGTTGTTCCTCGGCTTTCCGCTCGGCTTTTTTGCAGCAGGCATTCCGGCAAGCATGGGCGCGCTGTTCAATGAGCTCTATCCTCGCGGGATGCGCGGTACGGGAGTCGGCTTTTGCTATAACTTCGGCCGCGTCGTATCCGCGGGATTTCCAGTGCTCGTCGGCCATATGTCCGCGAACATGTCGCTTGGAACAGCAATCGGCATCGATGCTGGCCTGGCATATGCGATCGTCGTAGGGTCGGTGCTGATGCTGCCGGAGACGCGGGGCCGCGGGCTTGGCGATGCTGCTGCCGATACCGACGACGCGCGCCCGCTCGCCCACGCCCAAGAGCATTGACGCGCCGGTCACCCGCCCGAAGTCGCGTAGAACTAACGATCGGAAAATATCCATGCTTTTTGAATCGGGGACACCGGAAAGCCGTTGGCCCGACGTTGCATCGGTCGATACACATGCCCATGTGTTCACGCGCGGCCTTCCGCTTGCGCGGCATCGCCGCTATGCGCCAGACTACGACGCGCCGCTCGTCGCATACCTTGCGCAACTGGACGCCCGCCGGATTGCGCGCGGTGTGCTCGTCCAGCCCAGCTTTCTCGGCACCGATTGCGCTTATCTGCTTGCAGCGCTGCAATGCGCGCGCCCCAGGTTACGAGGCGTCGCCGTGATCGCGCGGGACTGTGGCCCCGATCTGCTGAGTACCATGTGCGAAGCGGGCGTGGTCGGGATACGACTCAATCTGATCGGTCATGCCGATAAGCCGCTTGACCACTGGATCAGCGAATCCACGCTGGCTCAATTGCGGCGACTTGGATGGCATGTGGAAGTACACGCGGAAGCAGCAAGGCTGGAAGGTATCGTCGCGCCGCTCCTCAACGCGGGACTCGATGTCGTCATCGATCATTTCGGCAGGCCAGAGCCTGCTCTCGGTGCAAGCGATCCCGGCTTCCGCCGTCTTCTCGACTGGGCGCCGACAGGGCGACTGTGGGTGAAAGTCTCGGGCGCATATCGGATTTGGCCGGACAGCCGCGAGGGTGATGCGGACATGCGAGAAGCGTTCCGTCTTCTGAAAGAAGCGTTTGGCGTGCGGCGCCTGATGTGGGGCAGCGACTGGCCTCATACGCAGTTCGAGACATCCGCCGCACTCTCGAAGTCGCTCGACCTGTTGGACGCTCTTATTCCCGACCCGCAAGAGCGCAACGTAGTCCTCACGGACACGCCAGCGAATCTCTACAGGTTCGATGCTTAGGCGATGACTGGTCGATCCCCGTCCACCTGTTCCCGACGAAAGCCGCGCTCGCTGCAATAGCCATCGTTCGTGTATCGAGGCTCGAATGACCATCGCGCGCGGCTGACTATTTCAAACGAAAGAACTATTCCATGACCAATTTAGATATCGACTTGTTGCTGACTGCGCTGATCAGCGTGCTCGTGCTCGTCGCGCTTATCGTCTCGCGCATCAGGATGCATCCGCTGCTTGCATTGCTTGTCGTTTCCGTCGGGGTAGGCATCAGCACTGGCATGGAGCCGGCTGGTATCGTCAAGCACCTGACCAACGGCGCAGGCAAGACGCTGGGCGCCGTAGGGGTGGTCATCGCGCTAGGGGCGATGCTCGGCAAGATCCTTGCGGATGCGGGCATCACCGAGCAAATCGCCGAGGCCATTCTGAGCCGCGCCTCCGATCGGATGATCCCTTGGGC
Organism: Caballeronia sp. LZ019; assembly: GCF_031450825.1. Lineage (NCBI taxonomy): Bacteria > Pseudomonadati > Pseudomonadota > Betaproteobacteria > Burkholderiales > Burkholderiaceae > Caballeronia > Caballeronia sp. LZ019. The sequence continues at coordinate 622,093 of NZ_JARTVZ010000003.1, read as the reverse complement.
CATGACCCTGGTGGCCTTCGTGGTGGGCATTCCGATGTTCTTCGAAGTCGGGCTGGTGGTCATGCTACCCCTCGTCTTCAGCGTAGCGCGCAAGCTCGAGAGCCACGCTCGCTTCAAGGGCTCGGCATACGTGTACGTCGGGGTGCCCGTGATTGCCGCGCTTGCCGCGATGCACGGCATGGTACCGCCCCATCCTGGCCCTTTGACAGCGATCGCCACGCTTAAGACATCAGTCGGCCCGACGATGCTGTATGGCTTCCTGGCAGCCATCCCGGCCATGATTCTGGGCGGTCCACTCTATGGCGCGTTCATTTCGCCACGCATGAGCACGAAGCCCGACCAGAGCTTGCTCGACCAATTTACCGCCGGGGACCCGTCTCGCAGCGGACAACGGCCTGGAGTCGCGCTCGGAGTACTGGCGGCATTGCTACCCGCCATCCTGATGCTGGTCCACGCCGTCGCAGAAATGATGTTGCCGAAGAGCGCGCCGCTGCTTCATGTGGCCGCCTTCATAGGCAGCCCGCTTATAGCCATGCTGCTCGGTGTGCTATTCGCCATTGCGGCGTTGGTACTTGCCAGGGGTGGCGATACGGAAAAACTCCGCTACTCGCTCGGCGACAGTCTCAAGCCCATCGCTTCGATCGTCATGATCATCGCTGGGGGCGGCGCATTTCAGGAAATGCTGACGAGCGCGAAGGTGGGCGACGCCATCGTGCATTTGACGCAGCACTTCGCTTTTCCTCCGCTCATTCTCGGCTGGCTGATTGCCATGTTGCTGTCAGTCTCCACAGGGTCTGCCACCGTGGGTATCGTGGGCGCGGCTGGCTTGCTTGCTCCGCTCGCGGGCGCTGATCCGAGCCTCAACTTGCCCTTGCTGGCCTTGTCCATCGGCTGCGGTTCCTTGTTCTTCAACTATGCGAACCACGCCGGCTTCTGGATGGTCAAGGAATCATTCGGCATGACCATGAGCGAAGCCACCAAAACAATTTCAGTGGTCCAGTCCATCGTGGCGGCGGTCGGCCTGGTCATGGCGCTCGCGTTCAACGCAGTCATCCATGTCCATTGATCTGTCTCCGGGGCAGCGGCGCTTAGCCTAGCAAGCTATTTCCGGACGCACGCCTGGCCGGCTGAATTCCGCAGCCGGCCCCGAACGATCCTCCGACCGGCGACTGACGCGGACATTCAAATGTCAGTGACGCTCAGCTAAGAGACATTCGGTGTGCCGTCTTCGTCCTCGAGACGATTTCTGCCCGAACCCACAGGTGGCCGTGCCGGTACTCGTCAGAGGCCCTTTGCCTGCACGATGTCTTGAACCACGCAGCATGTCGACGGGCCACCTCGGGCTTGTCCAACGCAAAATCCGATAGAGATGTCTTCAGGCCTCTTTAGGCATCGGCTGGTCCACTGCGGCATCCCAGATCCCCATTGCGTCGGTCACGGCCTTCTCGATGACGGCATGACGGACACGATCGCGGGCGAGCACAGACAGTCCCTGAAAAAAGCAGTCGAGCGCGATGGACAGCGATGCCGCATCCGTGTCGCTGCGCAGTTCGCCACTTTTGATGCCCCGTGCCACGCAGGCGCGAAAGCCGGCGCGCGTTCGACTGCGCACTTCACGAAGCAACTGGGTGACGGCTTCGCTGCCGGTGGAACTGGCCCCGACAACGCCGAGCGCGACCATACAGCCTTTCGGGTGGCCGCTCTCGGTCTGCATCTTCGCCGACCGGAGCAGCGCCAGAAACACGCCCTCCCGTGGCGGAAGCGATGTGTCATGAAGACTACGGGTCACCTTGCCATAGATCTCCATATATCGCTCCAGCGCCTCCTTATAAAGGGCCTCCTTGGACTCGAAGGCCGCATAGAAGCTGGGCGCGGAGATGCCTCCGCCAATTGCCGCCTTTAGCTGCGACAAAGACGTCGATTCATAGCCATGTTCCCAGAACAGGTGCATCGCCGAAATGATCGCCGCATCGCGGTCGAACGTGCGCGGCCGACCCCGCTGAACCATGAACATCTCCCTCAGTCGAAATATACATACTAGTCGATACACAATTTTCCGGCAAGTCACGACTTGCAGCATTGCGCACGTCGCAGGACTCGTCAAAAAGGGCGGTTGACACGGCCTTCCACGTCCCCTTATATTTGTACCACTCGGTACTTAAAGACAGAGCAGCGCGGGGCCACCACGAGCCCCGCATTTTTTTCGCTATTTATATACCACGTGGTACGAAAATAACCCATGTCCAAAGAACTCGAATTACGCCTTGACGCTATCGAAAGCCGCTTCGCCATCGATGCGCTGATCGCCAACTACGCCGAGGCGTTCGACACCATGAACATCGAGCTGCTGGCTACGCTGTGGCATCCGGACTCGCGACTGCTGCTGGGCGCGAACGGTAACTCCGACGGTCTGGAGGCCATTCTGGCGCAAGCACGCATCAACATGAAGCGCATGCCCCACATGCATCACTGGATGGCGAATGCCCTGATCACGGTGGACGGTGACAACGGCCACGGCCTGGTGGCGGCGGACTGTCTTTTTTACGACGTCAACCAGGGCACGCTCCAGGTGAGCGGCCAATACCGCGACGTCTATCAGCGACGCGAAGGCCGCTGGGCGTTCCTGGAGCGCACCTTCACCATGCACTACGCCACGCCTCTTCAGAACTGGCGCCCCCTCATGGGAACGGAACGCTTCGGCCGTCCGGCGTGATGCGGTCTTCGGAGCCCACATTCATGCATACGACAAACTCCTCCACGCGTCGATGGTCAGCGTTCGCGGTGTTGCTGGTGGGCGCATTTCTGCCTCCGCTCGACTTCTTCATCGTGAACGTCGCCCTGCCGTCCATCCAAAGCACGCTCCACACGAGCGCTGCAGAACTGCAACTCGTCATTTCTGGATACGCCGCGGCGTATGCGGTCTTCCTTATCACAGGGGGACGGCTTGGCGATCTCTTCGGCCGGCGGAGGATCTTCCTGATCGGCGTCACGGGCTTCGGAATGACATCGGTGATCTGCGGCCTCGCATCGTCAGCCGCCATATTGATCCTCGGGCGTGTGGCGCAGGGCCTGAGCGCCGCCGCGATGGCGCCGCAAGGACTGGCCTCCATCCACGCCCTGTTTCCAGAGAAGGAGCGCGCGCGCGCTTTGGGCCTCTACGGCGCCGCGGTGGGACTGGCCGCCGTTGCCGCGCAGGCGCTCGGGGGTGCGTTGATCTCTGCGGACATCTTGCACTTGGAGTGGCGCGTCGTCTTTCTCATCAACTTGCCCGTCGTCGTCGCCGTCCTGATCTTCGGGCTGCCGTTGCTGCCCGACGTCCGCGGTGACAGCCCGGCGCCTGTAGACCGGATCGGGGTGCTGCTCTGCGCGCTCACGCTAGGCTTGCTCATCGTGCCCCTGGTCGAAGGGCGGGAACTGGATTGGCCGTGGTGGGCCTGCGCAATGCTGATCGCGTGTCCCGTCGCGGGGGCAGGCTTCTGCCGATATGAGGTGGCCTACGCCCGCCGAGGCGGCGTGCCGCTGATCAGCGTCGAGTTGATCCGGAGGCCTGGCCTGATGAGCGGGCTCACAGGCGTCCTCTTTTTCTACGTCGTCTCCGCCTTCTTCCTGACGTTCTCCGTCTATCTCCAGGCGGGCCTTGGCATGAGTCCATTCGAGACAGGGCTGGTTTTCCTGCCGTTCGGGGTTGGCGCCTTCGTCGGGCCGCTGACGACTCCGCTTGCCATCCGCCTCTTCGGCGACCGCGTTCCCGCCATCGGCATGATGCTCGAGGTCGCCGGCTGCGCGCTCCTCGCCGCCCTCGTGTCCAGCGCACCCGGACAGATGCCGGCTCCGTTTCCGCTGATCGGGGCGGTAGCACTTCTGGGATTCGGTCAGGGCTGGGCGCTGCCGACGCTGGTGCGCTCGGTAATCAATCGCGCACCGGCGACCGGTTCCGGGATGATCGCGGGCATCACGAATTCGGCGTTGCAAATCAGCGCAGCACTGGGTGTCGCGGTCATCGGCGGCGTCTTCTTCGGCGTCGCAGGGACTTCACCGGACGCGGTGACGCTGGCCGGAGCACTGGTCGTCGCAATGATGTGCGTCGGCGGCAGTCTGACCGTTTCCGCCGTCCTGTCTATCGTCGCTTCGAGATCGAGCATTCAAGCCGCTGCAAGGACCGCGCCTCGTTGAATCCGACTCCCCCATCACGCGCGGCAGAAAGCACATCGATGCTGATTTTGCACGGCATGCACGGCGATCAACTGCGAGCCTGCTTCACTCCTTCGGCAGAGCCCTCATGCGCGAGCGCCGGCGAGCCGTGATGCATCAGCGAAGCGGAGCGATGCCCTCGGCGACGCCGGCTGGCATGCAGATGTGCTTGATCTCCGTGAAGTCGGCGAGGGCATCGTATCCATGCAGCCGCCCGAGCCCGCTTTGCCGGTAACCGCCGGTTTCCGCTTCAGCGAACAGCTTGTTGTGATCGTTGATCCAGACCGTGCCATTACGCAGCGCCCGCGCCACGCGAAAGGCGCGCGGACCGTCGTGAGTCCAGACGCTCGCTGACAGGCCGAACATGCTGTCGTTGGCTTTCGCAAGCGCTTCCTGTTCGCTCTCGAACACTTCGAGCGTGACGAAGGGCCCGAAGATTTCGTCCTGACAGAAGAACGCTTTTGGATCTCCGTGCTCGACGAGCGTCGGTGAAAGAAACGCGTGGCCCGAGCGGCCGCCGCGCAACAACACTCGATCCGCCATATCGCATGCCCGTTCGATGGTGCGGTCCACCGCATCGCGCGTAGGGGCATCGATGAGCGCGCCGATATCCGTCGTCGGCTCGATACCTGGTCCCACCCCGAGCGCCGCAAGCGCGGCCACGAGATGTTCGCGCATTTGCGCCGCGCGCGATGCATGCACCAGCACGCGCCGCGCGGCCGTGCATTGCTGGCCGGAGATGATCGTCGCGGCGCGCGCAAGGCGTGGCGCGATGGCGGCGACATCGGCATCGTCGAAAACGAGGCAGCATGACTTGCCGCCGAGTTCCAGCGAAAGTTTCTTCATGCTGTCCGCCGCCGCGGCCATGATCTTCTTGCCGGTCACGGTCGATCCGGTAAAGCTCACCACGTCCACGTCGTGCGAGTCCGCCAGCCGCTCACTCGCGGCGTGACCTTGCTCGTTGACGAGGTTCACCGCCCCCCTGGGCAGCGCGGTGTGCTCGAGGCAGCGCAGCATCGCGGCAGTGATCAGCGACGTTTGCGCGGCAGGCTTCACGACCGCCGTGCAACCCGCCGCGAGAGCAGGTCCGAGCGAGCGCACGAGCAGCACGGCCGGCGCGTTCCACGGCACGATGATCGCCGCGACGCCAGCGGCTTCGCGCAGCATCGTCGAAATGGTGCCCGGCTCGGGTTCCAGCACGTGCCCGGCGATATGCCGCGCGAGCCCCGCGTAATAGCGCACTTCGGAGATGGCGCCCGCGATCTCCCCGCGCGACTGCGCAATCGTCTTGCCGTTTTCGCGCGTGAGCAGCGTCGCGAGCGATTGATGCTGCTGTTCGAGCGCGGCGGCCCATGCAAGCAGCACGTCCTGACGCAGACGCGCGTCCTGCGCCCACGTCGTGCGGTCGAACACATGGCGCGCAGCGGCGATGGCGGCGTCCGCTTCCTGCGCGCCGCCGTCGGCATACCGGCCGATGGCCTCGCCCGTCGCGGGATCGATGCTGTAAAGCGTAGGCGCGCCCGTCCATTCGCCGCCGATCCAGTGCAATGCGTTCATCCTGAGCCTTCCTTCAAAGAGAGTGGTGTTCCGGGAGCGGCACTATTCGATGCCTGATGCAGTTCATCCCCGATGATCGCGATGAGCGCCTCCGCCGCCGCGCTCAACGGCCGGCGCGGATGACTCACGCACACGATATGACGCACGATGCGCGGCGCGAGAATCGGGCACGCGCGCAAGGCGCCGTGCCGCGCGGCACGCTCGACGACGATGCGCGGAAGAATCGTCGCAAAGCGGGTGTGCTCGACGAGTTTGAGAATGGTGGAGAGCACGTCGATTTCGAAGCGCGGCGCGAGCAGCACGTCTTCATGCTGTGCGGCGCTGTCGAGCACGCCGCGCAAGCCGTGGCGCTTCGTCGGCAACACCAGTTCGAGTTCGGGCAACTGCGCCAGTTCGATCGCGTGCGGCAAGTCGGGCCCGTGCACGGCGCTCGTCGCAAGCATCATCTCTTCGTCGAGCAGGGCGCGCGAATCGAGCGAAAGACGTGCGCGCGGCTTGTTGATGATCGCTGCATCCAGTTGGCCGCCCGCCACCCAGTCGATGAACGTCGCGCTGTAGCCGTCGGCGACGGTCACTTCGACATCCGGATAACGCGCATGAAAGCGCGCGAGCGAATCGGCGAGCACGCTTTCCGTGACGGAGGCGATCAGCCCGATGCCCACATGCCCCGTCACGACTTCGTCGCGCTGCACGAGCTGCTGCCGCGCGTGCGCGAGGTCACGCATGATCGGCAGGAAGAGGCGATACATGAGCCGCCCCGCCGCGGTCGGCGCCATGCCGTGCGCCTCGCGCTCGAAGAGTTGCTGATGCAGTTCGTCCTCCAGCTTCGCGATCTGCATGCTCAACGCCGGCTGCACGATGTTCAGGCGCTTGGCTGCACGCGTGACCGAGCCGTCTTCGAAAAGCGCGATGAAGTACTGGATTTGCTTGAGGTCCATTCATTCCTTTCGGCATCAGCGACGCTAATAGCACAGCCGCTCGTTATCACTAGGCGCCGATTCCGCTCGAAGCGTCGTTTCGGGCCGAGCCGCTGTCTGGGCGGCGCGAGGACGCATCTATTGATACGTAACTGAAGGAACGCTGTCATCGGGGCTAACACGGATATAAGGGCGACTGATTCGGCGCATCAGAAAACGGTATTAGAACTTATGGCGCGATCTCGCTACGCTTCAACCCATCTGCTTGCCACGGCATCTCTCGCCGACGAGGCAGCAATAGATGGAGACACGAATGAACACACGCGATGCCGCAACGCACGGCATTCCCTCGTTGACGTGGGCCCGCGAGGGCGCTGACGCGGGTTCGCTCTCGTTGCGCGACTGGCTCGCGCATCTCGCGAAAACCGGACGCGTCGCCACGATCGAGAAACCCGTCGCGCTCGAGCATGAACTGGCGGCCATCGCCAAGCGGCTCGACGGCACGCAGGCGGCGTTCTTCACGCGTCCAGGCGGACACGCGGTGCCCGTGGTGAGCGGCTTCATGTCGAATCGCGCGTGGATCGCCGAAGCAATGGGCGTCAACGAAGCAGGCCTGCTCGCGCGCTTTTCCGCTGCGGCCGCCGCGCCGCTCGCCTCGAAGGTCGTCGCCCGTGAAGACGCGCCGTGTCAACAAGTCGTGCACACGAACGGCATCGATCTCCACGCGCTCTTGCCCATTCCGACGCACAGCGAGCACGACAACGGCCCATACATCACCGCAGGCCTCGTGATCGCGCGCAATCCGCGCACGGGCGTGCAGAACGTCTCCATCAACCGCATTCAGGTGCACGGCCGCGACCGCATGGCCATTCTGCTGCTGCCTCGCCATCTGTACGCTTTCCAGCGCGCCGCCGAAGAAGCGGGCGATGCGCTCGACGTCGCCGTCGCCATTGGCGTCGATCCGCTGACGATGCTTGCGTCGCAGGCCATCACGCCGATCGATCACGACGAACTCGAAATTGCCGGCGCGCTGCACGGCGCCCCGCTGCCGGTGGCGCCATGCGTAACGAGCGGCGTGCATGTCCCGGCGTTCGCGGAGATCGTGATCGAAGGCCGCATTCTGCCCAACGTGCGGGAGCCTGAAGGTCCGTTCGGCGAGTTTCCGAAGTACTACAGCGCAAAGGAAGCGCGCGAAGTGATCGAAGTGACGGCGGTGACGCATCGGCGCGGCCCGATCTTCCATACCATCGTGCCTGCCGAAATGGAGCATCTGTTGCTCGGCGCGATTCCCCGGGAGGCGACACTGCTCGCGCACTTGCAGCGCAGCCATCCGGCGGTGAAGGACGTCCATCTCTCCGTGGGCGGCGTCTGCCGCTATCACCTCTGGGTGCAATTCGACAAGAAGCGCGAAGGAGAGGCGAAGAACGTGATCCTTTGCGCGTTCGGCGCGCACTACGACATCAAGCAGGTCGTCGTCGTCGATACCGACGTGGACGTGCACGATCCCGCCGAGATCGAATGGGCGATCGCCACGCGCTTTCAGGCCGACCGCGATCTCGTGGTCGTGGCGGGCGCGCAAGGCTCGCCGCTCGACCCTTCGACGACCGTCGGCCTTCCCGACGACGCGCCCGCGCATCTGCAAGGCGTCAGCGCGAAGATGGGACTGGACGCTACGCGGCCCGTCGTGTATCCGGCGCATGTTTTCACGCGCGTGCGCATACCAGGACAGGACGCGGTGGATCTCGACGCGCTCGTTGCCAGCGACAACGGCTCACTGAACGCCTATCTGACACGCGATCATGGCTGAACGAAAGAAGCGCATCGTCGTCGGCATTTCGGGTGCGAGCGGCGCGGTCATCGGCGTGCGGCTCCTCGCCGCGCTGCGCCGGCTCGGCACGCACGAGACGCATCTGATCGTTTCGTCATCGGGCGCGGTCACGGCGGCGCAGGAACTCGGCCTCGCGCGCGGCGACATCGACGCGCTCGCGGACGTCGTGCACAACGTGCGCGATATCGGCGCGGCCGTGGCGAGCGGATCGTTTCTGAGCGACGGCATGGCCATTGCGCCGTGTTCCATGAAAACGCTCGCGGGCGTCGCCAACGGCTTCGCGGACAACCTGCTGACCCGCGCCGCGGACGTCATGCTCAAGGAGCGCCGCCGCCTCGTGCTCGTCGCGCGCGAAACGCCGCTCAATCTTGCGCACTTGCGCAACATGACGGTCGCGACCGAAATGGGCGCCATCGTCATGCCGCCCGTGCCGGCCTTCTACGCGCATCCTAAGACGATCGACGATGTCGTCGATCACACGGTCGGGCGCATTCTCGATCTGTTCGGTATCGAGCACGGCGAGATCGCGCGGCGCTGGAGCGGTCTCGCCGACGAATTCGCGAGCCGCGAAGGCAAGGAGTGAGGCCATGAATCAGCGCGATACCGGATTCGCCGACATCAACGCGCGCGTCGCCGAGAGCGATGCGCTCGTGCCCGCGCGTCACGTCGGCCGGCCGATGCAGCGTCTCGAAGACCCCGCGATTCTCACGGGGCGTGGTCGCTACGGCGACGATCTCGCGGTCAAGCCCGGCACGCTGCAGGCGGCGATCCTGCGCTCGCCGCACGCGCACGCGGACCTCGTCTCCATCGATACGCAAGCGGCATCGAAGCTGCACGGCGTGCGCGCGATTCTCACGCGCGACGATCTGCGGCCGTGGTCGCGGCCCTTCGTCGTCGGCGTGAAGTCGCCGATGGAGCAATGGGCGCTCGCGATGGATCGCGTGCGTTACGTCGGCGAGCCGGTTGCCGTGGTGATGGCGGAATCGCGCGCCATCGCGGAAGACGCGCTCGACCTCATTCGCGTCGAATACGCGCTGCGCGATCCGGTTACGTCGATCGAGCAGTCCGTGAAGGACGACGCGTCCGTTCTGCACGACCGCGTGGGCAGCAACGTCATCAGCGACCGGCATTTCCGCTACGGCGATCCGGAAGCGGCGTTCGCAAGCGCACCGCATCGCGTGAAGCTGACCACGCACTATCCGCGCAACACCTGCGCGCCGATCGAATGCGGCGTCGTTATCGCGGAGTATCTGTCAGGCGACGAAGGCTATGACGTCACCTCCAATTTCATGGGGCCGTTCTCACTGCACGCCGTCATGGCGATGGCGCTCAACGTTTCCGCCAACCGTCTGCGTCATAAGGCGCCACGCGATTCCGGCGGCAGCTTCGGCGTGAAGCAGGCCGTGTTTCCGTATGTCGTGCTGATGTGCCTTGCGTCGCGCAAGGCGGGCGCGCCGGTGAAGTGGGTCGAAGACCGGCTCGAACACCTGAGCGCGGCGACTTCCGCGACCGCGCGCCTTTCGACCATCGAGGCGGCGGTGCAAGACGATGGGCGCATCGTCGCGCTGTCCTATGACCAGCTCGAAGACGTGGGCGGTTACGTGCGCGCCCCCGAGCCGGCGACGTTCTACCGGATGCACGGCTGTCTGACGGGCGCGTATGCGATCGACAATCTCGTCGTGCGCAATCGCGTGGTGCTCACCAACAAGACCCCGAGCGGCCTCGTGCGCGGCTTCGGCGGACCGCAAGTCTATTTCGCGCTGGAGCGGCTGATTCAGCGCATCGCCGTCGAACTGAAGCTCGATGTGCTCGACGTGTACCGCCGCAACTTCGTTCCCGCCGACGCATTTCCGTATCGCGCGGCCGCCGGCGCGCTGCTCGACTCCGGCAACTATCAGGAAGCGCTGCGCCGCTCGATAACCGAAGGCGGCTATGGCGAACTCGCCGCGCGGCGCGATGCCGCCCGCAAGGAAGGGCGTCTTTATGGCATCGGCTTCGCGGCGATCGTCGAGCCGTCCGTGTCGAACATGGGCTATATCACGACCGTGATGCCGCCCGACGCGCGCAGGAAGGCCGGTCCCAAGAACGGCGCGATAGCGAGCGCGACCGTGAGCGTGGACCTGCTGGGCGGGGTGATCGTCACGATTGCATCCACGCCCGCGGGCCAGGGCCACATGACGGTGTGCGCGCAAGTCGTCGCGGATGTCCTCGGGCTCGACCCGAAGGACATCGTCGTGAATGTCGAATTCGACACGCACAAGGACGCGTGGTCCGTCGCGGCGGGCAACTATTCGAGCCGCTTCGCAGGCGCGGTGGCGGGCACGGTGCATCTCGCCGCCACCCGCGTGCGCGACAAGCTCGCGCGCATTCTCGCGCAGCAGTTCGGCTGCGCGCCGGGTGACGTGCGTTTCGAAGGCGCGCGCATCTATCCGAAGGACGCGCAGGACCGCGCGCTGCCGTTCGCGCGCGCGGCGAGCAACGCGCCGCACTGGGCGCCCGCGCTGCTGCCCGAAGGCGAGGAGCCTGGCCTGCGCGAGACCGTCTTCTGGTCGCCGCCGCACATGGATGCGCCCGATGAGCAGGACCGCATCAACACATCGGCGGCCTATGGCTTCGCGTTCGACATGTGCGCCGTCGAAGTGGACCGTGCAACGGGGCGCGTGCGCATCGACCGTTACGTGACCGCGCACGACGCCGGCACGCTTCTGAACCCCGCGCTGGCGGACGGCCAGATCCGCGGCGCGTTCGCGCAAGGACTCGGGGCGGCGCTGATGGAAGAGTTCCGCTATGGCGCAGACGGCAGCTTCCAGTCGGGCACGCTCGCCGACTACCTGATGCCGACGACCTGCGAAGTGCCCGACCCCGTGATCGTGCATCTCGAAACGCCGTCGCCCTTCACGCCGCTCGGCGCGAAAGGGCTTGGCGAAGGCAACAACATGAGCACGCCGCCGTGCATCGCGAATGCGGTGGCGGATGCGCTCGGCGTCGAAGACATCCGCCTGCCACTCACGCCGCAGAAGGTGATGGAGATGATCGGCATCGCCGATCCCGAACCGTCGCGCCCCGAATACCGCGAAGCAGCCGCCACGAAGCCCGCGACGCCGGGCGGCGGCAAGGCGTTGACGGCGCAAGGCGCGGTCGATCTGCCCGCGACGCCCGAAGCCGTGTTCGCCGTGCTGCTCGATCCGAAGGCGCTCGCCAGCGTCATTCCCGGCTGTCACGCGCTGGAGGCGACGGCGCCGAACCAGTATCGCGCGGACGTGACGGTGGGCGTCGGCATGATCAAGGCGCGTTTCGAGGCGCGTATCGGCCTGTCGGAGATCGACGCGCCGCGCCGGCTGCGTCTCGCGGGCGCCGGCATTTCGCCGCTCGGCAGCGCACGGGGCAACGGTCTCGTCGAACTGACGCCGCACGGCAGCGGCACGCGCCTCACGTACGACTACGAAGCGCAGGTCTCCGGCAAGGTCGCGGCGGTAGGCGGACGCATGCTCGAGGGCGCCGCGAAGGTGGTGCTCAGGCAATTGTTCGAATCGCTCGGCCGGCAGGCGGCGGGCAAGCCGGCGCAGGCGAAGGGATCATGGCTCGCGCGGTTCTTCGCACGTTTCAGGAGGCACGCATGAAGCCCGCACCGTTCGATTACCTGCGCGCAATGACGACGCAGGATGCGCTCGACGCGCTCGCGCAATACGGCGAGGACGCCCGCGTTCTCGCGGGCGGGCAATCGCTGATGGCGGTGCTCAACATGCGCCTCGCCCAGCCGCGCGTGCTGGTCAACATCTCGCGCACCGCCGAACTGGACGCCGTGCGCGTGGACGACGGAGCGGAGCATCTCGTCGTGAGCGCGGCGGCGACGCAGGGGAGCGTCGAATGGCGCCGCTCGTTGCGCGACGAAGTGCCCCTGCTCGCGATGGCGTTCCCGAACATTTCGCATTTTCAGATTCGCAATCGCGGGACGGTATGCGGTTCGATCGCGCATGCCGATCCGAGCGCCGAGTTGCCGCTCGTGCTGAGCGCGCTCGGCGGCGACGTGCTGCTGCGCTCGAAGAAGAAACGCCGCACGCTCGCGGCGAAGGACTTCTTTCAGGGAATGTTGATGACGGCGCGCGAGCCGGACGAAATAGTCGAAGCCGTGCGCTTTCCACTGAAGAAGCCGCACGAGCGTCACGCGTTCGCCGAGTTCTCGGCGCGACACGGCGATTTTGCGGTCGTCGCGTGCGCGGCGGTCGTGACCGACGACGCGATCCGCATCGCAGTGGGCGGCGTCGCGGACCGGCCGGTTGCCGAGACATGGCCGCGTTTGACGGGCGACGATTTGCGCGGCGCATTGAACGACTTGAGCTGGAAACTGAACGCACAGGACGACGCGCACATCAGCGCGAAGTATCGCCGGAATCTGGTCCGGCAACTGGGATGGCGCGCAATCGAGGAGGCGAAGTGAGCAGCACGGCGGACAACATCATGCGGCACGGCGAGCAGCAGCGCATCACGCTGACGCTCAACGGCCGCGAACGCAGCGGCCATTGCGAGCCGCGCGAACTGCTTTCGGATTTCATCCGGCATGGACTCGGCGCGACGGGCACGCACGTCGGCTGCGAGCACGGCGTGTGCGGCGCATGCACGGTGCACGTCAACGGCGTCGCGGCACGCTCGTGCCTCATGCTCGCGGTGCAGGCGGACGGACGGCGCATCGATACCGTCGAAGGTCTCGCGCCGGACCAGACGCTCGGCGACTTGCAAGAGGCGTTTCAGCGTCATCACGCGTTGCAGTGCGGCTTCTGCACGGCGGGCATCCTGATGTCGTGCGCGGATTACCTGCAGCGCGTGCCGGAGCCGAGCGAGGAACAAGTGCGCGAGATGCTCTCGGGCCATATCTGCCGCTGCACGGGCTATACGCCGATCGTCGCGGCCGTGCTGGACGTGGCTGCGCGCCGTCAGGCGAACGACGCGAAGGAGGCCGAACATGCTTGATCTCGGCCGCACCTTCCTGCAAAGCGTCGAGCGCAGCCCGGACGCGCTCGCGCTCGTCGATGGCGAGGTGCAACTGACGTATGCCGCGTGGCATCGCGTGATCCTGAATGTCGCCGATGGCCTGCGCGTACTCGGCCTGCAACGCGGCGACCGGCTGCTCGTCGTGCTGCAGAACCGCTGGGAGATGGCGACGCTGCACTGGGCCGGCCAGTTCGCGGGCATCGTGATCGTGCCGCTCAACTGGCGCGCGAAGCCCGAAGAAATCGAATACTGCGTGACGGACGCGGGCGTGAAGGCAATCGTCTACGAACCCGTTTGCGCCGATGCCGTGGCGCAAAGCGCATCGGCGCAAAACGTGCCGCGCATCGGTCTCGACGATGCCGCGGGCCGCACAGCGACCTTCGACATCCTCACGGCGCGACCCGAGCGCGAGCACGCGGGCGAGACGGCGCACGCCACCGCCGACGACATCTCGCTCATCCTCTATACGTCCGGCACGACCGGCAAGGCGAAGGGCGTGCCGCGCCGTCACCGGCACGAACGGGCGGGCGCGCTCGCCCACGTCGCGCAAAACCTTTACCGGCGCGGGGAAAGAACGCTTGGCGTGATGCCGCTCTACCACACGATGGGTGTGCGCTCGCTGCTCGCGATGGCGCTCGTCGATGGCGTCTTCGTCTGCGTGCGACGCTGGAACGCGAAGCTCGCGCTCGAATCCATCGCGAATCACGCGCTGACGTGCCTCTATCTCGTGCCGACGCTCTATCACGACCTGCTCGCCGACAGCGCGTTCGCAAGCACGGATACGTCGTCGGTCGGAAAGCTCGGCTTCGCGGGCGCGCCGATGAACGACGGCTTGCTGAAGCGCCTCTCGGCCGCGTTCGAGCCGGACCTCTTCGTCAATCACTACGGCTCGTCGGAGGTCTACACGTTCAGCATCGACCAGGACGCGACGAAGAAGCCGGGCAGCGCAGGGCGCGCCGGCATCAATACGCGGCTGCGTGTCGTGAAACTCGAAGCCGTCTCACCCGAGCAGACGGCCGCCGCCGGCGAGGAAGGCCAGATCGTCGCGGACCTGCTCGGCGATGAGGCGTTCGAAGGCTACTGGAATCGCCCGGACGCGAACGCGAAGTCGCTGCGCGACGGCTGGTACTTCACCGGCGACACCGGCTACTTCGATGCCGACGGCGATCTCTACGTGACCGGCCGCGTGGACGACATGATCATCAGCGGCGGCGAGAACATCTCGCCGGTGGACATCGAATCGGTGTTGTCGCTGCATCCTGCCGTCGATGAAGTCGCGGTTGCGGGCGTGAAGGACGAGCGCTGGGGCCAGCGCGTGGTCGCCTTCATCAAGCGCCGCGAGTACGTGGACGCCGAGGCCCTCGACGGCTGGTGCCGCAAGTCCGACCTCGTCAACTTCAAGCGGCCGCGCGACTACGTGTTCGTCAACGACATTCCGAAGTCGCCGGTCGGCAAGATACTGCGCCGCAAGCTGCAGGCGGGCGAATACACGAGCGACGCCGACGCTCGATCCACACAGGCTCCAAAGGCCATACAGACTACGAAGGAGTAACCGCACATGAGCGATTTGAACCATCGCGGCCAGACGCTGCTGCAGGACCTCGACGGCTTCTCGGTCGAGATCGACGCGAAGCGCGAGCGCGCCGACATCATCCTGCACCGCCCGCCGTTCAACGTCATTTCGATGCACGCGCGCGACCAGCTTCGCGCCGTCTTCGAAGCGCTGGACGAAGACGAGCGCGTGCGCGTGATCGTCGTGCGTGCAAAGGGCGAGCACTTTTCGAGCGGCGGCGACATCAAGGGCTTTCTCGAAGCGTCGCCGGAGCATGTGTCGAAGCTCGCCTGGAACATCGCGGCGCCCGCGCGCTGCGCGAAGCCCGTGATCGCGGCCAATCGCGGCTTCTGCTTCGGCGTGGGCTTCGAATTGTCGCTCGCGTGCGACTTTCGCATCGTTACCGAGACGACGTTCTACGCGCTGCCGGAACAGAAGCTCGGCCAGATTCCCGGCTCGGGCGGCTCGGCGCGTCTTCAGGCGATGGTCGGCATCGGCCGCACGAAGGACATCGTGATGCGCTCGCGCCGCATTCCCGGCAAGCAGGCCTACGAGTGGGGCATCGCCGTGGACTGCGTGCCGGACACTGAACTGGAAGCCGCAACCGATGCGCTCGTCAACGAACTGCGCGCCTTCTCGCCGCTCGCGCAGCGCACCGCGAAGAAGCTCCTGAACGATTCGGAGGACGCGCCGCTTTCCATCGCCATCGAACTGGAAGGCCATTGCTATAGCCGCCTGCGCTCGTCCGACGATTTCCGCGAGGGCGTCGAAGCGTTCCACGGCAAGCGCAAGCCGGTGTTCCGCGGCTTCTGACAACGCACACAAGGGAAGACGACATGGAACGCTTCGATTACGTGATCGTGGGCGGCGGTTCGGCGGGATGCGTGCTGGCGCAGCGCCTCTCGGCGGTGCCGTCCTTGCGCGTCGCGCTGATCGAGGCGGGCGCGGACACGCCGCCGGGCGCGGTGCCGGAGGCCATTCTCGACAGTTATCCGATGCCGGTGTTCTGCGGCGACACGTACATCTGGCCGCACCTGAAGGCGAAAGCCACCGCGGACGCCGCGCCGCGCGTGTACGAGCAGGGCCGCGTGATGGGCGGCGGCTCCGCCATCAACGTGCAGTCGGCCAATCGCGGATTGCCGCGCGACTACGACGACTGGGCGGCGACCGGCGCCGATGGCTGGGCGTGGCGCGACGTGCTGCCGTACTTCCGCAAGCTCGAACGCGACCTGAACTTCCCCGGCGGCGAATTGCACGGCAGTGACGGCCCCGTACCGATCCGCCGGATCATGCCGAAAGACTGGCCGGCGTTCTGCCATGCGTTCGCGAAGGGCTTGCGCGCGAACGGCGTCGCCGAGTTGCAGGACCAGAACGGCGAATTCGGCGACGGCTTCTTTCCCGGCGCGTTCTCGAACATCGACGACAAGCGCGTGTCCACGGCCATCGCCTATCTGGACGAAGCCACGCGCGAGCGGCCGAATCTCGCGGTGTATGCGAACTTGCGCGTCGAGCGCATCGTGATGGAAGGCGCGGCGGCGCGCGGCGTGATCGCGGTCGCGGCGAGCGGCGAGCGCGTGCGCTTCGATGCCGGCGAGGTCGTGCTGAGCGCGGGCGCGTTGCAGTCGCCCGCATTGTTGCTGCGAGCCGGAATCGGCGATGCACGCGAACTCGCGGCGCTCGGCATCGCGTGCGCGGTGGATTTGCCGGGTGTCGGACGCAATCTGCAGGATCATCCGTCGCTCACGTTCTGCCATTTTCTGGAACCGCGTTTCCGGATGCCGCTCGCGCGCCGCCGCGCCAGCATGATGGCCGCGCGCCTCACCTCCGGCGTCGCGGGCTGCGATACCTCGGACCTGTATCTGTCGAGCGCGACGCGAGCAGCGTGGCACGAACTCGGCAACCGGCTGGGTCTCTTCTTCCTGTGGTGCAACCGGCCGTATTCGCGGGGCCGCGTGCAACTGGCATCGCCCGATGCGGCCGCCTCGCCGCGCGTCGATCTGAACCTGCTCGACGACGAGCGCGACGTGCAGCGCCTCGTCGCCGGCGTGCGGATGCTCGCGCGCGTGATTCAGGCGTCGGGCCTCGGGCGCGACGAGCGTGACTTCTTTCCCGCCGCGTTTTCGCCGCGCGTCAAGGCCATGAGCAAGGTGGGCGAGGGCAACGCAGTGCTGACCAAAGCGCTCGGCATGCTGCTCGACACGCCCGCGCCGTTGCGCCGCTTCCTGATCGAACGCTTTTTCACGCGCGGGCTGAACATGGCCGCGCTGCTCGCCGACGACCGCGCGCTCGCGGAGTTCGTCCGCGCGAATGTGTTCGGCGTGTGGCACGCGAGCGGGACATGCCGAATGGGCGGCGCGCACGACCGCGACGCCGTCACGGATACCGAAGGCCGCGTACATGGCGCGCGAGGCCTGCGCGTGGTCGACGCATCGCTGATGCCGAGACTGCCATCGGCCAATACGAACATACCGACCATCATGATCGCGGAGAAGATCGCCGACGCGATGGTCGCGCAACGACGCGCGAGCGACGCAACCGACCCGATCAGCGCGGTCAACGTGTCTGGCACGCCGCCCGTCGCCGCCGCGCACTGATTTTTTTCAACCTCAACAAGAGCACGCACCAACGAAACGTGCCGCGACACGGGGACCGTCGAGAGACGGCCCGGTGACACACAAGGAGATGCAAATGTCCGTAGCTGCACAAGACGGGGCCGCCGCGCTTCCGGTGAATCAGCGGCAGATCATGGGAGCGGTGTTCGCCTCCTGCATAGGCTGGGCGCTCGATCTGTTCGATCTGTTCGTGTTGTTGTACGTCGCGCCGGTGGTCGGGCGTCTGTTCTTCCCGTCCGAGCACGCGATGCTCTCGCTCGCGGCGGTGTATGCGTCGTTCGCGGTGACGCTGCTCATGCGTCCGCTCGGCTCCGCGCTCTTCGGCTCCTACGCGGACCGTCACGGCCGCAAGGGAGCGATGATCATCGCGGTGGTCGGCGTGGGTCTCTCGACGGCGGCCTTCGGCGTCCTGCCGACCGTCGCGCAGGCGGGCGTCGTCGCGCCGATCCTCTTTCTGCTGCTGCGTCTCGTGCAGGGCGTGTTCGTCGGCGGCGTGGTGGCATCGACGCATACGATCGGCACCGAGTCCGTCGCGCCGAAGTACCGCGGCGCGGTGTCGGGGCTGATCGGCGGCGGCGGCGCGGGCCTGGGCGCGCTGCTCGCGTCGCTTACCTATCTCGCGATGTCGTCGATCTTTCCCGGCGAGCTCTTCGACGTGTGGGGCTGGCGCTGCATGTTCTTCACTGGAATCGTGAGTTCGGTGCTCGGTCTTTTCGTGTTCAACAGCCTCGAAGAATCGCCGCTCTGGAAGAAGCTCGCAGCGGAGAGGGCCGCCAAAGCCGCTGGGCAGATTCAGACCGCACCGGTCGAAGTCGTGAGCTCGCCCATTCGCACGCTCTTTTCGCGCGACTATCGCGGCGTGTTGTTCGTCAACCTGCTGCTGACCATCGGCGGCGGCAGCGGCTATTACCTCACGTCCGGCTATCTGCCGACGTTCCTCAAGGTCGTGAGCCACGCGCCCAACGGCGCCGCCGCCGCGATCCTGATGATCTGCAGCGTGGCGGTGGTGATCGCGTCGATTGCGGCGGGGCATCTGAGCACGTTCATCGGGCGCAAGAGCGCGTTCGTGTGGATCGGTCTCATTCGCCTCGTCGCGCTGCCGGGGCTTTTCCTGCTGCTGCCGACCGCGAACAGCATCACGATGATCGGCGTCTACGCGGTGCTGCTCTCCGCGCTCGGCAGCGCGGGCTATGCGCCGATCCTCATCTTCCTGAACGAGCGCTTCCCGACCGCGATTCGCGCGACCGGCACGGGCCTCTCATGGAACATCGGCTTCGCCATCGGCGGGATGATGCCGACGTTCGTTTCGCTGGTCGCCAAGGACGCCAGTCAGTTGCCGTCGACGCTCGCCATCTTCGTCGGCGCCATCAGCGTGATCTTTCTCATCGGCGCGTTCGTCGTGCCTGAAACGCTCGGCAAGCTGGAAAACAGCGGGGCGCGCAATCGGTCCTGAAACACCGGTCACCGACGGGCGCGAGACCGACGCGCCCTTACTTTTCGAATAGATAACAGAGACGCTCATCATGAAATATGACGACGACGTTCGCGCGCGATCCTACAAGTTCCGCGATGAATACGTGGGCGCGACGCCGTGGTGGTATCGCGGAGAGATGCATCTGGGCTTCACACTCGTGTTCACGACGGCAGTGATCGCGTTTTGCGCCGCGCAGCTTCACGCGCCGACCCTGGTCGAGTGGTTCGCGGTCGTGCCGCTCTTTCTGTTCGGCAACTGGGCGGAATGGGCCGCGCACCGCTACGTGCTGCATCGGCCCACGAAATACTTCAGCATGATCTACAAGCGTCACTGCGCCGTGCATCACCGCTTTTTCACGCATGTGACGCTCGAGTACAACGGACACAAGCACTGGCGGGCGCTGCTGTTCCCGCCGTTCGCGCCGGTCGCGTTCGTGCTCGCTGCCATGCCGCTCGCGTTGCTGATCGGCTTCGTGTTCTCGCGCAATGCGGGTTATGTCGCGCTCATGACCATGGCCGCGTACTACCTGATGTACGAAGGGCTGCACACGCTCTCGCATGTCACGGACAGTCCCTTTCTTGATCGTGTGCCGTTCATCAATACGGTGCGCCGCCTGCACGTGACGCATCACGATCCGGAGCAGATGGCGACGCAAAATTTCAATCTCACGTTTCCGATCTGCGATACGCTCTTCGGCACGCGCAGCGATGCGCCGCGCGCCGCCCGCGAGCGGACGACCCCACGCCGCGGCTGATCCGCGCGGGCGTCGTCAGGGCGAGGGCGCCGGCACGCCCGTCGTCACCCGCCGGATTTCTTCCGTGATGATCGCGATCAACGCCTGCGCCGCCGGTCCAATGGGCCGCTTCGGATGCGTGACCTGGATGATGTGACGCACGATCGGCGGCGAGCCGAGCGTGCGCGCGCGCAGCAGCCCTTTGTCCACCTTCTCCTGCACGACGACTCGCGGCAGTATCGTCGCAATCCGGCTTTGCTCGACGAAACGCACGATCGTGCTCAGCAAGTCGATCTCGAACTTCGGCTTGATGACGACATCGGCTGCAATCAGCGCGGCGTCGAGCGCACCGCGCAGTCCGTTTCGCCGCGTGGGCAGCACCAGTTCGATATCCGGTTGCGCGACGAGATCGATGATGTCGGGCAGTTCAGGCCCGTGCGCCGCGCTCGTTACGAGTACCATTTCTTCCACGACCAGCGGCTCGACGTCGAGCGAGAGCCGCCCCCGCGGCTTGTTGATGATCGCCGCATCGAGCCGGCCCGACTCCACGGCTTCGATGAGCTGCGCGCTGAATCCGTCCGACACCGACACTTCGACCTGCGGAAAGAGCGCGTCGAACCGCGCGAGCGATTCCGCGAGGACGCTTTGCGCTTCCGACGACACCATGCCGAGCGACACCCGGCCCGTCACGATGACATCGCGCCGGCTCAGGTGTTCGCGCGCATGCTCGATGTCGCGCATGATCGGCGTGTACAGGCGATACATGAGGCGCGCGGCTTCGGTCGGCGCCATGCCGTGCGGCCCGCGTTCGAAGAGCGTCTGCCGCAGTTCGGCCTCAAGCTTCGCGATCTGCATGCTGAGTGCGGGTTGCGCAATATTGAGCCGCTTCGCCGCCCGCGTGACGGTGCCTTCCTCGAACAGCGCGATGAAATACTGGATCTGCTTCAGTTCCATGTGACAGCCGTGCGGCGAAACGGACATGGTACCGCCGCGCGGCGATCCACGGCTGTCCAGGGCTTTCGCGATGGTGTAGCGGCTCGAGCTTCGCGCCGCGCATGACGCTTATGGAATCGCCTTTCGCTCGCGGAACTCGTCAAAGAGACGCAGAAACATGTCCGTGCTATCCACGACATCGTTGAACCCGGCCTGTCGGATCTTCGTCGTGCTGGATACCACATCCCAGTCGCAGCGGAAGATGAAATCACCGAAACCCGACTAAAAGTTTCCAGTCGCCAGTCTGTGGCCAGGCGGCGAGCAATAACTCTTTCAACCGCGCAGATTGACAATGCGGCGCCTCATCGTGCCCAACCAGAATTCGCGCCCGACTACCAAGGCGAGCCAGCGGGGGAAGGACCGTCGGCGTGCTGCCCCAGATAGTTGCGTAAGTGCTCGACGAAGCAAGCGACTTTAGCCGACAGGTTGAGGCGCTCTGGATAGACAGCGTAGATATCGGCCGGGGGAGTTTCGTAGTCTGTCAGAACCTGCACCAGCCGTCCGCTGCGAAGATATTTGGCTATATCCCACTCGGCGCGCATGAGGATTCCTTGCCCCTCGAGCGCCCAATTAAGCGCAACTTCCCCGTCGTTAGTGCTTAGTTTGCCGTGCACTTTAATGGTCTCGGTGCGACCGCCGCGACTTAGACGCCAGTTGCCGTAGGCCGCTTCGTTTTGCCGCAAAACGATGCATTGATGTTGAGTCAGATCGTGCGGGTAGGCGGGTTCCGCAGTGGTGCGCAAGTAAGTTGGCGAAGCGACCAGAAGGCGGCGATTGAGCGCGATCCTCTTCGCGATGAGCCGCGAATCAGGCATTTCCCCGAAGCGTATCGATACGTCGATGCTTTCGTCGGGCAAGCTCACGGGCCGGTCGGTGAGATGCAACTGCACCTCCACCTCGGGGAAGTCGCGGCTAAAGACTGAAATGGCGGGTCCAATGTAAGACCGGCCAAAGCCCAGCGGCGCATTCACCCGCAATAGCCCCTTGGGAGCCGCGCGACTGCTTGAAACCAGACGCTCCATGTCGTCGATGTCGCTAAGAATGCGCTGCGCATGGGCGAAATACACCTCGCCCTCATTCGTCAGGGTAATGCGTCTCGTGGTTCGGTTCAGCAGACGGACTCCCAACCGGTCTTCCAGCGCAGACAGCCGCCTGGAGACTGCCGGCGGCGTCAGATTCAACTCCTGTGCCGTTGCCACCAGACTTCCTCGCTTGACCAGCAAGCAAAAGAACCCGAGTTCGGAGTCCATGATTCGTGAGTTTTTTCGCAATGATGTTTTAAGTTTAGCTGGATTCATACGTGCCTGTACTAGTTCTACTCTTTGTTCCTGGCAATTGCCAAACGGCCACTCCGCTGCTGGAGACAGGCAATGAGAGCCGCGCAAGACGGCGAGACCGTTATCGGAACAGGAGACATCCATGGAAATGGATCTGGAAAAACGCACTCTGCGTAAGATTACCTGGCGCATCGTGCCGTTCATCATGTTGCTTTACTTCGTGGCTTATATCGACCGGGTCAATATCGGCTTCGCTTCCCTCACCATGAGAGCCGATCTGGGCTTCACTGCCTCGATTCTCGGTTTTGGCGCCGGCATCTTTTTCTGGGGCTATTTCCTGTTCGAGGTGCCTTCCAACATCATCTTGCACAAGGTCGGAGCCCGGATGTGGATCGCCCGGGTCATGGTCACCTGGGGCATCATCTCCGCTGCGATGGCCTTCGTCAAAGGGCCAACGAGCTTCTACATCATCCGATTCCTGCTCGGAGCCGCTGAGGCGGGCTTCTTCCCGGGAATCATCTTGTACCTGAGTTACTGGTTCCCGGCGCGTCACCGTGCCGGTGTAGTGGCTTTCTTCATGGCGGCTGCACCGCTCTCCACTGCGCTGGGTTCGCCGCTTTCCGCCGCCTTGCTCGAAATGAACGGCGTGATGGGGCTGCACGGCTGGCAGTGGATGTTCATTCTGGAAGCCATTCCAGCGCTCATTCTCGGTGTCGTCGTGTTCTTCTACATGACCGACAAACCCGAAAAGGCGAAATGGCTGAAGGACGACGAACGCACCTGGCTCGTCAACGTCATGAACGACGAAGCTTCGAGGCGTTCTACCAGCGCCAAGCACGGCATCATCAGTGGCCTGGCTAATCCGCGTGTGCTGGCCTTGTCGCTGATCTACTTCGGGACATCGGCAGGCCTCTATACGCTCGGCATCTGGGCGCCGCAGATCATCAAGCAGCTCGGCGTCTCTTCCATGACTGTCGGCGTACTCAATGCGATCCCGCCCGTTGTCTCGGTCATCGCCATGATTTTCTGGTCACGGCACTCCGATCGCACCGGTGAACGTACATGGCACGTTGCGCTGGCGTGTGTTGCAGCTGCCGTCGGCCTGGCTATTGCGGCGGTCGCCAATAGCGTCGTAGGACTGATCGCTGCGCTCACGCTCGTCAATATCGGCATCAGCTGCGCCAAGCCGCCGCTGTGGACCATGCCGACGATGTTTCTGTCAGGCGCTGCAGCCGCTACCGGCATCGCGACGATCAATTCGATTGGCAACCTGGGCGGCTTCGCTGGACCCGCGATGATCGGCTGGGTGAAGGATCAGACTGGCAGTTACGCAGGCGGACTCTATTTCGTTGCAGGGCTGCTCGTACTTTCCGCCGCGCTTACCTTGCTGCTCGCCCGTACGCAGAAAGCGCCTGTCACGCCCGGCAATGCCGCGGCGCATTGAAAGCCAATGGGAATGCCCCGATCACGATGTTGCTAGAGGAAATCATGATGGACAAGGAAGCAGCTGTTCAGTCTGTGACTGACACGATGGCCAAATTCACTGCTTATATCGGAAAACGTCTGCCGACGGACGTCAAGGAAAAGCTGGCCGAATTGCGCACGCTGGAAACGAATCCGCTTGCGAAATCGATCTACGATTCGATGGACGGCAACCAGAAGGCGGCCGATCAATTGAACCGTCCGAGTTGTCAGGATACCGGCGTAATTCAGTACTTCGTTGAAGCCGGCGCCAATTTTCCGCTGCTGGGAGAGTTGGAAGAAATCCTCCGCGAAGCGACTGAAGGCGCGACGCAGATGGGACCGCTGCGCCACAACGCAGTCGAGACGTTCGACGAGAAAAATACGGGCACGAATACCGGCACTCAGATTCCATGGCTCGACTGGCGCATTGTTCCCGAAAGCGATAGTTGCACGATCGATGTGTATATGGCCGGTGGCGGCTGCACGCTGCCAGGGGCGGCAAAGGTACTCATGCCGGGGCAGGGCTACGAGGGCGTGGCGGAGTTCGTGATGGACGTCATTACCGAACGCGGCGTCAACGCGTGTCCACCGCTGTTGGTCGGCATCGGTGTTTCGACGTCCGTCGAAACTGCCGCGCGTCTTTCCAAGCTGGCGATCTTGCGGCCAGTCAACTCCAGAAGCGGGAATCCGCGGGCCGCGCTGATGGAAGCACTGCTTGAAGAAGGCCTCAACGAGATAGGAATCGGTCCGCAGGGGCTCACCGGTAACAACAGCGTGATGGGCGTGAATATCGAATCTTCGGCGCGTCATCCATCTACGATCGGCGTTGCGATCAACACGGGATGCTGGGCACATCGACGCGGAAAGATTCGCATCCATGCCGACGCGTCGTACGAAATCCTGTCGCATGAAGGAGTGGCGCTATGAAGAAGGTCCTCACGACCCCCATCAAGAGCGAAGACCTCGAAGGTCTCAACGTCGGCGACGTGGTTTATCTGACTGGCCGTCTTGTGACCTGTCGTGATGTGGCGCATCGAAGGCTCATCGAGCAAGGCAGGCAGCTTCCTGTCGATCTCGCCGGCGGCGCGATCTTTCATGCTGGCCCAATCGTTCGAAAGAAAGAAGACGGCAGCTTCGAAATGGTTTCGATCGGTCCGACGACCAGCATGCGAATGGAAAAATTCGAACGTGAGTTCATCGGGCAGACTGGCGTGAAGCTGATTGTCGGAAAGGGCGGGATGGGTCCCGAGACGGCGGCCGGCTGCGAAGAGCACAAAGCCGTACACGCGATTTTCCCGGGCGGATGCGCGGTGCTGGCTGCCACGCTCGTCGAGGAAATCGAGGGCGCGAAATGGCAGGATCTTGGCATGCCCGAAACGTTGTGGATCAATCGCGTGAAAGAGTTCGGTCCTCTTATTATCTCTATCGACACCAAGGGGAATAACCTCATGGCGCAAAACAAGACCGCGTTCAACGAAAAGAAGAAGCCGATTCTCGAGAAGATCAGCGCCCAACTCAGTTTCATCAAGTAAGCCCTT
The DNA here is from genome assembly GCF_031450825.1 of Caballeronia sp. LZ019. Taxonomy (NCBI): domain Bacteria; kingdom Pseudomonadati; phylum Pseudomonadota; class Betaproteobacteria; order Burkholderiales; family Burkholderiaceae; genus Caballeronia; species Caballeronia sp. LZ019. The sequence goes on along the minus strand of NZ_JARTVZ010000003.1, from coordinate 596,968 downwards.
GCTCAGGCTGCCCCAGACCTTTGTTCAGGCAGCCTTGAACGAGGCACTGCATACACCCAATCCATGAAGGACGGAGACACACATGAAAACCTATCGCATTGCAACCATCCCCGGTGACGGCATCGGCAAAGAAGTGGTTCCCGCTGGCCAACGAGTCCTCGAAGCACTCGCCAACTCGGAGAAGTCGTTTGCATTCGAGTTCGAGAACTTCGACTGGGGCGGTGACTATCACCGCAAGCACGGCGTGATGATGCCCGAGAACGGTCTCGATGCGATTCGCGACAAGGACGCCATTCTGTTCGGCTCGGCAGGCGACCCGGATATTCCCGACCACATCACGCTTTGGGGCCTTCGCCTGAAAATCTGCCAAGGTCTGGATCAGTACGCGAACGTGCGTCCGACGCGCATTCTCCCGGGCATCGACGCACCGCTCAAGCGCTGTAAGCCGGAAGATCTGAACTGGGTGATAGTGCGCGAGAATTCGGAAGGCGAATACTCGGGTGTCGGCGGGCGCGTGCACCAGGGTCATCCGATCGAGGCGGCAACGGACGTGTCTATCCTCACTCGCGCCGGTGTCGAACGGATCATGCGTTTCGCATTCAAGCTGGCGCAATCTCGTCCGCGCAAGCTGCTCACCGTTATCACCAAGAGCAACGCGCAACGCCACGCAATGGTCATGTGGGATGAGATCGCGCTCGAAATTTCAAAGGAGTTCCCCGACGTCAAATGGGACAAGGAACTCGTCGATGCGTCAACCGCGCGCATGGTGAACCGCCCGGAGACGCTCGATACGATCGTCGCCACCAACTTGCACGCGGATATCTTGAGCGACCTGGCTGCTGCACTTGCGGGTAGTCTCGGCATCGCGCCGACCGGCAACATCGATCCCGAGCGCCGCTATCCGTCGATGTTCGAGCCGATTCACGGCTCTGCATTCGACATCATGGGCAAAGGCCTCGCGAATCCGGTCGGCACATTCTGGTCGGTGGTGATGCTGCTCGAACACCTCGGTGAATTCGATGCTGCCAGGCGTGTCATGCAGGCAGTCGAAACGGTGACCGCTGACAAGTCTCTCCATACGCGAGACCTTGGCGGTACCGCAACGACCGCGCAAGTCACCGAAGCGGTCTGCTCGCAACTTCAACAGATAGCTGCGGGGCAGGCTGCTTGAGGGATGACACTGTGAGTTCCGCGCTCGTCGGCATGACGGCGGGCGCGTACTGCACTTTCGACCTCACCAATGCGACGCCATGTGGCGCGTCATGACGTTCGCTGAGCGATTGATATTCGTGATGCGGGTGAAAAGACCCGTAGCGCGTTTCGCTTCGATCAAGGCCGGACGCCAACGTGCGAAAGCATTGATGAAACCCTCTCGATCGAGCAGTCTGCCGGTCGAGATCAATGGCGCGGACGGGGACCGTCTACTCAAGGACATGTTCGACGCTGCGATGGCGACAGCGCAGCCGGCCTTGCGTGTTCGTCAGTTTCCCATCTACATCGCCGGTCAGTGCGGCGGCCTTTCAAGGAGTCTATAACGATGCGGCGAACCCGAAACGCGAAGATTGTTGCGACCTTGGGTCCGCCGAGCACGAGCCGGGACACGATCGAGGCGCTCTTCAAGGCAGGTGCGGATGTCTTCCGCCTCAACTTCAGTCATGGTTCCCATGAGGACCATCAACGGCGACTAGAAATCATCCGGTCGATCGAGAAGGACCTGCGCCGGCCGATCGGTATCCTTCTCGATCTTCAAGGGCCCAAGCTCCGAATCGGTACCTTCGTGAGCGGTCCGGTGTCGCTTGCGAAGGGCGACTCATTCCGGCTCGATCTCGACACGAATATGCCGGGCGACGCGAGCCGCGTTGCGCTCCCGCATCCGGAAATCTTTGCGGCTCTGAAACCAGAAGCGAACTTATTGCTGGACGATGGGCGAATTCAGTTGCGAGTCGAACGATGCGGTCCGGACTTTGCAGAAACCACGGTATTGGTCGGCGGGCCGTTGTCGGAACGCAAGGGCGTCAACGTTCCCGATGTGGTGTTGCCGCTTTCCGCCATGACGGAAAAAGATTGCCGCGACCTCGAGTTCGGCCTCGGCCTTGGCATTGACTGGCTCGCGCTGTCGTTCGTACAGCGCGCCGAAGATATTCGGGAGGTCAGAAAGATCGTCGGCGATCGAGTGGGCATTGTGGCGAAGCTGGAGAAACCGGCGGCAATCGGTAGCCTCGATGCGATCGTCGACGAGGCAGATGCCGTGATGGTTGCGCGCGGCGATCTTGGCGTTGAAATGCCCGCCGAACAGGTGCCAGCGATTCAGAAGCGTATCGTGCGCGCTTGTCGAAAGGCCGGCAAACCGGTGATAGTGGCGACTCAAATGCTCGAGTCGATGGTGACAGCGCCCGTGCCGACCCGAGCGGAGGCCTCCGACGTGGCCACTGCCGTGTATGACGGCGCCGATGCGGTGATGCTTTCTGCGGAATCGGCCAGTGGGAAATATCCCGTCGAAGCCGTGCGGATGATGGACTCGATCATCTCGCAGACCGAGCATGACCCTTACTATCGCGAGGTGATTGCGGCGTCTCACGCCGAGCCTCGCGCGACGCCTTCGGACGCCATCGGCTATGCAATGCGGCACGTTACGGGCTTGCTGAAGGCCGTCGCCACGGTTGCGTACACCAGTTCCGGTTACTCAGCGCTGTGCATGGCGCGCGAACGTCCCTGCGCGCCGATCGTCGGCATGACGCCGCAGACGGGAACGGCTCGCCGTCTCGCCTTGGCGTGGGGTGTCCATTCCGTCTTGTGCAAGGAGTTGGTCGACGCGGCGGAGGTCAGTGAGTTGGCATGCGAGACAGTTGTTGCGGAAGGCTTCGGCGAAGCAGGTGAGACCGTCGTTATTTCTGCGGGGATGCCGTTCGGCACGCCGGGTACCACCAATCTCTTGCGCATCGCGCAGATTCAGTAGGCACAAGTTGGCTCTTAGCTCGAGGCATCTGAAGATAACGCTAAGCCGAGCCGTTCGATTGCCAACCCCACACTCGGACCTGACGGGAGACGCGGTTCTTTTACAGCAAGACCAGTGCAATCGCTAAAGTGATCGGTAATAAAGCCGTAAACGGGTGTTTACCCTAAAGTACTGGCATGAAAAATATTCCCTTTCGGGTCCGCATGTGGATCCCTTTGGCAATCAGCCTCATTTGTCTCACCGCGCTCTCCATTTTCGATGCTTTCGAGATGCGCGAGATCCGATTAGAAGAACGGCGCGCCACGCTTGGCGCGGTCACGGACGCTGCCCTCAACACGATCAAAGACTACGCGGCAAAAGCGCAGACGGGACAGCTCACGGACGCCGAGGCGCGCACACAGGCTGCCGAGCGCGTGCGCGTCATGCGTTATGGCGGCGATGGCTATTTCGCGATCATCGATCCCGATGTCACGCTCGTGATGCACTCCACCAAGCCAGACATGGAAGGCAAGAGCGCCAAAGACATTCAGGACAAGGACGGCATTCACATGTGGTCCGATGCGGTGGCGCTTGCACAGCGCGACGGCCAGGGCTTCCTGCGTTATAGCTGGCCGAAGCCGGGTGCAACCGAAAGCGTGCCCAAGCTGAGCCATGTCGCCTCCTACAAGCCGTGGCAATGGACGATTCTGACGGGCGTCTACCTCGATGATCTTCAGGCGGACTTCATGCGGTCGGTGTATCGCGCGCTGCTGGTCTTCGCTGGCATGGCCACGCTGCTCGCGCTGACTACAGTGCTGCTGAACCGCTCTCTGCGACGCACGCTCGGCGGAGAGCCCGAATATGCGGTTCAGATCGCAGACGGTATTGCGGGCAACGACTTATCGGTATCTGTCGTGACAAAACCGGATGATCGCACGAGCCTCCTGTATTCAATCAGCCGCATGCAGCGGCAACTTAAGCAGACCGTCACGGCCATCAAGACATCCGCGGACTCGATCGCGACTGCATCCCAACAAATTGCAGCCGGCAATCTCGATCTGTCGCAGCGTACGGAGGAGCAGGCGGCATCGCTCCAGCAGACTGCGGCGAGCATGGAAGAATTGACGTCGACGGTTACGAACAACACGAGTAACGCGCACGAAGCAAATCGTCTTGCGTCTGCCGCAGCGGATGTCGCCGACCGCGGAGCGAGCGTCGTTTCGGACGTCGTGTCGACGATGGAAGCGATCAATACCGACTCGAGGCAGATCGCAGAGATCGCCGGAATCATCGAGGGCATAGCGTTTCAGACGAACATCCTGGCGCTGAACGCTGCCGTCGAAGCCGCGCGCGCGGGCGAGCACGGGCGGGGCTTTGCGGTGGTCGCCTCGGAAGTGCGATCCCTTGCGCAACGGTCGTCGGCGGCATCGAAAGAAGTACGCGAACTGATCGACAGGTCGGTGGATCGAGTGCGCGCCGGAACGAGCCATGTCGAGAATGCCGGTGCGACGATGACGCAGATTACCGAAGCCATCAAGCGAGTCACCGGGCTGATGAGCGAGATCGCCGCCGCTTCCGAAGAGCAGAGCAAGGGCATCGGACAGGTCAACCAGGCGGTATCGCAGATGGATGAGGTGACGCAACAGAACGCGGCGCTCGTCGAAGAAGCCGCGGCTGCCACGAATGCGCTCGAAGCGCAGGCCGGCGAGTTGCGCGCGTCGACGGCGGTGTTCGTTGTCTGATGCCTGGCTCCGGCCACGACTGCTAATGCAAAGCCGACTTCACCGCCGTTGACTGATGCGACACGCGAAGGATATGAGTCGACGATTCATCCTCGCACCTACAGCGCATAGTCAAGCGGCGCGGGGCTACGACAGCTCGTGACTTGCCCCGCGCTAGACCAAGAGCCGGCTGATCTCTATGCGCGTCTTTTTGCAGACGCGGTAAGTGGCGGGAGCGTCATTGCGTAAGCGGCCTAGCTGCGATCACCTCTTCAAAGTCCCGGGCTCACGACCCAGGGACTTTTTCTTGCGCCTTGCTGTAACGACTCGCATTTGCATAGATAGGAGGAATGCATAATGCATACGAAAAGGTCGAGCCCCCGTAATGCGCTCAAAAAAAACCCGCCCTGAGGAGAGCGAGGGCGGGTGTAGTTCCCCGTCCGCCGAGAGAGGTAAAGGACGAGGAGGAGACCCGTCACCGGATGCAATCGTCATACCTGTCCTTTCGCCAGCATAAATCGCCGCCATGATCGTTCGCATCGCACAATACCCTTTGAAAAAACGCCTGTTGTACGGCGTCGCGTCTTCAGCAGCCGTTCTCGTGGCCCAGCAAGCGCTGACATGGGTCGCCCACGGTCGACTGACCTTCCTGCTCATCAGTGCATCGCTTCCCCTCATCACGGTTCTGTTCGGCGCGTGGTCCGGCGCATTGCTTCTGGCGATCGGCGTGGCGTACGGCGCACTGTGGATGCAGCCGATCGGGAGCTTCGCTGTCGATCAACCTCCGGACCGACTGGTGCTGCTGGCCTTTATCGTCGTCGGCGCATTGCTGGTCGCTGCAGGACAGCAACTCGCCAAGGTGGCCCGGCGGGCAGGAAGAGCCGAGGCGGCTACACAGGACGCAGCGGATCGCCTGTTGCAAGTGGAGCGCGACTCCCGTCACCGCTTCGACGTCGCGTTGAATAGCGCAGGCGTGCCGTTTTTCATCGTGACGCCGATGCTGCGCGACGGCCGCATCGCCGAGCTTCGTTGGGATTACCTGAACGAGGCGGCTGCTCACCTGTTCAACCCTGCCGCAGGGGTGGTCGTGGGCAGCTCGACCTCGTATGTCCGTCCGACGGGATGGGACGCGGACCTGTTGTTGAATCGGCTTGCGCCGCTGGCCGAACGCGCTGGCCGGGAAGCGTTCGACGTGTGCGTTCAAGCAGGCGCGGGCGAGCAATGGTTTCACGTCGTCGCTGCGTCGCTGGGCGGTTCAATCGTCGCGTGGTTTGGCGACATCACGCCGCGTGTGCGCGCCGAGAAGGCGCTCTCCGAGGCCGACCGCCGCAAGGACGAGTTTCTCGCGACACTCGCGCACGAGCTGCGCAACCCGCTCGCGCCGATCAGGCAGGTCGCCGAGATCCTGGAGCAACCGGGACTGACGGACGAGCGCAGGGCGTGGTGCATCGCGGTGCTGCGGCGACAGTCGGCCGCGATGGCGCTGCTGCTGGATGATCTGCTCGACGTGTCGCGCATCACGCGGGGCGCGTTGACACTGCGCAAAGAAGTCGTGGCGCTCCGGGAGGTCGTCGACGAAGCAGTCGAGATCGCGAGGCCGATTGTCGAAGGCAAGGCCCACGAGCTTGTCGTAAAGCCGCCCGCCCGGCCATTGCATATCGACGCAGACCGCTTGCGGCTCGCGCAGGTACTGGGCAACCTGCTGACGAACGCGGCGAAGTACACGCCGCCGGGTGGGCGAATCGAACTGGCAGCGACGGCAGATGACGAGGAGATCGTGCTGTCAGTCGCCGACAATGGAATCGGGATCGAGCCCGACAAGCTGTCGGCCATCTTCTCGATGTTTTCGCAGGTGAAGCCCGATCATCACCGCGAGGGTGGCCTCGGGATCGGTCTCGCGCTTTCCAAGTCGCTGATCGAGTTGCACGGAGGCCGGCTGACGGCGTCGAGCGGTGGAAAAAATCGAGGAAGCTGCTTTTCCATTCACCTCCCGGCCGCATGCCGCGTGGTGCCTGCGCCTGCTCCGACGCGGGACGCGCCAGCCGTCGCGTCGGCGGGAGCGAAGCGTTGCATCCTGGTCGTCGATGACAATGTCGATGCCGCCGATGCGCTGACCGCGCTCCTGGAACTCGAGGGGCACGAGGTGCGGACGGTTTATTCGGGCGAGGAAGCCGTTGACGTCCTCGATCACTACAGCCCGGAAGTCGTTCTGCTCGACCTTGGGCTGCCAGGCATGAGCGGATACGACGTTGCCCGGCGAATCCGGGCGACGCCCGCGATCAAGGATGTGACGATGATTGCGATCACCGGCTGGGGGCAGCCTCAAGACCGCGAGCGGACCGCCGAAGCCGGATTCGACTTCCATTTCACGAAGCCCGTAGACGTTGTCCAGCTCAATGAAGCGATCGAGAGCGCGGCCGCAGCCGTTTGACGGAATGCATGAGTTCGCGGTGCGTCCACTGCTTCGCTGGACTCGGCCCGGCTTTTCTTTGAGCGATGACGGACGAGTCGAATGGCTACGGAAACCGTCAGTAAGTATCTTGAGCCTGCTGCAACACCAGGACGAATCAACGCAAAAGGACCATTGACGCGTGGAAAGCGCCGGCGAGTCTGCGTGTATCGAAGACCAGCAACGCGACAAGCCTGCGAGGACGGCATGGCGTATGCGGGAGCTTCCGCATCGTGCGGGCGGGGGCTCGCAGGATATCGACATTCGGAGGCAACAATGAAACGCATGACCGCTAGGATTTTGGCTTCGGCGCTCGCGATGGCGCTGTCGGTAGGTGTCTACGCGCAAGGCGGCGGTGCCGGTGGTGGTGGGGGTGCAGGCGGTGGTGGCGCAGGCGGTGGCGGTGCCGGTGCGGGCAGCGCGGGCGGGACGGCCGCAGGAGCCGGCGGCGGGACGGGCATGGGCACCGGCGCGGGCGCAGGCAACCCCGGTGGGGCAGCGGGCGGAAATGCGGGCGCGGCGGGCGGCATGACGCAGGGCACGGGCACCGGCGCCATGACGAATGGCTCGTCGAATCGATCCCAGGGAAGCGGAACGCACAAGGGCACCGGTTCACACAAAGGCACGGGCAGCGGCACGACCGGTTCGTCTCAAAACAGCCAATAGGCGAAGGGCGGCCGCTACCATTGCGGAGCAGCCGGCATTTCTTGATGCAGGGATCGACGGGACGCTCGCCAAACAGATGTCGCGCGCAGCGTCCCGCGGCAGGAGGCAAGAGCGAAGAGGGGACGTAGCCCTCGAGCGATAGAATCCAACGCAGCCGCAATCGCGGTCGAACCGCCTGAAGTGCGCGCCGTGCTGCTTTGCGTCGCGGCGAGACACGTCCAGGCCCACGCGGTCAATGCGCGGCGCGCTCCATCCGCAGCGGCGATCGATCCGATCCTTCCTTCGCCGACTCGACGTTCATCCGGTTGAGCTGCTGCTTGCAATGTGCTCGACCGGTAAGCCCTGGTCGACCGACTCCATCACTGCGCCGCGACTCCGTCCCATTTCTTTGGTGCAGGGCTATTGAAACGGAACGCCTATGAGCTTGCCGATACCGCCGCGTAGTCCGCGCCCCGCCCGCTGACGGGGGCTTAGGCCGCAGTCTTGAAGACGGCCATCGTCGCGCGCAGCGTTTCAGCCTGATCCTGAAGCGAACCGGCAGCGGCAGCCGCCTGCTCGACGAGCGCTGCGTTCTGCTGAGTGACCTCGTCCATCTGGCTGATCGCCTGATTCACCTGTTCGATGCCGCGACTCTGTTCGTTCGATGCAGACGCGATCTCGTCCATGATGTCGGTGACTTTCTGGATTGCCGCGCCGATCTTGGTCATCGTCTCGCCGGCTTGCCCGACGAGTTGCGTGCCAGTGTGGACGCGCGTACTCGATGCTTCGATTAAATCGCGAATCTCCTTGGCGGCAGTCGATGAACGTTGCGCCAGACTGCGCACCTCGCCCGCCACCACGGCGAACCCGCGCCCCTGTTCGCCCGCGCGTGCCGCTTCCACCGCTGCGTTCAGCGCAAGGATATTGGTCTGAAACGCGATGCCTTCGATCATGCCGATGATCTCGGCGATCTTGTGCGAGCTTTGTTCGATCTCGGCCATCGTGCCCACGACGTCGTTGACGATCGTCGCGCCTTCGTTTGCAACATCGCGCGCATTCCCGGCCAGGCCGCTCGCCTGACGTGCGTTTTCGGAGTTGTGCCTGACGGCCGCAGTCAGCTCTTCCATGCTCGCCGCTGTTTCTTCGAGCGATGCTGCCTGCTGCTCGGTGCGCGACGACAGGTCCGTGTTGCCCACGGCGATTTCACGGCTCGCGTTCGCGATTGCATTAGCGGACGTCTTCACGCTGTCAACGGCTGAGAGCAATTGCGCGCGCATGCGGGCCATCGAATACATGAGGCTCGACTGGTCATTCGCGGCAGTGGCCACGTCGACGGCGAGATTGTTGTCCGCGATCTGATTGGCCACTTCTGCTGCGTAGGCCGGTTCCCCGCCCATCGACCGAAGAATCCCGCGATTGAGGCGCGACACGACGAAGCTCAAGACGATCGCGATCACCGCGAGCACGCCGAGGCTCCATTTGAGCGACGCATGAAACGCGGCATCGATGTCGTCGATGTAGACGCCGGTTGTGATGAGCCAGTCCCACGGCTGATACATCGACACGTAGGACATTTTCGGCAGAATTTCAGTGCTGCCGGGCTTCGCGAACGAATAGTAGGCGTAGCCTGCGCCCTGGCGCTTGCCCACACCGATGAGTTCGCGATAGAGATAGACCCCGTTCGGGTCCCTGAAGTCCATCATCGTCTTGCCAACGAATTCCGGCTTCATCGGATGCGCAAGCACCTTCGCCTGCGAATCGAAAACGCTGAAGTAGCCGTTGTCGCCGAACCGTATATCGCGGATGGCGTTGAGCGCACCATTCCGGGCTTGCTCCTGCGTGATGGCGCCAGTGCTGGCCTGCTTGGCGAACTCACGAATGATGCTGTCCGCGATTTCGGTGGCGTGCTTGATGTCCAACTGCGTCTGTTCCGTGCGGATCGAGCGCATGCGAAAGGCGTCGGCAACCGAGATTCCTGCGAGGCATACGAGGCTTAGCAGCAGAGGCAGCCAGAGTTTTTTGGAAAAGGTCATGTCGTTGGCGTCCGGGTTCGTTGGCGTGTTCAGGCGGTGGCGCTTTGCATCAGCGCCATTTCCTCGCTCGTGATGAGCTTCTCGATGTCCATCAGGATCAACATATGGTCGTCGACGGTCCCGATGCCGGTGATGTAGTCGGTGCTCATCGTGGAGTTGAAGCCCGGCGCAGGCCGGATCTGATCAGGCGTAAGCGTCTGCACGTCCGATACGCCGTCCACGACGATGCCGACCACTCGCCCCGCCACGTTGAGCACAACGACAACCGTCTGGTCGTCGTAGGCGGCGCGCGCCAACTCGAACTTGAGGCGCATATCGGCAATCGGCACGATTACGCCGCGCAGGTTGATGACGCCCTTGATGAACACGGGCGCGTTGGCCACGCGCGTCACCGCGTCATAGCCGCGAATTTCCTGAACCTTCAGGATATCGATCCCGTACTGTTCTTCGCCCAGGTTGAAGATGAGGAATTCTTTGCCGCCCGCTTCGGGCGCGCCGTGTCTTTGATCGCTATTCATGTCTGCAAGTGCTGTCCGAAATTCTGCTTGAGCGCCGTCCATCACGACGAACGCTTCTACCTGCCGGACAACGGCACGCTGGAAAAAAACTGAACAGCGACGTTCCGTGTTTTCCGCCTTGCCAAGGTCCGCCGCAAAAAAACGACCGGTCGATCAGTTAGTTCTTTTAGCTTCTTGAAGAGCCGATTCTTAATGGTCGATAACTGTGCTGCATCGCCTTGCGGGACAAGGCAGCAAGCCCGCGAAACGGCGTGCGAACTCGCTCGTGCGGCAACGCGCTGAAACGGACGAAATGAAGGTTCAAGGCGTCGCCTATTTTTTAGCCAGAAACCGCGCTAAGTGGAGCTCTTTAATCAAGTGGTCTCGACCATTTCCGGTATTCAGAGAGCTCAACGCGGGTCGCGGAGATCATTGCCGTCATCCAGGGCATCTCCTTCCAAACGAACATCCTGGGTATCAACGCGGGCGTCGAAGCGGCACGCGCTGACGAGCAGGGCAGGGACATCGCTGTTGTGCGCCCACGGAAGTCTCACGCTTTCTCAATCGAGACCTCGGGCGAAAAGGTTACGACCGGCACACGACATCATGAGCGAGATCTTTGCGGCCAGGAATACCGAGGACGGAGTCGTTGTCAGTAGCGCCTAAAGGTCTTGGCGCTACTGCCGATATCGAGGGCAGCCGGATGAAAGTCGGCGTCTGTCAAGACAGTTAGCCCGCCATCGAGCGGGCACTTTTTTGTGCCTTCGACGCACAATGGCGCCTCGGAAATATCTTCAAAGCTGCGGGCAGCAGTGCGATACGAGCGTTGTTGTGACCATGGACGAGGTCCATCCGGCTGAGCTCATCGCCAGATACTTCGATGCACGCGTCGATCACTGAGTCCCCCAAACTGCTAAGCGGTGCCAGCCACAGGTAGATGCGAGTCGAGTCATTTGCGGCCTACGCTCGCCGAGTTTTCGTTAGCACCCTTATTCAAGGTCATTGGCAAACGACCGTTATATGACGGGCAATTGACCTACTCATGGAAAGCATATGCAGTTCAGAAACATTCGCATCGCAGTCAAGCTCGCGATCGGCTTTGGAATCGCCCTCTTGTCTTTGTGCCTAATTGGCGGCACCGCCATGTTCCAGGTTTCGCGGGTATACCGAGGCACAGAAGACATTGCGAAGAATTGGCTACCCAGCGTCCAAACGCTTAGCGATATTCGCGCGTCGGCGAACGCGGTGAGACGAGCGACGCTGGTCACCGTGGTGACTACGGATGCACAAGAGAAAGCGAGGCAGCTTCAGAAGCACACTGACTCATTGCAAGCGCTTAACGGCGCAATGTCGCGATATGAGTCCATGTTGTCTTCGCCCGAGGAAAGGCAAATCTTCTCCGATATGAAGGCGGCCCTGTCTGTCTACCTGAAGGAAGACGAGAAGATTGCCGCGCTGATGCAGCAGGGCGATAGCCACTTCGACGAGGCGCGCAAGCTCGCCGGGAACGACTCTTCGCTTCTTCTGGCTCCGGTAATGGAGTTGATCGACAAAGACGTGGCGATCAATCGAAAGGGAGCCAACGACGCGGCAGAGGCCGCGTCCGACAACTACCGTACGACAGTACTCGTAACGGCGGTCATGATCGCGGCTGCATTGCTTGCAAGCGTCGTCGTTGCCGTTCTGATCACCCGTTCCATCGTCGCGCCGATTCGCCGCTCGGTGGCGTTCGCAGAGACGGTTGCGCAAGGCGATCTGACATCCGCTATTACCGACGACGCGAAAGACGAGACCGGCCAGCTCTTGCGAGCACTGCACCACATGAACCAGCGTCTGTCCGACCTGGTCGGCAAGGTGCGCGCCGGCAGTCAGAGCATCGCGACCGCTTCTGCTCAGATCGCCGCAGGCAACACCGATCTGAGCCAACGAACCGAGGAGCAAGCGGCTTCGCTGCAAGAGACGGCGGCAAGCATGGAAGAACTCACTTCGGCGGTGAAGCAGAACAGTGAGAACGCTATGCAAGGCAACGAGCTGGCCGCAAACGCTTCGGAGGTGGCCGAACGTGGTGGTGTGGTTGTCAGCCGTGTCGTCGAAACGATGAGGGACATCAGCACAAGCTCCGCGAAGGTTGCAGAGATCATCGCGGTGATCGAAGGCATTGCCTTCCAAACGAATATCCTGGCCCTCAACGCAGCCGTCGAAGCGGCTCGGGCAGGGGAGGACGGCAGGGGCTTTGCCGTTGTGGCCGGTGAAGTGCGCACGCTCGCTCAGCGAAGCGCGACGGCCGCAAAGGAGATCAAGGACCTTATCGGCGCATCCGTTGACAAGGTGAACGTTGGTTCGCAATTAGTGGAAGAGGCCGGACTGACAATGACCGAGGTAGTGAGTTCGGTCAAGCGTGTCGCGGACTTGATGGGCGCCATCTCGACAGCTTCGACCCAGCAGCACGCCGGCATCGAACAGGTCAATGTCGCGGTCTCGCAGATGGACGAGGTCACGCAGCAGAACGCCGCGCTCGTTGAACAGGCCAGTGCCGCTGCGCAGTCGATGGCGCAGCAATCGAGTGAGCTGCGCGATGTCGTCTCGGTTTTCAAGGTCAAGGATAACAACCACATCATCGAAAGACAGCCGGTCATGCCGGCAGCAACCACCCGTCCACAGGCAGCTCGACGGTCGGCACCAATGCCATCGAAGGCGGTCAAGCCGATCGTAGCGGCAGAACTGGTGTCTGCGGACAGCGGCGACTGGTCAACGTTCTAAACGCGGATGGGACGCAACGGCGCGTAACGACACGCTTGTCTTCGTAGCTGTGATGTCGGTACAGCCGCTCGGTCACCGGATCGCAGCTACGCGAAAAAGACAGCAAGATAGAAAACAGATGAAGACGCACAACGAAAAGACTCCATCGATGCGCCGTGAGGTGTTTCGCTGCAGCGGGGAGCAGCTCGACGCAATCTTGCGGTTTGCTGAGGAGCGCCGTCTCGACGAGCGGCCGCTGCAGTGGGTGGTCGCGCAATACTTTCTGTCGCCGGTTGGCCGGGCCTGACAGTGAACCCTGGCGGAACTTGCGTGTGCCGACAACGACGGCAACGCCTCTCGGTGCATGTGGTCGTGCGTCGCAACGCCGGAGCGCCAATGGCGCTACTTGAGGTTCGCTTTTTGCAGAGAAGAAAGAAGGAAGAATTCACCGATGGTAAATGCCAATACCCGTTTGTTGGTGGTCGATGACATGGCCACCATGCGCAGTCTGATCCGGAAAATGCTGAGGGCGATCGGTTATACGACCATCGACGAAGCAGAAGATGGCCTCGCAGCGCTCGAGAAATTGCGCGCACAGAAAGTCGATATGGTCATAACTGATTGGAACATGCCCAATATGGACGGGCTGTCTCTCCTGCAGGAAATCCGCAAGTCCGAGGATTTCGCAGAACTGCCGGTCTTGATGGTGACCGCTGAGAAGAGGCGTGAGAATGTGCTCGCGGCAATTCACGCCGGTGCTAGCGGCTATATCGTCAAGCCGTTCTCCGAGGCCGCGCTCGCAGACAAGCTGGCTCAGATCGCACCGCTATCCGCGAGCGACGCCCCAACGGGTCAAGGCGTGTCACCATTCGGGGCTCTCTTCGAACGGACGATGTAACGGCCATTGGTCACACTTTGTTTCAATTTGTTGCAAACGCCCGAGGGCCGCGTCAGTAAAGGCGCTCGGGCGACTGCTGGCGCGTTCGAGCTGCCGCGTGGTCGCTCGCATGGTAAAGATTTCAACGCAGGCACCGTTAGAAGAAACATTGCCAGTGAGAAACGACATCATGAAGATCCAGACGACCAACATCGCAGATACATCGCGTGAACTTACTGTTCGACGTGCAACAAGCAGCGGTGCAAACTACGCCGCCGGCACCGCACAGCAAGCTGACGCCGTTCGCGCGCCTAACTCCGCAGTGACGCTTGCTTCAATCTCCACTTTGCGCCCCTCGAGTGCGACGGATATCGATATGGACAAGGTGTCAGCGATCAAAGCCGCCCTGCGTGACGGTAGCTACCGTATCGATTCGGGCAACATCGCCGACGGGATGCTTGGCGCGGCGCGCGAGCTCATGCAAAAGGCACCGCGGGGCTGAAGGAGCGCGTCCCCGTCTGTCGGACTGAACCGACTCGGGACAGGAAGGCATTGGCCTTTGCGTGTCAGACATGTTTGTCGTCGATGAGAGAGTCCTGCTTGATCGATGACACGCGAGACAGCACGATTTTTTTCCGCTTGCTAAGCAAGCAATCGTCCGTACTCCGATGCAAATGCATCGTCGTTGCGGTCCGCTCAACCACGCATCGGGTTTCGACAACAAACGCAACCCGGGCTGCCATCGACGCAGACATAGCGTCGGCGACCATCGTCCCGGTTGCGTTGATGCCCCGGCGAGTATGCTGAAACTTCGATAGTTGAGGCATGAACACTGGATTCGAAGCAGCCGAACAAAAACTGCCCGCCTCGTGACATAGACGAGCGACTAGCTCACGGTGTCGAGCGCACCACGCCTCAAGTTTTTGCGTTGTCTGGCCGATAAACCGGAGCGGCGACACCAGCGATTGGTTATTCGTCGCGCAATAAAAACGTCAAGAGGGGTTTATGAAGAAATTCGCTATGGCCGCCGCTATCGCAGCGTGCATTCTTGCACTCGCGGGCTGCGCCGGTACGGGTAACGATTCGCTGCGCTCGGAAACCGAGGCTACCGTGTCCACGAAGATCGTCGATGGCAAGACGACGAAGGACGAGATTCGCGGCATGTTCGGCTCGCCGCTGAAGACGGAGTTCACCGACGGCGGGCTGGAGATCTGGCGTTACGAACTGACCAAGGTCCACGCTGACGCAGTCAGCTATATCCCCGTGGTCAATTTGCTAGGCTCGAGCGCGAGCGGCAAGAAAAAGGAGCTGGTTGTGCTGTTCTCTCCGGATAACGTTGTGAAACGCTATTCGATGAGTGAATCGGTCGTGTCACATAAAACCGGCATCTTCAACTAAGACTGTCTCGGTGCGAGCCATCGCGTGGGGGCGTTGCGGCTGGTGACGCCTCTGCTGCGCTGCATTGAAGGGGTAAGGGCGAAGTTGCTCACGGTTTAGTGCTGCGGAGGAGTAAGTCGGCTCGCTTTGGCGCGATTGCGTTGATGCAAGATCATGGCTTCGCAGGGATCTGCTGCCGAGCCTTGGGCGTTGGGCGTTCCTTGAAAGAGCGCGTCTGTTCACGGGGACGGTAAGGCCTTGGACGGGCAGGGCGCGGGTGCGGTGTCCGCGAACCTTACCAGACCGATGGCCGAGTTTGCTTTGCGCGTCGCGCTATGACGTGTTCCTGCGCGATTCGCATCACATTCGATTCACATTGTCGCGCATGAACTCGCGCTGCTTCTTGCTGCCCAGCAAACGCCTAGGCGAGCGCACCCGACGGCCCGGTGCGTGCGCGAGGGTGTAGCCGACGTGCACCGGTTGTCGCGTTCCGCCTGCAGCGCTTGCGCCAACTCAAGGTCGAACCCCACCGATGCAGAGGATATTGATGCAGAAATCGATCGTGATTTCTTTCGACGAGCAGGTCTAGCAGCTCGTAGTAGGAACGCTGCCGAATGCGGTGTTAGCGCCCATGCTGGCCGATGCACTCTCCGTGCATTGGCCGCTTGATAAGTTTGGCTACGAACTAACGGACGACACGACTTTCCGAGTAGGCACGACAGCGTTTTCGGTGCTGGCGCTGCACAGTTCGAAACTGAAGCCGATGTTGAAGGTAACACCGTTGCCCGCGCCCGCCGCCATTCCCTAGTCGGACTGATCGCATACCCATGATCTCGATGATATGGCTAGATGCCGACGATGATCCCAGTGACCCGACGTAAGAAAATGACAGTCCGGCAAGGTTGATTAGCAGGGTGTGTTTGATATGGTATCTGCAATAAGAATACCTCTGAGACGCCATGCAGATTTCCGACGTTGCCATTCCCTATTACAGCTCTGACACTTTGCGACGATGGCAGCGCCGCGACGGTTGCAAAGTCGTCTCGGATCTAAAGGTTTCATACCGGCGAGAACCGCCCGAGTGCAAGTTCCACGTCGAGCCACCACAGCCACCACCTCCACCACCGCCACCTGCCGAAAAGACCGATCGGGCTATCGCCTTTATCGACGGTCTTCAGAAGGTCTACGACTTCTTCCATGCACCGCCGAAGGAGCGCCCGCCCGCCCCTCCGAAACCGAAGGTCGAGGAAATCAAGGTTCCGCCGTTCGATCTGCAAGAGATCCCAGGCGTCATGCGTCGCTTGGAGATGCCGACAGCAGCGAAACTCATGGATAGGTGGTTCGCGGGGGCACTCAATTATTCGCCGACCGAGGATGACGAAGAGGATCTGATTAACCAAGAGGGAAAACCGTATCCTCCATCGATGTATGAACTGTCGATCATCAAACTGGAATGGGTTTTCAAGTATTCACGGGCAGTGGAAGCGTATCAGCACTTAATCACACGAGATACGTTGACCAGCGTGAGGGCGATGGACGCGCTCCGCGCCAAGCTGATGCCTTTTAGGCCCAGCAAGGGGGTAGACATCGACGTCGGCATGATTGATCTTAGCCATCACAGCCTGCCGGTTTTACACAAATCGTTCCAATTTCAGTATTCACAGGTAGAAGGATCGATGAGTCAAAAGCTCAGGCAGTTTGCGCATCGTGAGTATGCGGCGAGGGGACTGCCAGATGACCTGACAGCCGCGCTAGGCTCTTTTAATTTTTATGCAGCGCCCGGACGCGTCTTCTTCTATCGGGATGCCTCCTACGCATTGGTGCATGAGATTATCGTCTACGTCAAAGATAACTATACGTTTACCGACCGTCCGAAAAAGGACCCTCAATATCTTGGACACTGGAGTGCAAATGGCATGACTGTGGTGCCATACAACGTTGGCATGAGCATGGTGAGCTGGCATCTACCGCAGGTCGGCGAGTTCCAGGCAATGGATGAGTTTCCGGCAGACTTTCCAGCAGTGACAGTGGGCGATCCCCGCAAGCGTGGAAACGTCTATTATCCCGTTTACAATTCCTCTTATCGCGAATGGCAACGAGCGCATAAACGAGGCGGCGACTTTGTAATTTTCAGCGACTACCAGACAGTCAAACTCAACCCACCAATCAAGGTCAATTTCTGATGCCAGGGATAGGCGAAACAGCGGAAGGGGCGGCACTCGCATCCTTGATTCTAGTCTCGGCCACCATCGTTGCGGCAGTCGCATACTATTCAGCCAAACGCGGGTTCCGCATCGTGCTGAAAAGGAGTGCGCTCACGATTATCGGGCTGGTAATAACTTATGCAAGCGTTCACTACTTTCAGATGGCACGATGGCGCGCGGGGATAGCGGAAGAACAATGCAAGAAATCGACCGCACCCGATGGACGATATGTTGTGCGAGTCTGTTCTGCCGGCGACGCAAAAGTTTTACGACTGTGGTCGGCAGATGAATCGACGCTGCTGGCCGAGCGAACGTTTCCACGCTCAAGCGAACCGGTGCCTGTGTGGTGGGAGGCTAACCGCGTGTTGTTCGACGATCAAGATCCTGACGTCATGGGCACCATCAAATTACCACCAACGCTAAAGGATCGACTGCTGGCTTATCTTCCGTAGGCGGCGGGCGAGTTAGGCGCCACATATGATCGCGCATCGACATGCGTAATGGTCCCAGTGGTGTTCATGGTCCGCGCTCCAGAAACGCTTGTCTGGCCACGAACCTACGGCAAATGCGACATCTCCACTTAGCAGAAACACGACATTTGAACTTGGGACCTACAACCATGTCACGGCCAAATACAAATGTCCGATGTCTGGCTCATTAGAGATGTCCGATTGAGATATGCGAGCAATCGCAAGGCAGCGTTGAAGCAAGGCATCTGAACGGGCAGGGCGCGCAAGCATGGCGCGCTACCGGTTACCGACCGTTGACTCGCTTTTGATCGACGGCGCGCTGCGTTTTTGCTTCTGCAGCGCGAGCAGGGTCGCCTCCAGGTCCTGTCGCGTGAGTTCACGCTGTTTCTTCGTGCCCGGCGCGCGTTGTGACGTGCGCACCTGCGCGCCTCGATGGGCGCGTGAGGGCGCCGTGCCGATGCTGCGGTTATCGCGCTGCGTCTGCACCGCCTGCGCCAACTCGAGCACATGCGCGAGACGCTTGCATTCAACGATGGCACCCTGATCGACTTCCGTGAGCCGGTCGTACTGCCGAGCCGCTAGCACACGCTCGCCGGCGCGCAGTTCCATGCGTCCGTCCGGGTGTTCCCAGACCTCGATGTGCGGTGAATCAGCGCGCGATTCTCGTCGGTGTCCTCGAGCAGATACAACACCCGGTCATACTGCACCGTGAGCGCCTTGGTGACGCGCCGCGCTTCGCGCCACGTCAGCGCTCGCTCCAGACTCTCATCGGCGCGCAGCGGCCGATGCGCGTCGAAGGCGCTTCTCGGCGGCTTGGCAAAGCGCGCGTTGTAGTCGGCCATGAAGCAGGGCGCGTAGGCGTTGGCTTGCGCCACCGTGCTGATGCCGCGCAGGCGCAACTCCTTCACCAGCCGGTCCTGCAAGGTCAGGTGCGCGCGCTCCACGCGGCCCTTGGCCGAACTCGAATTGGCGCAGAAGGTGTCGATGTTGAGCTCGTACATCGCCCGGCCGAACTGCGTCGTGCTGTCGCCAGTCCGGTTCGCTCGTGTAATGCGAAACACGCTGGCGCGATCGCTGTAGAACGCGCCTGGCTTGCCGTGCTGCTCGATGTACGCGCGCGTGGCCTCGAAGTAGCTGAAAGTAGACTCGCTCGCCGTGAAGTGCAGGTGCATCAGGCGGCTCGTCGCATCGTCCACATACACCAGCAGCGTGCATTGCGGCGCGCGCTCCTCGAACCAGCGGTGCTCGCAGCCGTCGATCTGGATCAATTCCCCCAGGCACGCACGTCGTGCACGCGGCTGGTAGGTCTTGGGCGGGCGTTGCCGGCGCGGAATCCATAGGCCGGCCTCGCGCATCCAGCGCCGCACCGTTTCCTTGCCCAGTTCGATGCCGTGGCATTGCGCGAGTTTCTCGCACGCCAGCGTCGGACCGAAATCGGCGTAGCGCTCGCGGATCAGCGCCACGGCCCGCGCATGCAGTTCGATCGGCAGTTCTCGATTGCTCGTCTTGCCGCGCTTGCCCGAGATCAAACCCGCCGGACCACACGCCTCATAGCGCCGACACAAGCGGCTGATCTGCCGCACACACAAGTTCAGCCGCTCGGCCGCCTGGTAACAAGCCAGTCGACCGTTGACGACCGCCTCGATGACTTTGATTCGCTCCAGTTCGCGCATGCTTGCCGTGATCAGTCCACGCCTGTCCATGATTGAGCCCTCGATGACGCATCGAGCCAGCATGCGCCCAAGGGCGGAAATCGGACATTTCTAATGAGCCCAAATCGGACATTACTAAAAAGGCGTGACAAACCAAACCGACGCTAAATTGCATTATGTAAACTACGATGCGGTAAATCCTAAATGCACGGGGATTACTTTCCGTGCGCCATGGTCCAGCGTTCAGAGAAAATCGGCGAACGCGACCTTTGGCCTTACGGTACGCATCGTTATCAATTCCCTCCGAGCAAGAAATTGGCTGCAAAGAAGTTGCAGAAGTGCATAGTAGTTCTATTCGTCCACCCTTAGCACTATCCGCGCGCTTTATCGCGTCGGTTCGCCTGCACCTCTTGCACACACTTCGTCGCTCGCCGAACGACATTTCGCGCGCCTCACGCAAAGAGCGGCCGTCACTTCGAATGAGATTCGGAGTTTTCGCTCTATTACCTCATGCATATCCGCTCCAAAATGCAGACTTTCAGGAGATCCGTATGTGGAATAAATCGTATATGGCCATCATTCGTCGTGGACCGGGCAGGATGCTAATTACTGCGGTTGCTGCTCTGGTCCTTTCAGCATGCGGCGGCGACGGCGAAGGTACCGCCAGCAGCGCGAGTGCTATAGACGATACAAGCGGACTGCAAAACGACGAGACGTGCGTGTTGTCAAATGAACGCGTTGCGCAACTCGCGAGCACGATACAAAGCGGCGAATCCGGTCTGTAAGCTTTGCGATCATCCAACGCGTTGGAATCAGTCAGCTAGCTATTCGGCAGGCATGTGCCTGCCGAACACGAATGCAAAACCGCTATATCGATTCACCACTCGTGCGGACGGGATGGGTCTCCAGCTCCCGCAAAACTCGCCGCGCTAGATAGCCAAAGGTGGCACGGCTGCGCGACGGCTGAAGGATCCAGTCGCGCGCCTCCTTCGCTAGCTTCGGATCGACATCTTGAACCACTCCTGCCGCTTCGGCTAATAACTGCATTCGTGCCGTCCGCTCAATCTGAACCGCCATTACGCACGCCTCCTCAACCGTGCTCGCGGCCACGACTAACCCATGGTGTGCAAGCATAGCGGCGCGCCGTCGTCCTAATGTCGCGGCGATTAGTTCGCCCTCCTCGTTTCCGACCGGCAACCCCGGCCACTGCTTCAGGAAAGCGACTTCGTCGTAGAGCATACAGCTATCCATATGCGCGATTCTCAACGGGCGCTCCAGCAGGCAAAGCGCCGACACATGAATCGGGTGCGTATGCACAATGCAGTGCACATCCGGGCGTAGTCGGTAAATCCAGGAATGGAATCGGTTCGCCGGATTTACCATTCCGGTTCCGGAAATGACGTTCAAGTCCCCATCGACCACGAGCAGATTGTTGCAAGTGATCTCATCGAAACCAAGCCCCATCCGCTGGGTGATATAGCGGTCCGGTTCAGCTGTGCGCGCTGTGATCTGTCCGGCCAGACCGGAATCGTGACCGTGAGAAAAAAGCACCCGGCACGTCAGAGCGACCTTTTGTTCTAGCGTCCACGTTTCTTCAGGAAATGATGCGTCCATCAGGCGGATGTTGCGTTCTATGATCTCGTGCTTGGCAGCAGTCAGCGTTTGCATGTTAGGTCTCCTTTCATCGCTATTTGCCTCGATTGTAGGCCGCTTCTGGGTTTGACGAAGAGTGAATCGCATTCGACACTTCGCGCTGCATAATCGAAGCGGAAAGCCGTTTTCCGCGCGCAATCATCGGCACTTCGACGAATCGATGCAGGCACTCTGTCACCACGATGACCAACGCCAGCATCAGTAGCGTGTACTCGAGCCAGAGATTCTGCGCGATCGGGATTTGCCGGGCGCGCGCGTAACGAAACATCAGCTCCGTCGTGAGATAGAACATGGGCAGGTGCACAAGGTAAAGCGTGTATGAACGCTTGCCAATACAGTCCAGTATCGCTTGTAGCAGCCGCGGAAAGCTGACCAGATCTGCCTCGCAGATCGCCATGAATACCAATAACACAGACAGGATAGAAACTACCGGAATCAACAGCGTATTGCTGAAGTCAAGAGCGGTAATTGAACCCAACACCAACGACAGAAGAAGCGCGAGAGCGCACCCAGCATGGCGGCGCCGGCCCAAGCTCACGCGCAAGGAAGCAAACCAAGGTCGTGTCGATGCGAAATACAGCAGGCATCCGTAGATCAAGCCGTCACAACGGGTTTGGGTGTAGAAAAACACCTTGATCGGGTCCGAGAGCGAATACGGCCTGAGGAAGAACGATATAAAAGCGAGCAGCCCAACCAGGATCACGACGCGCCAGCGTAGAGTCCAGACTGAAATCATGAACAGCGGAAAAATCAGATAGAACTGTTCCTCGACCGACAAACTCCAGAACGGGGCGAGCGGCACGCCCTGCGCGATTTTGTTGTCAGGCAACCAAAAATTGAACGTGTAAGTGAAGATGCTGAGTGCTGCCTGAACGTTGTATGTCGAGTCGGCAAAATACTGCCCTTCGTTGAGAAGCGCACCACACAGGATCACGATCGCTACGACGCACCAAGCGACCGGCATGATACGAAAAATGCGCCGCACATAGAACATCTTCACATACGCGGCGAGCGCATTTGGCCTGTGCCGCAAGGAGTCCAGCCCGCCCACGAGCGTGCGTGAAATGATGTAGCCGGAGATGACAAAGAAGAGATCGACACCCGCCCATGCGTTGCCGAGCAGATCTGCGAGGCTGGCTGGGCGTGCGTAGTGCATGGTGAAGCTCCACGGGTAAAAAACCTGGTGGAAGTGGACATAGAACGTCAGAAGCGCGGCAATTGCGCGCAGACGATCGAGTTCAAGGTTTCGCGGGGTGCCGCTCATTGGCTACCTCTGGATAACAGAATGCTGGATCGGAGCAATCGCTGCGCGCTCATCGGCACGCATGTGAAATTAAAGCTTTGTGCCACCGTCGACCTGTACGATGTCGCCGTTGACCCAGCGGGCTCCTTCTGATGTCAGAAAGACGACGACGTCGGCGATATCTTCGGGCTGTGCAATTCGCTTGAGCCCTTGCAAACCTAGTACGAACTTGCGTCCTTCTGCCGTGCGCACGAAACTCGACATGTCCGTATCAACGACGCCCGGTGCGACGCCATTTACCCGTATCGACCGTTGCGCTAAGGCATGGGCGAAGTGCTTCACCAGTGTGTCGACAGCGCCTTTCGTCGCCGCGTAAGCCGAAATGTCGCCGACCGGCGAGCGTGATGCAAGCGACGATAGGAGCACGATGCTCCCTCCTTCCCGCATGATCGGTTCGAGTTGTTGTATAAGGAAGTAAGGCGCGCGGACGTTGATGGCCATCAACCGGTCAAAGTCTTCGATACGGGTGTCGCGAAGCAGCGCGGAATGTGCGATACCGGCGTTTGCGACAAAGATGTCCAGCGATCCGTCAAAATAGCGGCAAGCTCGTTCGGCGAGAGCGTGTGGGCTGGCGGGATTCGTGAAATCACTCGCAAAAGACTCGGCGCGCCCCCCCGTTTTCCGTATCTCGGCGACGACCTCATGGGCCGCTTCCGCATCCCGTCCGTAGTGGATCAATACGTTCGCGCCACGCAGCGCTAGCGCAATGGCTGTTGCGCGGCCGATGCCTCGCGAGGCGCCGGTGATAAGCGCGTTCTTGTTCGAGAAATCAGACATGATTCTGCTCCCTGTCTATGTGGTGAGCCGGCTATGAGTCGGCTTCGATTTGCGGCTCGTGCAGGTGATGGCGAATTCGCCCGGATTGGAGGCGCGCCTACCCGGTAAGCTGCTGGGCAGCGAGTTGCGCGATCGTCAGCACGGAAGCGTGCACATTGACGGCCGGGACTTCGGGTATCACGGAGGCGTCTACGATGCTTAGTCCTTCGACGCCGCGCACACGGAAGTGACCGTTGACTGCACTCGAGCGCGGATCGCTGCCCGCGGAGCACGTCCCGACCAGATGCAAACCGCACGCCGCGTTTGCCGCGACGAACGCTTGCTTGTCTGCGCGCGTTCGCAGCGGCATGTCGGTCGCAATTGAACTGTAGAACTCGCGCATGCTCGTGCCGGCGCCGATTTCCAGTGCACGGTCCAAACCCGCCACCATGTTGTCCTGGTCTATCCGATCACCAAGGTAGTTGGGATCGATGCGAAGCGGCACCCTCGGGTCGGCGGTGACGAGCCGCACTTGGCCTCGGCTTCGCGGCTTCGCGAGAAAAGGAATCACCGCGTAGCCACCGCCGGCGGGCACCGTCGAGGAACCGAAGGGATATTGCATGCCAGCCACTTGGATATCGGGTGGTGCTGTCTGCGAGCCGCCGTAGTACGCCATCGTTGATACACCGTTTGACACCAGCGGTGCGATGTTGCGTCTCGATCTGAACAACACGCTCAACAGCACATGGTCCTGCAGTCCGCTGCCGACCATTGGCATATCCTGCCGAACCTGGATGCCCAGCGGCGCCAGTTGCTCCGCTGGACCAAAGCCCGACAGCATGAGCAACTGAGGCGTCGCACACGCCCCCATACAGACAAGCGTGCGTCGTGTCGCCATGATGCGGGCCACGCTACTACCAGCTGTCAGTTCGATGCCAAGGCACGTCGTGCCCTGCTGCAGCAGTCTCGTCACGAGGGCGCCCGTCAGCACTTTCAGGTTGGGGCGCACAAGCGCGGGCACGAGAAACGCCTCCGCAGGGCCAGACCGTGCACCCTCCGGCGTTGCATTAACTTCGGTGACCCCCACACCGTCGAGCGGCCCGCCAGCGTTCAGCGAGATCGATCTCAGTCCGGTGGCGATGCTCGAGGCCATGTAGGCTGCGGTAAGTGGATGCTTGTCAGCATATCCGATGCGACCACGCGCCGGCATCCGCTCAGCGCTGCAACGACGGCCGTGACTCCGGCGCCGCATCCGATCTCGAGGAGCGCTCCGCCCCGCGGATATGGAAGCAGGCGCGTGAAGATTCCTGTCGACTGAAAATGCGTGGGCGGAAAGACGTCCGGATAGACGAGGAAACGGCGCCCTTCATACGTGTAGTTCGACAACTGCTGGGTATTCGCCGCATCTAACCGTTGCCGAACCGACGCGACAGCCTCGGACATAAAAGCTTGGTTTTTCATCTGGTCTCCGTAAGGATCTCGTCAATGCAAGTCTGTGTGCGCGGAAGCAGCCTCGCTCCCCGGCCACGCGAGGTGCAGCACGCCCGTATCTGCGTGGACATCGTGCGAGGTCCGCCGGAGCATGGGCGGAATGGCGCTCCGCACGAGCCGTTTGAGCACCTTGCCGGTCGCGCCCAGCGGAAGGACAGCTAGGCTACGCAGGATCGCCACTGCGATCGCTTCATCCGTCAGGGCCACGCCCTGCGCCTCGAGTTCGTGGTGCAATGCTGCGCGCACACGATTCGCGATCAAATGCGGCCTCTCATCTGTCTTTTGGTCGGGTAGAACCAACGCGCACAGCAAGGGGAGCTTCCCATCCTGGTCATCGACCCCGACCACCGTCACATCGCACACGCCGTCCACCTGCTGCATGGCTTCCTCTAGAAGAAGCGTGTACAGCGGGCCCGACGGCGACGAGATGACGTCCACTTCGCGGTCGATCTGGAAGTAATTTCCGTCCTTGCAGTAGGCGATGTCGCCAGTCAGAAAATAGCCGTCGCGCCAGGATCCCGAGGTCCGTTCGGGCGAGAGCCAGTAACCAGAGGTAATCGTGGGTGCGCGCACGCCGAGCAGCCCGACCTGGCCCGGCGCCATTTCTTGGCCGGTTGTGGGGTGGAGAATCTTTGCCATCGCCATCTCCACAGGCCGTCCAATCGAGCGCCGCGGCGCGAGCGCGCCGGTAGTTGATTCGCTGCGGAAGAGCGCCATGCCCAATTCGGAACTGCCGAAAGCGTCGATGAAGCGCGAGTGTGGCGCGCCCTTCAGAATCTGCCGCGTATGACTCTGATGCGCGGCATCGCCCATACTGAACCAGCGACGCACCGAAGCGAACTCTCCGTCGGCAACGCCGCCTTCCACTAGCTGCACGTAAGTCTTCGGGAAGGCCACGACAACCGTTGGCGCGAACGCGCGAATTGCCTCGCCAACGATCGGACCATCCTGCGTATCCATCACATAAGTCGGAATGCCGTGCAAGGTCGCAGTTTCAAGATGGCTGATTGCTGCTGAATGCGATTGAGGCAGTGCGCTGAGCAAGCGTTCGTCGCGGCTTTCAGCAAAGCGCCCGATGCGCGCCCTCTTGCCCATGAAAAACTGACGGTGCTCGAATCGTACAGCCTTTGGCACACCGGTCGTGCCCGACGTGTGGCTCAGCATGACGAGAGTCGAATCCTCCGGCGCGACAGGCCACCAATCGGGCATGGCTGAATCCACCCTCAGCCGTAGTGGCGGCGTATCGAGCATGCCTGGTTCGCGTCCATGCAGGTCAACCAGTTGCGCGGGATGCGCTACGAGTTCAGGGTCGTGTTGCATCGAGGCCGTCGTGCATCAACTGACGCTGCTGAAGTTGCACTGGCTCACATGCGGACGAGTTGACGGCCATGCAGCTGAACAGCCTGCGCGATCAGCTCTCACGACTGCGCGCGCTCGACGAGCAGAGCGGGCGGATCGAGCAGCGCATTCTCGACTGGCGATGGCGACGCATCTCTGAGATTCCTGGCGTCGGTGTGCTGACGGCGCCCGCTGCGGTGTCGGACCCTGGACAGGCAAGACATTTCGATCCGGGCGCGAATCCGTTGCATATCTGAGCTTCCTGTCACGACAGAACCGCTCGGGAGGCAAGGTAAAGCTCGGCGCGATCAGCAACAGGTTGGACAGCACCGAGGCAAGCCTGAAACATTACTCGGACATCGAGTCCGCCTTCTAGATCAGGACCTTTGCGGCGAAACCCATCGGGGCCGGCGGGCACGCCCGCGATCGAGTGCGGATATGAGTCTGCAACCACCCTTATCGCCGCACGATTTGCAGATGGGAGGCGACCTGATGATGCGACTGGCAGCCGCCCGGCAACAGAACCGGCTCCGCGAAATCTTCAATCGCGCGGTTACTGGATCTAGCTGCTGGTCGTCGACGAAATCCGCTATGTGCTATTCCGGCGCGCGGAGGCGAAGCTCTAATTCAACGTAGTGGCGAAACGCTACGCGCGCGGTTCGATCCTCTCGACCAGTCACCTGCCATTCATGCAACGGGCAACAGCGTTCGCCGACGACCAGACACTGACGGCAGCGATGCGCGACCGGTCTTGACATCACGCGCATAGCGCGCAAATCAGTGGCGGGAACCCAAACCTGTTGCGGGCGTATTCGGTGCATCGCCAGCATCGCCTGCTGATCTACGGCCTTGGCGGTTACAAGCCGCATGCTGGGACGCTGGGCGGCCTCTCCAATCGCCGCAGCGTCGGCCGCGTCGTTCGTGTTCGACTTCACGAATGGCCGTACGGACTGGGCCGCGATCAGCCAGCCGGACGTCGTGGCGAAGCCGCGCCAAGCCCTTGTGCCCGGTGATGGGCCCTGCCGCAGGCCTCCATGACGACACGGCTAGCGGCAATTTGTTTCGGATCGCGCCAGTCTCTGGCTGATCCTAATGAATGTGTGGAGCGTGCGTGACCAGATCGATGGCAATGGTTATGGGTTTCATCTGGTTCTACTTGACGGCTGGGACGCCCAACCAGCAAAGTCGCATGCTCTGGACGCGAGACTGCCGCACCCGTTAAGGCGAGAGGCGACCATTTCTTTTCGAAAGCTCTGCCGATCTGTCAAATCGACGCTAGTCTCACTCTATCGAACGGAAACGAGTCCTCGCAGAACCCGCTCCGACGAGCCCGCAACGCCGGCGACCTCCCATCCCCCAAACAAACCCAACGCCGCCATCCCACATCGAAAGCTCGATGAGCTCGGTATCCCAAATCGGCGCCGGGCATACCGCCTCTGACGCCGTCCATCCGGCCTTCACGCTTCCTGATCCACCACCTTGCGCAACGCTTCCAGAAAGCGCACGTAAGCCGTTGCGCCCGGATCGGGATGGCCGATGCTGCGTTCCTGCACCCACGCCGCGCGACCCTTCTGCGACTGCATCTTCGCGGTTTCGGCGACGCGCTCGCTCGCCGTCGCGATCATCGCGTCGAGTACATCGGCCGCGCTTCCCTGCGATGCTTCGAGTACGTCGAGACTCGGCACCAGCGCATCGAGCACGGTCTTGTCGCCGACATTGCTCTTGCCGCGCTCGATGATGCGCGCCGCCATCGCCCGCCCGATGCCGAGCACATCCTCGCGGCCGATGCCGGTCTTCCCCTGCATCGTTTTCGCGGCAGCGAGCAGTCCGCCGCCCACCAATGCCGCGAACGTCGATGGATTGGCCGTCGAAAACGCCTTCCCCGCCGCGAGCAGCACGTCGCCGACGCTCGCCTCGTCCGGCAACGCGCCGATGGCCTTCACGACCGCTTCCGACCCCGCGCGCACCGTGATGCCGAGATCGCCATCGCCGAGCGCGGCGTCGAGGTCGCGCAACTCGTCGGCATGCGTGGGAAGCGCACTCAACGCGCGGCTCAGAACGTCGATCAATTGCTTCGTCGTCATCATTTCGTGATCCTCATCATGCACGCGTGCCTTCACGAAAGAACGGCGAATGCGCCGGCGCGGCCAGCAGCGCTTCAAGCTCGTCGTCGAGCAGCATCACCGTGATCGATGCGCCCGCCATCTCCAGGCTCGTCACGTACTCGCCGACATACGACCACGCGACCGTCAGCCCGTCGCCGTCGATGATCTTCGCCGCACGCCGGTACAGCAGATACAGTTCCTCGAGCGGCGTCGCGCCGAGTCCGTTCACGAGCAAGGCAAGACGCGAACCCTTCGGCGCGGCGAGATCGTCGAGAATCTGGCGCATCAGGTCGTCCGCGATCGCATCGGCCGATTGCAGCGCGCCGCGATGCGTGCCCGGTTCGCCATGGATGCCGATGCCGATCTCCATCTCGCCATCGGGCAGCGTGAAGGTCGGCTTGCCCGCTGCAGGCAGGATCGTCGGGGACAGCCCCACGCCCATCGTGCGGCAGTTCGCATTGGCCTTTGCGCAGATGCGTGCGACTTCATCGAGCGAATCGCCGCGCTCGGCCGCCGCGCCCGCGCACTTGAACGCGAACACCATGCCTGCCACGCCGCGCCGGTCGGCTGCGCGTTCCTTCGGCGCCGATGCCACGTCGTCCGTCAGCACGACGGTCTCGATGTCGATGCCTTCCGCATCCGCGAGGTCGGACGCGAGATCGAAGTTCAGGACGTCGCCGCCATAATTGCCGTACACGTACAGCACGCCCGCGCCGCCGTTCACGCCTTTCGTCGCTTCCAGAATCTGCTCGGACGACGGCGACGAGAACACGTTGCCCACCGCCACGCCGCCGCACAGACCTTCGCCCACGTAGCCCAGGAAGCCCGGCATATGGCCCGAGCCGCCGCCCGTCACGATGCCCACGCGGCCTTCCTTCGGCGCATCGGCGCGAACCAGTGCGCGCTTGTCCGCGTTGGCCGCCTTGATCCATTTCGGATGCGCGAGCAGCAGCGCATCGATGATTTCGTCGACGAAGGTTTCCGGGTTGTTGATGATCTTCTTCATTCTGGTGTCTCCGTTATTTGCGTGGATGGCGGGCGTCAAAGCTTCCTGCGCTGGCTCAGTGCGTCGAGCAGCACCGCCGCGAAAATCACGCCGCCCTGAATAAACTGCGTCCAGAACGGGTTCACGCCGAGCAGCGACAGACCGACGTTGATGACCCCGATCAGCACGACGCCGATGAACGTGCCGACGATCGATCCGCGTCCGCCCGCGAGCGACGTGCCGCCGATCACGATGGCCGCGATCACCTGAAGCTCGAGCCCGTTGGCCGCCGAGGGCAATGCGGAGTTCAGACGCCCCGCGAGCACGATGCCCGCGATCGCCGCCGTGACACCCGCGAGCATGTACGTGAAAAAGACAACGCGCCGCACCGGAATGCCCGCGAGCCGCGCGGCCTCCTGATTGCCGCCGACCGCGAAGACCTGATGGCCGAACGTCGTCTTGCGCAGCAGCACATGGCCGATGACGAACACGACGAGCATCACGATCATCGGCATCGGCAGGCCCGCGATCGCCTTCGCGCCGAAGACGGTGAACGCGTTCGGGAAGTCGAACTTGGTGCGGCCGTCGGAAATGGCGAGCGTGAGGCCGCGCGCCATCGCCATCGCGGCGAGCGTGACGATGAAGGGCACGAGCCGCAGCCATGAAATCGCGAAGCCGTTGATCGCCCCGACCGCCGCGCCTGCCGCCAGCGCAATGAAAAGTCCGCCGATGCCGAGACCGACCGCATCCGGGCTCGACCCGGCCATGAACGTCGCCGCGACCATGCCGCTCAGCGCGACGAGCGACCCGACCGACAGATCGATGCCCGACGTGATGATGACGAAGGTGCCCCCGACCGCCGCGATGCCCACGACGGACACCTGCACCATGATGTTGGTGAGCGTGCTCGTCGTCAGAAATTCGGGCGATGCGATCGACAACGCCACGCAGATGATGACGAGCGCGGCGAACAGTGGCCCGATGCCGCTTCTCAGTTGACGGATCACGCGGCGCGACAGCGCTTCGGTGTCCGCCCGGTTGGCTGCCGTGGATGTCATGCGCCTGCTCCTGTCGTTGCCCACTGAATCACTGTTTCGGAGTCCGCCTTGTCGCGGGCGATTTCGGTCACGATGCTGCCGCGATACATCACGAGCACGCGATCCGACATGCCGAGCAGTTCCGGCAACTCCGAACTCACCATGATGACCGCCGCGCCCGCGCGCGCCATCCTCACCATATGCGCGTAGATTTCGGTCTTTGCGCCCACGTCGATGCCGCGCGTCGGTTCATCGAGCATGATGACGGCGGGATTTGTCGCCGTGGCGCGGCCGAGAATGACCTTCTGCTGATTGCCGCCCGAGAGCGTGCCCGTGATCTGCAGCACCGACGACGCGCGCACGCCGAAACGCGTGCTCGCATCCTGCGCGAGCTTGCGCTTTCGCGCGCCCCGCACGAAGCCGCCGCTCGCCAGCGCCTTCAGGCTCGAGAGCGCAATGTTCTCTTCGATGCTGGCGTCGAGCACGAGCCCTTCGAGCTTGCGATCCTCCGACGTATACACAAGCCCGTGGCGCACGCCCTCTGTCGGCGAATGATTCGATACTGTCCTGCCCCTCACGGCGATCTCGCCGTGCGTCGCGGGCAGCGCGCCGAAGATCGTCTTCAGCAATTCCGTGCGTCCCGCGCCCGCGATGCCCGCAATGCCGACGATCTCCCCGGCGCGCACGGTGAAGCTCGCGTTGCGCAGAAGCGGCGCGCTCGCGAGGTTGCGCACGTCGAGCACGACGTCGCCATACTCGCGCGGCTCCCACGGATAGAACGACTCGAGATTGCGCGCGACCATCGCCTGCACGAGTTCGGCTTCGGTCCATTCGGACATGGGACGCGCGCCGACCGTCGCGCCATCGCGCATCACGACCGCCGAATCCGCCAGCTCGAAGACTTCTTCCAGATGATGCGAGATGAAGATGATGCCCATGCCCTCTTCGCGCAATCGCCGCACGACCGCGTAGAGGTTTTCTATGTCGTGGCTCTGGAGCGCGGCGGTCGGCTCGTCCATCACGAGGATGCGGGCATCGCGCGCAATCGCCTTCGCCACTTCCACGAGTTGCCGCTTGTTGAGCGGCAGGTCGCCGAGACGCATCCACGGCGGCACGTTGTCGAGACCCACCCGCGCGAGCGCCTCGCGCGCCATCGCATGGGCCTCGCGCTGTCTGACGAAGCCGCGCTTCGCCGGCATGCGCCCGAGAAAGAGATTCTCGGCAACCGTCATGTCGTTGATGAGCGACAGCTCCTGATAGATGACGGCCACGCCCGCGTCGATCGCCGCATTCGTGCCGCGCGCAAGCGGCCTGCCGTCGATTTCGATGTTGCCTTCGTCCGGCTCGTAAGCGCCCGAGAGCGTCTTCACGAGCGACGACTTCCCCGCGCCGTTCTCGCCGACGATGGCCATCACGTGACCGGCGTGCAGTTCGAGACTGACGCCGCGCAGCGCCTTCACGCCGGGAAAGCTCTTGACGATGCCCTGCATGCGCAGCAGCGGCGCCTTCGTGCCGGAAGGCATGCGCGCGAGCGCTTCGGTTTCGACTGTCATGTTCGCATTCCGCTCGCGGCCGCGCGCTTGCTGCACGCGCGGCCGCCGGTTGGCCTTACTGCTTCACTTCCTCGGACCACAGGCCATATTGCTTGACCGCATCCGAGTCGATGTTGGACTTGTCGATGAGCATCGTGGGCCACGCATAGTTCGCGGGCACGTCCTTCTTGCCGTTGTAGTCCGCGATGAACTGCAGCGACTTCGCCGCCATCTTGATGGGGTTCTGCGAGATGGTCGCGTCCTGCTTGCCCGCGCGGATCGCCGAGAGCGCCTGTGCGGTTCCGTCCGCACCGATCACCATGATGTGCGCCTTGTCGTCGAGCGGCTTGTAGCGTCCCGCGTTGTCGATGGCCTTCTCCGCGCCGACGGTGTTGTCGTCGTTCGCGCCGAACACCGCGTCGATCTGCGGATACTTCTGCAGGATATTGGTCATCGCGTTGAGCGACTTCTCCTGATCGAACGCGCCTTCCTGACGTGCGACCACCTTGATGTCCGGATACTTCGCAATCTCATCGCTGAAGCCCTTCTCGCGGTCGGTCGCCGCCGTGGTGCCGACGAGACCGATCAGGTCGACGACGTTGCCCTTCTCCGACCCGTATCGCTTCTTCAGTTGCTCCGCGATCCACTTCGCGGCTGTCTGGCCGAGCGCGACGTTGTCCGATGCGACGAAGGACGTCACCTTGCCGCCGTCCGATCCGCGATCGAGCGTGAAGACCGGGACGTTCATCTGGTTCGCCTTCTCGACCGCCGGAATGATCGCCTTCGAATCGATCGGATTCAGCACGAGCGCGGTCACGCCCTGGCTCAGCAGGTTCAGCGCATCGTTGACCTGCTGTTGCGCATCGCCGTTCGCGTTGGTTTGAACCAGGTCGAAGTTCTGATCCTTCGCGCCGCGTTCCACGCCGGCCTTCAGGCCCACGAAGAACGCATTGTTCAACGTCGCGATCGAGAAGCCGATCTTTGGCTTGCTGCCGCTCGCCGCAGCCGCCGCTGGCGCGCTCGCCGGTGCGCTTGCGCTGTCGCTCGCGCTTTTCGCGGAACTGCTGCCCGACGACGCGTTCTCGCTCTTGTTGCATCCCGCGAGCGCCGCTGCGCACAGCAGCAACGCGCCGGTTGATTTGCCGAAGCTGCCCCAACTATCGAACCGTGCTGAACTCCAGGCCATCACTGTCTCCTTTGTACGAGTTGTTCATTGCAGTTAGCTTGATGTCTTGTCGCCGATTTCATTCATCCTTGCTGCGCTTGCCGTACGTCTTGAATCTCTCCAGCACTTCATCCATCTGCTCGTTCGACAGCACCGGCGGCGCGCCCAGTTGCAAGGCCAGCAGGTATTGCCTCGCGAGCACTTCGACTTCATGCGCGAGCCACACGGCCCCCGACAGATCCGCCCCGAGCGCGACGACACCGTGATGCGCAAGCAGACATGCGCGCCGTCCTGCGAGCGCGGCGAGCGCATGGTCCGACAGCGCCTGCGTGCCGAAGAGCGCATACGGCGCGCAGCGAATCGATGTTCCGCCCGCGGCGGCCACCATGTAATGCACGGCCGGAATCTCGCGGCCGTGAATGGCGAGCGCCGTTGCCGCCGTCGAATGCGTGTGCACGACCGCATGCATGTCCGGGCGCGCGCGCAGCAGATCGCGATGAATGCGCCATTCCGATGAAGGCCGTTGCACGCGTAGCGCGTCGTCGCCGTCGCATACATCGAGCGGCAGATAGACGATGCTCGCCGCGCTCAGTTCGCGTGCCGGAACGCCGCTCGGCGTGATGAGCAAGCCATCGCGAAAGCGTGCGCTGACGTTGCCCGATGTGCCCTGATTGATGCCGAGCCGCTCCATTTCGAGCGCCGTTTCGACGATGCCCTGTCGCAGTTCAGCTTCATTCACGGCGCTCATGCGGCGTTGCCTTCGGCGGCAAAGAGGCGTTTCAGCGATCGTTCGAACGGCGCCTTCACGATGCCGCGCTCGGTGATGAAGCCGGTGACGAGCTCGTGCGGCGTCACGTCGAAGGCGGGATTGCGGGCCTTGATGTGCTCGGGCGCGACCCGCTGCCCCGCGAGATGCGTGACCTCCGTGCCGGAGCGTTCCTCGATTTCGATGCGCTCCCCCGTCGCCGACGAGAAGTCGAGCGTCGAGGACGGGCACGCGACATAGAACGGGATGCCGTAATGGCGCGCGGCGATGGCGAGCCCGAGCGTGCCGATCTTGTTCGCGAAGTCGCCGTTCGCGGCCACCCGGTCCGTGCCGACGATGACGAGATCGACCAGCCCCTGAGACATGATCGACGCGGCCGCGCCATCCATGATGAGCGTGACGTCCACGCCCGCCTGCTGCAACTCGAAAGCCGTGAGGCGCGCGCCCTGCAGCAGGGGGCGCGTTTCATCGGCGAAGACGCTGAACGCGATGCCCGCGCGATGCGCCGCATAGATCGGGGCCGTGGCCGTGCCGAGACCGGTCGTCGCGAGCGCACCCGCGTTGCAGTGCGTGAGCACGCCGTTGCCCTCGCCGATCAGCGACATGCCATGCACGCCTATGCCTTCGCACAAGGCGATGTCCTCTTCGTGGATGCGCCTCGCTTCATCGACGAGCACGTCGTACAGCACGGCGGAGTCCTGCGTATCGCATTCGCGCGCGCGGCTCGTCATGCGCCGCAGACTCCAGCTCAGATTCACAGCCGTGGGCCGCGCGGTGTCGAGCCATGCGGCGCGCCGTTCCAGTTCCGCGCGAAACTGCGCCACCGGCAACGCGCGCGCATCCTGCATCGCGACGCAAAGTCCGTATCCCGCCGCAACACCAATGGCCGGCGCGCCGCGCACGCGCAGTTCGTGAATGGCGCGCCACACAGCGGCGGCATCGGCGACATGCTCCACGACGATCTCGTGCGGCAGGCGCGTCTGGTCGAGCAGCAGCAGCTTGCCGTCACGCCATTCGATGGTCGGCGCCAGCGTCGGCAACAGGGTCTGCGAATTCATTGAGGCTCCGGTCAGCGTTGTGCGAGGGCATCGCGCGCCATGTCGCGCGCGAGCAGGACGACGTGTTCGATATCGGTCAGCGCGGCGCGCTGCACGAGCAACGCTTCGGCGCAGCGCAGGCAGCGCACTTCGATCTGCGCACGCAGGTCCGCATCGGGAATGCGCGTGATCTCCGCGACCTTCGCCATGCCGACGATGCGCCGGATCATCTTGCAGCCCGCGAAGCCCAGCGTGTCGGCGAGCAGCCGCCGCATGAAGTGGGCGCGATATGCTTCGGCCGCGCGGCCGTCCGCCGATCCGCCGATGAACGGCCGGCCGCTGCGGCTCTCGTGATCGCGCCACAGCGCGAGGAACTTCGCGCTGAAGCCGTTCCAGATGCGCGTGATCTGTTCGAGCAGCCATTCCTGATACGCGACGGGATCGCCGCCATCGAGGCGGCCGTGATAGTCACGCGAAAAATAGGCGAGCAGAAGATTCGCGATCAGCGCGCCGATGTCGAATCCCATCGGCCCATAGAAAGCGAACTCCGGGTCGATCACATACGTCTCGCGCTCGTTGACCATGATCGAGCCGGTATGCAGATCGCCGTGCAGCAAGGTCTCCGCATGATTCATGAAGGCCCACTTCATGTCTGCCGCAGCGCTGCGCAAGGCGCCGTTCGTGCGCAGCCGCTCGAGCGCGGACTTCGGCAGGGCGGCGCTGTAGACATTCGAGGGATGCGCTTCGAACGGGAACGTGAAGACCAGGTCCTCGGTGATCTTGCATAGCTCCGCGTTGACGGCCGCGGCCACTGCCTGTTTCTTGATGTCGGGTGCGAGATACAGGTCGGAGCCGAAAAACAGCGTCTGCGCGAGATAGGTCGACAGATGCTCGGCCATCAGCGGATAGGTGACGCCATCGATCAATCCCTGCCGCAGAATGCGATGCGAGGAGAGATGCTGCATGACCATCAGATAGCGCTTTTCGTCGGCGTGATAGACCTGTGGCACATGCTGCGGACAGAGTGCGCCGAAGCGGCGCAACGCCGCGACCTCATGGTCCATGCGCTGACACGATAGCGGCCAGTTCTTGCCGACGAGCCGCAGGAACGGTGGCGCCTGCTTGACGACGACGCTGCGCTCGCGCGCCTTCGCATTGGTCACGAAGTACACGAAGTTGAGATTGCCGTCGCCGACTTCGACGATCTCCAGATCGGCGGGATCGCCCAGACGGGCGCGCAGCTCGGCGATGCCGCCCAGGTAATCGGCAAGCGCCGATGCGGTGAATGCTTCGAACTCCATCGGTGTCTCCTCCGATGTGTTGCAAAGCGCAAGCCATCGACACGCTTCAGCGACGTTTGCGCACCAGATCGAACTTGAAGATGCTCGTGTTGTAGTAGTCGTTGCTATAGCAAAGCGGCTGGCCGCTCTGATCGAAATCCACTTCGTCCAGCAGCAAGAACAGACCGAAGCCGTCGCCCAGTTCGGGCAGATCGCGCGGCGTGAGAATGGTCGGCTGTATCGACGTATGCGTATGCGACAGACGCCGCCCGGTACGCGCGAACATGCCGAACAGCGATTCGCCCAGCTCACCGTCCGCGGCATCGAACAACGTCTTCGGGATGGTGTCGATGCAGTACGCGGCGATCGCGTCGTCGGCGCGGCGCACGCGCTCGATGCGAACGCATGCGTCGCCCGCTTCGATGCCGAGCTTCTCCGCGAGACTCTCCGACGCCGCGATGGTGTCAATCTGGATGCGACTCGTCAACGGCACTGCGCCGACGCTCTTGATCATGTCGGTCACGGACATCAGATCATCCAGCCCGCCTTGCAGCTTGAGCGAAATTTGTCTGATGAAGGTACCCCTGCCTTGCACGCGTTCGAGCAGTCCATGCGAAATCATCTGCGCGACCGCCTCGCGCAAACTGGAACGTCCGACGCCCAGCAACTCACACAATTCTATTTCCGTGGGAATCTGGTCGCCCGGTTTCAGCTTGCGCTCGCGAATCATCGTGAGTAGCGAATCCTGAATCTTGTCGCTCATCGAACGTTCGACGCTTAGACGCATGGTGCTCTCGCAAGTGGCCCGGCGTCAAATATACATCAGACGTCTGATGTATTTCTTGGGATTTTCCCGTATGCGGTTGCTTTTAAACCCAGGCGTTTTCTCTCGCGGGCGCAGCAATTCCATGAGTGAGTTGCTCGCTCCGCCTGAGTTGCGCGCTTGTCGCAACGCAATAACTCACTCCCTTATCGTTAAAGAAAGAGCGCGGTAAAACACACTCTTGCAGGCGCAGAAATGATTCGGTGTGAAGGGCGGCAGAGCGCGGACTGGCGAGTGAGCAGTGGAAGATACCGAAGCGGTTCTATCCGGAGACGACGATTAGAAAGCAGTTTGGCGGTTGTGAAGGCGGCAGCAGGTCGATGATTGGGCGCGACCAAGTGGCGAAGCAGACCGCCTTCAGCCCTCACGCCGCCCGGCACTTGCAATCCACCCGGCATCGGGCAATGCCTCATCGGGCGATGCGAGCCTCACCACATTCACGATGCCCTGCCGCGCCATCTTCGCGTATGGGCAGAATCGTTCGGTGTTGCGGACCAGCGCCCTCGCGAGTTCGCGCTCGACGCCCGGCAGATGCACGCAGATATCGGCTGCGAGCATGAAGAGGCCGTCCATCGGATCGCGTGAGAAGCTGATCGTCGCCACGACCGCGGCGCTTTTTATTTCGATGCCTTCCCTGGCCGCCAGAAGCGTCAACGCGCCGTGAAAGCACGCCGCGTAACCGGCGGCGAAAAGCTGCTCGGGATTCGTGCCGCCGCCGGGCCCGCCGAGTTCGGCAGGCAGACGCAGATGCACGTCGAGGTTGCCGTCATCCGAGCGGGCGATGCCCGAGGCGCGGCCGTGCCCGGCCTCGCCGCCCGAGACGGTAACGGAGGTCGAGTACAGTTCGCGCGGGTCCTGGCCGTGAAACTTGTCGAGCAGCGACGCGGGCGGCGGACGCAAGGGATTCATGACGACGGCTCTCGCTCCGGTCAGCGCGCGGCAACGGCACGCGAGCGGGCGAACCACGCATCGAAACCTGTGCTGCCAAGCCGCGGATTCGCGCCCGGCACGAGCGTATCGTCGTTCAGTCGTGCGCCGAAGTAGCGTGCTTGCTCGTCCTCGATGGCCTTGCGCCCATCGCCGGTTGCGGTCAGATAGCGCTGAACCAGGTCCACGAGCCGCATCCCCTCGGGCCCGGCTACTTCGACGACGCCGTTGATCGGTGCGGCGAGCGCGTAGTCCGCGACGGCCAGCGCGATATCGTCGGATGCGATCGGCTGGATGTCGGCAGGCGGAAGACGCACCGTATCGCCATCGGCCCCTGCTTGCGCAATCCCGCCGACGAACTCGAAAAACTGCGTCGAACGCACGATCGTGTACGGCACGCCGGATACGCGAATCAGCGCCTCTTGCGCGATCTTGCCGCGAAAGTAGCCGCTTTCTTCCAGCCGGTCGGTGCCGACCACCGACAGGGCGACGTGATGACCGACGCCCGCGGCCTTCTCTGCGGCGCAGAGATTGCGGCCCGATGTCTGAAAGAACGCGAGGACTGCATCGTCTTCGAAGGACGGCGAGTTGGCGACATCCACGACGACGTGTGCGCCTGCCAGCGCATTTGCGAGACCTTCGCCCGTGACGGTGTTCACACCCGATGCAGGCGATGCCGCGATGGTTTCATGGCCACGCGCGCGCAAATGCTCGACGACCTTCGCGCCGATGAGTCCGCTACCGCCAATGACGACGATTTTCATGGTGTTTCCCTCTATGACTTCGCAGCGGCACGAAGCCGCGGCCGCGCCGCGTGATTGCGCCGCACCTGTTGCCGGAGCGCGCTTGCGAGCGGCCACCGTACGGGATGAATCGTAGGCGCCGGATGAGCGGTCCGGAAGACGCGCGCGAGGACTCGCACTGTTGACGACGCGGCATCAATCGGCCGGGGCGGCCGGCGGCAACGCAGTGAGGAAATCGAGGTCGAGCGCGCGTATGTGCTCCGTCATGTAGTCAACGAACACGCGGATGCGCGCCGGCAGATGCTTGCGGCTGAGATAGCAAACGTAGTGGCCGCGGTCGTCGGGCGCATCTTGCGCAAGACACGTGACGAGGCGTCCGTCGCGTAACGCGTCACAGACCTGAAACGCCGCAAGCTGCGCGATGCCCTGCCCCGCGTTGACCGCCTGCAGTACGAGCTCCGGGCAGTTGAACGTGTGATATGCGCCCGGCATGACCTTATGAGGACGGCCGTCAACCTTGAACTCCCACTCGGCGATGCGTCCGGACGCCGTCCGCAAGTTGATGCAGCGATGTCCGCCGAGTTCGCCGACGTTGCGCGGCAAGCCGTGCTCGCTTGCGTATCCGGGCGATGCGCAGACGAGCATCTGCATCGGGATGAGCTGTCGTGCAACGATCTGACTGTCTTCCATGCGGCCATCGCGGAAGGCCACATCGACCCGGTCCGTCGTGAAGTTCACGGGGTGATCGTCGAGCAGAAGTTCGAGCGATATGTCGGGGTACGCTTCGTGGAATCCGTGCAGGAGCGGCGCGACGATGGCGCGTCCGAAGCACGTCGTCGAACAGATGCGCAGGCGGCCTCGGGGCGGGCCGTTGCGCAGTTCGCGCATCTCTTCCAGTGCCTGGACGATCCGCTCCACGCCCGGATGGCAATGCTCATAGAAGAGTTCGCCTTCCCGCGTGAGCGATGTGCTGCGCGTGGTCCTCAGAAAGAGCCGCGCGTCGAGTTGCGCTTCGAGCTTCTGAACGTTCCGGCTGACGGCGGAGCGGCCGATACCCAGCCGGTCGCCGGCCTTGGCGAAACTGCCCTCGCTCGCCACGGCAAGGAAGGCGACCACGCCCGCGTAGCTCGTTGCGAAGCTGCTGGCGAGCGAATCGTCGCGGGTCGGCGAAGACGTAGTTGAGGTGAATGACATGATTTGCCCGAATCGAAGGAAGCACATCCACAAGACGTTCGATGCGGGCAAGTTGTGACACCGCCCGCCATTTTTTCCGTGGCGGGCGGGTTGGAGGATCGGCGCCGTGCTCAGGGCGTCATTTCACGGGCGTGAGCACAGGCGCCTTCTCGTCTTTCAGCAACAGGACGAGAAACCTGGCCGGCTCCTTGTCGCTTGCATTGCGGCCAACCGTATGAACATCGTTCGGGCCTTCATAGAAGGTTTGTCCGGGCGTCAAGGTGACTTCCTTGCCTCCCCTGACGCCCATGACGATCGATCCCTCCAGCACATAGATGAAGCCATGCGCCCGATGCACATGGACCGGGTCCACCGCGCCCGGCGGATAGTCCACCGTGATCATCAATGCTTCCTTGCCGGGATAGTCGGGCAACGGCTTTTCCAGCACCGGCGTGACGACCGCTTCGGGCGCGGCGTGCGCAAGCGGCGCGCAGCTCATCAGCGCGAAATACGCGAATTTCCTGAGTGCGGACATTGGCTTCTCCTTTCGAAGCAGGCGCTCAGGCCAGATTGGCCTTCTCGAGTCCGAACGCCTTGTCGGACGACCCCGGTTCGGTCCTGAACGCCACGTTCAGCCGGTTCCAGCCGTTGATTTCCACGATCTTGAACGTGAGCTCCGACAACTCCTGTTCGGTGAACTGCGCGCGAACGCTTTCGTAGACGTCGTCGGGGACGCCGTGCTCGGGCAGCTTCGTCAGCACTTCCGTCCACGCGAGCGCGGCACGTTCGCGCGCGGAGAACAAGGCGGACTCGCGCCAGATCGCTACATGATGAAGACGCAATGCGCGCTCGCCGTGTATCGTCGCCTGCTTGACGTGCATGTCCACGCAGAAGCCGCAGCCGTTCATCTGCGACGCCCGCAGCGCGATCAGTTCGGAGACGGACTTTTCGATGCTGCCTTCATGCGCCGCCATGCTGAAAGCGACGAACCGCTTGAACAGTTCCGGCGATTGTTGAATGTAGTTGATGCGTTGGCTCATGATTGCTCCGGTGAAGGTATCGTTCGATGCCTTGTTCGAGGGCATCGGCGCGCCGATATCGCACGAGATCATCGTAGGGAACGGCGACCCGCTCCGAAAGCCACGACGACGGACTCACGCTGTTGACCGGGCGGCAACAAACGCGGCGTCACGGGTACGGCCTAGCAGGCGCCGAAGGCCGCAGCAAGCCGCAGGAGCTTGTCGGGATTGCGCTGCACGTGAATGCGGACGATACGCTCGCCGTCGGTCTCGTACGATTGCGCGGATTCGAGCTTGCCTTCGATGAAGCGCAGAAGCGCCCATTGCCCGTTGAGCACGGCCAGTTCGATGCGCAGTTCGTCCTTGAAGCGCAGCCTGGCCGCGTAGAACAGCTGGGCGATGCGCCGCCCTCCTTCCATCGGCTTCGGAAAGCTCGGCACGCGCCCTCCGCCATCGCCGACGAGCGTGGCCTCGTCGGCAATCATGCTGTGAATCTCGGCGAAGTCGCCTTTCTGAAGCGCCTCGGCGAACTTCGTCAGCAGGCGCAGATGAATCTCCCGTGGAACGGACAGTCGCGGGCGGCTTTCGCGGAGCTGGATTTTCGCGCGGCTGACCAGCTGGCGGCACGCCGTCTCGGTCTTGCCCAATGTGCTGGCTACTTCGTCGTAATCGACGTCGAAGACTTCTCGCAGCAGGAACGCCGCGCGAGCTTCAGGTGTGAGACGTTCGAGAAGCAGCAGAAAGGCCACCGATATGTCGTCCGCGCGTTCGCGGATCTGCTCCGGCGTATGCGGCGCGTCGATGGCTTGAGGCTCGGGCAGCCAGATGCCCGCGTAATGCTCGCGCTGCGCCTTCAGAGCGCGCAGCCGGTCGATGGAGAGGCGCGTGGTCACGGCGACGAGCCACGCTTCACCGTTGTCGATCTTCGCGCGATCGGCGCCGTACCAGCGCAGCCACGCGTCCTGCACGACGTCCTCGGCCTCGGCGACCGACGACAGCATCCGATACGCGATGCCCTGCAGACGCGCACGCAGGGCGTCGAATGTACCCGTCGCGTCGTCGAGGCTTTCATGGGAGGAAGTCGGTGATGCGGCTGTCTTCATCGCTGATGGCCCTGTGGTTCGACATCGGCATCGCCCGTCCTTCGACGCCTGCCCGAAAGAATAACAGGCAAGCGAAGACGCGCATCGATAAACGGTCGAGGGCCGGGTCCGACTCAGTAGTCCCACAGCACGGGTACGGAACGGAAGCGATCGCCCTCCTTCGCCACGTGACAGACCGACGGGAACGCAACGTGTGCCGCGGCCAGCAGCGCGCCCGTTTTGGCCGCTTCGCCGAGCAGCGCGATACGCACCTCCCTCGCCGTTTCGGGATCGTGCTCGAAGCCGTTTTGCCAGTCGGGATGATCGAAGTTCACTTCGAAGATCGCATCGCCGACGAACGTCAGTTTCTCGCCTTTCGATGCGACGTCCACGACGCAATGCCCCGGTGTGTGCCCGCCCGTCACGCGTGCCGATACGCCGGGCGCAACGCTCACTGTGCGGTCGAACTCCACGATGTTCTCGGCATAGAGCGTCGTGAATCTGGCTGCCGCCTTGCGCAGCGCGGGAGGAACCGACTCCGGCATGACCGTCCGGCTGAAGTCAGGGTCCTTCCAAAACGCCACTTCGGCCGCCGCGACGTGAATGCGTACATCGGGACGCAGCTTCGCCCTGACGCCCTCGACGTTGAGCCCGCCCACGTGGTCCATGTGCATGTGCGTGATGACGATATCGGTGATGGCGGAGAGATCGATCCCGGCCGATTCGAGGCGGCTCACCGAGCGGCCGGCGCGCGCGAAGTATTCGAAACCGTCGCCCACGCCGGAGTCGATCAGCACCAGGCGTTCGCCGCTGTGCACGAGCGCGACGTTCAGCGCCCAGTCGAACGTGTCGCGTTGCAGGAAACGGCCATCGAACCATTCGTTGCGGTCTGCCTCGCTCACGTTGGTGGACATGGTGGAAGTGGGCAGCGGCAGAACGCCGTCGCTGATCAGTACGACATCGACATCGCCCACGCGCACGGCGTATCGGGAAGACACGAGTTCGCCCGATCCTTGTTTGCCGATGCTGGCGGTGACCGGCTGCACATTTCTGCTTGTCGTGTTCATAGTCAGGAATCCTGTATGGGAAGTGCGGCGATCCGCACGGGAAGCACGATCACGCGCTCTGCCTTGATCGTGTGGACGATTGTATGGACGAGACGCCCGCGTCAGTAGCCTTCCGGAGGCGCACAGGATGTTGTCCCGGCGACAACAATCGCGCGGACGAACAAGCGGCCGATTGATAACCGGCGCGCATCAATCGATCCGAAAATCGCACTTATCGTTTTGCCGGTTCCGCGCGAATATGGCTGAACAACATCGACCGGAAAACGGCGTTCTTTCCGGATTTCAGGAGACACCTCGATGCATTCCTCGTCCAGCCTTTCAACCGGGCAATCCAGGGCCGCTGCGGTATTCCGCGTGACGGCCGGAAATTTCCTGGAGCAGTTCGACTTCTTTCTGTTCGGCTTCTACGCCACGCAGATCGCCAACGTCTTTTTTCCCGCGGCAAGCGAATTCGCCTCGCTGATGATGACCTTCGCCGTGTTCGGCGCCGGCTTCCTGATGCGGCCGCTGGGCGCGATCGTGCTCGGCGCGTATATCGACGATGTCGGCCGCCGCAAGGGCCTCATCGTCACGCTGTCCATCATGGCGAGCGGGACGATCCTCATCGCATTCGTACCGGGCTACGCCACGATCGGGCTTCTTGCGCCCGCGCTCGTGCTGCTCGGGCGGCTGCTGCAAGGCTTCTCGGCGGGCGCCGAACTCGGCGGGGTATCCGTCTATCTCGCCGAAATGGCGACGCCCGGCCGCAAGGGCTTCTTCACGAGCTGGCAGTCCGCGAGCCAGCAAGTCGCGATCGTCGTCGCCGCCGGACTCGGCTTCGCGCTGAACCAATGGCTGAGCACGCCGGCCATCGCCGCGTGGGGCTGGCGCGTTCCGTTCTTCGTCGGCTGCATGATCGTGCCGTTCATCTTCATGCTGCGCCGCAATCTCGAGGAAACGCAGGAGTTCAAGGCGCGCCGGCATCGCCCGAGCATGAAGGAAGTGTTCGGCACGCTGGCCCGGAACTGGACCGTCGTCATCGCCGGCATGATGCTGGTTGCGATGACCACGACGAGCTTCTATCTCATCACGGTCTACGCGCCGACCTTCGGCAAGACCGTGCTGCATCTGAGCACCGCCGACAGCCTGCTCGTGACGCTGTGCGTCGGCGTGTCCAACTTCGTGTGGCTGCCGATCGGCGGCGCGCTGTCCGACCGCATCGGCCGCCGCCCGCTGCTCGTCGGCATGAGCGTGCTCGCCATCGCAACCGCATACCCGGCGCTGTCGCTGCTCGCTCATGCGCCGAGCTTTCTCAACATGCTGTTCGTGTTGCTCTGGCTCTCGTTCATGTACGGCATCTATAACGGCGCGATGGTCGTCGCGCTCACCGAAGTCATGCCCGTGCAGGTTCGCGTCGCCGGCTTCTCGCTCGCGTACAGCCTCGCCACGGCGGTGTTCGGCGGCTTCACGCCCGCAATATCGACGGCGCTCATCCACCTGACCGGCGACAAGGCCGCGCCCGGCTACTGGATGAGCCTCGCCGCCGCGTGCGCGCTTCTCGCGACGTTCGCGCTCTATCGACGCCCCTCGGCGACACTGACGCCCGCGCACTGAGGCGCAAGCCGTCACCTATGCTCCGAACACACACGATCATGAAGAAACTGCTTCTGAAACTCGGCGCGGCCACGCTCGTCGCCGCCTCGGCCGCTGCGGCCAACGTACAGGCCGCCGACCTGCACGTCATGAGCTCGGGCGGCTTCACCGCCGCCTACAAGGTGCTCGGCCCCCGGTTCGCATCGCAGACGGGCAACACGCTCGACACCGCGCTCGGCCCGTCAATGGGCAA
Source organism: Caballeronia sp. LZ019 (assembly GCF_031450825.1). Classification (NCBI taxonomy): domain Bacteria; kingdom Pseudomonadati; phylum Pseudomonadota; class Betaproteobacteria; order Burkholderiales; family Burkholderiaceae; genus Caballeronia; species Caballeronia sp. LZ019. The sequence continues at coordinate 552,262 of NZ_JARTVZ010000003.1, read as the reverse complement.
GTCGCCCGAAGCCATCCCCAACAGGCTCGGGCGCGGCGAGCCTGCGGACGCCGTCATCATGGTCGGCTACGCACTCGACGACTTGATCGAGCACGGCAAGGTGATACGCGGATCGCGGGTGGAACTGGCCGATTCGCGCATCGGCATGGTGGTGCGCGAAGGCGCGGCGAAGCCCGACATCGCGTCCGTCAACGGGCTCAGGGAGACGCTGCTGCATGCAAAGTCGATCGCTTATTCGGACAGCGCGAGCGGCGTCTATATCGAGCGCGAGCTGTTCAGGAAGCTCGGTATCGAAGAGCAAGTGAAGCCCAAGGCGAAGATGATTCCGCGGATTCCCGTCGCGTCGGTGGTGGCGAACGGCGACTATGAAATCGGCTTCCAGCAAGTAAGCGAACTGCTGCCGGTCAAGGGCGCGACCTTCGCCGGGAAGATTCCCGAATCCTTGCAGTCCGTCACGCGCTTCGCCGCCGGCATTCCCGTCGGCGCGCAGCATCCGAGGGAAGCGAAGGCGCTTCTCGACTATCTCGCTTCGCCGGACGTGCAAGCGGAAGTGAAATCGACCGGGCTGGATTCCGTGTCCGCGCATTGACCCGGACGACTTGCGACGCCCGCGCGAGCCGGCCCGCCCGTCAATCCGGGGCGGCAGGTCCGACCGCGCCCAGCATCCGCTCGAGACGAGCCCGATCGCACGCGCCTTCCCACAGCGAAACGAAGATCACCGCGCACGCGTTGCTGATCACGCTCGTGAGCGCGCGGGCCTCGGACATGAAGCGGTCGATACCCACGAGCAGCGCCACGCCGGCGACGGGCAGATCGGGAATGACCGTCAGCGTCGCGACGAGCGCGACCAGTCCGCTGCCGGACACGCCCGCCGCGCCTTTCGATGTGAGCAGCATGACGGCGAGCATCGTCACGATCTGCGGCGCGGAAAGAGGGACATCGCACGCCTGCGCGATGAAGAGCGAAGCGAGCGTCAGATAGATCGCGGTGCCATCCAGATTGAACGAATAGCCCGCCGGCAGCACGAGCCCCACGACGCCCTTGTCGCAACCGAGCGCCTCCAGCTTGCCGATCAGGCGCGGCAATACCGGCTCGGTCGATGACGTGGCGAGGACGATCAGCAATTCCTCGCGCAGGTAGCGCAAGAGCCGCCAGAGCGCGAAGCCATGCAGCCGCGCGAGCGGCCCGAGCACGAGGACGACGAACAATACGCAGGCCACGTAGAAGGACACCATCAGCATGCCGAGCGAACCGACCGAACGGATGCCGAAGCGGCCGACGGTGAAGGCCATCGCACCGAATGCGCCGAGCGGCGCGAGCCGCATGATCATGCCGAGCACGCGAAAGAGCGCCTGAGCCACACCGTCGATGAGCGCCAGCACCGGCCGCCCCGCGCCCGGACAAGCGTTGAGCGAGAAGCCAAAGAGCACCGAAAGCAGCAGCACCGGCAACACTTCGCCCTTTTCGAACGCGCCGAACAGCGTCTGCGGAATCATGCCCAGGGCGAACTCCACGAGCCCGCGCGTCTGCGCGTGCGTCGCATAGGGCGCGAGGATGCCCGTATCCAGGTGATGCACATCGATTTGCATTCCCGCGCCGGGCCGCAGCGCGAATGCCGTGACGAGCCCGAACGCGAGCGCAACGGCCGTCAGGAAATAGAAGAGCGCCAGCGCCTGAACGATGGTGCGCCCGATGGCCTTCCCGCTCGCAAGCGACGTGATGCCCGAGACGATCGTGCAGAAGACGATCGGCGCGATCATCATTCGCACGAGGCCGACGAACGCATCGCTGAGTGGCTTGAGGAGCGCGCCCGCCGACGGCCAGAAGTGGCCGAGCGACACGCCGAGCACCATCGCCAGCACGACCTGCACGTAGAGCAAGCGGAGCGGTCTCGCCAGGCTCACGATGCGCTCTTCCTTTTCGTCCGCTCGCTTGCCGTGGTGCTGTCGCTCGCCGCATCGCCCGCTGCGACGCCATCGCGCTTCGTCTCGACGATCGCCCGATGGAACTCCTGCGCGGCCGGTGTGAGCGGCCGTCCGCGCCGCCTCACGATGCCCACGCGCCGCTTCACCACCGGCTCGACGAGCGGCACGCTCGTGAGAATCGGGTGATCGTGTCCGGGCATGGCCATCGACGGCACCGCGGCAACGCCGAGGCCGGCTTCGACGAGCCCGAGCATCGTCGTCACGTGACGCGTTTCGCAGACGCTCGGCGCGGGCGGCGCGACGGCCGAGAGCGCCTGATCGAGCAACAGACGGTTACCGGAGGTCTTGTCCACCGACACGTATTCGTGCTCGTAGAGCTCGCTCCAAGTGACGCGCTTCTTTCCCGCGAGCGGATGGTCACGGCGGCACGCGGCGACGAACCGCTCCTGCAGCAGCAGCTTGAACTCGATCTCCGGCTCCTGGCTGCCCATGAAGCTCACGCCGAAATCGGCCTCGCCGCTGATGACGGCGCCGAGCACTTCGTTCGCGCTCGAATCGAGCAGCTTCACCCTGATGCGGGGAAAGCGGCGATGAAAGCTCGCAATCACGCCCGGCAGGAAGTAGTACGCCACCGAAGGCACGCACGCGATGTTCACATGCCCGAGCCGGCTCGACGATACATCGCGGATACCGAGCAGCGCGACGTCGAGATCGTCGAGCAGTTGTTCGGCGCTCGGCGCGAACACGCGGCCCACGGTGGTGAGCGTCACGCTGCGCGTGGTGCGCTCGAAGAGGCGCACGCCGAGCGCTTCCTCGAGCTTGTCGATACGGCGGCTCAGGGCGGGCTGGGAGATGTTGACCGCTTCGGCGGCCTTGCGAAAGCTCCCCAGCTCGACCACCGCGCGAAACGCCTGCAAATCGTTCAAATCGAAGTTGACGCCCACGGGCCGGTCTCCGCATTCAGATGCCGCGTATTTTGCATGATCCCCGGTGTCCGGCTTTCATGCGACGAGGACGGCGTGCTCGTTATCACGAAGGCAGGCGTCGGAGGCGTCATCGAAGGGGCGTGCGCGACAGCGGCGAAGCAAGCGGCGGCGCTGCCATCGATCGCTCATCGATGACACTATCGGCGAACGTCAGCCGGCATCCCGCAACCGCTCGACCAGATAATCGATCAACACCCGCACCTTGAGCGGCAAGAACCGGTTCGGCGGATACAGCAGCCACAACGAACCCGCATACGGCTGCGCGTCGAGTGACCACTCGGGCAGCACGCGCACCAGCTCGCCGCGCGCGAAGGCATCCGCCGCCGTGAATTCCGGCACGTTCGCCACGCCGAAACCGTCGCGCGCCGCTTCGAGCCGCGCGCCCGCATGGTTGGCGATATAGCGCCCATGCACGTCAACGGTCTGCGCGTGCGTGCCGCGCCGGAACCGCCATCGATTGTCCCCCGGCGTTTCTCCCAGATAGATGCAATCGTGCTGCGCAAGATCGCGCGGCTCTTGCGGCGTACCTCGTGCGTCGAGATAGGCCTGCGACGCGCAGAGCACCCAGCGCACCGCACCGAGCTGCCGGCCCGCGAGACCGGGCGGCGGCCGCTCGGTCAAGCGGATCACGAGATCGAGGCCATCGGTCAACGGGTCGATGTCGCGGTCCGAATACAACAGCTTCAGGTCAACTTCCGGATAGGCACGGAGGAATGCGGGCACGAGCGGATGAAGCACCGTTCTCGCGAACTGGCTCGGCGCGCTGACGCTCACTCTGCCTTGCGGACGGTCGCCGCCTTGACCCGCGGCATCGACCGCAGCGGAGGCGGCGCTCACCATCTCGCGGCAGTAGCGCGCGACCTGCTCGCCCGCTTCGGTGACGCGGACCTTGCGCGTCGAACGTTCCAGCAGGCGCGTGGCCAGCGCTTCTTCGAGACGCTTGATCTGCCGGCTGACCGTCGATGGCGTGCTCGCGAGCTGGCGTGCCGCCAGCGAGAAGTTGCCGGCGTCAACGACCCGCGCGAAGACCGCCATGTCGGGCAACAAGTCGAAGAGTTCGTTGTGGTCCATCGTGTCCGCAAAGAAGGATTCATGCACGCCACGCACAATGGCTATGCGCCGTGACCGGATTATCACGAGAAAAGCAAAGCTCGACAATGCGAATCCCGTCATCGAGATTCGCCATGTCCAGACCCTATCGCCTGCAATTGATTTCCGACCTGATGCTGCTGGCAGTCGCCGTCGTATGGGGCTCGAGCTACGGCATCGCCAAGAGCGCGCTCGTGTACTACCCGGTGCTCGGGCTGCTTGCGCTGCGTTTCGGCATCACGTTCGTGTTGCTGTCGCCTGCGCTGCGCGCGATGCGTCATGCCGGTGTCCGGACACTGAGCCGCGTAATCGGCGTGGGCCTGCTATTGCTCGGGATCTTTCTGTGCGAGACGTTCGGCTTGCTGCTCACGCGCGCAGCCAATGCGGCGTTTCTGATTGGTTTGTGCGTGGTGTTGACGCCGCTCGTGGAATGGTCGCTGCTGAAGCGGCGGCCGGGTCGCATCGAATGGATGGCCGTGGGGGTATCGCTGCTGGGCGCATGGCTCCTGACCGGGGATGGCGCATTGACGCTCAATCGTGGCGACATGCTGATTCTTGCAGCCGCATTCCTTCGCGCGATCACCGTCTGCGTGACCAAGCAGTTGATGCGCGATGCGGCGCTGCCGCCCTTGACGGTGACCGCTGTGCAATCCGGCGTGGTGGCGATCGGCAGTGCAGCGGCGGCGCTGATGTTCTCGCGTGCGCAGTGGCAATCGCTGCCGTCGATGACCGCTCATCCGATGTTCTGGGGATGCGTGTTGTACCTGGTGCTGGCATGCACGCTGTTCGCGTTCTTCGCGCAGAACTACGGCATCAAGCACAGTAGCCCGACGCGCGTCGCGCTGTTGATGGGCAGCGAGCCGGCGTTCGGCGCGTTGTTCGCGTGCTTCTGGCTGGGCGAAACAATCTCGCTCATTGCATGGATTGGTGGCGGGCTGATCGTGGCGGCGTCGCTGCTGGCTACCACCGTGAGCGGATCGAAGCGCGGGCGCCCGCCGGAAGCCGTGGCTGCGTGAATCAGCTTCTTCCTGGCGCGAACGGGCGCCTCGAACCAGTCGCAGGAAAGAAGCGCGCAGAGCTGACTTCGACCACTATTGCCGGCGCACCGGCAAGCCGATCACGCGCCCCGCGTGACTCGCCTGCGCCGCTGCGATCGTCGCCTGCGCCGCGATATTCGCAGCGATATCGCCGTCGAACGCAGCGGCCTTCGGCATGCCGCTCGTATCGATATGCATCAGCATCTGTTCGCACGCGGACACCGCATCGACGCCCTCGCCTTCGAACATTTGCAGATACAGGTGAATGCGCTTCGTGTCCTTCGCGATCACGCGGACATCGACACGCACCGCCGCGCCTTCCTTCAACTCGCGCAGATAGGTGACGTGCGCCTCCAGCGTGTACAGCGTGCGATGCCGCGCGCGGCGCGTTTCATCGCCGAGACCGATGCCGTCCATGAAGGCATCGGTGGCGAGGCTGTAGATCAGCATGTAGAACGCATCGCGCAAGTGGCCGTTGTAATCGACCCATTCGGGCCTGACCGTGTCGCGGTAGATCATCGCTCAGTCCTCGATGCCGTGACGCGCCCTGGCCTGCGCGATCGCCTCGATGACGCTCGTGATGCAGTCGTCGCGATACCGCTCAAGATCCTTCATGCTGCGCCCGTTCGTCTGCTTCGCGGTGCCTTCCACGACGCGATCGATGAGTTCATCGGTCAGCCTGGGCGCAACGAGCTTCGTCCACGGCAATTCGAGCGCCGGCCCGAACTGCTGCATGAAATGCCGCATTCCCGCTTCGCCGCCTGCAAGCGTGTAGGTCAGGAACGTGCCCATGAACGACCAGCGGATGCCCGCACCGTAGCGAATGGCGTCGTCGATCTCGCCGGTCGTCGCGACGCCCTCGTTCACGAGATGAAGCGCCTCGCGCCACAGCGCCTCGAGCAATCTGTCGGCGATGAAGCCCGGCACTTCGGCGCGTACGCGCAACGGCCGCATGCCGATGGACGAATAGAACGTCGATGCCGCATCGATCGCCTCTTCCGAGGTGTGCCCGCCGCCGAGCACTTCGACCAGCGGCAGCAGATAGACCGGATTGAACGGATGCCCCACGAGGCATCGCTCGGGACGGACCGCGTTCGCGTAGAAATCGCTCGGCAGAAGCCCCGACGTCGATGATGCGATGATGGCCTCCGGCTTCGCTGCGCGGCTCACGCGCTCATGCAGCGCGAGCTTGAGTTCCTCGCGTTCCGGCGCGCTCTCCTGAATGAAATCCGCACCCGCGACGCATTGCTCGACGGTCTCGACGACGCGCAGCCGTTGCTGCGATGCGCCCGGCGCGAGTCCCACGCGCTCCAGCGCAGGCCACGCATTCGCGACGTTGGCGCGCACGACCGCTTCGGCGTTCGGAGCCGGGTCCCACACGGTCACGTCAAGACCATGCGCCAGCGCACGGGACACCCATCCGCTACCGATTACGCCAGCGCCGAGCGCGGCGAACTGTTTGACTTGCATGTGATTCTCCTTCGACACTCAGGCGAATTGTTCGACGACGCGCTTCTCCAGCGGACGCTCGCCGCGCGCGGGCAGACCCAGTTTCCTGCGTCCTTCCGCGGGCGTGAGCGCGCGGCCACCCAGCCGTTCGATGATCTCGATGGCGCGCTGCACCAGCGTTCCGTTGCTTGCGTGCACGCCGCGGTCGAGCCAGAGGTTGTCTTCGAGCCCTACGCGTACATGGCCGCCGAGCAGCATCGCTTGCGCGACCATCGGCATCTGCATCCGGCCGATGCCGAAGCCGGCCCAGTGCGCGCCGGGCGGCAAGTTGTCAACCATCGCCTTCAGGGTGCCGGTGTCGGGCGGCGCGCCCCACGGAATGCCCATGCAAAGCTGAAAGAGCGGCGGCGCATCGAGAAGCCCTTCTTTGAGCAACTGATTGGCGAACCATAGATGGCCGGTGTCGAAGATCTCGAGTTCGGGCCTCACGCCGAGTGCCTGAATGCGCTTTGCGCCGGCGCGCAACTGCGCGGGCGTCGATACATAGATGTAGTCGCCGTCGCCGAAATTGAGCGTGCCGCAATCGAGCGTGCAAATCTCGGGAAGCAACTCCTCCACGTGAGCGAGACGCGTGAGACCGCCGACGAGATCGGTGCCCTTGCCGAAGCGCATCGGCTCCTCGCCCGGACCGATCTCCAGGTCGCCGCCCATACCGGCTGTCAGATTGATGATGACATCGACATCCGATGAGCGAATGCGGTCCACCACTTCACGATAAAGCGCGGGATCGCGGCTGCCACGTCCGGTGCGGGGATCGCGCACATGACAATGCGCCACGGTCGCGCCGGCGCGGGCCGCTTCGATGGCTGCCCCGGCGATCTGCTTCGGCGTGACAGGAATCGCGGGATGCCGGGCGGTCGTGTCGCCGGCCCCGGTGACTGCGCAGGTTACGATGACGTCGTAGTTCATGATGATAGGGATAGCTAATCGTTATTGAAGCCGGCGACCGCGTCACCGGGCCGGAGATTCAGAGTCCGAGATACTGCCTGACGGCGGGCAGGCCGTCCTTTCCATCGACGGTCTTCACGCCTGCAAGCCACGAACTGAGCAGTTGCGGGTTCTTCTTGAGATAGGCTTTCGCGGCTTCGGCGGGACGCTCCTTGTTCATCACCGGCTGCATGAGGCGGTTCTCGAGATCGGTCGTGAAGCGCAGGTTCTTCACGAGCTGGCCCGCGTTCGGGCAGCGCGTGAGGAAGTCCGGGTTCGTGAGCGTATAGACGCGTGCTTCGCCATAGTTCGGGCCGAATACCTCATCGCCGCCGGACAGATAGTTGATCTTCATCTGAATGTTCATCGGATGCGGCTCCCACGCGAGAAACACGACCGGCTTCTTGTCGCGAATCGCGCGCTCGACCGTCACCAGCATCCCGGCCTCACTCGATTGCACCAGCTTGAAGCCGCCGAGACCGAACTGATTGGTGTCGATCATCTTCTGAATCTTTGCGTTCGCGCTGCTGCCCGGCTCGATGCCGTAGATCTTGCCGTCGAGCTCGTCCTTGTGTTTCGCAATATCCGCAAACGTCCTGATGCCCGCGTCGTAGGCATAGGCCGGCACGGCGAGCGTCGCTTTCGCGCCCGAGAGGTTCGGCGGTTCGATCTTGTCGATGCTCTTCGCATCGAGGAATGGCTGCACCGCCTTTTCCTGCACCGGCCACCAGTAACCGAGGGAGACATCGATCTGCTTGCTCTTCAGGCCCGCCAGCGAGATGGGCACCGAGGCGACCGTCGTGCGCGGCGTATAGCCGAGCCCTTCGAAGAGCACGGAGGCCAGCGCGGTCGTCGAAGTGATGTCGGTCCAGCCGATATCGACGAAGCGCACCGTGCGGCATGTGGCGTCGTCGGCGGCGAAGGCGCTCGCGACGTTGGCTGCGCAGGCGGATGCAACGAGAATCGAAAGCAGGCGATGTTTCATGGTGGAGTGACCGTCTAGAGAACGTGAGTAGAAAGTACCGCTGCATTAAAAGACCCGAACGCCCCATTGCGACCGCGAGTTGACTGTCAGCGACGTCAGGGTTTTCAGGGACACGCCTGATTGCGCGCGATTTTTGCGCTTGTTAGCGTGAAGGATCGCCGCCTGGTGCTCAATCATCGATGCCCGCTCCTCAAGACTTTCACTTTCTGGTGCTGCCTGAATTCTCGTCGATCGGCTTCATGTCGGCGATCGAGCCGTTGCGCGTCGCCAATCGCTTCCAGGGCGAGCTTTACCGCTGGCATATCCTGTCGGTGGATGGCGGGCCGGTCGTCGCGAGCAACGGCATTTCGCTCAATGCGGAGGCATCGATCGCCGCTGCCGCCGACGCGCGCACGGTCATCGTCGTGTCGGGGTTCGAGCCGCTTGCGCGATACACGCGCAGCATCGGCGAGTGGCTGCGACGGCTGGATCGGGCGGGCGCGACGCTCGGCGGCATCGATACCGGCAGCTTCATTCTCGCCGAAGCGGGGCTGCTCTCGGGCAAGCGAGCGACGCTGCATTGGGAAGCGTTGGCCGCGTTCTCCGAACGTTATCCGTCGATTGAAACGAGCCAGGAACTGTTCGAGATCGACGCGCGGCGCATCACGTGCGCGGGCGGCACCGCGTCGATCGATCTGATGCTGGATCTGATCGCGCGCGATCATGGCGCCGAGCTCGCCGCGCAGGTCTCGGAGCAGTTCGTGCTCGGGCGCATTCGTCAGCGCAGCGATCATCAACGCATGAAGATCGCGGCGCGCTACGGCGTGCACAATCGAAAGCTGATTCAGGTTATCGGCGTGATGGAGCAGCACATGGAGGAGCCGCTCTCGCCGGATGCGCTCGCGCAATCCATCGGTGTCACGCGGCGCCAGCTCGAACGTCTTTTCTGCTCGGCGATGAAGGACACGCCGACGCACTTCTATCTCGGCCTGCGTCTCGCGCGCGCCCGCGAACTGCTTCAGCAAACCGACATGTCGATACTCGCGGTGTGCGTCGCGTGCGGCTTCGAATCGCCGTCGCATTTCTCGCGGACGTATCGCGCGCGCTTCAACACGAGCCCGCGTCAGGACCGCAGCGCATTGCGCGCCGTGGTCGCCGCACAGGCCGCGTGACGCTAGAAGGATTGCCTCATGCCGATCCGGACATCGGCCTGCGTGTTCGAGGTCAACGGCGTGAAGCTATAGCCGATGACCGCATCGACCGGGCCGGAGGCGCGCAGATAATCGCCGGAAATATAGACGTCGGTGCGCTTGGACAGCAGATAGTGCAGACCGAGCGATCCCTGATTCCAGTGATTGCCTTCGAAGCGCGTGTGCTGATAGCCGCCGTATAGCGCGATATCCGGCCTGAAGTTGTAGGATGCGCCTGCCTCGTACACCTTCATGTACGAAGTGACGCCCAGTCCCTTGATGTTCGTCCACGTGAAGTTGCCCGATACCATCAGGTTACCGATCGTCCATGCGCCACCCACGGCCAGCGCGCCCTGCCTGTCAACGGGAAAAGCGTTGGTGCTGTATGGATCGGTGCGCGCACCCGTGGCCGGGTCGATGCTGACTGCCGGTTGCCCTAGAAAAGTGTGTGCGCCGATCATCGCGTACGGATCGAACGCATAGATTCCATTCGGATTGTTCAGCTGCGTATAGGCGATGCCGAGGTTGAACGTGTTCGCGGCGTAATGCCCGCCTACGCTCCATGCGCTGTTCTGATGAAAATTCCCCGACACGTTGCCGAACGAATACATGCCGCCGAACGTGAAGCCGCCATAGTCATTGGACAGGAACTTCACCGAGTTAGGCAGGCGGTCCCCGTTCATGCGATCGAAGTCGCCCTGGTGAATCGCATAGCCGCTCGCCCAGGCCGATATGTTGTAGAGATACACGAACTCTTCCGTCATATCGAGCTGATTACCGAACGATATCTGGCCCCACTGATTGCTCTTCAAGCCGACGTACGCCTGACGCCCGAACTCCGCACCGCCGAACGCGTAGCGTCCCGTTCCGACGTGAAAGCCCGATTCCAGCACGAATACCGCTTGCAGCCCGCCGCCGAGGTCTTCGGCCCCACGAAAGCCGATACGGTTGCCGTACGAGATACCGTCATCGAACTTGAATACGTGCGAGCCGCCGGTGTTGTTCACGTAGGTGATGCCCGCATCGAGAATGCCGTAGAGCGTCACGCTGCTTTGTGCGTGCGCGGCGCCCGGTGCAACGGCGGCGCCTGCGGCGAGTGCGAATGCGGTCATCAAAGACGAACGGCGTGCGGCGTATGGCTTTCTTTTCATGAGCGTGTCCTCTTGTTGTGGGGCGACACGTAAAAATAAGGTGCCATATACGCGGCGGCTCGACTGATTGCGACACAAATCTGCCCAACTGCGACTGCTCGATTCATGGGACGCACCGCAATGAATACGATAGGGATACTAACGGTGTGTCACGCCTATTTCACGCCCAGTGCGCTCCGCACGGCTTCCAGTCCATTGCCGCCGCTGACCGTCGTCACGTTGTCGAGCCAGGTCTTCAGAAGCTCGGGGTGACGTTTGAGCGCGTCGGTGGCCGCCGTACCGATTGCTTTCTTCTTGTCCAGCACGTCGGCGATCACGCCGTTTTCCAGGTCGACGCTGAACGCCATCTGCCTGAAAAGACGCCCGACGTTGGGACATTGCTGCTCATACCCGCTGCGCGATACGGTGTTGACCGTTGCGCCGCCGAAGTTCGGGCCAAGATAGCGATCTCCGCCGTCCAGATAGGCGAGCCTGAACTTCGTGTTCATCAGATGCGGTTCCCACGCGAGAAAGACGATGAACTTCTTGTCGCGTATCGCGCGCTCCACTTGCGTCAGCATGCCGGTCTCGCTCGATTCGACCACCTTCCAGTCACCGAGACCGAAAGCCTTCTCGTCGACCATCTTCTTCAGATTCTGATTGGCCGGCGCGCCCGGCTCGATGCCGTAGATGCGCTTGTCGAACTTGTCCGCGTTCTTCTGCAAGTCCGCAAACGAATGCACGCCCGCTGCGGCGACGTAATCCGGCACGGCGAGCGTGAACTTCGCATTCGACAGATTCGGCCGCACCACATCGATGGATTTCTCCTCGACGAACGGCTTCACCAGCGGAGCTTGCGCCGGCATCCAGTTGCCGAGGAACACGTCGATCTGCCCTTTCTTCAATCCCTGATACGTGATCGGCACCGACAGGTTCGCGACGTCCTGCTTGTAGCCGAGCGCCTTCAGCACGATGCCGCTCATCGCGTTGGTGGCGTCGATGTCGGTCCAGCCCGGATCGGCCATGCGTACTTGCTTGCACGACGGCGGATCGGCGGCGAACACGTGCGACGCCGCGCAGCCGAGCGAGGCGGTGAAAAGCGCATGAAACAAGGCTTTTTTCATCTGCGTTCCTGTTGGTTGGGCAGGGTGATCGTCGTGCGGCTTCAGTGTTCGACAGCCGGGAAGCGCGCCATCGCCTCGAGATCGTCGAGGTCGATATGATTGCGCATGTAGCGTTGACTCGCATCGACGCGAGGCTGCCAGTCCCACGACTGGATGGCGCCGAGCGTCGTCGATGCGAAGTGGAAATGACGGCGGCGCTGACTCTTGAGCACATCGCGATGCAGCGCTTCCAGATTCCAGCGACGTGCAATGTCGTCGCGAAATGCGCTCACCGTCGCTCGATGCCGCTCGTCGCGCGCGAGATTCGTTCGCTCGAAGGGATCGGCCTGCACGTCATATAGCTGGTCGGGATCGGCTTGCGAGTGAATGAACTTGTACGCCCCGCGCCGGATCATGACGATGGGCGCAATCGCGCCTTCCGCAAGATATTCGCCGATGGCTTCGTCATGGCCGCCGCCTCCCGCAAGATGCGGCACGAGGCTTCGCCCGTCTATGGCGTCCGGCCAATGCGCCGGCAACTCGCCGCGCGCGATCTCGACGAGCGTCGGCAGCAGATCGAGATGCGAGACCGACTCCTTCACCCGATGCGCGTCGAAGCGCCCCGGCCGATGCACGATCAACGGCACGCGGCAGCCGCCTTCGAAGAACGTCATCTTGTACCAGAGGTTGCGCTCGCCGAGCATCTCGCCGTGGTCCGACGTGACGACGATGGTCGTATCGTCAGCAAGTCCGGCCTGTTCCAGCGCTTCGAGAATCGCGCCGAACTGATCGTCAACGTACGACACCGCACCGTAATACGCGCGCCGTGCGTTGCGGATCTGCCGGTCCGTCGGCGGCGTGCGATCGGCTTCGTACACATGGCGCAGACGCTTCGAATGCGGATCGCTCGCCTCGAGCGAATCGCGATGAAGCGGCATGTCCACGTCCTCCTCGCGGTACATGTCCCAGTATTTGCGCGGGATCGCATACGGATCATGCGGATGCGTCAGCGACGCGACCATCATGAAGGGCCGCGCATCCTTGCCCGCATGCCGCTCCCGCGCAATGTCGAAGAGTTTCTGGCGGACGGTGAAAATGACCTCGTCATCGAAATCGAGTTGATTGGTCCGCACGCACGGGCCTGCATCGATGACGGAACTCATGTTGTGATACCACGACGGGCGCGCTTCGAAGTTCTGCCAGTCGGGCGTCCAGCCGAAATCCGCAGGATAGATGTCGGTGGTGAGTCGCTCCTCGAAGCCGTGCAACTGGTCCGCGCCGCAGAAATGCATCTTGCCCGACAGCACCGTGCGATAACCCTCGGCACGCAGATAGTGCGCGAATGTCAGCGTCTCGGAGGGAAACTCGGCGGCGTTATCGTAAGCGCCGATATTCGAGGGCAGCTTGCCCGCGAGCAGGGAGAAGCGCGACGGCGCACACAGCGGACTCGCGCAATACGCCGATTCGAAGACCACGCCCTCACGCGCGAGCGCATCGATATGCGGCGTCTTCGTCATGCGATTGCCGTATGCCGCGAGCGCGAACGGCGTCAGTTGATCGGCCATCAGAACAAGGATATTTTGTTTCGTCTCATGCATGGAGCAAGCCTCGAATAGAATCCAGTGCAGCGAACGCGCGGACCTCGGATGTTCGCGCAACGTCACTATTGCCGTTCCATTTGCGTCTGTGAAGACGGCATTTCGTTATGCGCCCATAAGGAGCGGTTATGCCGCGACAAGACCGCCTGCCGCCCATGCAGGCGCTGCTGATCTTCGAATCCGCCGCGCGGCTCGCGAGCTTCACGGCGGCAGCGCGTGAACTCGGCTCGACGCAACCAGCCGTGAGCCAGCGCGTCGTGCAACTGGAGGAAGCGCTCGGAACACCGCTTTTCGAGCGCGGACATCGCGGCGTCACGTTGACGGAAGACGGCGCGCGTCTCTTCGAGGCCGTGCGTGAGAGCTTCGATCTGATCCGCCAGGCCGCAGCCGATATCCGCACGCGGCACACGCAACGCAGCCTGACCTTGTCAACGGATTTCGGCTTCGCCACCTACTGGCTGATGCCGCGCCTGCCGCAATTCAAGTCGCTGATGCCCGATGTCAACGTGACCATCATCACGTCGCAACAGTTGCCGAGCGCATCGGGCGAGCTTGCGGATGTCGTCATCGTGTTCGGCGACACGCATGGCGACTGGGGATCGCGCCGCGCCGTGAAGCTGTTTCCCGAACGCGTGACGCCCGTATGCAGCCCGACCTTTGCTGCAACGCACGACACATCGGACCTTTCGAAGCTGCCGCTGCTGCATGTCGAACGCACGCAGCCCGAACGATGGCTCTCATGGAGCGCCTGGTTCGACGCGCACGGACAACCCGCCCCGCCGACGCACGGCGCATTTACCTTCAACAGCTATGCGCTCGTGACCCACGCCGCGGTCATGGGCCAGGGCGTCGCGCTTGGCTGGTCGCCGCTGATCGATGAACTCGTCGCCACCGGTCAGCTCGTCGCGCTCCGCGATACGCCGCTCGTCACCGATCGCGGCTACGTGCTGCTCACGCGACGCGAACCGTCAGCCGCCGTCCGCGCGTTTCAGGACTGGCTGCTCGACGAGTGCGACGCGCTCGTCTGACGTCTCTTTGCTCGCCGCCAGGACATGCACGCGCCGCGCTTTTGTTGATTGACCGTTCAATATAAAACCCGTAGGATGGTTTGCACGGTCAAAACCCTCTGCGTCATTTTCGAAGTCGAACGTCCATGCCAAAACTTGGAATGCGGGAAGTGCGCCGCGCACAGCTTATCGATGCCACCCTGCTCACCATCGACGAGCTCGGACTCACAGGAGCGACGCTCGCGTCGGTCGCGCAACGCGCCGAGATTTCGACGGGCATCGTGAGCCATTACTTCGGCGACAAGGACGGCCTGCTCGAAGCCACCATGCGCCATGTGCTTCGATCGCTGTGGCAAGGCACCTCGCGCCGGCGCAAGGCCGCGAAGGCCGATCCACGCTCGAAGCTGCGCGCGGTGGTCGCCGCGAACTTCGACGTCGAACAGGTCAACGGGCCGGTCATGAAAACATGGCTCGCGTTCTGGTCGGAAAGCATGCACAAGGACCGGTTGAGGCGCTTGCAGTACGTGAACACGCGGCGTCTCTACTCCAATCTGTGCGCGGAATTCTCGCGCGTGCTGAGCCGGGCCGCTGCCCGCCGCGCGGCGACCGGACTCGCGGCCTTGATCGACGGCCTCTGGTTGCGCGGCGCCCTCGCGGGCGAGCCTTTCGACACGAAGACCGCCCTGCGGGTCTCGTACGACTACATCGACATGATGATTCAGCCACGCGGCTGATCTCATTTCCACGCATTCAGGAGACGCACGCGATGTCCGCATTCGAAGAGCAACGGCTTCACATCGGCGGCGAATATGTCGATGCGACCAGCGGCGAAACCTTCGACACGCGCAATCCCGCCACGGGCGAAACGCTCGCACGGGTGCAGCAGGCGTCGCAGGCCGATATCGATCGTGCGGTTCGGGCCGCGCGAGCAGGACAATGCGAGTGGGCCGCGATGACCGCGATGCAGCGCTCGCGCATCCTGCGCCGCGCGGTGGACCTGCTACGCGCACGTAACGACGAGCTTGCCGCACTGGAAACGCTCGATACCGGCAAGCCCATCTCCGAGACGCGCGCCGTCGATATCGTCACGGGCGCGGATGTCATCGAGTATTACGCGGGTCTTGCGACCGCCATCGAAGGCGAGCAGATACCGCTGCGCGAATCGTCGTTCGTTTATACGCGGCGCGAGCCGATAGGCGTATGCGCAGGCATCGGGGCGTGGAACTATCCCATCCAGATCGCATGCTGGAAGTCTGCGCCGGCGCTCGCGGCAGGCAACGCGATGATCTTCAAGCCCAGCGAAATCACGCCCTTGAGTGCGCTCAAGCTGGCGGAAATCTACGTCGAGGCAGGCGTCCCGCACGGCGTGTTCAACGTCGTACAGGGCGATGCCCGCGTCGGCGCAATGCTCGCGGAGCATCCCGGCATCGACAAGATATCGTTCACGGGCGGCGTCGAGACCGGCAAGAAGGTAATGTCCCGCGCGGGCGGATCGACGCTCAAGGAAGTGACGATGGAACTCGGCGGCAAGTCGCCGCTGATCGTGTTCGACGATTCGAACCTCGAACGCGCAGCCGATATCGCGATGAGCGCGAACTTCTTCAGCTCGGGGCAGGTATGCACGAACGGCACGCGTGTGTTCGTTCAACGAAATATCGCCGCGCAGTTCGAAGCCCTGATTCGGGCGCGTGTGAAGCGCATTCGCATTGGCGCACCCGATGATCCGAATACGAACTTCGGCCCGCTCGTCAGCGCGGCTCAGTTGCAGAAGGTGCTCGGCTACATCGAGATCGGCATGCGCGAAGGCGCGCGGCTCGTCGCGGGAGGCACACGTCCGACCGATGGCGCATTGGCGCGCGGCCACTATGTCGAGCCGACCGTGTTCGCGGATTGCCGCGACGACATGCGCATCGTGCAGGAAGAAATCTTCGGCCCGGTTATGTGCATCCTCGTTTTCGACGACGAAGACGAGGCGATCGCGCGCGCGAACGATACCGCCTATGGCCTGGCAGCGGGGGTCGTGACCGAGAACCTGTCGCGCGCGCATCGCGTGATACATCGGCTCGACGCCGGCATTTGCTGGATCAATACATGGGGCGAGTCGCCGGCCGAGATGCCGGTGGGCGGCTACAAACAGTCGGGCATCGGCCGCGAGAACGGCATCGTGACGCTCAACGCTTACACCCGCATCAAATCGGTCCAGGTCGAGCTCGGACCCTATCAACCCGTGTTTTGAGGGCCTTTTCGATGAGCGCGAAGGAATACGACTACATCATCGTCGGTGCGGGATCGGCGGGCAATGTGCTCGCGTCCCGCCTGACCGAGGACGAGGACGTGACCGTGCTGCTGCTCGAAGCGGGCGGTCCTGACTACCGCTTCGACTTTCGCACGCAGATGCCGGCCGCGCTTGCGTATCCGCTGCAGGGGCGCCGCTATAACTGGGCTTACGAAACCGAGCCCGAACCGCATATGAACAATCGCCGCATGGAGTGCGGACGCGGCAAGGGGCTGGGTGGATCGTCGCTGATCAACGGCATGTGCTACATCCGCGGCAATGCGCTGGACTACGACAACTGGGCGTCGATGCCGGGCCTCGAAAACTGGAGCTACCTCGATTGCCTGCCGTATTTCCGCAAGGCGGAGACACGCGACATCGGCCCGAACGACTATCACGGCGGCGATGGTCCCGTGCATGTGACCACGAGCAAACCGGGAAACAATCCCCTTTTTGCCGCGATGGTCGAGGCCGGCGTGCAGGCGGGCTATGCGCGCACGGACGATCTCAACGGCTATCGGCAAGAAGGCTTCGGGCCGATGGATCGCACCGTCACCGCTAACGGACGACGCGCGAGCACGGCGCGTGGTTATCTGGACCGCGCGAAGCACCGTTCGAACCTGAGCATCGTCACGCATGCCACCACCGACCGCGTGCTCTTCTCGGGCAAGCGTGCGATCGGCGTTGCGTATCTGCATCGCGGCCAGCGTACGACCGCGAATGTGCGGCGCGAAGTGCTCGTGTGCAGCGGGGCGATCGCTTCGCCTCAGTTGTTGCAGCGTTCGGGCGTCGGTCGCGCTGCGTGGCTGAAAGAGCTGGAGATTCCGGTGGTGCACGATCTGCCGGGCGTCGGCGAGAACCTGCAGGACCACCTCGAAATGTACATGCAGTATGCATGCAAGGAACCGGTGACGCTGTACCCTGCCCTGCAATGGTGGAATCAGCCGGCCATCGGGCTCGAATGGATCATCAACGGGACGGGGATCGGCGCGACGAATCATTTCGAGGCAGGCGGCTTTATCCGCACGCGCGATGACGACCCGTGGCCGAATATTCAGTACCACTTCCTTCCTGTCGCGATCAATTACAACGGCTCGAATCCGATCAGGATGCATGGATTCCAGGCGCACGTCGGATCAATGCGTTCGCCGAGCCGGGGACGCGTGAAGCTCAAGTCGCGCGATCCGAATGCACATCCGAGCATTCTGTTCAATTACATGGCCGATCCGCTCGACTGGCGAGAGTTCCGCGACGCGATTCGCATCACGCGGGACATCATGCGGCAGCCCGCACTGGCGCGTTACCGTGGACAAGAGCTTCATCCCGGCGCGGACGCCGCGAGCGATACCGAACTCGACGCATTCGTGCGCGCCAGGGCCGAGACCGCCTATCACCCGTCGTGTTCATGCAAGATGGGCTATGACGACATGGCTGTGGTGGATGGCGAAGGCCGCGTTCATGAGATGCAGGGCCTGCGCGTGGTGGATGCGTCGATCATGCCGCAGATCACGACTGGCAACCTCAACGCGCCGACGATCATGATGGCCGAGAAGATCGCGGACCGCATCCGCGGCATCAAGCCGCTCGAAAAGCGCCAAACGCCCTACTACGTTGCGGCCAGACGCGATGACCGGGTCTTCGCGGACCAGCGGCAATTCGATCCGAAGGTAACGTAGCCCCCGTTTCCATGCAACGTAGGCACGCTCGATAAACCATTGATTGGGAGTACCGATGAGAAAGTTCACAGCCCGCATGATGTGTTCGATCGCTATCGCGAGCAGCTTCGGCGTCAGCGCCCATGCGGCGGATCCCGCCGCGTGCCGCGCCATCCGCATGGCCGACATCGGATGGTCCGACATCGCCGCGACAACGGGCCTCGCCACCAACGTCCTGCTGGGCCTCGGCTACGCGCCATCGAAAATCATCGCATCGGAGCCGATCACCTTCGCCGGCGTCAAGGCGAAACAGATCGACGCCTTCCTCGGCTACTGGTCCCCATCGATGGATTCGGTCATCGAACCGTTCGTGAAGGGCGGATCGCTGAAGGTGGTCAATCCCCCCAATCTGACCGGCGCGAAATACACGCTGGCCGTCCCCGACTATGTTTATGACGCGGGAATCCGGAGCTTCGCGGATATCGCCAGGAACGCGGATAAACTCCAGTACAAGATTTATGGCATCGAGCCGGGAAATGAAGCGAACGGGCTGATCGACAAGATGATCAAGACCAATCAGTTCGGCCTCGGCAAGTTCAAGCTCGTCGAGTCGAGCGAGGCGGGGATGCTGGTGCAGGTGAATCGGGCTGTGCAGAACAAGCAGTGGATCGTTTTTCTTGGATGGGAACCGCATCCGATGAACGTCCGCATGAAGATCAAGTACTTGGCCGGCGGTGACGATGTCTTCGGACCGAACTACGGCGAAGCCAAGGTGTACACCGTACAGCCGAGCGACTACGCCGCACGATGCCCGAATGCTGCCAGGTTATTCGCGAATCTTCGCTTCACCACTTCCATGGAAAACCAGATCATGACGCGCATCATGGACAAGGAAGACCCCAACAAGGCGACGCTGGCCTGGCTGAAAGCGAATCCGTCGGTGCTCGACAACTGGCTTTCCGGCGTGACCACGCTCGATGGCAAGCCAGGACTGCCTGCGGTGAAAGCCTACCTGGCCGAGCACTGAGCGAGGAAGGCCACCTCCCCTCCATCATGTTGAACGACAAGATGTCGGCCTACGCAGCCCTTTTCATCGCGATCCTGCTCGAGATTGCCGGCACCACTTGCCTGCAGAAATCCGATCAGTTCACGAAGCTCGTGCCTACGTTGGCCATGGCTGCGTGTTACCTTGGCGCCTTCTATTTTCTGTCGATCGTTCTAAAAACGATTCCGGTCGGGCTGGCTTACGCGATATGGAGCGGACTGGGTATCGTCCTGATTTCGACGGTGAGCTTTTTCGTCTTTCGTCAGAGGCTCGACGCGCCTGCCGTCCTCGGTCTCGGCTTTATCGTATTGGGCGTGGTGATCATCAACGTATTTTCCACCGCGAAAGTGCACTGAAAGCGAAGAATCCGTATGTCGATGTTCAGGCAGTCGCCGGCTAAACCTCGGCGCGCCGCTGCCGTTATACATGCCAGACCTATTTGACTCACCTGGCTCACTGCCGTGGCGCTGGGCCTTGACCTGGCCGAAAGGAGAATGACTGTGAACGGATTCGATTGGATGATGGCCGGCGTGTATCTGGCGGCGCTCGTCAGCGGCACGCTCTTTATCAGCGTGCTGGCGCGGCGCAGCTTGCATAGGGCGAGCGAGCGGGGACACTGAATCGGCAACCCTCTCCGGCGGGCTAGTCGGATGCGACGCATCGACGTTATGTGATTCGGTATCCGACGTATTTGCCGCGAGACCGACCTGTCTGCATGACCAGCAAGTGAAGTCATCCAATCCATGTGCTTCAGCGCGCCGGAGACGGCACGCGTCGTTGCTGCAACAGCCTGACCGCATTGTCGAAGGCGCTGTGAATCGCGGCGCCGAGCTCGGCGTTCGTCCCGCGTTCCACGGGCAGCAGGTCGTAGCCACGCGTGATGAGGTCGAGACGCGCATCGAAGACGCGGCTTCCGGCCCGATCGCGATACGCCTCCACCGCCAGGTGACAGTCAACGATATCGCTCGCCATGACTTCGAGCCTCACGAGTTCCATTTCCGCTGCGCATTCCCCGGCGTGCGAGCCGGCGAAGCCGCGATAGGCGATCTGCAATCCGAGACCCATGATCGTGTTTTCCTCCATTGCGTCGCTTCCATCGTGCGCTATCTGCCGTCGATGCGTTTGACCCAGATCAATCGGCCGACCGGAACGAACCTTGCTCGCAAGGTGTTTAGCAGGCCGATTGCAAGGCGTTCGAAACACGACAGAAGGCTTTCCAGCGGAGGACGCGCGAATGCACACCCCGTCAACCGAACCGCATGCGATCGTGGTGGTATTCCACCGCGACGGCCATGCCGCGCGATCGCAGCATGAGCGCGCCACGCAACGCGCGCTTGCCGGTCAGCTTGCGCTGCTGCTGGGCGCATCCGAATGCGTCGAATTCGACGCCGCACGCACGTATCCGCCGCAACGCTACTTCGTTCCCGATGACACGCTGCCCGTCTGCATCGCCGATCGTCTCGGCATCGTCACCGGCGACGATCTTTTCGGCGGCGTCGTGCCGTATCCGTTCGTCGGAACGAAGGTCGTAGTGCACGGCCTGCCACCGGGAGCGCAAGTCAAGCCCGAAGGATGGCAAGACTTGCTCGGCGAAAGCGTGCGCGATCTGGTGCTGCCCGGCTTCTCCGCCTTCACGGGCGCCGATGCACGCGCTGCCACCGCGCAACTTCTGGCAGACGGATCGGTACGGCTGAAGCGGCCTTCGGGCATCGGCGGTACGGGACAGGCGGTCATCGTCAACAAAACCGAACTCGAGGCGCACCTGAACGCTATTGGCGACGACACGCTCCGCACGGAAGGCATCGTGCTGGAGCGGAACTTGCGCGACATCACGACGTTCAGCGTCGGCGAAATTCACGTGCGTGCACATCGTGCGAGCTACTACGGCGTGCAGCGGCTGACGCGAAACAATCGCGGTCATGCGGTCTATGGCGGTTCCGATCTCGTCGTCGTGCGGGGCACGCTCGACGCCCTGTTACGCGAGCCGATGCCCGACGAAACGCGCGCCGCCGTGGAATGCGCCCGCGCATTCCACGCCGCCATTCGCAGCGCGTTTCCGGGCTTCATCGCATCGCGAAGGAATTACGACGTCGCATCGGGCGTCGACGAGAGCGGGCATCGGCATCGCGGCGTGCTTGAACAGTCGTGGAGAATCGGCGGCGCGAGCGGCGCGGAAATCGGAGCGCTGCGCGCGTTCGCGAACGATCCCGCGTTGACGAGCGTGCGGGCATCCACCGTCGAACTGTATGGCGAAGACGTAAAGGTTCCGGCGAACGCGGTCATCGTCTATCAGGGCATCGACGCACATTCGGGGCGCGTCACCAAGTTCTTCACGGTCGAACCCGGCCCGCGCATGAAAGGAGCGAGTGCATGACAGCAGCCCGGCAGCAGATACAGATTCCCGTCGAACGCGGCTATCTCGACGGCACGCTCGTCACGCCCAAGACCGCGATTCCAGGCGTTCTGTTCGTACATGGCTGGGGCGGCGATCAGGAACAGTACATGGAGCGCGCGCGGCAGGCGGCGTCGCTCGGCTGCGTGTGCCTCACCTTCGATCTGACCGGCCACGCGCGCACGAAAGAGGAACAGGAGACGGTGACGCGCGAAACCAATCTCAAGGACGTGCTCGCGGCATACGACAGGCTCGTTGCGCATCCACTCGTCGATGCGACGTCGATCGCCATCGTCGGCAGCAGTTATGGCGGCTATCTCGCGTCGATCGCGACATCACTGCGCCCCGTGCGCTGGCTGGGGCTTCGCGTGCCGGCGCTCTATCTCGACGAGGGATGGACGACGCCCAAGCGCGCGCTTCACAAGGAACACGATCTTGCGGCGTATCGCAGGCGCATCGTCAAGGCCGACGAGAACCGTGCATTGCGTGCGGCCTCCGAGTTTCGCGGCGATGTGCTGCTGGTCGAATCGGAGCATGACGAAACCGTGCCGCATGCGGTGCTCGCCAGCTATCTGCAGGCGTTTCTGCAATCGCACTCGCTGACGTATCGCGTGATCGAAGGCGCGGATCATGGTCTGTCCGATGAAGGCAGTCAGCGCGCCTACACGGCGCTCGTCGTCAGCTGGCTTGCGGAGATGATTGGCGGAAGGCGTGCGGGGAGCCGTGGCGAAGCGCCGCAACTCATCAAGTGATGCAGGGCGCATCCGCGTGTTCGGATAACATGCGCGCTTGCACCGATGGAACGCCATGCCACACAACGCTTCTTTGCTCAACCGGACGTTGAACGCCGTTACGCGTCGTTATCGCTTGCCGAAACTCGACGTGCTTTCGCCCGATACTCATGCGCTCAGTCCCGAGACGGCGCTTGCGCTCGTCATCGAACAGGCGCGTATTGCGACGGCGGGCGGCGCTGCGCCCGACGGGCCACTCAAGCAGCGCTTCCTCGATTCGCTCGCGCGCATGATCGCGGCTGCGATTCATCCGCGGACCGGGGATGCCGTTTTTCAGGCGATGTTGCTTCGGCATCGTGAAGCGACCGTGCGAGATTACACGTCGCTGTCCGCGCAGGCCGAGCGCGATCGCCGATTCGTTCACGCTGCCGTAAATGGCATCGCGCATCCAGCAAGGCTGCAACGCATGGCGCCCGGACAGCAACGGGAATGGCTGGCTGAATTGCATGCGTCGGCGGCTTCATCGTCGTGGGAGCGGGCAGAAGACGACGCACGCCGTCTGCTCGATCTGCCTGACGATGATCCCATCAAGCCGCGCGTGCAGCAGTTGTTAAGCGACGGAGCGCTTGCGCGGCTGCGAGCGCTTCGGTCATTGGAGGCCGATGCATCGGTTCGCCGATACGAGTCGCTGTGGAACCAGCAGGGTCCTCGCTCCGGAAGCACTGCGGCCGCCGCGCAAGGAGTTGCCGCGAAGCAGCGCGGCGCTGACGTTGAAGCACTCGCTGCCCGCGCGCTCGATGCACTGGCCCGACGATTGAATGAAGAAGAAGCGCCGGCGTCATATCGCGTCGTCACATCGATGCGTGTTCCTTCATCGATTCGCGCCAGTCACGAGCACGCGAAGACAGAATGGGACGCCGTGCTATTGCGGTGTGCATCGTCGCCCGACGAAGCAGCGGTGTGGGACGTGTGCTTTCTGATCGAGGCAAAGGCTTCCGTCGATGCGGCATCGACCGATTTCGCACGGCTCCTGCGGGGTCTGCGCCTTCTGGCCAGCGCCGACGCCACCGCCGATTACTCATTCGAAACGCAGCAGGGTGTCGTGCGCCTGAATGGCGCGTCACTGCACGCGCTGCCTGTGGAAGGAGACGGCGTTGCGGATATCGTCCTCTATTGCTGCGACGCCCCCGCCGATGAACCTGCGCGACTGCTCAACGCGGCGAGCAGGATGCAGCTCCTGTCCGCACCGGCGAGCCTCGCCTACGCGAGCGCATTGATCGACGAACAGCACGCGGACCCGTTCGCGCTGGAGTCCGTCTGGCAGGCATTGCTCGAAGCGCCACGGTGGCGGAGCGTGCTCGATCAATACGCGATGCTGCGGCAAGTGCGCGAATTGATGGTGCATACCGAAGACCTGCTTGCAGCGACGGCTCATTGAGTCGAGTCTCTAGGACGCCGCATCGAGCATATCGGAGAGGCAGGCGCGCAGTTTGTCGAGCGCCACGGGCTTGCGCATGACGGTGGTATGCACGTTCGTCAGGTCTTCGGCTCCGGCCCAGCCGGTAACCACGATGGTCCGGATATCGCGGCGTCGCGCGCCCAGTCTTTCGATCAGCTCTCTGCCGTTCATGCGCGGCATGGTGAGATCGGTCACGACGGCGTCCGCCGGATCTCTTTCGTCGACCTCGAGGGCCTCGATGCCATCGTGCGCGACGCTGACCCGAAAGCCCTCCCACTCCAGAAATAACTTCATCACTTGAGTGATGGAGCTTTCGTCATCGACAACAAGAATGTGCTTCATCGATATTCGTATCAGTCCGCAGCCAGAGGAAATATCATCTTGACGATACTGCCCTTCCCGACGGTGCTTTCTATTTCGAGCCTCCCGTTCGACTGCTGCATGAATCCGTGGACCATGGCGAGGCCCAGGCCGGTGCCGGGTCCCTTCGTGGTGAAGAAAGGCTCGGCGGCGCGTCGCAACGTTTCGGCATCCATGCCCGTGCCTTCATCGTGAACGCACAGAATCACATACCGGCCCGCTGGAAGATGCCTTTCGGCCGATCCCGTTCCCAGCGACATGATCGATGTCGCGACGGTAGCCTTGCCGCCGTGGGGCATCGCGTCGCGTGCGTTGATCAATATGTTCAGCAGCGCCATCTCGAGGTGCTCGGGATCGAGCATCGTTACAGGCAGACCGGGCTTGAGGTCCAGACGAAGATCGATATGTCGTCCTAACGTGCTCGCGAGCATGTCGCTGAATTCGAGCACGAGCGTATTGAGGTTCACGCTCTTCGGCGCGAGCTGCTGCTTGCGCGCGAACGTCAGAAGCTGTTGAGTGAGTCTGCCGCCACGCTCGGCCGCGCCCTTGGCGTTGTCGATCAGCGTTTCCAGCAGCGCATCGCCGTGACCTTCGATTCTTCTTTTGGCCAGTTCCAGGTTCCCCGTCACGACTTGCAGCAGGTTGTTGAAGTCATGCGCGAGTCCGGCGGTCAACTGCCCGATCGACTCCATTTTCTGAGCCTGTCGAAACGCCTGCTCCGACACACGCCGCCGAGTAATGTCCATTTGCGATGCAAAGAAATGGACGAGGTTGTTGTCCTTGTCGAATATCGGTCCGAGAAAGAGCGCGTTCCAGAACGGCGTACCGTCGGCTTTGTAGTTCAGGATCTCGACGGCCACCGCACGCTGCTCGCGCAGGCCCTCCCGAATCTCGTCGACGGTCTCGGGGTCCGTATCCTTTCCTTGCAGAATGCGGCAGTTCCGGCCAATGACTTCGTCCTCCGTGCACTGCGTGAGGTCCAGAAAGGCCCCGTTCACGAACACGATGGGATTGTCCGGCAGCCTCGGATCGGTGACGACCATCGGCATGCGCGTCATTTCCACGGCGGCGAAGAAGACGCCGCTGCGATCATCTAGGCCAGGATTGGATACATAGCCCGCTTGCCAATGTTGCCTGTCCGATGCGCCTGTCGGCGTGAACGAATGATTGTCCAGCTCGCCGGCAGCGGGAATGCCGACACTCTGCCCGCCTCCCTCTACATCCGGTGTTTTGTCTTCTGTTCCTGACATGTGATCTTGAAGTTCTTGCAACGTTTTTCTGGGAATGACGGGGCTATAAGCAGGCAGGCGGCGGCGGGATTAACGGCGCTTCAGCGTGGTCGCACTGGCATCGACGTCGCCAGAACGACATTCGCTCCTCGTAGTCGGGCTAACGCCTCGCGGTCAGAGCAGCGGCTATGCCTGCGGCATTTCGAGGAGCTTCAATGCAGCTATCGCACCGAGCGAAGGCTGCGGACAACGGACAGGTCCAGGCATGTCGAACGACATGCGCGTCAGTCGACTCACGCCGCTTGTTCGTCGCACCAGCGCATGGCCCACTGCTGGGCTGCATCGACGGCTTCGGCCTCGCTTCGATAGTCACCGATATCGCCGGACCACTTCACCTCCTCGCTCGTGCCTGCGTCCCGCGAGCCGCGGAATATCTTCGCACGGGCATAGTACCGGCCGCCCTCGTTCAGGCACGAGGCCTCGATGCGAAACTGCTTGTAATCGAGATCCATGATTGTCTCTGCCGTCCTATTGCCGCCTGTTGCGCGTTCGTGGTCCGTGATGTGTCGTCGATGGTAGCGTGATGAACCAAGCAGTCTCGCCTGCCCCGAAGCCTGTGAGCAGGGTCGGTCACCGTCGATTTATTCGCAGAGAGCAACGCGCGTGCCGACCGCGTGTGTCGCCCTGCGCGCAAGGTTCTTCGTTTTTTCATATCGCGATCGATCGGTCGTGTGCGCGGGTTCGGCGCGATGACGCAAGCCCGGACCGAAAGACGTGCTTGCGAAAGCGGCAGTGCTAGCGGATGCGCAGCGCGAGGAAGCGTAATTCAGCGCTGTGCGTGAAACTTCAATGACAAGTGATTGAATGCGCCGCGTCGGTACGTAATTTGCCTCTTTGGTGAAGTCCAATTCACGGCGCAACGATATGAAAAAAACCGACGCGGACCCTCACGCCCATCGCGACGACAGCGCGGAAACCAGCTTCTCTGCATACGCTGGACCGCTCGTTGGCGAAGCTATCGCCGAAGCCGCGACCCTGGAAGCCGCTGCCGATGCGGAGAAGCTGCATAAGCTGCGGGTTGCGCTTCGTCGCTTGCGCACGCTCATCTGGGCATATGGTCCGATTCTCGATGCCGAATTCGGCGCCCAACAGCGCGCTATTTACAAGTTTCTTGCTAACGCCGCTGGCAATACGCGCGATTGGGACATCCTGATTCAACTCGTTGAAGCGACGGGTGACCGGGACGCGGCGGAATCATTCAGAAAAGATCGTGCGGAAGCATCCGAGCGAAGCCTGGCTACGCTGTCTCACGCCAATGTAAAGCAAGTGCTGCGCGAAGCCGTAAGCGAGGCGAATCGCGAATTGAACACGGCGGCCAAGCGAACGCCGCTGGTCAAGTTCGCGAGGAAACGCGTGGCCAAGGCTCAGAAGCAGTTGGAGAAGCGCATGCGAGCTGCTTCTAAAGCCAAACGCAACGACTACGAGTCGTTCCATGATGTGCGCAAGACGGGAAAGAAAGTGCGTTATCTCGTGGAATTCTTCGAGCCGTTGATCGGAGAAAAGCAACGCAGAGGGCTAAAGAAGCTCAAGCAGATTCAAAAGCGCTTTGGCGCGCTCAACGATGTCGTCGCGACGCGCAGCTTGCTCGAACAACATCGTTCATCCTCGATCAATGGCGCCGCAGCCGAAAGAGCGCTGCGTGCTTTGAAGAAGGAACAGAAGCGTCGATTCAAGGCGGCCGCCAAGCTGTTATAGCCGCTCAACGTCACCACTGGGAGAACACCGTGACTATGCAATTCGCAAGCCTCGATTCCGTACCGCCGTTTATTCACATGATGTCGACACCAGATGACGAGTCGACAGATGCCGACAGCGATGATCTCGACGATGTACTCGACGAGACGGGCGCAGTGACGAACCGCAGCGACGGCAAGACGGGCACCGACACCGAAGCCGAGCCTAATCGCAAGCCCTGATCGCTAACTTTTCCCCGATATCAGCGCGGCATCGGCACGGCCTGCCGCACCTGCGCCGCCCGCACGAACTTGCCAGCGCCCAGATGATGAATCGTGTGCAGAGATGCATTCGATTCGTCGATGGTCCAGTGTCCGTTCGCGAATATGCGCGCATCCGCTGCCGCAGCGACGACTTCCGCAAAACAGGTGTCGTAAGCCTGCTCGGTATGCGGCTCGCTGATTAGCCTGCATTCCAGCCAGGCCGCGCAGCCGTTCTCGATGAGCGGCATCCCCAACACCGGCCCCGTTGTCGCTTCAATCCCGAAGGCATCGAACTTGTCGATGTCGCGGCCGCTCGTCGTTCCCACGGCATACGCAAGGTCAATCAAAGCCGCGCCCGGCACACACACGCCGAACGACCCGCTCGCCGCAATCAGTTCTCTGGTGTAAGTGGTCTTGTCGATTACCACGGCGATACGCGGCGGGGTGAACTCCACCGGCATCGACCAGGCGGCTGCCATGACATTGCGCCGATCGCCGTGAGCACTCGTGACAAGGACGGTCGGTCCGTGATTGATGAGGCGGCTGGCGTGCTCCAGTGCGACGGGGACGAATTGAGTCATGTGCGAAATCCGCTTGATGAGAGACCCGAGATTGTAGGCGCACGCCGAAACTCCTTGACAGACAGTCTTACGATATATATCTTTAGATATGTTTTACGATAATTCAAGGACGATCGACATGCGACCTCGCGACTTGAGCCACCCGCGCACGCCGGGTGGACACCATCTTCATCTGCATTCTGAATTCAAATCGGCTTTCCACCATTCGCACCACGCGCACGAGCACCGAGAAATGGCCGGCCGGCATCGGCACGGCGGCGGACGTTTCGGCGGCGGCCCGGGCAGCCCGGGCGGCCTCGGTGGCTTCGGGGATGGCCACGACGACATGGGCGGCATGGGCGGCATGCCGCGCAGTCGCAAATTCTCGTCGGAAGACCTGCAACTGCTGCTCCTCGCAATGCTCGAGGAAACGCCGCGACACGGCTACGAGTTGATCAAGGCACTGGCCGACCGTTCCAATGGCTTTTACACGCCGAGTCCCGGCATGGTCTATCCCGCCCTGACCTATCTGGAAGAACTGGGTTACGCGACTGTCGAACTGGAAGGCAATCGCAAGCGCTACGCCCTGTCCGACGCGGGCCGTGAATACCTCGCGACGAATCGCGAGCGCGTCGACCTGATGCTTGCAAGACTTTTGCATTTCGCACGCAAGATGGACCTTGTACGCCGCGCCTATGCCGGCGAGGAGCCGGAAGAAGCAGCAGCCGGTTCAGGATGGGCGCCGGAACTCATCGCCGCGCGCAGGGCGCTGAAGCGCGCTTTGCTTTTGCGCACCGACGCATCGCAAGACGAACAACGCCGAATCGCGGAGATTCTCTCGCGCGCGACGGCCGAAATTGAACAGGGCGATGCACGCCCGCAAGCGTAAAGGACTACCCGATGAACGATGCTTCTCTCAGAGAGCAGCCGGACCGTGCCGATCTTCAAGTCACACGCGTGCGCCATGCGCTCAGGTTCCGTTTGCTGCAAGTCAGCCGCGTGCATGCGCTCAATCCCCGTTTCGTGCGCGTGACGCTGACGGGCGAAGCACTTGCCGACTTCGAAAGCGCGTCTTTCGACGACCACGTGAAGATTTTCTTCCCGCAACCCGGCGAGACAATGCCCGTCGTGCCCGAAGCGGGTCCGGACGGCCCGGTGTTCGATCCCGCAAAGCCTCGCCCGATCGCGCGGGATTTCACGCCGCGCCGTTTCGATCGCGAAGCGCTCGAACTGGATATTGAATTCGCTTTGCACGAAGCCGGCCCGGCGACGGCCTGGGCGTCGCAGGCGTCGCCGGGGCAGTATCTCGGCATCGGCGGGCCACGGGGTTCATTCGTGGTGCCGGCGCACTTCGACTGGCATCTTCTGATCGGCGATGAAACCGCGCTGCCCGCCATCGCGCGTCGCCTGGAGGAACTGCCCGAAGGCACACGTGCAGCCACGCTGATCGAAGTGGCCGACGCATCGTCGCGCATCGAATTGAATAGTCGCGCCGATCTGTATGCGCAGTGGTGCTATCACAGCGAAAGCGGGCATTCGAACGCGCTGTTGCTCGCATTGCGTGAACTCTTTCTGCCGGACGGCGAAGGCTATGTCTGGGCGGCCGGCGAAGCGACGCTCATGCGCGCAGTGCGTCAGGTGCTGTGCAACGAGCGAGGCATCGACAAGCGACGCATTCGTGCGTCCGCTTACTGGAAGCGCGGCGAGCAAGGTGTGCATGGGACAATCGAAGACTGATTCACTGCCGTCCTGTAAGAAGCGCGCGTCCGATAAACTAAACTGATGGCCCGGACGTCACTTTTTCTTCGGTCCAAATGGACAACCGCGAACTGCTCAATCTCGCGTACCTGCGCGCGTTCAGACTCGTTGCGCAGACCGGCAGCGCAACCCGCGCTGCAGCCGCGCTATTCCGTGCGCAGTCGGCCGTCACCCGCTCGCTGCAGGAACTCGAAGCAGCGGTGGGCGAAACGCTGCTGGAGCGCCGTCCGTCGGGCATGTTGCCGACGCCTGCCGGACGCGCCGTCCTCCTGCGATGCGAACGCATATTCTCCGAACTGGAAGCACTCGCCCAGTGGTGCGCGGCGCGGCAGTCGCGCCGGCGCTCGACATCAGGTAATGCGTTGCCCGCTTTTCTGTTGAATACGCGGCGGCTGCAGCTGTTTTCCGCACTGGCGCGTCACCGGCACATGCCGAGCGCCGCGCAGACGCTCGGCCTGAGTCAGCCCGCAGTGAGCAGCGCGATCCGCATCATGGAGACGGGCGCGGGCATGCCGTTGTTTCATCGCAGCCCGCGCGGGCTTCTGCTGACGAGCGAAGGCGAGACGTTCGTATTGCACGTGCGTCGCGCGCTGAATGAGTTGCGTCATATTCCTGACGACCTTGCCGCCTTGCGCGGGACCATTCAGGGCTATGTGACGGTCGGCGCCCTTCCGCTCGGCCGGACATTGATCCTCCCCGGCGCGATTGCACGCGTTGCTGCCC
The DNA here is from genome assembly GCF_031450825.1 of Caballeronia sp. LZ019. Taxonomy (NCBI): domain Bacteria; kingdom Pseudomonadati; phylum Pseudomonadota; class Betaproteobacteria; order Burkholderiales; family Burkholderiaceae; genus Caballeronia; species Caballeronia sp. LZ019. The sequence goes on along the minus strand of NZ_JARTVZ010000003.1, from coordinate 521,613 downwards.
AATATCCCGGCGTACGCATCGCAACGGATGAGAGCGCCTATGAACCGCTTGTCGCCGGCTTGCGAGCGGGCGATATCGACTTCGTGCTGGGCGCGCTCCGGGCAAACGATGCATCGAGCGGCCTCGCGAACGAACGGCTGATGTCCGAAGACATGGTCGTCATCGCGAGAAGAGATCATCCTTTAGCGGGCGTGCGAGCATTGACGCTCAAGGAATTGAGTTCGGCGCAATGGGTTTTGCCACGCAGCCATGCGCCCGCGCGCGGCATGTTCGAAGCGCAGTTCAAGCGGCTCAAGCTAAAGCCACCCATGCCGACGGTCGAAACCGCGGATCTGGCCGTCATTCGCGGACTGCTCGCGCATACGGACATGCTCGCGGCAGTATCGGCGCAGCAATTGCATTATGAGTGCGAGGCGGGGCAACTGGTCGTGCTGGACATTGCGATGCAAAACACCCGGCGGGATATCGGCCTGACGGTGCGCGCCGGCAGCACGCCCTCGCCGGCCGCGCGGGCATTGATCGACGCAATACGACTGACCGTCGATCAACTGCGGCATACGTCCGCCATCGCAAGCCGCACGACGACGCACATCGTTTAGACAAAAAAGTCGCATGCGCCGGGAATAAAATGCCGACGCGCCTGTTCTTTCTCCTAGGAGCACGCCTGGAAATGGCTGCGCGGTGCAATGAGCGACGGATCGAGCATGGATATCCGCAATGACTTAATGGAACACGTGCCACGCTTGCGGCGTTATGCGCGGGCGCTGCTGACCAATCGTGAACTTGCGGACGATCTCGTACAGGACACGCTCGAACGCGCGCTCTCGCGCAGCCGCATGTTCGAATCCGGCACTGATCTGCGCGCCTGGCTTTTCACGATCATGCATAACGTCTTCGTCAATCAGGTGCGCAAGGCGTCGGCGCGCGCTGTCCATGTTTCCGTCAACGATGAAGCGTTCGGTGAAGCGCAAGTGGCCGCATCGGGCGGGCAATTACATTCACTCGAAGTCCGCGATCTCGACTATGCGTTGCAGCGCCTGCCGGCGGAACAGCGTGAGGTCGTATTGCTCGTCGGCCTCGAAGAAATGAGCTATGCGGAAGTAGCAAGCGCGCTGGACGTCCCTGTTGGCACCGTGATGTCGCGGCTCTCGCGTGGCCGGGAACGACTGCGGGCACTGATGGCGGGCGCGCAGCCCGGAGCGAAACTGAAGGTGGTGCGATGAGCGAGCAACCGACTGCAGTCAGCGAAGAAGAAATTCATGCGTACGTGGATGGTGCGTTATCGTCCGAGCGCCGTGAGCAAGTGGAACGCGCGATCGAACTCAATCCGGCGCTGGCTGCACGCGTAAGCGATTATTTCTCGCTCAACAACATGTTTCATGAGCGCTATGACCGGGTCCTCAATGAGCCGGTGCCGGCCAGGTTGCGCGCGCTAAAGAGCGAACGGCGCGCATGGGGAAGCGCCGGTTGGCCACGATTCGCCGCATTGGCTGCGACGCTCGTGCTCGGCATCGCCATCGGCTTTGGCACGAGTTCGTATCATTCGTGGACCAATTCGTCTCAGCTTAATGCGGCCAGCGCAGACACGAACGAAGCGATGGCGCGGGAAGCCGCGCTTGCGCATGTCGTCTATATGCCGACGGTGGATCGCCCGAGTGAAATCGGCAAAGACCGCGAGCACGACTTCGTTCAGTACCTTTCCAATAAGCTCGGAACGGATGTCCATCCACCCATGCTGACGAAAAGCGGCTTTCAGTTGATGGGCGGTCGCATTCTGGCCGGCGATGACGGCCCGATGGCGCAGTTCATGTACCGCGACGCGAAAGGCGAGCGCGTGACGCTCTGCATATCGCAACGCAAGACCGACGCCAACACGACTGCGTTCAAGCTGTATCAGGACGGCCCGGTGAGCGTGTTCTACTGGGTTGACGGCGACTTCGGCTATGCGGTGTCCGGCGGTATCGATAGAAAGGTCATGCTCGAACTCGCGCACGATGTCCACGCGCAACTTGCAGCGACTGCGCCGGGCTAAGTGGTCTCTGCTAACCTTGCGCGTATCCAGAGGCCCGATACGCCATGAACAGTCAAGTGCAGTTTGCCCGGTTGAATTGCGGCTCTTATCCGCTAAGCATCGAATATCAATGGATCAACGCTGATCGTTCTGACGCGCCTGTCGTCCTTTTTCTGCATGAGGGCCTGGGCTCCATCGCGCTATGGAAGGACTGGCCGCAGTCCCTTTGTGATCGGCTCGGGTGCCGTGGCGTCGTTTATTCGCGTCCGGGCTATGGACGCTCCACACCGCGTTCCCCGGCCGAAAGATGGCCGGTCGAGTTCCTGCATCATCAAGCGCAAGTAGTGCTGCCTGCGTTTCTCGATGCTATCGGCATAGACGACGCCGAACGCGCGCGCATGTGGCTCGTTGGACACAGCGACGGTGGCTCGATCGCCTTGCTCTACGCGAGCGCGTTCCCCGAAGCGCTCGCTGGCGCAGCCGTGCTCGCGCCGCATACGTTCGTCGAACCGACGACTGTCGATGCCATCACGCAAACGAGAAACGCCTATGAACACACCGGCTTGCGCGCGAAGCTGATGCAATACCATGAAGATGTGGACTCCGCCTTCTATGGTTGGAACGATGCATGGCTCAATCCTGCTTTTCGTCACTGGAACATCGCAGACGAGCTTGGATCGATCATGCGACCGCTGCTTGCAATTCAGGGCCGAGAGGACGAATACGCAACGATGGAACAAATCGACAGAATCAAGGTGCAGGTCCCGCACGCGCAACTTGTGAAGCTGCCGCATTGCGGTCATACCCCGCACCGCGATGCCGCAAGCGCGGTGAATGACGCTATCGCCGACTTCTTCGGCTCGCATCAAGCGTGACCTGTCATTTTTTCCTGTTGAATGGGTCGCGAAGCCATCGCGTACCGGGCAAGCAACTGGCTTAAGTGTTTGCCCCGACCTCGTTCAAGGAGAATTGCCATGCTGTTGACCGATGAAGAACTCGCCCGGCTTCAACCGATTGCGCCATTTCTGCAAAGCGAAGCGCGCACGTCGCTAGAAGCGGAGGCGGATTATGAAATCGTGATGGAGCTGGAGAATCATCTCCAACCGGGTTTGCGCGTGCGCGGTCCCGAATCGCCGGCGACGACGGCCGAACCGGACGCTCCGCCCTACCGCATCGAGCTGTTTGTCGGCTTGCCTTTGGCGGAACTGCGCGCGCTTGCGAATGCAAACGAGAGAGAACGGGATGACGCCATCGCGCTCTTTGGCGCGACATTTTCCCCTCGTCTGCTAAGAGCGATTGCAAAGATGACGCCTCACGAAATCAATCTGGATGCAGGCGTTCAGAGCGAATCAGGCACGCTATCGGTGATGCTCGAAGCGCACGAAGCAGCAGCCTAGAGTTCACTCGGTATTTACCCGGGACGCTGATTAACGGCGCAAATCCTTGCGCCTTGCATTGTTATAATTTTCTCATCTAACGACCGAAACCTAACATCGCGGCGACGCGTTGCAAGAACGCATATTCGATGGCCAAGACCGACCGCCTCCGCACGCTTAGCGGCGCGCTGGAAAAACAAAACGTGATGCGCCTGCGCGATGCGGCGGCACTGCTCGGCGTATCCGAAATGACGGTGCGCCGCGACATCGCGGCGAATCCCGGTCAGTTCACGTATCTCGGCGGTTACATCGTCAGCGCCGCGGATTTGCCGAATGCCGCGGGCTATACCATCGATGAGGAACAGGACCACTTCGCACAAGCAAAAGCCATTGCTTCTGGACATGCGGCGCATCTGCTCGTCGATAGCGAGACGGTCTTCATCGATTGCGGGACCACGCTGACTACGCTCGCGCGTCAGATTCCCGCCGACATGCATCTGACGGTCGTGTGTTATTCCCTCAACGTGGCGGAAATTCTGCGGCGCAAGCCGAATGTTCGAATGATTTTGCTAGGCGGAGTTTATGTGCCTTCGTCGGAGTCATTTGCCAGCGATGAGAGCGTGGAAACGCTCAGGCGCATGGGCATCAACAAGGCATTCATGTCCGCAGGCGGCGTTGACGAGGCGCGCGGCGTCACCTGCTGGAACTTTCATGAAGTCGCAATCAAACAGGCTGCGATGGCCAGCGCCGTTGAACGGCACCTGGTTGTTGACTCGAGCAAGTTCGGAAAGGTGAAGGCAGTACGATTCTCCAAGCTGTCCGAATTCGATTCCATCATCACCGAGCACGGACAGACGCCGCACATACGCGCCTAGGAAATCATTGCCGGCGCCCTAACGCAAAAAGCGTCCCTGCGACGAGAATGAACGCGCCGATAATGACCTTCTGCCATGTGCTCGGCACGCCCACCAGTATCAGCACGCTATTGATCAGCGTGACGAGCACGACGCCGAGCAGCGTTCCGATTACCGTCCCTGTGCCACCGGTAATGCGCGCACCGCCCAGAATGACGGCAGCGATCACATCCAGCTCCGTGCCGACGAGATCGAATGGGTTCGCCAGCCGGTTCGTCGATACGTGCAGGATGCCCGCCACGCCCGCAAGCAGGCCGGTGTAACCGAACACGAAGAGATGAATTGCGCGGAGGTTATAGCCGAGACGTTCGGCGATGGCAAGACTGCCGCCCATCGCATAGACGCCACGGCCCATCATCGTTCGATTGAGCAGCCACCATGTGACGATGGCTGCGATCACGAGCGCCAGCACCGACACCGGCAACACTGCCCGCAAACCATCGGCCGTGTGATAGAAAAAGAGCGGCAAGCGGCCGAACGTATCCATGCTATGCGGAATGTTCATGAAGAACTGCGTACCGACGAAGGTCAGCAGCAAGCCGCGAAACAGATACTGCGTGCCGATGGTCACGATCAGCGAAGGCGCCTTTAGCCGATGTACCAGCACGCCGTTGACTACGCCGAGCAGCACGCCGCCGAGCGCGCCGGCGAGCAGGATCAGCGCAAACGGGCATTCGGGCCACCAGGCGAATACCGCCTTGGTGATGGAATACATCGTCAATGCGGCTATCGCAGTAAAAGACACGTCGATGCCGCCGGATGCGAGCACCACGAGCGTTCCCAGTGCAAACAGCGATACCGTGGTCGCCGAATGCAGCATGTCGAACAGGGTCGCGAATTGAAAGAAACGCGGATTGAGGCTGCCCACGATGAGACACGTGACGACGATCAATCCCATCGTGAACCATTCGGGATTGCGCATCAGTTGCGCATAGAGATTGCCCTTGCGCACACGCGGCGCCACTTCGCTGGACTGTGCCGTCATGTTTTCGCTGCCGGCGCGGCGAACGGATTCACTCATACTCATGCTGCCTCGGAAAGTAGCGCGTGGTAAAGATCGGCTTCGTTCAATCGGTCCGCACGATACTCATTGGCGATCCGGCCTTTCTTCATCATCAGAATGCGGTCGCAGTTCTGAAGCAGTTCGGGCAAGTCATCGCTGATCAGAATGATGCCGATGCCTTCCTTGGACAGCCGCTGCATGATGCGGTAAATGATGTCCTTCGATCCGACATCGACGCCTACGGTAGGACCGTGCAGAATGAGTACGCGTGGATCGATGGTGAGCCAGCGCCCGATCAGCACGCGCTGCTGATTGCCGCCCGAAAGCGATTGCACTGGCTTGTCGACATCGGGCGTTGCGATCTGCAAGTCTTCGACGGTTCGCTCGGCAAGTGCCTGCGCGCGCTTGCGATCAATCTGGCCGAAGCGGTCGCGCAGGCTCGAAATCATCGCGGTGACGACGTTATCGCGTATCGGCTTGTCGAGAAACAAGCCTTCATTCAGGCGGTCTTCCGGTACATAGCCTATTCTTTGCGCTTTCGCGTCAGCGGGAGATTGCAGGCGCACGCGCATGCCGTCGAGCGTCACACTGCCCGCATCCGCGGGCGCCACGCCCGCCAGCGCGCGCGCAAGCTCATTGCGTCCGGAATCGAGCAGCCCGGTTACGCCGAGTATTTCTCCTTTGTGCAAAGCAAACGACACATCGGAGAATTGTCCTTTACGTGCCAGGCCTTTTACGTCGAGCACTACCTGCGATGCGCCGACATCGCCATCGTCGCGATAACGCTCCGTTGACAAATGCTTGCCCGTCATGAGCTCGCTGATCTGCGCTTTCGTGTAATTTTCAATCGGACCTTGCGCCATCTTCTGACCGTCTCGCAGCACGATGACTTCGCCGCCAATGGCATAACACTCGTCGAGCTTATGACTGACGAACAACACTGCAACGCCTTCGGCGCGCAGCTTCCCAAGCACTGCAATGAGGTTGTCCACTTCCTTCTGTGTGAGGGAAGTCGTCGGTTCATCCATGATGACGAACTTCGCTTCGCTGGCAATGGCGCGCGCAATCGCGACGAGCTGGCGCGTGGCAAGCGGCAACTGTTCGATCAATGTTTTCTGAAAGGCTGCATCGCCCGGCAGGCCCACGGCCTCAAGCGCGCGCGCAGCCGTTGCGGCAAGCGCACGGCGATCGAACGTGCGCGCGAGCTTTCCGGCGTGCTCGGCGAGTTCCGATGTCAGCGCGACATTTTCGGCCACGCTCATGTTGGGCAGCAGCGACAAGTCCTGATACACGGTCTCGATGCCCGCCGACAAAGCCTCCAGCGGCGACAGCCGTGCATGGCGCACGCCTTCGATGACGAGTTCGCCCTGATCGGGCGGTTGCGCGCCCGAGATGATCTTGATGAGCGTGCTCTTGCCGCAGCCGTTCTCGCCAAGCAGGTGATAGATCTGCCCGCGCTGGAATGCGAGCGTCACGCCGCGCAGCGCATAGACGCCGGTAAAGCGCTTATGAATATCGACGACTTCGAGGAGCGGTGTCTCTTGGGTCATGGCGTAATGATTCGCGCGGCGCGTGGCTTGAGAACACGCGCCGCAAGCCTTACATCAGAACGGATATTGTTTGTAGTTCGTCTTGTCGACATCCACCCAGCCGGTGCCGCGCACGATCACGCCTTTACCCGGTCCCTTGCTCACAGTGACCTTGTTATAGCCGGTAATGCCGAGATCCGCGCCGTTCTCCACCGACTTGCCATCGATGAGCATCTGCGCGACCTTGTTCATCGCAATGCCAGCGAGCTTCGGATCCCAGAAGGCAATGCCGTTGATCGCGCCGCTCTCGAGGAATTTGCCTGCTTCCGTCGGCAAGCCGGTGCCATAGACACAGATCTTCCCGACCTTGCCGGCTTCCTCCACCGCGCGCCCGATGCCGATCACATCCAGTGACGAAGAGCCTTGAAAACCAGTCAGGTCCGGATGCTTGCGCAACACTTCCTTGGCGACCTGATAAGCGCGCTCGCCGTCGTTATTGGTTTCGAGCTTAGGCTCGACCAGGTCCATCTTGGGATATTTGGCCTTGGCATTGCCGATGCCGCCATCGGCCCATTGCACTTGCGAGCGGCTGCCGAGCGAGCCGACGAGCACGGCCCATTTGCCCTGTTGTCCCATGCACTTCGCAAGCCGTTCGTTCAGGCCCGCGCCATAGGCGGTGTTATCGAACGCCTCGATGTTGACCATCGTGTTCTTGGCGTTGTCGGCTTCATGCGTAACGACCTTGATTCCGCGATCCATTGCCTTCTTCAATGCGGGCTCGAGCGTCGGCGGATCATAGGGAACCACTGCGATTGCCGTCACTTTCTTGGCGATCAGGTCTTCGATGATCTTGAGTTGCTGCGCGGCGTCCGCACGGCCGGGGCCTGTCTGATACACGCTTATGTTCGGATTCTCCTTGCCGAACTCTTTGACGCCGTCATCCATGCGATTGAACCAGTTGATGCCGGTCACCTTGACAACGGTGACGATGGTCTGGTTAGTCGCAGCCTGCGCGGCTGCAATGGCGCCTGCGGCAAGCGCGATTGCCGTAAGAGCCGTGCCGAATTTCCTGAGCTTCATTGCGCTGTCTCCTTTATGTTTCGAATAGATTTCGATTGGTCTTTTGAAGCAATCACGCGGCAGATATCAACGTCCTGTCGATGCGGGGGGCGGTGGAATCTTGGTGCCTGGCGCGGCGCCGCCGATGCCAAAGATGGCGCGGACGCGTTCGCCACCCGCGAAAGCAAGCGACGCCAGCAACAGAAAGCCCCAGGCACAATCGCCGAAGAACTGCGAGACGCCAAGCAGATTGAAGAGGCTCGACAGAAATTGCAGCACGGTCGCCGCGAGAAACACACAGACAATGCGGCCATAGCCGCCTGCCGGGTTCACGCCGCCCATCACCGCTATCAGGATAGCGATCAGAAGATACGAATTGCCGTAATCCCACTTTGCGCTGGAAGTGTGCGTTGCACTGATGAGACCGGCTAGCGATGCGAGCACACCGCACATGCCATAAGTAAGAATCAGCATCCGCGCGCGCGGAATGCCGGCATAGAACGCAGCCTTGGGATTGGTGCCCATGAGATACAGCCGCAAGCCGAACGGCGTGCGCTTGAGAATCCAGCCGAGCAAGAGAACGGCCGCGATGAAGATCCAGAGCGAAATGGGCACTTGCAGAAAGACGCCGTTCCCGATATTCGACAATGGATCGACATATTCGACTCGCACCGAAGCGCCATTGCTCAGCACGACCGCAATGCCCGTAAACAGCAACTGAGTGCCGAGCGTGCATAGAATAGGCGTAAGTCTTAACCTGGCGATGACGACACCGTTGAGCAAGCCACCGATCAGGCCCATCGCCACGACGATGCATACGAAGACGGCGGTATAGAGCGCGGGCGAGTCATCGGCGGATATCAACTGCGGCAAGAGCATCGCCGCGACCATGCCGGAGAGGTTCGCAAGCCCCACACCGGACAAGTCGATGCCGCCATTTCCCGACACCATCGAAAGCATGATGCCGAGTGCGAGCAAGCCCAGCTCCGGCAATTGGCCGCCCATCGACTGCAGATTGTCGATATCGAGGAACTGGCCGTGCGAAAGCCACGTCGCGACGATGATCACAAGCAGATTCACGCCGACGAGAAAATTGAATTGCCGGTCGGCGAGCCACTTCGACGCCTTCATTGAACAACGCTCCTTTCGCCTAGCAGCGCATTTATTTCGTCGAGGCGCGGCATGGAAGGCGCGGTGCCCGCGCGCGTCACCGATATGCTTGCAAGGGCGCAGCCGAAGCGCACGGCTTCGATCGGGCTATCGCCGCGTGCCAGGGCGGCTGCGAAGCCACCGGTGAAACCATCGCCCGCGCCTGCCGTTTCCACGACACGTCCGCAATCGAAGGCCGGCACGAGCACCGATTCATTCGCAGTGTGTAGAAGTGCTCCTGCCGCGCCCAACGTAATGATGGCGGCGCTTGCGCCTTTCTCTAGCAGAATGGTCGCTGCGCGCCGGGCATCGTTGACGGATGAAACCGTTATGCCGGTCAATGCGGCCGCCTCTGTTTCATTGGGCGTGATGTAGTCGCAAAGCGGAAAAATGTCGTCGGCAAGCGGCAACGCGGGCGCAGGATTGAATACCGTTGTCACGCCGTGCTTCCTCGCGAGTTCGAGTCCGCGCCGTGCGGCCGGAATAGGCTGCTCGAGTTGCGTAACGAATACGGCGGCACGCGCGATATCCGCTTCGATGGCATCGACATCCTGAGGGCCGAGCGTGCCTGCCGCACCTGCCGCGACGATGATCGCATTGCCGCCCGTAATCTCATCGACATAGATGTGCGCAGCGCCCGTAGCCACTTCGTTGACGACCGTGGCGCGCGACGTGATGCCTTCCGCCGCCCATGTCTCTTGCGCGATCTTGCCGAACGCATCGTTACCGATGCGGGTGCAGAAGATCACGTCCGCCCCGGCACGCGCAGCCGCGACCGCCTGATTCGAGCCCTTGCCGCCAGGTCCCATTGCAAACGCGGAGCCTGCTACCGTCTCGCCTAACAAAGGCATGCGTTGCGCACGAAACGCAAGGTCAGTCACGTAGATGCCGAGAATGACGACGCTGCCGCTCATCATGCAACCCCTTGCGGTGCATCGGGTGCAAGCTGCACGCCCTTCTTGAAGATGAAGCAGCCATACCCGCGCGCTTCGCCTGTCGCGATGACGCAATAGGCTTTCTTGGCTCGCTCATAAAAAGCAAAGCGTTCGATAGGTGCAAAATCGAGCGCGCGTCCTTCGGCCTCGTTCACTTCGCGTTGCGCTTCCTGCTGCACGGCGGGCAACGCGGATGCATCGCCGACCACTTCCATGCGGCCCGCGGGATCGTTGACGAAAGTATCGAGAGGCACTACCGACAGAACCGCACGCACGACGCGCGGCGCAGTCGCGCCATCGACACGCAACAGCTTGCCAAGCACCGTTTGACGCGCGACGGAATCGGCGGGGAAATTGGCGTCGCAAATCACGAATTCATCGCCATGACCCATAGCGGCAAGCGCGTAAAGAATGTCAGCGTTAAGCAGCGGATCAATGTTCTTCAGCACAGCGTCTCCTCCATGCGTGGACGTGTCTCATTCGAAATCTACGCCCGTTGATCTTTGTAAATGAATGCTCCCGTCAATCCCCGTACGGCACCCAGATATTCTTGACTTGTATCGCCTGACGCATGAACGGCAAGCCTTCGCTCGACGCATCGTGCCAGTCGAAGACGCGCCCCTGGTCGACGAAGGTTCGCTTCAGATTGCCGACCGACTCGCGCTCGGCCATTGCCGACAGCGACGCGCCATGAAAGCACCAGAGCGCATCGACGTCGTCATGCTTCGCAAGCGTCTGCGCCAATGTCTTAGCATCGCCAGTAACGATGTTGAGCGCCCCGCCCGGCACGTCCGACGTTTCCGCGACCTGATAGAAGTCGGTCGCCATGAGCGGACATGTCTCGCTCGGCACCACGACTACGCGATTACCCAGCGCAAGGGCAGGCGCAATCAGCGAAACGAAGCCAAGCAAAGGCGCTTCGTCCGGACACACGATACCGATTACGCCAAGCGGCTCATGCATGGCAAGCGCAACGCCATGTAGCGGCGGCGCATGCACGGCGCCATCGAACTTGTCGGCCCATGCAGCATACGTGAAGAAGCGCGCAATCGATGCATCCACTTCTCGCTTGGCGTCGCGCTCGCTCGAGCCCGCACGCAATACGAGTTGCCGCGCGAATTCTTCTGAACGCGCACTAAGATTTTCCGCAAGGTAATAAAGCACCTGCGCGCGATTGTGCGCCGTCGCGGTTGCCCACTTCGTCATGCCTCGCGCCGCAGCGACGGCGTCGCGAATATCCTTGCGGCTTCCGTCGCTCACTTCCCCGACGATCGCGCCCGACGGCGCGCGCACGAAGCGCGAGTAGCCGCTGTCGGGACGTGCCTGCTTGCCGCCGATATAGAGTTTGGCGGTGCGGTCGATTGCACTGACGTTGCCCGTGTTGACTACCGGACCCGACTCTATCGGAAGCGCTTTCGCTTCTTCGCGTATCGGCAGCCTGGCCCACGCACGGGGCTTGAGATATTCGTATATGCCCTCGCGTCCGCCTTCGCGGCCGAATCCCGATTCGCGATAACCGCCAAAGCCTACGGCCGCATCGAAGAGATTCGTCGCATTGATCCATACGACACCGCATTGCAGGCGCGGGGCGACATCCAGTGCGCGGCTGATATTCTCGCTCCATACGCTGGCGGCGAGGCCATAGCGTGTGTTGTTTGCCAGCGCGACCGCTTCTTCCGGCGTGCGAAAGCTCATCGTCACGAGCACAGGGCCGAATATCTCCTCTTGCGCGAGCGTCGAAGCGGGAGCGACATTCGTGATAAGCGTCGGCGGGAAGTATGCGCCGCCTTCCGGCAACGCAAGGCGCGACGGTTGATGAATCGCACAGCCTTCGCTTTCTCCCCTGGCAACGAGCGCACAGATGCGTTCGAGCTGCACGTCATCGACAATAGCGCTCATATCGACGCCCTTATCGAGCGAGGACCCCACGCGCAATGTTTCCATGCGGCGCTTGAGCTTGTCGATGAACCGGGCCTCTATGCCTTCCTGAACGAGCAAACGCGAACCTGCGCAACACACCTGGCCTTGATTGAACCAGATCGCGTTGACCACGCCTTCGACGGCGGAATCCAGATCGGCATCGTCAAATACGATGAACGGCGACTTGCCGCCCAATTCGAGCGTAAGCGACTTACCCGATCCCGCAGTCGTCGCGCGAATCTGGCGGCCGACTTCGGTGGAACCCGTGAATGCGATCTTGGCGACACGCGGATGCTTGACGAGCGCTGCGCCCGTGCGGCCATCGCCCGTGACGACGTTGAGCACACCCTTGGGTAAGCCTGCGCGATGCGCAAGCTCGGCAAAAAGCAATGCAGTCAGCGACGTATATTCCGCAGGCTTAAGCACGACACAGTTGCCGAGCGCAAGCGCAGGCGCAATCTTCCAGGCGAGCATCAGCAGCGGAAAATTCCAGGGAACGATTTGCCCGATGACACCAAGCGGAGCCCAATGCGGAAATTCACTGTCTTGCAGTTGCGCCCATCCCGCGTGATGCAGAAAGTGCCTGGAAACGAGGGGGATGTCGATATCGCGCGACTCACGAATCGGCTTGCCGTTGTCGAGCGATTCGAGCACGGCAAAGAGACGGCTGTGTCTCTGAACCATACGCGACAACGCATAAAGATGCCGAGCTCGCCCGGCTCCCCCGATGCCTTGCCACGACTCTAGCGCCTCATGCGCGGCTTGCACGGCGGCATCGATGTCCGCACTCGTTCCTTGCGCGACCGATGCGAGCACGCGACCCGTCGCCGGTTCGCGAGAATCGAAGCGCTCGTCATCGGCGCCATTGCGCCACGCGCCGTTGATGAAGTGACCGAAGCGGCCGGCGTGTTCGTCGAGCCATGCGCGCGCAGCGCAATCGTCTTCCGGTGCAGGTCCGTATTCCATTGAAGAGAAGTATTCGGCTACGCTCATGAGGCTTTATGTTTGAGTGCTTGATTCAAGCGACCGGATGACGATTGAACGCCGAATAGCGTCCGCTTACATGGTGTTCGAGTTGCCGTTCGATATCGGCAAGCAGGCTGGAAGCACCGATGCGCAGCAACTCCGGCTCGAGCCACGCGCGTCCCAACTCCTCCTTCATCAGTATCTGGTACTGAAGCACGGACTTGGCCGTAGAGACGCCGCCTGCTGGCTTGAAGCCGACTGCTACGCCGGTGCGCGCGAGATACTCGCGAATGATGCGCACCATGACGAGCGATACGTCGAGCGTGGCGTTGACGCTTTCCTTACCGGTCGAAGTCTTGATGAAATCCGCGCCGGCCATCATGCAGATCATCGACGCTTTAGCGACATTGGATAAAGTGCGAATGTCGCCGGTGCCAAGAATGGCTTTGACATGTGCATCGCCGCAAGCCGCGCGGAAGTCTCGCATCTCGCTATAAAGCCCTTGCCAGTTTCCTGTCAGCACATGCTCGCGCGTCACGACGATGTCGATTTCCTTAGCGCCATCCGCCACGGATGCTTCGATTTCTCTCAGCTTGAGTGCATGAGGATTCAGTCCGGCAGGGAAGCCGGTGGACACGGCCGCCACTGGAATGCCGCTGCCTTCGAGCGCATCGACGGCCGCTCTGACAAAGCGGTGATAGACGCAGACCGCGCCTGTCGTAATCGGCTGAGCCGACATGCCGAGCGCATCGAGCAGATCGTCGCGCAAAGGACGGCGCGCTTTAGCGCACAGGCGTTCGACACGCGCGGTGGTATCGTCGCCGCTCAGGGTGGTCAGGTCTATACACGTAATGGCTTTGAGCAGCCACGCGGCTTGCGCGTCCTTCTTGACGGTGCGGCGTGTGCCGAGCGTGGATGATCTGCGCGAGACAGCCGACTGATTCACTCGCAGTCCATCCAGCCACGCGAGGTCAAAAGGCACGCCCGGATTTCGAGCGCTCGCGTGAGTTTGCGCTTTGCCCGGCCATGCGACGACGGACTTCGAAGCTGTTTCCACCATGAGATCCTGTAGTTGCGCACGGACGACGCACAACACGTTTTGATAGGTTGATCTCAGTTTAACGCAGTGTTGTTACGATCGTAACATAGGGAAATCGCGGAGACGCGCGATCCGAATCCAGCTTGGAGGCGGCTTCGAGGGTGCACGCCGGACCTGCACTAATTACCGCGTGGAACGCGCTTAAATGCTGTGCTATTCTCGACGACGGTGTGCAAAGGCGCATGACTGCAGTGAGTTTTGCGTAGCTATTACCGCTTTCCAGCGTCTCAATCAAGAACACGCACCGTCTGCCGTTAAAATGGCAATGCACTAAGCAACTTTCTCCCTAGCGGTTCAAGGTCAATCGTCAAGCCGAGCACGGCGGGCATCCCACCACCGAAGCATTCCGACACACCCGGACGCCAAGCGCTCCGGCTTAGATCAAAGGGCCGCCGGGCGCGACCCGTCCAGGATTTGCCAGATGAAACCGGTAAGGAATCTTTTGCGGTCACGCTTTGGCCGCTTCTTCGTATATGGCTTGACCGTCGCCGCACTGGCCGCCGCCGCGACCGCTTTGATCTGGCGTCACAATGCGGCCCTGCCGCAACATGAATCATTGGCGCTGCCCGGTGTTGCAAGTGAGATGCGCACAGACGCGACGCCCTGGACGCACCGCGAGAAGGACGTGTCCCAACTGACGGGAGATATGCGCTCGAATGCGGTCACGGCAATCGGTGTAAGTCGCGACGCCATTCTGGTGTCCACACAAAGCGGCGAGAAATACTTCGTAGCCGACCATAACGGCTCATTCTCCAACGCATTATTGGTTGGCGATCTAAAGTCAGGCGCCAAGGCGCCTTACCAGCTCGTCTGGCTGCCGGACGCAAATGTACAGACTGGAATGGCGCGCTGGACCGACAGCTTCGACCGTCTGCGCGATGTGCTCAGCGTGCTCTTGCCGGTACTCATGGTCGGCGGTCTCCTGTGGTTCATGCGCCGCGAAATGCGCGGCGGCGCGCAGTTGCTCGCCAAGTCACCGACGATGCGCTTCGACGATGTCATCGGCGCGGGCGAGGCAAAGGCCGCGCTTGCCGACGTTCGCGCGTGGCTCACGGAGCCCGCGCAATTCACCGGCATGGGCGTGCGCGCGCCGTGCGGCATCTTGATGACCGGCGGCCCCGGCGTCGGCAAGACACGGCTTGCCCAGGCGCTCGCCGGCGAGTGCGGTGCGAACTTCATTGCGATCACGGGCAGCTATTTCAGCGCCAAGTATTATGGCGTCGGCATTCAGAAGGTGAAGCACTTGTTCGAGCTCGC
The DNA here is from genome assembly GCF_031450825.1 of Caballeronia sp. LZ019. Lineage (NCBI taxonomy): Bacteria > Pseudomonadati > Pseudomonadota > Betaproteobacteria > Burkholderiales > Burkholderiaceae > Caballeronia > Caballeronia sp. LZ019. Next base: position 506,395 of record NZ_JARTVZ010000003.1, on the reverse strand, counting down.
GCGCAAGAACGCGCCGACCGTGATCTTCATCGACGAAGCAGACGGCCTGGGGAAGCGCACGGACACGGGCGGCGGACCGGTCGAAACGGAGAGCAACCGCATCATCAATCAATTGCTTGCGGAAATGGATGGCTTTGCATCCAACGAAGGCGTAATTATCGTCGCGGCGACGAATCACCCGGATAATCTGGACGAAGCGCTGCGTCGCCCGGGCCGCTTCGATAGAACAATTCAAGTGCGGCTGCCGGATATCGAGGACCGCGAGAAGATCTTGCGTTTCTATGGGGCAAACCTGAAAACAAAGGCTGGCGACATCGACTTCGCACAGCTCGCGCGTCTGACAACAGGCCTTTCTCCGGCCACGCTCGCGATGATCGTCAATCAGGCGGGACTCGTCGCGCGCAAGGCAGGCGAAAAGGAAGTGGCCGCGGAGCACTTCGTCGAAGCGGTCAAGATCGCGCGCATCGGCGACATCAACGGTGCTGAGCGCGCGTTGTCAGACGATGAACGCACGCGCATTGCCATTCATGAAGCGGGTCATGGACTCGTCGCGGCATTGCTGAATACGGGCGTGCTCGAAGAAGTCACGATCTTGCCGCGCGGTGGCGCGTTGGGCGTGGCGCTCATCACCAAGACGCAAGACAAGCATCTCTATCGAGAAACGGAGATGCGCAACGAAATTCAGGTGCTGCTTGGTGGACGCAATGCGGAACTGCTGATATTCAAAGAAGCGTCGAGTGGCGCTGCGCATGACTTGCAGGAAGCGTCGCGAATCGGACTGGATATGGTTTCCAAATTCGGCTTCAACACGGACGGCAATCTCTTCAGTCTGGCCGCCCTGCCGCAGCAGGTCGCAGGCTTGCAACTCAAGACGGCGATCGAGCATGCGAACGAGCTTCTGCACGACCTGAACGATGCGTGCTTCTCGCTGCTGAAAGCTAACGAGCCGGTGTTGCGCGCGATTGCCGATCAGTTGCTCGAATCCGAAACGGTGCCGGGCGAAACGGTCTATAAGCTGATTCGCGAGCATGCCGCTGCAATGCGATCGGTGGCGGACATCGACGAAATTGACGAGGCACTCGCAGCCTGAGGCAGGCGCATTTTTCGTTGCATCTTTAGCCTCGACGGCGTATTGATGATGGTCCGTGTTCGTTCGACGAAGGCGGCCATCTCATGCCGGAACAAATCACCAAGTATCCCGACGTGACGCTCCGAGTGCTGAAGGGCGCAGGAGCGGTGTGCGGCGATGGCGCGCCGCAGAAGATTTTGAAGCAATGCCCTGCTGACCGGTTTTGCTCATTGCCGAGCGGAGAGATATGCGTCTATGGGATTGCTGAAATTCCTCGAATGACGCAAGTCGATGCACGCGAGGTCGCAGCGGTTGTTTCGCCCCGTTTCACGTTTGATCGTTCGGAGCTTCTGACGTTATGGGGACTTGGCGTTGTGGTCCTCGTAGTCGGGCTTCTGCTCGGATTCGTGGCCGGCAGATATGCGAAGAAGTAAGCGGCGAGGTGGTGTAGGTTCCGCAATCACGCTTCGTTCGCCATACTGAACGATATGCGCACATCTCAGTGCGCTTCTCCGCGGCCCCTGGGTGCTTTCACTCCCTGAGACGACGCTCCGCTTTCCGCCTGGCCCGTGGCCATGATCGGTTCCGCATTGGTAGGCGGCGTCCAGCTGCCAGCTGAAGTCATTGCGGGATTGCTGGCATTCGCGCCTATGCTCGACCCCCGAAAGGATTCGACGTTCTCTCTCTTTCTGGCCGACGATGCAACGTGAGGCGCGCGTTGCCGCTTTTCTCCAGCCGCGTATGCTCGAACCGGCGACTTCGCGTTGCATGCTTCGCTCTTTTTGTGACCGCACGCCATGGTTTTTCGTGACCCGGCAAGCCGTTTCCCGCTCTCCTTTTCTTTAGCACTTGCGTAAATACGTGATTCGTTGCGTTCAGATTTTGTCGAGGGCCGACTCTTCGTCGTACCGCTCGACTCGACGTCTTTCCGTGCAGATGTAAGCGCTGCAGCCGCCGCATTATCCGGTGTGTTCATGCCGAGCGGCAGAACCGGACGCCCAAGCGATAGCGCGTCGCACCAGAACATCCTCAGGCCGAACGCTGCCGCGCCTTCCACCTCGCACGGCGGCAGTGGCGATCGAACTGGCACGCCAAAAGCTACTACTCGCAGCGATGTATCCGTTTGCATCGCACGGTCGTTGCCCGACAGCGCTGCACGGTTGACCGATGCTGCGGACCGCACGGCTCCTGTGGCGCTCACCTGATCGACTGCCGATATTTGCGCGCTCTCGTGCGAGGGGGCACGCACGAGTCCGTAAGATACAGCGACGACGCCAAGGACCACCGCAAACACTGCCGTACGGTTTCGCTTCGTTGCAGGCACGCTCACACTGCCCACTGTGAACGAAGCAGGCAGTTCCGCCTGCACGAATTCCTCGTGCGGCGCGAGCGGCTCGTCGGCTCGTGTGAGAACGGCTCCATGTCGATCGGCCCCGCAGTACGGGCACGCGATATCACCCGCTTGCGAGACGCTCTGGCAACGAGGGCAGATCACGGAGTAAAGGGACCGCAACTCTTCCTGCTCATCCATGGTCATATCTGACGGCGAGTGTGCCGGGGCGCGGTTCAGAACGAATCCAAACGTCACTTCATACAAGTTGCCGGCTGCCTTGCGGACAGCGCCGATCGGGCCAGTGCGGCCTCGCTGTCGGCGGCACGGTTCACAGTTGACAAGCGACGTTAGCACACCGATGCACCGTTAGATAGCCGAAAATACTCTCCTCGCCGGTACAATCCATAGCCCTGCGAACGATCGTTCAAGCGTTCGAAGCAGGAAGAATGTAAGCTGAACACACGTGCGTTGCTCTGATACGGCGCGTCGGGATGGAAAGGCGCAGCCATTCCTGCCAGGTGGCCCCAATAATGCTCTTGCAGCACGCTCCGGGCTTCGAAACTCGTATCAGAATCGCTGGTGGCCAACGCGAGACCTTTTTGAAACCATTACGCTCTAATATTTCGGTCCTTTCTTGCCTAAGCTTCATGAGGCGCCAGCCAATGATGTTTCTTCGACATCGACAGCAAGCGGTCGCAAAGGTCTTCATGCACAGACGAGTTGATCCGTATCGACAGAACGGCCGGGAAGACGCGCATCGAGGCGCGCACAAAGGGAGAACGTCGTGAAGGTCGGAATCTATTGCGACTCGGGCATAAACGGCGGTCACGAAGAGATGCTCAAGCGCTTCATGCTCGCGCTTGTACAAAGCGCGGACATCGATGCCTTGCACATCTTTGTGCCGAGAGACAATCCGGCACTCTTTCGCTACGTGGCCGACCTTGCGAGAGATCACCGCAAAGTGCAGACGATTGCCCTTCCTTATACCGCCGAATCCATACGCGGCAATCTCTGGGCAATGCTTCGCATGTCACGTTCGACAGCGGCCATACTGCGCGACCTGCAACTGCATAAGCTGCTGATCGCTCAGGGCACCATCGTTTCGGGCCTCGCGGGCCTGTTTGCCGCGCGTTTGTCCGGGACACGCAGCGTCAGCTATTTGCCGCTCGTCAACGACTGCCCTAAAACCACGCGTTTTATCGACAAAGCGAAGTGGCTCGCAAAGCGCGGCGTGTATCGCATGCCGAATGAATACGTCACCTTGAACGAGCATTTGCGCGCCAAGCTGCGCTTTCTGGCACCAAACGCGCGCACGATGATTCTCGAGAATTACGTCGATTCCCGCTTCGGTCACTCGACACTCACGCGCTCAGACGCGCGGGCGATGCTCGGCCTGCCCGACGACGGCACGACGATCATCGCTCATATCGGACGCGTCAACTTCGAGCACAAGCGGCACGACTTTCTGCTCGAATCGATCGAACGCCATGCGGCCGCGTTCAAACGCGCCATCGTGATCATCATTGGTGAAGGACCGGATTCCGGGCGACTGGCTGCGATGGTCGAAGCAAGCCCGTTGTTGTCGGAATGCGTGCGCATATTAGGACGCAAGACGGACGTGCTTCCTTATATCGTCGCGAGCGATACGCTCGTACTGCCCTCCGCATTCGAAGGCGTGCCACTCGTCATGATCGAGTCGATACTCGCGGAGCGTCCTATCGTCGTCGCGCGCGTGTCGGGGCTGGATGCCTACTTGCCGAACGCACTGCTCTTTTCGCCGGGCGATCACAATGCCTTCGTCGAGCGCGTTTTCGCCGCGCGGGAAGTGCCGGTCGCATCCATTGCGCAAGAGTTTCGCCGCCGCTTTTCGCGCGAAGTGTTCGATGCGCAGGCGCAGCGCGTGATGACACTTCCCATTCCTTCGGCTGACGCATTCGACGCTGCATCGGCGCCTAGCCCGGATGTCCTGAAGAAATGAAGTCGCGTCTCCCGTGCACGTTGCACCGCGCGTGCGGGCGACATTGCTCATAGTAAAAGCGTTTCATTTGAACTACTATGCTCCTTCCTATTTCGAAGAGCCTCATGTCATGAGCCGAGTCGTTATCCTCAGTCTCGCATCGTTGAGTGATGACGATAAGGAAGACGTCGCATTGCCTGCGGAGGTCAAGAGCGAGCTCGGGTCGGCAGTGGAACGGGTGCTTATTTCGACGAAGCACGCCACGACAGTGGAATTGCCGGATGATGCGAGCGTCCTGAGAAGATCAGCAGAGAGTCTTGAGCGACCGGGCCACAGCGCGCTGTCCGCGGTGGTCGTAAAAGTGGCCACGATGAATGGTCCGAACATCACACGGCGCATTCCGTTCATCGGACGTTTCGCTCAACATACGATCGACCTCGTTCCGGACGATGTCCCCGACTGGCTTACATGGGCAGCCGCGCATGTCGATCTCGCGGAGGCATCGCGCCTTTCGTTCAGCGAGACGCGTGCCTACCAGGTCTGGGGACGGCTCTGGACGCAGCAATTCGGCACCTGGCGGCCTGCCGAACTCGTGAGCACGGAGCATCGATCGAATGATTATGCAAAGCAGTTCGAACTGTCAACACGCGAACCCTCGCTATTGCAGATCGTGGGTCCTGAACTTTCCGCGTGCTTCGTATCGCTTCCTGCCGGTCACGTAAAGGTGCTGCTTACGCCGCGCAAAAGCGATCGCGAAGACGACTATCCGTTGAACGTCGTTGTCTCGCGTGTCTCGGAAGGGCCCCGCAACGCCCTGCTGTCGCTTCTTGCAATGGATGAGATGGTCCAGGCCCCGCGCCTTGCCGAGGAACTCACTAACGGATTCGACTGGAATAGCGTACGCGATGACCCGCTAATAGGATGCGCGCTGGCTCATGCGGCCATTCGCCTTCGCGCGCGCGACAGGTTCACGCTCGCAGATGCCGTGAGCCTGTTTCAAAGCGCGCGGGGATCGGCCGACGCGGCCATTCTGCTCGCTAACCGTGAACTTGCCGATAGTCCGAGCGACCTCCCGCGCGTCCTTCGCTTGCTGGATGTCGGCATTGGCCGTGCGCTTCCGGTGCTCGCGCAATCGCTGGCCGTTGCGTCCACGGCGCTGGATACGCTCCGACGCCACGAGGAGCAGATCGATCAAAAGATGCTCGTCGCGTTGACGGACAAAGCGCGCATGTATCTCCGCGCAAAGGCGAACGCGGGACCTTTCCTCGGCTTTTACGGACAGACGCCTCTCACCGCGCGGGAACGCTGTGAGAGCACGCAGCAGTCCTCAGGCGTTCACGTGCCGCTGGCCGCGCGTACTGTCGGTCATGCGCTGGCCGCAATCGCGTCGGGCTTCAGGCCCGTGGCCGCCACATCACTCATCGATACTGCCAAGACCGCCAGCTGATCGTTCAGCCCGACGGGAACGTTGTCACTCCAACGGCTCGACGGATGCAACCGCATTCTCATGCACTGCAAGCTCATGATGCATGGGCCGGCGGTCTACAGCCGCTTCTGACTGAAAGCGTGCGACCCGCATTTCTACGAACGACGTCAGCGAAGCCTTGAAGATTTCGCTGGAAAACCGCTCGGCGTTCTCGCGGCAAACGCGGGGATCGAACGCATGCAGATTACGCTCGAAGCGCGTGACTGCCTCATTCAGCGATGCCGGCGTCTGGTCCTTGAAGAACACACCGGTGGGGCGCTCGCGCGGAATGCCGATCACCGTCTCGAGTGCACCGCCGCGTCCATAGGTGATGACAGGTGTGCCGCAAGCCTGCGCTTCGATGATCGAAATTCCGAAGTCTTCTTCGGCAGCATAAACAAAGGCGCGCGCGCGCTGGAGATGGTCGCGCAAGACTTCGAACGACTGATAGCCGAGGATCGTTATGTTGGGGCCCGCGGCCGCGCGAACCTTGTGCATGTCGGGACCGTCGCCGATGACGACGAGACGCCGCTCGGGTGTCATCGAGAACGCCTTCACGATCATGTCGATGCGCTTGTACGGCACCATGCGCGACGCCGTCACATAGAAGTCTTCCTTCTGCGACCGCATCGAGAATGCGCTGACATCGACCGGCGGATAAATGACCGTCGCGTCGCGGCGATACGCCTTCTTGATGCGCCTCCCGATAAAGTGCGAATTGGCGATCAGGTGATCCACGCCGTTAGTCGAGCGCGCATCCCAGCCGCGAATATAGTGCAGCAGACCGCGCGCTAGCACTGACTTGAACCCCTTGGAGAGGCCAGCTTCGGTCAGATACTGGTGCTGCAGGTCCCACGCGTAGCGGATCGGCGAATGCATATAGCTGATATGCAACTGATCCGGGCCGGTGATGACGCCCTTCGCGACCGCGTATGAACTCGATATGACCAGGTCATAGCCAGAGAGATCGAACTGCTCGATTGCCAGCGGCATGAGCGGCAAGTAGCTCCGGTAGCGCTTTCTTGCCGACGGCAGCTTTTGGATGAAAGATGTCTTGACCGGACGATTCCTGAGGCAGGTGCGATCTTCCAGAAAGTCGACGAGGGTAAAGATGTCGGCGTTGGGATAGCAGTCGATGATCTGCTGCAATACCTTTTCGGCTCCGCCGGTCACCACGAGCCAGTCGTGGACAATGGCAACTTTCACAGTCTCTCCTGATACATGGACGCTTCCGGATTTGGCAGACCGCCAATGGTGTGTTGAGTTTGCAAACGACAGCGCCGCTCGCGCAAAACGCAGACGTAACGCGACGCCGCTTGAATTACTGACGACTACCTTTCACGCGGTTCACCATTCTTTCCATGCTCTCGAACAGCCACATCGAGACCGTCGCGACGAGAAAGAGGCTTATAACGCGGACGATATCGAGCGCGCGCGCGATGACCCCGACGATCGAGTTCACACGCGTGACGAATGACATTGCTTGTCCCATACGTTCAAAAGTGTCGTTTCGACAAGGCACGGCACTGCATACGCTCGCGGCCTGCATGCAATCGCACAGGACCGCACGCATGATCCGAGGGTAGCGACGCGACACCGACCTTTAGCACGGATGATGCCAAACGCGCAAAGCGCGCGTGGGTTCGATGCGGTGGCGAGCTTCAGGCAGCAGTGACGGACGATGGCAACATCCTCACGATGCGCTGTAAAGTCGACACTCTAAGCGATGCGCACCGCTTCGGCAACGAAGCCCGGATAGAGCGATCGAAATAAGACGATCGGTCGTCCGGGCTGAAAACTGCTTACATCGCATTCAGTCTCAGGCAGAGAGAGACCCGGCTGCGCTAAAGAAATTCACGCGGAATAACAAAAGATTTTCGGGCGTCCGCTACCGCACATAAGCGAGTTGAATGCGAATGACAAATCGATTCTCGTCTGATAGAAAGGCTGCTTCGTTCGTCTGCGTGTGTTGGCGCACGCCTGTCGATGCGAGGCCGGCGTCCGCGTCATAGGCAGCATAGGCATTCGCAAAAAACCAAGGACACTTGATGGGCTTTGCAATAAACGGCAAGTTCGCCTCACAGCGTATTACCGGCGTGCAACGCGTGGCGTATGAATTGACGCGCGCCATGCAGTCACGCGCGTCATCGCCGACCGAACTCCCCGTGCTGGTGCCCCCCGACGCAACCGATCTGGGATTGGTCGCGCGTACCACGCACATCGCCCGTAATCTCAAGGGCAACCTGTGGGAGCAAATCACGCTTCCGCTCGAATCGCGGCGCGACACGTTGATTAGTCTGTGCAATACCGGCCCGCTCTTCAAGCGGCGTCACCTTCTGATGATCCATGACATGGCCGTCTACGACGTGCCGCACGGGTTCTCCAAGAAATTCGTGATGTGGTATCGGCTCAGATTTTCCGTGCTGCGCCGGCAAGCGAATCTGATACTCACTGTCTCGCGGTTCTCGCGCGAGCGCATATGCCATCACCTGGGCCTGGATGAGTCGCGCGTCGAAGTGATCAGGCCGGGCGCCGATCACATGGACCGTGTCACGGCAGAGCCATCTATTCTCGATAAGCTCGCGCTTGGTAAGGACAAGTATTGCATCCTCGTCGGCAGTCTCGATCCGCGCAAGAACCTCCAAAGGGTGCTCGCCGCGACGAAGCTGCTCGGCCATCTCGACAAGGATTTCAAGTTCGTGATTGCAGGCGGCGCGAATCCGCGTGTCTTCGCGAACAACGACTCGGCACAGCAGTCATACTCGGATCGCGTCATCTGGGCCGGTTTCGTCACCGATGGCGAACTCAAGGCGCTTTATAGCAGCGCGGCTTGCCTGGTATTTGCTTCTCTCTACGAGGGTTATGGCTTGCCGCCGCTCGAGGCCATGTATTGCGGCTGTCCGGTGATCGTATCGAAGGAGGCGTCGCTGCCGGAAGTGTGCGGCGAGGCGGCCATGTATTGCGATGCGACGTCCGTTGAAGACATCGCGGCCAAGATCGAATTGATGGCGACGGACGACGCGTTGCGCGCGCAGCATCGGCGCGCCGGCCTGACGCACGCCGCGCAGTTCAAATGGGAAGGCGCCGCGAAGAAGCTGATGCAGATTCTACAAACAGCGAGTTGAGATTACACGTTCGTTTTTTCTTTTGCGCTGCAACATCGGCTCTGAAGGAAAAGCTCATGCGCGTCAACCCCAACTATGCAATCGACGAAGACTTTTTGCGACTGCTACGTCCCTTTATTCGTAATGTGCGTTATCGCACGTACCTTAATTTGACGAGGCTGGAAGGTAGGCGGTATTGCGACGGCTACGCGTTTTCCCGAGTTTTGTCTTTTTCGGGTGGGCTGTCCGGTGTTTGGACGTCCCAAACATTCTTCTTCTCTAGCAAACGTTGGAATTTTTTACTGGCCGTGCGATTGCGGGAACGGTATTCCTTGCACCGCGCGTCGCTGGTTTTTGGACCGACATTCGAATCCATAAGGAAACCCTCTAATGAACACACCAGTTCTTGGGATCGATCCAGTCCCTGTGCGCAGTCGAGACGACGGGTTCTCCGCGAGCGACTTCTGGAAGCTCATCGTCGACAACGCGTGGCTCGTTGTGTCGATCATCATCGGCATCACGGCGCTGGCGACGGCTTACGCCTACCTCGCCACACCGATGTTCGCGACCGATGCGCTCATCAAGGTGGACTATCCGAACCCCAACGCACTTGGCGTGAACAACACGCAAGGCCAGCAGCAGGTCGTGCCCTCGACGCTGCCGACCGACGCCGAGATTCAGATCATTCAGAGCCGCGCAGTGCTTTTGCCGGTCATCAAGAAATACCATCAGGACGTGTTGGTCGCGCCGCGCGAAATGCCGCTTGCCGGCCGCATTTCCGAACTGCTGGCGACACCCGGCCAGCCCTCGTCGCCCGTGCTCGGCTTCAGCTCCTTTGCATGGGGCGGCGAAGAAGTGAACGTCAGCCAGCTCGACGTGCCGCCGCGCCTGGAAAACAGAAAGCTGCTGTTGCGTGTGCTGCCGCAAGGCGCGTATGAGCTGGTCGATCCGGATGGCAATTCGATCCTGCACGGCACCGTTGGCCGCCCGGCGAACGCTGACGGCATCTCGTTGATGATCGACAAGCTCGTCGCTCGTCCCGGCACCGAGTTCAACGTCACGCGCTTCAGCGAATATCAGGCTGTGACGCGCTTCGCCAAGAACCTCAAGGTGATGGAATCGACGAAGGACTCGGGCGTCGTTCAAGTGCTGTACGAAAACGAAGATCCCCGCCTCGCGCAGGAAATCACGAACGCCATCGCGCAGACGTATATCGCGGCGCACGTGGATCAGCATCGCGAGGAAGCGAGCGTCACGCGCAACTTCATTCTGGGCGAACTGCCGAGACTCGAGCGCGAGCTGCAACGCGCCGAAACCGAGCTGAGCAGCTACCGCCGCTCGTCCAATTCGATGCAGCCCGGCACGGAAGCAACGTCGTACCTTCAGGGCAGTCTCGATATCGAACGGCAAATCGCGACGCTCCAGATGCAGCGCACGCAGACGGCGGCCCGCTTTGCGCCGACCACGCGTGAAGTGCGCACCATCGACGAGCAGCTCGCCACGCTCAGAGCACAAAAGCAGGCGTTCGATCAGCGCTTCGGTCAACTGCCGGGCTCCGAGCGCAAGCTGATGGATCTGACGCGCGATTCGAAGGTCGCAGAAGACATCTACGTCGCGATGCGCCAGAAGGCGAGCGAACTCGCCGTGACGCGTGCGGGCACCATCGGCAACGTGCATCTGATCGATTCGGCTATCTATCCGACGGACCCGTCGAAGCCGAAGCGCCCGCTCGTCATTGCCGGCGGTGCGGCTGCAGGTGTAGTCCTAAGTATCCTCTTCGTGTTCTTCCGCGATCAGCTTTCGCGCAGCGTGAAAAGCCCGCACTCGGTTGAAAGCCGTCTGAGCCTGCCGGTATTCGGTGCAGTGAGTTTCAGCCCGATGCAGGCGCGTCTGGATCGTCCGTCGAAGGCATCGCTTCTGCCCGGCAAGAGCCGTCCGGGCGCATTGGCCGGCGACCCGTCGCAGCGCGTGCTGAGCGACGAACGCGATCCCAAGGGACTTGCCGCCGATGACGCCGGCCATCACCCGCTGTCTGCGCTCGGCGATCGGGACATGGCCGTCGAGGCATTGCGTGCGGTGCATGCATCGCTGATGCTCGATATCGGCCCCGCGCCGAACAACGTGCTTGCCGTGGTCGGCGCAACGCCGGGCACCGGCAAGACCTTTGTCGCGTCGAACCTCGCCGTGCTGCATGCGCAAACGGGCAAGAACGTGCTGTTGATCGACGGTGACATGCGGCGCGGCCGCATCGCTTCGATCTTCGGGCAACACGGCAGCAATGGTTTTGCAGAAGTGCTCGCGAGCAAGATCCAGCTCGATCAGGCGATCCGCGCGACGGATGTGCCAGGTCTTTCGTTGATGACTTCGGGCCGCTTCCCGGCGAATCCGTCGAAGATGTTGTCGACGCCGCGTCTGCCGCTGATTCTCGATCTGCTGCAGCAGCGCTATGACCTCGTGATCATCGATACGCCCGCCGTCCTCGCCGTGAGCGACGCCAACCTGATCGCCGCGAATGCGGGTTCTTCGGTGGTCGTCGTGCGGCCGAGCGCGCAGAGCGAAGGCGAGTTGCAGGAAGCCATCAAGCGCCTCGACCTGACGGGCGCGCGTATCGCGGGCGTGATTTTCAATGCGGTTCCCAAGCGCCGCAGCGAGAAGCGCACGTATGCGTACGCAAGCGCCTACATGTCCAACGTGGCGACGGAAGAGGACTAAGCTCGTCGTCCCCTTTCGACAAGGCAGTCGGACCGCCGCCGAAGCATCGGCGCGCGGTCTTGCCATTGGCGTCATAACAATTCGAGTCGATGGACGTTAGCGTCCGGAGAGACCCATGTACGCACGTACGATCTCGATGCTGTTCTACATGTTCTTCACCTGCGTGATTCTGAATCCGCAGGTGGGGGGCTTCACGATCTACTTCTATCTCTTCATCCCGTTCTTCGATCCGGGCTTCACCAAATTTCTCGCAGCGACTGCGCGTCGCTGGAGCGGGCCGCTCGCGGTCGCGGTCGCGGTCAGTCTCATCGGTTCGCCGACGGTAGCCGTGCGGGTCGTCTCGATCGCAATATGCATCGGCTATCTGCTGTATTCGAAGCAGCGACGCATCTTCTATCTGCACGTGTGGATGATCATCAACATCGGCTTTGCGGCAGCGCAGTTCGTGCTGTACTACGTGAACCGCGATCTCGCGATGGCTATCGGCCCGCGCGCACTCGGACAGGCGATCTGGGGCTCGTATGCGACCGCCGCGTACACCAACTTCTTCGAAGTGTTCTATTTCGCGCGCGTTTCCGGGCTCTCGCGTGAAGCAGGCTTCTTCTCTTCGCTGCTGGTTGCATCGCTGGTGGTGTATCTCGCGACGAGCGAGCGCATCGACAAGCGTGTCGTCGCGCTCTACGTGTTCGGCCTCATCATCAGTTTCTCGAAGTCGTCGATGCTGTTGTTCCTGTTCGCCGCGCTCTACCCTTTCCGCAAGCCGCTGCGCGCGACGCATCCGCTCATGGTGTTTTGCGCATTCGCGGTGGCGATCACGGCGCTGTCGGTCTACATGGGGAACCACAACTTCTTCGGATCGGAGACGTTCGGTCACCGCTTCGGCGGTTATCCGTTCCTGGTCGAAGCTAAGCTCGAAGATCTCATTTCCGGCATCACTGCGCCCGAGATCCTCAAGCACTATCGCTATCTGCCGTTCATCCGGCTCATCGAAGCGGACATGATGGTGGCGGGCGTGCCGTTCGCGGGCCTGCCTGCATCGATCGCGGACATGGGCCTCTTCAGCGCGATCCTGCTGTTCGGCGTCGTGGCGTTCACCGCATCGGATGGCTTCGTGTTGTTGCTGTTCCTGTTGATATCGTCGACGGTGAGCATCACGACGGTCACGTCGTTCGTGCCGCTCGGCTACCTGCTGCTTTACTGGCCGCGCTTCCAGGCGTATGTCGCCGAGCAGCGGCTCGCAGCGTGGCACAAGGGACCGCGCAGCGCACTCACCCGCGCCCGGCGCTTCGCGCCGCCGCGCACTCCGCGCGCGCGTCCGATGCGCGTCATCGAAGGCGAATGACCGCTGTTCAAAACAGGTTCGCATTCCATAGGAGTTTCAATGCCAGTGCTTCGCACGACGCGGGCCATGCGTGCCTTACCGCGCGGCCCGCGTCAAGGCCGCGCGATTCATCCGCGCCTCATCGCATCGGCCACGCTGATGCTCGCCGCGCAGTTCGCAGGACTCGTCGTCAGCAACGATGCGTTCGCCGCCAGCGGCTTGACGGTATCGAACGCGCCGGGCTCCCTCATCAGTGACGATGCCGGCAGCAAGCGCATCACGTTCAGACTTCCGGGAGGCGCGTCGGAAGGCGCGCAAGTCGTCGCCACGCTTTATCGCTATGACGACAATGCCGAGTTGGCGAAGACGCCGGTCGATACCTATCGCGCGTCGGCAACAGGAAGCAACGGTGGCGCGCAAGCGACGGTCAACGTGTCCTTGCCCGGCCCCGGCCTGTACGTGCTGGACGCGAAGCTCGTCTCCGCGAGCGGCGGCGAAGGCGATTCGGTCAAGGTCAGTCTCGCCGCGCTCGCTGCGGGCAAGGGCACGTTCAGGGATGCAGGCGTCGCCACGCATTTCGGCCAGCGCAAGGGCAATCCCGCGACGGTGCTTGCGCTCATCAAGCGGGCGGGCTTCACCTGGATACGCGACGAACTGTACTGGAGCGAAGTCGAGAAAACGCCCGGCAAGTTTCAGTTCGGGCGCAACGAAAACGAGTACGGCGGCTACGTGCGTCAGGCGGTAAGGATGAACATCAAGCCGCTGATCGTGCTCGATTACGGCAACGCTCGCGCCTACCCTGCCCTCTTCAAGGGACCGCAAGGCTTCCCGCGAACGGACCAGGAACGCGATCTCTTCGTGCGCTATGCGCAGAAGGTCGTCGGCTTCTACGGCGACGACGTGAAGACGTGGGAAATCTGGAACGAGCCCGCGTTTCAGCGTATCGGCTACGACAACTACATCGCACTGCTGAAGCCGGTGTACAGCGCGATCAAGAAGGTCAGCCCCGATGCGAATGTCGTGTCGTGCGGCGGCGGCGGCGCGGGCGGCGGGCCGGGCGGCGATTGCATCACGCAGATCGTCAAGGCCGGTGCGATCGAGTATCAGGACGGCTTCAGCATCCATCCGTACATGTCGCCCTACGACCCGGATCACGGCTACAGCGCGCAAGGATCGCCGCTGCCGCGCGTGAACGTGCCGACGGTATGGCCGCATCTGCGAAACATGGCGCAGTCTCATCCGCGGCCGGACATCGGAAAGCTCAAGGTGTACATCACGGAGATCGGCTGGCCGTCGAGCCCGACGGCAGCGGGCCTTTCGGAGCAGAAGCAGGCCGCTTATGCGGCGCGCACGTTCCTGCTCTCGCGGCGCTTCAACGCGGTGGAAACGGTGATGTGGTACGACTTCGTCGATGACGGTGTGAAGCCGTCGGACAAGGAAGCGAACTTCGGCCTCGTGCGTCTCGACCTCACGCCGAAGCCGTCGTATGTCGCCGTGACCACGCTCATGCGCAACATCGGCTCTCGTGCATGGGACCACGCGCTCGTCGACAGCGGCGATACCAAGGTGTTCCAGTATGGCGGCGATGACCGCGTGATCGTCGGCTGGCGAAGCGATGTCAACGCGGACCCCGTGCCCACGTCGGTCCCGGTGCCGCCTGGCACGTACAAGCAGATCGACTGGCAAGGCGCGACATCGACGGTGACGGTCAAGGAAGGCTTCGAGTGGAAGCTCGGCGCGTTGCCGAAGTATCTTATTCCGGCCAAGTAATCGACTGCGCGAAAAAAAACGCTCCGACTCGAAGAGAGTCGGAGCGTTTGAGTTCCGTGCTTGCCGAATGCGTTCCGCTTAAACCGGGTTCGCCTTGATGAAGTTCTTGAACGCATCGTACGATGCGCGCTTCGTGACGCCATCGCCGGCGATGAGCCCGTAGTTGTCGTCGATGACCGCGTACATCATGATCGATTCGATGTTGTACTTGTCCTTCAGCGACCGGTACTCGGCCAGCGCCTTCGGAATGTACGCGTTCTTTTGATCCATCGTGTCCTTCTGCGCGTTCCAGCCCCACTCCGTCAACCAGATCGGCACACCGAACGAATCCTTCAGCGCCTGAAGCACGTCGTAGCACTTGCTGTTCTGCCAGCCGCACAGCATGTCGCCCGAACTCTCATACCAGTGATAGCAGGTGAAGTCCCAGCGAAGCGATGCGGCGCCGCTCACGCCGTTGGTCGTGCCGTTCGGCGACACGCCGTTCCACAGCATTTGCAGTGCGCGGTAGGACAGCGGAATGCCGGTGCCCACGCCGCACTTGATCGACGGGTCGATCGCGCGCACGCCGTCGATCATGCCGCGAAGCACGCCACGCAGCGACGGCCACGCCGAGGCGCTCCAGTTTGCCGCGCTGCTGCCGTCGCCGCTGATCTTCAGCGGAACGTCGAGTTCGTTGCCGCACTCGATGTGCGACACGAGGCCCTTGAGCTGCGTCGTGACGCCCGTCGCGAGGTTGTAGCCGAGCGTGTAGGCCGAGGCTTCGCTAAGCGACGTATTCCAGCCGGCCGACAGCGGATTCAGAACCGGCAGGATCGACACGCCGCTGCCCTTGAAAGCGCCCGTCAACGCTGCGGCAACGGTCTTGGCCATGCCGGAATCGGCTACGTCAGCACGATAGTTGGTCACGCCGAGATCCTTGAGGATCGCGAGCTGAGCAGCCGCCGACAACGTCTTGTAGATGCCCGAGCCGTAAGCGAGGTGGCCGTTGATGCCGTAGAACTTCGAACCCGAAGTCACCGCAGCCGCCGCCGACGCCACGCCGCGCGGGTCGGCCGTACCGACGTTCTGCCACGGGCTGCCGTTCTTGAACCACGTACCGGCGGAGTTCTTCGCGTAGATCGCGCCGTTGTAATAGAGGATGGTGGTGAGCGCGGCAGGCGAACCGGTCGATACGCCGACGCCATTGCGATTCACGCGGCCGCCGACGAGCGTCCACACGGCGCCTGCGCTGTCTGTAATCGATGCGGCCGGGGGAATGACGGTTCCGCTCGCCGAGGCGCTCTTGGCGACGGCCTGAGCGTTCACGACGCTATCGGCAGACATGGTTTCGCTGCCGCCGCCGCATGCCGCCAATGCAGCACTTCCGGCGCTTGCCATCATCAGAGACAGGAAGCTTCTACGCGAAACGGGCGCGTTGTTGCGGTTGGACACGGGAAACAAGGAAGTTTCGTCCTGCGATCGGGTGGGCTGGTTCGACGGCACGGGAATTTATTCATGTCTGCGTTAAGGAGACCGGAGTATAAAGTCCTAAAACTCCCTGAGACGTTTCTGAATGTAACAGCCGAAGAAAAAAGTAATCAGTTGCTTTATTCATATCGTAGACGGGAAATACTCCTGCAAACGTTTGCAAACGCGGAACAAACGTTCGCGTTTTTTAAGACGATTGACAGGGAATCGGTCATTCTTAGTCGTTTTTCCGCCAATCCGAGTCAGTTCGTACGTCAAACGTACCGAAATCGGCCGCAAAAACTGACTGTCGCAAAGGACCATTGGTTAGTCTTGCGAAACGTCTGGGTCGATCGAATACGCGCAAAATGCCCCGCTAACGCTTGAGGGGCT
Organism: Caballeronia sp. LZ019; assembly: GCF_031450825.1. NCBI lineage: Bacteria > Pseudomonadati > Pseudomonadota > Betaproteobacteria > Burkholderiales > Burkholderiaceae > Caballeronia > Caballeronia sp. LZ019. The sequence continues at coordinate 489,825 of NZ_JARTVZ010000003.1, read as the reverse complement.
TAGGATCGGGATTTTTGACTGAACACTGGAACGAAGCTAAAAAACGCGGGGCGGGCGTTTTTTCCGATCGCTTCGAGCGTCTGAGGAAGAATAGAAGCCGCGTTAACCCTTACCGGTCAGCTTTGACAGGTCTACTGACAGTACAGGCAGCGGTTCGAGAGGAGAAAGAACGACGCGCGTGCGGATGCAGGCGGAAAGAATTCTCTTTCGATGACTCGTCTGCCCTGCGTTAAGCCGGAGTGAATTCTTACCGCTAAGCAGCTAGCCATCGGTCATCGGGAGAAAAGTCTTGTCACAAAATCGCCGCCGGACAGGCTTATTCATGCGCCGTCCGCGCTCTTTGCAGCCAAGGCGCTCGCGACAGTGCGCTCGAGATCGGTCATTGCGAAAGGCTTCGCCAGGATCGGCACGCCGTGGAACTCATTGCTCACGCCACCGTGTCCATAGCCTGTGCTGAACACGAACGGAATGCCACGCGTGCGCAGGATTTCGGCGGCCGCATACACAGGATGTCCGCCGAGATTCACATCAAGGATAGCGACATCGAACGAGCCCGACTGAGCGCGGGCGCAGGCATCGTGCAACGTGGATACGCAATCGACGACACCGCAGCCGAGCAATTCGAGCATGTCCTGCATGAGCATGGCGATCGCCCGTTCGTCCTCGACCACGAGCACATTGACACCGTGGAGATCGTGCATCACTGATCCTTGTGAAATTCGCTTCGCCCGATTGACTTCGAACGGCTGGAGATCGCATGTCGAAGGGCCCGCGCGAGTTCATCGATCGAATAAGGCTTCTGCAGCAGTTGAAAGTCGTGCTCGGCGCCCTGCGATACGACATGGCTATAGCCGCTCGCAAGAATGACCGGAATGTCCGGATGACGCTTGCGCACTTCGGTTCCCAGCTCGATGCCGTTCATTCCCGGCATCACGACATCGGAGAAAACGACGGCGTATCGATCCGGATGCCGCTCCAGCAGCCGCAATGCGGTCTCCGCATTCGACGCCCACGATGTCTCGAACCCGAGTTCCGACAACAGATCGGTCGAGAACTGCCCGACCTGCTCGTTGTCCTCCACGAGCAGCACGCAGCCGTTACCGCGCGCGTCTTCGATCGCGGCCTTCTTGAGCGCCGCGCCCGCCACGGCTGCCGGCACGCGGGGCAGATAGATGGTGAACGTGGCGCCTTGTCCGGGGGCGCTCCTGACATCGACCTCCCCGCCCGACTGCTTCGCGAAACCGTAGGCCTGACTCAAGCCGAGGCCCGTGCCCTTGCCGACTTCCTTCGTCGTGAAGAACGGTTCGAAGATTTGCGCCAGGTCTTTTAGCGCGATGCCGCAGCCGGTGTCGGTGACGCTGACCGCCACATAGTCGCCGTCCGCCTTGCCATGCCCGCGCACCTTCGGCACGGCGCTCGCCTGCTGCACGCGGATAACGAGTTCGCCGTCGCCGTTCATCGCATCGCGCCCGTTCACCGCCATGTTCACGAGCGCGGTCTCGAACTGGCTCGCGTCGGCATCGACATAACAGTCGTCGCAGGCCGAATCGATGGTCAGTTTCACACGCGAGCCGACGACGGTGCGCAGCATCTCACCGATCGAACCGATGCGCTCGCACACGTCGAATACTTCTGGCTTGAGCGCCTGACGACGCGCGAAGGTCAGCAACTGGCTTGTGAGCTTGGCTGCGCGGTCCGCGGTCTCGGCGATGGCGCTGACATAGCGCGCGCGCTTCTCTTCGCGCAGGCTCGGCAGCGCAAGCATCTGCGCCGCGCCACGGATCACGGTCAGCAGGTTGTTGAAGTCGTGCGCCACGCCGCCCGTCAGCTGCCCGATGGCTTCGAGCTTCTGGCTCTGACGCAACGCCTCTTCCGTCTTGAGGCGCGCGCTCACTTCCTGAACGACGCGCTCCTCCAGCGTCTCGTTGAGATGCCGCAAGGTCGCCTCGGCCTGCTTGCGGCGCGTCAGGTCGTGCATGGCGCCGACCATCCGCACGGCGCGGCCATCCTTGTCGCGCAACACCGCGCCGCGGTCGAGCACGTCGGCGTATGTGCCGTCGCTGCGTTCGAACCGATACTCCGCGAGCCATGTATCGCGGTCGCCCGCGATGACGGCCTCGACCGACGCGACGACGGCCTCGCGATCCTGCGCGTGAATGTGTTCCTTCCACCAGGCGCTCGATCCGGGGATGACGCCCGGCGCAAAACCGAAGTGCACCTGGATGGCCTCGTTCCACTGGATCGTGTCGCTCGCGAGGTTCCAGTCCCAAATGGCGTCGCTCGTCGCACGCGCCGCGAAGCGATAGCGTTCCTCGGCCTCGCGCAGTTCCTCTTCGGCGCGACGCCGCTCGGTTTCGTCGTGCATCACGTAGAGAAAGCCGATCTCCGCGCCGCCGGGGTCGCGCAACAGATTCGTCGATCCGCTCACGAACACGCGGCTGCCATCCTGACGCCGATGCCAGCGCGTATTGGAACTCTGTCCGTCGCGGCGGGCTCGCGCCGCTTCCAGCGCGGGAATGCCGGCGTCCAGGTCTTCGGGCACATAGAGCGCATCGCATGATTTGCCGATGATTTCGTCCGCGCGATAGCCGAAAGTGCGTTCCGCGCCCGGCGACCATGTCGTGACGCGGCCATCCGAATCGGCGGTGACGATTGCGTATTCCGTCGCGGATTCCACGATCAGCCGCAGACGCTGCTCGCGCTCCCGCAGCCGTTTTTCTGCTTCCTTGCGCTCGGTGATGTCGAGCACGATCTCGATTGCGCCGTCGCCGAACGCAACCGGCGCGAACAGGCCCCACCAGCGCGAGCCGTCCTTGCGAAAGTATTGCTTCTCGTACGGCACGGCCTCGCCGGTACCCAATATCTGCGACACCGCGCGTTCCGATTCCGGCCAGAACTCCGGCGGCGTCAGTTCGCGCCACGTCTTGCCGAGCGCTTCGTCTTGCGTGAAGCCGGACATGCGCAGAAAGCCCTCGTTGACTTCCGAAAGGCCGAATCGCCGGTCCCAGCGAATGACGCCGACGGTCTTGATCCCGAGCGTCGCCCGAAGTTGCGCCTCGACGGCGCTGCGTTCGCGTTCGGCGAGCACGCGTTGCGTCGTCTCGACACACACGCACAGAAAGCCGCCGACCGTCCCGTCTTCGGCGCGCACCGGCGTGTAGGAGAACGCGAAGTGCGCTTCCTCGGCACGCCCGTGGCGATGCATCGTGAGGGCAATGTCGTCCATATGCACGGGGATGCCCGCGTACGCCTGATCGACCAGCGGAGCGAGTTCACGCTCGATCTCGGACCACACGTCGAGGAACGGACGGCCGAGCGCGTCGGCACGCTTCTCCGCCAGGATGATTCCGTAGGCGTCGTTATGGACGAGGACGCGCTCCGGGCCCCAGACGATGAACATCGGCTGCGCGGAGCCGTCGATGACATCGCATAACGTACGCAGCGCGACCGGCCAGTGCTGCGACGGACCGAGCGGCGTCTCGGCCCAGTCGCGCGCAAGGACGACGCTTGCAGGGAGAGCGGAGGAAGACTGACTTTTGTATTCGACGTCGGCTGGCATGGAGCGAGAACACATTCGGCGCATGAAAGACAGACAAGCTCGCATAATCCGTTCCGCGAGCCGCGTATTGCGATTGTTCGACGCCATCGAGCATCGTTCGAACCCGCACCGAGGGTTCACGCAATGCGCCGACAGCGCCGCTTGCCGGCAGGTACGCCGTGTCTCCCTATCCGTCGATGCCCTCGTGAATGCGGACGACGCGGCAGGCGGCGGGCATTGCCTATCCGCACCGCTCCGAGTTGCCGGCGCTTGTCGATGCTGCTAAAAAAGCCTTGTCGAAGCGCACACTCCGCACAACTGCCGCTTGCCATCGACGCGACCGTTTCATCGAACGACCGTCCTCAATGGAGCGCCTCATGCGGTCTCTGTTCATCAGCTATCACCGCAACAACCGGCCGTGGGCCGTCGCGATGTTCCAGCATCTGGAGCGGCACGGTTACGACGTGGTCTTCGATTTCCTCGACGTCGCCGATACCGCCTATGAACGCATCGCGCGCACGCAAATCCAGACTTGCGCACACTTCGTCGTCCTGCTGACGCCATCGGCGCTCGAAGACCGATCGAGGCCCGATGACCGGTTGCGCCGCGAGATCGAGACGGCCCTCGACGCCCGCTGCCACGTCGTTCCGCTCGTCACGGACGGCTGCGCGTTCGAATCGCCCGCGATCGCCGGACGGCTCAAAGGCAAGCTGGCAAAGCTCGCGCAATACGAACCGCTCATCATCGACGCGCATCGCTTCGACGAAGGCATCGCGCAGATACATCGCCGGTGTCAGCACTTCCAGCCGCGCGATGCGTGGCGCACGCCGCTGCCGGCTGAAGGAATGGACCTCGCGCACGACGCCGCGCTGAACGAACGCGCCGCCGCGCGTTCGGCACGCGCCGTCGCGGTCGATGAACTGATCGCGCAGCAATGCTTCGAACAGGGCTTCGCGGCGACGGACATCGACGACAAACTGCGGTGTTACGGCGAAGCCATCCGGCTCGATCCGCTCAGCGCGCTCGGGTTTCGCGAAAGGGCGCGTGTGTACATGGCGCAAGGTCAGACCGACGCGGCGCTGCTCGACTACGATGCGGCCCTGCGCAGCGAGCCCGACGATCTATCGGGCCGCCTCGGCCGGGGCCGTGCGCGCGAGACCGCCGGCGATCCGGACGGCGCGCTGCTCGACTATCGCCGCGCGGTTGACATCGATCGCGGGTGCGTCGACGCTCACGTTGCGCTCGCACTCGTGCGATACGCGAAGGGCGATGCGGACGGCGCCATCGTCGATCTGAGCCGCGCGTTGCGTCTCGCGCCGGGCGATGCCGAAGCGCTTCGTCATCGGGGACGCGTGCGCGCGTCGAAGGGCGATTTCGACGGCGCCGTGAGCGATCTCGATCGCGCGATCCGGCTGGAACCGGACTGTGCGGCTGCGTACCGGCTGCGCGGCGAGGTGCGCGGCGCTCGCGGCGACGCACGCGGCGCACTGCTCGACTACGACAAGGCCCTGCGCCTGCAGCCGGGATTCGTCGAAGCGCACATCGACCGTGGCTGCCTGCGCCGCCAGCTCGGCGACGTCGCGGGCGCGCTGCGGGATTTCGGCGATGTGATCCGCTCCGCGCCGGACCACGTCGGCGCGTACGTCGAAGCGGGCATCGCGCGGGCGGGCATCGGCGAACTGGACGGCGCGCTGCGGGACTTCGATCACGCGATCGCCATCGATGAGCGTAACGCGCGGGCCTCGTATGAGCGCGGACGCGTTCGTGCGCGCAAGGGCGACACCGATGGCGCGCTCGACGACTTCGCCACCGTGCTCCGTCTCGAACCCGATCACGCACACGCATATCGCGGCCGCGCCGAGTTGCATCAAGCCGCCGGCGATCTGGACGCGGCCCTTGGCGATTACGATGCATGCCTAAGCATCGCGCCCGCCGACGCCGATGCGCGATTGCAGCGCGGACGGGTTCGGCTCCAGACGGGCGACGTGCAAGCCGCCGTCGAAGACTTCGACGCAGCGATCCGCGCGCAGCCGAAGCTGGCGGATGCCTATGTCGAACGCGGCATCGCGCAGCAGACGCAAGGCGACTGGCAAGCCGCCGCGCGCGACTTCGACGCAGCCATCGCGCTGCGTCCGCGCGATGCCCGCGCCCTGGCACGACGCGGCAATGCGCGTGCGAAGCTCGGCGACATCGACGGCGCGCTCGCCGATCTGAACGGCGCGATCGCCCTCGCCCCCGACGATGCCGCCGCCTATCACGACCGCGGCCTCGTGCACGTGCAACAGGACGATTTCGACGCCGCGCTGCGTGACTTCGACGCCGCGATCCGCTTCCGTCCCGACGATGCGGTCGCGCATAACAACCGCGCCAACGTGCTCTGCGATCAGGGCAATATCGAAGCCGCGCTGCGCGATTACGGCGTCGCCGTGCGGCTCGATCCGGGTTATGCGGTGGCGTGGCTCAACCGTGCGAACGCGCGCCGCGAGCGGGGCGACCTCTCCGGCGCGCTCGCTGATCTGAACGAGGCGATCCGCATCGATGCCGCCTGGGCCGATGCGCATGCAATCCGCGCGCAATTGCGGCTGGCGATGAACGACGCGCAAGGCGCGCTGCACGATCTCGACGAAGCGGTGCGGCTCGAACCGGGCCGCGCTTCGGCTTATGTATCGCGGTCCGATATGCGAGCCGGCAGCGGCGACATGGAAGGTGCGCTCGCGGATCTGAACGAAGCCATCCGCATCAGACCGCATTTTGTGGACGCCTATGTCGCACGTGGTCTTTTGCATGCCAAACGTGGGGATCGACGGAATGCGCTGCGTGACCTGGACGAAGCCGTTCGCCTCGACCCCGACGATGCCGCCGTGCATCACAGCCGAGGCACGCTGCGCAGCGACGACGGCGACATCGACGGTGCGCTCGATGACTACAGCCGTGCGATCCTCCTTGCGCCGGACGTGGCGGGAGCCTATGTGGATCGCGGCGCTGCACGCGGACGTGTCGGCGATCTGGACGGCGCGCTGCAGGACTTCGATGCGGCCATCCGTCTGGCTCCCGATCGGGCGGAGGCTTATGCGAATCGCGCCATCATCAGGATGGCGAAAGATCATGTCGACGATGCGTTGGGCGATTTCGACGAGTCTTTGCGATTGCGGCCCGATTTCGCCGTTGCCTACTACAACCGCAGTGTCGCACGCGTGAAATCGGGCGATACGGCGGGCGCGCTCGCGGACCTTGACGATGCAATCGCGCGCTTGCCCAATTTCGCGGCGGCTTTTAACGATCGGGGCGTCATCCGGGCGCGCAATGGTGATCTCGCCGGCGCGCTCGGCGACTTCGACGCAGCCGTGCGTCTCGATCCCGGCCGCGCGGACGCGCACTGCAACCGGGGCAACGCCCGCCACGCCAGCGGCGACTTCGAAGGCGCGCTGAACGACTTCGATGTTGCATTGGCGCTTGCGCCCGATCACGCCGTCGCTTATGCGAATCGCGGCGCGGCGCGGGCCGATGCCGGCGATATCGAGGGCGCGCTCGCCGATTACGACGAGGCGATTCGCCTCGACCCGGCTTACGCCGACGCCTACGCGCGCCGGGCAAGAGCGCGCCGCGACGCGGGCGATGTATCGGGTGCTGCGAGCGACCTGGACGAAGCGATCCGCCTCGCGCCCGCTCATGCGGATGCGCTGAACGATCGCGGCGTCGCGCGGCTTGCGCGGCGGGACATCGACGGGGCGCTGCTGGACTTGCACGAAGCGATTCGCGTCGCGCCCGCTCATGCCGATGCGTTGAACAACCGTGGGGTCGCCCGCCGTGATCAGGGCGATATGGACGGCGCGCTAAGCGACTTCGACGAAGCGATCCGCCTCGCCCCCGGCGATGCGCTGGCATATCGGAACCGGGGCTTGCTTCGTCGGAAGCGCGGGGATACGGAAGGCGCGATCCGCGATCTGGAGGCAGCGGCTGGCCTGGGGATGGAGGGCGAGCTTGCGCGGCGGGATCGCACGTACGCTGCCGGAGCGCATGCGATCGCGGAGCGGCGAATCGCGGTGGAGGATTGCCGCCGGTATCTGGAGTTGATGGCTGCGACGTATGCGACGCGGTGATTCTGCAGCGGCTTTTCAGTTCCGAACCCGCACGCTATCCCACGCGCCAATATCGATTGCGCGCTGAAGCATTGCAACGGTCAGAGGCTCCCGTTGGTAGTGCCTCCGCACCCGTTTGGACATCAGACTTGCTAACAGAAGGAAGGGGCCGGGCGAGCTTTCTTCCATGAAGTATCGAGTGAAGTCGAAATCGCCTAATCTAATCGAGAAACGCTCGAAGTAGGCCTCCATGAAATAAGCGGCATCATCGCCGGTCAGACCCAGGTCTCGTTCGAGACTATCCGACGGACTCACTACTCGCGTCGATGGGATACCCATCTGGGCGCGTATGAAGTTCTCCAATTCAGCCGAGACTTCCGACGGTTGCGTCATTGATCTGGTCCTCTGGCTTAACCAAACGGTTGTAATGGGCAATCGCCTTGATGTTGATGGCAATGACATCGTGAGCGAGGATAGCCCATCCTGCATACGGCACTTTTCGCCCTATGAATGCCCCAAGGTGCCTGGTAGACGACAATCTCAACGTCGCCAAGGTTGAGCCTGTGAGAGTCGGAAGTCGATATGGAAGCTCGACGTCGAATAGATATCGGCATACCGCCGATGCAAGAGAGGTTCCCTTGGTGGCGAACCGGAACTTGCCTCTTGTTGGCAACAGGGGCCGCCCCAGGATGATCGCTATCACTGCCTCTACGTCCTGAATTCCCAAGTGATCGAGCGTTTCTTGAATCAACACGCACACGTAAATTTGCTGCGGTGTCAGCGTTCGGCCATCGTAGAGATAGACATTGGATTTCGGCGGAGTCGTATCGGCGATCAGGTATTCGTATTCGTTCATCGTTCATCGTTCGGCTGCGCCCAATCAACTATTAACCGACGCGGTTCCCTTTCAACATCGATGATCGTCGTCACTATCCCTTGTCTCCCGCCCCTCTCGCTTTGAACGACATATTCCTTTCTTACCCTGGCGAATGAGAGCGCCACATGTTCAATCGTCTGTCCGGCGCCTGCCGCAGGCGATACGTCGGTAATAATCACGTCATACATGATGATCTTATAGAATTCGAGGGGATCTCCACCCGGTTTGCGCATCGTCAGCTTGACCTGAGAGATATGTCTCCCCTGCGCGCAATAACTGGCTAGATTCGGGCTTGTCCTGTCGATTGCGTGAGAGAAATGCAAATCTGAAATCGACGCTTTTCCCGCGCCACGACCGGAGCCAGAATGCATACTGGCAATCTGCGACACGGTCCAATGCCAACTAAATGCTTCTATCTCATGGCGGTGAGTGGCGTCTTGCGATTCGCCACAAATGCCATCGATCTTGATGAAAATATCGGCCATCACTTCATTCAGAGAACTGAAGAACGGCCATATTACTTCGAAGTTCTTATTGAACTTGCAACAGAATGTCAAGAATCAAGGGCTAGGGGAACCGGAAAGTCCTAATTCGCGGTAGCCGCGCGCCATCGGCGTTGCATCGCAAGACCCTAAACCGGCCCCGGATCACTCATCGACGGCGCCCCCGTCTCCACATGCCCCGCAAAGCGCCGTGCAAACCCTTCGAAATCGATCGACGACACCCTCAGGTCATACCAGCCCGATCTTCCCGACACATCCCATCGATCCTGCAGCGTCTCGCCCGGACTCACGCTGATCTCGCGCGCCGGCGCACTGTCATACGCATTCGCCACGCGTAGCCGGCACGCGGCCCGCCCACGATTCGTCACGCGCAGCGTCGCGAGCAAAGCGCCCGCATCGACCGAAAGCTGAACCTCCGGCAACGCATTGCCCTCGGCAGAACCACTGAACTCGAAGAGACTCCCATTCGGCCCGTACACCGACAGGTCATAGCGGCCCTGAGAATCGCGCAGCGGCCAGAAGTCGGAGAACGCATCGCCGGCGGCCATCGTGTAGCGGCGCGGCGCGTTCCGGGCACGCACGCGGTCGTAGATATAGAACGCCACGCCCACGCGGCTGCTATTGCGAAAGTCGATGAGAAACAAGTCATCGGCGATGCGGCCGCTCATCGCAAGCGCATACGGCAACGCACGCGCGCGCCGCGCGTTGCGCTCGCAACTGGGCATCGCCTGCGGATCGGGTATCGCGATCGCCGCGCCTCTCGATCCGACACGCGCCACCGGCCCGATCGGCCCGCTCGCCGCATCCGGCTTCACGGTGAAATCGAACGCCGAAGTCAGATCGCCGCACACCGCGCGGCGCCACGCGCTGATGTTCGGCTCCGCCACGCCGAAACGCGCCTCGAGAAACTGCAGCACCGATGTGTGATCGAAGACCTGCGAGCACACCCACCCGCCCTTCGTCCACGGCGATACGACGATCATCGGCACGCGCGGTCCAAGGCCGATCGGTTGCCGCCCGCCCGGGTCCGCGTTCGGAATCAGCGGCCGCTTGTGGCGCGGATATTCATCGAGATCGACGAATTCATCGCCCAGACTGTCGACGAGCTTGCGCGACACCAGGCCCGCGTTACCCTGCGTGCTCGTCTGCGGCGGCATCGGGGGAACGACGTGATCGAAAAAGCCGTCGTTCTCGTCGTAGTTGATGAAAAGAACCGTGCGGCCCCACACCGTCGGATTGGACGTCAGCGCTTCGAGAATGCGGTTGATATAGAACGCGCCATCGGCGGGACAGCCGTTCGGATGCTCGCAATACATCTTCGGCGCGATCACCCACGACACCGCAGGCAGGCGATTCTCGTCGACATCGCGCTGGAATTCGAGCAGCGTGTGCTGCGATACGCCCTTCTGCACGAGCGACGCCGGCGCATTGTGCGCGGCCTGAAAGCGCTGAAAAAACTCCAGCGAATTATTCGTGTAGTTGTCGGTGGCGTCGCCGGGCAGGCCCGTGCCGCCCTGATACACCTTCCACTCGATGCCCGCCGCTTCCAGCCGCTCGGGATACGTCGTCCAGCTGTACGGATCGGTCGCGTCGCGTTCGCTGAAGCCCGGGCCGGTGCGCAGCGGTCCGAGCCGGTTGCGCGTGTCCATCGTGCCGCTGAACAACATGAGGCGGTTCGGGGCGGTATCGGCGTGAACGGAGCAGAAATAGGCGTCGCAGAGAGTAAAGGCGTCCGCGAGCGCGTAGTGATAGGCAAGGTCCGCGCGGCGCAGAAAGGCCATCGTCAGCGGGTCCTGCTTGTGGTTCACCCACGCGTCGTAGCGGCCCTCGTTCCACGCGAGGTGCCCCGTGCTCCAGCTGTGATCCGTGCCGGGCGTGAACTCGGTCGTCGCTTTGGAATCCAGATGAAACGGCAGCACATACGGCGCGTCGTTCGGCAGGCCGCGGCTGCGATACTCGCTCGTGAAAACCGACGCGCCCGGCTGATACCACACCGGCCGTCCGTTCGCGAGGACGAGCGGGCGCGGGTCCTCGAAGCCGCGCACGCCGCCGAGGGTGCCGAAGTAATGATCGAACGAGCGGTTCTCCTGCATCAGGATCACCACGTGCCCCACGTCCTTGATCGTGCCGGTGTGGCCGGTCGCGGGCAGCGTGAGCGCTGCGCGAATCGGCGGCGCGGGCGGTGCAAGCAATGCGCCCGCGCACGCGGACATCGTACGCAGAAACTGTCTTCGGGTCGTGGCGGCCATCGCGTTCACCGTCAGGAAATCGGGTCGTGCCCGGTTGCGGGCGGGGGAAGTCCGAGCAGCCGCGCGAGCGCGGGGCAGCGGCGCAACGCGGCGTCGTACGCGCGCGCTGCTTCGTCATCGTAGTACGTCTGCGGATCGAGGCCCGGCAGCCGTTCGGCGAGACCGCTGACGTCGTTCTCCGGCCAGTCGTCGCGCTCGTTCGAAGTATCGTTCATTGCTGATCCACCCATACGCCATCCGGCGTGCGAACCGAGAAGCCTTCCGCCGTGCCGATCGTGACCGTCTGCTCGTTTTCTCCGATCATCCGCGTGCGCGGCAGATTGGCGGCGTACTCGGGAAGGGCCGCGCCCGGCTGGAACGGGCTGCGCGCGACCAGATTCGACAGCAGTTGCGCAAGCGCGAGAAAGCTCGACGGCTGCGTGATGACCGTCGCCGCCGGATGCGTCCCGCTGAATCCGACGAGGCGGATGCCCACCGGCGCGTGCACGATATGCGGCGTCGGCACTTCGCGCAGGCCCGCGATCTGGTCCTTGTCGCCGGCGAGCGCCGCGCCGTGCTCCGGCACGAAGATGATCGCGGCGCGCCGCCCGGAACTCGCGACGAGATCGGCGAAGCGGTCGAAATCGGTCATCAGCTTCTGCACGCGGCGCGGATACGTCTGCAGGCTCGTGCCCGCGACGCCCGGCAGCCGGTTGCCGTCGTGCAGGCTGATCGTGTTGTAGTAAAGCGCGACCGGCCCCTGCACCTGCGCGCGCTGCGCGTACCAGCCGGCAAGCGCGCCGTAGTCCTCGCGGATGGGCGAATCGTCGAAGGAGCGCATCTGGACCGGCGCGGCAGCGTTCGGCACGAACGGCACGTTCGGTGCGCCGATGTTGCGCGCGACCGTCTGCCCGAAGTCGCCGAAATGGCCGTCGTGATTGAGCAGCACTTGCGGCGTGTAGCCCGCGCGAGCCAGCGCGCTCATCAGGTAGCAGTCGGCATCGGCGGGTTCGTACAGCTTCTTGTGCGGCTCCTGCCCGCAGGCGGCGCGCAGCACGCGGACGGCCGCCGGGCCGCTGTAGCTCGCCGCCGTGCTGAAATTGGTGAACACGTAGTCGAAGTGACTGAGCATCGGATGATCTCGCGCTTTCGATACATCGAGATCGTTCCACGACAGCGAGCACACGTGCAGCACGATGATGTCGAACTGCGCGCTGGCATCGTTCGTGAGATGCGAGAAGCTCACGCGGCGCTTCGCCTCTTCCGTGCGGAACGCCGTAAGTTCGGTCTCGTGGCCCGCCGCGCCCGCCTGGCCCGCTGCATTGCCCGCGCGCATCGCCTGGGAAAGCGCCTGCGGTGACGTCCCGGCAGGCGCGCCCGCCGTGCCGGGCAACTGGATCGCGCGGCCGAGTTCATAGACCGGCGCGGTGATGAGCGCCGCGATGACGAGCGTCAACACGCGCACCCAGCGGTTCACCACGACGTACACGGCGACCGCGCCCACGCCCGCCACGAGCAGCGCCGGCGGCACGAAGCGCTGCGCCAGTTCGAGCCAGTAACCCGCGCTGAAGTGCAGCATGGCGCCGAGTTCGCTGACAAGGCGCGAGAACGGCGGCACTTTCGCCTCGGTGTACAGCAGCGGCAGCGCGATCGCGAGGGCCGCGAGAAACCGTGCGATGCGCGCGAGCCGCGCGCGCCACAACGACGTCGCGCCGAGCGCCAGCGCAAACGCGATATTCGCGGACCAGATCGGCGTCAGATGGCCGGTCGCCCATAGATACAGCTTGAGGATGAAGTAGAGATTCCAGAACGCCATTGCTTCATGCTCCGGTCGATGTCGTGGCCGTGCTCATGAACGTGCCCTTGCCGCCGCGACCCACGCCCGCGTTGCGCGCACCGCATCGCGTCCGAGCCGCCCGTAGCCGCGCACGCCGACGCCGACGACATCGCGCAGTCCGCGCAACGGCCTGTCGGCGAGCTCGGTGTCGTGCCATTTGATCCACGCGTCCGCGCGGCCGATGGTCATCTGCACGAGCCGCCGCTCCGCTTCGAGATCGAGTCGTTCCAGCTTCACGCCGAGCTGCGTGCCCGATTGCCAGACCGAGCGCACCGGAAAGCTGAACTCCTGCCCGGGACGCCTCACGCACACCGACATCGACTCGTCCGGGGCGAAACGCTGCCCCTCGGGCAGCGTGAGGCCGAAGCCGCCCATCGAGCAGTCGCGGGTCGTGCAGGCGATGGAGCGTCCATCCGCGAGCACGAGCGTCGCGGGCAGGCGCATCGCGATACGCTGATCCGCACGCGTCTGCCTGGCCTCGCGCGCCACGCACAGCGCGCCGCCGAGCAGCACGAGGTTGTAGGTGGTCCATAGCATGTTCATCAGCACGGTCGGCACTTCGTACGGATCGCCCGCGACGAGCGAGTAGCAGCCGACGGCGAGCGCCAGCGCATTCAGCGCGACGAGCAGGATGTACGGCCGCGACACCGACCAGTCGAAATACCCCTGATCGATCCGTCCGCCCTTGTCGGTCACGTTGAACTTGCCGTGCTTCGGACTGAGCACGGCGATGGTCGTCGGCAGCGCGACGTACCACGCCAGCACCGACTCGTACACTTCGGCCCAGAACGAATGCCGGAAGCCGCCCTGCAACCGCGAATTCGCGACGTTCGCCAGCGCGATGTACGGCAGCACATAAGCGACGATCGCCGGCGCGGGCGCGTGGATGAAATGCATGTGAAAGAAGAGATAGGCCATCGGCATCGTCAGAAAGACGAGGCGCGGGATGCCGTAAAAGAAATGCAGCATCGCGTTGCCGTAGCACAGGCGCTGAAAGAAGTTCAGGCCGCGCCCAAGGAACGGGTTGTCGATGCGGAAGATCTGCGCCATGCCACGCGCCCATCGCGTGCGCTGCTTGATGTGGCTCGCGAGACTTTCAGTGGCGAGACCGGCCGCCTGCACGGTCGGCAGATAGGCCGTCGTGTAGCCGCGGCGATGCAGCTTGAGCGCCGTATGCGCATCCTCGGTCACGGTTTCGACCGCGATCCCGCCCACTTCTTCGAGCGGCGCCCGCTTGATGATCGCGCACGAGCCGCAGAAGAAAGACGCATTCCAGAGATCGTTGCCCGCCTGCACGAGTCCATAGAACAGATAGCCCTCGTTCGGCACGCGATGAAACGTCGCGAGATTGCGCTCGAACGGATCGGGCGAGAAGAAGTGATGCGGCGTCTGCACCATCGCGCATTTCGGCTCGCGCAGGAAGGTGCCCATCGTCGTTTGCAGGAACGAGCGCGCGGGCACGTGATCGCAGTCGAAAATGGCGATGTACTCGCCGTGCGTGCGCGCGAGCGCGCGATTGATGTTGCCGGCCTTCGCGTGGCGATTGTCGTCGCGCACGAGATACTCGATGCCCGCCGCTTCCGCGAATGCGCGGAACTCGGGGCGGCGGCCATCGTCGAGCAGATAGATGCGCAGCTTGTCCGCCGGCCAGTCGATGCCTTGCGCAGCGAACACCGTCGGACGCACCACCGAGAGCGGCTCGTTGTACGTCGGGATATAGACATCGACGGTCGGCCACGTCGCCGGATCGGGCGGCATCGGGACGATCGGGCGTTTGAGCGGCCAGGCCGTCTGGATGAAGCCGAACAACTGGATCATCCACGTGTACGCTTCGGCGCCGAAGAGCGCGTAGCCGACGAGCGTATCGCCGGGCGAGCGGAAATCGAGCGTCGCGGTGGCGCGCCAGTACGCATAGCGCGCGGTCATCAGCAGCGCGAGCGACGACAGCAGCAGAAGCGGCAGCCGGCCGGGCATGCGCCGGATCAGCAGCGACGCCGCGAGCGACACCGCGCCGAATTGCAACTGCGCGGTGGTCGAGAGCGGCGCGGTGCTCGCGAGCGCGAAGAGCGCGCCGCCTGTCAGCACGACGACGGGCAGCATGAGCCGCCCGCGGCCCGCGACCCGGCTCGCGCCTTCCAGCGCCGACGATAGCGGCGCCCACGGCAGCCGCGCGATGGCGGCATCGAAGCTGCGCTGCTGTCGATGCACGAAGCCGGCCGCCCTTCTCCCCACGAGCGCCGCTCCCGCCATGCCCGCCCTAACCGACGCCGCCACGCCGCCCGCGCGTGCGGGCTTCACGAACGCGCGCCACAGCCACACGGAGAGCGGCGCACGCGCGGCGATCCGCCATTCGCTTGCGAGCCGCGCGACGAACGCAGCGATCACGAGCTGCGGCACGTCGCGGCGGCCGGGGCGCGGCGCATGAAACAACAGCCGCACGAACCAGTCGGCGGGCGTGCGGGTATCGGCGAGACCCAGGCGCGGCGCGAGCCAGTTCGCGAGTCTCGAACGTAGCGATGGGCGGGCGTCGTCGATTGGCTGCATGTCGTATCAAGCCGTTTCGCCGTGCGCGGACAGCCAGCCGTCGAGCCAGCGGGCCAGGCCGTGCAGGTCGTGAGAAATCTGCGCATGCGGCGCGGCGTCGAAAACCCACACGCCGCGCGCGAACGCGTCGGGCAGCGCCGCATCCCGGTGCAGCCGCTGCGGCAGGATCACCCCGTCGCCGACGCGCGCGCGCAGCAACGCCAGCGCATCGCGGTGCATCTCGTGCGTCGGATGCAACTGGTTCACGACGATGAAGAACGCCGCGCCGCCCCGCCGCATCCGGTCAATCGACGACGCCAGCGACACGCATCCCGCCGGCTCCGGCGTCGTCACGCACAGCACGAGATCGGCGGCGCGCATCGCCGCTTCGGCCTGCTGCGACGGATAACGCGCCGCATCGATCAGCACCGCCGCATCCGGCCGCTGGTCGATGTCGCCGAGCGCGCCCGCGAGCCAGCCGGGCAGCGCGGCGAACGCGGCTTCGCTCGGCGCTATCTCGTCCGGGTCGAGCGCGCCGTAGGGCACGAACATGACGCCGTCGTCGTTGCGAAACGACTCGGCGTGCCAGTCGCTGCTGCTGTCGAGCAGCGCGTGAACGAGTCCGCGCGGCGCGAGCGCCTCGAGGCCCAGATACGCGCCGAGAATGTTCTGCGCATCCAGCTCGATCGCGAAGACCTGACGCGCCCGCCGCGCGAGCAGCACCGCGAGCGCGCTGCAGATCGTGGTGCGCCCCGCCCCGCCCGCCGTCGATACCACTGCGATCACGGTCATCGGCCGTTCCCGTCGGGCGCGGTGCTTGGGCCGCCCTCGGCCCGCACGAGCCGCGTGTCGCTGACGACGCGTTCGAGCCGCAATTCGGGCAGCGCTTCGCTGCGGGCCCGCCTTCGATGCCCGATGACACACAGCGGTATCGCGATGGCGACGCCCGCGCCGACGCACGCAAGGAGCATCGTCATCATGCGTCCACCTCTCGACGGATCGGCAGCGTGCAGCGCTCCGCGCGCCGGGGTTCGCGCAACTCGCGCTCGGGCATCGCCGCGCCGGCGACGGGAGCCCAGTGCAGCACCCGCGACGGCGTCCCGCCGCCGGCCGCCGCGCGCGGCATCGGTGCCGGCGCGATCGGCAGCACGTCGCTGTAATCGGGCGCATGGACGCGGCGGGCGCGTTCGCGCATCGCGTCCAGTTGCTGCGCGATGCCGCTGCCCGCGTACAGCCTGCGTTCCGCGAAGAAACCGGCGCCCGACGTGCCGAGCATTTGCGCGAGACGTTCCTGCGCGTCGGGCGGCTCGCACGCGAAGAGGAACAGATAGACGCGCGTGGCGTCAACGGTGGCGAGCCGCCCCGGCTGACGCGACAGCGTCGCGCATAGCGCGTCCAGATGCGACACGTCGGGGCCGAGCGTCAATTCGACGAGCACATGCGGCAGCGCGAGCGGCGCGCTTCGTTGCAACGCCGCGGCGACGCGATCGCAGAAGCGCGCGAGCGGCGCATAACCGGCGATGCCGTCCGGCTGCGCGGCGGCGAACGCGGCGGCGGGATCGTCAACGGTCGCGCCCGTGTGGACGTGGCCCTGCAGCGAGCGCAGCGCGCACAGCAATCGCGAGATGGAAAGATCGCGATCGGCCAGCACCGCGTCGGCGCCGACGCGCAGCAGCAGAAGCTCGTGATTCAGGGCGATGGCGTCGCTGCGTTCCACGACCGCGATCTTGAGCGCCCCGCCGCATTGCAAGCGCCGCGCGTGGATCATCGTGCATAGCTCCGCGAGCGATGTCTGCGCGTCGAGCGTGAAGAAGACCGATGCGGCCCGCGCCTCGCCGCACGCCGCGAATACCGAGGCATTGTCCGCGTGCAGCTCCCAGTCGCCGGGAAACCACGCGTCCGGGTTCACGAGCGCACGCGGGATGACGACGCGGTGTTCGTCGTCGATGAAGGGCTTCGACGGAATGCGTCCATGCGACGGCGACTCCGGCTCCGCGACGAGCGCGCCGGCCGCGTTCAGCCGCAGCGCGCAGGTCTCGTTCGCGACGAGCGTCTGCCCGGTGCGCCAGAAGTCGACGTGCCAGCGCAACTCGCCCGCCAGCTCGCCCATCCGCGCGACGCCCGCAAAACGCACATGAAGCGTCTCGGAGCTCGCATACGCGCGCGCCGGCGGCTCCGCGCGGAACACGAGGATCATCGAGACCGCGCGCTTCGCGCACCAGCGCGCAAGAAATTCACCCTCGCGGCCGAGCGCGGCGGGATCGTCCCAGCTGAACCAGCGCTCCGCGCCTTCGATGATCGACAGCGAATGCGAGCGCAGGCCGCGCTTGCACAGCGCACGCAGGGCTGCGCGCAGCGGCGTTGCGGCGCCGTCCGGGGGCATCGCGAGCACGTTGAGATGACGCGGCCAGCCCGGCGCGCGTTCGTCGGCGGACAGGCCGCGCGCGCGCAGTTGCGCGGCGATCTCTTCGCCGGCCAGCGCGCGCACGACCGTCACGTGTTCCGCACCGGCCTTGCGCGCCGTGTTCCAGATGAGCGCATCGCAGGCGCGCGTGCCGGGCGTCGTGTAGATGCCGTGCACCGCGCCGCGTGCGAGCGTCGACCATTTCTCCGGCAGGCCGTCGATGACGAGCCGTTGCGTGGACCCCGCGCGCGGCAGGCGTCGCACCGTGGCGCGCAGCCCGGCGAGCCATCCCGCCGGCCGCTTCGTCGCCCGGCTGTAACTGGCACAGGTCGCGTCGTTCATGGTTTCTCCCAGTTTTGTAGAAGTTATCGTTAGTAGCTCGAATAAAGACGGACGGGCCGCGTCTGCATGCCGGTGTCGCGCTTGCGGGCATCGAAGTCGTATCGCACGTAGACCATGCCCGCGCTCGGCATGTAGTCGTGAGAATGTTCGATCGAAAGGCGCACGCCCGCGACCAGCTTCGGATTGAACCGATACTCGAGCACGCCGCGAAACGCGTATGAGAAGCCGCCGCCCGAGCCGCCCCTGAACACGTTGTTGCCGCCGCCCTGCACGTTCGCCGACGCGGGCAGGCCGATCGGAAAATACGGCGAATCGCGTTCGTAAGTCCACGACATGCCGACGACCGCCTCGACATCCCAGGTGAACGCATTGCGCCGTCCCGTCCACTCGACAGGCACGCCGAGCGCGAGATACCGCTGCGGGCTGTAATAGCCGCCCTGTCCGTAGGTATAGAAGCGCAGGTTGTTCGTGTAGTGCCACGCATTGCCGACGAGCCCGGTCGACACGCGCATGTCCGGGCGCTCGTAGACCGGCACTGCGAAGCCGGCGCGCGCCGTCACTTCCTGATTGGTCTTGACGTTGTGCCCGGTCAGCACGCCGCCGCCGATGCTCGCGAACACATTGACCTTGCCGATATCGACCGAGCCGCGCACGTCGATGCCGTCGCGCCGCACGCCGCCCCACACGACGCCCGTCACCGGATCGCGCGCGCCCGCGTACGACAGCTCGCTGCCCGTCTCCGGCCGCCGCGACGCGCTGACCGTGACGCTCGCCTTGTCGGTCTCGAAGCGATACCGGAGACCCGCGACGACGTACTGCACCGGAAAGCCGAGCGGCGTCGTGCCGAGATCGAAGCGCCACGCATCGGATTGATAGCCGGCCCCGATCGCCACGCCGAACGCCCGCTGATGCACCGACGCCACGAGCGGCGTGCCGGCCGAGCGCGCCGCGAAGGTGCCGAAGGTGTTGCGCGTATAGCTGTCGATGTCGGGATTCTGGAGCGTGCCCGCATCGAGATGCACGGTGTCGACGTGCGCGAACAGATGCCCCGCATAGCCGATCGGCACCTGCCCGTACACCGGCACCTGCTGCGCGTGATAGTTGGAAATGCCGGCATCGCCCGATTTGTAGGCGAGCAGGAAGCCCGCTTCCACGTCGGGTTCGCGGCGCGCTTCGAGCTGATCGAGGGCGCGCTGCGCGGGCGACGTGCCGCGATCGGCGGCAAGGCCGGTCGCCGTTTCCTGAGCGATCGCCGTCTTGTAGAGCGACGCCGCTTCGTCGAACTGATACGCGCGCTGCGCCAGCCGCCCGGCCTGCACCGTCACGTCGGGCCGCTGCGGATACTCCTGCCGCAAGCCCGCCGTGATCGCGCGCGCTTCGTCCGTCTCCTGTAACGATGCGAGCCGCCGCACCGCGCCGAGCCGCGTATCGACGTCATCGTGCGGGGCCTGGGACAGCACGCGGCGCGTCACGGTCAGCGCTTCGGCGCGTTCGCCGCTGTCTTCCAGCACGCGCGCGAGCGCGAGTTGCGCTTCGGTATCGTCGGGCGCTTTCGCGAGCACCGGTTCGAGCTGCTCGCGCGCCACCGCGAAGTTGCCCTGCCTGCGCTCGACCTCCGCGAGTTCCAGCGTGTAGCGCCGGTCCGCGCGCCCGGCCGGGCTCACCGAAGCGAGCACCTTGCGCGCGCGCTCGAAGTCGTCGTTTTCCAGCGCTTCGTCGGTCTGACGCAGCGCGAGCCGCAACGCCTGATCTTCCAGACGCGCGAACTGGCGCTTGTTGAGCCCGCCGCGCTCTCGCAACGCATAGTGCCAGGCCTGCAATTCGCGGTCGCGGTGCGAGCTGCTGAGGAGATCGCCGTAGCGCAGGCGGATGTCGGCGTCGGCGGCGTCCGGGTGCGCGTCGATCCAGTCGCGCAGCAACACGACGCCCCGGTCCGGCTCGCCCTGGTCGATATACGCCGCGCCGACCGAGGCGAGCAGATACGGATCGTCGCCCGCCTTGTCGCGCGCTTCCTTCAGCGCGGCGGCGGCGCGTTCGCGTTCTCCGTGCGATGCCGCCTCGCGCGACGTTTCGAGCGCCTCGTGCACGTCGAGCTTGCGGACCAGTTCGCGCATGCCGTCGGTGCGCTCGCTCTCGGGCAAGGGGGCGATCAGCGCCTTCGCGCTGCGGACATCGTCGAGCGAATTGTCGTAGAGCGCGGCGGCATAGCGCATCGACGGCGCCTGACTGGCCGCGAGCCCGTCCTCCATCACGCGGCGTCCGAGCTCGGGCGATCCCAGATCGCGATACAGCCGCGCCAGCGCGAAGCGCGTCCACGCGGCGTCGGGATTGAGCTTCAGCGCGGCTTCGTAGTGATCGGCGGCAGGACCGTCGCGGCCGTCGGCGTGGAATCGCTCGGCCTGCTTGACGAGCAGTTCCGCGCGCATCTGTGCGATCTCCTGCTTCTCCTTCGGCGACGCGACGCGGCGCTGCAGCGAATCGAAGAGACTCTCCAGCTCGGCGGTGCGCCCGGTGCGCTCGTACACGACGCGCAGCGGCGCGACCGCGTCCAGATTCGGCTTGCGCGCCGCGAGCAGACCGCGCAGCAACGGTTCTGCGTCAGTCCATCGCTGCTGGGCGACGAGCGCGTTCGCGAGCAAGAGGCGCGCGTCGTCGTTCTTCGGCTGGATGCGCAGAGCCGCACGCGCGGCGCGTTCGGCATCGGCGGGACGGCCGCTCGCCAGCGCCTCGCGGCTTTTGGCGAGCGCGCTCCAGAGTTCGGTCGTGCGCGCGAGACCGACCCATTTGCTGCGGTTGTCCGGCGCATGCTCCGCCGCGCGCATGAAAAGCGCGTGCGCGGCGTCCTGATCGCCTGTGCGAAGGCGCAGCAGCCCGAGTCCGCCGACGGCGTCGGGATCGTCCGGGCGGGCCGCCGCCGCGCGCACGAGCAGCGGCTCCGCGCGCGCGAGATCGCCCTGCGCGAGCGCCGCGAGTCCATGCTGCCGCGCGATGTACGCGGGATCGCGTTCGAGGCGCTGCTGGGCATCGACGGCCGTTTCGAGTCCGGCGAGGCGCTCGCGCATCTGATCGTCGTCGGGGACCATCTCGACATAGGCGCGCAGCGACGGCAGGAACACCGGCTCGTCCGATCCCGCCTTCAGCACGCGCCGCCAGACATCGAGCGATACTTCGCGGCTCACGTCGTCGCGACCGACGAGCGCATGTGCGATGCGTTCAGCTTCGGGGCGCGTCGCGCGTTCGTTGAGCAGGACGGAAAGCACGAGCGCGGCATCGACATCGTCGGGATTCGCGGCGAGCGCGCGGCGCAGCGCAGTCACCGCCTGCGGGCGGCCGGCATCGGTTGCGCCGAGAATCTTGTTGTACTCCGCGCCGAGCGGGCCGCACGGCGCGCCGTTCGGAAAGAACGCCTTCAGGCGGCGCAGCGCTTCGTCGGCGCGGCCACTGCGCGCAAGCAGGCGGATGCCGGCCATCTCCTGCCGGCCGGTCGTCGCGACGCGGTATTCCTCTTCGATGCAGCGCGTCTCCACGGCATCGGGCGAACGTTTGCGCATGCCGTCGAGAATGGCCTTCGCCGGTTCCGGCTGCCCCAGCCTCAACAGAATGCGGATCTGTTCGGCGAGCAGCATCGGATCGTCCGGGGCGATCAGCAGCGCCTTCTGGAGCTGCGACAGCGCGAGGTCGTCGCGATGTTTCGCCGCCCACATCCGCGACATGTCGTAGAAGCGCCCGGCATCCTCGGGCAACGCGCCAGGCGGCGATGCGCCCGACGCCCGCCCCGCGCCCGGTGCGAGCAGCAACGCCGCGACCGCGCCCCCGAAGGCGCCCTGTCTCATCGAGGCGTGCATGTGGCGCTCCATGCGGGACTGAGCGTGCCGTCGGCGGCGAAGCGATAGCGTCCCTCGTACCAGCCGATGCCGAATAGCGACAGCACGCTCGTGTAGTAGCCCGGCGCGCTGTCCGCGTTGAGTCGTGCGACGCGCGCAGCCTGTCCCGACGCCAGCGCCCGTTCTCCGAGCGACACGAGAAACGGCACCGCCGACGCCGAGAAGCCCGCGTTGCCGTCGTTGGCTGCGGCGGCGCCGGTCGCGGCATCGACCTTCTCGGGAGGCGCGCCGCGCGCCGCGATGAAGTCCGCGAACGGCACGAGATGCCGGCGCAAGGCCGCGCCGTGCGGATCGCCGCCATCGAGCATGCCGGCCCACAGGTAGACGCGGATCGCGTTGTAGGACCCGGTCGTATCGTCCGTTGCGCTCGCCTCGCGGTCGAAGGCATGGCCCACGCGATACGTCGCCCAGTCCGGCGCGAGGCCGCGCGGGGCGGAGTCCCTCAGCATGACGGCGCTGCCATCGACGAGCTGCTGCCAGCGTCGCTCCGCCGGGAAACGCGTCGCCAGTGCGCGCAGCACCTGCAAAGGCGCATAGCTCGGATTGACGATCCACGTGTTCTCTGACGGATGAAAGCCGACCGTGCCCGGCATCAGAAACCGCCCCACGCCCGCGACGGGGAACGTCTCGTCATCCAGCACGCGGGCTGCGAGGCGCGCGCCGCGCAGCGAATAAGTGCGCTCGCCCCACAGCACGCCGGCTTCGAGCAGCGCATAGGCGATCCACAAATCCGCGTCCGAGGCGGGATTCGAATCGAGCACGCTCCATGAGCCATCGCTCGCGCGGCCCCAAAGCCATGCCGGATGATGCCCCGTCAGATCGCCTTGCGCGAGATTGTTCTCGGTCCAGTGCATGATCCGGTCGAAGGCGGCGCGGTCGTTCGCCACGAGCGCGAAGTAGAGTGCATACGACTGCCCCTCCGACACGGTGCGCCGGTCGGCTTCGCTCGGATCGATCACGCGGCCATCGTCGGACACGAAATCGCGCTTGAACTGCTCCCACGCGGGCCACGGGCCGCAGCCTTCGGCCGCTTCGACCCGCGCGGCGGGCATGAGGACGAGCGCGACACAGAGTCCGGCCACGCCGATGATGAGCCGAAAACGCAGGGCGGACACGAGGCGGATCATCGGTCAGAATCCCTGTCAACGCTGCGCCAGGCGCTGCAGCAAGTTGAACGCGCCGACCGCGAGCAGCAGCCCCGCCAGCACGCCGAGGATGCCGAGCAGCACCGGATGCCGCGACGCGAAGCCGAGCACCCGGTCGCGCCAGGGCACATGGCCCACGGCATAGCGTTCGCCGATGCGCGCGCTCTCGACGCTGTCGCGCTGGATCACGGCGACGTCGTCGCGAATGAGGCCGACGAGTTGCGGATCGTCGAACGCATCGAGCAGCTCGCGCGCGTGGGCGGCGTCGCTCGCCACCAGCGCGACGACCGAGCGTCCTTTCGCGACCGGCGACTGGAAGCCGTACACCGCCGACAGCGCCGCGTCGGGATTCAGGCGCAGCGCGCCGGCTCCGGCTTGCGGCGATGTCGCCTTCGAGAAACCGACGCGCTTCACATCGGACACGCGGCTATCGACGGCAAGCGGGATCGACTCGCTCCAGGCGCTCACAAGCGGCGTCGCGGGCGAACCGCCGATCATCAGCACGTCCTTGTCGGCCAGGCGCGCGGTGTCCGACGGACGCGCGACCTGCACGCGCAATGCCGGATAACCGGTCCACTTGCCGATGCGGCCCAGCATCGTCAGCATGGTCTCGAGTTCGTGAGGCGCGGGGTGAACAGGCACGACGACGACCGTCTGCGACAGATCGGCCATGCGGGAAAACGGGAAGCCGCTGTTGGCGAAATACGCGAGGTTGGGCATCGACGCGTAATGCACGAAGCGGCTGAAGTCGATCGTCGAATCGGGATCGATGGACGCGCGCGCCGGATTGCCGGTTGCACTGGCGCATAGCGTGCTCTTTTCGGAATCGAGATTGAAGCGGAAATCGAGCTGGTTATCGCCGACGAGCTGATAGGCCGGCACTTCGAGCTCGGCGGTCGAGCCGCGTGCACCGGACGACTTCGCGCCGGCCGCCTCGCCGTTCGGCGTCAGGCGATACGACTTGATCAACTGCTTGTTCATCTCGATGGACAACGCGGAGTTGTTCTGGACGCTCGGCGCGGTATAGCGGTAGCGCACATCGAGCGGCGCGCCGACTTCGTTCCACGACGTCAAGTCAACAGGCACGCGCAAATCCAGGCTGATGGTTTCAAGCGCACCACCGAGCGATTGCAATTGTTCAGGACGCTTGACGATTTCCGCGAACCGCACGGGGCGGTCAACCGGCGTCCAGCGCGGCGCGTCGTAGGGCTTGCGTTCCGGTTCGGGATCGCGGCGGCCGATGTTCGTGACCGGCCCCGAGAGGCCCGGCGTGCGTAGCACCAGTGCATAGGCCGCACTGTCAACATCCTGGGCATTCGCACCCGTCACGATCAGCAGCTTGTGTCCGGGCGCGGCCGGATTCTCCGCGATGACGAGCGCCGGTCCGCTGATGCCGGCGGGACGAACGTTCGGCGGCAAGTCGTCGAGACGGCCGACGATCACGGCGTGGTCGTTCTTCGGCAAGTCGGGCGTGACGGGAAAGCGCGCCTTGCGGTAATCCGCGAGGGACCCGAACCACGAAGCAATCACCGCGGCGGTGCGCAGACTGGCATCGCTCGCGTTCGATGGCAGTACGAACGTGAGGCGCAACGGATTGACGTCGTGCTCGTCGAAAAACGGAGCGGGCAGAAGCGCGAGTTCGTTCGGCAGCGTGATCGGCACTTCATCGAGCACGATCTCGCTGCTCGAACTGATATCGGTCCACAATCCGGTGTTGCCCGGGTCCTCGCAATGCTCCATCGAATAATGCGCGATCAGCTTCAATTGCAGCGCGCTGTAGTCGGTCATGAGGCGCGGATCGATTTCGATGTCCTGCGTCACGGTCCGCCCCGCGCTTTCCGGTGCGAACCGCAGCGTCGCGACGACCTGGTCGTTGATCGACACCTTGAGATGGGACATCGGGAACAGCAATGCGGGCGAGTACGAATAGACGAGCCGCAGACGCGCGCTCTTGACGATGCGGTCGCGCCTCACGCCTACGTTGACCGTGCGCACGTCTTCGAGTCCGCGCAGACTGAGTGTCCGATATGCGCCGAGCGCTGAGAACGGGATGTGAACCTTGCCGTCGCTCGCGGGCGCGGCTTCCGTGGGCGATGCTTGCGCCGCGCTCGACGCAGCCTCGGCGAAACGTGGCAGGACAGCCGCGAGTGACGCGATCATCGCGACAACGAACCAAAGTCCCGCCCTTTGCAACATGAGAACGAACGACCGGTCTTCTCGCTGAAACCGCACGTTCGCACGAATGCCCGCCTCGCTGCCGCGCGCCTCCCGCTTTATGACGATCGTTAGCATCACTAATCTCGCACGCGTTTTTGTGGGGCTATTTCCAAGCTCTCAGTCTTTTTTACCGCGCAGCCCGGGCAATCGTTGTTTCATTGGCGTAGGCATCTGGAGCCAAACTCTATAAACACACGATAGTCCACAATGTGCGGCTCCGCACACAGCCTTACGAATTGTCATTTCGTTTCACACGCTTGTCAAAAAAGAGTGAAAACGCTTTACGGACTTCTCCGTAAATCGACTGTATCGATGCGTCCTCCTAAGTGGACGGACGCTGCCTCAAATAACGTGTGCTAAACCTTCGCGGCAATGGAATCGACGCAAACGCCCGACGGAGACCAATCGCGCGGTGCAATCGTTGAGGATTGAGAAACGAGCGCAAAATTGACCGGAGCCTTGCGCGCTCTATTCGCGCTGCGAAATTCCGTCAAGGGTTTTCATGCGGAGCGGCGCAAGAAAATCTTGTTTGGGCGGGAAGTTGTCGTTTGTGCCATTTTCCTGCCATTCATCGTTGTCCTTGACATTTCCGCTAATCAACGGCTGTACTTGCCATTAACCCGTTGATGGAGATACTCGTCGAATTGATCAACTGCAGTATCGAAGCAGCAATCGATCGCATTTCGCTGGAACGACATTAAGTATCGCGTGTGTTAAAGACCGCGAAACCCCGTCATGGGCTACGATCTGCACACCAACCATCATTCGATGGCTCTGGTCCTAACGCACAAACGTCCATTTCACGCAAGCCCAGACGAACAGTCCATGTCTGTGCGATACCGCGCACGGCGTCAGTGGAAGCATTTTCATGGAACTAGACCGTTGCCTATTTTACAAACGTAAGTATCATTTGTTCGCTCACTGACACAACGACACACCGCGTCCTATCCGGGAGAAAGAATGTCGCTTTCCAAAAGGTTGGTCGACGGCGCCAAGGACTGGCTGCCCGATAGCGTATTTTTGCGCATCGCCCATTTGCACAAGGTCGGCCGCTTTCCTAATATCAAAGCGCCAAAGACCTTCAACGAAAAGATTCTCTACCGCTGCCTGTATCCGGACCCGAGGTTCGTCGATCTGACAGACAAATTGACCGTGCGCGACTACGTTCGCAGCAAGATCGGCGAAGAGCATCTGCCGAAGCTCTATGCCGCTCCGGACAAGTTCACGCGCGATGTCTTCGACGCCCTGCCCGATCGCTTCGTGATGAAGGCGAATCACGGCAGCGGCTTCGTCAAGCTCGTGCGCGACAAGTCGCAGACCACGTTCGAGGAACTCCATGCGCTGGCGCAGCAGTGGCTCGCCACGGACTTCTACCGCGTGGCGCGCGAGCGTCATTACCGCACCATCAGCCCGCGCATTTTCTTTGAGGAACTGCTGCTCGAACAGACCGGCATCGTGCCCGCGGACATCAAGATGCATTGCTTCTTCCGCGCGGGCGAGCGCAAGCCGACCGTCTTTACCGCGCTGATCTCGGATCGCTTCGGCGAGCATCCGCGCGGCGACATGTACGACGGCAACTGGAACCGCCTCGACATTGCAATCGGCCATTACGCACGCAGTGAAGTGCCGCTGCCACGGCCGGACAACTTCGACAAGCTGCTGTCGATTGCGACCGCGCTCGCCGAAGGCTTCGAATATGTGCGCGTCAACCTGTACGCACCCGGCGACAAAATCTATTTCGGCGAATTGACGTTCACGCCGGGGGCCGGCGTGTTTCCGATGCGTCCGGATGCCGTCGACTATGAATGGGGCCGGTTGATGAGTTGAGCGAGACGTGCGGCGCCGCCTGCGCGATGCGATCCAGTTCGTCGCGCACGGCACTCATGTCGCACGTGTTGCTCACGGCCTCGCCGCTGCTGCCTTGCGCGTGCATCGCTTCGAGTCGTCGCCGGACCGCGCCATAGAGAGCGCCTGCTCTTCGATGAAGATCGGCGCGCTCGTTATAGCGAAGAAAGGTCTGCAACGAAGCCATAACGGCCGCACCCATGCTCGCCATGCCGACGACGATGCGTAACTCGGGCGAAACCGCAGCCGTCACAAGCGATAAGAACGACGACGTGCCCGTGAGCGCGGTCATTCCGATTACGGCAAGCCCGAGCCGCCTTCCGTATGCAGATAGCCGGTCCGCCATTGCATAGTGGCGTATCTGCGCCTCGCGAGCGCGCTTGGTCCATAGCAGCAGCAGTGTTCGAACATCGTCAGGTGGATGGTATTCGCAGCAGTCTTCGGCCTGCTCCGCGATTGGCGACAAGAAAGTCATGTTTGAAGCGCTTTACGGTTGAATGCCTACAACTATCGACCACAACCCGGACATGAATCGTCTCTTAAGCGCTCGCATGTGAACTTGGCTTGCGGCTTGCTGCGTCTTCCGCGGAATCGTTAATTTCATGGAGGGCTTATGTCCACGCATGCAGGCAGGTCGCAGGAAGATCGCATTTCAGCGCGCGAAGGGGAGAAATTGCCGTCGCAGGAGCAGGCGGGCGGCGACATGGCGGTCGAAGGCACCGAAGCGGGAAAGAACGCAAGCAGCGGAGCGTTGTCCGAAGCGGGCAAGGACGTCTGGCGCCAGGGAAGCACCATCGATCAGGAAGGGCCGCTTCCGCCAGACAGCAAGGAAGAAAAGTAGCGCGTCGGGCATGTGCTTTGCGCCAGCGTCCACTTTTTCGGCGCTGGAGCACGTATGCATATCGTTTGCCACATGATGTCGTCGGTCAACGGCCGCAGCCTCACCGACGGCTGGCATCTCGGCTTTGCCTCCCCCTGCTATGAAGACACCGCCGCGACATTCAAGGCGGACGCCTGGGCATGCGGGCGCGTGACAATGCAGGAAATATCGCACGGCAAGGACCGCGATTATCCGCGCGGACTGGCTAAAGAGCCGATTGCGCGCACCAATCATTTCGCCGCGCGCGATGCCAGTCAATACGCGATTTCCATTGACCCCAAGGGACGCGTCGCATGGAAAAGCAGCACGGCACTCGACTCGCATATCGTCGAAGTCCTCGCCGAAACCGTTGAGGACGACTACCTCGCCTATCTGCAATCCATCGGCGCATCGTACTTATTCGGCGGCAAAGAAGACATCGATCTCGAGCATGTCGTCGAGACGCTAGAGCGCGAATTAAGAATCGATAAGTTGATCGTGGAAGGCGGCGGCCACGTCTCGGGCGCGTTCGTCAATGCGGGGTTAGCCGATGAAATAAGCGTACTGCTGATGCCGCTCGTCAACGGACGCGAAGCCCACCCGTCATCCTTTGAAGTGGGAATGGAAAAGTGGCAAACGCCGGCGTATCTGAAGCTGGAGTCAGTCGAAAAACTAGAGAGCGATGTTGTGTGGCTGCGCTACACCCGCAAGGGCTGATTCCCTGAAGAAGCGGCGGATGATCCGCCGCTTCTGAAGCGCCTTAGCTCTTGCGGACGGCATCCGGCAAGTCACGACCGTGATACTTCTTGTAAATCGTGTTCAGGTTGCCATTCTGCATGTTGGTGTGAACCCAGTTGTTGACCCAGTCCTTGAGGCGCGGCTGGTCCTTGTTCATTGCAATGCCGAGATCGAAATTCTTCTGCTCGAATTTCATTTCGATGTGACGTTGCGGCGCGCGGCGCTGCATTTCCTGCAGGTTCGACGGCGTGCTCGAGAAGATATCGATCTGGCCCGTCACCATCGACGTGATGAGGGTTGCATCGTCTTCATAGCGCTGAATCTGCGCGCCCTTGGCTTGCTGCGTCGTCAGCGTGTCGTTGACGGTTGCACGCGTGAGGCCGATGGTCTTGCCGTCGAGATCCGCATAATCCTTGACCTTGGCGCTGTTGATGCCGCCCACGATGATCGTGATGACCGCATACGGCGTCGAGAAATCGACCACTTTGGCGCGCTCGGGCGTAATGGAGAGATCGGCGATCACCAGGTCCGCGCGCTTGGCCTGCAGGGTCGGAATGCGCGCCGCATTGGTGATTTGCACGAGCTCCAGCTTCACGCCGAGATCCTTGGCAAGGGCCGCGGCGGTGTCAACGTCCGAGCCTGCAGGCTTGAGGTTCTCGTCGGCATAGCTGAAAAGCGGCGTGCCCATCGCAATGGCGACGCGAACCACGCCGGCCTTCTTGATGTCGTCGAGTTGATCGGCCATCGCGCTATGCACCGCGCCCGCGAACATGAAGGTTGCCAGGGCAGCGCGTGCAATGAATTTGCTGGCTTTCAAGTGGTGTCTCCGTCGTTATGAATGTACAGAAGTTGAAGCGGGGTTAAAGACCGTTATCGAGGAACGCTCGCAATTCGGGCGTGCGCGGGGCGTCGAGCATGCCGCCATCGCCGACTTCCCAGACCTTGCCGTGATGCATGTAGATGATCCGGTCCGCCACGCGCTTGGCGAAGGCCATTTCATGCGTGACGAGCAGCATGGTCATGCCGTCCGCCGCGAGGTCCTCCATCACGCGCAGCACTTCGCCTGTAAGTTGCGGATCGAGCGCGGATGTCACTTCGTCGAACAGCATGACCTTGGGCGACATGGCGAGCGAACGCGCGATCGCGACTCGCTGCTGCTGTCCGCCCGACAACTGCTCGGGATACGACTCGGCCTTCTGCGCGAGTCCGACTTGCTCGAGCACCCTGAGCGCAATGCGCCGCGCTTCGTCGCGCGACATCTTCTTCACGTGCCGCAGGGCGAGCATGATGTTCTCTTCGACCGTCAGGTGCGGAAAGAGGTTGTAGCTCTGAAACACGATACCCACTTCCCGCCTCAAGCGATGCAGGTCCACCTTGGGATCGTCAACACGAATGCCGCACACTTCGATTTGCCCCTGATCCACTGTCTCCAGCCGGTCGATGCAACGCAAGGCCGTGCTCTTGCCCGAGCCGCTCGCGCCGATCACCGCAATCATCTCGCCCTTGTTGACTTCGAAGGACACGCCCTTGAGCACGTGATTGGAGCCGAAGCTCTTGTGAATATCGCCGACCTTAACGATTGCTGACATTGAGCTTGTTCTCCATCGATTGGCTCCAGCGCGAGAGCGGATAGCACAGCAGGAAATAGAACACGCCGACCAAACCGAAGATGAGGAACGGCTGGAAGATCGAGTTGTTGATGATCTGGCCCGCGCGCGTCAATTCGATGAAGCCGATCACCGAAGCAAGCGACGTCATCTTGATGAGCTGCACGAGAAAGCCGACCGTCGGCGGCAAGGCGAGGCGCATGGCTTGCGGAATGATCACGAGCCGCAGGCTCTGCCAGCGCGACAGCGACAGGCATTCGGCGGCTTCCCATTGCGGCCGTGGCATCGCTTCGATACAGCCGCGCCAGATATCGCCGAGATAGGCGCTCGAATAGACCATCAACGCAATCCCTGCCGCGACGAGTGCGGGCACCTGATAGCCATAAACCGACAACCCGAAATACACGATGAACAGCAGAATCAGCAACGGAATGCCCTGAATCGCTTCGATGAACACGAGCGCCGCGCGCGAGAGCCACCGGCGCGGCGAGATGCGCGCGAGCATCACCACGAAGCCGCCTAATCCGCCGAGCACGAACGCAAGCACGGAGAGCGCAAGCGTCCAGCCGATGGATTGCACCAGATAGACGAGGTGCGAGTACGTGAATCCGCCGCTCATGCCGCGCCTCCGGGAATGACCGTATCGATGCGTTGCGGATCCGGCGGCGTCTTGCCCGCGCGTTTGGCTGCAAGACGGATCGCGCGACGGCGCTTGAACACATGCTCGCCGATTGCCCAGGCAATCAGCTTGATGAGCAAGGACAAGGCGAGGTAAAGCGCCGCGACCACTATGTAGGTTTCCAGCGAGCGGAACGTATCGGACTGCACGGTATTGGCCACAGCCGTGAGCTCTTCAGCCGAAATCTGCGATGCGACTGCGGACGCCTGCATCATCAGCAGAAACTGGCTGGTGAGTGCCGGATAGACCTTCTCGATCGACGGCTGCAGCATCACATGCCAGCCGATTCGCCACTTCGGCAAGCCGAGACATTCGGCGGCTTCGATCTGTCCGCGAGGCACCGATTCGAGACCTGCGCGGATGATTTCGGCTGCGTAGGCGCCGATGTTGATGGTCATCGCGAGCGCGGCGGCTGCGAAGGTCGGCATGCGCAAGCCGATACTCGCAAGTCCGAAGTACAACAGGAAGATCTGCACGAGGAACGGCGTGTTGCGCACCGCCTCGATATAGACGATGCACGCGCGCGAAAGCACGGGCACCCTGGCGCGCTTCGCGAACGCCACGAGCATGCCGAGTATCAGGCCGAAGAACACGGCCACGCACGTCATCTTGAGCGTGAGCCACGCGCCGAGGAGAAACGTCGGCCAGTACGGCAGCAACGGAGAGAAGTCGAGAGAAAACATGGCAGCGATGTCCCTGGAAACCGGCTGTACCATTAAGCGCAATTGACGTATGACGACTGACTACGCTACATGGCATTCATCATGTTGCATGCCGCATGCATTAAACCGGCGGCAGCGGATCGAACGGACCTATCGTCGTGAATACGCCGCCTTGCAGGACCGCGACAGGGTCGTCGGCGGCGGGAGGCGGCGTCGCTTCCACCTTCTCGCGAAACTGCTCGGACGAGTCCCGCGGTGTGAATCCGAGATGCGCGGCTTCGCGGTTGTCCCACCATGTGTACGCGTTGGCGGACATGCCGAAGACGATCATGTGCCCGACGTCAGGCGTGAAAAGCGAGCGCCGCAGCAGTTCGAGGAAGTCGTCATGGCTCATCCACGTCGCCATCATGCGGCGGTCCTTCGGCTCGGGGAACACCGACCCGATGCGAATACTCACCGTCTCGATGCCGTAGCGGTAGAAGTACAACTGCGCCATGTCTTCGCCGAAGGATTTCGACAAGCCGTAATAGCCGTCGGGCCGCTTGCGCGCGCTCGCATCGATCCGTTCGTCCTGCCGATAGAACCCGGTGACGTGGTTGGAACTCGCGAACACCACGCGCTTCACGCCGTGACGGCGCGCGGCTTCGTAGAGGTGAAAGACGCCCTTGATGTTCGCTTCCAGAATTTCCTCGAAGGGCCGCTCGACCGATACGCCGCCCAGATGGACGATCGCATCGCAGCCGGCGACGAGTGCGTCCACTGCCTGGCGGTCGGCAAGATCGCAGGGCACGACTTCCTCGTGCGGTGCGGCCTCGTTCGAGATCGCGCCCGGCAGATCCGAGATTCGAACGCTTTGTGCGAACTGGGCTACGCGGCGCCGAATCGCGGTCCCGATGCCGCCTGCCGCGCCCGTCAACAGCAAGCGTGTGAAGCCGCCACCCTGCGCGGGTGCGTCCGTTTGGTATGCCATGCGAATTTTGTCTCCTGCATTCACGCCTAGGGATTACCCTGCGCGCATGTTCTTGTACGTTGTCATATCACAACATGGCGCATATCATCACTTACCGGACGTTTTGTCAACGCTTGTCAAAACCAAACAGGAGCGCCGTGACGCCACCGCCCGATTCGTTCGCCTTCGTGAATGCTGTCTCACCCGCGCCCGGTGCGAGGCGCAGTCTGACGACACAACTCGTCGATGCGCTGCGCGCGCAGATCGAATCGCGTGTGTTATCGGCCGGCAGCCGAATCGCCACCGAGGCAGAGATGGTGCAACGCTATGGCGTGAGCAGGACTGTCGTGCGCGAGGCGCTGTCGAGGTTGCAGGCAGCCGGGCTCGTCGAGACGCGCCATGGCATCGGCACGTTCGTGTGCGAAGCGGCTGCATCGCCGCTCTTGCAACTCGATCCCGCCGATGTGGCCGGCTCGATGGACGCGCTTGCCATCCTCGAACTGCGCATCAGTCTGGAGACCGAATGCGCGGGGCTTGCGGCGATGCGGGGCGATGCCGCGAGGCTCGCGAGGATGCGCTCTGCGCTCGACGATTTCGCGGGCAGCGTCGGGACCGCCGCAGACACGGTGTCGCCCGACTTTCGCTTCCATCTCGAGATTGCGCACGCAACGGGGAATCGCTATTTCGTGGAGATCATGGAGCATCTCGGATTGCGCATGTTTCCGCGCACGCGACTGACAGCCACGGCGATACCCCACGACGACTACGCCGACTACCTGCTGCGCGTGAATCGTGAGCATGAGCAGATTGCGGATGCCATCGAGCGCAATGACGCCGATTCCGCGCGCACCGCAATGCGCCTGCATCTCATCAACAGCCGCGAGCGATTGCGGCGCGCGCAGAGTTGAAGCGTAGCCGCTTATTGCGGATACGCGGCGCGGCGCTTGATGTCTTCCAAAGGCGTAGCCGCCAGCCAATGGCAGTATTGATCAATGTAGCTGATATCGAGCGCATTGATATCGACGTCATCGTACGCGCCGTTGCGGTACTCGAACTTCGAAAAATAAGTGTCCGTATGCACCGCATGAATGTGGAACACGAGGCTGTCGATCTTCTCGTCGCAGAAGCTCTCTACATCGAGAATGCGCTCGCGTCCCAGGCGAAGAAACGCGTTGCCCGCTTCCGCTGCGGCAATCTCGGCCGCATACATGCTCGACACCCCCCGAAACCAGTCGGGCCATGTGCCCCAGTTCGCCGGATCGTCGCCGAAGTCACGCAGCAGCTTCTCGCACCAATACGTCTGCCTCCGCAGGAAAGGGACGACCAGCTGCGACTGCGCGAGCAGCGAACTGCCGCAGCCGAAATGATTGTGATGTATCACGCCATGCCGCTTGCAGAAGTCGAGCATCTTCTCGCGGAAGTCCGGCCTGCGGTGATAGTGACCGCGCCCATGCACCGGATAGCTTGGCCTGAAGTCAACAAGATTGCTGGTCAGAAACACATCGGCGTCGGTGCGCAGCAGGAAGGGATAGCGCAAGGCGATGTCATCGATATGAGGCCCCGACACGCAACCGATGGAATTCATGAAGTGGTAGCCTTCGAACGGGCTGCCCGGCACCGCAACAGGCAGACAGGGCACGCCGACAATGCCTTCGTCATCGAGAGGAAGCGCATGCGCAACGTCGGGATGATGAACCACGATCAAGTCGGACGTGGTCCAGTTGCCGCTGAAAATCCAGCTCTTGTAGATCCACTCGAATTCTTGCAACATGGTCGCACTATTGTCGACGTAAATCATCACGCCAAGCGTCTTGTTAGTCTGCACGTCATGTCTCTCCACTACGGTTAGGCGACTAAGGCTGGCGGGCAAGTCTACCTTGCATGCCGAGCCGCATCGTCCTAATGTGTGGCACGTTCATAACGCGAGCACATTCACCGCTACGTCAACATGATGCGAGCCACCGCCCAGTATCATGCCGCGCAACAACGACACATCGCTGTAGTCCCGGCCCATCGCAAGCGTCACGTGATCGAGGTCGGCCAGCACATCGTTCGTGGGATCGAGGTCG
Source organism: Caballeronia sp. LZ019 (assembly GCF_031450825.1). Classification (NCBI taxonomy): domain Bacteria; kingdom Pseudomonadati; phylum Pseudomonadota; class Betaproteobacteria; order Burkholderiales; family Burkholderiaceae; genus Caballeronia; species Caballeronia sp. LZ019. Next base: position 454,840 of record NZ_JARTVZ010000003.1, on the reverse strand, counting down.
ATCCATCCGCTTTGCGGGCAATGCAGCGACACCCACGCATGCGATGCGTCCGAGCCGATCAGACGAGGGTGTCCCGGCGGCGGATCGTTGCGCAAATAGCCGCTGATGTAGCGCGCGGGCAAGCCCAGCGCGCGCAGACATCCGATCATCACTTGCGCGAAGTCCTGACATACGCCGTGCTTCAGTTCGAACGCACGCGTGGCGGGCGTATCGAAGGCAGTGGACGAAGGCCGGTACTCGAAGTCCGCATGAATGCGATGCATGAGGTCGATCGCGCCGGCGATCAGCGGCGTGCCATTCGCAAAGCTCTCGCGTGCGTAACTGCGCAGTGCATCGTTCATCGCGATGTTGGGCGACGCATAGCAGAATTCGCTCTGCGGCAGGAACGCCGCGCCCGCACGATAGCGCAGTCCGTGCGCGACTTCTTCCCACGGCGGCGTCGCATGCGGATCGAGCGCGTTCCATCGCGGACTCAGGCGCACCGTGGTTTCGCTCGTCATCGAAAGACGTTCGTGCGGGGCATCGAGCGAGAAGTAAAGCAGGTCATTGCCGAATGCATCGACGCGGCTATGCACATACGACGGCGGCGGTTCAATGCGCTCCGTATGTGCGATCACCTGCTGCCACGGACAATGCAGCGGTCGAATGGTCGCGAGATGCTGCGCAATCTCGACAGGCGTCGAATAGCGATACATCGTGCGATGCGTGATTGCAAGCGTCGTCGATTTATCGCTGGCGTCGAGCGTCGGGATCATGACGAGACCTGCGCGGCAAGCGTATTGGCGTGACTGAAGAAGCGGGCGCTGACTTCGCCGGACGCCGTACTCACCGATGCGATCATCGCGTTGCACAGGCGCACGAGCTTGTCATAGCGGCCGTCGTCGGCCGTTTCGCAGAGTGCATCCAGCTGAGGCAAGGCGTCGGCTTTGCTCAGGATTCCGGATAGATCGGCGTGACGTCTCCCGCCTGCCGAAGCCGCGATGTCATCGAGCTTCGCACATAAGCGCGCGTAGACGCCATAAAGCCCGCGTGGATTGGTTTCGTCCACCACGATCAGATCGATGAGCGCGGGCACTTCCATGCGTCCCGGATAGAGCGAGCGATACGTCAGCGTGCTATCGAAGAGTTGCAAGAGCAGCTCGAAGCCCGCGGGCGAACCCAGCGTGTTGCGCTCCGCCGCCACGCGCAGAAACGTCGCCATCGTCGATACGCGCTCGATCATGCGCCCGATGAAGATGAGCCGCCATGCTTCGTCGCGCGTCATGCGGTCGCCTTGCGCGCCGCTGATGGCAAGAAGCTGCGTCGCGAGATGCTCGAGCGCGCCGGCGAGCATGACGCGGTCATAATCGAAGCCCGCTTCCGGCGATGCTAGGCCCAGGCGCGCGAGCGCATCGCGGAAATCGTTGCGCGATGCGAGGATGGTGCGCCAGTGATCGGTGGAAAGCCTGTCGCGTATCTCGCCACATGCGCGTGTCTGATCCGCGAGATTGCCGCCGATACTCGTCGCTATCGCGCTTTCCGCGAGTCCCGCGACGAGCACACGTTCGAACGCATGCGGCGAACTGCGCGCAAGCGTGTCGATCGACGGAATGAGTCCGCATTGCCTCGCAAGTTCGACGAGCGTGCTGAACATGGCATCGGCATCGCTGGTATCGAGGGAGCCGAGCAACAGGCGGCACAGGCGCACGTTGTTTTCCGCACGCTCGCCATAGCGTCCCGCCCAGAACAAGTTCTCGGCGGCACGGCTCGACACGATGCGATGCTTGCGCAAATCGCCGGGCTTTATCGTCGGGCGCAACGGTGCGGGCGGCGCGGCATGACTCGACAGCACCCACGTATCGACACTGCTGCCGCCCAGCTGCATCGATACCGTCGCGCGTTTGTCGCCTGCAAGACGCGTGAAGCCGCCGGGCATCACGCGCCATGCTCCGTCCATATCGGCTATTGCATAAGCTCGCAACACGCATGGGCGAGCGCCGAGCGCGCCATCATGAAAGCGCGGCGCGCAGGAGAACGGCAAGCTTTGTTGCACCGTGAAAGCATCGGGCGCACGCTCGATGCGCTCTTGCCAGTCCGCGAGCTTCTGCACGCCCGCTTCGATGCCCGGTGCATGATGCGCCTGCATACCCGGCCACGTCGGCACGAGCAACGCATCATCGACGCGTTCGAAGGCTTCGCGGCGCGCGGCCTCTTCGCCGCACCACCATGTCGGCACGGTCGGCAACTGAAGGGCTTCATCGAGCAAGGCATCGGCGATGCCCGGCAGAAACGCATTCAGCGCGGGGGATTCGGTGAACCCCGCGCCCGGCACATTCGATATCGCCACGTTGCCCGCACGCATCACCTGCAACAGGCCCGGCACGCCGATGCTCGAATCCGCACGCAGTTCGACGGGATCGCAGAACGCATCGTCGAGACGTCGCAGCACCGCATGTACGCGCGACAGCCCTGCCAGCGTCTTGAGGTAGAGCTTGTCCTGACGCACGGTCAGGTCCTTGCCTTCGACGAGCGTCACGCCAAGGTAGCGCGCGAGAAACACATGCTCGAAATAGGTCTCGCTGAACGGGCCCGGGCTCAATAACGCAATGTGGGGGGCATCGTTGCGCGCTCCTTCGTCGCCGTGCATGGTTGCACGTGCGGCTTGTGCGAGCGTGGCGACGAGCTGCGAATAAGTCGATGCAAGGCGGCTCACCCGCATGGCACGAAATGGCTCGGTGAAGAGACTCGCGACGATCAGCCGGTTCTCCAATGCGTAGCCCAGTCCCGAAGGCGCTTCGGTGCGATGCGCGATGACCGTCCATGCACCCGATGGCGAACGCGCAAGATCGACCGCCACGATCTGCAAAAAGCGCTCGTTCGGCGGCACGAAGCCTTTCACTGAGCGCAGATAGCCCGGATGCCCGTACACCAGCGCACCCGGTAACAGCCCGCGATGAAGCAGCGTTTGAGGACCATAGACATCGGCGACGATGGCTTCCATCAGACGTGCACGTTGCGCGACACCGCGTTCGATGATGGCCCACTCGTCTTCATCGATCACGAGTGGCAGCAGATCCAGCGACCATGCTCGCGGCTCGCCATTGTCTGCGTAGACGTTATAGGTGATGTCGTTGTCGCGCACCTGTTGCGCCACGGCGGCGACGCCATCATCGAGGCGCGCGATGCCCTGTTCGCCGAGCAGTGCGAAGAAATGGCGCCACGGCTCGCGCAACTGGCCGGATGCATCGCGCAGTTCGTCCCATCGGCCCTCGCGAGCAGGCAACGCACGCAACATCGCGAGCGGGTCGATGCGCGCGGCGGAAGCGTCGAACGGCAGTGTCGATTGAAACGTCAAGGTCGTCTCGTCGGGGTAATGTGCTTGCGTTCAGGTACGCCGCAGATCGAGCGTGAAAGGGAACTCGAGGCTGCGTTCACGCGGCTCGGTCTCGATACGTCCCGGCGTATGCCCGCTCGCGAAGAAGCGCGCACGCCGGCGGCTTTCCGCTTCATACGCGTTGACCGGAAACGTCTCGTAGTTGCGACCGCCCGGATGCGCGACATGATACTGACAGCCACCGATCGCGCGCCCGGCCCATGTATCGACGATATCGAATGTAAGCGGCGCATGCACACCGATGGTCGGATGCAGCGACTGGGCCTGGCCCCACGCACGAAAGCGCACGCCGGCGACATACTCGCTCGCGCGTCCCGTCGGTTGCAGCGGGAGTCGCTCGCCGTTGACCGTCACCACATGCCGGCTGTCGTTCAAGCCGATGACCCGCACTTCGAGCCGCTCGACGGACGAATCCACGTAGCGCACGGTGCCGCCGATCGCGCCCGTTTCACCCAGCACGTGCCACGGCTCGAGCGCATTGCGGATGGTGAGCGAAATGCTGTTGGCAACGTATTCACCCACAAGCGGAAAACGGAATTCGAAATGCGGATCGAACCATTTGCGCTCGAACGCAAAGCCCGCAGCGCGCAGTTCGGTCAGCACGTCGTCGAAGTCCATTTGCACGAACGTGCCGAGCATGAAGCGATCGTGCAACTCGGTGCCCCAGCGCGTGAGACGCGCCGTGTACGGCGTCTGCCAGAAGCGGGCGACGAGCGCACGCAGCAACAGTTGCTGGACGAGACTCATGCGCGCATGCGGCGGCATCTCGAAGCCGCGCAGTTCCAGGAGGCCGAGGCGGCCCGTGGGACCATCCGGCGAATACAGCTTGTCGATGCAGAATTCCGCGCGATGCGTGTTGCCAGTCACATCGATGAGGATATTGCGCAGAATGCGGTCGATGAGCCACGGCGGCACCGTCGCGCTGCCGCGTCCGCCGAGCAGGTCGAGTTGTCGCTGAAGTTCGGTGAATGCAATCTCGAGCTCGTAGACCTGATCGTTGCGGGCTTCGTCGACGCGCGGCGCCTGGCTCGTCGGACCGATGAACAGGCCAGAAAATAGGGTCGACAGCGACGGATGGTTGTGCCAGTAGCCGATGAGGCTCGCGAGCAGATCGGGGCGTCGCAGAAACGGGCTGTCCGGGGGCGTTGCGCCGCCGAGCACGAAGTGATTGCCGCCTCCGGTGCCGGTGTGCCTCCCGTCGAGCATGAACTTTTCGGGGCTGAGATACGACTCGTGCGCTGCGTTGTAGAGAAACTCCGTGTGGTCGACGAGTTCCTTCCAGTTCGATGCCGGATGTATGTTCACTTCGATCACCCCGGGGTCGGGCGTGATCTGCAGCACTTTCAGTCGCGCATCGCGCGGCGGCGGATAACCTTCGATGATGACGGGCATCGCGAGATCGGCGGCGGTCGCTTCGACGGCCGCGAGCAAGTCGAGGTATTCGTCGATACCGGCCAGCGGCGGCATGAAGACATGCACGAGCTTGCTGCCCTCGCCTCCGTTCCGCAGCGCTTGCTCCTCGACCTTAGGGCCTGCAGCGCGCGCGGGATCGCGTGCTTCGACGCAGACCGCCGTTCGCGCAACCCATGCCGCCGACTCGCCGCGCTCAGGCATGCGGTCCGTGTTCGCCGGTTCGGACTCGGATTGCATCCTGCCTTGCGCATGTTGCATGCCGAATGCAGGATGCGACTCGGCGTATTGCATGCGAAGCTCGGCAGCCCGTCGGAGCGGGACCGATGGCGCAAACGGATCGTGCTCGTGCTGCCACGGATAGTCACCCTCCGCGACCCACGGCAACGAATCGAGCGGCAAGCGGTAGCCCATCGGCGAATCGCCCGGAACCAGGTACATGCGTTCGTCGCGCAGGAACCACGGGCCGCTCGTCCACCGTGCCGGATGCATAGCATCGGCTTCGGCGCGCGCAATCGGCAGCGCATAGCCGATCACCGATGACAGCCCCGCATCGAAGACGCGGCGCAGGCGCACGCGTTCCAGTTCATCGGCGAGGCGCGAGTCGAAAGGATCGACGTTGACAGGCAGACGGCGTTCGCGCCAAAGGTAGTACCACGTGTCTTCGAAGCCGGGTTGAATGTATTTTGCATTCAGCGACAGGTTGCCGGCCAGATGCCCGATGAAGCGGGCCGCATCCTCCGATGTGTAGTTCGCGGGATGGCGCTCGTCGGCGAAAAGCGCGGGGTCTGTCCAGCATGGCTCGCCATCCGCGCGCCAGTAAAACGACAAAGCCCAGCGCGGCAACTGCTCTCCCGGATACCACTTGCCCTGACCGATATGCAGAAAGCCGCCACTGCCGTATTGCGCGCGCAGCTTGTTCATGAGCGACACGGCGTACGCGCGCTTGGTCGGGCCGAGGGCGTCAGTGTTCCACTCCGGTGCATCGCGGTCGCGTATCGAGACGTAGGTCGGCTCGCCGCCCATCGTCAGGCGAACATCGGATGCGTCCAGTTGCGTATCGACTTGCGCCCCCATGCGCAGCACCGCGTTCCACTCGTCATCGCTGTACGGCTTCGTGACGCGCGGGGTTTCGAGCACGCGTTCGATGGACATCGCGTGAGTGAATTCGACTTCACATTTTTCGACGGCGCCGGACACGGGCGCTGCGCTATCCGGCTCCGGCGTGCATGCAACGGGGATATGCCCCTCGCCGGCCAGCAGTCCCGAGGTCGGGTCGAAGCCAATCCAGCCCGCCCCAGGCAGGAAGACTTCACACCATGCATGCAGGTCGGTAAAGTCGGCTTCGGCGCCGCTCGGACCATCGAGCGATTTGGTATCGGGTGCGAGCTGCAGCAAATATCCCGACACGAACCGCGCCGCAAGCCCTAAATGCCGCAGCGTTTCGACAAGCAGCCACCCCGAATCGCGGCAAGATCCCGCGGCATGCGCAAGCGTATCCTCCGGCGTCTGGACGCCCGGCTCCATGCGGATCAGATAACGAATGTCCTGCGACAAGCGTTGATTCAGTTCGACGAGAAAATTTACCGTAGGCCGCGCCGACGACCGGTCGATGCTTTCGATAAAAGCCGCAAAGCGCGGCGTCAGCTCACGCTTGATCATGTAGGGCGCGAGGTCGTGCAGCAGGTCGGGCGCGTAGCTGAAGGGAAACGTTTCCGCAGACGGTTCGAGAAAGAAATCGAACGGGTTGTAGACGGCCATCTCGGCGACGAGGTCGACGGTCACCTTGAATTCCCGTGTCTTCTCGGGAAAAACGAGCCGGGCCTGATAGTTGGCGAACGCATCCTGTTGCCAGTTGACGAAGTGTTCTTCCGGCTCAACGCGCATCGAATAGGAAAGCACCGGCGTGCGGCAGTGCGGTGCAGGCCGCAAGCGCACCACTTGCGGCGAAAGGCCGACAAGGCGGTCGTAGCGGTAATGCGTGACATGATTCAACGCGACGCGAATGGACACAAACAACTCCTTGGTCAATATTAATGCTGCAAACGGGCTTGGGCACGGCGCGCGCGGCACGCTCCTTGCAACGGTCGCGCTGGCCCACCCCGCACCATTCGCCCCGATCCCTCCTTCCGATCCCCGACATGAAGACCTTCCATTGCAATCGATGCAATCAACTCGTGTTCTTCGAAAACACTCACTGCGAGAAGTGTGGCGCACGCCTTGGATATGTGCCCGAGCTGCGTCAGATCAGCGCCTTCGAGGAGGATGAAGACGGTCGCTGGAAAAGCCTGCATCCGCTCGCTGAAGGCGCATTGTTCAGGCCTTGCCACAACTATTCCGTCGAGAACGTCTGCAATTGGATGATTCCTGCGGAGTCCGACGATACGCTGTGTTGTTCCTGTCAATTGACGAGCACCATTCCGAATCTCACCTCGCCCGATAACCGCCTTTACTGGTATCGGCTGGAAAACGCGAAGCGCCGCCTGCTCTATACGCTCGACGAACTCGGGCTGGATGTGAAGTCTCGCCAGGAAGATCCGGAACACGGACTCGAATTCCAGTTCCTCGAAGGCGACGCCGAAGGCAAAGGCGTGATGACGGGCCATAACAACGGCCTTATCACACTGAACATTGCAGAGGCTGACGACGCGCATCGCGAGAAGGTCCGCTCTTCGCTGCACGAGCCGTATCGCACGCTGCTTGGCCATTTCCGCCATGAAACAGGGCACTATTTCTTTGATCGCCTGATCGCGGAAACGCCTCGCATCGAACCGTTCCGCACGGCTTTCGGCGACGAACAGCAGGACTACTCGGCTGCGCTCGACCGTCATTACAAAAAAGGTCCGCCGCCCGACTGGGCCGACCACTACATCAGCGCCTATGCGACGATGCACCCCTGGGAGGACTGGGCGGAGACGTGGGCGCACTATCTGCATATCGTCGATACGGTCGATACGGCCGTGTCCTGCGGACTCGTACTCGTACCCGACAGTCCGCACGAGCCCATGCTTACCGACCAGACGCCTGTGGAGGAAACCTCGTTCGATAACCTCATGGATCGCTGGTTTCCACTCACGTATGTGCTGAACAGCTTGAATCGCAGTCTCGGCATGCCGGATGGATATCCGTTCGCGCTCGCGCCGCCTGTCATCGACAAGTTGCGTTTCGTGCATCGTGTCGTCGCAGCGGCGGCCCGGCGCTGATAGCACGTTCAACTCGGCGCGCTTTGCGACTGCGACTGGGTTTGTGTCTGCGAAGCCCCGGACGTTTCCGATGTCTCGGGAATTTCCGGCGCAATAGGCAAGAGAAACTCGCGGCTGATCCGGCTTGCGAGTTCATTCACTCGCGCAAGGAAATGCACCAGATAGGCATGCAGATCGCCTTGCAGGATCGCGCCGATATCGCCGTTCTTGAGCTCGGCGCTCAATTGCGCGGCTAAGCGAGCGGCGTCCGAACTACGCCCCTTAGTCACTTGGCCGACGAGTTGCTCCACTTCCGCGATGCTCGCGGCCATCGAGCGCGGCCAGTCACGATAAAGAATCAGCAAGCCAGCGACGCGCTCGGGTGTGATGACATCGCGATACACCCTGCGATACACCTCGAAGCCGGAGACCGAACCCAGCACCGCTGTCCAGTGGTGATAGTCGAAGGGCTGCGCGGACGTATCGGCGCGTTGTTCCATCATTTCGAACTTGACGTCGAGAATGCGCGCCGTGTTGTCCGCGCGTTCGATGAACGTGCCGAGCCGCATGAAATAGAACGCATCGTCCTTGACGAGCGTGCCGAGCTGAACGCCGCGCGACAAATGCGACCGGAACTTCACCCATTCGAAGAACGTATAAGGCTCGCGATCGAGAATCCCGTCCGCAAGCAGGCGCTGGCAGTCGAGCCATGTCGTATTGAGCGTTTCCCATAGCTCGCTGTTGGTCGCGCTGCGAACCGCGCGTGCGTTCTCGCGTGCGGCGCGCAGGCAACTGAGGATCGACGAGGGATTCGTCATGTCGCGCGCCATGAAGTCGATGACCTCGCGGCTTTTCATGCCGCGATGCACCGCCGAATAGCTGCCGCTCAACTCGGAAATAGAGAGCATCGCGCGCCAGCCTAGCTCCGCGTATTCGTCCGATTGCGGCAAGAGCGAGAGCTGGTAATTTGCGTCGAGCATGCGCGCGGTGTTTTCTGCGCGCTCGGTATAACGCGCCATCCAGAACAGATGATCCGCGGTGCGGCTAAGCATGGGTTTACTCGCTTTGTGTCTTGATGGTCTATGCGCCTTTAGCGCGCTAGCGTTCTTAGCGTTCCAGCACCCACGTGTCTTTAGTGCCACCCCCTTGCGAAGAATTCACTACGAGCGACCCCTCGCGCAACGCGACGCGCGTCAGTCCGCCGGGGACCATGCGTACTTCCGTGCCTGACAATACGAACGGTCGTAAGTCGATATGCCGCGGCGCGATGCCTGTCTCGACGTAAGTCGGGCAAGTCGAAAGCGCAAGCGTCGGCTGGGCGATATATTTCTCCGGATTCGCCTCGAGCACTGCGCGGAATTCTGCGATTTGCGCGGCCGTCGATGCAGGCCCGACGAGCATTCCATAGCCGCCCGCGCCGTGCGTCTCCTTGACGACCAACTCCGGCAAATGCGCGAGCACGTACTTGAGATCATCGGGCTTGCGGCACATCCACGTAGGCACGTTGTTCAGTATCGGCTCTTCGCCAAGATAGAAGCGCACCATGTCCGGCACGTACGGGTAGATCGACTTGTCATCAGCGATGCCCGTGCCTACTGCATTGCAAAGCGACACCTTGCCCGCCCGATACGCGGAAATGAGTCCCGCGACTCCTAAGGCCGAGTCCGCGCGAAATACGAGCGGGTCGAGAAAGTCGTCGTTGACGCGGCGATAAATGACGTTGACTCGCTGCGGCCCTTGCGTCGTACGCATGTAGACGTGACCGCCGTCGACGAACAGGTCTTGTCCTTCGACCAGTTCCACTCCCATCTGCTGCGCCAGAAAGGCGTGTTCGAAGTAAGCGGAGTTGTACATGCCGGGCGTCATCACGACGACGTTCGGGTTGTCCACACCGGCCGGCGCGGCCGCGCGCAAGGTGTCGAGCAGCAAGTCCGGATAATGCGCGACGGGTGCGACGCGATTGCGCGCAAAGAGGTCGGGAAAGAGCCGCATCATCATCTTGCGGTTTTCGAGCATGTACGACACGCCGGACGGCACGCGCAGGTTGTCTTCGAGCACGTAGAACTCGCCTTGCCCCGCCCGCACGATATCGATGCCCGCGATATGTGCATAGATGTCGCGAGCCACGTCGACGCCGCGCATCTGCGGCCGGTATTGTGCATTACCGACGACCTGCGCTTCGGGAATAATGCCCGCGCGGACGATGTCCTGATCGTGATAGATGTCGTGAATGAAACGATTCAACGCATTGACGCGCTGCCTCAGACCACGCTCCAGCGCCCGCCATTCGTCTGCAGGAAAGATGCGCGGAATCACGTCGAATGGAATGGTCCGCTCGGGAATGATGCCCGGTAGATCGCTCGTTCCATAGACGGCGAACGTAATGCCGACGCGGCGAAAGTTAAGGTCTGCCTCCGCGCGCTTGAGGTCGATCTGCTGCTCGCTTTGCGCGCTCAGCCAATCCATGAACTCCCGGTAATGCGTCCGGGGGTCGCCGACACCCCGGAACGCCGAGGGCGGCACTCCGCGGGCTTCCAGATCATTGCGTTCGAACATCTCGTTGAAGAATGCTTGCGTCATGGACGAACTTCCATATCAAGTGCGGGCCGGGGACCGCAATCCCTCTGGTTTAGTCATTCTGGTTGCACTCGCAATGAATCGAAGCGCCCGACGACGCTGCATGCGTCCTTTCTTTAGGCGACCTCCATGCGCGATGCATACGTAGTTTGCATCGCTCGCGCGGGCAGCCCAGTGCCAAAGCAGATAGAGCAACATCGATGCCACGTCAGGCAGCGTATTTAATTCACACAATGCTGATCGCAAGCGCCGGTATTGCACCGAAAGAGCGCGGCAGCCCGGCCGTTTGCACACGAACGAGTCCCTGGGTATGCCGCATGACGGTGCACAGTCGATCTGAGGCGTCGCCACATCGGTATGATAGGCACCTTGAGCGCATTACCCTCGAATACGATGAATACACCTTCCGAAGCCGCACCCCGCCCCGCCCTGCGGGAACTGACTCCGCTCGAAGCACGCGTGCTTGGCGTGCTCGTCGAGAAGCAGCAGACCGTGCCGGATACTTATCCACTGTCGCTGAACTCCCTGACCGCGGGATGCAATCAAAAAACAGCACGCTCGCCGGTGATGACTGTCAGCGAGGACGAAGTTCTCGCCACCATCGACGGGCTCAAGCGACTCTCTCTCGTGATCGAAGGCAGTAGCAGTCGCGTGCCGCGTTTCGAGCACAACATCAATCGCGTGCTTGGCTTGCCGAGTCAATCGATCGCGTTGCTTGCGACACTCTTTCTGCGGGGTCCGCAAACGGCCGCCGAATTGCGCGCTAACAGCGCACGGCTGCATGGGTTTGCGGATATATCGTCGGTGGAGAGTTTTCTCGATGAACTCGCGACGAACGATCCGCCCCGCGTCGTCAAGCTGCCGCGTACGCCCGGAGAACGCGAAAGCCGCTGGATGCATCTTCTTTGCGGCGCAGCGAGTGTGAGCGATGCGCCCGTGCGCGAATCGACGGCTGCGGAGCCCTACGCGCCCTCTGAATTCGAGGCGCTCAAAGCTGAACAGAAGCGCCTCGTGCATGAAGTCGCACAGTTGCGCAGTATGGTGGAACGCATGGCGAACGAGCTTGGTGTTACCTTCGAGAAGCCGTCGTCGGAAGCGTGACAGACTCCTGATGCACAACTCGGCGCGGCAAAGCGCTAAGGCCATGAACGATATCGTGTCACTCGATGCGGTCGCCCTATCGAAAGCGATTCACACGCGCGACGTATCGTGCGTCGAAGTGATGCAGGCTTATCTTGCTCAGATCGATCGGTTCAATCCGCAAGTCAATGCGATCGTCGCCATGCAGGACCGCGATGCGCTCATCGCGAAAGCTCGACAATGCGACGAGCAACTCTCGGGCGGAGAAAGTCGCGGACCTTTGCACGGCTTCCCTCAAGCGCCCAAGGACATCTTGCCCGTTGCCGGCATGGTGACGACCAAGGGATCGCCAATCTATGCGGGCGAGATCAGTCAGGCGGACGCCGTCGTTCACGAGCGCATGCGTCGCGGGGGCGTGGTTTTTGTCGGGCGTACCAATTCGCCTGAATTCGGCTTGGGCGGGCATACGTATAACCCGGTCTATGGCACCACGCGCAACGCATTCGATCCTTCGCGCTCAGCAGGCGGCAGCAGCGGAGGCGCGGCAGTTGCCGTCGCATTGCGCATGCTGCCCTTCGCCGATGGATCGGACATGATGGGCTCGCTTCGCACACCCGCCGCGTTCAACAACGTATTCGGATTTCGCACGTCGCCAGGATGCGTGCCCTATGCGCCAGCCGACGATGTCTTCTTTCAGCAGTTCAGCGTCGTCGGTCCGATTGCCCGCACGGTCGAAGACCTCGGCTTATTGCTTTCGAGGCAAGCGGGCTTCGACGCACGCGCGCCACTCTCGCGCAGAAGCGATGCGCCCGCCGACTTCACGCGCTCGCTAGAACGCGATATGCGAGGCGCGCGCGTTGCATGGCTCGGCGATCTGAACGGCCATTTGCCGATGGAAGCCGGCTTGCTCGATACCTGTGCGTCGGCGCTGAAGCATTTTGAAGCGGCAGGCTGTATCGTCGAGCCGATTACATTGGCTTTCGATCTCGCGCGCTTATGGCAAGCGTGGCTGGACTTGCGGAGCTTTACTTTCGCGGGAAGTCATGCGCCGCTATACCGCGATGACGCCAAGCGGGCCAAGCTCAAGCCAGAAGCGGTGTGGGAAATCGAACGGGGCTTGAGTTTGTCGGGCGAAGACGTATCGCGGGCCGCACGCGACAGGTCCGCGTGGTATCAGACACTGAACGCGCTCTTCAATCGCCATGATTTTCTCGTCATGCCAGCGACGCAAGTCTTTCCGTTCGACGCAACGCTCCATTGGCCCGACAAGATCGCCGACCGGGCTATGGATAGTTATCATCGCTGGATGGAAGCGGTAATTCCAGCGACGATGGCTTCATTGCCGGCGCTATGCGCCCCGGCCGGCTTTGGCGCGAATGGTTTGCCGGCCGGGCTGCAGATCATCGGACCGGCACAGATGGACCTCGCAGTGCTGCAGATGGGACTCGCCTATGATCGCGTGAGTGGTTATTCGAGCGTGCGCAGTCCATTACTCGAATGACCGTCTCACTTTCATGTCAGCCTTCTTGGCGACACTTTTGCTATTCGGCTTGTCGATGAGGAACACACTGCGGTCCGCTGCGTTCTTGATCCACGATGGCGGACGTGCATGACCGCTCCACGTCGCGCCCGATAATGGATCGCGGTATTTCGGCGGCAACCTGGAGCCGACCGGGCTACCTTGCGGCTTTGCCCGGTTCTTCGAGCCCAGCGGACGACCGCGCTTGACAGCACCCGCTTCGACATCGGCGGTGAGATCCGCTATTGTCAGCCCGTATTGCTGCATCAACGACTGAATAGTCGCGATGATTTCCCGCGATCTCTTCTCACGCAATGTATCCGCGCGGCGCTGCAGCTTTCTGATCTGCGTTTCCAACTCACTCAGTGTCGCCATTCTGTTCCCCAACGTTCCGTGGTCTCTAACGGGCAGCGCTTGGGAATGCCACCATGAACCAGGCGAATGCCTGGTTATCGAATCATGCGCGCGTGTCTGCCACGGGGCATCTTAGAGCGACGTGCGTTTGGCACACGTAATCGCGCAAAAGATTACGTTTAGAATCCGCACGCTCCGACTCGATATGACAACGCTTTACCCGAACGGCATATGGCGCGCTTAGTGCGCCCATCCGATTCGTCAAAGCGACCGCTGTCGATGAGCATTAGTCGGACTCCTCATGCGATTCCTGCTCGCACGGCGCAAGCGCAAACGCGAGGATCATCGCTCCGCTATTGAGCGGAACCGAACTGCCTACCCGTCGTGGCCGATAGACCGGCTGCCCGCGCCGGATAGTCTGACCGCTCAGCGCGCATACGCCCCGCTTGCGTGCGGTGCAGAGCGCCCAGACCTGTTCCGAGTAATTGAAAGACGTCGGGTCGTGCCACGATAGCGCGAGCGTCGACTCACTCAGACGCTCCAGCAGCCGGATACTCACCGACCGCGCCTCGCGAGCGTCACTGCGCCTGCCACGCATGTCGCTGCATTGAGCATGGCGGCGCGAACCGTCGTCGAGCATGGCGAAAGTACGGCTCCACGGGTCCATCAGCGATGGATGCTTCATGCTTCCTCCTGCTGATCGGCTTCGGTTGTCGGTTCCTAGAGTAGTACACCTGAGCAAGTCTCGTTTCGTTTTTCTTGCCCGTGTTTTGTCGAGTTCAAGCCAACGGCGTTCAACATCGAGCCGAATAACGAACGATCGTTTTTTAACGGGCGGGCTCGCAAACGTTCAACTTGTGCCTGCTTTCGCACGTTGGACGCGGCAAGAAGGATGCGCAAAATCGCCGAATTCTGACAAAATAAAATGAAGCGAACCGGATATATCTGTCGAATCATGACAACCAAGATCTCCATCAATGCCACCATTTCGGCGGACCGCGCTTCGGTCAGCTTTGTCACCTTTACGCGGGAACGGGAGATTCAATGCAATATCACGCGCAAGGCATTGGAGCAGTGTTTCTGGGCGCCCGCCGGGGCTAGCGACGAGCGCCTGCTCAAAGCGCTAAGTGATGGCTACGAGCGCATCAGCGCCCGCGTGCACCGGAAATTTCTGGCGCATCCGTCGAATTCGATCCACCTCGACGTCATCGATTTTTCTTCTTGAACGCCGTCGGACCGGAAAAAAGCGGCACGCGTCAGCGCGCCGCTTCCGTCGACTTCCGCATCTTCGCCACGTCCTCTACCTTCACCGCCGGCATGTTGTTGTTCCATGCGCCGCGAATGAACGTCACGACGTCCGCTATCTGCTGATCATTCAGTACCGGCGCATAGCGCGGCATCGGGTAAGGCGCGGGTACGCCCTGGATCACGAGATCCTCGGTGCCGTTGAGCGTCACGTTGATGAGTGACGACGCGTCTTTTTCCAGCAGATTAGGGTTGCCGGCAAGCGGCGCGAGCATCGGTGCAAAGCCACGGCCGTCGATGCCATGACAGTGCATGCAGAAGGCCGCGTAGACGCGTGCGCCGGAATCGTTGGGCGCAGGCCGTGCCAATGACACCTTGGTTGCCTTGGGATCGTACGAATAAGGCGGATTGCCATTGCCGCCAGCTGCGGGCAGCGATTTCAGGTAGCGCGCCATTGCCGCGATGTCGTTGTCGCTGAGCGCTTGCGTGCTGTTGTTGATGACGCTCGTCATCGAGCCGAAAGCCGTTGCATGAGCGTTCGCGCCCGTCTTCAGGAAGGTCGCGACTTCCTGCTCGGACCAGCGGCCGAGCCCCGTGTTGTGATCGCCAGTCAGATTCGAGCCGAACCAGTTATCCAGCACGCCGCCGGTCAGATAGGCGCCGCCGCTTTCATCGAGTGCCTTTTCCTGGAATGCAACGCCACGCGGCGTATGACACGCGCCACAGTGTCCAAGTCCTTGCGTCAGATAAGCGCCGCGATTCCACGCGACGTCCTTGCCGGCCTTTTCCTTATAGACGCCTTTGTCGAGAAAGAACACGTTCCATATCTTGAGCGGCCAGCGCATGTTGAGCGGCCATTTCATGCCGGGCTCACGATTCGCCTGCTTGACAGGCGATACCCCACGCATGAAATAGGCGTAAAGCGCCTGCATGTCCTCGTCGCTGATCTTTGCGTACGACGGGTATGGCATTGCGGGATAAAGATTGTGGCCATCCTTCGCGACGCCTTCGCGCACGGCACGCGAGAAGTCCTCCTGGCTATAGCGGCCGATGCCCGTATCCGCATCCGGCGTGATGTTCGTGGTGTAGATTGCGCCGAGCGGCGTCATCATCGGCAAGCCGCCTGCCATTGGCTTGCCGCGCGGGGCGGTATGGCAAGCGATACAGTCGCCGGCCTTCGCGAGATAAGCGCCACGCGAAACGAGCGCATCGCTGGCGGCATCGGCGCGCGCAAACAGGGGAGCCGATGCCAGCGCGACGGTCGCTACGGCCATCGCAACCTTGAGAGACTTGTTTTTCATGACTGGCCTCCTCAGGCGCTGCGCAATTGATTGCCGACGGGTAATTGCCTTAGCCGCTTGCCGGTTGCCGCATGAATCGCATTCGTGATGGCAGGCGCAAGCGCGGCCGTACCCGGCTCGCCAATACCGCCCGGCGCCTCTGTGCTTTTGACGATATGCACTTCGATAGGCGGTGTTTCATCGATGCGCAGCATGCGGTAATCGGTGAAGTTGCTCTGCTCGACGCGGCCATTCTTAATGGTGATTTCGCCGTAGAGCGCACCCGTGATGCCGAAGATGATGCCGCCCTGCACCTGCGCCTCCACGGTATTCGGATTCACCACCATGCCGCAGTCCACCGCGCAGACGACGCGATTCACTCGCACGCCGCCCTCCTTGTCGACGGTCACGTCCGCGACCATCGCGAAGTAACTGCCGAACGCGTGCATCACCGACACGCCGCGTCCCTGTCCTTGTGGCATGGATTGCTTGCCCCAGCCTGCAGCTTGCGTCGCGACATCCAGCACGTTGCGCGCACGGGGCGTCTTGTTTAGCAGATCGCGCCGGTATTGAACCGGATCGACCTTCACTTGCGCGGCGAGTTCGTCGATGAAACTCTCGACGACGAAAGTCCCTCGCGTAGGCCCGACACCGCGCCAGAACGCGGTCGGCACATGGCGCGGTTCCTGACGCACATAGTCGACCACCTGATTGGGAAGGTCGTACGGGAGGTCGGCCGCGACTTCGATCGCATCCGGATCGAGCCCGTTCTTCACGGCAGGCGGCGCGAATCGCGAGAGCACCGACGATCCCACGATGCGATGCGTCCACGCTATCGGCTTGCCGTTTGCGTCGAGCGCCGCAGAGAGTTTGTCGTAGTAGCACGGACGATACATGTCGTGCTGAATGTCTTCTTCGCGCGAGTACGTCACCTTCACAGGCACGCCGAGTTGCTTGCCGATCTTGAGCGCTTGCGTGGCCATATCGAATTCGAGCCGTCTGCCGAAGCCACCGCCTAAGAGATGGTTATGCACAAAGACCTTTTCGGGCGGCAATCCGGTTGCCAGAACGCCGGCCCCCTGAATTCGCGTGGGCACTTGCGTGCCGATCCAGATGTCGCATCCGTCCGGACGCACGTGCACCGTGCAATTGACAGGCTCCATCGTCGCGTGAGCGAGGAGCGGCTGTTGATACACCGCATCGACCCGCGTCTTTGCATTGGCGAAGCCCTTGCCTACATCGCCGTCCTTGCGCGCGACTGCGCCCGTTTTTTCCGATGCCTTCGCCATCTCATCGAAGAGCATTCGAGTCGATACGTTCGCACCCGCGCCTTCGTTCCATTGAATCGCAAGGGCTGCGGCCCCGCGCTTCGCGGCCCAGGTGTGATCGCCGACGACCGCTACGCCGTTATCGAACTTGACGATCTGACGCACGCCTGGAATTTTCCTGGCGTGCGTGTCGTCGACGGAAGCGAGCGTGCCGCCGAATACCGGGCAATTCACGATGACCGCGTACACCATCCCGGGCAAGCGCACATCGAGGCCGAAGACCGCTGTGCCATTAGATTTCTCCGGTGAATCGAGGCGCCTGACCGGTGTACCGACGATGCGAAAGTCTTTAGGGTCTTTCAGCTTGATATCCTTGGGCACCGGCATAGCCGCTGCCGCTTGCGCGAGCTCTCCATAACCGGCACTGCGGCCATCCGCTGCATGAACGACCTTCCCATTCTCCGCGCGACACGCCGATGCATCGCATTGCCACTGCTGTGCGGCTGCCGCAACGAGCATCATGCGCGCCGCGGCGCCCGCCTTGCGCATCGGCTCCCACGCATAGCGAACCGACGTGGAACCGCCCGTTAATTGCCCGCCCAACAGCGGGTCCATGAATAACTTCTCATTGGGCGGCGCGTGGTCGATCGTGACGCTGTCGAGCGGCACCTCGAGTTCTTCCGCGATCAACATCGGCAATGCGGTATAGACGCCCTGCCCCATTTCCACTTTCGGCATGATCAGCACGACCTTGCCATTCTTGTCGATCTGCACGAACGCATTCGGCGCGAACACACCGTCTTGCGGCGACTCGATGCCATCGCCGCCGATCACCGACTTTCCTTTGTCCTGATCCTGACTCGCGGCCGGCACGCTGAAGCCGATAAGAAATCCGCCGCTCGCCGTGACGCTCGCCGTCAGTCCGAACTTCAGGAATGCGCGGCGTGAAAAACCTTTGGAAGCCCGATGACGTCCCGCTTCGAGTAATCCTCGCGACATCTCACGCCTCCTTGGCTGCTTGCTTGATCGCCGCACGAATGCGGTTATACGTTCCGCAGCGGCAGATATTTCCGGCCATTGCCGCGTCGATGTCCGCATCGCTTGGATTCGGGACCGTCGCGATCAATGCAGCCGCCGACATCACCTGTCCCGACTGGCAATAACCGCACTGCACGACGTCGAGCTGATTCCATGCATCTTGCACTTTCTTTCCAGCGGGCGTCGCGCCGACAGCTTCGATCGTTGTCACTTTGCGATCACCGATAGCCGCGATCGGCAGTACGCAAGAGCGCACGGCGACGCCATCGAGATGCACGGTGCAAGCGCCGCATTGCGCGATACCGCAGCCGAATTTGGTGCCGGTCAGGCCGACGATATCGCGAAGCACCCAAAGCAGCGGCATATCGGGCGGCGCATCGACGGAATGCGACTGGCCATTGATGGAAAGCGTGGTCATGAGCGGCTCCGGGCTTGTGCGTTGGTGTAAGCGGTAGCGCAAATGGATGGCTGCGTGGGGCGGCAGCCAACGGCCTGGCGGCGACATGCGTTGCGGAGTCGATTCGTTATTACTTCGACCGCCGCTTGACGCGATGGCACCGGCGGCGGTGCATTGCAAGGCTTCGGGATTGTAGCGCCGCTTAAGAAATCAAGCTGACTTGACGATTTCCTTACGGGCTAAGAAGCCAATTTAGTGCAGGCTTGAATCGCTAAACAATTCAAGCGCGCGGTATTTAAGTGGGTTGTAGCGGCAGACAGTTAGTTGCAGCCGATTCACTCGGATGTCGGCTATTGAATGGGCCGCGCCCACTAGGAAGTGAAGTATGTCGAAGCGCATTTATCCAGCGTTCGCTCGAAGCCGAGACTCTGGCTTCGTCCTGCAGAACTACTTCGTGATGGAACTCGCCGTCTGTGGTGAGAGATGTGGACGCGTGATGACAGCAGTCGAACCCGGACGTCTCGCCAGTCGGTTCAAACCCGGCTAATGCAGCGCCCGGACCTGCAGGCGCCTATTGCATGTTGACGACGCGCGATTCCCGCCAAGCACCGAAACGATTTAATCAGCCCCGCTGCCCGTTGCCATTTCGAACAAATGCGCCCTTAGCAAAGCCGTTATGTCCGCAGTGCGATTGCTGAATTCGACACCGACCAGCACGGCGCCGTCGACATGCCTGAGACTGCGAGCGATACAGTTCAACACGACCGCATGCAGCTTGCCGTCGGCGCGCAGACGCAACGCGAGCTTGAAGTGCTCGCCCACGTTGACAACGGCATCGCCGGCGCTCAATGCAACGCCGCCAAGACTCACGTTGACGACGGTCACGTCGAACCCCGCCGCGATGCAGTCGTTTCGAATGAGTCTTCCCGCCAGTTCCGTCGAGACCCGCACGTGCTTTCGGACGATATGCGTGCGCACGGTGTCGGGTTGAGCAAGATACACAAGGCTTACCGGTGTCTCGCTCCGCCCGATGACGGTGCTGCGGAACATATAAACCTTTCGTCCGCGAAGCGCCTTGCAGTCGATTTCCGCGCCCGGTTGAAGCAAGTCGTGCCCGGTCGTGCAAGTCAGCAAAAGCGCCTGTCCAGCAATCGAGCCGACGTATTCCGTCTGCAACGGTGCGTGCGTCTGCCCGACAAGGGACAACTGCATCGCGTCGATCACCTTGGGCAATGTGCCTGCGATGCTGGCAAGGGGATTGGCGCTTTCCGCTGCCGACGCCTCGTGCTTTGCAGTCGAGATGAGCAGATTAGACGGCGCGGAGGTCGCATCATCGCGTTCTGCCGACGCGTCTTCATCGCGAAAGCCGCCCGCCGTGAGAAGCTTGTCGCGCTGGCCTTCCGATCGCACGCAATAGCCTCGAGTGAGAAGCAACTTGCCGCTTGCGGAATAAACCGCGAATGGAAGAGGCGTTCCGATTTTCAGTTCGTGTGGGGCAATCTTGACAAGGTTCATGGCGCAACTGACCTGTTCTGTTTTCTGTTGCGCTACCGTACCTCACCGCCCGCACGCTTTAAGTGCGTGACCTCGCATTCATCCGACAAAAAGCACCAGAAGCGGCCGTCCTTACGGAAACCATTCGGCTTATAGCGCCGATTCACTATTCGTCACGACGAGCACCGTGCACCCTTCGCGCGAATACGACCAGTGCGACGTGCCTGCGGGAAAAGTCACCACCTGGCCCGCAGTGAAGTCCGTAGCGTCCTGATCGGTGTAGACACCGTCCATGACGATCAGCAGTTCTGTCGACGTATGCGTATGGAACAATGACCTCGCCCCCGCGTCGAGCCGCATCCAGTAGCTCGTCCATGCGCCGCTTTCATCGTCGACTATGGGAATTATCGAAAAGCCGGGATGCCGCTTTCCCTCGATAAGCATGGGAGTCCATGCGTCTTCCGCGACGGTGTGAACCCGCCGGCCAGGCGGCGCTTCATCCAAGGCGATGTCTTTAACGGTCATAGGCGTCGTTTGCATTACAAGAGAAAGGGCTTATCAAGAGATCGCGCGTTCTTCCGCGTCTTCACGCCAGCTCGCCATCATGTCCTTGACCTCGCCGACGAGCCAGGTGCGGAATAGCTTGTATTCAGGGCGCTCGACTGCATTCTTGTGCGTGATGAGATAGTGGTAACGATCGCGGAACACGAGACTTTCTTCCACCGGACGCACCAGCACGCCCTGTTGCACTTGCCGATGCACGAGGTGATGCCATCCAAGCAAAGTGCCCTCGCCTTCCTCGGCTTGCGAGACGAGCAAGCGATAGTCATTGCTTTCCAGATGATCCGTCTCCATCAGCCGCTCGCCGGATTCGCCTTGTTGAAACCAGTTGCGCCATACACGCCAGTCGACGTGTTCGCACACTTGCGTGCGCCCGAGAGGCGATAAGTTAAGCGTCGGATGAACGAGCAAGTCCAGCGCGGACAATTTCCTGCCGCGATACTCTTCGTCGAAAAAGCGCTTGCTACAGACCGGGTACACGACGTCATGAAACAGGCGTTCGACTTCGTACTCCGCTTCGCGCGGCGGGTTCTTCGTGATGATGATGTCGGGATCGATGAGCCTGTCGAATTCCATGAAGTGATCGGTGACGATCACATGCAGCTTCACATCCGGGAACTGTTTTCTGAAGGCTTGCAATCGTGGCGTGAGCCACAATGCCGAAAACGTATGCGACACGCAGATGGTCAGCGCGGACCGGCCGGCGCGGCGCACCGTCTCTACCGTCTCCGCAATGTTCATGATCGACAGGTACGACGCGTTGTAGAGGAGACGCCCCGCCTCCGTCAGCGCGATATGTTTCCCCGAACGATCGAACAGCGCGACTTCGAGCGAGTCTTCGAGTTCCTTGATTTGTCTGCTGATGGCCGCCTGAGTGACGCACAACACCTCGGCCGCCTGCGTGAAGTTCTCATAACGCGCTGCGGTCACGAAGCATTTCAGGGCGCGCAGCGATGGCATTTGCGCGAGCAACCGGTCAGTGAAGATTTGCTTCTTCTGCATGGTCTGAAACCTCTTGTCGCGCGGCGAGCGATAGCGCTCGATGATTGTGCCGACAGGTCGGCGCCTTCATTATCTTACCGCGCAGCTCTTTTTATGGGGAGTTCGCTCCCTGGCGCGCGCTCTGAAGCGCGCGCCGATAAAGCAATGCGAAAGCGCCCGCTTATCTACCGTTCATGAGTCGCTTCTGAACGGCGTCCATTGCGGTCCGGACCTGCTCGAAGAAGCCCTCGGATTCCAGCTTCCGTTGCATCAGTTCGTTGATGCCTCCCTCGGTCGTGCATTGCTTCGCCAATTCGTCGAACGAGTCGTGACTAACTTGAGCCAGCTTCGCCAATCCCGAGTAATAGCCCGCGAGAAACGTTCGCGCGCCCTCGTAAGGAACGCCTTTCTGCGCAAGCCACTGTGCCTGTGCCTCGACGAAGCCGTAGTAGGTCGACATCGTGGCCGTCGCCACGGAGAACAGGTCGTACTGCGCTTCCTCCGTCACTTCGACTGTCGCGCCGATCGCATCGAATATTGCTTTGGCTTCGGCGTTGCGAGGGTAGATGACCGTGCTGCCGCTTCGATGCGCCGTTGCGGGCAAGGGAATCGCGCGAACGATCTCTGCCTCGACGCCCATGCGACGCTGCAAACGGTTGACCGTCAGGCCCGCCACGAAACTGATGACGAGCTGACCGGGACGAAACGTAAGCGTCTGCAACACCTCTTCGGCAATATCCGGGACGACCGCGATGCACACGACATCGCTTGCATCCACCACCTGCTGATTCGATTCGCACACACGCACGTGATCGTCGAGCTGCGCGAGTTGCGCGGACACTTCTGCGTTGCGAGGCGAGAGCCATATGTCATGCTTCGCGTCGCCATGACAAAGACCCGTGACGACCGCGCGCGTGATCCCGCCTGATCCAATGAATCCGATTCGCATCTTCTTGTTCATCCTTTCGGCTAGTCTTCAAGCTTGATCCAGGTGGTCTTGAGTTCGCAGTATTGGTCGTGTGCATAAACCGACTTGTCCCGCCCGCCGAATCCGGATTGCTTGAATCCGCCGAACGGCGTCGACAAATCCCCCTCGCCGAAGCAATTCACCGTGACCGTGCCCGCTCGAATCCGCGCAGCGATTTTGTGCGCGTGATTGACGTTGTCCGTCCAGAGCGACGCGGCGAGGCCATAGCATGTGTCGTTGGCGATGCGCACCGCGTCTTCGACATCGTCGTATTCGATGATGCAAAGCACCGGCCCGAACACTTCTTCGCGTGCGATGCTCATCTCTGGCGTGACTTTGTCGAAGATCGTCGGCTCGACGAACCAGCCGCCCGATTCGCTCTGAACCGCCCTCCCGCCGCACACGAGGTTTGCGCCTTCCTTCTTTGCCTTCTCGATGTGAGAAAGCACCTTGTCGTAGTGGCCGGATTCAATGAGCGCACCGAGTTTGACATCGGGGTCGAGCGGATCACCGGTCTTCCAGCCGTCAAGAACTGCAAGCACTTTCTCCAGCAATTCGGCTTTCTTGCTGGATGCAACGATGATCCGCGAGCCCGCGCTGCAGTTCTCGCCCATGTTCCAGAATGCAGCGGCAACCGCGTTTTCCGCGACGGGGTCGAGATTGGCGACATCGGGCAAGACGACCTGCGGATTCTTGCCGCCGCATTCGAGCACGACGCGCTTCAGATTCGAATCAGCCGAATAGCGAAGAAATCGCTTGCCCGTCTCTGTCGAACCCGTGAAGGCGACGAGATCGACATCCGGATGAAGGCCCAGCGCCTGGCCTGCGCCTTCGCCGAAGCCCGTGACCACACTGAACACCCCTGCCGGCAGCCCCGCTTCAGCAGCGAGATCCGCAATTCTCAGCGTGGAAAGCGATGTCTGTTCTGCAGGCTTGATGATCACGCTATTGCCGACCGATAGCGCCGGGCCGATTTTCCACGCAAGCATGAGCGCCGGAAAATTCCACGGCAACACGCCCGCCACGACGCCGATGGGCTCGCGCGTGATCATGCTCACGACACCCGCGCCCGAGGGCGACAGTGCGTCATAGCGCTTGTCCGTTACTTCGGCATGCCAACGGATGCACGCTGCCGATTCGGGAATGTCGAGGCCCATGCACTCGCTAACGGGCTTCCCCGCTTCGAGCGCCTCGAGCAGCGCGAGCTCCTCGGCGTTATCGTCGATGAGTTGCGCGAGCCGCAACAAGACTGCCTTTCGATGCGACGGCGCGGCCCTGGACCAGACCCCGCTTTCAAAAGCCTCGCGCGCCGCGATCACCGCGCGGTCCACGTCGGCCTGCTCGCATCGGGCAATCTTCGTCAGTACTTTGCCCGTCGCGGGATTCAACGTTTCGAACGTCGCTTCCGATGCCGCCGCGCAACGCTTGCCGCCGATGAACGCAAGGCCATCGAGCGATGCGTTCGCCGCCATCTGTTTCCATTCTTCGTATGTGCTCATGTCTGACCTCGCGAAATCAAAGTTCGGCGCCTGCCGAAAGTTCCTTGAACCAAATGGCTGTCGATACAGCGATGTCTGAAATCGGCCGGCCCGGTAGCGGACGCGGCCTCGGATGCTTCAGGACTTGCTGCACGAGTTCGTTCGACTGGCCTAGCGCATATTCCGCGATCAGCTTTCCGGCCGACGAGCCGCGACTGAGTCCGAGCCCGTTGCAGCCGATCGACTGGAAAACACCGTCGTCGCGCTTTCCGAAAAGCGATCCGCTATTGGCCGACAAACATAATGCGCCGCCCCACGTGTACTCGAATTCGACGTCCTTCAACATCGGGAACCGCCGGTCGAAGGATCGCTGGTGCATTGCCTTCGCTTTACTTATATCGGCATCCGAAATAGTTACGCCCGGCCGGAAAGCGAAGTGATTGCGCACACAGATACGATCGGTGATCAGCCTGCGCACCGTCGACCCGACAGGGTCTGCCGGAATCAGCGCCCACGACGGCAGGCCGCCGAGCCGCGCGACTTCCTCGCGATTCATCACACGCGTCATGGATGCAAAGGTGTACACCGGCAGCAAGCCATTGGCGTCCTTTCCGAACGTCGCAGCGTAAGAGTTCGTGCAGAGAATCACTTGCCTTGCGACGATTTTTCCTTCAGCGAACGTAAGCGTCTTCACGCCCGCGCCGGAATCGATGCCTTTGACTGCACTTAGCTCGAATATCCTGACGTTGTCGGGCAGTGCAGCGGCGAGTCCACGCATCAGCGCGGCAGGCTGCACCGTGCTGCATCCCGGCGTAAGAATCGCGGCCTTATAGAAGCCGCTGCCAGTCACTGACTGGATCGCTGCTTCATCGAGCCGTTCGAAGTTTTCACCGATGGTTTCCAGTCCCTTCGCAAAGTGCTCGAGCGCCGCCTTGCCGTGCTTGTTGACGGCGGCGTGATACTTGCCGTCATCGCGCCAGTCGCAATCGATCTTGTGTTCGATGACGGCGGACCGCACATAGTCGATACCATGACGCTGCAAGCGTATGTCGGCCTTATCGGCTTCGACGCTGCGCGAATAGCTTTCGCTGCTGATATCGTGCGGAAGGTCCACGAAAAAGCCCGAGTTGCGCCCCGCTGTTCCGCGTCCTATCCGGTCAGCCTCGACCAGTGCAATCGATGAATCGGGACTAAGCTCCGCAAGACGCCGGGCCGCGCAGAGTCCCGTAATGCCTCCTCCGATCACGACCCAATCGAACTGAAGGTTTGAGGCGACTTTCGCCGCTTGGGCGGGGGGCGGAAGACTCTCCCACCAGCCATTCACGCCGTCGGGGGTTGGTACGCGCCCGAAGTCCAGTTTGGAGCTCATACGATTCACGAGTTACTGTGCGTTGCGCAGCAAGGGTTGAACGACGGATGCGAATGCCTTGCGCTCTTCGTCCGTCAGCGTGCCGAGCGGCGCGCGCGCATTCCCGACGGGCAGGCCAGCCAGTTCGCAGCCGTATCGCACGTACTGAATGAATTTGCCGCTGCGCTCGAGCAGTTCGAGCACCGGCAGCAATGCGCCCATCAATTGGCGCCCTTTGACGAAGTCGCCTTGCGTGCATGCTTCAAGCAACTCGACGTGCGATTCGGGAATGAAATTCGCCGCAGCGCCCACCCAGCTCTTGGCGCCCCACGCGAAGAATTCGAGCGCCTGATCGTCCATGCCGCAACTGAGGACGAGTCGATCCTTGAAGTGAGTTGCGAGATGGTGCAAATGCCCGATGTCGCCCGTGCTTTCTTTCATTGCCTGAAAATTCGGGCGTTCGAGCAGCTTTTCCAGGACCGCGTCGCTGATTTCCGTGCCTGTTCGCGCGGGGAAGTTATAGAGCATGACCGGAAGATCGACGGCGTCATCGACCTTCAGGAAGTGCGACAGAAGCTCTTCCTGCGTCGGCTGTGCGTAGTAAGGCGTGGCCATCAGCAGCGCCGACATGCCCGCCTGTTTCGCAGCAAGACCAAGGTGGATCACGTCCTTTGTCGTCGTCGCATTGATGCCTGCTGAGAGCACCGTCTTGCCGCCTACTGCATCGACGACCGTGTGATACGTCTTCACGCGTTCGTCCAGCGTCAGCGCGTAATACTCGCCCGTCGTGCCACCGACACCCAGGCCGCTTAGCCGGCCCACGAGTCCTTTCGCGTGCCTTGCGAGCAGCGCATGATCGATTTCGCCGTCCGCAGTGAATGGCGTGACGAGCGGTGCATGAACTCCTTCGAAGCTGACCATCGTGTTCTCTCTCGATGCGGTTATGAACTTTCGGTTAAGGGCGATGCGGCACTCGACTCAGACGAGCGCGTCGGCCGGCGAGTAAATCGGGAACTGGCTGCAAAGATCGCGTACGCGGCTGCGCACTGAACGTTCGACGGCGTCGTTGCCCTGCGGATCGCTTTCGAGCGCATTCAGCACTTCGAGAATCATCTCGCCGACCAGCTCGAACTCTCTCGGTCCGAATCCGCGCGTCGTGCCGGCTGGCGTACCGAGACGAATGCCGGATGTCACCGTCGGGTTCTCGGTATCGAATGGAATGCCGTTCTTGTTGCAGGTGATGCCCGCGCGTTCCAGCGCTTTCTCGGCTTGGGTGCCGGTGAGACCTTTCGTGCGAAGATCGACGAGCAGCAGATGGTTGTCCGTTCCGCCCGTGACGAGACGCACGCCGCCTGCGCTCAAAGCGTCGCCGAGTGCGACTGCGTTGTTCAACACCTGATCGATGTACGTCCTGAACTCGGGCCGTAACGCCTCGCCGAATGCCACCGCTTTGCCCGCGATGACGTGCATCAACGGCCCGCCTTGCAAGCCGGGAAATACCGCCGAATTGATTTTCTTGGCGATGTCGCCGTTGTTCGTCAGCACGAAGCCGCCGCGCGGGCCTCGCAACGTCTTGTGCGTCGTCGACGTCACCACGTCCGCAAAGCGGATCGGATTCTCGTGACGCCCCGCCGCGACGATGCCCGCAATATGCACCATGTCGACCATCAGCAATGCGCCGACGCTATCGGCGATCTCGCGGAACTTCGCGAAATCGAGCGCCCTCGGATAAGCCGAGTAACCCGCGATGATCATCTTCGGGCGATGCTCCTCGGCCAGGCGCCGGACTTGTTCGAAGTCGATGCGATAGCTATCGGGACTCACACCGTATTGCACCGCGTTGAACCATTTCCCCGACAACGCGGGACGTGCGCCGTGCGTGAGGTGACCGCCCGCATCGAGCGCCATGCCCATCACCGTGTCGCCGGGCTCGAGCAGCGCGAGCATCACCGCGCCGTTGGCCTGCGCGCCGGAATGCGGTTGCACGTTCGCGAATTCGGCGTCGAAAAGCGCCTTGACGCGATCGATGGCAAGCGATTCGATGCGATCCACGTGATCGCATCCGCCGTAATACCGACGCGACGGATATCCTTCGGCATACTTATTGGTCAACACCGTCCCTTGAGCCTGCATGACCGCTGCCGAGACGATATTCTCCGACGCAATCAACTCGATCTGCGTCTGCTGGCGGCGCGTCTCGAGCGTAATTTCCGAGGCAATGACCGGATCGCGGTCCTGAAGCGTCTCCGCGAAAAAGCGTGCTGTTTGATTCATGTATGCGACTCCGACACCTTCCTGACAAGACATGGCAGCGCTTTCTTCGTGGATGCATCGGTCGAAGAAAGCGCCTGCGGCTCTCACTGCTCGAGCCACGCTTTTACTTTTTCCGGGTGCGCCTCGACGAACTTCTTCGCGGCGCCGGGCCAGTCGTTGGTCGTGTTGCCTTCGAATTCGATGGACTCCACGTCCGCCAGCGTCAGCTTGAAGTGGCGAAAGAAGACATCGGCGCGGGGAAACTTCGTCGCGAACTGCTTCGATGCGAAGCCGTGCACCTGCTCTTCGCCGCCGAGCGCGCCCTTCGGGTCCTTCAGATAGCGCATCTTCCATTTCTGCCACAGCCAGTGCGGGCTCCAGACCGTCGTGACCACCCAGTTCTTCGACTGGTATGCACGCGAGATGGAGGCGAGCATGCCGGCTTCACTCGACGACTGCAGCTTGTAGCCGGACAGGTTGTATTCCTTGATCGCCTTCTCCGACGCCTGCATCAGTCCGCCGCCCGGCTCGATGCCCTGGATGGTTCCATTGAGCTTGCTCTTGACCTCGGGCTTGTTCAGGTCGGCGATGGAACCGAGCTCGCTTTCGGGGATATAGTCCGGCACCGCCCAGCCGTTCTTGCCGCCCGAATAAATGATCCCGGTGTCCGACATGTCGTTCTTGTAGCGCGAGTAGTAGTTCGCATGCGTCACCGGCAGCCATCCGCCGACCATGATGTCGAGATCGCCGCGCGCGACGCCCTGATACTGAATGCCGATGTCGGCCTGCACCAGCTTGACCGGCTGTTGCAGCTTCGTCTCGAGCACGTACTTCGCGACGTTCGCCACCGCGAGCACGTCCGCCCAGTTCGTCACGGCGATCTTGACGGGCTCCGCAGCGCCCGCCGATACCGCCGTCACACCGAACGTCACAGCCAATGCAGTTCTTGCCAGGAATCCTTTGAGGAAGCCGCCCGCCATTTTGCACTCCTTTATAGTTCGTACAGTCGTTAGATCGCGTGGGTTGATCGTAAGGTGTTACCGGTGCGTCATCGCTCAGGTCTGCGCGGCACCGCTCGCGCCTTGCTTCAGGGACTTCGCCGACTTGCGCGGCTTCTTCTTCGACTTGACGCCGAAGCTCTCGGTCAGGCGGTCGAGCACGATGGCCAGCAGCACGACACCCAGCCCGCCTTCGAAGCCGATACCGATATCGAGGCGCTGAATGCCGCTCAACACGTACTCGCCGAGCCCGCCCGCGCCGATCATCGAGGCGACGACGACCATCGACAGCGCCATCATGATCGTCTGATTCACGCCGGCCATGATCGACGGCAACGCGTTCGGAAGCTGAATCTTCCACAGCAACTGCGCATCCGTGCTGCCGAACGCGCGCCCCGCTTCGAGCAGTTCTTCGCGCACCTGCTTGATGCCGAGCGTCGTCAGTCGCACGACGGGCGGCATCGCGAAGACGATGGTGGCGATCACCGCAGGCACACGGCCGAGGCCGAACAGAATGACGGCGGGGATAAGGTAGACGAATGCGGGCATCGTCTGCATGAAGTCGAGCAGCGAACGCAGGACCACTTCGACTCGCCGGTTGCGCGCGCCCCAGATGCCCAACGGCACGCCGATGACGAGACTGAAAAACGTAGCGGCCACAACGAGCGCAAGTGTCGATACGGTCTGCGCCCACAGCCCCATGTAATTGATGACGTACAGCGCGACGCCGACGAACGCCGCGAAGAACACGCCGCGACGCCAGAGCGCGAGCGCCATGAGAAGCACGAGCATGGCGACGAACGGCACAGCGGCCAGTCCATCTTCGAGCAGCTTCACGAATGCGCCGAGGACCGAAGAAAAGGCGTCGAAACCGCCGCGAAAATGCTGAAAGAGAAAGTTGACGAGGTCTTCCGCGAACTTACCGAAAATCGATGATGACGAGTTCATGCTGCTCTCCGCTCCAACACTTGCCTGAGGATGGTCCGACACGAGACGACGCCGGCGAGCTTGCCGTCCCCGTCCACGACGGGAACGTCGTACTCGCGGCCGAGCGCCACTTCAGCGAGTTCGTGCAGGTCGGCTTCCGATTGCACCGCATGCAAGTCGGGATGCAACGCATCGCGCACAGTGCGGTTGCCTGCCTTGTGCAGCCGGTCCAGCGTCACGCAGCCGACGAATCGGCCGGCCTGGTCGCAGACGTATCCGCAATCGACGTTCGAGTCGATCATGTCGGTGAGATAGCGTTCCGCCGAAGCGCCCATGTCGCAAGCGAACACGCCCTTCTCCGGCTTTTCCATCAGGCTCGACGCAGTCAGAAAGCGCGAGACGTCCACGTTGCGGAAGAAGTCCCGCACATAATCGTCGGCGGGCGTCTGGATCAGTTCGGCAGGCGTGCCGACCTGAATCAGGCGGCCGTCTTTCATGATGCCGATCCGGCCGCCGATCTTGATCGCCTCTTCGATATCGTGCGAGATGAAAACGATCGTGCGCTGCTCTTCTTTCTGCAAACGGAGCAACTCGTTCTGCATTTCGAAGCGGATGAGCGGGTCGAGCGCCGAGAACGCCTCATCCATGAGAAGCACGGACGGATTGACAGCGAGCGCCCGCGCGAGGCCCACGCGTTGCTGCATCCCGCCCGAGAGTTCACTCGGCAACAGCTTTTCGTATGAACCGAGTCCGACGCGCTGAAGCGCCGCGCGCGCGGTCTCGTAACGTTCGGCTTTTTTCTGACCCGACACTTCCAGCCCGTAAGCGATGTTGTCGAGCACCGAACGGTTCGGAAGCAGCGCGAAGGACTGAAACACCATCGACATCTTCTGACGCCGCACTTCGCGCAATTCGATGGTGGACATCGGTGCGATATCGCGGCCTTCCAGAATCACGCTGCCCGATGTCGGCTCGATCAGCCGGTTCAGGAGGCGAACCAGCGTTGACTTGCCCGATCCGGACAGTCCCATGATGACGAAGATTTCGCCGGCGCGTACGCTGAGACTCACATCGTCCACGGCGACCATGTTGCCGGTGAGTTCGAAGATTTCGTTGCGTCCGCGGCCCTGCCGCATCATGTCGAGCGCGCGCTCGGGCTTCTGGCCAAAGATCTTGGAGAGGTTCCTGACTTGCAGAATCTCCGCTCCGGCTGCAACGCCGGCTTCACGGCTCGAAGCGGCGGCCGAATGCTCAGGAACACTAACGTGTGCCAGGTGCTCCGGCGCAAGGGTCAAGTTGGGTGTCATCTTTTGTTCCGACTGATAGTCAACGAATCCGGCAGCACACTGTCCGGCGCGGCCCGCGTCGAGCGCATCGCTCAGGTCCTGCTATCCGGCTCTATGCCCTGTTACCAAACGGCTGTAATCGTTCAATGTGGCGCATGCGAATCGCACACAGTGTTTGTTATCGCCTGCAAATCAAAGCGTCTGATTCGTCAGTGCTTGTCATCGGTTCGTTCATGCACGGGTCAAAGCGTATCAAGTCAATTACAAACGCCCACTAACATTTCCTAGGCCATATGCCCTACTTTTGGTAATGCTGCTTTAGAGGGAATGGAGGCGTGCAGACGCACCACGTCAGGGCCGAATGGCTGGAGACGTTGTGCAGCGGGGCTTGGCGGGCGATGACAGATACCCGGCGCCACCGACCGTTGCGGTCGATGCTTCACGCGCAAAGCGGTGAACTTAGGGAATGTCCTTAAGCGGCCGACTAAGGGATTGTCCTTAGCCGGCTTGTCGCTAAAGAATTGTCTTGCGAGGCGGCGCCGCGATGAGCCGTCGCAAAGAGAAACGGCCCCGGCGTGCAACTCTCGCGCCGAGGCCGTCTTGCAGCAAGTGCCTGTCGTTTTTAGCCCGGCAGACGCTTCACACCTTCGACGCCATGCGCGTCGTAAGAAGGCGCGTTGTCGTCGGCCGGCAGCGACGATGCCTGCGCGGCCGATACGACAGCCTCGACCGAAGGCCCGATGGCATCGGTGAAAGTCTTCGGATGGACGCCGATCGCCAGCACGAGCACCGCCATCGCGCCGAGCACGGCGAACTCGCGCTTGCCGATGTCCTTGAGCATCGCGACGCGCTCGTTCCTGACGGCGCCGAACAACACGCGCTTGACCATCCACAAGGTATAGGCCGCGCTCAAAATGAGCGACAACGCGGCAATCGCACCGACCCAGAAGTTGAAGCGGATCGCGCCCATCAGCACAAGGAATTCGCCGACGAAACCGGACGTGCCCGGCAAGCCGACGTTCGCCATGGAAAAGAGCATCGCGTAGGTGGCGAACTTCGGCATCGTGTTGACGACGCCGCCGTAAGCGTCGATCGAACCGCTGCGCGTGCGGTCGACGAGCACGCCGGTACACAGCAGCATCGCACCGGAAACCACGCCGTACGACAGCATCTGCACGACCGCGCCCTCGGTGCCCAGCGGATCGAACGTGAAGAGGCCGAGGGTGACGAGCCCCATGTGCGCGACTGCCGAATACGCGAGCAGCTTGCGCATGTCCGTCTGCGCGAGCGCGACGAGGCTGCCGTAGATGACGGCGACGAGCGCGAGCGCGATCATCGCGGGCGCGAAGAAGTGCGATGCATCGGGAACGATCGGCAGCACGTAGCGCAGCATGCCGTAGCCGCCGATCTTCAGCATGCCGAGCAGCACGGCCGCGCCGGTCGGACCTTCGGCGTTCACGTCGGGCAGCCACGTATGGACCGGCCACATCGGCACCTTGACCGAGAAGGCGGCCATGAAGCACACGAAGACGGCCAGTTGCGGCGCGAAGCCGATCTTCAAATGACGCCATGCGTCGATATCGAACGTGTGCGACTGGCTCCAGAGATACACGAGCGCGGCCAGCATCGCGAGCGAGCCGAAGAGGGAAATGAAGAAAAAGCGCATCGCCGCATACACGCGACGCTCTGAGCCCCAGGTTCCGATCAGCAGATACAGCGGAATCAGCGTCGCTTCGAAAAAGACGAAGAACAGCATGCCGTCGAGCGCGAGAAATACGCCCTGCATGCAGCCCGACAGCACGAGAAATGCCCCGTAATACTGGGCGACCTGTTTCGTGACGCTGCGCCATGACGCGACGAAGACGATCAGCGTCGTCACCGCGGTCAGCACGGAGAACCACAGCGAAATGCCGTCGACGCCCAGGTGGTAGGCGATACCGAACTGCGGCAGCCAGTTGACGCGCTCGGCGAGCTGAATGGCGCTCGAGGACGCATCGAAGCGCGCGAGCAGCGGCACGACCGGCAGCAGCCCGAGCACCGCCCCGAACAACGCGACCGCGCGCGACAGCGTGGCCGACGGACCGAACGTGAACACGAAGATGCCCGACACCACTGGAATCCAGATGAGAAAACTGAGTACTGACGGCAGATGCATAGATTTGAACGGTTCGAAGCGCAAAACGCCTCCCGCACGCCGCTTGGGGACGCGCCGGGACGGCGAGGTTGACGATGAGCTGACGGGCGGAACAGTTGCGCGGGTGATCCGAAGCCCGGAACGCAACCGATTGAAAGCTACGTTTTTGCTAGGGTTAACGAGAATAACTCAAAGAAAAACTTTTCGGGGAATTGGCGGGGATCAAGTTCATTGCGTGTGGCGGCATTGACAAACGCGCGCGGATCGATAAAGGCGGCCACCGATCGTTCGTTTCGCTCGGGGCTTGCCCTGATTTGCGCCGGCCCGATGGCCGCTTAGCCTAGCGGGAAGGAGACAAGAATGAAGAAACTATTCAACGCCGTCGTCTTCGCGATCGTCGCTTACCTCGTGGCGGATCGCGCCATGCTGCACGCTCAGGCGCGCGACCTCGACGCCTCGGCGTGCGTGCGGGGCGCCGAGCAAGTCCGGCTGGATGCGCTCGACCAAGGCTTCAGTCACGCCGCCGCGAACAGCCAGGGCGCGGCGTTCCGGTCGCAATGTCTGGTGACGGGCGGCGCGCGCGCGGCCGTTTGGCAAGCCGCGCGCTGAGGCGTCGCGCTAGAACTTCTCCTCGTCGGGCATCGGGCCTCGCGTCGGCCCTGGCGGCGGCGCGAGCCTCACGACGCGGCCGGTGCGCGCCGATTCGTAAATTGCCTCGATGATCCGCTGATCCTGCAGCCCTTCCTCGCCGGGCGTATGCGGCGTCCGGTTGCGCACCACGCACAACGCCATGTGATCGATCTCGCGCGCGAACTGATCGACCGGATCGATCGTGATCTCCGTCGCGGCGTTTTTCTCTTCGACCAGCATGCCCTTGCGCAATCGCAGCCCGTTGTACGCGAACGCGGGATTCATCTCGGCCCACGCCTTCGCGCCCTGTACGCGGAAGAATCGCGCTTCGTGGGTCGCATAGCTCGACGCGCACGTCGCGGTCGCGCCGCTCGGAAAGCGCAGGATGAAGTGCACGCTTTGCTCGACTTCCCGAAAGCGCGGATCGGACGCCGGCTGCACGACGGTGCCGATCACTTCCGTGGGCTCCTCGTCGAGCAGGAATCGCGCGGCGTTGATGCAGTAGATGCCGACGTCCGGCAGCGGCCCGCCCCCCGCGAGCGCGCGCTTCAGCCGCCACTGGCCGGGATCGCCCGCGTTCTGCGAATTGCCGGCGACGAACTCCGTCACCGGCCCGAGCTGCTTGTCCTTGATCCACTTCGCGACGAGACGATCCATCGGCTCATACTGACTGCGGTACGCGATCATCAGCAGCCGGTTCGCGTTGCGGCACGCGTCGATCATGCGCTGGCAGTCGGCGACGCTCGTCGCCATCGGCTTTTCGCACAGCACGTGTTTGCCGATTTTCGCGGCGCGCTCCGTGTATTCGCGGTGCATGCTGTTCGGCAGCACGATGTAGACGACCTGCACGTCGCGATTGTCGGCGAGGCGCTCGAAGCTGTCGTAGCCGTAGACCGCGTTGTCGGCGAGCCCGTATTGCCGCGCGAGCTTGCGCGCCTTGTCGGCGTCGCCGCTGACGAGCGCGGACAACTTCGCATATTTCGACGATGCGAGCGCCGGCAGGATCTGATTCAGCGATAGCCGCCCGAGCCCGACGACGGCGAAGCCCACGCGTTCATCCGGGCGCGCGCGCGGATCGGGCGTCTTTTCCTGCTGCTCGGTCTGCGTATCCGCGATGGGCGGAAGGTCGACAGCGTTCGCATCGCCGGGCGTGCCTTGCGCGGCGTTCGCGACCCGCGCCGTGCCGACACCGCCCGCGATCAGCGCGGCCGCCATGCCGGTTCCGGTTCGCTGCAGGAAGCGGCGGCGCGGGGGTTGGGAGTCGAGCGGAACGCGCTCGTCGTCGAGAGGGGGAGTCGTCGGCATGAGGAGGATCGGTGATGGATGGAAGGAGGCTCGCTGCGAACCCGTGTTCGAGCAAGCTCCGTTCCGTTACATCGCCTTGCAGACGGACGCCGTTGGTCAAAACAAGGACAAGCGCGTCCGCTATCGGGCAAGCGACGCGTAAGCGGGCATCACCGCCTCGATGAACGCATCGGCGGGCATCGGCTTGCCCAGCAAGTAGCCTTGAAGAATGTCGCAGCCGACTTCGGTCAGATGCTTGCGCTGCTGCCGCGTCTCCACGCCTTCCGCGACGATTCGCAGATTCAGTGTCCGCCCGAGCGCCACCACCGCCGATACGATCGCCGCGTCCTCGGTGCCGTGCGACAGTTGCCGCACGAAACCGCGATCGATCTTCAGTTCCGTCGCCGGCAGCCGCTTGAGGTAAAGCAGACTCGAATAGCCGGTGCCGAAATCGTCGATGGCGATCTGCACGCCGGTATGCCGCAGCTGTTCGAGCACCGCGAGGCTCACGTCGACGTCACGCATCGCGGTGGATTCCGTCACTTCGAGAATCAGGCAATGCGCGGGCAGATCGTGGCGGCGCAGCACATCCTGCACGGCCTGCACGAGACCGTCGTCGATGAACTGCAGCGGCGACAGGTTCACCGCGATGCTCCAGTCGGCGTGCCCCGCGCGATGCCACAGCTTCAACTGGCGGCAGCTTTCGTCGAGCACCCACATGCCGATCGGCACGATCGCCCCGGTCTTCTCCGCGAGCGCGATGAACCGGTCGGGCGACAACACCCCCCGCACCGGATGATTCCAGCGCAGCAGCGCTTCCGCCCCGACCGCCGCGCCGCTCAGCGCCCCGAACTTCGGCTGGTAATGGAGGACCATTTCCCCGGCCGCAAGCGCCGAACGCAACTCATGCGCGAGCTGCATCTGCTCGTAGACGTCGGCCTGCATCGACGGTTCGAAGAAGCAGCAACTGCCGCTGCCGAGCGCCTTGGCGTGGTACATCGCTGCATCGGCGTTGCTGAGCAGCGCTTCCGGGTCCGCGCCGTTGTCCGGATAGATGGCGATGCCGATGCTGAGCGAGATGCGGACATCGTGGCCTTCCACCTGAAACGGCGCTTCGATGGCCTGCGTCAGCGCCTGCGCGACGGCCGCCGCGCCAGTCGCATCCTCCACATCCGAAAGAAGCACGAACTCGTCGCCGCCGACGCGCGCGATCGTATCGTGCGATTGCAGCGCATCGCGAAGCCGCCGCGACACGTCGACGAGCAGCTTGTCGCCGACACGATGCCCGAGCGCGTCGTTGACCGCCTTGAAGCTGTCGAGGTCCATGAACATCAGCGTGAAACGGCCTTTGGCGTGCCGCGCGCCGCGGACCAGTTGTTCGAGCCGGTCATCGAGCAGCACGCGGTTCGGCAGGCCGGTGAGACTGTCGTGAAGCGCGAGGAACGCGAGTTCCTTGTTGGCCTCCGCGAGCGATGCCGCGAGCACCGCCGTGCGCGCTTCCATGCGCAGATCGAGCACGGAGATGATGAGCGCGATGGCGATCACCGCCAGCGTCACGAGAATCACCACGAGCGCGAGCCACGCGGGATCGGCGCCGTCCTGGGCGGCATCGCAGACGCTGCCGAGCGGAAAATGCGCGGCCGCCATGCCGGTGTAATGCATGCCGACGATCGCCACGCCCATCACGAGCGATGCAATCCCGCGAAGAAAGAGCCTGCCCGACGCCTGCCGCAAGCGGAACGCGATCCACAGCGCCGCGCCCGAAGCGACGATGGCGATGGTGACGGACAACACGACGAGCGCCGGTTCGTATTCGATGCCGGGCCGCATCCGCATGGCCGCCATGCCGGTGTAGTGCATTCCTGCGATGGCCGGCCCCATCAGCAATGCGCCGACGATCAGCCGCGAGACCGGAAGCGTTTTCTGGCCGACGAGCCAGAGCGCGAACATCGACGCCGCGACGGCGATCAGCAGCGACAGCAGCGTGATCGCCGGGTCATAGCCGAGCGCGATCGGCAAGTTGAACGCGAGCATGCCGATGAAGTGCATCGACCAGATGCCGAGGCCCATCGCGCACGCGCCGCCGATCATCCACCAGCGCGCGGCCCGCCCTTGCGCGAGCGCGATCCGGCCGGCCATGTCGAGCGCGGTATAGGCGGCCAGCATGGCGACAAGCAGCGAACAAACGACCAGCAGCGGGTTATAGGTATTGGCGAGCATCGGCCGTTATCGTTGGAAGCGCCGATCTTCGATCATCGCTCGTAAGGGGGAATCAAGGGACAGGGGTTTCGGCCGCCGGCGCGCAAAACGCCCGAAACCACGAGAAGACGCGGCCCTACGAGCAGGCAAGTATGTTGCCAAGCAGCAGCCTTGGCAATCGAAAACATTCATAGGACTGGCTTTTCGAGAGCGGGTCCCGGCTCGGGTGACGGCGGCCGCACGCCGCACTTGAGCATTGGCGCCTGAGCGGCTTGAATGGAGGGAGACCGCAACTTCGGATTTCCGCGATGATCTTCCGCCAGCTTTTCGATGCCGCTTCTTCGACCTACACCTATCTTCTCGGCGATGCCGGCGAGGCGCTCTTGATCGACCCTGTCTACGAGCAGGCTCCGCGCGATCTCGCGCTTCTGGACGAACTCGGCCTGCGTCTGTGCGCGACGCTCGACACGCATGTGCATGCCGATCACGTGACGGGCGCGTGGCGGCTGCGCCGGCGATGCGGCAGTGCCATCGCGCTTGCGGAAGCGGCGGGCGCGGAGGGCGTGGACCGGCCTTTGAAACATGGCGATCGCATCGGCTTCGGCGGCCGGCATCTGACGGTCCGCGCGACGCCGGGCCACACCAACGGCTGCCTGACTTACGTGCTCGACCATCGGCGCATGGCCTTCACCGGCGACAGCCTGCTGATTCGCGGCTGCGGCCGCACCGATTTCCAGCACGGCAGCCCGCGCCAGCTGTTCGCATCGGTTCACGAGCAGATTCTGACGCTGCCGGACGACTGCCTGCTCTACCCTGCGCATGATTATCGGGGCATCACCGTGACGAGCATCGCCGAGGAGCGGCGGTTCAATCCGCGCCTCGGCGGCGATGTCGATATGGGCGACTTCGTGGGCCACATGAGCCATCTCGACCTGCCGCATCCGAAGCGGATGGCCGTGGCGGTGCCTGCGAACCTGCGCTGCGGGCAGCCCGAAGCCGGCGCGCAGGCCGACGACGTCCCGGACTGGGCGCCGCTGACGCTACGTTTCAGCGGCGTATGGGAGATCGAACCGATGGCGTTGCTGGAGCAGGAAAACGCGCTGCAGATAGTGGATGTGCGCGAGGCGCCCGAGTTCATCGACCGGCTGGGGCATCTGCGGGGCGCGAAGCTCGTGCCGCTCTCGCAGTTGACGAGCCGGCTCGACGAGCTGGATCGCGAGCGGCCGGTCGTGACGGTGTGCCGCTCGGGAGTGCGGTCGGCTCAGGCGAGCGTGCTGCTGACCAAAGCCGGATTCGGCAAGGTGGCCAACCTCGCCGGGG
This sequence comes from Caballeronia sp. LZ019, assembly GCF_031450825.1. Taxonomy (NCBI): domain Bacteria; kingdom Pseudomonadati; phylum Pseudomonadota; class Betaproteobacteria; order Burkholderiales; family Burkholderiaceae; genus Caballeronia; species Caballeronia sp. LZ019. The sequence continues at coordinate 416,257 of NZ_JARTVZ010000003.1, read as the reverse complement.
GGATGCTGAGGTGGAAGGCGGAGGGGTTGCCGGTGGAAGCGGATGCGGCCGTGCCGTGACCGGCTGGTTCGTTACGCCGCCTCTTGGGCGGCACGGCGCCCTGCCGGCTTTGCGAGGCCCAGGTGGCCGCGCAGCGTATGGCCTTCGTATGCGCGACGGAAAATGCCGCGCTGCTGCAGTATCGGCACGACGCCTTCCGTGAATGCTTCGAGCCCGTCGGGCAGAACGTCCGGCATCAGATTGAAGCCATCGGCGGCGCCGTTCTCGAACCAGTGCGCGATGTCGTCGGCGATCTGTTCCGGCGTCCCGACGATCACGCGATGCCCGCCGCCGCCCGCCAGCGCCCGCACCAGTTCGCGCACCGTGTAGCCATGCGCGCGCGCCTGCGCGAGCGTCGCGTTGAAGAACGTGTGATTGCCGTTGCCGTTATTGGGCAGCGGCAGATCGTCCGGCAGATGCTTGTCGAGCGAGAGAGCATCCACCGGCACGCCGAGCGTCCCGGCCAGCCGGTTCAGGCTGTAGCGCCACGGAATCAGGTCGACGAGCTCGTCGCGGCGGCGCAGCGCTTCGGTCTCGGTCGCGCCGATGATTGTGGTCAGCCCGGCGAGCACCTTTACCGCGTTCGGGCCGCGGCCATAGCGCGCGGCACGTGCATTCAGGTCTTCGCGATACGCCCGCGACTCATCGAACGACTGCGACGCCGAGAACACCGCTTCCGCGTGACGTGCGGCGAGATCGCGCCCGTCGCCGGATGCGCCCGCCTGCACGAGCACCGGATGGCCCTGTGCCGAGCGCGGCAGGTTCAGGGCGCCCTGCACGCCGAAGAAGCGCCCGCGATGCGCCGCGGGATGCAGCTTGCCGAGATCGACGAACCGGCCGCTCGCCTTGTCCGCGATGAACGCATCGTCTTCCCAGCTATTCCACAGCGACTTGACGAGCGTGGCGAACTCGTCGGCGCGGGCATAGCGTTGCGCGTGATCCGGAACGGCATCGAGACCAAAGTTGCGCGCGGAAGGCAGGTCCGCCGTCGTCACGATGTTCCATCCCGCGCGCCCGTTGCTGACGAGGTCGAGCGTCGCGAAACGCCGCGCAATGTTGTACGGCTCGTTGTAACTCGTCGATGCGGTCGCGATCAGCCCGATATGCGTCGTCGCGGCGGCGATGCTCGTGAGCAGCAGCGTCGGTTCGAGCGCGGTGATCGGACGCAGGTCGAGCTGATCGGAAATCGCGGCGCTATCGGCGAGAAAGATCGCATCGAGACAGGCGCGTTCCGCAATTCGCGCGACGCGCACGTAATGGTTCACGTCGATGAAAGCGCGCGGATCGGCATCGGGCACGCGCCACGCGGACGGCACGAAACCCGAGTGCAGCGCGTTGATGTTCAGATGCAGCTGGCGCGGAAAATCGCCGCTCATGGAAGCCTCCGGTTCGGATGATGGGCGAAGCGCGTCAGAACACGCGTCCTTCGGTGAGATGCGTGGTCACGCCGTTGAGCTCGTAGTCGCCGATGACGCGCGACTTGTGCAGCAGCGGGTTGTGACTGAAGATCGTGCGCAGATTGCGCCAGTGCCGGTCGAAGTTATGCGCGCGCGCCGTCGCCGACGCGCCGCCCGCCTCGAACATGCGCTCGGCTGCGTGGAGCGCCAGCTTGCTGACGACGAGCTGCGTGCGCGCGGTGGCCAGCGCGCCTTCCAGCACGAGCGCATCGGCATCGGCGCTGCCGTTCCGGATGGCACGCGACGAGCGGTCCAGCACGCGTGCGTTGTCGCGCACCAGTGCATCGATCGCATGGCTGTGCGCCGACAACTCGCCGACCACCTGCTGAATGAAGCCGTCTTCCCGGGCCGACGGTGCGGCGCTGTGCAGCACCGGACGCCCGTGACGAAGCACGTAGCGCTTTGCATCGGCCACGACGTTGCGCACGATGCCCGCCGCCACCGCCACCAGATGCAACTGCCGCAGCGCGCCGCCGTGGCGTCCGGCGAGCGTCGTCAGCGTGCGCGGCGCGACTTCGTCGGCGCGCACGAGCAGGTCTTCGAACACGAGGCTGCCGCTCGCGGTCATGCGCTGTCCCATGCCGTCCCAGTCGTCGAGCACGTTCAGTCCTTCGCGCTGCGTCGGCACGATGGCGATGACCGGCGCGCCGTTTTCGTCCTGCACGTTGAGACGCGCATAGTCGGAAAATGCCGTGCCCGTCGCGTAGTACTTGCGGCCGCTCAGGCGATAGTGGCCGCCGTCGCGCGTGAGCTGCGTCGTGATTTCGCCGGGCCTCGACGTGCCCGCTTCCGTTGACGCGCCGCCGAAGACCGCACCGTCCGCCACGCGTCGGATCTGCAGTTCGTTGAACGGCGTGCGCGGCGACAGCAACAGCGCTTCAGTCTGGTCGAAGTGGATGCGCAACGCATGCGCGACGTTGCTCTCATGCGCGGCAAGCGTCGATATCACGTGAAAGACATCTTCGAGCGAACCGCCGAAGCCGCCCCACTCCTCCGGCAGACGCAGCTTGCCGAGCCCCGATTCGCGAAAGCGCGCGAACGCTTCGAACGGCAGCTCCCGACGCGCTTCGCGCGCCGCCGCTTCTTCTCCGATCGCGGCCGCGAGCGCGGGCAGCGCATCGAGCGCCTGCTGCAGGGCGGGTGAAGCCGAAGGGGTGTGATGTTCCGGCATCTCTTTTCCTTGTCGAGTCATGTTTTATGCGGCTTGCGCGTCGAACCGGTTGACGGGAACCGCATCGAGCAGCGCGCGGGTGTAGGCATGCCGCGGTGCGCGCCAGATTTCGCGATGATCGCCGCTCTCGACGATCTTCCCGCCATGCATCACATGCACGCGATCCGCGATATAGCGCACGACCGACAGGTCATGCGAAATGAAGAGATACGCGAGGCCGAGATCGCGCTTCAGTTCGACGAGCAGGTTCAGTATCTGCGCCTGGATGGAAACGTCGAGCGCCGACACCGGTTCGTCGCAGATCAGAAGGGCAGGCTCGAGAATCAGCGCTCGCGCAATGCCGATGCGCTGACGCTGGCCGCCGGAGAACTCGTGCGGGAATCGCCGCAGGGCGGCAGCCGGCAGTCCGACCCGATCGAGCATCGCGGCGGCGCGGGCGCGGCGTGCGTTCGTATCGGCGATACCGTTGACCGCGAGCACGGTCTCGAGAATCTCGCCGACGCTGCGGCGCGGATTGAGCGATGCATACGGGTCCTGAAACACCATCTGCACGTGTCGCCGCAACGGGCGCAATGCGCGTTCCGAAAGCGGTGCGATATCGTCGCCATCGAGCAGGATCGATCCGCTCATGGAAGGCACGAGACGCATGATCGCCTTCGAGAGCGTCGACTTTCCGCATCCGGATTCGCCGACGAGACCGACCGTTTCGCCACGCGCGATATCGAACGAGACACCATCGACGGCGCGCAGCGCGCCCTTGCCGTGCCGATGCGCGTAGTCCACTCGCAGGTCTCTCACCGACAGCAGCGGCGCGGCGCTGGTCTCATGCGCAGTCGATACGTCCGCACGCGGCGCGAGCGGTATCACGTTGAACGCGGTCGCGCCGTCATCGGTCGATGCGTGGCGGATCTCGGGAAGCTTCCAGTCGCGATAGTGAAGGTCCGTCGCCACGTTCAGCGATGTGCCGAGCAAGCCGCGCGTGTACGCATGCCGCGGCTCGGTGAAGAGGCGTGCGACGGGCGCTTCCTCGACCTTCTCGCCGGCGAGCATCACCGCGACGCGATCCGCGTGTTGCGCGACCACGCCGAGGTCGTGCGTGATGAGCATCAGCGACATGGACAATTCGCGCTTCAGCTCATCGAGCAGTTCGAGGATGCGCGCCTGAATGGTCACATCGAGCGCGGTGGTCGGTTCGTCGGCGATCAGCAGGCGCGGACGGCACGCGGCTGCCATCGCGATCATCACGCGCTGCCGCTGCCCGCCCGACAACTCGTGCGGATAATCGGCCGCACGCCGATGCGGCTGCGGAATATGCACGAGATCGAGCAGTTCGACCGCGCGCCGCTGCGCCGCCGGTTTCGACAGCGATTCGTGTTGACGCAAGGTTTCCACGATCTGCGCGCCCACCGGCAGGACCGGATTGAGCGATGTCATCGGCTCCTGAAAGATCATCGATATCTGACTGCCGCGCAATGCACGCATGTCGCGCGGCGGGAGCGTCAGCAGTTCGCGTCCGTCGAAACGGATGCTGCCGCTCACACGCCCCGGCTCGGGCAAGAGGCGCATCAGCGAGAGCGCCGTCGCTGATTTGCCGCAGCCGGATTCGCCGACGAGGGCGAGCGTCTCGCCTTCCGCGATATTGAAGTCGATGCCTCGCACGGCGCGATGCGCACCGAAACTCACGCGCAGATCGCGCACTTCGAGAAGATGGGCCACGTTCGGTTCCGGTGATTCAGTGATTCACGCGCGTTCACGCAAGCGCGGATTGAGGGCGTCGTTGAGTCCGTCGCCGAGCAGGTTGAGCGCGAGCACGGCGAGCACGATGGCCGCGCCGGGGATCGCCGTTAGGTACCAGGCGGTGCGCAATGCATCGCGGCCCGCGCCGATCATGCCGCCCCATGTGACGACGTTCGGATCGCCCATGCCGAGAAACGACAGCGACGATTCGATGAGGATGGCGCTCGCCACCATCACCGATGCGGTGACGATCACCGGCGGCAACGCATTCGGCAGGATTTCGCCGAAGATGATGCGCGCGTTCGAAAAGCCCTGACTGCGCGCGGCCAGAACGAAGTCGGCCTGTCGCAGCGCGCGGAACTCGGCGCGCACGATGCGCGCGACCGTCGGCCACGATGCGATGCCGATGGCGAGCGCGATGATCGTCACGCTCGGCCGCCCGATCGCCACGATGACGATCACGAGCAGGAACGACGGCACCGTCTGGAAGATTTCGGTGATCCGCACGAGCACGTCGTCGAGCACGCCGCCGAAGTAGCCGCCGGCCGCGCCGACGAGCGTGCCGATCAGGAGGCCGATCGCCGCCGCCGATGCCCCGATCAGCAGCGAGACGCGCGTGCCGTGCCCGATGCCTGCGGCGACATCGCGGCCGAGCGAATCGGTGCCGAAGCGATACGCCGGATCGCTGCCCGGCCATTCGAACGGCGCCGCGACCATGTCGAGCGGATCGCCGGGAAAGAGATGCGGCGCGGCAATCGCGAGCACGGCGAACGCGGCCAGCAGCAGCACGCCGGCAAGCGCGGACGGGTTACGCAGCAACCCTCGCCAGACACCGCGCGATGCGCGCGCAGATGGCGCCGTTCGTGCGCGCCGCATGCCGAACAGCGTGCCTGCAAGCTGATTGCGCCAGGCCGAGCCGTTGCGGGCGGAAGCTGGGAGGTCAGTGGAATCGGAAGCCATACGTCGTCGATAAAAAGTCATGCGATGCGCGGATCGAGCCACGCCTGAAACAGATCGACCAGCACATTGGCGACGATCACGAGAAACGACGAAAGCAGCAGCACGCCGAGCAGCACGCTGAAATCGCGAGCCATCACCGCATCGAGCGCAAGCCGGCCGAGGCCCGGCCAGCTGAACACGGTCTCGGTCACGGCCGCGCCGCCGAGCAAGGTGCCGAAGTGGATGCCGATCATCGTCGTGAGCGGCATGAGCGCATTGCGCAACACATGACGCAGCGACACCCGCAACGGATGCAGCCCCTTCGCATGCGCGGTGCGCGCGAAGTCCTGACGCTGCACTTCGAGCATCGCGGCACGCGTGAGACGCGCGTAGATCGCGACGAAGAAGGTCGCCAACGTGGTCGCGGGAAGCAGCACGTGCTTCGCGACATCGACGACATGCCCTATCCCATGCAGTTGCGCGCCGACGGTCACATCGCCGCCGCTCGGCAGCCACCCGAGGCGCACCGAAAAGAGAACGATGGCAAGCAGGCCGATCCAGAACCCCGGCGTCGAATACAGCAACAGCGCAAGCACCGACAGCACGCGATCGGGCCACTTGCCCGCCCAGTGCGCCATGATCGCGCCGAGCACGATGCCCGCGACGATCGCCATGCCGAGCGCCGTGCCCATCAGGATGAGCGTGTTCGGCAGCCGCGCCAGGATGAGCTGCATCACAGGCGCGTCGTAACGCGGCGAGTAGCCGAGACTGCCGTGAGCAAGGTGTGAGAGATACGACCACAACTGATGCAGCACCGGCTGATCGAGACCGAACTTCACGCGCAACGCCTGCAGCGTCTCCGCGGTCGCCGAGCCGGACTCGCCGGCGATGACATCGGCTGCATCGCCGGGCATCAGCTTCAGCAGAAGGAAGTTGAGAATCACGATGGCGAGCATCGCGGGCACCGCCTGCCATGCCGTGCGGCGCGCGATTGCGCGAAGGCGCGTGCGTCGGTTCATGTCGCGTGTCCTCAGGCGCTCAGCCACACATTGGCGAGATTGCCCTCGAGCCCTTGCGCGGACACGGTATGGTCATGCACGCGGCGGTTGGCGAGTGTGACCATACGCGGCGCGATCAGATTGAGGATCGGCAAATCGCGATACACGATCTGCTGAAACTGCTGATACAACGCGACACGCTTCGCTTCGTCCGTTTCGACGGATGCCGATTCGAGCAACGCATCCACTTGCGGATTGCTGTAGTGCGGCGCATTCGAGAACGGCACGCCGGGGCGGATGTTCTTCGACCAGTAAAGCCGCTGCACGCCCACGCTCGGATCGAAAAGCGTGTTCACCCCGATGCTCGTGAAGTCGAACTGCCGGTCCGCATACACGCGCTTCAGAAACGACGGCAAGTCCTGCGAGCGCACCGTCACGTCGATGCCCACGCGCGCAAGCGCGGACTTCACGTAATCCGCCTGCCGCCGGTACATGTCGCCATACGGGAGATAGTCGTGCGTGAGCTGAAAGCGCGGGCCGCCGTCTTTGCGCGGATAACCCGCCGCGTCCAGCAGTTTCTCGGCGGTCGCGGTGTCGAACGCATAAGGGGTGAGCTTCGCGTCGTGATACGGCGAGGCGGGCGTGATCGGCGTCGGCGACAGATCCGCGTATCCGTAGGCGATCGTCTTCTGCACGATCTGCGGATTCACTGCGTGGGCGATGGCCTGCCGCACGCGCAGGTCTTTCAGGATCGGATGCGCGAGGTTGAAATCGATCTCGCCTTGCGGCTGCAGGAAGCGATAGCCGCGCGTTTCCACCGCGAGCTGCGGCAATTGCGTGAGGCGCGGCAAATCCGACAGCGGCACCGGGTTTTCGCCGCCGAGATCGAGCGAACCCGTTTCGAAGGCGGCCGAACGCGCGGCGGCATCCGGAATGACCTTGAGGACGAGCGAATCGATGTACGGCTTGCCCGCATCCCAGTAGTCCGGGTTGCGCTCATAGATGATATTCGCGCCGCGCGTCCACGACTTGAAGCGGAAGGGCCCGGTCCCGATGGGCGCGTTGTTATGCGGATTCGTCAGCGGATCGCCGGACGCGTAAAGATGCTTCGGCACGATCGGCGATTCCCCCGCCGACAGCGCCTTCAGCAGATAAGGCGCGGGCTTCGACAGTTCGATGACCGCAGTCCGGGCGTCGGGCGTTGAGATGCGCGTCACGTTGGCGAAGGTGCTGCGGCCGCGCGGATGAATGGACTTCAGCAGATCGATGGAGAAGGCGACATCCGCCGACGTGAACGGCTGGCCATCGTGCCACTTGACGTTCTCTCGCAGCGTGAATGTGTATTTGAGACCATCGGGACTTACGTTCCAAGCGGTGGCGAGTTGCGGCCGGGGTTTGAGATCGAAGTCGTAGGCGAGCAGCCCTTCGATGACTTTCGAGCTTGCGACAAGTGCCGGTCCGGTCGTCTGGAAGATCGAAACCAGCACGGGCGGCTCGGGATTGATCAGCATGTTGAGCGTGCCGCCGCGTTTGGGCGCCGCGCCCTGATTCTGTGCGAATGCCAGCGAAGACAGACCCGTCGATGCGATGGCCGCACCGGATGTAATCAGGAAGTCACGTCGATTGAAGCCTGCCATGTAATGCCGTTCCTTTGCGTGTCGTTGAGCGTCCGGTTTGCCGTTGCGCGTGCAGAACGTGCTGCTGCCGCAGCGCTTACGGTAAAACGGACCGCCTGCCAAAGGAACGAATGCTTATGCATAACTAAAGCGCGCGTCATCGAATAAGCTAGTGCGGCGAATCGCTATGCGAGCGTAAGCACGAAACCGAACCGCGCCGTCTTTCGCCCGCCCTCCTCGCCGGTGGCGACCAGCAGCCTTCGATCGAACAGCGCATCCCGCGCATTGCCCGGCTCATCCGGAAAGTACAGTTGCGTGGTGAGCATCGCCCCGCCGGGCGGCTGCACGTTCACATGAAAGTGCCGCGTGCGCCCCGGATACAACCCCGGCACGATCGTCTCCAGCCGATACCGCCCCTCGCCATCCGCGAACTGATGCCCCCGCAGCCGAAAACCGTCGACGTCGTATTCGCCGGTATCGTCGGCATGCCAGAAATCGAGCAGCGCGCCCGCCACCGGCCTGCATTGCGACGACCACACGCGGCCGCTCAATACGACCTTCGTCCCGTCGATGCCCGGTTCCAGTAGCGATGTCCGTTGCGGGGAGCGCGGCAGGAAGAACGGGCCCGCCGTCTGCCGCCGCGTCGGCGCGTCTCCGTCGCGGCAGGCGGGCGTCGCAGCGAGCGCCGTCCTTGCATCGCCGAAAGCCATCATCAATAGCGCGGACGGCACGACACGCGACTCCAGCAAGAACCTGCGCCGCCCCTGACTCACGAATCGTTTCGACATCGAAGACGCCCCTCACTGTCTCGTTTGCGCGCCACGCCATATCCGGCACTCCTGACGGACGACCTCATGCAACGACCGATGCGCGCCGTAGACACGCCGCAGCCACGTCGCATCGCTCTGGCCATCGGTCACGGCGCGCCGGATTTCATCGAGGCCCTCTTCCGCGCCGAGCGCACGCCCATGCGGCGCGATCGCGTCGAGCGTGGCAAGGATGTCGTCGCGAATGAGGCCGCTTTGCCCGGTCTCCGGATTCACGCAGGCGCCCTCCAGCCCGAAGCGGCAGGCCATGAACCGGTTCGTCCGATACACCTCGTAATCGCGTTCGGTGAGACGCAGCGGCTCGTCGACGAGGACATATCGCGCGAGCGCCTGTATGTACGCGGCAATCGCGGCGGCCCATTCGACCCGCAGCGGCGTATCCATCACGCGCACTTCGATCGTCCCGTAGCCGGGGCTCGGACGAATGTCCCAGTAGAAATCCTTGAGGCTTTTCACGAGGCCCGTCTTCGTCATGCGGTCGAAGTACTGTTCGAACTCGGACCACTTGGTGACGAACGGCGCCTGCCCCGACAACGGAAACGGCGCGACGGAATTCAGTCGCGCGCACTGGAACCGCGTGTCGCTGCCCTGCACGAACGGAGAACAAGCCGCCAGCGCGATGAAGTGCGGGACATAGCGCGACAGCGAATGCAACAGCACGAGCGCCGAGTCGGCATCGGCGCAGCCCACATGCACGTGCTGGCCGAAAATCGTGAACTGTTGATAGAGCGCGCCGTACAGGCCCATCAGATATTCGGAACGCGCACGCCCGTCCGAACGCTGGTCGTACCAGTTCTGAAAGAAGTTCGTGCCGCCGCCGCATACGCCGACGTTCAGAAAGTCGGCCGCGCGAACCAGGGTATCGCGAAGGCCCAGCAGTTCGCTTCGCGCCTGCTCGAAGTTGCGGCAAATACCGGTTGACAGCTCGATCATCCCTTCCGTCGTTTCGGGATTGATCGCGCCCGCGAAAGTCTCCGCGCGTACGCGGTTCAGCAGTTCCGTCGTCGCCTTCGTCAGGTTGTAGTCGTGCGTGTTGACGAGTTGAACCTCGAGTTCGACGCCGATCGTGAACCAGTCCGAGGAGGCGAAAGGCTGCAGCATGACGTGTCCTGTTGAACGGGGACGAAGGCGGTACGCGGTGCCTTTGATTCTAGGCGTCGCCTTTCAGTTTGCTAAGGCCGATGTTGCAAACGCACGGAGCATCGTCTGGCACGAGGCACAGCGGTACGATAGCGTCACCGTCCCTCGCCGGAAAAAAGCACGCTCATGCCTCAGCGCCTGCCTCCGCTCAACGCCCTGCGCCTCTTCGAAGCGGCGGCGCGGCACAACAGTTTCAAGCTCGCCGCCGCCGAACTGAACCTGACGCCGGGCGCGGTGAGCCACGGCATCGGCGCGCTGGAGGAGATGCTCGGCGTCGAACTGTTCGTGCGGGAAGCGCGCGGCCTGTCGCTGAGCGCGGCGGGCGAGCTGTATCTGCCGTATATCGCGGAAGCGTTCGGGCTGATCGCCATCGGCACGCAATCGCTGCCGGGCCGGCGCAAGCGCCGCTCCGTCTCCGTTACCTGCGCGCCGACGCTCGCCGCGCGCTGGCTCGTCCCGCGTCTCGCGGACTTTCGCACGCGCTGGCCGAACGTCGATGTCAGCGTGGACACGTCCCGCCGCCAGGCCGGCTTTCCCGTCGACGGTTTCGATTTCGGCCTGCGCCTGAGCCGCGGCCCGGTGGACGGCGCATCGTGGCTGCGTCTCTTCGGCGAGCGGCTCGTGCCGGTGTGCAGCCCCGGCTATCGCGCGATGCTGACGGGCGGCGCGGTCATGCCCGATCTCTCGCGCGCCACGCTGATTCACGTCGATACCGCGAGCCAGGACTGGCAGGCATGGATGGACGGGGCGGGCATCGACGGGCTCGACGTGCAAGGCGGGCTGCGCTTCGATACCGTGCAGCTCGCATTCGATGCCGCCGCCGCGGGTCTCGGCGTCGCAATGGGCAGACGGCCGCTCGTCGACCGCGAGCTTGCGGACGGCGCGCTCGTCGAGGCAAGCGGGACGACGATCGAAACGCAGACCGCATACTGGCTATGCGAAGCGCCGCAGAGCAGCGAACGGGCGGAGCGGGCCGCGTTTCGAAACTGGCTGATCGAGCAGGCCACGGACTTCGCCGGGCGTCTTTGAGCGCGCGCGACGACGGTTGAACCGCGCTCATCCGTCAACGAAAACTTTTCGTTTGTCAGCGCGCTCGCTCGCCTGCGACGATGGCCGCAAGGAGGAACGCGATCATGCCGTCCATGACTGATTCGACCTGCACGACCCGTACGAACCGCGCGGCGACCTGGGCGCTCATCGGCGCGGCGGCGCTGATCCTCAGCGCCGCGATGGGCGTGCGGCAGACCTTCGGGCTTTTCATCGGGCCGTTCTCTTTCGACCGGGGGCTGCCCGTCACGCTGATCGCGTTCGCCATCGCACTGCACAATCTCGTGTGGGGCTTCGCGCAACCGTTCGCGGGGGCCGCCGCCGACCGGTACGGGGCCGCCCCGGTCGTCGCGACCGGCGCGGCCACGTTCGCCGCCGGGCTCGCCATCGCCGCCGCGTTGACTTCAGGATGGATGCTCGTGCTCGGCCTCGGGCTGCTGGTCGGCATCGGCATCAGTTGCACGAGTTTCGGCGTGGTGCTCGCCACCGTCGGGCGCGCCGCGTCGCCGCAAACGCGCAGCGTCGCGATGGGCATCGCCAGCGCGGGCGGATCGCTCGGTCAGGTGCTGATGGTGCCGTTCGCGCAGGAAGTCCGCGTGCACGCCGGCGTGCCGGCATCGCTCTATGCGCTCGCCTTCGCGATCCTGCTGGCCGCGCCGCTCGGCATCGTGCTGGACCGTGCGAGCCGAAGTCGGAGCGCGTCCGTTGCAGGATCGCCCGAGCTGCAGGAGGCCGCGATGCCGCTGCGCGATACCCTCGCCTACGCTTCGCGCCATCGCGGCTATCGGCTGCTGACGCTCGGCTTCTTCACATGCGGCTTCCAACTCGCGTTCATCGCGACGCATCTGCCGGGCTATCTGCTCATTTGCCATATGCCGGTCGGCCTCGGCGCGACGGCGCTGGCGCTGATCGGCCTCTTCAACATGATCGGCAGCTGGGGATGCGGCTGGCTCGGCGGACGCTTGCGGCAGCATCATGTGCTCGCGTGGCTGTACCTGATACGCGGCGGCGCGATCGCACTGTTCGTGCTGCTGCCGACGACGAGTGTCTCGGTCGTCGTGTTCGCCGCCGTGATGGGCCTGACCTGGCTCGGCACCGTACCGCTCACGAACGGGCTGATTGCCAAAGTCTTCGGTACACGGCATCTCGGCACGCTGTTCGGCGTCGTGTTCCTGAGCCATCAGCTCGGCTCGTTTCTCGGCGCGTGGCTCGGCGGCTATGTGTTCGATGCGACCGGCTCCTACTCGCTCATCTGGGGCGCGACGGCCATCGCGGGGCTCGTCGCGGCGCTGCTGCACTTCCCTATCGACGACCGCGCAGTCACCATCGAACTGCCGCAGCGCAATCAGGCGCGTGCCTGACCGTGCGATCAATGCGTCTGTTGCTGCCAGCGCAGGATCGGATGCGTGCCGCCCGACGGGATGACCCACGTCCCGTTCGGGCCGAAGTCCCATGCCGGGCCGAAGCTCCGGGCCGTGCTCATCTGCGCCGTCGTGAGGCCGGTCGCGCCTTCCGCCCCGCTGCCGTTCACGCCGATGGTCTTGCCGGTCGTCTGCACATCCCAGAAATTGTTCGATATCGGGCCGCCGTTCGCGCCGATGAATCCGCCGATCGGATTCGGTCCGAGCGGCGTCGCCGGGCCGGTCGCGAACGACTCGCGCACGATGCCGGCGTTATCGCCGACGAGCCCGCCGCTGTCGCCGAGTACGGTGAAGGTCGAACCGGTTGCGTAGGACTGCGCGATGGTTCCGGTGCTGCGCCCGGCGAGCCCGCCGACCGCATCGGCGCGCGAGCCGCCAGTCACCGCGCCGGTGGCGTACGACTGGCTGATGACGCCGGCGTTCGCGCCGACGAGGCCGCCCATCGTCTCCAGCGCGGAGACGTCGGCTGTGCTCGACGACCGTTCGATGGTCCCGCCGTTCACCGCGACGAGACCGCCTCCGGCCAGCGAAGTCACGCCGTCGCCGTTATAGACCGTGCCTGCAGTGTGCACGCCGGCCACGCGCCCGTTGTTTCGCCCCGCGAGCAAGCCGATGTTCGCGCCCGCATATGTCGCGGCGACGCCGTTCACGTTCAGGTTGCGCACGATGCCCCCGGCCGCAATCGTGCTGAACAACCCCGCGTCGCTTCCTGCGGGAGGATCGATGAGACTGAAGCCCGAGATCGTGTGCCCCATGCCGTCGAACTGTCCGCTGAAAGCCGTTTGCGACGGCACGCCGATGCCCGCGAAAGGCGTCGTCAGCGCGATGTCCTTGCCGAGCGCATAGACGCCGCCCGGATCGGCGGATATGGCGTCGAGGTCGGCCCGCGTGTCGACGACGCGATAAGCCGCGAGCTGCGTCGCGAGGCCGCTGTACGGCGCGGCGGTCCACTGGGCGTTCGTCGTGATGGCGCCGGGCGTGTAGGCGGCGTTCATGTCCCGCAGAATCGCGACGATGCCCACGCTATGCGACCAGTCGATGACGCCCGCATTGACCACGCCGCCGCCGTTATCGATGGCGGTCGCGTCCGCGCGCACGGTGAGACTGCCCGCGCCGATATTCGCGATGGTTGCGGACGGCGCAAGCGTGACCGCATGGAATGCGTTCAGCGCAAGCGATGCGCCGCCGTTCCAGCGCACGCTCGCATTCACGTCGATGTCGCCGCTGCTGCCGTTCCTGCCTGTCGTATCGATGGCCACCGATACGCGGTGTGTCAGCGCGTTCGCGAGCGCGCCGGCGGCGCCGGCATCGACCGTGAAGGCCGGGGTAATAAGATTCCACTTCGCGGCGTCGACGGATGCCTGATCGATGTGCAGCGTCGCGCCGTTCATGTCGACGGCGCCGCCGCTCGCGTCCACGTTCGCCGCCGCAATGCGGCCGTGCGCGTGCACTGCGCCGCTCTCCGCGACGAGCCACACGCGGCCCTGGCGCGTCGCGGTGCCGGTCGCGCGCAGTTCGCCGGGGCGTCCGGCGAGCGCGAAGACGTTGCCATCGGCGGCCTGCAGGCTGATCTGCGCGGCGGCGATGGCGCCGGAGGCATCCACGGTGCCACGGCTTCCGGCCTGCACGAACACTTGCTGGCCGGAAGCCGCGTCGTGCAGCAGCACCTGCGTTCCGGCCGCGAGTTCCGCCGTGCCTTGCGGTGCGCTGATTTCCCCGCGATTGAAGACCGCCCGGCGCGCGATCAGGAACACATCGCCGCCGCTCGACTCGATCTTCCCGAGATTCGCCACGACGCCGTCGCCGGTTCCGCCGAGCCTTACATCGCCGCCGGTCATGAAGGCGCTGTTCGACGCATCGAGCGAGGAAGCGACGAAGCGCCCGCCGGTCGTCACCACGCCTGACCGTCCGATCACGACGCCCTGCGGATTGATCAGATAGAGGCTTCCGGTGGCGCTCAGTTTTCCGTCGATGATCGAGCGTTCGAGCCCGGTCACGCGATTGAGCGTCGCGCCCGAGCCGTTGTCGAATCTGACGCTATTGCCCTTGCCGATGGAAAAACTGCGCCAGTCGATCACGCCGCGCGATGTCGTCTGCGTGATGCTGACGGACTGCGCTTGCGTGCTGATCGAACCTTGTCCCGCCACGAACTGCCCGCACTGAGGCAATGGCGGAGCCGCGCCGGCATTCGATGCGAACATCACGGCAAGCGCGATGGAAGTCAGCGAGAAAGCGAAAGGAGCGCCATGCGCTCGCGCGGCAATGCATGACATGACGCACCTCCGTCTGAGGCCATCGAACCGCGGACGCGTGCCGCCGTGCGTTCAAGCATAGTTCATGAACGCTTGGTCTGTGCGTCGGGCTGTTCTGACGAAAGGCAGGCGCGTCTGCGCTGTGGACGATGAACGCATCGGGCTTTCTCGGTGTGCTCGCGGCGCAAAAAGCGTATCTGCGCGATGCCGACGGGTTGAACGATGCAAATGCCAGCACGCAGGCGACCGTCGCGGTGGAGCGATCGGTCGACGGCTGGGATGCGGTGCACGAGCGTGGCGTGGCGCGGCGGACAAGTGGCCGCGATCGAAGCCCTCGTTTTGCGTGCGGCATGCAGCGCGCCACACGCAGCATGCAACACACGAACATCGTCGGCGGCGACGTTATCGAGGCGTTGCGCAGCGTTGAGCGCGCATCTTTTGCATGCGAACGCGCATCGCTTTTTGCATGCGGCATGCGGCATGCAGCACGCCGCATGACCCGCCCGCATTCAAAATGCCGCTCGCCGCTATCCACCCGCCGCAGTTACCCGCCACACCGCGTTGCCCGCGTCATCGGCAATGATGAGCGCGCCGTCTCTATCCTGCGCCAGTCCAACAGGCGCGCCGCGCAGTTCCTTCTCGTCGGCGGTGACGAACCCGGTGACGATCGGCTTCGGCGCACCCACAGGCTTGCCGTTCTCGAACGCGACATACGCGACGGCATATCCCGACAGCGGCGAACGGTCCCAACTGCCATGCTCGCCGATGAACGCGCCACCGCGATATTGCGCCGGCAGGTTATCGCCCGTATAGAACAACAGGCCGAGCGGCGCGACGTGCGAGCCGATCGCGTAGTCCGGCTTCAGCGCCTTCGCGACGAGATCGGGCCGCTGCTGATGCACGCGCTCATCGAGATGTTGTCCGTAGTAGCTATAGGGCCAGCCGTAAAAACCGTGCTCGCGCACCGATGTCAGATAGTCGGGAACGAGATCCGCACCGATCTCGTCGCGCTCGTTCGCGACCGCCCACAACGCTCCCGTGCTCGGCTCCCACTGCAGGCCGGTCGGATTGCGAATGCCCGACGCATAGACGCGGCTTGCGCCGGTCGCGACATCGACCTCCAGCACGGCCGCGCGCCGGTACTCCACCTCGAGACCGTTCTCGCCGACATTGCTGTTCGAACCGACGCCGACATACAGCTTCTTGCCGTCACGGCTCGCCAGCAGCGCCTTCGTCCAGTGATGATTGATCGTGCTCGGGAGATCGGCCAGTTCGACGCCCGGCTGCGCGATGCTCGTCGCCCCGGCCTTGTATGGGAACGCGAGGATCGCATCGGTATCGGCGACGTAGAGGGTATCGCCGATCAACTGCATGCCGAACGGCGAATGCAAATGCTCGATGAACACATGCTTCTGCCACGCGCCGCCGCTTTTGCGCAGCAGCGTGATACGGTTGCCGCCCTTCGCCTCCTTCCCCGAGCGGCTTTGCACCATGCCCGCGACGAGCTGCTTCGGCGTCGTCACCGGTTCTTCCTGCGGGCTGCTCGATTCGGCGACGAGGATATCCCCGTTCGGCAGCGCGAGCACCTGCCGCGGATGCTCGAGGCCCGAAGCGATGTTCTCTATCCTCAAACCGTCCGCGACCTTGGGCGCTTCGCCGCTTTTCCAGCCGACGTGCTTCGGAACCTGCATCGGCGGCGTGAAGAAGTTGCGCGGTCCCGGCAGCGGGGGATTCGCGCCGGCCTGATGCTGCGAATCGTAAGCGGCGTGCTCGTTGCATCCCGCAACGCACAGCGCAACGGCCATCGACAGGACGCCGGTCAACATGGATTTATTCACGGGCGGCCTCCGGCAGGTCGAATCGGTTGAACCTGTCTAGCGCGAGCGCGATCTGGGCGACGCTCAGGAGCGCCACCGTCACGACCGAAAGGATGGTGGCGAGCGGGACCATCGCATAAGCATCGCGGCTATGGACGAATGCATTGACGATCGCGGCCACGATGCCTGCGAAGTTCAGCCAGAAGTCGGTGCGTTCGAGGCCCGTGACTGTCCCGCGCGGGCCGAACCAGACATGGCCGAGGTTGATGAAACGCGGAACGATCGCAAAGAGAACGCCGACGGTGACGAGCCAGGCAGCCGCCTTCGCCCAGAAGATCACGGCGGTGTTCGCGTAGACGATGTCGAAGATGAGCGTGCCAACGAAGAGGCCATACGGGACCGGATTGAGCCAGTCGAAGAGCGCCGTGGCCAGTCGCGAGCGGTATCGCGGACGGAGCGGAATCATGGACGAATCCCTTTGTAGTTGAAGGAAACGGCCATGCGGAAGGTGCACGAGTCGTGCCTGACGAGCAGCCGTCATCGGGATGCGATGCATCGCTTACAGCGGGCTTTTCGTTGTCCGACACGATGCCGACACCACGCCCGTATGAGACGACATGCGGCCGACAGAACCGGCGTCCCGGGGGCGAAAGCAAAAATGCCGTCGCTCGTTGAGGAAGCGACGGCGTCGATACAACACATCCAGGCTGACTTACTTCGCCGCTGCGCCCGCTGCGGCCCAGGCCGGCGCGGTCGCACGGTCGTCGCGCCTTGCCAGCAGACACACGACGCCTGCCGCGATGATGTCGAATACCGCGAGCACGACGAACAGCGGGCTGTAGCCGATGCGCGTCACCAGCACGCCGAAGAGCGCAGTGAAGGCCGCCGCGCCGAGATAGCCGGCCATGCCGCCCATGCCCGTCGCCGTCGCGACTTCGTTCTTGCCGAACATGTCGGACGTGATGGCATACAGCGCACCGGACAAGGTCTGGTGAGCGAAGCCGCCGACGCACAGCAGCGCAACCGCCGCATAAGGACTCGCGACGAGCCCGACGCACGCCGGTCCGACCATGCACAGCGCGCCGACCACGAATACCATCTTGCGCGACGTGAAAAGCGACACCTTCGCGTACTTATGAAAGAGCGGGCTCAGATAACCGCCGAGCACGCAGCCGATATCGGCGGCAAGGAACGGCATCCATGCATACAGCGCGACTTCCTTCAGATTCATGTGGCGCTCGGTCATCATGTAGAGCGGAATCCACGCATTGAAGGTCTGCCATGCCGGCTCGGACAAGATGCGCGGGATGCCGATCGCCCAGAAGTCGCGGCTGCGCAGCATCGCAAAGCGGCTGCGCTTCGCGCCGCCCGCATCGCTGTGAATGGCTTCCTGGCCGGTCAGGATGTAGTCGCGCTCGGCGTTGCCCAGCATCTTCTGCTTGCGCGGATGCTGATAGAGCGCCATCCACAGCACGCACCATACGATGCCCGCCACGCCCACCAGCACGAACGCCAGTTGCCACTCGCCGTGCATCAGCGCCCACACGACCAGCGGCGGCGCGAGCAGCGCCCCGATGGACGAGCCGATGTTGAACCAGCCGATCGCGACGGACCGCTCCTTCGCGGGAAACCACTCGCTCGTCGCCTTGACGCCGGCCGGAATGCCCGCCGCCTCGGCCACGCCGAGCAGGCCGCGGAAGAACGCGAGGCTGCGCCAGCCCGTCGACAACGCCGCCGCCGCGCATGCAAGCGACCACGCGAGCGCGAAGACCACGAAGCCGACCTTGGTCCCGATGGTATCGAGAATGAAGCCCGCCACCGGCTGCATGAACGCATAGCAAAGCTGCCACGCGACCACGACATGCGCGTACTGCTCCGTCGTGACGTTCAGATCCTTCATGAGACTCGGCGCCGCGACCGACAGCGTGTTACGAGCCAGATAGTTGATGATGAGGCCGGCAGCGACGAGGCTGACCATCCACCAGCGAATGCCCTTGATTTTCATGTGAAGTCTCCTCCTGAGCGTCGATGCGGTCAGGCTTGCGCAGCCGTCGAAGCGGACTGACCGCTTGCAGCTGCATCGTTACGCGAATAGTCGATGCCGACGAAGCTGCCGCCCTGGAAACGCTGACCGAGCGCATCGAGCGGATTCGGGCGCGCCAGAATTTCGTCGGCGTAGTCCTCGGCGTTTTGCGTCGGCCGATAGCCGAGGCGTGCCGCGCCGCTGTTGTCCCACCAGCTGCGCGTGTTCGCGGACACGCCCCAGACAGTGAGAAAACCCACGTCGTCCGCTTCGATACAGCGGTTAAGAAAATGCAGCAGGTCCTGATGACCGAACCACGTGCTCAGATGCCGCGGCTCCGTCGGCCGCTCGAGGCAACTGCCGATGCGCACGCAGACGCTCTCGATGCCGTGCTTGTCCCAATACATTCGCGCGAGCGCTTCGCCCCAAACCTTGCTCAGGCCGTAGAAGCCGTCCGGACGCAGTTCCCAATCGAGAGCGAGACGCTCGGTGACGGGGTACATGCCGATCGCATGATTCGAGCTTGCAAAGACGATGCGCTTCACGCCGTGCCGGCGCGCGCCTTCGTACACTTCCACGAGGCCGCGCAGGTTGTTCTCGATGATCTCCGGCAGTGGCCGCTCGACGCTCGTGCCGGCGAAGTGGATCAGTACATCGACGCCGTCCAGCAGCCGGTCGACGACGGCGGGATCGCGAAGATCGCCGTGCATCACATCCTCGCCGACGACCAGCGGCGTGAGGGCTTTCGAGCCGGCAGCCGAGCGCAGCGGAACGCCGCGCGCAACGAACGCAGCGCGGACGACAGCGCCGAGCTGCCCTCCGGCGCCACTGAGAGCGATCTTTTTCATGGAAAACCTTTTCCGGGAAGATGACGATGACGCCGGCGAAGCGGCTGCGCCTTCAGTATCAATGCCTGCGCGAAGTCATACGATGACGTACTATCGCCGACGACCGGCTCGAATTCACTAGGCAATTACCCGTAGAGGGATACCGTTTAACTAGGGGCTTTCTTCGAAAGAGTGAGCGTGATGCAGTCAGATGTCATACGACTTACCGCGTGTTTTCAGATGGCTTTCGAAACGACGCTAAGACACTTGCCCGACGACGAACCGACTCCCTAGCGCACAATGGCGCGAATCGTCTCCGAGCCCTCCGCGATGAACCTGCACCGCCTCGACCTCGTCTCCCTGTCGCTGTTCAATCTCGTCGTGCGCGCCGGCAGCATCAGCAAGGGCGCGGCGCTCGCGAACCTGGCTGTCGGCGCTGCGAGCAAGCGCATCTCGGACCTGGAAGGCGCCGTCGGTTCGAGCTTGCTCGAGCGCCATTCGCGAGGCGTGACGCTCAGCGTCGCGGGACAGGCGTTGTATGACCACGCACAGCGCATTCTTCACGATGTCGACCGCCTCGCCGCCGATCTGTCCGACTATGCGTCGGGGATGGTCGGCATCGTTCGGCTGTGGGCGAATACATCGGCGATCACGCAGTTTCTGCCGTCCGAGATCGCGGCTTTCACCGAGACGAATCCGGGCATACGCATCGAACTGGAAGAGCAGAACAGCAGGGAAATCGTGCTGGCGTTGCTCGATGGCCGCGCCGATCTCGGCATCTTCGCGGACCGCACGCCGGCGCTCGGCATTCATTTGACGGACTATCGCGTGGACCGTCTCGTGCTCGTCATGCCCCGGACGCATCCGTTGGCCGGGCGACGGTCGATCTGCTTCGAAGAAGCGCTCGAATACGATTTCGTGAGTCTGTCGAAGGGAACATCCCTGGCCGAGCGCATGCAGATGGAAGCCGAAGCGCTCGGGCGACATCTGAAGCTGCGCATCCGCGTCCGCAGTTTCGACGCCATGTGTCAGATGGTGGCGGCCGGCATGGGCGTCGCCGTGCTGCCATCGCTTGCCGTTCATGCGCTCGTGCGATCGCTGAACCTGCGGCAGGTCGCATTGAAAGACGCATGGACCGAACGCCGGCTGCTCATCGGCATGCGCGATCCGGCCGCCGTCCCACGTCACGCTCGCCTGCTAGTCGATCATCTCTGCAACGCGAACAGCGAGCCGTCGGCTTAGCTTTCGCGAATCGCGAAAGCTCGTTTCGCCGCTTTGCGCTTTTCGAGGCGCGAGCGCGCCATCACCATGTCTCCATGCGCCATGAGAAGCGCACGATTCCTGACTGGTCACCGGAGACAAACGTGAACGAAGCCCTATCCGCCAGCATCGGCCTGGCGCCTCCCGACGAAGCCCGCACCGTTCGCAAGGTCGCCTGGCGGATCATGCCGCTCATCATGGTGTGCTATCTCTTTGCGTTCTTCGACCGCATCAACATCAGCTTCGCCAAGTTCGCGCTGCAGAGCGATCTGTCACTGACCGACACGGCCTACGGCCTCGGCGCGGGCCTGTTCGTCGTCGGGTACGTGCTCTTCGAAGTCCCGAGCAACATGATGCTCTACAAGGTCGGCGCGCGCCGCTGGATCTGCCGGATCATGATCTCGTGGGGCATCGCCACTGCGTTGATGGCCTTCGTGCAGACCGAGTGGCAGTTCTATACGCTGCGCTTTCTGATCGGCGCGATGGAAGCCGGCTTCGCACCCGGCGTCCTGTTCTATCTGACGCTGTGGTTCCCGGTGGCGTATCGCGGCCGCATCACGTCGACGCTCTTCCTCGCCTCGGCTTTCGCCGGCATCCTCGGCGCGCCCGTTGCGGGACTCGTGCTTTCGCAGATGGAAGGCGTGCTCGGCATGCGCGGCTGGCACTGGCTCTTTCTCGTGGGCGGACTGCCTTGCGTCGCGCTCGGCTATCTCGTGTTCAAGGTGCTGAAGGATCGTATCGAGGACGCGCCGTGGCTCACATCCGACGAGCAAGCGATGCTGTCACGGCGAATCGCCGATCAAAACCGGCACATCGGCGGGCACTCGTTGCCCGGCGCGCTGAAGACGCCCGGCTTTCTCAAACTCGGCCTCGTCTACTTCATGATCCAGGTGTGCTCCTACGGGCTGAACTTCTGGGCGCCGCATCTGATTCGCACCTCGGGCATCACGCATCCGACGACGATCGGCTTTCTCACTGCCGTGCCGTATATCTGCGGCGCAGTGACGATGGTCGTGGTCGGCCGGCTCTCCGATGCGAGCGGACATCGCAGCCGCTTCGTCGCCGCGCTCATGCTGCTCGCGGCCGTGGGCTTCCTGTGCGCGGGCCTCTTCGACAAGCACACGTCCTTTCTGATCGCCGCGCTGGCGGTGATGGGCGCGGGCATCATCGCTTCCATTCCGGCCTTCTGGGCGCTGCCGCCGAAGCTGATGACCGGCGCGGGCGCTGCGGGCGGCATCGCGCTCATCAACACGCTCGGTCAACTCGGCGGCATCGTCAGTCCCGTGATGGTCGGCCGCATCAAGGACGTCACCGGCAGCACCACACCGGCGCTCTATGCGATCGGCGGGCTTGCCATCGTCTGCGCGGCGATTCTGCTCTTCGCGCTGCCCGCCAGGCTGCGTGCAAGAGAAGCGCATGCATCCGCCAGTTGATGCGTCCGCCTCGACTCACGACGGACTTCCAGATGAAACCGATACACGACGTCCATGCCGCCTCGCCGGCGCGGACGCGTCATTAGAAGGAACACGATGATGAACCACGGCATATCCGCCGCCGCCTTGCAGGGACTGCGCGTTGTCGAGATGGGGCAACTGATCGCCGGGCCGTTCGCCGGAAAGACGCTCGGTGACTTCGGCGCCGACGTCATCAAGATCGAAGCGCCCGGCCGCGGCGATCCGCTGCGCAACTGGCGTCTGATCAAGGATGGCACATCGGTCTGGTGGCAGGTTCAATCGCGCAACAAGCGCTCGATCGCACTCGATCTGCGCAGCGCCGAGGGTCAGGAGATCGCGCGCAAGCTGATCGCCGAAGCCGATGTGCTCATCGAAAACTTCCGCCCCGGCACGCTCGAACGATGGGGCATGGGCTGGGACGAGCTGTCCCGCATCAATCCCGGCCTCGTCATGCTGCGCATTTCCGGCTATGGGCAAACCGGCCCGTATCGCGATTTGCCGGGCTTCGGCGCAATCGGGGAAGCGATGGGCGGGCTGCGTCACGTGACCGGCGAGCCGGGCCGCGTGCCGGTGCGATGCGGGATATCGATCGGCGATACGCTCGCGGCCTTGCACGGCGCCATCGGCATTCTGACTGCGCTTTATCACCGCAAGGTGAACGGCGGCGTGGGGCAAGTCATCGACGTGGCGTTGAACGAAGCCGTGTTCAACGTGATGGAAAGCCTCGTCCCCGAATACAGCGCGTTCGGCGCGGTGCGCGAAGCAGCCGGAAGCGCGCTGCCCGGCATCGCGCCGTCGAATGCGTATCGATGCACGGATGGCTTCGTGCTGATCGCCGGAAACGGCGACAGCATCTTCAGGCGCCTGATGGAGACGATCGGCCGCAACGACCTCGGCGGCGCACCCGATCTCGCCGACAACGCAGGCCGCGTCGCGCGGGCCGACGAACTCGACCGGGCCATCGAAGCATGGACGCTCACGCAGTCCGTGCAGCAGGTGCTCGATGTGCTCGGCGCGGCAGGCGTGCCGGCCGGCAAGGTGTACACCGCGAAGGATATCGTCGAGGACCCTCACTACCGCGCGCGCGACATGATCCTCTCGCAAACCACGCGCGACGGTTACGAAGTCGAGGTCCCCGGCGTCGTGCCGAAGCTGATGGGCACGCCAGGCACGGTGCGCAGTTCGGCTCCCGGTCTCGGCGACGACACCGACGCCGTGCTGCAGGAACTCGGCTATTCGACGCAGGACATCGCCGCGCTGCGCGGCAGAAAGGTGGTCGCATGACACTCTGGAACGGCGCCGGACGGCGCATCCATATGCAGGAAGTCGGCACGCGCGACGGTTTGCAGGCCGAAACGGCGTTCGTCCCGACGCGGGACAAGATCGCGCTCGTCGATGCGTTATCGCGCTCCGGCCTGGCCAAGATAGAAGTGACGGCCTTCGTCTCGCCGAAAGCGATTCCGGCCCTGAGCGACGCCGATGCGGTGCTGCGCGGCATCGAGCGCCGGCCCGGCGTCGTGTACAGCGCCCTCGTGCCGAACGTGCGCGGCGCCGAACGTGCGATCGAAGCCCGTGCCGACGAGCTGAATCTCGTCATGTCCGCGAGTGAAACCCACAATCTCTCGAACTTGCGAATGACGCGCAGCCAGTCGTTCGATGCGCTGTCCGAAGTCGCGTCGATCGCGCGGGATGCCGGGGTATCGGTGAACGTTTCGCTATCCTGCGCCTTCGGCTGCCCGATGGAAGGCGATGTGCCCGAAGACACGGTCATGGACTGGTGCAGCGCATTCGTCGGCAAGCTGGGCGCGCGCGGCATCACGCTATGCGACACCACCGGCATGGCCTATCCGACGCAAGTCGCGGCACTGACCCAAGCCTTCCGCGAACGATGGCCCGGCGTGGAACTGACGCTGCACTTCCATAACACGCGGGGTCTCGGGATGGCGAACGTACTCGCCGCGATCGATGCAGGAGCCGACCGTTTCGATGCGTCGCTCGGCGGCATCGGCGGCTGTCCGTATGCGCCGGGCGCGACGGGCAACGTGTGCACGGAAGAAATCGTGCATGGCCTCGAACTGATGGGCTACGACACCGGCGTGGACCTCGGCGGTCTCATCGATGCTTCGCGGCGCTTGCCGGCGCTCATCGGCCATGACATTCCGAGTCAGATCGTCAAGGCGGGCCGCCGTCTGGACCTGCATCGGCTGCCGGCCGACTTCGAAGCCATCCGGCAACGCGCACACAGCCGATAAACGAGACGACGCTCACGGCTTGACGAACCTGAGCGTCATGCGGTCCGATTCGCCGATGGCCGCAAAGCGCGAGCGGTCGGCATCGCCGCCTTCGTAAGTGGGCGGCAGCGACCACACGCCGTGCGGGTGATCCTTCGTATCCTTCGGATTCGCGTTGATCTCGCTGCGCGCGCTCAGCACGAAGCCCGCTGCCTGAGCACGTTCGATGACGAAGGCCTCGGTCACGTAACCGGTATCGATCATCTGCTGCACGCTCGCCCCCGGCCGCGCGCGATGCTCTTCGACGCCCAATTCCCCGCCATGCTTGAGCGCGCCGTAGAACGCCCGCAGGTTCGCATCGACTTGTCCGTCCTTGATCCAGTTATGGATATTGCGGAACGTGAGCACGCGGTCGAACCGCTCGGCGGCGTCGAAGCCGATGAACCGCCCGGCATGCAAAGTGCCGACGACAACCTTTCCATACACCGATGGATTGCTCGCGAGCTTGCGTCGATAGGCGGTGTCGCTTGCGCTGTCTTCAGCGGCAAGATCGGCGGACGTGCTCAGATATTGCGCTTCGTAGAGATGGCCGGCATCGCGCAGATAAGGGGCGAGAATATCCGTGTACCAGCCGCCGCCCGGCGCGATTTCCAGCACGGCTTGTGTCGGCGCGAGACCGAAGAACTGCAGCGTCTCTTTCGGATGGCGATATCCATCTCGCGCACGCGCCTTGTCCGCGCGTTGCGATCCGCCGATGGCGGCATCGAGCGACGTGTTGTCTTTGAGCGACGACGACGCGCAGCCTGCCAGCGCGAGCGCAACGAAGGTCGAAAGCGCGACCGAGCGCGCGCGGGCAAGACGAATGGCGTTCATGGCATCGGCGAGAGTCCGGTATTCGCGACACGATACCCGTTAATCGCGCGATGCGCTTTTCCCTTTCCAGCCGCCCCGCGACTTATACCGGGTTCGCCGCAATGAAGTCCTTGAACACGGCATACGCCGGATTCTTCGTCACGCCGTCGAGCTGCATGAGACCGTAGTTCCGGTCCATCACCGCATACATCATGATGGACTGAATGTTGTACTTGTCCTTGATCGCGCGATACTGCGTGAGCGCCCTGCTCGTATATGCAGCGGCCGATTGCGGCGTATCGTTCGCACCGGACCAGCCCCACTCGGTCAGCCAGATCGGCACGTTGAAAGAATCCTTCAGCACTTGCAGCACGTCGATGCACGCGTTGTTGCGGCCGCCGCACTGGATGTCGCCCGAACTCTTGTACCAGTGATAGCTCGTGAAGTCCCAGCGCAGCGACGCCGCGCCGCTCACGCCCTGCACCGTGCCATCGGGCGAGATGCCGTTCCACAGCATTTGCAGTGCGCCGTAGGCCATCGGAATGCCGACGTTCACGCCGCACTGGATAGTCGGATCGATAGCGCGCACGCCGTCGATCATGCCGCGCAGCGCACCGCGAAACGACGGCCAGCAGGCGGGGTCCCAGTCCGCGCGCGAACTGCCGTCGCCGGCGATCTTCAGGTCCACGTCAAGCTCGTTGCCGCACTCGATGTACTTGACGAGCCCCTTCAACGGACGCGTGCAGCGCACCGCGAGGTCATAGCCGAGCGCATAGGCATCCGCTTCGCTGCTGTGCGGGTCCCAGTGCGCCGACAGCGGATTGAACACCGGCAGGATCGATACGCCGCTGTTCGCGAACGGTCCCTTCAGCGCGTTGGCGAGCGTGGTCGCCATGCCGCCGTCGGCGATGTCGCAGCGATAGTTCGTGACGCCCAGATCCTGAAGGATGGCGAGCTGCGCAGCCGGCGGCATCGTCATGTAGATGCCTTCGCCCCACGCCATGTGACCGTTGATGCCGTAGAAAAGCCCGTCCGATGCGGCCGGCGCTTGCGAGCTCGCATCGTTCGCGTTCGTGTTCGCGGGCTGCGTCGCGTTGCTGGTGCTCGTGCTTGCGGTCGTATTCGCTGCCGTCGTCGTCGCGACCGGCGTTCCGTTCGTCGATGGCGTCGAGGTCGTCGACGACGCCGGGTTCGTGCTCGCGCTCGTCTTGCCGGCGGCCTGCGAATCGCTGCTGCCGCCGCCTCCGCCGCCGCAGCCGGCCAGCACGGCGCTGCCGGCCGACGCGAGCATCATCGCGAGAAAGGTTCTGCGCTTCGGTGCGTCGAGCGAAGCGGCGGGATGGGAGAGTCGGGGTCGTGAGGCTTGGTTCGGGACTGGCATGGCCGCAAAGGGTGGCGTTGATGCTCACGTTTACGGCCATGCGGGCACGGGCTTGAATCGTCTCTTGTATGTGCGCCGGAAAACATTCGGGGGTGACTGGCATTTTTACCGGCGCGGGGATGCGCTTGTCCATCGCGATGAGTTGCAGTACCCGGTCGATCCCGACTTGCAGACTTGCGAGTCATTCGCTCTCGCCACAACGGCACATTCTCCGGGCTGACGCCACAAGAATTCGAAGCGTGCCGCCGATCCGACACGAACGCAAAAGACTGTCGTTGCGCTTCGTTAGTGCTGCTACACTGCCCTGCCACCAGAGCGCCACTAAGCGACCAGATAATAGCGACCAGTAAGACGGGGAATGTCACAGCCCAAAGGGGGGCCTATGCGTCATTCAGTCAATCGTCTCGTAAGCGCCTTCGCAACCGGCAGTGCTGCCGGTCATGCAGGCGCGCGGGCGGCGTGCTTCACCATCCGCCCTCTTTCCATGTTCATCGCCATTGCTTGCGGGTCGTTCGCATCGGCCGCGATAGCCGCTCCGCCTCTGCCGCAAGGCGGGCAGTTCGTCGCCGGCGCGGGAAGCATCACGCAAAGCGGCGGCAACATGACCATCACGCAATCGGGGGCGCGCGGCGTCATTGACTGGAACAGCTTCTCGATTGCTTCGGGGCGGACGGTGTCGATCAACAACGGGACCGGCGCGACGCTCAATCGCGTGACCGGTAACGACGTCTCTTCGATCTACGGCACGCTCAAGGGAACCGGTACGGTCTACCTCATCAATCCGCACGGCGTGGTCGTCGGACCGCGCGGCGTCGTGTTGACGGGCGGCCATTTCGTCGCCTCGACGCTCGACATCAGCAACGACGACTTCGCTTCCGGCTATCAGGCCACGTTCACCGGCAACTCCAATGCGAGCGTCGTCAATCTGGGCAACATCAGTTCGACCGGCGGCAACGTGTATCTCATCTCCGCGAACAAGGTGATGAACGCGGGACGCATCGAGGCGCCGGAGGGATCGGCCAATCTCGTGGCGGGCCGTTCCGTGTCGCTGATCGACACCGGCTACGACCAGCAGATCGGCGTGGCCGTCGGCAGCCACGGCACGATCGCGAACGCGGGCGAAGTCCAGGCGGCGCTCATTAATCTGCAGGCAGCCGACGGCAATATCTTCGCGCTCGCGGGCCGCTCGGCCGCGTTGCGCGCGACTGGCACCGCCACGCGCGACGGCCACGTGTGGCTTGTTGCCGATACCGGCTCGGTCGATGCACGCGGCGCGCAGATCAGCGCACGCAATGCGGACGGCACGCCGTCGGGCGTTGACATGATCGGCCGGGACGTCAAGGTCGGCGGCGCGGACATCAGCGCGGGCGCGCTCAACATCACGACCGGCGAATTCACCGCCGATGCCGCGACCGCCGGCACGTTCACATCGAGCCTGAACCGCGGCACGTCGATCACGGTGAATGCGGACGGCACGGACGGCAGCGCCGGCGCGACCGGCAAGGGCAATATCGTCGTGCCGACGAACCTGCGCTGGAACGGCGCGTCGTCGCTCACGCTCAACGCGGCGCACTCGGTGACGATCGCGCCCGGCGTCACCGTCGCCAATGCCGGTTCGGGCTCGCTCAAGCTGTACGCGGACGCGCACGCGTTCAACAACGGCGGCAGCGTGACGAACCTCGGGACCATCGACTGGTCGCGCAGCAACGGCGTCATCTCCGTGCTTTACGACATGAACGGCGCGAATACGCCTGGCACGGTGCGCGTCAATCCGTCGTGGAGCGCCGCGCCCTATAGCGGCCTCGTCACGCAGTACACGGCATATAGGCTCGTCAATTCGATCGACGATCTGCGCGCGGTCAAGAACGATCTCTCCGGCACTTACGCGCTCGGCACGAGCCTCGGACTCTTCGGCGCGACGGGTCTCGGTGGCATCGGCACGGCGGCAACGCCGTTCACCGGACAGTTCGACGGCATGGGCCATCTGCCCGTGGGCCTCACGCTGGGCGGTGGCGAGACGGGGCTTTTCGGCGTCGTCGGCGCGAGCGGCATCCTGCGCAACTTCGTGCTTGCCGGAACCACGGCCACGGCGTCCAGCGGACCGGTCGGGATGCTCGTCGGCACTAACCGCGGCTATCTCGTGAACGTGGGCGCATCGGGTGTGATCACGTTGACGGGCGAAGGCTCCACGGTGGCGGGCGGACTGGCGGGCGAGAACTTCGGACGCATCGAGCAATCGTGGGCCGGCGGCAATGTCAGCGGCGGCAGCGCGGTCGGCGGACTCGTCGGCCGCAACGACGGGTTCATCGGCCAGTCGTATGCGCTCGGCTCCGCGGCGGCAAGCGGCCAGGGCGCGCTCGGCGGACTCGTCGGCATCAATAACGGCAGGGTCGTGCAGTCGTATGCGCAGGAATCGCTGACGGGCAACGGAGCCGTCGGCGGACTCGTGGGCGGCAATGCGGGCGGCATCTACGAGTCCTACACGACGTCCACGCTGTCCACCGGCGCGGGCGCGCGAGCGGGCGGCATCGTGGGCGGAAACCGCGGGTTGATCGCGTCGAACGTGTTCTGGAACAAGGAGTCGTCGGGCGTAGCCTCGCCGGTCGGCCAGGGCGCGGGAGCGCCGGCGTCAGCCGGGCTCACCGACGCGCAACTGGGCGATACGGCAAGCTTCGGTCCGACGTGGGACTTCAGCGCCAACGGCGCATGGGCAATGCCGGTCGGATCATTGTCGCCGGCGTTGCGGTGGCTGTACGGCTCCTGATAATCCGCAAGCGCATTTACGCTTTGAATGCCCGGCCCGCCAGCGATGGCGGGCTTTTTTTCGACCGCGAATGGCTCGTAAATGGCGATCCGATATCCGTGCAAATACCGGCTTCGCAAAACGCCCATTATTTGCGATTCCCATTTTTTGAACCGGTTGACACGCGAGTTTCAGCGCGTTCAGAAACCGCGATTTAACCATAGTCAAAAAAAGGTTACTTTTTAGCGCCCGCACGTTCGATAGAAAGTACATTTATCCGATGAAACGAGCAATGCGGCGATACGTAAGTTATGCCACCATTCATATGAACACATGCTTTCAAATGACCGGTTCTTATCGACGTTGAAGCCGAGACGCAAGACCTAATACGGGTTCCGTTCTTATTTGTATGCGCATGAATGCATAAATTGCCGCGCAAACGTTCACTGTTACATACCGTTACGGCCTTTTTCATACGGTAAGAAATAACGAGCAGGTACCATTGCTTTCGTCCGGTCAGCAAAAACGACTGCGAAACGCGCCTCTCATTTCTGAGGCGCACTGGTTGATCGCCTGTCTATTCCCTTCAGGTTCGAATCGCGAGTGCTTCGAAAAGCATTCAGGGAAGACCTTTTTTCGGCGGTCGGAATTGGAACACGTTCATCCAAACTCACAATGAAGAAAAACCATTTCATCGTTTATTCTTTCTGTGCAAGCTCGCTAATCCTGTCGGCATGCGGCGGCGGCGCGGACAATCTCCCGTCGAGCGTGGCAAACAGCGCGAATGATCCGGCGGCGGTTGCGAAAGCGGGCACGCAAGCCCCCTCGCCCAGCGGCACGACCATCCCTTCCGCCACGTCGATCGTCGATTCCTCGAACGCGGTCTGGACCGTGACCAACGGCGTGATTTATCGCGCGGGCCAGAAGGCTGGCTTCTCGCAGGCGGTCATCCAGTTGCTGTGGTACGGCGGCAAGATTTATCAGCAGAACGTGAACAAGCTGTGGTGGGTGTGGCAGAACAACACGTGGGTCACGTCCAGCGATCCGCGCACGGCGACGGCCGCCGCCGCTTCGACGGCGATCCCGTTCTTCGGCGTGAACGCCCACTACATTCAGGGCGGCGTGTATTCGTCGATCCCGCTCGCGACGCAATCCGCGACGATGGTCGACCTCGGTCTGACGAGCGTGCGTCAGGACGTCTACAGCAACGCGCAGATCGATATCCTCGCCGACAAGGTCATGCCGAACGTCGGCTCGAAGGTCAACGTGATGCCGCTGGTGATTCCTCATCCGTGGATGGACCCGACGCTCAACGGCCGCACGCCGACGGAAGCATCGGCTTACACGTACGCCTACAACATGGCCGCTTACGCGGCGACGCGCTTCAAGGGCGTGCCGGTCGTGGAGTTCGGCAACGAGTACGACATCGACGAGCACAATCAGCGCATCGCGAACGACGGCGTCAATGTCTCCGACTACGACAACAACACGTGGCCGATCTGGCGCGGCACGATGCGCGGCTCGTATGACGGCTGGCGCTCGGTCGACAAGTCCGGCCAGACGAAGATCATCAACACGGCGTCGACGGGCTTCCTGAATCTCGGCTGGTACAAGGGCATGCTGACCGGCACGCAGCCGGACGGTTCGACGGGCCATCCGAAAGTGCCCACGGACATCATCCAGTTGCACTGGTACTCGGACGGTCTCGATCCGGTGAACACGTGGGGCAAGGACGGCACCAACTATAACGTGCTCAAGATTCTTCACGACACATACAACCTGCCGATCATGTTCACCGAAATCGGCATCAACGCGGACTTCTCGACGGCCAAGGCGCAGGCTTACATCGCCAAGACGATTCCGGAGCTGTACGCGGCGCGAAGCACGTACAACGTGATCGGCTTCAACTGGTACGAGCTGTATGACGATCCTAGCGGCACGTTCGGCATCCTGACGAATGGCGGCGCGAACAAGGCGGTCTATTCGTCGGTGAAGGCGGCGGTCGCGGCCTCGAAGTAAGTGTCTCCGGGCGGAGCGCGTATCGCGCTCCGCCTTTTTTATTTGGGCCGCAGCAGCACCTTGATCGAATCGAGCGAGTTCGCGACTTCGATCGCCTCGTCCCACTCTTCGAGCGTAAAGCCGTGCGTGACGATGCCCTTCGACGTCACGAGACCGCGTGCGAGCAGGTCGATGGCGATGGGATAGCAGTACGGTCCGAGATGCGCGCCGCGCACGTCGAGTTCCTTGCGATCGCCGATGATCGACCAGTCGACCGTCGTATCGCTGCCGAAGACGGAGAACTCCACGAAACGCCCGAGCTTGCGAATCAGTTCGAGCCCTTGCGTGACGCCCGCCGGCGAGCCGGTGGTTTCAATGTACACATCGCAGCCGTATTGATCGGTGATCGCGCGGATCGCTTCGAGCGCATTGTCGGTCTTCGGGTTGATCGTGATATCCGCGCCGTATTCGCGCGCGAGTTCGAGACGCTCGTCGACGAGATCGATCACGACCAGTTTCTTCGGTGTCTTGAGATGCGCGACCTGCACCATCATCAGGCCGAGCGGACCCGCGCCTGCGATCACGACGACATCGCTCAACTGAATGTCGCCGCGGTTCACCGTATGGATCGCGCAGGCAAGCGGTTCGATGATCGCTGCGTCTTCGAGCGAGATGCCGTCGGGAATCTTGTGAACGATTGCCGTGGGCGGAAAGCGCATGTATTCCGCCATGCCGCCGTCCGCCACTTCGCGCTGAAAGCCGAAGATGTTGTGCACTTCGCACATCCAGTACTGGCCCGACCTGCAATAGCGGCACTTCGCGCACGGCACGATCTGCTCCGCGATCACGCGATCGCCCTTCTGCACCCCGAAATGTTCCGCGGCGCCATCGCCGAGTTCTTCGACATAACCGAAGAACTCATGTCCGGGGATGACCGGCGCCTTGACCCACGGATTCGGCCCGCCCCAGAACATCTTCGCGCCCGACCAGCATTTGCAGTCGCTCGCGCAGATGCCGCATGCCGCGATGCGGATGACCAGCTCGTTCGGCCCCGCACGCGGACGCTGCACGCGCTCGACGCGATAATCCTTCGGCGCACGGCATACGATCGCCGTCATCTCCGCGTTGTCGGTGTTCTCCATGATCGCGTCTCCCGGTAGTTGTCGCGTCATTCCATGACGATCTGTACTTTCACATCCGTCGGCACGCCGCTCGCGGCTTCCTCGAAGGCCTTGATGCCCTCGGCGAAGGGGAACGTGCGCGAGATGAAAGGCTTGACATCGAGCTTGCCGGATGCGATCAACTGAATCGCACGCGGAAAGATATTCGCGTAGCGAAACACGGATTCGATGCGCGCTTCCTTGATCTGCACCGCGACGACATCGAGCGGAATTGCGTGTTGCGGCATGCCGACGAGGACGAGACATCCGCCGGGACACAGCAGATCGACGATGCCTTCGAACGCCTTCTCATTGCCGCTTGCTTCGAACACGATGTTCGCGCCCCAGCCGTCCGTCAGTTCGGCGATCACGTCCTGCACGCGCTGCTCGCGAATATTGACTGCGGTGACGCCCTGCACCGCGCCGATCAGATCGAGCTTTTCCTGTACCAGATCGCAGACGATCGCGCGGCTGCATCCCCCCGCGAGCGCGGCGAGCGCGCACATCATCCCGATGGTGCCCGCGCCGAGCACCACGGCAACATCACCCGGCTGGATCGCCGCTTTCTTCGCGGCCTGCAACCCGATGGACAGCGGCTCGACGATCGCGCCTTCCGCAAAGCTCACGTTGTCGGGCAGCTTGTAGGTGAACGCCGCCGGATGCACGACGAACGGCGCGAGGCAGCCATGCACTGGCGGCGTCGCCCAGAAGCGCACTTTGGGATCGAGGTTATACATGCCTTCGCGCGATGCACGCGACTGCATGTCCGGCACGCCCGGCTCCATGCACACGCGGTCGCCCGCCTTCAGATGCGTGACTTCATCGCCCACTTCCACGATCGTGCCGGATGCTTCGTGCCCGAGCACCATCGGCTCGTTCACGACGAACGGCCCGATGCGTCCGTGCTGATAATAGTGAACATCGCTGCCGCAAATGCCTACCGTGTGGATGCGTATCCGCACGTCATGCGGACCCACGACCTGCGGCAAGCTGAACGGACGCAGGCTGATGCGCCGTGCTTCTTCAAGAACCAGTGCTTCCATCGTCGTTCCTTCGCGTTTGTATGAGGATTCCGTATCATCCCGCCTGAAAGCCGCCGTCGACTGCGAGGCTCACGCCGCTTACCATGCTCGAATCGTCGCTCAGCAAGTAAGCGATGGTGCGCGCCACTTCCACCGGCTGCACGAAGCGATTCATCGGAACGCGCGCGAGCATCGGGCCTGATTTCGCGGGGTCGCTCCATGCCTTTTCCGCCATCGGCGTCATGGTGACCACAGGGTTGACTGCGTTCACGCGTATGCCGTGCGGGCCGAGTTCCACGGCCATCACGCGCGTCATCGCGTCGAGCGCGCCCTTCGATGCGCAATACGACGCATGCAGCGGCAAGCCGACCGCCGCCGATATGCTCGACACGTTGACGATCGCTCCGCCGTTGCCGCGCTCGATCATGCTTCTCGCGCATGCCTGAGCGACGATCATCGCCGCGCGCACGTTGACGTTCATCGTGAGATCGAAGGCATCGGCGGTGGTATCGAGAAACGGCTGCAGTTCCACGAGACCGGCGCAGTTGACGAGCAGGTCGACCGGCTGCGCGGATCGCGCGGCTTCGCTCGCGGCGCGGGCATCGGCGAGATCGACTGCGATGGTGTCGCAGCCGGTTTCCCTCGCCAGCACCGCGAGGTCTTCCGCGCTGCGGCTCAGTGCAATGACGCGCGCGCCCCGTTCGCTCAGCAGATGCACCGTCGCATGACCGATGCCTTTGCCCGCACCCGTGACGAGCACGGTCTTTCCTTCGAATTCGCGATTTCTGTCGATGGTCGTCATGGCTCGTTCAAGGCTCGTCACATAAGCGCCGCGCGGTCTCTTCATCGGTGACGAGCACCGACGGATAGCGGCCGCGCAACGCCGCGCGTGTCACATGGAATTTCTTCGGTCCGCCGCTGACCAGTATCACGCGACGAATCTTGCGCAAGTCTTCGAGCGTAATGGCCACGGTGCGGCGATTCAGCGGATGATCGATCAGCTCGCCGTCTTCATCCATGAAATGGCCGAGCATGTCGCCGACCGCGCCCGCCTTCTCCAGCGTGCGCAATTGCTCGGGATTGTCGATGCCGTACGTGACGACGAGCGATTCCGTCAGATCGCCGCACGTCAGCAAGGCAAGGTCCGCGTTGCGCGCAAGATCGTAGGTTTCGCGCACGGTGCCTTCCTGCAGGATGACGTCGCGCGCCTTCTGACTGCTCACGTAGATCGGCGCCGCGAAGATATAGCCGTCGGCGCGGCAGATGTCCGCGAAATCCGATACGAGATCGAATGTGTTGATGCTCGGGCAATGCGACAGTCCCCCTTGCAGCGATACCGCCGACACCGCGCCGTACGAACGCTGCGGCATCGCACGAAGGACGGCGCGTATCGTGCGCCCCCAGCCTAGCCCGATGGTCTGCCCCGCGACGATCTGCTTGGCGAAGTAACTCGCCGCGCCGATCCCCAGCGCCGCATTGTTCGCCTCGGTGTTCGCACCGCTCGGCACCACGACCGCGCTTTCGAGCCCGAAGCGCCTGACTAGCGCCTCCTCGAGCGCCACGCACGGCGCGATCTTGCTGTTGATGGTGATCTGCACGAGGCCCGATTCGCGGCTCGCGGCGAGCAGCCGGTTCACCCGCACGCGATTGCTGCCGATGCGCTGCGCGATCTCCTGCTGCGTCAGATTGCCGACGTAGTAATGCCACGCGACGCGCGCCTGCAGTTCCTCCTCCGAGTCGATCGAACCGTCCGTTACGGCAATCGCGATGGGCGGGGCTGTCTTGCTCATGTTCTCTATGTAGTCGCAATGAAGGGCCGCGCGAGTTTACTTCACTGCACCCATCGTGAGCCCCTGCACGAGCCGGCCCGATACGAGCAGCGCGAATACCACCATCGGCAAGACGATCAGCGTGCCTGTCGCCATGATCTCGCCCCAGGGCAACTCATAGCCGCTCATGTAACTCGTCGCGGCAACAGGCGATGTGATGGCTTCGGTGCGCGTCAGCACGAGCGCATAGAGCAGGTCGTTCCACGAGAAGATGAACGCGAAGATCGCGGATACGACGATGCCCGGCATCGCGAGCGGCAAGTTGATGCGCCAGAACACGCGCCACGGCGATGCGCCGTCGAGCCGCGCGGCTTCATCGAGCTCGACGGGGATGTTGCGGAACTGGTCGGTGCATATCCATACGACGATCGGCAGCGAGAAAGTCAGATAGAGCAGGATCAGCACGATATGGGTATCAACGATATCGAGCTTCGTCGCGATCAGGAAGAACGGCACCGCGAGCACCACGGGACTCACCATGCGGTTCGAGATGAACCAGAACCACAGGTCTTCCTTGCCGCGGAATTCATAACGTGCGAGCGCGTAAGCGGCGGGTGCGCCGAGCAGGATGGCGAGCACGGTCGTCGAGCTCGCGATGATGAACGAGTTGAGCAGACTGCCCGCCACGTCATGCTCGAAGAGCGCGGCCGAATAGTGATGGAACGTCGGACTGAAGAGCCATTTCGGCGGATACGCCAATGCGTCGGACTGGCTCTTGAGGCTCGTCGTCACCATCCAGTAGAACGGAAACACGGACGACAGAAACACCACCAGAAGGCCCAGAAAGTGCCATACGGTTGCGCGTCTGCGTGCTGCGCGCGCACGCTTGCCGCGCTGCGCCACGCCGCCGTTTGGG
This sequence comes from Caballeronia sp. LZ019, assembly GCF_031450825.1. NCBI lineage: Bacteria > Pseudomonadati > Pseudomonadota > Betaproteobacteria > Burkholderiales > Burkholderiaceae > Caballeronia > Caballeronia sp. LZ019. The sequence continues at coordinate 380,160 of NZ_JARTVZ010000003.1, read as the reverse complement.
GTTTGCGAATTTGTCGTGCTCACGCGGCCTCCCGATAAACGAAGCGAATATAAAGTCGCGACAGCACGATGGTCAGGATCAGCAGGATGATGGCTTGCGCCGACGCCATGCCCTGATCGAAGAGCCGGAAGCCCACGCGCTGAATATAGACACTGATGAACTCCGTCGCCGCGCCGGGGCCGCCGCGCGTCATCGTGAAGACGGCGTCGAACATCTTGAGCATGTCGGCGGAGCGGAGAATGAGGATCGCGGTCAGGCCCGGCAACAGGTAAGGCCGCTGCAAGTGCCAGAGAATCATGCTCCACTTCGGCGTTTCCAGGCGCGCCGCTTCTTCCGCTTCCTTCGGGACCATTGAAAGACCCGCGAGCATGATGAGCGCGCAGAACGGCGTCCACTGCCAGATATCCATGATCATCACGGAGACGAACGCGAGCGTGGGATCGGCGAGCCAGTCTTGCGGCGGAATGCCCAGCAACCCCGTCAAATAGTTCGCCACACCGAATTGCCGGTTGAAGATCAGCCGGCCGATGAGACCGACGACCGCATAAGTCGTCGCCATCGGAATGACGAGACTCACGCGCGCGGCGGCACGCATGAAGCGCAAATCCATGCGATGCAACATGAGCGCAGCGAAGAGACCGAGCGCGACTTCGATCGGCAGCGTGAGGCAAAGAAAGAGCGCGGTGCGGCCGAGCGCGCCCCAGAACGAGGGATCGGACAGCGTCGCGATGTAGTTATCGACGCCGACGAACGGCGTGCCCGATGCGAGATCGGCCAGCTTGTACTGATGAAACGAGTTGTAGAGCGCAAGCAGCAGCGGATAGATGCCGATGACCGCGAGCGCGAAGATTGCGGGAAACAGGAACCAGAAGGCGGGCGAGCGCGGCAATACGCCGAAGCGGCGCGCATGCCTGCGCGGCCCCCTCGCCTGCGTCGCAGATGCAGTGCCGTTCGCCATTGAATCGCCTCCGGTTCCTTAGGGATGCTGCGTGATCAGGGATTACTTCAACAAAGGCTTCTTGCCGTCGTAATAGCCCGCTTTCTTCAGGATGTCCTCGGTTTTCTGGCCGATGGTCTGGGCGCCTTCCTTCACCGTGACCTGACCGAGCATCATCTTGCTGCCCCATTCGCCGATGACTTCCGACACCGCGGGCCATTCCGGGAAGCGCGGCCGATAATCCGGCACGCCGCCCTGCCACGATTCGACCATCGGCTTCACGAACGGATACTTGTCCTGCACGGCCTTGTCCTGGTACACCGCCGTGCGCGCCGGCACGCCGCCCGCTTCGAGATAGGGCTTCGCCATCGCCTCGGACGTGATCCACTGAATGAACAGCCACGATGCCGCCTGCTTCTTCGCGTTCGACTTGGCGTTGACCGCGAGCGAGAAGCCGCCGAGTGCTGGCTTAAGGCCCGCCGGACCCTTCGGCTCGGTCGTGATCGCGAGACAGTTGCCGATCTTCGACTTGCTCGGATCGGTAAGCGTGGGGTAGAACGCGGACCATTCGGTGATCATCGCGACCTGGCCTTGCGCAAGCGCGTTCACCGCTTCGGCGTGATCGAAATCGACGATGCCCGGCGGCATGTACTTCATCAGCTTTTGCCGATACTCGAGCCCCGCCTGCGATTGCGGGGACATCAGGTTCGACTTGAACTTCGCATCGAGCAGCGAGCCGCCGTTGGGCCACAGCACGCGCATGAAGCTGTCTGCCGATTGCGTTTCGCCGCGCCGCGACTGGAGCGCGAATGCGAACTTGTCGCCCTTCGTGAGCTTCGGCGCATAGGTGTTGAGGAGTTCGTCCCAGGTCTTCGGCGGCTCATCGAAGCCGGCGTCCTTCAACATGCACTTGTTGTAGAACATGAGGCCCGAATAGTTATCGAACGGCAGGCCGTAGGTGACCTTGTCCCATGTGCCGAACGAATCGAGCAGGATCGGGAAGAAGCCCTGCAGGTTGAGGTTCGGGTCCGCGAGCTTGGGGTCATCGGTGAACTTCTTGATCGGCACGAGCCACTTGTTGCTTGCGAATTCACCGATCCACACCACATCGACGAGCACGACATCCTGCTCCCCGCCGCCGACGAAGTTGAGCACTTCCTTTTCGCGCGTGTTCTCGTAGGGAATGACTTCCCAGCGCACCTTGATCCCCGTCTCTTTCTCGAACTGAGGAATCAGGGTTTGTGCGGCCTTGTAGCCGGGGCGATCGAGAAATATAGCCTTGATGGTGGTGCCGGAGTACGGCTGCGCCGCTTCCTTCAGCGTCCACGCTTGCGCACTGGATGCAGCAAACGCCGCGCTTGCTGCCAGCAGCGTGACCGCCGCAATGTGCTTCAACGGACGGGAATGTATGCCCTGCATGATGCGCTTTTTCATGCCTTGTCTCCTTTCTGTTTTCTCGAGCGGATACGTTCGTGTCGTGCGTCCTTCCCTGCGTGGCGGATTGAAAAGACACGGTTGAGCGCCGCGTCGTTTCACTTGTAATTTCGGTTTTACAATTGTATATTTGGGCCCGAACAGGTTGTCAAGAACAATGTGAGTCAAGGCATTCGATGCTGCACTGCGATGCTTGCTGCGCAGTCCGGCGATTGAAACGCGGCTTAGATGGAGACACGCATGAGTGCAGTCCATTTGCAGCAGATTCGCAAGACCTTCGCGAGTACCGAAGTGCTGAAGGGCGTCGATATCGAAGTGGCCGACCGCGAGTTCATGGTCTTTGTCGGACCGTCAGGCTGCGGCAAGTCCACTCTGCTTCGCAGCATTGCCGGACTCGAGCAGTGCGACTCGGGACAAGTGCTGATCGGCGGTGAAGACGTGACGGACCTCGAGCCTTCACAGCGCGGCGTCGCAATGGTGTTCCAGTCGTATGCGCTGTATCCGCACATGTCGGTGTACGAGAACATCGCGTTCGGGTTGCGCATGCTGAAGCTGCCCGAAGCGCAGATCAGGGAACGGGTCAATCGCGCTGCGGAGATCCTGCAGATCGGGCAACTGCTCGAACGGCGTCCACGCGCGCTGTCGGGCGGGCAGCGGCAGCGCGTCGCCATTGGCCGATCGATCGTTCGGGAGCCGAAAGTCTTTCTCTTCGATGAACCCTTGTCGAACCTCGATGCAGCGTTGCGCGTGCAGATGCGCCTCGAACTCATCAAGCTGCACAAGCAACTCAACGCGACGATGATCTACGTCACGCACGATCAGACCGAAGCGATGACGATGGCCGACCGCATCGTCGTGTTGAATCATGGACGTGTGGAGCAGATCGGCTCGCCGCTGGAGTTGTATCGTACGCCTCACAATCGCTTCGTTGCGGGCTTCATCGGCTCGCCGAAGATGAACTTCATCGATGTCCGCGTGCTGCGTGCCGATGCCGCGGGCGTCACCATCGAATTGCCGGGAGGCGAACCGCTGACGCTTCCTTTCGCAGGGGCATCTGTCAACGTTGGAGAGACGCTTACGCTCGGCATCCGTCCGGAGCATTTCACCGAGTCGGGCAGCGGCGACATCGACAGCGGCCTCACTGGCGAAGTCATGGTGATCGAGCATCTTGGCGGCGAAACGCTTTTGCACATCCGCTTGCCGAACGATCTCGTCATCAACGTGAAGGGCTCGGGCGAGTCGACCGCGGTGGATGGTCAACGCCTCAACGTCGGCTTCAGCATTCGTCACGTGCATCTCTTTCGCGAAGACGGCAGCGCGCTCGAACGCATGCGGCCGGTCGCCGAGGCGGCTATCGTCTGACTGAAGGCTCTGACGTTTCGTTAGTCCGTATTACAAAACTTCGAAGAAACTTCAACGTTTGCTGCAAAGCGCTTCGGCACGATCGTTCGCTCTTGCTGTCAGTGTTACCGGCGACGGCGTGCAATGTTCCTACCTTTACTTCGCCGCGATACTTGGTACGACTGGGGATACGCCCCGTCATGATGCATGCATCGGGGTTTTCCCTCGCTGCCATCCCAATTCGCCCGACCATTGTGGCCACGGGCACGAGTCATGCATTTAAACGCCCGGTTCAATCAAGGGGCGGCACAGCATGAACGCAGCAACACGTCGGTCGTACATTTCGAACGCCGCGCCAGAAGCCGGTCATGCGCTCAAGCGGCGTGTGCTTCAGGGGTTGAGAGCCGGTGAGTTTTGCGTGGCTTACCAGGGCATCTACCGGGTCGATACCAGCGAGCTCTCACAGATGGAAGCGCTCATCCGGTGGCGTCATCCGGAGTTCGGCGTGTTGTTGCCAGGGAGTTTTCATGAGGCGCTCGAAGATGACGAGGTCGTCGTCGAGTTGACGGACTTCGTGATGAACACCGTATCGCGCGACATCGCGGCGCTGCAGGCGCGCGGCGTGTGCTATCCCGTCGCGATCAACGTCCCGCCCTCGGTCGCGTCGTCGGACGGGTTCGGCGAAAGGCTCGAAACCGTATGCGATGCGCACGGCATCACGCCTGACCTGATCGAACTCGAACTCTCCGAGAGCCAGGATCTTGCGCGCTTTCCTTCCATGCCGAGGGTCGTGCAACGGCTGCGCAATCGCGGCGTCGGCGTGGCGATGGACGACTTCGGCACAGGCTTCGCCTGTCTTTCGGCGCTCGGGCCTATCGACTTCAGTACGGTGAAGATCGCGAAGGAACTGCTGGCGGAAGCGCCGCGTTGCCCGAACGCGCGGATGGTGTTTTCGTCGGTGCTTGCGCTGCTGACGCGGCTCAACGTGAAAATCGTCGTCGAGGGCGTGGAAACGCCCGCGCAGGCGCAGTGGCTCGCACAGTGGCCGCAAGCGCTTGCGCAGGGCTTCTATCTCGCGAGGCCTGTGTTCGGAATGGGTAACGTGCCGGGCGTACGAGCGTCGATGCGGGGTAGCGTCGTGACGGACCTGCATCTCGCGACTGCAGCTTGATGGCGCTTGTATGCCTGATCGGGCGATGCGCGGATCAAAGGCGCATCGCGTTTCATGCTCCGATTAAGGCGCCGAAGCCGGCGCAGCCTGACCGGCCTTCTGCGCGTTGATGCGCTGCTGCGCGTTCTGCAGATTGCGCGGATAGTCCGTCTGCTCGCCCGACGGGTTGTAGCCGTTCTGCTCCAGTTCTTTAAGCTCGGCGTTCTTCTTCGCCCGTGCGGCTTTACGCTCGGCCTTCTTGGCTTCCTTCGGTGTGGAGGCGGCGGAGTCCTGAGCCTGCGCGGGCGTCACGGGCACAGTGACGAGCGCGGCGACGGACAAGGCGATGACTGCCAGAGGGGCGGTGCGGAGTGTGAGCATGGGCGGCTCCGGTGAGGTGGGTTTCCGAATCCAAGAGCAAGAAGCGATCCGGTTTGCGTTTTTCGCGTCCAGTGCGGCTCGCAGTTCTTCCACTTACTTTCCATTGACGCCGACTCGAGGCCGTCGTGTTGACTCATCGACTCGTCGCCCGCCTTTCGCACGCAACTGCCGCCGGTATTGCTCCGGTTCAAAGCGCATGCCGGTGATCGGCGCGTTGCTCCGTGATTCACCGAGCCAGCTCGACCACCCGAGTTGTTGAGAGCCGCCCAGTACCGCCGCCGGCGCGCTATGCGGTTCGATCTGCAACTCCAGCATCCACTCGAACTCGAGGCCGACGTAGACCCGCACCCACTCGATGAGCCGCAACAGATCATCGCCGCGCGGAGTGAAGCGGTGATACGTCTCTATCTCGAGTGGTCCGATGGTCATGCAGAAGCGGTGCCGCCGGTCGGGCGCGCGCTCGCCCAGCAACGCGCCACCGCCCAGACACGCTGCCGCGTTCGAATGCCCCAAACGACAATGAAGCTCTGGCGGCAGCACAATCCAGTGCGCCGCGTACTCTTCGATGCTCACCGGCACGCCGAAGTGATGCGCCACCGCGTTGCAAAGCGCGGATGGATCGCGCGACTCGCCGACCAGGTGCGGCGCGGCAGACAGACGCGCGTGTTCCGGCAGCAACGGTGCGCGGCCGCGTCGTTGCGCATGTCCGGAGAAGCTGGCCGTATAGGCAGAGAAGCGGTCGTGCTCGGGCCGGTCCAGACTCGCCGCCGATTGCGCCGACGCCCAGGCGCGATACAGCAGCGTCAGCGATCGATGGTGAAAGATGTCGAGGAAGTTGCAAAGCGTCGGGTCGTGTCGTTGCTCTTCGCGCTCGCGGGCGATTTCGGTGACGTGAATCGGCAACGGCCCGTTCGGTCCCAGCATGCCGAGGCCGAAAAGCCGGATATGCAGCTTGCCATTTCTCAGCTTTGCGTCCGCGACTTCGCGCGGAGCAAACACGAGACTGGGTTTCTGACCGATACGATACGGCTCGGCGCCCGGGCGCTGTGCGGCGCCGACCGGGTCGCGCGCGCAGTTGGCGTTGATCTGGCGCAGAAGTGGCAGGAAGCCGAAGCGCCAGGGCGCGGACTGCAAACGCTCCATCAGTTGTACCGGAAAATCCATCTTGTGCCTGTGTCCGTCTGTCGTTAAGCCGCACATCAAACGGTCCTCCAATTCACTTGATGCTCGATATCAAGCGACAACCACAGGTGCCCCGATGCCCCTCTCGAGCAACCGGGATGCCGTTGTCGGTGATGCCGGAATCGCCTTCCACGATTAAATTGGGCTGCACCTCCGGATGCTGCGGGCACTTCACTTCGTCACCCTTGCGGGCGACCGGTATGCCGTCGTAACGCATGCTGTCCGATGCGGTTATGACTTCGCCATCGTGGTCGGTGGTGTCGCCGAGGCGGATCAGATTAATCATTCGAAGCTCCTCATTTGGTTACAGGTGGCTTGCCCGACGGTCCCCAGATGCTTTGTCCGGCATGGAGCAGCTTCATTAGCATTCCGGGAGGACAGTCTGCCTTGCACATAGCCTTCCCTTTTCGAACTCGTCCGTCTGCTCTAATCGCGTAGTCGGAATAAATCAGCGGCTTCACAGGAAGTCTTGCGTCGATCGCCACTTCTTTGGGCATTTCCACGTTCTTCGCGATTGTGTTTTCGTAAGAAACGTTCACCCACGGGAGCGTGGTCGTATCTATCGTCGAGGGCAGGCCCTTGTACCGCGGAGTGGATGCATCACTCCAGAACCAGAACAGCTTATATGAACGAGGTTTCCTGTCCGTTGCCAGGTAACAAGTACCCGAAGATTCAAACACCCTATAGCCCGTAGCAGTTCCAGTCTTTGGATCCAACTCAAATCCATCAGCATTTATGGCGAGATAGTTGACGACCTGCCTACTGCTGTCATAAGGAAAAAAAGGTACGGCGCCTTCCGGATCGGGTGGCTCAACCTTATACTGAATCATGAATGACACTCGATATGGGGGAAGCCCTTCTCTGGGGGACATCTCCTCAAGCGAGATCATGTCCTTTTTTCTAAAAATGAACTGGTCTCTCCGGCTATCAGTGGGCCGTATAGTTCTTAGAATGTCGTCATCTGACGAGCCTCGATAGGTAAAACATGGCACCGATAGCAGGGCGGAGCCGGCCCGCCATTCACCGATGGTGCTCCTCAAAAAAACGTTACATTTGGGCTTAAGAACTTCGTCGTAGTGGATGGTTAGGTCATTTATCCGGATCGCCGCGCTTGCGGCGATCGCATTGCTGGAAATGAGCAGCGACAGAGCCGCAACCGCACTGGTGACTCGCTCGAACGTTCGAGGCTCGAATTCATTCATCGGCATTATCCTTCGCTGTCACATGCATATGGCTATCGTGGGGTCTAACCCAATTGACCCACGGGGTGTAAACTGCGCCCGCCTGGATATGCGAATCCGAGGTGAGTTCTCTGTAAAATGCGGCCATCTTGCTGCCTCCCGCGCCCTTTGGAAATGGTTTGCCGCGGTCATTCTTGCCGTTGTTATGTAGGGCGAAGTGAATGTCCTCATCGTCGTCGTCAAAGCGCGCCACGTCCAGAGCCGTTCCCATCTTATGGAGCCGCGAACCGAGCATCGGTCTCCACGAACTGCTCAGTGCCACCGTATTAATGTGCAAGCGCCACATAGCTTTCAATATTGCGGCGAATGTCCCTGGCGACGTACGTCGAATAGCATCCCGGACGTTGGTGTCGTTACTAGAGTTAATCGCATTAGCAAACGACCTCTCGGCAAACGTCAGCTTGATTTGTAACAACGGTATGTGGACTTCAAAGGCGTCCAATGACCGCGATCCAGCGCCGGCCTCGTAGATCGGCGAAAGTACCGCGGTCCAATCTACATTGCTCAGCGTTTCGACTCCGTCCTTGGTCGAGAGTTGAGGCGGAGCACCGGTGCCACCGCGCGGAGTGGTTGGCGTCCCGCTGGCATATGGACCGGTCACTGGTCCACTATGAGTCTGCGGATTTTCGGATTGGTCAGGTAGTCGAGGAATCTGCGCTGGCCGGGTGCTTGACACATTAGCTAGCGACGACTCGGGCGGAATATGCGCCGGGTGTCCTTTCAAGAGCGGCCGAGAAATGGACTCGATCGGGCACAGCGTTCCTACTTCGTTATGAAACTCGTGGCTAATTTTTCGCCACATGTCTCCGGTGAGGAACCCGAAGTATTCGTCTGTGTGGGATGGTGCCTTCTTTAAGCTGTTCGTGTCCGGCGCTGCGCCCAATGTGTTGACGTCACAGAAATCCAGGACCAAGTCCGTTCTGATCTCGAAGATATTAATCGTCGTACTCGCCGAATCGGGCAGATCAAATGGGAACAAGGGATATTGGCGCCGAGACCTGTATGAATCGTTGGCAATGAAGAGAGCGATCTTCTTGACATCATCGCGAATTGTGATCGGAGTCAGCGCGTGTAAGTTTCTCGTTCCATCCCTCCAAACGGAAACTTTGGTGTACGCTTGGAAATTCGCTCTCGCAAGCTCCGCCTTAGTGTCGGCGTCAATTAGCACGTACGGCGAGCCTGTCAAGTATGAGGCGGAATCCGTACAAGCGAGCTTGCTTGTGTCTCCGTCATACTTCGCGTTGTAAAGCGGATTTGCTCCGCGCTCATCCAGCGGCGCGCAATAGACATTGAACTTGACCACGCGACGCTTATGATGAGCGGGCTCAGTAGGAAGTTGCGTGCCACTTCTCATCGTGGCTATCGGTTCCGTTGCTTTTGTTTGTGTGGCCATGTCTTGTCGGTTTTATTAGTTGAGCGCAGGCCAATATGGCCTTTCGCGTGCCAGCGTGAGCACTCTTACTCAGGTGCAACTGCAGCGTGCGTCGTCGCACTCATCATCTCGATGTGGCCCGGCGTGTGGATACAAATGAATTGACTGTTCGCTTGCCGTCCAGACCCGCTCCGTCAGACCATTCTCATCCGTCCTCCCGTACCATGTCACACCGCTTTCCGCTTCCATTCGGTATGAGTAGTTCTTGAGAATTGAGCCATCCCGGTCGCGCACGGTGAATTGCGCGCTGTACGCTTTCTCTCCAGGCAGATCCGGAGGCGGGACGCGCATGGAATCCGCCCCCGCCTTATCCCACACCGCCCCCTTCTCCAGAATCGCCCCCGGCGATCCATTCACAATTCCACTGCCGTTGATCTGCACATACGATCCCCCCGCCCCGATCCACACCTCCTTCGCCGCCGTGATCACCACGCGTCCATCGGAGCTGCTGACCGTCACATCGTTGAGCGCAGCCAGCGACATCGCGCCGCTTTGCGCCTGTGCCATCCACGGTCCCTTCGCCGCAATGAACCGCATCCCCTGCTGGTACGCGAACAGCGACACGGTGCCGCGCACCGACAGCCGCCCGAGTTTCTCCACGCCGCACAGGCGCGCGGCTTCGAAGATCGGTTCTCCGCAATAGTTCGGGAACGCATCGCTGTGGACCGCCAGCGGGCGGGCCTGAGTCAGCCAGTCCATTTTGTTAACCTTTTCTAGAAGATGCCGCGCGTGCCCGCGCGCGTCGGCCAAGTGAAAACTACTCCGCGCTGCACGGTACGCATAACGGTGCGCGTGAAGGCATGCGCTGAGACGTGACGCGCGACGTAGCGCTCCAGCGCCAAGGCGAAAGTGAACGGTAACCAGTCGCCTTCGTCCTCTTCGTCGAAGGTAAGCGTCACCTCGATGCCACGCGACAGTTCGAGTTCACCGCCGCAGCGATGCATGTCGTACACGGGCCTGACACTCGCGCCGACGAGGCTTTCAAGGCAGCGGGCCATTGTCGGATCGCCCGCACCGAGAAAAGGACGCAGCATCGAGCGCAGTCCTTCGCCTGGATCTTTCTCGTCGAACTCGTCATCGAAGGCTTGCAACTCGATATGGAGCTGGCGCAGCAGATCCCAAGCCGCGTCGCTACCGGCATCGAACGCGAGCGGCGCCCGGGGAGCAGTCGGGGCACGCACGAAACCGACCGTCGCGACCGACTTCGCATCCTTCGCGATCAGGTCGTTCACTCCGTTGCGCGGCACGATACACGGCAGGTCCCCGTTCGTCAGCCACGCTTCGAGGGTGACGTACTGGATACCGATGTCGTCCGGCTGGAGGTCCGGACCGAGCAGCTTCAGTCGCGTGCGTGTGCGGACGAACTGCTGACGCGTGTCGTAGCGGCGTTCGTGGTCCACGACTGCTTCGAGCTCCCGCCGTAACGTGAAAAAGCGCGGGTGACGAGCACTGTCGTCGGCAAACGGCACGTCGAGAGGCCGAAATGCTACGGGCCCGGAGTCCTTGTCCACCTGGCCCAATACCAGATCGACTGAATGGACTTCGAAATCATCGGGTGCCCCGGCAACGGGTGTAATGATCGGCTCTGCCGCTTGCGTAGCAAGATCGAGACGCGCCGTTCGCGTCGGGAACAAATTCGCGACCGGAGAGCAAAAGAGCGCAAATTGCGAAGCGTCGATGTGCTCTTCGAACACGTTCACTTCCCGCGAGAGCAGGAGCACGATTTCCACCTCCGGACCATCGATCTTCCGCAACCCCGGACCTAAGCCATTCAGGGCAAAGAACCAGAATCTTGCGGGTAGTGCGAAGAATTCGTGCACCAGCATCTGCCCGTGAAATTTTGGCGAAATTGGGCGCAGCAAGCTCTCGTCGGGATTCAGCCCTTCGTAACTCACAGTCATGTGCGGCAGACCGGGAAGCTTCGCACCGTACAGGTCGCCGCTCTCGAACCGGTCCGGCGCGCCCATCACCATTCCTATCACAGAGGTATGGATCAACTCGAAGAGGCGCGAGGCCAAGCGTTCCTCGCCACACAAGTAGACCGGCAACCTGTCCAGCGCTGCCAGGCTCGACAGGCGCGCACCATTGATCGTGGCAAGACGAATACGGAGTGCTCCGCGCACGACCGCGACGTCCTGGCTTCCCTCCACAAAACGATGTAATGAAGGAATATCGGCAGGAATGCCCGTCGAGCGTACGCGATCTATCCGGAGCGGCCATACTCTGACGGGTTGAGCGGTGCGGAATTCAGCAGTCGCGCCTTTGTCTGTAGCGTGTGTCGTGAGGCGTGTGCCGCGTGGCAACAGAAGACCCTGAGGACTATGAGCAGCTTGCGCATCAGGATAGAAACGCGCCACGGCCAGCGAAGGCAGCGGCGCCACAAAGTTAGGATTGACGGCCTCGAGTTCGCGCAGCGGTAGATCAAGGGTCCAGTCATCGATACGCATCTGGGAGCGCGCAGACGCGAACGCAAAAGCCTGAAGCAAACGCTGCGCATAAGAATCCTGGGCGTCGCCCGCCCGCGCGCCGAGCCTCGCAGCGATCTTTGGATGGTCTACCGCAAAATCCCGGAACGACTCGCTAACGTAGTTTTCTTCCCGTTCATAGTACTCCTGAAATCTTGGTTTCACGTCCGCTCCGACTGGTGAATCGCTGTCTAGTGACCAATGAAGAGGCCTGCACGACCCGGACGTTGGTGCGTGCGTGACCAGGCGACGAAAAACATCGTCGACTAACGCCATTACGTCATGCTTACTATCTATTCAGTGACTATGTCTCGATTGAACGACGGCGCATGTGTGATGCGCGGTAACGCTCGTTCACCAGCCCGAAAAATAGTGACAGCATTGTGAGGTACTGCCTAGCGCAATGCAATTCGGAAGAATCCGATTCTCGATATGAATAGTTGCCTGTAAGCCGCTGTGTCTTTCCGAAAGCCGCGAAGCAGCACGTTCTTCGCCGATTGCAAACCGGTCACCAAGAGCCGCAACGAACGAACCATGACGCTTTCATCCATTGCGGCACGGCTCTTAGTCTTTCCTCGCCATGAACGCCGCCCCTCGCGACATCCTTGCCTTCAACCCATCCGCTATGAAATTCGCCAGCTTCGTCACGTCTTTCCACTTCGACGCCCGTCGCGACGCATCGAGGTCTTCACGACGAATGATCGCTCTGAGCACCTCGACACTCTGCTCGCGGAGCCATGTACGAAACGCATCCTCGCCCCGCGACGCGAGTTCTTGATGCACGTCGGGTACGTCCGCGTCCTTCCGCTTTCCCCCCGCTCTCGCGCGCCCCTCTGGCCGGTCGTAAACCGGCTGCACCAGCGCATCCAGTTTCGCCGCGAATTCGGAATTGCGCGACGCTTCGTCGTCGATGAGCTGGACGAGCCCATGCAGCAATTCGATCAAAGATTGCTTGCTTCGCATAGCGTCTGAATTTCCTGTGTCACGCCCAGCAATGCCTCGTAAGCGGGCACGCCGTACTTGCCTTTGAACGTGCGCAAGTCAGCTTGCGCATCGGCGCCGCGTGCGACAGCGACGGATTGCGGAATGTGATGCTTGAAGAAGCGCGGTTGCGGCACGTCCGATTCCGCGAACTTGCCGAGACGTCCGTGCGAGAGATCGCTCATCACCCTTACGTGCAGGTTGTTGCCCTGCACCTTCGTCGCGACAATGCCGAGGGGCTCGATGGACTGCTTCACTTCCTGCGCGAAGCGGCGCACATTCTCGACGATCTGGTAAATGCCCCACGTCGACACGATGTCGGGGATCGTCGGGATGACGTAGCTGTTCGATATGTTCAGCCCGTTCTTTGTCACTGTTCCGAGGCTCGGCGGGCAATCGATAATCACATAGTCGTAGTCGTCGATGACCGGCTGCAACGCAATTCTCAGGATGTCGCGCGGATTCACCGTAAAGTTGCCCGTCATCGCGATCGTCGGAATCCTGTCCTGCAGTTCGACCAACTGGATGCTCGAAGGCAGAAGATCGAGTGTCCGGATGCCGCCGTCGATGGTCGAGACGCCGCGGACAATCGAACGGGCGATATCGAAGCGCGGCGGCAAATGATGATTGATCTTGTCGCTGAAAAGCTGGGCGATAGTTCGCCCATCGCGGTCCAGTTCATCCCACGCTTCCTCGGTGATGAGGTTCACCGTCGCGTTGGTCTGCGGATCGAGATCGATGAGCAACACGCGCTTGCCCATGTCCTGCGCAAGGATTTCAGCGACGGCGACCGCCGTCGTCGTCTTGCCGACGCCGCCTTTGAGATTGATAAAGCTCAACACGTGCGACGTTTGCTTCTTGGTCATACTGCCCCCCTCGTTTGTTGCCTCGTTGTCATCACGCGGGGATGAACGAAGTCGATCCGCGCGAGGGGAGATTTAACACAGAGTCGTAGGATGCCTAATCGAAATGCACGCGCACGAAAGCGCGCGCCGCTAATGCGTGGACTCAGACACCCACCGCCCCCTCCTCCAGCAACGCCTCGAACGCCTGCGCCGAAAGCGGCTTCGCCAGCAAGAAGCCCTGCATCTCGTCGCACCGGAGATCCCGCAATCGATCCCGCTGCGTCCCCGTCTCGACGCCTTCCGCGACCACATCCATATCCAGCGAATGCGCAAGCGCGATGATCGCCGATACGATCGCGCGCCCTTCCTGCCCGTTCTCGTCGAGCCCGTTCGTAAAGAACCGGTCGATCTTCAACTGCTTTGCGCGAAACCGCTGCAGATACGCGAGACTCGAATACCCCGTGCCGAAATCGTCGATGGCGATCTCGAAGCCGCTGTCCTGAAACGCGCGAATCATGTCGATGGTGCGCGGCGCGTCCTGCATCGCCACCGACTCCGTGATCTCGAACATCAACTGCTCGCTCGCCACGCCTTCCTCGCGCAAAATCGCAAGAATGCGCTCGACGAGATCGGTCTCGTTCATCTGCCGCGGCGACAGGTTGATCGCCACTTTCACCGGCGGACATCCCGCTTCGCGCCATCGCACGATCTGCCGGCATGTCTCGCGCACGACCCAATAGCCGATCTCCACGATCTGCCCCGAACGCTCCGCAATAGGAATGAACTCGAGCGGCGTCAGCAACCCGCTCTGCGGATGATCGAGCCGGATCAGCGCCTCCGCGCCCGCAAGCTCGCCGTCGCCGCGAAACTTCGGCTGAAACAGCAAAAAGAAATAGCCCGCGTCCAGCGCTTCGTGCAACGCCTGCTGAATCTGCAGCGTGCGAACCGCCGCCTCGTTCATGCTCGCCTCGAAGAAGCGATACGTGCTGCGTCCGCCGCGCTTCGCTTCGTACATCGCGACATCCGCATGTTTGAGCAGCGCCTCGACGCTCTCCCCATCGTCGGGAAAGAGCGCAATGCCGATGCTCGGCATCACCTGCAACGGATGCTCGCCGATCACGAGCCCCTTCCTCATCGTATCGAGGATGCGTTCGGCAAGCCGCTCCGCATCCTCATGCGCTTTCATGTTCTCCAGCAACACCACGAACTCGTCACCGCCGAGCCGCGCCACCGTATCGCCGCCGCGCACGCATCGCAGCAGCCGTCGCGCGAACGCCTTGAGCACTTCGTCGCCCGTCGAGTGGCCGAGCGAATCGTTGATGGTCTTGAAGCCGTCGAGGTCCATGAAGAGAATCGCGAAGCGCGTGCCGCCATGCGTCGCATTGCGCACGGCAAGCTCGATGCGCTCGGTCATCGTGCGGCGGTTCGGCAAGTCCGTGAGCGTGTCGAAGGTCGCCATGTGCACCATCTGTCCGTGCAGGCGCGTCACGGAGCCGGCGAGCATCGCGTTATGCGCGTCGAAGCGCGACAGCACGAGCGTGATGACGAGAATCGTCAGCGTGAAGAGCGTGACCGTCGTGCCGAGCCAGTACACGTCAACATCGTTGGCCGCGCCGCAGATCGCGCCGAGCGGAAATTTCGCGGCGGCATTGCCGGTGTAATGCATGCCGGTGATCGCGACACCCATCACGAGTGCCGATGCCATACGCTTGGCCGTCAGGTGCGCCTGGCTCGCATCGGCCAACGCACGCGCGATCCACAACGCCGCGCCCGATGCCACGACCGCGATCGCAATCGATGCAGCGAAGAGCGCCGGATCGTAGACGATGGCCGGTTGCATCCGCATCGCGGCATCGCCCATGTAGTGCATCGTCGCGATGCCCGCGCCCATCAGCACGCTGCTCACCGCGAGCCGCGCGAAGGTGAGCCGCGCGCCATTGATGACCGACAGCGCGAAGAACGAAACCAGTATCGCGACGCCGAGCGACGCCGCCGTGATGCGCAGGTCGTAGCCGAGCGGAATCGGCAACGAGAAAGCCAGCACGCCGATGAAGTGCATCGACCAGATGCCGGTGCCCATCGATGCCGCGCCGCCCGCGAGCCACAGATAGCGCACGCGCGAGCGCGACAGCATCGCGATGCGGCCGGAGATGTCGAGCGCCGTGAGCGAGGCGAGCGCCGCCACGACGAGCGACGCCGCGACGAGCCAGAAGTTGTAAGTGCCGTGCATGGGTGCCGGTTGAAGATGCTTGTTTGCTTCTGCGTCTTATCGGCGCGTGCCGGGCAATCTTGAATCCGCGCTCAGCTCTTCGCGGGCATCCAGCCCTGCGCCGCGCCGCTTTTACCGATCTGCGCCGCGATCGCATCGCCGAGGCGTTTCTCGTCGGACGAGACGCCCGCCCGCTTCGTTTCGGATACCGCATGCAGACCGCCCGATACCGCGAGGGAACTCACCGCATGACCCGCCGCTGCGCCGACGCCCGCCATTTCCGCGACGCCCGGCGCGTGACCGCTGTCCGCGCTCGCGTCGAACTGTTCGACGAGTTGCGGCACGCCGTGCGCCGGCTTGTAGACGAGTTGCACCGTCGCGCCGACCTTGCTTTCGCCCGCGCCAAGACCGATCAGCATGCGGCGCCGACGGTTGCCGGCGTCGATCCTGTCGATGCTGCCCGCGACGACGAGCACGCTCCGGTCGTCCGGCGGCGGGACATCGGCACGGATCGCGGGCAAGCCCATCGACTGAAGTTTCGCGACGATTTCGTTGGCGACTTCCTCACGCGCTTCGACCGCTTCCTGCGATTGCTGCTGCGCGCGCGATTCGCCGGACATCGAGGCTTTCAGCTTGGCTGCGAGACCGTGGTCGTCGAGCCTGACGTCGCTTGCATCGCTGTCGAACGCGTAGACGTAGATCGCATCGGGACGCGTCGCGGGCGCTGAGGCGACCGTCGTCGCATCCGCATACGGGCCGGCTTGCGCACAGCCCGCGAACAATGCGGTGCCGGTCATCACGCCGGCGATCACGACGCGGCGCGCATGTTTGAGGATGGAATCGAGTGAGGAGACAAGGATCGGCTTGGACATGGTGACATTGGCTCAGTGGTTGGCTGCAGGCGCAACTATGGACGACGCCCGACGCTCACGCCATCGAACATTTATGTCGCGGAGTTTCATCGCGCGATGGGCCTTCTGCCCGCGATTCAGCGCGTTTGCGCCGACGTCGCTACCATTCACCGGTTGCACGAATCGCCAGTCAACCAGATCAACCAGGGAGTCAGGAATGGACCTACAGATCGCCAGCAAGCTCGCGTTCGTTTCCGGATCGACGAAAGGAATCGGTCATGCAATCGCGGTGAGTCTCGCGCGTGAAGGCGCGCGCGTGATCGTCAACGGACGCTCGCAATCATCCGTCGATGCCGCGCTCGACAAGCTGCGTAAGGCCGTGCCGAATGCGCAGGCCGAAGGTTTCGCCGGCGATGTCTCCGATGCCGCGCAAGTCGACGCGCTCGTGCAGCGCTTTCCGGACGTCGATATTCTCGTGAACAATATGGGCATCTTCGAACCGAGGCCGTTCGAAGACATTACCGACGACGACTGGCTGCGCTTCTTCAACGCCAACGTGATGTCGGGCGTGCGGCTGTCGCGTGCATATCTGCCGAAGATGAAGGCGAGGAACTGGGGCCGCGTCGTCTTCATCAGCAGCGAGAGCGGCATCCAGATTCCCGTGGAGATGATTCACTACGGGCTGACGAAGACCGCGCAGCTCGCGCTGTCTCGCGGTCTCGCCGAAACGTGCGCCGGCACCGGCGTGACGGTGAACGCGGTCTTGCCCGGCCCGACGAGTTCGGAGGGCGTGACCGAGTTCGTCGACAAGCTCTCGGGCGGCAAGAGCTTCGAGGAAGCCGAGAAGTCGTTCTTCGCGGAGGCGCGGCCGAGTTCGCTGCTCAAGCGCTTCATCGAGCCGGAGGAGATCGCCAGCATGGTCGTGTACGTGTGCTCGGCGCTGTCGTCGGCGACGAACGGCGCGGCGTTACGCGCCGATGGCGGCGTGGTGCGCGCGGCGTTCTAGCGCGTGCCCGGATCGTTGCTCAGCGCGTGCGCTTTTGCGAGCGCATCGGTGATATCGGCGACGGTCTTCTCGCGCGCCGTATCGTCCTGTTGCCTGAGCGCGTATGACGGGTGATACGTCGCGACGATCAGCTTGTCGCCGAACGGCACCACGCGTCCGACATGCTCGCGCAACGTCGCGCGCTTGCCGAGGAGCGCGGTAAGCGCCGTCGCGCCGAGCGTGACGATGACGCGCGCAGCGGTGTCGTCCAGCTCGCGTTCGAGCCAGTACGAGCACGCTTCGACTTCCTGCTGCCCGGGTGTCTTGTGCAGACGCCGCTTACCGCGCGGTTCCCACTTGAAGTGCTTCACCGCGTTGGTGAGATACACCTGTTCGCGCGGCACGCCGGCGCGGCGCATCGCGTCATCGAGCAGCTGTCCCGCCGGTCCGACGAACGGCTCGCCCTTCAGGTCTTCCTGATCGCCGGGCTGCTCGCCAAGCAGCATGATGCGCGCATCCGACGGCCCCGCGCCGTGCACCGCCTGCGTCGCGTTGCGCCAGAGATCGCAGCGGCGGCAGCTATCGAGCGATGTGGGCGCGTCGCGTTCCGGCTGCGCATCTTCGGCCTCGACGTGCACCGTCTTGCCGCCGAGCGCGCCGACCGTTCTCGCCTGCGCGACGCGCCGCGCCCCGCCGCGCGCATCGCTCAGCATTTGCGGGATCAGCGCGCCTTCGGGCAAGCCCTTCCAGAACCGCACCGGCATCTGCTGTTCGAGCGCGGATTCGTTGAGCCGCGCCGGGTTGAAGATGCTGCGGTAGTAAGTCATCCAGAGGTCTTCGGCGGCGTCGGGCGTGTCCGTCGCATGGTCCGCCGCCAGCGCGCGGCGACGCTCGATCTGCAAGCGCTCGCCGTTCCACATCGCCGCGCCATCGGGCGTCGTGATGAGCCACGTCGAGCGGCCCATGCGCGCTGCGAAGTGCTCCGCGCCCCACGCGAGCACATCGTGATCAGGCTCGTACCACGCGACGTATTCCGGCGCGCCGAGCGATGCATCGCGCTGGCGGAAACGCACGTAGGCGATCATGTCGTGCTGTGCGCGCCGCACGGCCTTCGCCATTTTGTAGAGGCGCGCGCCGTCCTCATCGGCGGGAGAGGCGACCGAGCGGTCGCCGTGCGTCCATCGCCATAACACGCGATACAGAAAGCCCCAGCGATGCACGTCGCGGAAATGGGCGGCGTCTTTCAGCAGCGCGGCAAGCTCGCGCGAAACGCGCACCTGTTCCGGATTGCCGGATGGCGCGGCGCCGGGGTCGGTCGCGTCGAATAGCGGCGGCGCCTCTGTTTCGCGCGTGCGCCAGTCGATCGCTTCGGGCGCAAGCCCGAGCGACAGCGCGTTCAGTGCCGCGCTGCGCCAGGCGTCGAAGTCGTCGTCGATGGTGATGGCCTGCATCGTGGCGCTAGAGAAGCGACAACTGCACCGGCTGCGTTGCGAGCGCTCGCCGCAGATTTTCCGACGACGCCTCGACGAGCGGCGGCCGATAGTCTTCCGTCACCACGAACGGCTTGACCTTGTCCATGCTGCAGCGCAGCCGCACGAGATCGTGATAGCGCACGCGGCGCGTTCGCCGCAACTCGACGATGCGCTTCGCGTTGCGCATCCCGATGCCCGGCACGCGCGCGATCATCCGCCCGGGCGCGACGTTCAGGTCCACCGGAAAGCGCTCGCGGTGCGCGAGCGCCCAGGCGAGCTTCGGATCCACATCGAGTGGCAGGTTGCCGGCATCGCCGAGCAATTCGGCTGCGTTGAAGCCGTAACCGCGCATCAGAAAATCCGCCTGATACAGCCGATGCTCGCGCAAGAGCGGCGGCGCTTTCGACGGCACGCCGGTCGGGCTGTCGGGAATGGGGCTGAACGCGGAATAGTAGACGCGCTTCAATTGATACGAGCCGTACAGCGTTTCAGCGGTGCCGAGGATCGTGCGGTCGTCCGTCTCGTCCGCGCCGACGATCATCTGCGTGCTCTGCCCCGCCGGCGCGAAACGCGGAGCGCGCGGCTCCGCTTCCGATTCCTCGCGCGCCACGCGGATATTGCCCATCGCGAGCTTGATCGTCCGCCCGCTTTTTTCGGGCGCGAGACGCTCCAGGCTGATCTCGGTCGGCAACTCGATGTTCACGCTCAACCGGTCCGCATACCGCCCCGCCTGCGCGATGATTTCGGGATCGGCGTCGGGAATGGTCTTCAGGTGGATATAGCCGCGAAACTGATGTTTCTCGCGCAGCGTCCTGGCGACGAGAACGAGTTGTTCCATCGTGTAGTTCGATGAGCGAATGACGCCCGAACTGAGGAAGAGGCCGTCGATGTAATTGCGGCGATAAAAGTCCACCGTCAGCGAGACGACTTCCTCCGGCGTGAAGCGCGCGCGTGGCACGTTGCTCGACCGGCGATTGATGCAATAACGGCAGTCGTACAGGCAGAAGTTGGTCAGCAGGATTTTCAGCAAGGACACGCAGCGGCCATCCGGCGTGAAACTGTGACAGATGCCCGAACCCGTGCTCGCACCGAGGCCGTCTACCCCGCGCGACTCGCGTTTCGGCGCGCCGCCGCTCGCGCACGAGGCGTCGTACTTGGCGGCATCCGCAAGAATTTCGAGCTTCTCTGACAGTTCCATTCTGGCTATGATACTGTATGTTTATACAGTATGCTATCGGTGTCGTGCGAGGTTGAAAGGGCGCTTCACTTCAGCGGATCATGTCCCCAGTTCATCAGCGAATAACGCCAGTTCGTATGCTCGATATCGCCATGCGGGCGCTGCGCCATATGGCGCTTCACGTAGCCGGCCACCTTGCGCATGTGCGCGTAGTCGTCGGCCTGCAAATCGCTTTTCTTCGCGCCGAGCAGCTCGATAATGCGTCTGCCCGACTTGTGGCCCACGGACTCCGCATCACCGTCTTTCTGGCCGACTGCGCGGGACTCTTCCGTCGCAAGCCACTTCTCGAGTTGGTGCGCCGTCATGTTGACGAGCGTCTTGAACTCTTCGAACGCGGCCCTGTCTTCTTCGTCCGTCGATTGTCCATGCGTAGTGGCTGTGGTCACGAGTTTGCTCCCGGTATCGCGTCGCATTGTTCGAGCAAACATCGCTCCCGTGACATCGCCTTTCCTTACTAGCGGAGACTTCCCGAATGCGTTTCGACTACAAGCACTTTCATATCGACTGCACGGCCCGTCATGATGAAGACGGCAGCTTCTACGCACATGCCCGGATCACGAGCGCGCCGAACGAAAATACGCCTAATCTCGAAGTCCACGACTCTGGTGACCTCGACGCCTTCGCGAATGAATGGGACGCCTTACATTGCGCGCGGGCATGGGCCATCGAATGGTGCGACGAAGCGCTCGCCTGACGTGTTCGTTACTTCCTGACGTGGCGGCTTTCATCGCGCGGCACAGCGATTGCGGTATGTAAGCCGCGACGCCGCGCAGTCCACGCGAAGCGGCGCGCTTAAACCATCATCAAGGGAGGCACCATGAAGATCGCAAAGAAGAGCTTGCTTGTATCCGCGCTGGTTCTGAGCATGTCGGGCGCTGTATTCGCGCAGGGTGCAGGCGGCGGTGCGGGCGGCGGCGGTGGAGCGGGCGGTGCGGGCGGCGGCACGGCGGGCGGTAATGGCGCTGGCCAGGGCGGCACCGGCATGAGCACGCCGAACGCACACGGCACGACCGGCGCCACGTCAGGCGCATCCGGTTCGAGCACGATGGATTCCTCGGGCGGCACGAGCGGATCGACCGGTTCCAGCAGCCATATGAACAAGAAGAGCGGTTCGAGCAGCGGCAGCAAGGCGTATTAACGCGCTGCGCCGATGAACGCACAGGCCGCGTTGAATGCGCGGCCTTTTCTTCCCTCATTACTTCGCTGTCGACGGTCACGCCCCATGACCAATCCCTCCGAACGCATCCCTTCGACATAGGGATTTCGCGTCCTCTCCCGAATCCGTAACGTGTGCCTGCGCGATGTCTCACGCGCTCGACACGGCACTGCGGCAAACACGCCGCATGGCCGAATCGTTCGCGCGCCTGGCCGCATTCGATCATCGCGCCACTTCGTCCCAACGCTGCAAGGAGTCCGCGAAATTCGTTTCCGGCTGCTTGAGCATTCGTTACAAGGAGCTGGAACATGAAGCCGAGCCTGAACCTGAAAGTCGTCGCGATGATGGCCGCCTGTGCAGTGACCGCGACCGTCGGCACTGCGCGCGCCGAAGGCATGCCCGAGTCCGCGCAGCAACTCGTGCAGACGATGCGTCCGATGCAGCCGCACAACGGCGCGCCCGAACAGGATGCGAGCGCGCAGTCGAGGGCGAGCGACGATCGCGCCTATGGCGGCGCGACCGGCAACGCGGGAACATCGGCGAGCGGACGCAGCGCCGATTGCGCATGGGCGCCTGCATGTACCGTGTTCTTCGGGCATTGAAACGCGTGCGGACGCCGTGGACCCTAATCCGTCCGCGGCGTCAATCGGAACGCGACGCTGGCCGCTTCACCGGGTTCCAGCACGCCGCCGCCCTTGAGCGCGTGATCGACATCGAGGTTCACCCAGTCGGCCACGTTGCTCACCGGCTCCACGCACAGCAGCGACGGAAAAGCCGCCGGCGCATAGATCACCATGAAGTCGAACGGCGCATCGGCATCGAGCGTGATGGAGCGATGCTCATCCGGCCAGGCAATCGACGCCGTGCGCGTCCAGCCCGCGAAGTTGTTGTCGAGGTCGAACGCATCGGCGGCCATGCCTTCGGGCGATGCCAGCGCATCCACGCACGGATGCGGTCCGATGTGCGTCGGCAGCGGATCGGGCGTCGTATGCCACATCGATGAAACCTGCGCACGCACGCGCGTGTTCGGCGTGCGCGGAAAGTACGGATGATGGCCGATGCCGAACGGCATGCGCCGGTCGGACCGGTTGCAGAGCGACATCGTGACCGTCAGCGATGTGTTGTCGAGCGCGATGTCCTGCGCGGCCTCATAGGCGAACGGCCAGTGATGCGCCACGTCCATCGACGGATCGTGACTGAGCGTGAGCCGCGCGCTCGCCTCCGACAACGCATCGACGCGCCACGGCCGCCGCCACGCATTGCCGTGCAGCGCATGCGGGAACAGGTTGCCGTCGCCGGACAGATCGACAGGCGCGCCATCGAACGTGAAACGCGCATCGCGGATGCGGTTGCAGTACGGCGCCAGCGGAAAGCTCGCCATGCCGAGTGGATTGCGCGCGGCGAGCGCATCGGGCGTGGCGGGACGCAGCCAGTGACGCTCGCCGTCCCCGTGCGCGTCGAAGAACGCCGCAATCGCCCCGCCGATATGCGGCGCGAGCACCACGCGCCGCGCGCCATGCCGCAATGTGACGAGCGCGTGGTCCGCGCCTTCGTTGGGATCGGCGCTCAATATGCGAACTGCCGGTAGTTTTCGTCGAAGGTGCGCGCGGTTTGCTCGACCACCGGGCAGTATCGCAAGAGACGCTTCGCGCGCGGCGGCAAGCTGGCGAGCACGGCGCGCGGCACGTCGATATGCACTTCGGGCCGGAAGTACCAGGCGCGGCTATAACCGATCACGACCATCGGACGCGGCTCGTCGGTCAGATTCGGCGTGCCGCGATGCAGCCCGCGCACGTCGCGGATCATCACGTCGCCGAGGCGCATCGGCACGCGCTCGGGCGGGAAGCGGCCATCGGCGAGACCGGCGAGCGCTTCTTCGCGAGAGATGCGATGCGTGCCGCGCGTCGTTTCGAGCGACCCGTTTCTGTCGTCGACATCGACGAGCGGAAAGTTCACGGCAAGCTGGAACGATGGCGTTTCGGGCGCGTCGTCGAAGAGCGGCGGCGTGTCGCGATGCCAGTCCTGGAAATCTGAGCCGCGCACCGGCGTATCGGTGGCGAGCTGGCACATCACCGGGTCCGGCCCCGCCACGCGCTCCACGATGCCGACGATATCCTCATCGCAGAAGAAAGCCGGGTCCGCGAACTCGCCTTCGAACGGCAAGGTCACGTAGTAGCGCCCCGGCCCGCGGTTGCCACTGACGGATGCCGCTTTCGCCGACTCGACATGCGGCGCGAAGAGCGGCGCGAACGCATCGCGCCATGCTTCGAGCTTCGCGCGGTCGAAGTGGTCGCGCAGCAGTACGAATCCATCCTGCTCGAACGCTCGGGCGAGCGCATCTCTCGTGCTTTCGTCATACCGGCCCATCGTCTCCTCCATGTTTCGGTCTCGGTTCGATCGAAAACAGCATGGCATGGGGGTAATCGGCTCGTCAATATTATTAGTAATAGACAGGGAAAACCCCGTGACGGCTCTGTTCGCTTAGGGGCTTCCCGCGTTGTTCATCATTAATATTAGTGGTAAGTTTCATTCGCTCTATGACTTGCGTTGCCCGCACGATGAAGAAAACCACGCCCCGCCGTCCGACGATGACCGACATCGCGAAGCTCACCGGAGTCTCGCAATCGACGGTATCGCTGGTGCTCAACAACGCGAGCGGCGCGAAGTTCTCGGACGCGACGCGCGACAAGGTGCTGAAGGTCGCGCAAGAGCTCGGCTATCGCATGACGCCGCGCGAATCGGCGAGCCTCGAAGCCATCGACACGCTCGGCGCGCAAGGCGAGCGCAATCTGATCGTGTATCTCGCCGACGAAATCTCGACGAGCCCGCATCCGGTCGTCAGCATCGACGGCGCGCGTGAAACGGCGTTTGCGCATGGCCGGATGCTCGCCGTCTATTCGACGCACGGCAACGCGGAGATCGAGCAGCGCGTGCTGGACTCGACGCTCGGCAATCCGAACGTGCTCGGCGTGATCTACGCGACGGTGTACACACGCCGCGTCACGCTGCCCGCTTCGCTCGCGCAGGTGCCGACCGTGCTGCTCAACTGCTACACGAGCGAGGCGAGCGTGTCGTCGGTGGTGCCGGCGGAGGTCGCGGGCGGCCATACGGCGACGGATCATCTGCTCGCGGCGGGGCATCGGCGCATTGCGTATATCAACGGCGAGCCATGGCAGGACGCCGCGCGCGAGCGCCTGAAGGGGTATCGCACGGCACTTGCGACAGCCGATCTGCCGTTCGCGCCGGAACTCGTGCGCGAAGGCGACTGGAGTTCCGGCACCGGCTTCGAGCAGACGCTTTCGCTGATGCGCGAAGCCAATCCGCCCACGGCGATCTTCTGCGCGAACGACCTGATGGCGCTCGGCGCCATCGAAGCGCTGAAGCAACTGGGACTGCGCGTGCCGGACGATGTGTCCGTCGTCGGCTACGACGATCAGGAAATCGCGCGGCACACGCATCCGCCGCTCACGACGGTCGTGCTGCCGAACTACGATCTCGGCCGCTGGGCCGTCGAAACGCTTTTGCAGGAAGAACACAATCGCGCGGCGGGCGCGCCGGTGCGACGCCGCACCGTGAAGCTCGACGGTCCGCTGATCGAGCGCGGATCGGTCAGGGCCATCAATGAAGTCAGGCAACTCGCCATCAATCAAATCGGCGAGTGAATCGGCTGACGGCGGATGACCCGGCGCACATAACCATAAAAGCAGCAACAGCAAGCCACTCTCGCAGCAGATCGACCGTGCAACAACAAGCATCGGCATCACCACAAGAGAAGCATCCTTATCGGAGGAAGACATGCTGTCGCTAGAGAAGCAATCACGCCCGGGCCTGCGCCCGCTCGCCGCCGCACTCAGCGCGCTCGCCGCGCTGACGCTTTCCGCGGGCTTCACCGCCGCGCACGCCGCCGACGACGCCCTGCCCAAGATTCCGAACAAGAAGCCGCTGCGCGTGGGCTTCGCACAGACCGAAAGCAACAACCCGTGGCGGCTTGCGGAAACGAAGAGCTTCAAGGACGTCGCCGCGAAGTGCGGCTGGCAGATGGTGATGACCGATGCGAACAGTTCGGCGGCGAAGCAGGTCTCGGATATCCAGAGCATGATCGCGCAGCGCGTCGACCTGCTCGTGTTTCCGCCGCGCGAAGAGAAGCCGCTCGTGCCGGTCGTCATGCAGGCGAAGAAGGCGGGCATTCCGGTGATCCTGGTCAACCGCAACATCGATCAGTCGATGGCGAAGGCCGGCCGCGACTACCTCACGTTCATCGGCTCGGACTTCATCGATCAGGGACACCGCGCCGCCGACTGGCTCGTGAAGGCGACGAACGGCAAAGCCACGATCATCGAACTCGAAGGGTCGACGGGCGCATCGGCCGCGAACGATCGCAAGAAGGGCTTCGACGAAGTCATCGCGAAGAATCCGGGCATGAAGATCATCGCGTCGCAAAGCGGTGACTTCGCGCGCGACAAGGGCCGCCAGGTCATGGAAACGCTGTTGCAGGCGCACCCGGACGTGACCGCCGTCTACGCGCACAACGACGAAATGGCGCTCGGCGCGATTGCCGCGATCAAGGCCGCCGGCAAGCAGCCCGGCAAGGACATCATTCTCGTGACCATCGACGGCACCAAGGGCGGCCTCGAAGCGATCAAGGCAGGCGAGCTCGGCGCGAGCGTGCAGTCGAGCCCGTTCTTCGGACCGCTTGCGTGCGAAGTTGCGCAGAAGTACGCGAAGGGCGAGACCATTCCGGCCTGGGTGAAGGTGTCCGACCGCTTCTACGACAAGAGCAACGTCGATCAAAGCATGCAGTACGGGTACTGAAGCAGGCGTGTGTGTTGCGGGCGCGTGTTCGAGCGCGCCCGCTTTTCTCAATCGACGGACGACACGCATGGCTCAGACTCCCTTACTCGACATGCAGGACATCGATATCGCGTTCGGCGGCGTCGCGGCGCTCAAGCACGCGCGGCTCACCGTGGCGGCGGGCGAAGTGCACGCGCTCATCGGCCAGAACGGCGCGGGCAAGTCGACACTCATCAAGATCCTGACGGGCGCTTATCGCAAGAGCGGCGGCACGATTCGCTTCGACGGCCGCGAAGTCGATTTCCGCACGCCGAAGGAAGCACGGGAATCCGGCATCAGCACGATCTATCAGGAGATCAACCTCGTGCCGTTCCGCTCGGTCGCCGAGAACATCTTCCTCGGGCGTGAGCCGCGGCGCTTCGGCCTCATCGACTGGAAAACGGTGCAGCGTCAGGCGTCCGGCCTGCTCGAATCATTCGGATTGCATATTGACGTGAGAAAGCCCGTACGCGACTATTCGACCGCGATTCAGCAGATGGTCGCGCTCGCCCGTGCGGTGTCGTCGGATGCGAAGATGGTCATCATGGACGAATCCACATCTTCGCTGGACGAACGCGAAGTCGAACTGCTGTTCACCGTTGTGCGCCGCCTGCGTGACGACGGCCGCGCGGTGATCTTCGTATCGCACCGGCTGGACGAACTCTACGCGCTATGCGACCGCGTCACGGTGATGCGCGATGGTCAGACCGTCGCGGAAAGCACGATGCAGGAGATGGACAAGCTCAGGCTCGTCACGACGATGCTCGGCCGCACGCTCGCCGCCGTCGTTCACGAAGACAGCGCGGTGAAGGAAGCGAATCTCGCGAAGCGCGGCGCGGTTGCGTTGAGCGCGCAGTCGCTTGCGGCAGGCGCGAAGGTCACGAACGTATCGCTCGATGTCCACGCGGGCGAAGCCGTCGGCCTCGCGGGCCTGCTCGGCTCGGGCCGCACGGAAACCATGCGCCTTCTGTTCGGCGCGGACCGTCCGTCTCAGGGTGCGCTCGCGGTCGGCGGCGATGACGTATCGTTCCGTTCTCCGAAGGATGCGATCGCGCGGGGCATCGCGTATCTGACCGAGGACCGCAAGGCCGAGGGCATCGTCCCGGACCTTTCGGTGCGCGACAACCTCACGCTCGTCTGCCTGCCCGCGCTGACGAAACGCGGCATCGTGGATGTCGCGAAACAGCGGGAGATCGTCGATGGCTTCATCGCATCGCTCGGCATCAAGCTGCGTTCGCCGGATCAGCCGGTGCGCGAGCTGTCGGGCGGCAATCAGCAGAAAGTGCTGCTCGCGCGCTGGCTCGCGACCAGTCCGCGTCTCTTGCTGCTCGACGAGCCGACACGCGGCATCGACGTCGGCGCGAAAGCGGATGTCGCGAAGATCGTGCGCGAACTGCGCGATGCGGGGATGGCCGTGCTGCTATCGGCATCCGAGCTCGAAGAACTGACCGCCGTGGCCGACCGCGCGGTCGTCATTCGCGATGGCGAAACGGTCGCGCAACTGGACGGCGCGCAAATGAACGAGGCATCGATCATGGATGCCATCGCCTACGGTTCGGGCGAAGAATCGTCGCTGGCGCAAGCGAGCGCCGCGCAAGGGAACGAAGCATGATCGACAAGACGCAACCGGCCGCACCCCTCGCCGCCGACGCGCAGGCAACGCCGTCGAAGAAGAAGCGCGGCATCGCAATCCAGCGAGAGATCGTCGTGCTCGTCGCGATGATCGTGTTCAACCTCATCTTCACGGACCACTTCTGGTCGCTGCAGACCTTCAACGTGAATCTCACGCAGGTGGTGACGATCGTGATCGTCGGCATCGGCATGACGCTCGTCGTGGCGACGGGGGGCATCGACCTGTCCGTGGGCGCTTCGATGGCCATTGCAGGCGCGCTCGCGCCGATGCTCTTCATGAACATCGACGGGCCATTGGGCATTCTGCTCGCGTTCACGTTGCCCGTGCTGGCCGCTGCGCTATGCGGCGTCTTCAACGGCTTGCTCGTGACGAGGCTCCATGTGCAGCCGATCGTCGCGACGCTCGTGCTGTTCATCGCGGGCCGCGGCATCGCGCAGGTCGTCACCGATGGCAGCCTGCAGGCGTTCAACAATCCCGCGTTTCAGTGGATTGCGCTCGGCAAGGTCGCCGGCGTGCCGTTCCAGATTCTGTTGATGCTCGCGCTCGTCGCGATCTTCACGTGGATCGTGCGCAAGACGCTCTTCGGGAAGTACCTGCTCGTCACCGGCGGCAACGAGGATGCAGCCTATCTATGCGGCATTCCGACCGCGCGCGTGAAGATGATCGCCTATACGTTGTGCGCCGCGCTTGCGGGACTCGCGGGCCTGATCTCGATCTCGGTCAATTCGTCGTCGGATGCGAACGTGGTGGGTCTCGGCGTCGAACTGGACGCCATCGCGGCGGTGGCCGTCGGCGGCACCGCGTTGACGGGCGGCAAGGCCTATATCACGAGCACGCTGATCGGCGCGCTCATCATCCAGCTATTGCGCTATACGCTGC
This sequence comes from Caballeronia sp. LZ019, assembly GCF_031450825.1. Classification (NCBI taxonomy): domain Bacteria; kingdom Pseudomonadati; phylum Pseudomonadota; class Betaproteobacteria; order Burkholderiales; family Burkholderiaceae; genus Caballeronia; species Caballeronia sp. LZ019. The sequence goes on along the minus strand of NZ_JARTVZ010000003.1, from coordinate 351,519 downwards.
TCGCGCACGGCATTCCGGATGCCGCCGCGCTCGTGCTCAAGGCCGCGATCATCATCGCCGCCGTCTATGTGCAGCGTCGCCGGGGCTCATGACATGAAGAAGAACCTTCCCATCCTCATCGCACTCGTCGCGCTGGTCGTGCTCGGCCTCGTGCGCTACGAGCACTTCGCGTCGGCATACAACGTCACGTCCTTCTGGCGATACAACTCGATGTTCGCGCTGATCTCCATCGGCATGGCGTTCGTCATCATCACGGGCGGCATCGATCTCTCCGTGGGCGCGGTGGCCGCGCTCGCGAGCGTCGTGGCGGCGCTGGCGAGCCCCTACGGCGCGGTGGCGGGCGTGCTTGCGGGTTCGCTCGCGGGGCTGGCCGTGGGCGTGCTGAACGGCATGGTCATCACGCACATGCGGATTCTTCCGTTCATCGTCACGCTCGCGACCAGTCTCGGCGCGCATGGTCTCGCGCTGCTGCTCGGCCATAACGATGCCGTCGCGATTTCATCCGGCATGAACTTCGCCGCCTTCGGCCAGGACGATCTGTTCGGCCTGCCGATACCGGGCATCGTGTCGCTGATCGCAGCGGTCGCGGGATGGATCGCGCTGCGCAGTTCGCGCTTCGGGCGGCATGCGCTCGCCATCGGCGGGAGCGAAGAGGCATCGCGGCTGATGGGCCTGAACGTGGATCGCACGCTCGTCGCGGTCTATGCGGTGAGCGGACTGCTGGCGGGCATCGCGGGCGCGATTCTCGCGGCGCAATTCGGCGCGGGACAGCCGAACGAAGGCGTCGGCTGGGAGCTGTTCGCGATTTCGGCGGTCGTGCTCGGCGGCACCCGGCTGACGGGCGGCGAAGGCTCCATCGCGATGACGATTGCAGGCGTCGCGCTGCTCGGGCTCGTGTTCAATCTGCTGAACTTCGAAAATGGTCTGGGCTATATCAGCCTGTCGGCGTACTGGCAGTCGGTGATTCGCGGGTTGTTCCTGTTGCTCGTGATCGTGCTGCAGGCGCGCGTGCTGAAGCGAAGGGCGATGCCTGCGAAAGTCGCGCACTGAGCTTACGCGTCGATTGCACGCGCACGGCATGTGCCTTGCTGCCCGCCTCTCGTTCCTGCATTCCTTTCCGAACGCATCACGGAGGCAATCATCATGAGCACCACCGTCGGCGATTTTCTGGTCGACCGCCTGTACGCCTGGGGCGTGCGCCGCATCTACGGCTATCCGGGCGATGGCATCAACGGCGTGTTCGGCGCGCTCAATCGCGCGAACGGCAAGATCGAATTCATTCAGGCGCGCCACGAAGAGATGGCCGCGTTCATGGCCTCCGCCCATGCCAAGTTCACGGGCGAGCTGGGCGTGTGCATCGCGACTTCGGGACCGGGTGCGTCTCATCTGCTCACCGGTCTCTATGACGCAAGGCTCGATCACATGCCGGTGCTCGCCATCGCGGGCCAGCAGGCGCGGGCCGCGCTCGGCGGACACTATCAGCAGGAACTCGACCTTCAGGCGATGTTCAAGGACGTCGCGGGCGCTTTCGTCGAGCAGGCGAGCGTGCCGTCGCAAGTTCGCCATCTGGTCGATCGCGCGGTGCGTACGGCGCTCGGCGAACGCCGCGTAACCGCGCTGATTCTGCCGAACGACTTGCAGGACCTGAAGTACGAGCCGCCGCCGCGCAAGCATGGCACCGTGCATTCGGGCGTGGGCTATCGCGCGCCGAAGATCGTCCCTTATGCCGACGATCTGCAACGCGCCGCCGATGTCCTCAACGCCGGCAAGAAGGTCGCGATTCTCGTCGGCGCGGGCGCACTTCAGGCGACTGACGAAGTGATCGCGGTCGCCGAAAAACTCGGCGCGGGCGTCGCGAAGGCGCTGCTCGGCAAGGCCGCGTTGCCCGACGATCTGCCGTTCGTCACCGGCTCAATTGGCCTGCTCGGCACCGAGCCCAGCTACAAGCTGATGACCGAATGCGACACGCTCCTGATGATCGGCTCGGGCTTTCCATATTCCGAGTTCTTGCCGAAGGAAGGTCAGGCGCGCGGCGTGCAGATCGATATCAAGGCGGACATGCTCTCCATCCGCTATCCGATGGAAGTCAATCTCGTCGGCGACAGCGCCGAGACGTTGCGTGCGCTGCTGCCGCTGCTGCAGGAGAAGACCGATCACGGATGGCGCGACGACATCGAAGGCTGGATGGGCGACTGGTGGAAGAAGCTCGAAAAGCGCGCGCTCGAGCCTGCAGAGACCGGCGTGAATCCGCAACGCACCGTATGGGAACTGTCGCCGCGCGTGCCGTCGAATGCGATCGTCACGAGCGATTCCGGATCGTGCGCGAACTGGTATGCGCGCGACCTGAAAGTAAAGCGCGGCATGATGTGCTCGCTATCGGGCGGCCTTGCATCGATGGGCGCGGCGGTGCCTTATGCGATCGCAGCCAAGTTCGCGCATCCGGGCAGACCGGTGATCGCGCTCGTCGGCGATGGCGCGATGCAGATGAGCAACATGGCCGAGCTCATCACAGTATCGAAGTACTGGAAGCAATGGTCCGATCCGCGCTGGATCTGCATGGTGCTCAACAACGAAGACTTGAATCAGGTCACATGGGAGCAGCGCGTGATGAACGGCGATCCGAAGTTCGAAGCATCCCAGAACATTCCGTCGGTGCCGTATCACCGGTTCGCGGAGCTGATCGGCTTGCGGGGCTTCTATGTCGACGACGCGGAGCGCATGGCCGCCGTGTGGGACGAAGCGCTGGCGTCGGACCGTCCTGTCGTGATCGAAGTGAAGACCGATCCAAATGTGCCGCCACTGCCGCCGCACTTCACGCTGCAACAGGCGAAGGCGTTCGCGACGACGTTGTTCGAGGGCGATCCCGATCAGGGCAACGTCATCGTCGATACGGCCAGGCAAGTGCTCGGCGCCGTGCTGCCGGGGCATAAGGACAAGTAACCGGCGCTGTTCCTAACGGGCGCCGCGCTTCAGCGTGCGCCCTTGGCGCTCGCGCCTTCCACTTCGGTTTGAGCGTCAACATCGCACGCGGGCGACGGACTCGCCCCCGCTTTCGAACCGCCGTCGGCAGCCAGGCGCAGATACGCCGCGGCGAGTCTGCGCAGTTCCTCCTCGCTCGCATCCTCGATGCCGATCAGATGATTGCTCGCCCGCCGATGCGTCGCGAGCAGTTCGTTCAGCTTCAGGTGCAGCGCGACGCTGTCCTTGTTCTGGCTCTGCTGAATGAGGAACACCATCAGGAACGTGACGATCGTGGTGCCGGTATTGATGACGAGCTGCCATCCGTCCGAGTAATGAAAGAGCGGCCCGGTGACGACCCATACGACGATGCTCGTCACCGCGAAGCCGAAGGCATACGGCGAGCCGGCCCAACGCGTGACGAGACTCGCGAAACTGTCGAACGCCCGCATGATCGGGTTCGCCTTCGCATAGGCGGGACTCGTGGTGTCGGGGATGGTGTCGAGTTGGTCGGTGGAAGTGTGGCCTTTGGTTTGCATATATTCCTCCCTGCTGGACACAAGCCGGACAGCAAGAAGCAATCCTTACACGAGACTTCCAGGTCCCTGCAATCCTGTCCGTCCGCAATCCGCGGGCGCGCGCTGGTCACGAAAGTTGCTATCGCCGTCACGCAAAAAAGCGCATCGCGGCCGCGCGAGCCGACGCGGGGCGACCGCTGTTCCATGCGAAAATCGCGTGGCTCATTCAGGCAGCCTCATCCACAGAACGTCGCTCTTGCGCGATCATGCCGCGGCATCGAAAAGACCAGCGAGGAGATTTTGCGTCGATGAAGTCCAACAATCTGATCCCGGATACGACAGCAGACGGCGTGGAACCGAGTTTCCTGCTCGGCGGCGGCGAAATGGGCGTGCTCATCCGGGGCTTCGATTGGGCGCAGACTTCGCTCGGCGAACCGATGCTCTGGCCGCAGAGCCTCAAGACCGCCATCCGCATCATGCTCACCTCGCGCCAGCCCATCTGGATCGGCTGGGGCCGCGAACTGCTGTTCTTCTATAACGACGCGTACAAGTCGATCATCGGCGGCAAGCATCCCGAGGCGCTCGGCCAGCCGACTTCGGTCGTATGGCGGGAAATCTGGAACGACATCGGCCCGCTGCTCGACACCGCGCTCTCGGGCGTGGAAGGGACATTCGTCGAACAGAAGCTGCTCATCATGGAGCGCAACGGCTTTCCGGAGGAAACGTATTACACGTTCTCCTATAGCCCGATTCCCGACGACCGCGGCAGCGCGGGCGGCATCATCTGCGCGAACAGCGACGATACGCAACGCGTGCTCGGCGAGCGGCAACTACTCGTGCTGCGCGAACTGGCGACTTCCGCCGCCGATGCGCGCACCTGGCGGGAAGCCTGCGAACGTTCCATGAAAGCGCTCGGAAACGCGCCGCGCGACATGCCGTTCGCGCTCCTTTACGCAGCCGAGCCCGCCAGCCAGACGGCGGCGCTCGTCGGCGCGTGCGGCATCGCACCGGGGCATCCGGCCGCGCCCGACACGCTGCATGCGGGGCAACCCGGCGCATGGCCCGTTCACGACGTCCTGCGCGAAAATCAGGCGCGGCTCGTGACGAATCTGCAAGAGCACTTCGACACCGCCCTGCCGAGCGGCGCATGGAACGCCGCGCCGACGCGCGCCGCGCTCCTGCCGATTGCACCGACCGGCGAGACGGGCCCGGCTGGCGTGCTGGTCGTCGGGCTGAATCCGTATCGCTTGTTCGATGACGGCTATCGCGCGTTCATGAATCTCGTCGCGGGACAGGTCAGCGCGGCGATCGGCTACGCCCATGCGTACGACGAAGAGCGCCGCCGCGCCGAGGCGCTCGCGGAAATCGATCGCGCCAAGACGACGTTCTTCTCCAACATCAGCCACGAATTTCGTACGCCGCTCACGCTGATGCTCGGCCCGCTCGAAGAGATGCTCGCGAACCGCGAGCGCGTCGCGCCCGGCGACGTGCGGCTCGTCGAGATGATGCATCGCAACGGCTTGCGGCTTCTGAAGCTCGTCAACGCGCTGCTGGACTTTTCGCGCATCGAGGCGGGACGCATCGAGATTCACCGGCAGACGACGGATATCGCCGCCTTCACCGCCGAACTCGCGTCGCTGTTCCGCTCGGCCATCGAATCGGCCGGGATCGAGCTTCGCATCGACATTCCCGATACGCCCATCATCGCGGACATCGACCGCGACATGTGGGAGAAGGTCGTGATGAATCTGCTGTCGAACGCGTTCAAGTTCACGTTCGACGGCGCGATCGAAGTGTCGCTGCGCACGATTGCCGGTCAGGAAGTGGAGATGTGCGTGCGCGATACGGGCATCGGCATTCCGCAAGAGGAGCTGGAGCGCGTCTTCGAGCGCTTTCATCGCGTCGCGGGCGCGACGGGGCGCTCGGTCGAAGGCAGCGGCATCGGCCTCGCGATGGTCCAGGAACTCGTCAAGCTGCACGGCGGGCGCATCGGCGTCAACAGCAGCCCCGGCGACGGCGCGTGCTTCCGCGTCACGCTGCCCGCCGCGCAGCTGGCGTCCGTTCCGCGCGACGCCGCCGCGCGCGCCGAAGCGAGCAGCGGCGCGCGTTCATACGTGGATGCGGCGCTGCGCTGGACGCCCGATGCCGACGAAACCGGCGATCTCCGCGCGATCGACGGCCTTGCGCCCGCGTTCGACGCACCGCTCGCGCCTGCCGACGGTGAAACGGCGTCGATCCTCGCGACGACGGGCCGCGTGCTCGTCGTCAACGATAACGCCGACTTGCGCGAGTACATGCGCCGCATGCTGGCCGCCGCAGGCCACGAGGTCGACGTCGCCGCAGACGGCGCCGCCGCGCTCGATGCCGCCCGTGCGTTGCGCCCGACGTGATCGTCTCCGATGTGATGATGCCGCGCCTCGACGGCTTCGGCCTGCTGCGCGCGCTGCGTGACGACGACATGCTGCGCGACACGCCCGTCGTGCTGCTGTCGGCGCGCGCGGGCGAGGAAGCGCGCGTGGGCGGCCTCGACGCCGGCGCCGACGATTACCTGACCAAGCCCTTCTCCGCTCGCGAACTGCTCGCGCGCGTGGCGAACAATCTGCGGCTCGCGCGGCTGCGGCGCGAGACGGAACTGCGGCTGCGCGAGGAATCGCGCGTGCTGGAAGTGCTCAACCGCGTCGGAACCACGGTCGCGGGCGAGCTCGATCTGGCGCGTGTCGTCCAGGTGGTGACGGACGCGGCCACCGAACTGACGGGCGCGGCGTTCGGTTCGTTCTTCTATAACGTGCCCGACAACGAAGGCGGCAGTTACAAGCTCTATGCGCTCTCGGGCGTGCCGAAAGACAGCTTCGCGAAGTTTCCGATGCCGCGCAACACGAGCGTCTTCGGGCCGACGTTTCGCGGCGAGGGCATCGTCCGTTCGCCGGATATCACGAAAGACCCGCGCTACGGCCACAGCGCGCCGCATTACGGCATGCCGAAGGGCCATCTCGCGGTGTGCAGCTATCTCGCCGCGCCCGTCATCTCGCGAACCGGCGAAGTGCTCGGCGGTCTCTTCTTCGGGCATCCCGAACCAAACATATTCGATGAGCGCGCCGAGCATATCCTCAGCGGCATCGCGGCGCAGGCGTCGATCGCCATCGACAATGCCCGGCTCTTTCAGGCGGCGCAGGACGAGATCGCCGAGCGCACCCGCGCGCAGGCCGCGCTGCGCGATCTGAACGAAACGCTCGAGCGGCGCGTGACGGAAGTCGTCGCGGACCGCGACCGGCTGTGGGAACTCAGCGAAGACCTGTTCGTGATCGCGAGTTTCGAAGGCGCGCTGTTGCGCGTGAGTCCGTCGTGGTCGTCGGTGCTCGGAATCGATGCGCAGCGCCTGCATGCGCGCACGATGCTCGAACTCGTCCATGCCGACGACGCGCCCGGCGTCGCGCTCGAACTCGACAAGCTGCGCGCGAGCGGCGCGCCGGTGCGGTACGAGTGCCGGCTTGCGCGCATCGACGGCGGATGGCGATGGATCGCGTGGACGCTGTCGCTCGATCCGCGCACGCGGCGCATTCACGGCGTGGGCCGCGACGTCACCGCCGACCGCGAAACCGCCGACGCGCTGCGTCACGCCGAAGAGGCGCTGCGCATGGCGCAGAAGATGGAGGCCATCGGCAAGCTGACGGGCGGCGTCGCGCACGACTTCAACAACCTGCTGCAGGTGGTCGGCGGCAATCTGCAACTGCTCGCGAAGGATGTCGCCGGTCACGACAAGGCCGAGCAGCGCGTGCGCAGCGCGCTCGCGGGCGTGGCGCGCGGCGCGAATCTCGCATCGCAACTGCTCGCGTTCGGACGACGCCAGCCGCTCGCGCCGAAGGTCGTCAATCTGGGCCGCTTCGTGCGCGGCCTCGACGACATGTTCCGCCGCGCGCTCGGCGACGGCATCGAGATCGAGACGATCGTATCGGGCGGCTTGTGGAACACGCTCGTCGATCCTTTCCAGGTGGAGAACGCGCTGCTCAATCTCGCGATCAACGCCCGCGACGCGATGGACGGCCACGGCAAGCTCACCATCGAGGCGGGCAATGCATCGCTCGATGAGACCTACGTGATGCGCAACGCCGATGTCCTGCCCGGCCAGTACGTGATGGTCGCCGTCACCGATACGGGCTCGGGCATGTCGCCGGAAGTGCAGGAACGCGCGTTCGAGCCGTTTTTCACGACCAAGCGCGAAGGACAAGGCACGGGCCTCGGCCTCTCGATGGTGTACGGCTTCGTCAAGCAGTCGGGCGGGCACGTGAAGGTCTACAGCGAGGAAGGCCACGGCACGACGGTGCGTATCTACGTGCCGCGTGCGCGCGAGGAAGAAGACCTCGAAACGAATACGCAAGCGGGACCGGCCAAGGGCGGCAGCGAAACCATTCTCGTCGTCGAGGACGATGAGGAAGTGCGCGCCACCGTCGTCAACCTGCTCGCCGATCTCGGCTATCGCGTGCTGCGCGCGAAGGACGCGCATAGCGCGCTCGCCATCGTCGAAAGCGGCGTGCCCATCGACATGATCTTCACCGATGTCGTGATGCCGGGGCCGCTGCGCAGCACCGAACTGGCGCGCAAGGCGCGCGAGCGCGTGCCGGGCATCGCGGTGCTGTTCACGTCGGGATACACCGACAACGCGATCGTGCATGCGGGGCGGCTCGACGAAGGCATCGACCTGTTGAGCAAGCCTTATACGCACGACGCGCTCGCGCGCAAGGTCCGGCTCGTGCTCGGGCGACACGTTCGCAAGAGCGCGGACGCGAATGCCGATGCCGCAGCCGCGCCGCCCGAAGGCACGGACGATGGCGTGTCGGGCAAGCGCGTGCTGTTCGTCGAAGATAACGAAATGGTCCGCACGAGCAGCGCGGAACTGTTGCGCTCGCTGGGACTCGACCTGACGGAAGCCGCGAGCGTCGATGAAGCGACGGCGCTGTTGCGCGCGCATCGCTTCGAGGTCTTGCTGACGGACGTGGACCTCGCGGGGGAGTCCGGCGTTGCGCTGGCGATGGCCGCGCGTCGCGAAGAACCGTCGCTCGGCGTGGTGTTCGTGACGGGCTACGAGCTTGCACTGAGCGACGAGGAACGCCAGGCGCTGCCGGGAGCGATTCAACTGCGCAAGCCCTACGATCCGGAAGCGCTGCTCGATGCGGTAAATTCAGCGGCTGCCGCCTGAGCGCGGCAGCTTTTTCCCTGCCTTACCGCGCCCTGCGCTTGCGCACCGCTTCCGCCAGCAACTCGAGCACCGGCTCGGTCTGCGTCCAGCCGAGGCACGCATCCGTGATCGATACCCCGTGCTTCAACGGCACGCCGGGCTTCTGGTCCTGACGCCCTTCCTCGAGATGACTCTCGATCATCACGCCCGTGATGCGCGTCTCGCCCGCCGACAACTGGCGCGCGATGTCCTCGGCGACATCGACCTGACGCTGATGCGATTTGTTCGAGTTCGCGTGCGAGCAGTCGATCATCACCTGTTCGCGCTGACCGAGCGCCGCCAGCGCCGCGCAACTGGCGTTCACGCTGTCCGCATCGTAGTTCGGGCCTTTCTTGCCGCCGCGCAGAATGACGTGACAGTCGGCATTGCCACGCGTTTCGAAGATCGCCGCCATGCCCATCTTCGTCATGCCCATGAACGCATGGCTCGCGCTCGCCGCGACGATCGCGTCGGCGGCCACCTGCACGCCGCCATCGGTGCCGTTCTTGAAACCGATCGGGCATGACAGCCCCGATGCGAGCTGTCGATGACTCTGGCTCTCGGTCGTGCGCGCGCCGATCGCGCCCCACGCGATCAGATCCGCGATGTACTGCGGACTCAGCAGGTCGAGAAACTCGGTGGCGGTCGGCAACCCGAGCGCGCTGATTTCGAGCAGAAGTTCGCGCGCGCGGCGCAGACCTTCATTGATGCGGAAACTGCCATCGAGACGCGGATCGTTGATATAGCCCTTCCAGCCGACCGTCGTGCGCGGCTTCTCGAAGTACACGCGCATCACGATGAGCAGATCGTCGCTGAGCCGCTCGGCGACGGTCTTCAAAGTCCGCGCATACTGCATCGCCTGATCGTGGTCGTGAATGGAACACGGCCCGACGACGACGACGAGCCGGTCGTCGCGGCCATGCAGGATATTCGCTATTCCCGCGCGGCTTCGCTCGACGAGCGATTGCACCTCGGACGTGACCGGCAGTTCGTCGAGCAGCAGCGCGGGCGAAATCAGCGGACGCACCGCGCCGATGCGCGTGTCGTCGATGCGGGTCGTATCTTGCGTGGAGTCGGCCACGCCGGCCTCCTGATCGCGAGCGGGATTGTCGATGCGGCTCAAAATGGGCTCCGTGGTGCGTTGTCGATGCTTCGAAGTGGGATTGGATGCGGTTTTACCGCGTCATTGCGGCCAGTAGGCGCGAGGATCGATTATCGCATCGATGCAGGGCATTGGCCCTCGCGTGCGGGATCGTGCGTATCATGGAGTGACTTCAAGGGAGCAGAACATGCGGATCGAAACATCGTTTCTCTTCGACCTGGACGGCACGCTCGTCGATAGCGTCTATCAGCACGTGCTCGCCTGGAAGGAAGCGCTGGATGCCGAGGGCATCGAACTGTCGGTGTGGCGGATTCATCGCAAGATCGGCATGAGCGGCGGGCTCTTCACCAACCAGCTCTTGCGCGAGACGCACGGCGAGATCAGCGCGGAGCGCGTGGAGCGCTTGCGTCAGTTGCATGCCGAAGCGTACAAGCGGCTGCGCGCGCAGGTCTGTCCGCTGCCGGGCGCGCGTGAACTGCTCGCCGCGCTGACGGACGCGGGCACGCGCTGGGCCATCGCGACCAGCGGACGCATGGAAACGGCGGCGGTCAATCTCGAGGCGCTGGGTGTCGATGCGTCGAAGCAGGTCGTCATTACGCGCGACGACGTCAAGTATGCGAAGCCCGACCCCGACCTGTTCCTCGCCGCCGCCGAACGGCTGAACGTGCCGATCGAGCATACGGTGGTCGTCGGCGACAGCATCTGGGACATGCTCGCGGCGCGCCGTTGCCGTTCGCTCGGCGTGGGCCTGCTATCGGGCGGCTACGGCAGCGACGAACTGGAGCGCGCGGGCGCGTTGCGCGTGTACGAAGATCCGGCCGACTTGCTGGCGCATCTGGATGAAGTCGCGGCAAGGCCCTGAGCGTAACGGCACACGCGCCGCGACACGTCATTCCGCGATGTCGGGCTCGACGAGTCTCGCGAGTTGCAGCAGCGATTCCTGCCAGCCGAGATAGCACATCTCGACTGGAATGACTTCGGGTATGCCCTCCTGCACGACGCTCAACTCCGTTCCGCAGGACACCTGCCGCAGCGAGACGGTGACGTGCATCTCGCCGGGAAGGTTGGGATCGTCGAAACGGTCGGTGTAGCGCAGCATCTCGAAGGGCACGAGTTCGATGTACTCGCCGCCGAACGAATGGCTGTGGCCGGTGCTGAAATTGCGAAACGACATCTTGTGCGTGCCGCCCGCGCGGGCGTCCATATGATGAACCTGACACGTGAAGCCATACGGCGGAAGCCACTTCGCGATGGCGTCCGGTTCGACGAACGCGCGATAGACGCGTTCGGGCGTGGCGCGCAAGACGCGTTGCAGACGGACGGTGCCGGTAGCCATGGTGTTCACCCTTCACTTGAAAAAGTCGACACAGTCTACGACGATGCACCGGGGCCCAAATCGACATCGCGAGAAATCGGACACAATTCACCAGCCGCGCAATGGCTTCTCCTCCGAGACCTGACATGAAGATCGCCTTTATCACCTCATTGACGCTGTGCGCGCTGATACCGGCGCTGGCGGGCTGCGCCGCGAGCGGCTCCCCCGCCGACGCGGGGCGCCTGTCCGCAACGGAATGCCGCGACCTCATCGCGCTGCGCGATCACGCGCCGCCGACGCCCGAGCGCAAGCGCAGCGAGCTGACCGCGCTCAGGAAGGCGGGCTACGACCCGTCGAAGTGGTACGACCCGTACTATCCCGACGATCTCCAGATGGCGCAGCGCCGCATCGCTCGCTGGCTGCAGACGGACTGCCAGCAGCAACCCGGTTGAACGATGCCCGCCTCCATCCGCAATTCGCTGCTCTGGATCTTCGACGCTCTCGAAGGCGACGCCACTTACATTCGCCGCCGCATGTTCGGGTGCGATGCGGCGTATATCGACGGCCTGCTGTGCCTCGTCGCCGCCGATCGCGAGAAGCCGTGGAACGGCCTGCTCGTGTGTACATCGCACGAACGCCACGGAGCGCTGATCGACGCGATGCCCGCCTTGCGGCCGCATCCGGTGCTCGGGAAGTGGCTGTATGTCGCGCAGGAAAGCCCCGACTTCGAGACCGTCGCCGCGCAATTGACCGCGCTCGTGCTCGCCCGCGATCCGCGCGTGGGCGTCGAGCCGAAGCCGCGCAAGCGTCGCGGCAGCGCCCTGTCCGCTATCTGATTGCTCATTGCGCCTCATGCCATCGATCACCGCCACACGCACCGGGCCGCTACCGCTTGCGAGCATCGGCTGCATTCTCGCGTCGATGCTGTCCTTCGCCATCGTCGATGCCCTCGCGAAAGTCGTCGCGCTGCAGTATCCGCCGAACGAAGTGACCTTCTTTCGCATGCTGTTCGGCCTCGTTCCCGCCTTCGCAATGTGCTGCATCGGCAAGCGCTCGCTGATCGAGCGCATCAGGACGCTCGATGTCAAAGGCCAGACCTTGCGCGCGCTGACGCTGCTCGGCGCATCGGGCTTCTTCTTCGCGGGCTTGCCGTTCATCCCGCTCGGCGAAGCGGTCGCGATCGCCTATTCGGAGACGCTGATCGTCGTGGTGCTCGCGCCGTTCATCCTCAAGGAGAAATTGACGACGCGCGGCGCATGGTCCGCGTGCATCGGCTTCGCGGGCGTGCTGCTGGTCGTGCGGCCCGGAGGGGGCGAGGCCAACTGGTTCGGTCCGTTGCTGCTGCTCGCGAGCGCGCTCTTCGGCGCGTTGTCGATCATGCAGATCAAGCGCATTCGCGCCACCGACGATTCACGCACGACAGTGCTCTTCTTCAGCGCGGTCGGCACGATCGTCACCGCGTGCACGCTCCCCTTCAGCTGGAAGATGCCGACGCTGCAGGCGCTCGGCGTAATGGCGCTGCTCGGCGCGTTTGCGACGGCGGGACAACTGTTGATGACGGTTGCCTATCGCCGCGCCGACGCGGGCGCGCTCGCACCGTTCAATTACACGAGCATCGTGTGGGCCGCGTTGTTCGGCTATCTTGCGTGGGGCGAGACGATCGCGGCGTTATCGATTGGCGGGATTGCGCTGATCGTCGGCAGCGCGATTGCGGTGGCGTGGCAGCGCAAGTTGCCGGAAGGACCGAACGCGTGAATCATGAAAGCGGCAATCGAGGCACTGTCATTTTGTCCGGCTACACTGGCCGCGCCGTACCGTTTATTGCCTGCGGCCCGGACGGTCGAATCGTTCGCGCCGCATCTTTCACGATTCACTTTCGATCATCCGATGAAAACTGCCTTCAAGAAGACCCTCGCGCTGCTCGTGCTCGCAGCGTTTGCCGCGCCGACGCTGTCGTTCGCCGCCGCCGACTATCCGTCGAACCAGAAGCGCCCCGCCTATAGCAAGACGCACAAGCACCACAAGCATCACAAGAAGGCGACGGCGCAGTAACGCATCATCGAGGAAACGCGGCCGCGCAAGATGGCACGCGGCCGCGTTTCTCCGGCTTCAGCCGGCATCGCCCGAACTGATCACCGCCTGCATGCTCTTCAGGAGCTTGCGCAAGTACGCGAGCAGACCGACCACATCGCCGAACGCAATGAACCCGGTATCCGCGGTCTGTCCGAACAAGGCCTGACCGTCGAGTGTCTTGTCGATGATGAGACCGCCGTATGCCGCATGCGGCACGTACTCATCCTCGCCGATGCGAAAGCGCTCGCCATTCACGGCGGCATCGCGCAGGCGCATCAGGAATTGCACTTCGGGCGTGCGCGAACTCGACAGCCGATGCACGTCGAAGAAATCCGCCACCGCGAGAATCGCGTTCACGCACGGCACGCGCAACGCGAACGCCATGCGCTCGGAAGCAGTCGCGAGCGAAGGCCACGGTTGCAGGTCGTCGGTCGGCTCCTGTTTCATCGGCATGCCGTCTTCGCTATGCGCGTGCGCTTCCGGATGCGCGCGCCGATGCGCAACCAGCCGCGCCAGTGCGCTGAAATCCGGCGCGTGCTCGCCGTTTTCGATCCAGTCGGCCAGCAAGCCGGCGTGCGTGCAGAGCGACAGCAATTGCGCGTCGATGAACGCAACGCCGAGCCTGCACGGGTCGATCTGTCGAGTGCTTTGAGTGTCGGACATCCTCGTCTCCCTGATATTGACTACGCGCGCTGCGTTGCAAGTTCCGCGCCCGCGTGGGAGCCGACACCATCGGCACGATCAGAACAGATTGCGCAATCCGACCGATACGCCTGTCTGATTCGACCTGCCCGGCAGCTCGACGAAGCCCGCGCCCGTGACCTTGTTGAAGTCGACGGTGCCGTACACTTCGGTGCGCTTCGACAACGCATATTCCGCGAGCGCGACGCCCGTATAGCGATTGCCACTGCCGGTCTCGCCACCGCCTATTGCCGCGTTCTTCATGTGATCGTAGTAGAACGCGCCCGTGAGCAGCAGCGCGGGCGTCACTTGCCACGTCACGCCGGCGAACGGGCCATCGTCGCGGCGGCCTGAGCCCTTGAGAATGTCCACGCCCGATACGAGATTGCGTTGCGCGAGCAGACTGTTGACAAAGCCGGTGTCGTCGGTCGAATGCAGATAGCCGACATAGAGCTTCGCAGGCCCGACCGCATAGACGATGTTCGCGTTCCAGATCTTCTGCTTGTTGCTGGCGTTGTCGCTGTTCTGCTGGTATCCGCCGCCGATCGACAGCGGCCCCACCGCATACGACGCCGTGAAGCCGTACATGTTGCCCGCGCCGAGATGCCCCGGCACCTGGCCCGAGAAGCCACCGGGGCCGGTCGCCGTGTAGTTGGTGCCGAACGAATACATTGCCCCGATGGTGAGGCCCGCGAACGTGCCGTTGTACTTCACGGCGTTGTCCGCATAGAGTCCGGCGCCGAGCGCCACGGGGAGCCACGCGTTCTCGAAGTAATTGCCGACCGTGAGCGGATCGTAGGTATCGCCGAGCATGTCGAAGAGAGGCGTCTTCTGGCGGCCGAGCGTCAGCGCGCCATACTGGTTCGCGAGCCCCACATAGGCCGCGCGATTGAAGGCGCGCTGGCTGTCCGAATACTGGCCGTTGCTCAGTTCGACGCCGCTCTCCAGGCGAAAGATCGCCTTCAGTCCGCCGCCGAGGTCTTCCGTGCCCTTCAGGCCGATACGGCTGTTCGTGATCGCGCCGTTCGTCATGGACAGCTTGCCGTCGTTATTGGCGTTGGCGTTCGTCAGATAGCGCACGCTGACATCGGCGACGCCATACAGCGTGACCGAGCTTTGCGCGAACGTGGAATGGCAGGCGCAGGCAATGGCGGATGCGGCAAGCGCGGTGGCCGCGCGCGAGGTGATCGTCTTCATGGTTGTCTTGGCGTTATTGCTGTTCGATGTGATGCGCCCATCCGAGCGGCTTTCGTCTAGCTGTCTTCGGATCGCGGGCGCGACCGCACGACGGATGGGCACGCGGACTTTTATCACATCAAATATCGCAGCGCATCGGCTCAGGCAAGCGGGCAGGCGTTTGTGTTGTCTTTAGCGCAAACGCGCGGGCATTCCGGGGCGTTCTCGCGGCTGTCGACGGTCGCAGCCGTTTGATTAGTATTTCCAAGCATCTTCCAGGGACGAATTAGCCCTCTCTTATGTAAGAGCAAAGCCGGATTGCAGCCCTCGCTTAATAGCCGTTATGCTTGAGCAAACGACACACTCGACAAGACGGAGACATCGAATGCTGACGATCTGGGGCCGGGCCAATTCGGTCAACGTGCAGAAGGTGCTGTGGTGCTGCGACGAACTGGGACTCGAATACGAACGCATCGACGCGGGCATGCAGTTCGGCCGCAATCACGAACCCGGCTATCTCGCGATGAACCCGATGGGCCGCGTGCCGACGCTCGTCGACGGCGACTTCGTGCTGTGGGAATCGAACGCAATCATCCGCTATCTCGCGATGCAGTACGGCCCCGGCAGCGCCATCTATCCGGCGGAGCCGAAGCTGCGCGCGAGCGTCGATCGCTGGCTCGACTGGACGCTGTCCACGCTGCAGCCGGCGGAACGCCCGGTGTTCTGGGGCTACATCCGCACGCCCGAAGCCAAGCGCCATCTCAGGCAACTGGAAGCCGATGCGCGGGAAGTCGAAACACTCTGGCGCGTAGTCAACGCGCACCTGAAAGCCCGCGACCATCTCGAAGGCAACGCGTTCTCGCTGGCGGATCTCGTCATCGCGGCTTACGCGCGCCGATGGTATGGCATCGCCGAACTGGAACGCCCCGCGCTGCCCGATCTCGAACGCTGGTACGCGCAACAGTCCGTGCGCGCGGGATTCCAGCGCTACGTCGCAGCAGAACTGACCTGAACGCATCCATCGGCGCCCTACCGACATGACCATCGAACTGCACACCTGGAACACGCCCAACGGGCGCAAGATCAGCGTCGCGCTGGAAGAAATGCAACTGCCTTATACCGTGAGGACGGTCGACATCACGAAAGGCGAGCAGCACGCGCCCGAGTTTCTGCGCATCAGCCCGAATAACCGCATTCCGGCTATCGTCGATCCCGACGGCCCCGGCGGCCTGCCGATCAGCGTGTTCGAATCGGGCGCGATCCTGCTCTATCTCGGCGAAAAGACCGGACAGTTTCTGCCCGCGAGCCTGCGCGATCGCGTGCCGGTGCTCGAATGGCTGATGTGGCAGATGGGCGGCTTCGGGCCGATGCCGGGACAAGTGCATCACTTCCGCATGGTCGAAGCGGAAAGCGACCGGCGCTATGGCCTGAAGCGCTATTCCGACGAAACGCGCCGCCTCTATCGCGTGCTGGACAAGCGGCTGTCGGAAGTCGAATTCGTCGCGGGCGCGCTGTCGGTGGCGGACTTCGCGATACTCGGCTGGGCGTGGCGGCACGAGCGTCATCAGGTGGCGCTCGGCGATTACCCGAACGTCGAACGCTGGTATGACGCCTTGTTCGCGAGGCCCGGCGTGCGACGCGGCTTCGAAGTGAAGCTCGACAACCAGCCTTGATGCGTCGCGACCGTCAGGCACGCGTAAGATGAGCGGCATTCGAGGCCGATGCAACGAGGAGACGACCATGACCGCGCACATGTACGACGAGGGCCTGCCGAAGACCACCGCCAACTTCGCGGCGCTGACGCCGCTGACCTTCATCGAGCGCGCGGCGTCCGTGTATCCGCAGCGGCCGGCCATCGTGCATGGCGAAATACGGCGCACGTGGGGCGAAACGTACGCGCGAACGCGCCGGCTCGCGTCGGCGCTGATCGCGCGCGGCATCGGCATCGGCGATACGGTCGCGGCCATGCTATCGAATACGCCCGAGATGGTCGAAGCGCACTTCGGCGTGCCGATGACGGGCGCCGTGCTGAACACGCTCAACACGCGGCTCGATGCAGCCACGCTCGCCTTCATGCTCACGCACGGCGAAGCCAAAGCGGTGCTCGTCGACCGTGAGTTCGCCGGTACGATGAAGAAGGCGCTCGAAGACGTGCCGCAGTCCATCCTGGTGATCGATGTCGATGACTCCCAGTACGCGGGCGAAGGCGAGCGCATCGGCGAAATAGACTATGAAGCGTTGCTCGCGGGCGGCGATCCTGCTTATGAATGGTCCCCGCCATCGGACGAATGGAACGCCATCTGCCTCAACTACACCTCGGGCACGACGGGCAATCCGAAGGGCGTCGTGTATCACCATCGCGGCGCTTATACGAATGCAATCAGCAATATCCTCGAATGGGACATGCCGAAGCATGCCGTGTATCTGTGGACATTGCCCATGTTCCACTGCAACGGCTGGTGCTTTCCCTGGACCGTCGCCGCGCGGGCGGGCGTGAACGTGTGCCTGCGCAAGGTCGATGCGAAGACCATCTTCGATCTGATCCGCAACGAAGGCGTGACGCATTACTGCGGCGCGCCCATCGTGCAGAACCTGCTCGTCAACGCACCGGAGGAGATGAAGCAAGGCATCGCGCAGAAGGTCCATGCGATGGTCGCGGGCGCCGCGCCGCCCGCCGCGATGATCGAAGGCATGGAGCGGCTCGGCTTCGAACTGACGCATGTGTACGGGCTCACCGAAGTGTATGGGCCCGCAACCGTCTGCGCGCAGCAAGCGGAATGGCGTGCGCTCGATATCGGCGAGCGGGCGCGGCTCAATGCGCGGCAGGGCGTGCGTTATCACTTGCAGGATGCGGTCAGCGTGCTCGATCCGCTGACCATGCAGCCTGTTGCCCACGACGGCGAAACCATCGGCGAGATCATGTTTCGCGGCAACATCGCGATGAAGGGATATCTGAAAAACGCGAAGGCCACCGGGGAAGCGTTCAGCGGCGGCTGGTTTCATACGGGCGATCTGGCCGTCGCGTATCCGGATGGCTACGTCCGCATCAAGGATCGCAGCAAGGACATCATCATCTCGGGCGGCGAGAACATATCGAGCATCGAAGTGGAGGACGTGCTGTACCGGCATCCTGCGGTGCTCACGGTGGCCGTCGTCGCGAAGCCGGATGCGCGATGGGGCGAGACGCCCTGCGCGTTCGTCGAGACGAAGCCCGGCGCGCAAGTGAGCGCGGACGAACTGATCGCGCATTGCAAGGCGCACCTTGCGGGCTTCAAGGTGCCGCGTGCCGTCGAGTTCTGCGAGTTGCCGAAGACATCGACCGGCAAGATCCAGAAGTTCGAACTGCGCAAACGCGCAGGCTCGGTTGCGGCAATCGACGTTTGAAGGAGGCTCTTTCGAATGAGCGATAGCGAAGCACTCGTCGTAGTGGAACACGACGCATACGGCATCGAAGGCGCCGTCAGGCTCACGATGAATCGCCCGCACGCGTTCAACGCGCTCTCGGAGGCCATGCTCGATGCGATGGAGCGCGAGCTCGAACGCGTCGGTGAATCGGAGGCGCGCGTCGTGCTGATCGCCGGCGAAGGGCGCGCGTTCTGCGCGGGCCACGATCTGAAGGAGATGCGCGCGGAGCCGGCGCTCGACACCTATCGCGCCCTGTTCACGCGGTGTTCGCGCATGATGCTGACGATTCAGCGCATCCCGCAGCCGGTCATCGCGCGGGTGCATGGCATTGCGACTGCAGCGGGCTGCCAGCTCGTCGCGATGTGCGATCTCGCGGTCGCATCCGAGGAAGCGCGCTTTGCGGTATCCGGCGTGAATCTGGGGCTTTTCTGCGCGACGCCGAGTGTGGCGCTCTCGCGCAACGTATCGCGCAAGGCCGCGTTCGAGATGCTGATGACGGGCGATTTCATCGATGCACGCACGGCGCGGGAACGCGGGCTCGTGAATCGCGTCGCGCCGCCGGGCGAACTCGATGATGCGGTCCGCGCGCTTGCATCGAGCATCGCAGGGAAGCCGCGCGAAGCCGTCGCGGCGGGGAAGCGGCTTTTCTATCGGCAACTCGAAGCGGGCATCGATGCCGCCTATGCGCTTGCATCGGAAACGATGGCCTGCAACATGATGAACGAGGCCACGCTAGAAGGGACACAGGCGTTCGTCGAGAAGCGGTTGCCGCGCTGGTGATGATCGACCGAGCGCGCGCCTCGCACCACATGGCCCGTTAGCCAGGCACGTTCCGCCTTGCACGTTCCAGCGGGAACATCCCGCCGTTGCCGGCACGCGATTCATGCGTGCTTCGTCACCGCGCGGGACGTATCCGCGCGTTCGACGCCTTTGCGTGCGCGAAGCCCCGATGCATGGACGACCGGCACAAGCGCCGATGCCGGCATCGCGCTCGCTGTTCACATTCCCTGCAGTGCAAAGCGCGTGGCGGCCGCGCCCCGCATCGGGTTGGGGCAAACGCTTATGCCGGGCCGATTCATATTGCAAAGCGCATTGCTCTTGTCTAAGGTCATGCGCAGCCGTCATGCGTTGCCTCCGTCATATGTCGGCGGATCGCATGTTTGACGCAGCGCTTCAGGACGGCCATGACAAAGCAAAGATGAGCGCGCCGGCAATTCGAAGTCGAACGGCGCGTCACGGAGACCACGATGACCAGCATCAAGCAAGGGGCCGCACATGGCCCGCATGGCTTCTTTTCGAAGGAAGCAACCGTCGCCCGGCCCGGCTTCTCACGCTGGATGGTGCCGCCCGCCGCGCTCGCCGTGCATCTGTGCATCGGGCAGGCGTATGCGTTCTCGGTGTTCAATGCGCCGCTCACGAAGATCATCGGCATCACGCAGTCCGCGCCGGATGACTGGTCGCTCACCACGCTCGGCTGGATCTTCTCGCTGGCCATCGTGTTTCTCGGGCTATCGGCGGCGTTCACGGGCAAATGGCTCGAGAAGGTCGGCCCGCGCCGCACGATGTTCACCGCGGCATGCTGCTTCGGCGGCGGCTTCCTCGTTTCCGCGCTCGGCGTGTACCTGCATCAGATCGCGCTGCTTTATCTCGGCTATGGCGTGATCGGCGGCATCGGGCTCGGGCTCGGCTATGTATCGCCCGTATCGACGCTGATCCGCTGGTTCCCCGACCGTCGCGGCATGGCGACGGGCATGGCGATCATGGGCTTCGGCGGCGGCGCGATGATCGCGGCGCCCGGCTCCGTCGCGCTGATGAACTACTTCAAGAGCGCGACGAGCACCGGCGTGGCGGAGACGTTCGTCGTGCTCGGCGTCGTCTATTTCATCTCGATGACGATCGGCGCGCTCGCCATCCGCATTCCCCCGGCCGACTGGAAGCCCGCCGGATGGACGCCGCCCGTGACCGCGAACCGGATGATCACGAAGAACCACGTGCATATCGATCAGGCGCTCAGGACGCCGCAGTTCTATCTGCTGTGGCTCGTGCTCTTTCTCAACGTGACGGCGGGCATTGGCGTGCTCGGGCAGGCATCGGTGATGATCCAGGAGAGCTTCAAGTCGTCGATCACGGCGGGCGCGGCGGCGGGTTTCGTCGGGCTGCTGTCGCTGTTCAACATGGGCGGACGTTTCGTGTGGGCGTCGGCATCGGACTGGATCGGCCGGAAGAACACGTACTTCGTCTTCTTCGTGCTCGGCGCGGTGCTCTACTATCTCGTGCCGCAATTCGCCGTGGCCGGCAACGTCGCGCTCTTCGTGGCTGCGTACTGCGTGATTCTCTCGATGTACGGCGGCGGTTTCTCGACCATTCCCGCTTATCTCGCGGACATGTTCGGCACCGCGTTCGTCGGCGGCATTCATGGACGGCTTCTGACTGCATGGGCTGCGGCGGGTATCGCGGGGCCGGTGCTCGTCAACTATATCCGCGCGTATGAAGTGGCGCACGGCGTCGCCAAGGCGGATGCCTACACGATGACGCTGCACATCATGGCCGTGCTGCTCGTCATCGGTTTCTTCTGCAACCTGCTGGTCACGCGCGTGAACGACAGGCATCACATGGACACGGCGGCGCAGACTGCCGGCTGACACTCGGAGACCTCGATGAATTCGTCGAACAAGGGATTGCTGGTGCTGTTCTGGCTTTATGTGCTGATCCCGCTCGCATGGGGCGTCACCAACACGCTCACGCAGGCGGTGAAGCTCTTTCATTGACCGACGGCCGCAGCGGGCCGGACGTCGCGTCCGGTTCGCGCGGCCATGTTCAGGCGTCGAGCGCCGCGCCGAGATCGGTCTTCGTCGATCGCTCGTCGGGTACGCGCACCGCCGATTCCCATCGATGCGCGCCACACGCCGCGCACGGCTCGCGGGGCCGCTCCTGGGATGCGACCGTCACGCCGCAGCTCCAGCATGAGAAATGACCGTTGACGCCGATCGCCTCCAGAAGAGATTGCTCCATGTCCGGCCGCACCGTGAGACCGGGGCGCTGCTCCTTCCGGTAGACGATGCTGAACGACCCCGACGCTTCGAGATACACGCGCCGGAGCTGTCCGAGATGCGCGACGTTCATCGCGCGCAGTTCGGACGCGAGCATCTCGCGAGATATCTGGCTCCGCTTGAGCTCGTCCATCAGAATGCGGCCGTCCTTCACGAGGATCGTGACGTCGCCCTGTTCGAGCACTTCGTAACGCCGCCAGCGCAGCCCCGCCTTGCCGCTCAGGCGCTGCAGCGCGACCACCGTGAGCAGGACGACCGCAGCGGGCAGCACGCCCTGCGACGATACCTGGATCGGCATGCCGATCGCCGCGCCGAGCATCAGGATCACCGCAAGCTCCGTGATGCTGAGCTGCGCGGCCACGCGCTTGCCCATCATCCGCATGGCGACCAGCAGCAGCGCATACATGACGATGGCCCGCACGATGATTTCGATGAGAAAGGCCCACGGTCCGTCGCCGATGAGCAGCCGCTCGATGAATGCCATCAACGCTCCACGTCGGACACGGCGTAGGTCCACTCACGTGCGCCGCAGTTGTCGCACGCCGCCGCTGAACCGTCGGCGCCGACCGTGTTGCCGCAGTGCGTGCACGCGGACCATCCGTCGACGCGAGCCTCGGCGCGCAGCTCTTCGTCGACGGCGGGCAACACCGACAGGCCGGGCTTCGCCGGACGCGCCGGAATGAAGGAAAAGCGCCCCGAAGGTTCCATGTACAGACGGCTGACCTGGCCGAGATGCTGCCAGCCGCCGATACGCATCGCCTCGAAAATTTTCTCGCGCGGCATCGCGGTGCGAACGAGTTCCGCGTGATCCAGGCGGCCGTCGCGGGCGAGCAGCGTGACATCGGTGGCGACCATCGTTTCCACGCGACGATTCGTGATGCCCGCCCGCGCGATCAGCCGTTGCAATCCGACGGCGACGAGCGCGATCAGGAGCGGCGGCAGCATGCCGCGATTCGCAGCCTGAAGCGGCACGCCGATGGCAGCCGCCAGCGTGACGACGATCGATATCTCGAACAGCGTGTATTGGGCCGCGACACGCCGGCCGAGCAGACGCATCGTCATGACGAGCAGCACATAGGTGAGGCTCGTCCGGAGCAGCACTTCGAGCAGAAAGTGCCATGACGTGTTGCCGAACAGGAAGCGATGCCAGTCGGTCAGTCTGAACGGAGGATGATCCACGACGGAACCCGCAACGGTGACTCGATGCGACGCATCGCGCATTCATCGTGCCCGCGACCGCCTTCCCGTCGCACTAGCCGCCGCGATTCATTCGCGCAAGCGCCGCTTCGGCCGCATCGCGCCCGCGACGCCAGTGTTCAGCGAGCGCCGCGCGGCCGAACTGCCCGTCCTTGTAATGCGATACGCATTGCGACCGCCGGTAATCGACCGGCACGACGTTCACCGGCTTCGCCTCGACCATCGACGCGGCGCGCACGAGTTGCGGATCGGACGCTCTGCGCGACGCATCGATGGATTCGAGCGCATGCGCGAGCAGCGCCTTCAGTTGCTGCGATTCACGCAGCGCTTCGTAGTATTCGGCCGCCCTGCTTCCATGCTCGATGTTCTTCTGGCGAATCTCGGCATCGGTGATCGTGTCCGGCACGGGGCCATCGGGGCTCCACAGGTCCGCGCGAAGCACCGTCGTCGGCAGGCCGGGCGGCGCGGTATCGATGAGGCGGCGCAGCGGCGCGGCCGTCACGAGCGAGCCGTCCCAGTACCACGCGCCGTCGATCTCCACGGCCGGGAACCACGGCGGGAGCGATCCGGAAGCGACGATCATCCGCGCATCGAGGGCGTCATCGCGATTGTCGAAGTAGCGCGGCTGACCGGTCGCCACGTTCGCCGCGATGACGGACACGCGCGTCTCGCTGGCGTTCAGCGCGCCGAAGTCGCAGAGGCGCGTCAGCGTCTGCATGAGCGGACGCGTGTCCATGACGCTCGCGAGGCCGGGATCGCCCGCGCCGACCGTCCAGGGAACGTTCAGCCGCCGCGTGAAGAGACCCGGTATGCCGAAGCTCATCGCATAACCCTGATCGGCCTCCGCGAACATGCGGCGCAGGTTATCGCCGAGCGGAGCGAAGCCGGAGAACATCAGCATCTGGTCGCGGGCGGCGGAGCCGGGCGTCGAGACGCCGTCCCAGAACGCGCGGAGGCGGTCGATTCGTGACGACGCCGGATTGCCGAAAAAGAGCGCCGCGTTGATCGCACCGATCGACGACCCGCAGCACGCGTGAATCGGCACCTGCGCTTCGTGCAGCACTTCCAGCACGCCCGCCTGGAACGCGCCGATGGCGCCGCCGCCCTGCAAGGCCAGTGCGATGCGGCCTGTCGATGCTTTATCGATGGTTTCCGGCGTGCTCATTCGTGCTCCGAGTAGGAATCGTCAATCGATCAGCGAAGCGCGTGCCTACCCGCTGACAATCAGGCACACGCCATGCGTTCATCGGACGAGAGAAAACGTCCGCACAGCACACACGCCACCATGCGCAATCCCCCACAGCCCAGGCTGACCCGCTTCGACCAACGACAGGACCTGCTGACTGCGCGGCGCAACGCCAAGATGTCGCGCTCGACGCACGCCTACGTGCGCGGCAATACCGCCAAGTTTTACGACTGGCTGGAACAGGCCGATATCCGCAGCCTGCCGGAAGGACCGGCGATCTGGATCTGCGGCGATTGCCACACCGGCAATCTCGGGCCCGTCGCGGACGCGCATGGGCGCATCGAAGTGCAGATTCGCGATCTCGATCAGACGGTCATCGGCAATCCGGTGCACGACCTGATCCGCCTCGGGCTCTCGCTCGCGACGGCGGCGCGCGGTTCGGCCTTGCCCGGCGTCACCACCATCAACATGATCGAGGCGCTGTTTCAGGGCTATGTGCTCGCGTTCGACCGCGACCGCGCCTCCGACGAAGCGTGCCGCAAGCCCGAAGTGGTGCGCGTCGTGATGCGCGAAGCGGTGCGCCGCTCATGGAAGCACCTCGCGCGCGAGCGTCTCGACGACACCCGCCCGACCATTCCGTTCGGCAGCCGCTTCTGGCCGGTGAGCAAGGACGAACGCGCGGAAATCGACGCGCTCTTCGAGAAGGCGACGGTCGCGGATCTCGCAACGAGCCTGCGTCATCGCCCGAATACGGGACACGTCACCGTCCTCGACGCCGCGTTCTGGGTCAAGGGATGCAGCTCGCTCGGACGCCTTCGCTACGCCGTGCTGCTCGATGTCGACGGCGGCGTGGTCGAAGGCGACGATCTGTGCCTCATCGACATCAAGGAAGGCGTGAAGGCGGCCGCGCCGCGATATCCCGGCGTCTCGATGCCGCGCGACAACGCGGAACGCGTCGTCGCGGGCGCGCGGGCATTGTCGCCGCATCTCGGTGAGCGGATGCTCGCCGCTACCTTGCAGCAACGGCCGGTCGTCCTGCGCGAACTGCTGCCGCAAGACCTGAAGCTGGAGATCGAGCAGATCGGCGAGACGGAAGCGATGGAAGTCGCGCGCTATCTCGCGTTCGTCGTCGGCCAGGCGCACGCGCGCCAGATGGACAAGGCGACGCGTCGCGGCTGGCTCGCCGAACTGCGGCGCGCGAAGACCAAATCGATCGATGCGCCGTTGTGGCTCTGGAGCAGCATCGTGGAGCTGGTCGGCAGCCACGAGGTGGGCTATCTGGAGCACTGCCGGCGCTATGCGCTGGCGGCGGAATAGTCTCAGCGCGCCGGGCGCTTCATCATGAACGGCACGACGAGCCCCGCCCCGAACGCGAGATACACCGCCGCGATGTGCGCGACCGGCAAGTGATATTCGAAGCCCGGCGTGAAGCGCTTTGGCACCACAATATAATCGCCCGCCGCCGCGGCCAGGGTCGTCGCGGCAGCGAGCGCGATGCGCCGGCCGTGCCCCCCCTGCCCGCCGCGCTGATCCATCGAACGGCGCGCCGCCGCGACAGCCAGTGCGTTGCCCGCCGCCCATCCGACCGACATCAGTTGATGGATCGCGAGACCCGTCAGCAGATGCCGTGGCTTCGGACGCGCCGTCTGGTTCGCTTCTTGCGGCCAGACCCAGTGGCTCACGGCGCTCACCGGAGCCGTCGCGCGCTTGCCGTGGAGGCGGCCGCACACCGCGAGCGCCGCGGTCGATAGCAGCCCGGCCGCGATGCCGGGCCACAGAATGTCTCTTTTCGGGTCGATGCCCAGCGTCATGGTCATATTCCTCTCGGGTTCAACCGGCCTTCTCGGTTCACGCATCGCGGCGGCCTTGCTCGCCGATGGTCACTCGGTGATCTGCTGCGCGCGCCATCCGTCGGCGGACGCGGACCCATCGAAGCAATGCCGGTTTGTCGCGCTCGACTTCGCGCGCATCGACGATCAAGCAACTTTGATACCGCTTCTCGAAGGCGTCGATATCCTGATCAACGCGGTCGGCATCTTCAACGATCGCACCGGCCACGATTTCCAGCGTCTGCATGCGGATGCGCCCATCGCGCTCTTTCATGCGGCGGCGCGGGCCGGCGTGCGGCGCATCGTGCAGATTTCGGCGCTCGGCGCGGACGAGCACGCCGCAAGCACGTATCACTTGACGAAGCGCGCCGCCGACGATGCGTTGCGCGCGCTACCGGTGTCGTCGCTGATCGTGCAGCCGTCGCTGGTCTTTTCGCCGGACGGAGCCAGCACGAAGTTTTTTACCGCATGGTCGACGCTGCCGGTCGTCCCGCTGCCGGGGCGCGGCGCGCAGTCCATCCAACCCGTGCATGTCGATGACGTCGTCGCACTCGTCACCCAGGGCGCGATTGCCGTGGATGCCCCAAACGAAACGGTGGCCGCAGTCGGCCCCGAGCCGATGACGATGCGAAGCTATCTCGCCGTGCTCGCGCGCCTCGCCGGCGCATCGGCCCCGCGTTTCGTATCGGTGCCGATGCCGCTCGTGCGGCTGAGCGCCCGCATCGGCGAACAGTTGCCGGGCGGCTTCGTCAGCGGCGATTCCATCGGCATGCTGGAACGCGGCAACACAGCGCCCGCCGACGGCATCGCGCGATGGCTCGGCCGGCCGCCGAAAGGGCTCTCGCAGTTGCGCGCGATGCCGCACGGCCTCGGCCTGCAGGCGAAGCTCGCGTGGCTCGTGCCGTTGCTGATCGCGTCGATTGCGGCGGTGTGGATCTGGACCGCGATCGTTTCCGCATGGCTCTATCCGCAAGCGGCGAGTCTCGATTTGCTCGCGCGCGTCGGCGCGCCGCCCGGCACGCGCCTTTTCCTGCTCTACGCCGCTGCCCTCTTCGATCTGCTGCTCGGCGTGCTGTCGCTCTGGTGGCCCGCGCGTCTCGGCCCGCGCACGCGGCTCTGGCAATGTCAGATTGCGTTGATCGTCGCTTATACGGCGCTCATCAGCTGGCGCTTGCCGGAGTTCTGGCTGCATCCGTATGGTCCGCTTTCGAAGAACCTGCCGATGCTCGCGGCCCTCGTCTTACTGATTCAACTCGATAGAAAGAACCGAAAGTGACTTACCTCATCATCAAGTGGGTGCATGTGCTGTCGTCCACGATTCTCTTCGGCACCGGCATCGGCTCGGCGTTTTATCTGCTGAGCGCGAGCCTCGGGCGCGATGCGCGCACGGTCGCGCGCGTGAGCCGTCTCGTCGTGCTCGCGGACTGGCTTTTCACGACGCCCACGGCCATCATCCAGCCGCTTACCGGCTATCTGATGATGCGGCTCGTCGGCTTCCCGATGCAGACGCCGTGGCTCGCGTGGTCCATCGGGCTATACGTGTTCGCGATTGCGTGCTGGCTGCCGGTCGTGTGGCTGCAGGTTTTGATCGCCGCCGAAGCGCGCGACTGTGCGGCGTCGCAGGCGCGGCTGTCGCGGCGCTTCTGGCGGCTCATGGCGATATGGACCGCGCTCGGCGTGCTCGCCTTCGTCGCGTTCCTCGCGATCTTCTGGCTCATGGTCACGAAGACGCTCTGACTCCGCGCCCCGCGATCATTTCGATTGCCCGCTGCGCCGCTTCGACGAGTTTCCCGCCGCGTCGGAGTTCGGGCATCCGCTCGTCTGCAGGCGTTGCGTGGCCGCTTCGACATCGGCCGGGTAGGTGATCTCGTCGGCCATCGGATTGAAGCCCGCGCAGCGGTATTGCGCGAGGTCCTGCTGGATGCGTTCGCGCGTTGCATCGGTGACCGGGGGCGGCGCGGTATCGGCGAACGAAGGCGACGCGCAGGCTGCCGTCAACGCGCACACGAGCGCCATTCGCTTGCGGATGGATGCAGCTCGATTCATTACGGTCGCTCCGGGAGCGTGGGACATCTGTACGCGACACCAGCAACCCATGCGCCATATCAGGCCTCGCGCTGCATGACGGGCTCGGCTTGCGCCAGCTCGAGATGCCGCAACAGCTTCGTCACCATCCAGACGACGGTGAACGCCAGCGCGACGAAGAACACCGCGAGCGGCGCGAGCACATGCACCGATACGAAACCGGCGAGGCCCATCATCGCCGATGAAACGAGCAGCAACGCGCAGCCGAGAATCGCGCTCGTCAGCCCGGCGATATGCGGGAACAGCGAATTGCCCTTGGCCATCAGCGTCGGATACATCGCGCCGGCGCAGAAGCCCATCACGAGCACGGGCACAGCCAGCGTCCACACGCGCAGGCCGACCGTCAACGCAAGCAGCAGCATGGCGATGGAAGTGACGGCCATCGTGCAGGCCCCGATACGCAGCCGCCGCTCCGCGCTCGGCAATCGCGGACCATGCACGCGGTTCGAGAGGCCGCCGAGGAAGTACGCCAGGCCGATGCCGAGCGCGAGATAGCCGAAGTAAGTCGGCGGCTTGTGCAAGGTGTTCTGCACCATGAACGGGCCGACGATGTTGAACACGAGCAGGATGCTGTAGCACAGTCCTTGCGCGAGGAAGCAGCTTTGAAACACCGGGCTCGACAGCACCTTGCCCGCGTTCGTCACGAGCGTGCGCGGCGCAAGACGCACCGGACGCGGCAAGGTCTCGCGATAGCGCCAGACGAGGAACCACATCACGATCGAGTAAAGCAGCAGGAATACGAGGCACGACTTCCAGCCGAACAGCGTCTGCAGGTGCGCGCCGATCACCGGCGCGACGATCGGCGCGAGGCCCCATGCGATCGACATATAGGTGAACGCGTGCAACAGCGCCTGGCCCTTGAACGAATCGGTGATGATGGTCTTCGCGAGCAGGTTGGTCGTCGCGATGCCGAAGCCCTGCATGCAGCGCGCGAGCAGAAACGTTTCGAGGTTCGTCGCGGCGAGCGAAAGCAGGCAGCCGAGCGTGAAGATCACGAGGCCGAAGGCAAGCACACGCTTGCGGCCGTAAGCATCGGCGACGGGTCCGAAAATCAGCTGGCCGAGCGCATACGCCGCCATGTAGCCGGACACGCTCGACTGGATCGCCTGGGGCGACGTGGCGAAGTAACGCGCCATCGCGGGAAGCGCGGGCACGTAGATGTCGATGGCAAGCTGACCAGCGGACGCGAAGAAGCAAACGAGAAACAGCAGGAAACGCGGCGAATTCGATTCACGAACGGCGGCGAAGGAGCGGTCGGGGTTGGCAGGGTTCATGGGAGCGGCGGTCAGGTCGAACGCGTATTTTGCCTGTCATCGCGAAAGGCCGTGCGATCGCCCGCCATCCGGACGCACTACACTCGGGTATCTTCCACGGAGCCGCCCATGCAATACGACCCGAACAACATCTTCGCCCGCATTCTTCGCGGCGAACTGCCGTGCATCAGGTTGCGCGAGACGCAGCACACGCTCGCCTTCATGGATGTCATGCCGCAATCGGACGGGCACGTGCTCGTCATTCCGAAAGAGCCCGCCGCCACCGTCCACGATGTATCCGATGCCGCGCTCGCCGAATGCATGCGCGAGGTGAAGCGCGTATCGGCAGCGGTGCGGGATGCGCTGCAACCCGATGGCATGCTGATCGCGCAGTTCAACGGCGAGGCGGCCGGTCAGACGGTGCCGCACATCCACTTCCACATGATTCCGCGCTGGCGCGATGTGCCGCTCAGGCAGCACGGCCGCACGCGGGCCGACGATGCGGCGCTGGAAGCGCTGGCCGAGCGCATTCGCCCGGCCCTGACCGCTTAGTTCTGCCGCGCCGCGACGCCGGGAGCATCGGCGTCACGCGTCGATCCTTTCGCCGGACGGCCCGCCCAGTAGCCGGCCAGCATTGAGCCCGACAGGTTGTGCCACACGGAAAACAACGCGCCGGGGAGCGCGGCGATCGGCGTGAAATACAGCTTGCCGAGCGTCGCGGCGAGGCCGGAATTCTGCATGCCGACTTCGATCGCGAGCGTGCGGCAGACGGCTTCGTCGAAGCCGAGCAGGCGGCCGCCCCAATAGCCGCCCAACAGGCCGATGCCGTTGTGCAGCACCACGCCCAGCGCCACCACCACGCCGACCGACGCGATGCTCTTCTGCGTTCCGCCGACCACCGCGGCGATGATGAGCAGGATCGAGACCATCGATATGATGGGGAGGACCGGCTCGATCCTGCGCACGAACTTGCCGAGCAGGTGATTCACGACCAGCCCGATGACGATCGGCAGCGCGACGATCTGCAGAATGCTCATCAGCATGCCGTGCACGTCCACGGCGATGGACGCATCGACGTAGAGGCGCGTGAGCAGCGGTGTCGCGAACACGCCGACGAGCGTCGACAATGCGCTGATCGTCACGGACAGCGCCACGTCGCCGCGCGCGAGATAGATCATCACGTTCGACGCCGTGCCGCTCGCGACGCTGCCGACGAGCACCATGCCCGCCGTGAGATCGGGCGGCATGCGCAGCGCCTTCGCGATCACCCATGCTGCGAGCGGCATCACGAGGTAATGCAGCACGATGCCCGCGATGACGGGCGCGGGGCGCGTGAAGACGCGGCGGAAGTCATCGATGGAAAGCGTGACGCCCATCGACAGCATGATGATGGTGAGCAGCGTGGTGACGTGCGGCGCAATGCCGGTCACGGACGAAGGCGAGAGGTAAGCGGCGATCGAAACCACGACCGCCCAGAGCGGAAAAAGACGGGTGATGCGGGCAAGCATTTGAAGCGTTCCTCGAAAGTCGTGTGCTGATGGGTGCAATGACGCGTGAGCCGGCAATCGCTGCGGCTTTGCGGTCGAAGAGAACTGCGAAAGGCTTGCCTTCGTGGGGCGCATGCCCGCCGTGGCGCCGGCGTGCGCGGGTGGCGCACGGCGCGGCCGGAATGACGGCGGGCGTGGCATTTTACCGGCTATGAGCGACAGGAAGCGCGCGCGTGTCAGTGGGAAAACAATGCGGACGTTCGAAGCCCATCGGCGATGCGCCCGTCGAACAGGCGATGTTGTCCGCATTGCCCGGACCCTGGCCGGCGGGCACGCCCCCGAGCCCCGCGAGCTTGCGCATGCGATATGCGACGATATGATCGGCGCATGCGCTGTCGCCGCTCACGCCCAGCCCGCCGATCACCTTGCCGCCCGCATAAAGCGCGACGCCGCCGCCGAACGTGATGACGCCCCCGAGCGTGCGCCCGATGCCGCTTCCCTGTTCGAGAAAGCGCGCATCGAATGGATTCGAGTTGTTCAGGCCACACAGCGATCCGCCCGGTTGCGTGGCTGCATAGAGATTGGCGGCCGATAGCGCGAACGCGTCGTTGCTGAAGCCGTTCGCGTATCCGCCGCCAGACGAACGCCTTTTTGTTTTGTATTGGCTTTTATGCGGTTCGAAAGGAGGCGGCCTGCCGCCGCTTCATTTCAGCACCGAAGCCTCGACAGCCGCCAGATAAGCGGCCAGCGCACGCTTCACCTCACGCAGATAACGCCTGGCGAGCTGCACGTCGCCCATTGCAGGCCGCAGCTTGATGGCGAGCGAGCCGCTCGCGAGCGCACGCAGGATTTCGACATAGAGCGCACGCTCGGCGGGCTTCACGTGCGGCATGCGCGCATCGACCACCTTTCTCAGCGTGCCGGCATCGCGCTTCTTGTTGTCGTCGTGCGGCATGACGGTCATCAGGATCAGGCAATCCGGATTCTGCTCGAGATAGGTGATGTACGGCGTCATGAAGCGATCGATCACCGCCTCGGACGACAGCGCGCGCCACGTTTCGTTATCGATCTGGCCGAGTTCGTCGTCGATCTCGCCGGTCGCCGCCATGTGCCGGTCCCACAGCGCGCTCAACAGGCTCTCGCGGTCCGGAAAGAAGTGATACATCGAGCCGATGGGCGTTTGCGCCCGCCGCGCGACGCCGTGCATCGTCACGCCAGGCAAGCCCTTTTCCACGATGAGTTCCGCCGTCGCGTCGAGAACGGCTTCGATCCTCGCGCGGCCACGCGCCTGCAACGGCGAGCGGGCGGCGCTGGCGCGGCCGGAGTCGTGGTCTTCGGTGTCGCGGTCGTGGCGCTGCTTCGTCATCTTGTGTCCATGATCTGATCAAACTAGACGCTCGCGTCTACATTCGTGCATACTAGACGACATCGTCTAGTTTGGCGAGCGCAACGGCGTGCACCTTCACATCGCATGCGCCGCCTCGAATGAGTCGCCGTCCCTCGCGCGCGCTCACGAATCTCCGGAGAAAACATGGCAGTTGCAGCGCCCACACAAGGCGGCGATTCCAATGCGGCCACGCAAGGCAAGCCCTCGCGGCGGCGCTTGCTCATTATCGTCGGCATCGTCGCGGCCGTCGTTGCCATCGCATGGGGGCTTCGGTGGTGGACCGTCGGCCGCTTCGTCGAAAGCACGGACGACGCGTATCTGAAGGCCGATAGCGTGACCATCGCGCCGAAGGTCAGCGGCTATATCACCGAAGTCCTCGTCGAAGACAATCAGGCCGTCGCGGTCGGTGCTCCGCTCGCGCGGCTCGACACGCGGCAGTATCAGGCATCGCTCGATCAGGCCAAGGCCACGCTGGATGCCCGCGCCGCGGACATCCAGCGCGCCGAAGCCGAGCTGAAGCAGCAGCAGGCCAACGCGGATCAGGCGAAGGCTCAGGCCGAAGTCTCGCGCGTGAGCCTGCAGCACGCGGAAGACGACGTGGCGCGCTATCGTCCGCTCGTCGCGACCGGCGCGGAAAGCGCAGAGCGTCTTGCAAGCCTCGTCAGCAGGCGCGATCAGGCGCGCGCCACGCTCGCCGCGAATCAGGCCGCAGCCCGCTCCGCCGCCACGCAGATCGGCGCGACGCAAGCGCAGATCGTCCAGGCCCGCGCGCAAATGGAAGCAGCAGAGGCGCAACTGAATCAGTCGAAGCTCGATCTCAACGACACCACGCTGTATAGCCCGCTCGCCGGGCGCGTCGGCGATCGTTCAGTCCGCGTCGGCCAGTACGTGCAACCCGGCACGCGGCTCATGACCGTGGTGCCGGTGCAGACGGTCTATCTGGAAGCCAACTTCAAGGAAACGCAAGTGGGCCGCATGCGCGTCGGGCAACCGGCGACGCTGCACGTCGACGCACTGAAGGGCACCGACCTGCACGGCGTCGTCGAGAGCTTCTCGCCCGGCACGGGCGCGCAGTTCGCGCTGCTGCCGCCCGAGAACGCAACCGGCAACTTCACGAAGATCGTGCAGCGCGTGCCGGTCCGCATTCGCATCGACACGGGGCCGGAAACGCGCAAGGTGCTGTTGCCGGGGCTGTCCGTGACCGTCGATGTCGATACGAAATCCGCAACCGACGAAAGCAAGCGCATCGCCGCTGAAAATCGCCATGACTGACGCGAAAGCGCAAGCCCGCGCGAGCGCCACCGACTGGATCGCGGTCACGGCGGGCGCGCTCGGCGCGTTAATGGCCACGCTCGACATCTCCATCACGAACTCCGCGCTGCCGCAGATTCAGGGCGAAATCGGCGCGACCGGCACCGAAGGCACCTGGATTTCCACCGGCTATCTGATGTCGGAAATCGTGATGATTCCGCTTGCCGCGTGGCTCACGCGCGTGTTCGGGCTGCGCAATTTTCTGCTCGGCAATGCGGTGCTTTTCACGCTGTTCTCGGTAATGTGCGGCCTCTCCAATTCCCTGCCGATGATGGTCGCGGGCCGCATCGGCCAGGGGTTCACCGGCGGCGCGATGATCCCGACCGCGCAGACCATCATCCGCACGCGGCTGCCGCGCGAGCAGATGCCCGTCGGCATGACCATCTTCGGCCTGATCGTGCTGCTCGGGCCGCTGCTCGGCCCCGTGCTGGGCGGCTGGCTTGCGGAGAACATTTCGTGGTCG
This sequence comes from Caballeronia sp. LZ019, assembly GCF_031450825.1. Lineage (NCBI taxonomy): Bacteria > Pseudomonadati > Pseudomonadota > Betaproteobacteria > Burkholderiales > Burkholderiaceae > Caballeronia > Caballeronia sp. LZ019. The sequence continues at coordinate 317,831 of NZ_JARTVZ010000003.1, read as the reverse complement.
TGGTGCTTCTTCATCAATCTGCCGGTGGGCGTCGCGCTTGCCGTGCTGCTCGTGACCGGCCTGCCGGCGGATCGGCCGCAGTGGGAAGCGTTCTTCAAGGCGGACTGGATCGGCATCGCGGGGCTGGCTATCGGTCTGAGCTCGCTCACGGTCGTGCTCGAAGAAGGCCAGCGCAATCAATGGTTCGAGTCGCATGAAATCGTCATGCTGACGTGCATCACCGTGTTCGGCTTCATCCTCATCGCGGTGTCGCAGTTCGTCGCGAAGCAGCCTATCGTGCGGCTGTCGCTGCTGCGCAATCCGCGCTATGCGAGCGTGATCTTCATCGTGTTCGCGGTCGGCGCGGGGCTGTATTGCGTGTCGTTCCTGCTGCCGCAGTTCCTGAGCATCGTCGCGGGCTACAACGCGTTTCAGTCCGGTTCGATCATGCTGATATCCGGCGTGCCCGCGTTTCTCATCATGCCGGTGCTGCCACGCCTGCTCGGCAAGGTCGATTCCCGCGTGCTCGTCATTGCGGGCTTGCTGTTCTTCGCCGCAAGCTGCCTGCTCGACATTTCGCTCACCGCGCAAAGCGTCGGTCACGATTTCTTCTGGTCGCAGATTCTGCGCGGCTTCGGGCAGATGCTCGCGATGATGCCGCTCAACCAGGCCTCGATGGCCGCGGTCTCGCGCGAGGAATCAGGCGATGCCGCCGGCCTCTACAACATGGCGCGCAATCTGGGCGGATCGGTCGGACTCGCGATTCTCGGCACGGTCATCGACCGGCGCAACGACTTTCACGGCGCGGCCATCCGCGAATCCGTGACCGCGAATTCGATCATCGGCCAGGAAAGGATTGCCGGCAGCGCGGCCGGTTTCTTCGCGCAGACCGGCGACATGGCGCACGCGAAACTGCAGGCGCTCGGCCAACTGTCGATGCAGATCAGCCAGCAAGCCATCGTCATGACGTACTCCGAAACGTTCTATGTGCTCGCAATCGCACTGCTCGCATGCCTGCCGCTCGCGCTGCTCCTGAAGACGCCGAAGCCGCAGCCCGGCGAAATGCCATCGGCCGGACACTGATGCAATGAATCACTCAACGATGCCACCACGCCCCTTTTCGTTCGCCCGGCTGCTGCCGCTCGCCGCATTCGCGCTTGCCGCGTGCACGGTCGGCCCCGACTATCGCGGTGCGCCGGATGTCGCCTCTGAATCCGTAGGTAGCGGCGTCTTCGTGCGTGCGCCGCTCGACGGCATTGCGACGACCCATGCGCCCGCTGCATGGTGGGCCGCGCTCAACGATCCGCAGCTGAACTTGCTGATCGATGCCGCACTCGCGCACAACCCTGACCTCAAGATGGCGCAAGCGCGTCTGCGGCAGGCGCGCTCGCAGTTGCGCGGCCAGCAGGCGAGCGAGTTGCCGAAGGTGTCGGCATCCGCCGCGGCGTTGCGCATGCGTTCGCCCGATACGTCGTTCCTCGGGCAATCCGAGGGCTCAGGCGGTCGCGGGCCCGTCGATTTCTACACCGTGGGCTTCGATGCCTCCTGGGAAATCGATCTCTTCGGCGGCACGCGGCGCGCGATCGAAGCGGCATCCGGCGAAGCGGACGCCGTTCAGGCCGATCTCTCCGATACGCAAGTGTCGCTTGCGGCGGAAGTGGCGTCGGCGTATATCGACCTGCGCGATCAGCAGGAACGTCTCGCGCTCGCCCAGCGCACCGCGGAATATCAGCAGCAGATGCTGACGCTTACGGAGCAGCGGCGCGCACGCGGCACGGCGGCCGAAGTCGATGTCGAACGCCTGTCCACGCAAGTCAATACGACGCGCGCGACGCTCGTGCCGCTGCAGGTTCAGATCACCGATTCGCTGGACCAACTCGCCGTGCTCACGGGCCGCGCACCTGGCGCGCTCGATGCCGAACTCGCGCCGGCCGCGCCGTTGCCTGCGTTGCCCGCATCGGTTTCCATCAGCGATCCCGCGACGATGCTCCAGCAGCGCCCCGACATTCGCGCGGCTGAACGGCGTCTTGCATCGAGCAATGCCCAGATCGGCGAGCGCATCGCCGATTATTTCCCGAAGGTGTCTTTGCTCGGCGATATCGGCTTCTCCGCTGCCGACCCCGGCCATCTGTTGCGAAAGCAGAACTTCTCGTGGCTGGGCGTGCCGTATCTGCAATGGAACGTGTTCGACTTCGGCCGCACCACCGCGAACGTCGATGCAGCGAAGGCGTCGCGCGACGAAGCCGAGGCGCGCTATGAGAAGACCGTGCTCGCTGCGCTGAAGGACGCCAATTCCGCGCTCTCGCGTTATGGCAATCAGCGCGAACATGTGGTGCGGCTTCAGCAGGTGCAGGCTTCGTCCGAACGTTCGGCCACGCTCGTGCGTCAACGCTATACGGCGGGGGTATCGACATTGATCGATCTGCTCGATGCACAACGCACGCAATTCGCCGCGCAACAGGACGTGGTCGCGGCGCAGGCGGAATTGCTGAAGGACTTCGTTTCGCTGCAAAAGAGTCTTGGACTCGGCTGGCAACAGCGTGATAATGCAGGCTCGTAATCGGCTGCACGCGCGGCGCTATACTCTCGCGCTTTGAACCAGCAACACAGGATTACCGATGAACGCCCTCCCTCCCTGCCCGCAATGCCATTCCGAATTCACCTATGAAGATGGCGGCGTCTACATCTGCCCCGAATGCGCGCACGAATGGAAGGCGCAAGCCGGGGACGCCCCGGACGCCGCCGCCAAGGTGTATCGCGATTCGGCGGGCAACATCCTTCAGGACGGCGACACGGTCACCGTCATCACGGACCTGAAACTGAAGGGCTCGGGCGGCGTCGTCAAGATGGGCACGAAGGTCAAGAATATCCGCCTGGTCGATAGCGATCACGATATCGACTGCAAGATCGACGGCTTCGGCGCAATGAGCCTGAAGTCCGAATTCGTCCGCAAGGCATGATCTTGCGATAAAACGCCGGCGGGGAACATGTAAAGATGCGTTACGATGCAGTCTTTTCCCTGTCCGGCCCCGCCGTTTCGTTTTGACCGCGTCCGAATTCAAAGCCCTCGCGCGCGCAGCGCTGACCCGACTCGCGGTCCGGCTGCGCCCGCATCTGCGGCCCCGCACGCTGCTTCTGCTGCCCGCGTTGTTCCTCCTTTATGTGCTGGTGCTGATTCCGTTTACCCCCGGCATCCGCGACATTCGCAAAGCCAAGGTCGATCAACCCGCACAGATCTATTCCGCCGACGGCAAGCTGCTCGCCGAGTTCAAGCCGACGCATCGTGAATGGGTGAGCCTGAAGCAGATATCGCCGAACGTCATCGATGCGCTCATCGCAACAGAGGACCGGCGTTTCTACGAGCATCACGGCATCGACTGGCGGCGCACCGCTTCGGCGGCGCTGCATACGTTCTCGGGTGATCGTCAGGGCGGCTCGACGCTCACGCAGCAGCTCGCACGGAACCTGTACCCGGATGAAGTCGGCCGCTCGCAGACGCTCACGCGCAAGATGAAGGAAGCGATCACCGCGTTCAAGATCGAAGCCGTTTATTCGAAGGACGAGATTCTCGAAACGTATCTGAACACGGTGCCGTTCCTGTATAACGCCTACGGCATCGAAATGGCCGCGCGTACTTATTTCGACAAGTCCGCCGGCCAACTGGACGTGCTCGAAAGCGCAACGCTCATCGGCATGTTGAAGGGCAACAGCTACTACAACCCCGTCATCAATCCGGAGCGCGCGCTGGATCGGCGCAACATCGTGCTCGGTCAGATGGTGCGCTTCGGTCATCTCGCGCCCGCGAAGCTCGATGCCCTGAAGAAGCGCCCGCTGCGCATCGACTTCGAGCGGCAGACCGAGGAGCCGGGACGCGCGCCGCACTTTGCGCAGCAGTTGCGCAAATGGCTGATCGCATGGGCCGATGACAACGACTTCAATATCTACTCCGATGGCCTGATCGTTCGGACGACGATCGATTCGCGTCTGCAGTCGATGGCGACTCAGTCGCTGATGTGGCAGGGCAATCAGTTGCAATCGATCGCGAATGCGGCATGGGGCGGGCGCGGCGGCTGCGCGAGCGCGAACGAGGATCTGACGCGCGCATTCATCCGCGAGACGGGCGACTATCGAAAGGCCCGCGATGCCGGCGCGAACGATGCCGATGCGTTGAAGCATCTGATTGCGGATCGCAATTTCATGCGTGCGCTCTGCGAAGACAAGACGCGCGTGCAGGCCGCGTTTCTCGCGCTCGATCCGCGCACCGGCCAGATCAAGGCATGGGTCGGTAGCCGCGACTTCACGCAGGACCCGTTCGATCACGTTCAGCAGGCCCGCCGCCAGCCCGGCTCGACGTTCAAGCCGTTCGTCTATGGCGCGGCTTTCGCGCGCGGCGCGATGCCGACCGATACGTTGATCGACCAGGACGTGACGATTCCCGTCAAAGGCGACGAAACCTGGCATCCGACCGACGAAGCGCCGCCGAGTGGCCGCGCGGTCAGCTTGCGCGACGGCATCGCGTATTCGAGAAACCGCATCACCGCGCAATTGATGCAGACGGTCGGCCCCGCACGCGTCGCACGGCTCGCACGCGATATGGGCGTGCGCGAGAGCCGTCTCGACGAAGTGCCGTCGCTTGCGCTCGGCACGAGCCCGGTCACGCTGAAGGAGATGGTCTCGGCGTACGGGACCATCGCGAACGACGGCAATTACATGGAGCCGCTCTTCGTCACGCGCATCGAAAACAGGCAGGGCGAAGTGCTCGCACAGTTCGACAGCACGCCGGAGCGCGCGTTATCGGTCGATGCGACGCACAAGCTCGTCGATGTCATGCGCGACGTGGTGAATCGCGGCACCGGCGCGGCCATTCGCACGCGCTTCGGCATTCGCGCCGATGTGGCGGGCAAGACCGGCACGACGCAGGACAACGCGGATGGCTGGTTCATCCTGATGCATCCGCAACTGGTCGCGGGCGCGTGGGTCGGCTTTAACGATAGCCGCGTCACGTTGCGCAGCGACTACTGGGGACAAGGCGCGCATAGCGCGTTGCCGATGGTCGGCGACTTCACGCGGCGCGCGCTGCGTTCGCATTTGATCGATGCCCGCGCGCGCTTCGACATCCAGACGCCGCCGAGCGCATGGCAGACGTTCACGACGCGTTTGCGCGGATGGATCGACGAGACGTTCGGCCACGATGCGAAGCCGACCACGGCGAAGCCCGGCCAGACGACCACGCAAAAGCCGGCTCGCGTGAAGCGTGCGCCTGCCGAACCCGAAGCCGAAGTGACCGAAGAAGCGCCTGCTCAGCCACCGGTCTTTCAGACGATGCCGCCGTTATTGCCTTCGAGCCCCGAAGCCGCCAGCGAAGCAGTGAGCGAAGCGCCTGCATCGGCGCCCTGATTCAGGCTTCGGAAAAGAACTCGGCGACGATGCGATCCCTGACAAGCGCGAGCTTCGCATCGGCGCGTTTTCGGGGACGCGGCACGGCGACATCGACGACTTCGGCGATTCGCCCCGGCCGCGCCTGCATCACCACGACGCGATCGGACAGCAAGACGGCTTCCTCCACGTCATGGGTGACGAGGACCATCGTGATCCGTTCCGTCGCCCAGATGCGCTGCAGTTCATCCTGCATGCGCGCACGGGTGAGAGCATCGAGCGCGCCGAACGGCTCATCCAGCAGCAAGAGACGCGGACGATTCACGAGACCGCGCGCAATCGCCACGCGCTGCGCCATGCCGCCCGACAACTGATGCGGATGATGCCGCTCATACCCGCGCAAGCCCACGAGCGCGACATGCTCGGCGACGGCACGGGCCTTTTCGTCCTTCGATAGCGGCGCATTGCGCAACGCGACCGCGATGTTCTGCTCGACATTCAGCCACGGAAACAGCCGATGGTCCTGAAACACGATGCCGCGCGACAGGTCCGCCGAGACGACGCGCTCGCCGCCGAAGTCGATCTCGCCATCGAAGGCATCGTCGAGACCGGCGATGAGGCGCAGTAGCGTCGACTTGCCGCAGCCGCTCGCCCCAACGATGCTCACGAACTCGCCGCTTTCCACATGCAGATCAATGCGGTCGAGCACGGGCGCGGTGTCATCGCCAGCGAAACGCTTGCTCACGTGACGAAGCGCGAGGCTGCCGTCCCGGGTTGCCATCGTCGATACCGTTGCCATAGAAACGAATCTCCTCAAACGTAGCGCGATGCGTCGAACCATCGACGCTGCACCGCGCGTGCAAGCGCATTCAGCGCCCAGCCCGTCAGGCCGACCACGATCACGCCGAACATCACCAGATCCATGCGGAATTGCTCGCTGCCATCCACTAACGTATTGCCGATGCCGCTGCCCGCGACGAGCAGATACTCCGCACCGAGCGTCGCGAGCCACGAGTAGATGAGCGCGAGATAGACGCCCGTGAAGATCGACGGCACCGCGGCCGGCAGCACGATGTGCAGCAGCGTCTGCACGCGGCCATAGCCGAACGTGCGCCCCACTTCGATCCACTGCGGCGGCGCCGCGCGAAATCCATCGCTGGTATGCACGACGACCGGCACCAGCGCGGCCAGCGACAGGAACACGACTTTCGCGACATCGCCCAAGCCGAACCACACGGAGATGAGTGGGATCCATGCGAACAACGAGACCTGCTTGAAGGTGTTGAAGCTCGGCCCGATCGCACGGTTGGCGATCTTCGACATGCCGAGCAGCGCGCCGAGTGCAAGACCGAGCGCCGCGCCGATGGCGAAGCCTGTCAGTTCTCGCGCAAGCGATGCCGACATCGCGCGAAGCAATGAGCCGCTTCTCGCCTGTTCGATCGCGGTGTGCAGCACTTGCGCGGGCGAGACCATCACGCCATGCCCCGGCTGTGCATGACGCGATACGAACCACCACAACGCGAGCGCGGCGAGCGGCAAAACGGCGCCGCGCCATCGATTCGGCTTCCTTACTAGCGGATCGTCTAACCGGGCTGCTTCGAGATCCAATGCCGACATTGCGACTCCTTTAACGAGCGCCTGCGCGATCGAGCTTGCGTTCGAGCGCAGTCAGCGAACGATCCGCAAGATAGCCGATCGTGCCGACGATAAGCACCGCCGCCAGCACGAGGTCCAGTTGAAAGAGCTGGCGCCCGTACACGATCAGATAGCCGAGCCCTTCCGACGACGCAACGAGTTCCACCACGACGAGCGTCAGCCACGCCTTCGTGAACGCGAGCCGCACGCTGGTGCCGATCATCGGAATGGCGGAAGGCAGGATCACGTGAAGGACCGTTTGCCAGCGCGAATAGCGATACACCGACGCAACTTCGCGCCACGCCGACGGCGTGCTGCGAAATCCTTGCAGCGTGCCGAGCGTGACAGGCACGAGCGCAGCGTGACCGATCAGCAGGTACTTGAGCGGCTCGCCGATGCCGACGACGATCATCAGGAACGGCAGCCAGCCGAGCACGGGCACCTGCACGATCGCATTGAAGCTCGGCAACACGTAGGCTTCGAGCGAGCGCGATAGTCCGATCATCGCGCCGAGCACGACCCCCAGCGCCACGCCGCCGAAGAATCCCACGGCGACGCGCGACATGCTGGCCGCGAGATGCATCCACAGCTCACCGCTTCTTGCGAGCGATGCCAGCGTATCGAACACGAGAGCGGGGGGCGGCAGCACTTGCGCGGAGATCCAGCCATTGCGCGAGCCGAGCACCCACAGCAGAGCACATGCGAGCGGCAGGAGCCAGGGCAGCGCCGTCCAGCCGATAATGCGCCAGGGCCCCGCGCCGACCGACTTCGCGCGATGCGTTGAAGGAAGGGCGCGCGAAAGCGTGTTCGCCATGATTCGAATCTCCTTGTCCTACGCGAGCGGCTTTCCGCTTGCGTCGAAGCGCGGCCAGTAGCCATCGAGCTTCAGCGTCTTGATGGCCTGCTCCAGATACTTGGGCTCGAACCATCCGTTCACGCTGACTGGCTGACGAATGAGGTTGAGGCGCAGCGCATCGTCGGCGACGGCCTGGTATCGCGCGACGAGAAACGGATCGATCAGCGGCGACATGCGGTCCTTCATCGGCTGATTCGAATACTCGGACTGCCACGATTCAGCCGGCACGCCGGCTTTGGCCCACAGCGCGAACAGCGCGTTGCGGTTCGCTTCATCCGACGACCATTGCGCCGCCTGCACCACCGACGTCACCACTTTCTGCACCGTCTCGGGATGCGCGCGCTCGAAGTCGTCGAGCACGAGCAAGTGGGCCTGCCGCGTCAGCTGCAAGCCGCCATCGCGCGATGCATAGACGATCTTCGCAAGCCCCTGACGCTGCAGCTTGAAAAGCGAATAATCGAGAAAAACGGCATCCACACCCTTCGATGCCAGCGCGGCCTGCGCCGCCGCGGTATCGAGATTGATCACGCGCAGATCGCGCTCGGTGAGGCCGTTCTCTTTCAGCACGTTATCCGCGACGAGCTGTAGATTCGTTCCCCGAAATATTCCGACGCGCTTGCCCTTCAGGTCCTTGACGCCCTTGATGTCCGAGTCGGGCGGCACCGCGAGATACACGCCCGAGCGCACGTTCGATGCCAGCAGGACGTGCGTCTTGAGCCCGTTCGCGCGTCCGAGCACCGAAGGCAGATCGCCCTGATACGCGAAGTTGACCTGCTTGTTGGCGAGCGCTTCATTGACCGCCGGCCCGGCGCCCTTGAAAAAGATCCACTGCACCTTGACGTGCTCGGTCTGCAGCGCATCTTCCACGCGATGCTGCAATTGCGCGGTCGCGGCGGGGGAACCGCCGAAGGTCGGCGGATCGCCCGAGCCTTGCTGCGCCACGCCGATGCGGACCACTTCGGGTTCGGCCGCCTGCGCCGCGCCGATCAGCGCGACGCCCAGCAATGCAACGATACTGCGTTTGATGAGTGTCATCGGCATGATCGCTTGCTGGATTAATGAGTACGCGTCTCTTGTCGGACGCTGCGGCTTGTGCGTCCATCGATGCCGACGGGGACATCGCCATGCACGGTCGCGCGCCGCACCACGCGATGCGCATCGCCATAATCGGCGACGGCATAGTGCTGCGTAGCGCGGTTGTCCCAGATGGCCACGTCGCCCTGCGTCCAGCGCCAGCGCACGGTGTTTTCGAGGCGCGTCACGTGATCGTGGAAGATGGCGGCGAGCCGGTCGGAATCGCGCTGCGACAAGCCCAGGAAGCGCTGGACGAAGTGACCCAGCACGAGCGTCCGCTCTCCGGTTTCCGGGTGCACGCGCACCACGGGATGCTCCGTCTCGTACAGCGTCGAAGTGAATTGCTTGCGGTATTCGCGGTCGGCGTCGCTATCCGGGGTATTGCGCGAGGCCGCATAGTCGTAGGCGTTCGTATGCAGCGCCCACAAGCCGTCCGCGAGGTCGCGCAATGCCGCCGGCAGGTTCGCGTAGGCGGCGGCTGTGTTGGCCCACACGGTATCGCCGCCAGCGGGCGGAATCACGACGCCGCGAAGAATCGAAATCTTCGGGTAGGCATCGACGAAAGTCACATCCGTATGCCACGAATTCGCGCGTGCGCCGTGCTTCGAATCGAGTTCGAGCAGACGGCTTCCGCTCGATAGCGAAGGCACCGTCGGATGCGCGACAGTCTCGCCGAAGCGCGCGGCGAAGGCTTCCTGTGCGTCGTCGTCGAGATGCGACTGGCCGCGAAAGAACAGCACCTTATGCTCGAGCAGCGCGCTGTTGATCGCGCCGATGGCGGCATCGTCCAGATCGGCGGACAGCGCGACGCCGCGCACCTCGGCGCCGATGCGCCCGCCTATCGGGCGGACCTGAAACGGCTCATGCGATGCAGCGGGCTGGCGGGCGGCATCCGTGGAAGATGCGTTGACGAGCGAGGCGGTATCGGACATCGAAGGCTCCGTGGTTATGGTGTGCGGCGGGGAGAAGACATTGAAGCATTCCCTGCACAACTGACCAACGAAGCGTTTCGACTTAGCTTTACAGCGTCAACGTGATGCAAATAGCACGAATACTTTAGCGCGCGCTCGAATAACGCTGCAGTCCTGCGATGCTTTCATCCAGCTCCGCGACGAGCCGCGCCATCAGTTCGGCGGCGGGCAATTCGCGTGCGAGCGCCGCCGCTTGCCCCGCCCATTGCGCGCCGTAGCCGAAGTCGCCCTTCGCTTTGGCGGCGGCATGCAGTGCCTTGCCGGCGTCATACGCGATGGGATAGTCCGGGTTCTGCGGTGCATCGGCGTTGCGCCCCAGGTCGGTGAACTTGTTGACGAGCCCGCGCGCCGCGCGTCCGGAGATTGCCGCTGTGAAGGTCGTGCGATACGCGGCATCGCTGAGAATGGCGCGGCGATAACCCGCATCGATCGATGTCTCCGTGCACGGCACGAACGCTGTGCCCAATTGCGCGGCCTGCGCGCCGAGCGCAAGCGCCGCCGCGATGCCTGCGCCGTCCATGATCCCGCCTGCCGCGATCACAGGCACGTCGAACTTGCTGGCGAGCAGACGCGTGAGCGCAAAGGTCCCGAGATGGTCGTCGTCGCTGTTCACGTCGAAGAGACCGCGATGGCCGCCCGCTTCGATGCCCTGCGAGACGATCGCATCCATGCCGGCATCGGCCAGGCTTTGCGCTTCCCGCACGTTCGTTGCCGATGCGATCAGCGTGACGCCCGCATCGCGCAAGGCATCAATCGTCCCGGTCGGTGGCAGTCCGAAATGAAAACTGACGACGGCCGGTTTCTCTTCGAGGAAGACATGGAGCATGTCCTTGTCGACGACGAAGCTCGTATAGATTTCGCCGAGGGTTTGCGGCGGCTTTGCATCGTATTGCGCGAAGCGCGGCGCAAGCCAGTCGATCCATGCCTTCTCGATGGCTTCGTTCGCCTTCGCCGGACGATGACAGAACACGTTGATGTTGAACGGCCTGTCGGTGAGCGCGCGTGTTTCGCGAATCGTCTTGCGCGCGGCGTCGGCATTCATCGCGCCGACGCCGAGCGAGCCGAGCCCGCCCGCATTCGACACCGCCGCCGCGAGCGCGGGCGTGCTGACGCCCGCCATTGGCGCCTGAATGATGGGCTTCGTAATGCCGAGCCTTTGCAGCAATGCATTGGTCATGGAAAGGTCCCTCGTGAGTGCTGTCATCCGCAAAGCATAACGCCCGCTTGTCCTTTGCGGAGAAGCGGGCGTCATGTTCATGCGTTACGGAGTTACTTCGAAGTCGGCATCACGAATTCCGCGCCCTTCTCCGTGCTTTCCGGCCAGCGCTGCATGATCGACTTCTGCTTCGTGTAGAAGCGCACGCCTTCTTCGCCGTACGCGTGCATGTCGCCGAAAAGCGAGCGCTTCCACCCGCCGAAGCCATGCCATGCCATCGGCACCGGAATCGGCACGTTGATGCCGACCATGCCCACTTCGATGCGCCGGCCGAACTCGCGGGCGACGTGCCCATCGCGCGTATAGCAGGCGACGCCGTTGCCGAACTCGTGAGCGTTCACGAGATCGACGGCTTCCGCGAAGTCCTTTACGCGCACGCATGCGAGCACCGGCCCGAAAATCTCTTCCTTGTAGATGCGCATGTTAGGCGTCACGTGATCGAACAACGTGCCGCCAGTGAAGAAGCCGTCTTCGTGACCTTCGACCTTCAGGCCGCGTCCGTTGACAACGAGTTGCGCGCCTTCGTCGACACCCATCGCAATGTAGCCTTCGATGCGATCCAGCGCGGCTCGCGTGACGATCGGGCCCATTTCCGCATCCGGCTCCATGCCGTTCTTCACGACGAGCTGACGCGCGCGTTCCGCGAGACGCGGCACGATCTTGTCGGCGACGTCGCCTACGAGCACGGCCACCGATATCGCCATGCAGCGCTCGCCGGCCGAGCCGTAGCCCGCGCCGATCAGCGCATCGATGGTCTGGTCGATATCGGCGTCCGGCATCACAACCATATGATTCTTCGCGCCGCCGAGCGCCTGCACGCGCTTGCCGTGCTTCGCGCCCGTTTCATAGATGTAATTGGCGATCGGCGTCGAGCCGACGAAGCTGATCGCGCGGACATCGGGATGTTCGAGCAGCGCATCGACGACGACCTTGTCGCCCTGCACGACGTTGAAGATGCCGTCGGGCAGGCCCGCTTTCTTCAGCAAATCCGCCATGAAAAGCGATGCCGACGGATCGCGCTCGCTCGGCTTCAGGATGAACGCATTGCCCGTTGCGATGGCAACCGGGAACATCCAGCACGGCACCATGCACGGGAAGTTGAACGGCGTGATGCCCGCGACGATGCCGAGCGGCTGGCGCGTCGTCCAGTTGTCGATGCCCGTGGAAACCTGTTCGGTGTAATCGCCCTTCAGCAGTTGCGGAATGCCGCACGCGAATTCGATCACTTCGATGCCGCGCGTCACTTCGCCCTGCGCATCCGAAAAGACCTTGCCATGCTCGGCGGTGATGATCGCGGCGAGTGCATCGCGATTCTGGTTCATCAGCTCCAGGAAGCGCTGCATGACGCGCGCGCGACGGATCGGCGGCATGTCGCGCCAGGCGGGAAACGCGGCCTTCGCGCTCGCGACGGCGGCTTCGACATCCGCGGCTTCGCCGAGCACGAGCTTGCGGGGACGTTCGCCCGTCGCCGGGTTGAAGATCGGCTGCGAGCGCGCGCCCGAGCCGTTCACGCGCTCGCCGTGAATGTAGTGGACGACATCGGCGGTATCGTTGAAGGCTTGCATCTCGTCTCCCGTCTGCGGAATGGTTTTGGCAATGTGATAAGTGTAAGAAGCGTTGCGGGCGCTGCAAAGACGCTATGATTGAACTCATTGTTCACGCTTGCAAACAATCGGCGCATGGAAGACGAAAAGATCGAGGCGCTCTGGACGCATCTGCACTGGCTCACCGTGCTCGCCGAACAAGGCAGCTATACGGCGGCGGCGGCGCGGCTCGGCGTCAGCAAGGCAGCCATGAGCCAGCGCATCGCCGAACTGGAACGCGCGGCGGGCGTGCCGCTCGTCACACGCACCACGCGCAGCGTGCGCTTCACGGAAGCAGGCCGGCGTCTCGTCGATGAAACGCGCGTGCAGTATGAACATATCGCCGCGAGCTTTTCGGGCGTGAGGGAAATGGCGGGCATCGCGCGGGGATTGATTCGCGTGACCGCGCCGGTCGCTTTTGCACGGCAGCAATTGACGCCGAAGCTCGCGGGCTTTCTGCACGCGCATCCTGAAGTGCGCGTGCAGCTTGAGGCGTCGGACCGGCTGACGTCGATCGCCACCGAAGGCTTCGACCTCGCCATCCGCCACAGCGCGCACGCGCCGGAGACGCACGTCGCATGGAAGCTGTGCGATACGCACTCGGTCATCGTCGCGACGCGCGCGTACCTGAAACGGCGCGGCACGCCCGCGACGCCCGCCGATCTGGCCGTACACGACTGCCTGTTCTACCCGCGCACGCAGGCGGCAAGCATCTGGTCGTTCGTGCGCAAGGGCGCGCGCAAGACGGCATCGGGGCCGTACACGCTCGCGGTCAACGGCGCGTTTTCGGCGAACAACAGCGAATTGCTGCGCGACGCGGCGCTGGACGATCTCGGCATCGCGCTGTTGCCCGATTTCACCGCGCAGGCCGCCGTGCAGGCCGGCAAGCTCGTGGTCCTGCTGCCGGACTGGCGTCCGGTAGGCGCTTTCGCGGATCAGCTCTATGTCGTGCGCCCCTACGCGCCCCATGTCCCGCGAGCGGTCGCGCTCTTCATCGGATACTTGCGCGAGGCCTTTGCAGGCGGCTTCCCGCTATCGGTCACGTGACATAAAGCAGCGCCGCTACCGACGTGAGGCACGTACAGGCGTTGAAGTAGAAGAACCAGGTGGAGCGAAGCAAGCGGAAACGCAACGGCTCGTCATGGCGACGCGCGTCGCCGTGAAACTGCCATAGATCGAGATAGGTGATGACGGTGCACGAGAGCATCGCGATCGCCGTTATAAAGGATACCGAAATGAAGATGTTCCAGGCGAGGTCTTTCATGGTGGTCGTCGACGATGATTCCGGCACGCGTGCCGTGACCCGGGACGGCCGCGAGCCTGCGGAACACGCTCTATGCGATCGCGGTTCGCGTCCCATGCAGGAAGTATAGGAAGCGAACGAGAGTGCAGAAGGGCTGACAAACCCCAGTTAATGATCGGAAGGATTGCGCTCGACCATGAAAAAACGCGCCGCAAACGGGCGCGTTTTCTGACATCGAATGGTGAGCTTCAGACCTTTTCGACCGATGCCTCGTAAATCTCGTCGATGGATTCCGCGAGCGTCGCGTTGAATTCGTCGTCGCTCATGGACTGCTTCAGTTCGTTGATCAGCGCACGCGAGAAGCTCGCGATCATGCCGTGGTTTTCGGCGAGACGCTTGCACGCATCGGTGCGCGTGTAGCCGCCCGACAGCGCCACGACGCGCACGACGCGCGGATGTTCGATCAACGGGCGATAGAAATCTGCTTCGTCCGGAATGGTCAGCTTGATCATCACGCGGCTCGATTCCGGCAGCGCGTCGAGGCCCTTCAGCAGTTCATCGCGAAGAATCTTTTCCGCGCCCTTCTTGTCGGGGCTCTTGATCGAAACTTCCGGTTCCAGGATCGGCACGAGACCTTGCGCGATGATCTGCTCGCCCACTTCGATCTGCTGCTTCACGACCGCCGCGATGCCCTTCTCCGACGCCTGATGGATCACCGAGCGCATCTTCGTGCCGAACACGCCGAGCTTCGCCGCGCGCTGAAGCAGTTCATCGAGGCCAGGGATCGGCTTCATGATCTGCACGCCGTCGGCTTCGGCTTCGAGACCCTTGTCGACCTTCAGGAACGGCACGACGCCACGGTCTTCCCACAGGAACGTGGGCACCGGCTTGCCTTCCGCTTCGCCGTCCATCGTGCGCTCGAACAGAATCGCGCCGATGACCTTCTCGCCCGTGAAGGCCGGCGCGGTCATGATGCGCACGCGCATTTCGTGCATGAGCTTGAACATCTCGGCATCGCCGTTGTAGGCGTCGTCCGCAATGCCGTATTGGCGCAGCGCGCCGGGTGTCGAACCGCCGCTTTGATCCAGAGCGGCGATGAAACCCTGCTTCTCCGCCATCTGCGCCAGCATCTTTTCGTTAGCCACGAGCATTTCCTCCTCAAAGTTCAAACGCCGGACCGCACGCGCGGTGCGTGTCCGGGCTTCTGGTTCTACTTTCTTGAGTTTACAGGTTTTGAGACGCGCAACTCTCGTGCAAATCCGCCATTTGCCCGGCGATTTGGCTAGAAAAGGCGCAATTGATGGTCAGGACGCGGCGGACCGGAGGCCGCTGGCGAGCGTGCCGGATCGCCGCAGCGCGGATGCGGCGCGGCGCAGCAGCGAAGGCGTTTGCGCTCGCGTCGTCACGGTTTCGGGCGCTTCGGGCGGTTCCGGTTCGGGCGCGAGCGCCTCGCGGGCATCGGCGCATCGCTCGTTGAGCTGGCGGCGCACGGCGGGATCGTCGATGAGCGATATCGACAAGCCGCGCTCGAACTGCAGCGTGTAGGCGATATCGCCGAAGTGCTCGCAGCGGCCGCTATCGGCCAGTTCGAACGCCAGCGTGACGGTGCGCTGGCGCTTCCATGCGTCGAGATCGTCGTGCCCGGTGCTCACATGCGCCTCGCGAAGGCAATGAGGTGGCAACGATCTTAGCCCGGCAGCCACGCGCTCACGGTTGCGTTGTCACAACACGCAACGAAAATGTATGACGGAAAGCCCGACCGTTCGTCCGCCGGCGATTACCACGCGCCCGCGAAGCCCAGCACCGCGCGATTGAACGCGGCGGGACTCGCCACGTTCATTCCGTGCGACGCCCCCGCCATCGTCTGCCGTTCGGCGAATTCGATCCATTCGACGAGCTTGTCGACGTTGTTGCGGAACATGCGCGGGCTTCTCTGGCCGTCGATCAGCAACGTGCGGCACTTGATGTCGCGCGCCGCCTCGCGGGTGTAGGCGGGAAGCGGATCGCGGAACTGCTTCGGCAGCGTGAGCGCGTTATCGAGCGCCATGCGGCGGAAGCTCTCCGTGCTCTTCTGCCAGAAGCCGGGCATGCTCACCGAATCGACGAACATTTCGAGACCGGTGTCGAAATCGCCCTGTTCGATCAACTCCGCGACGCGCGCACGCAGCGCGTTCGTTGCGGGCGGGAGGGTGGCGAGGGCAGCGGACGCCTGCGCCGATGTCTGCAGCGGACCGCCCGGATCCGCGAGCGTCAGCGTCTTGACAAGCCGCGGATATTCGCGCGCCAGATGGAACGCGATGCAGCCGCCGCGCGAATGCCCGACGAGATGCACGGGCGCCAGGTCCATCGCGACGATGAACTCGGCGATCTCGTCGACGTGCGCGCGCCAGCCGAACTCGCCCTGCACGAAGGCATCGACGGCCGGCCAGTAGTGGCTCAGGCTCGGCGCGATCGCGCGGAAGTGCTTGCCGAGCGGCGCAAGTTGCGCGCACCAGTAGCGGTAATCGCACAGCGAGCCGTGCACGAACACGAGCGGCTCCCCTTCGCCGCATTCGACGTAAGGCACGGATAGGCCCGACGCGGTCGTCGCGAACGACGGTTCGGGCATGGCTTGCACGGCGGCGAGGACAGCGGGATCGGTACGCGCGTTCATCGGTAGGCTCCTTTCCTGCACTATGCCGCCCGGCAAGCTAAAAGAAAATCGCATAATATTGATAGATTCGTTCAGATTTTCTGATACCAAAGCCTCGCACCGACTCTTCATGAAAGCGCTCGACCTGGACGTTCTCTCGATGATCATCGCTGTCGCAGATACCGGCAGCATCAGCCGCGCGGCGGGGCTCGTGCACCGGTCGCAATCGGCGGTGAGCATGCAGATCAAGACGCTCGAAACGGCGCTCGGCAAGGCGCTCTTCGTGCGCAAGCCGCGCAGCGTCACGCCCACGCAGGACGGCGAAGTGCTGCTGACCTACGCGCGCCGCATGATCGCGCTGCGCGACGAAGCGTGGGCGGCGGTCGTCCGCCCCGACGTAACCGGGCGCGTGGTGATCGGCGTGCCGGACGATTACGCCTCGTCGCTCTTTCCGCCGATCCTGAAGAAGTTCTCAGCGACGTATCCGAAGGTCGAGATTCAGGTGGTCGGCTTGCCGAGCGCCGCGCTCGCGCCGATGCTGAAGGACGGCGCCGTCGATCTCGTCTGCGCCACGCGCGTGAAAGGCATCTCCGGCGAGTTCCTGCGCCACGAGCCGATGGTCTGGGCCGCCGCCCCCGGCGCGACCGACATCTGGCGCGAACGGCCGCTGCCGATCGCCGTGTTCCTGCCGGGCAGCGTCGCGCGAGAGAACGCCATTCGAAGCCTGGAGCGGGCGCGCATCGGCTATCGCACGTCGTATGAAAGTCCCAGCCTGCTCGGTCTCCTGACGATGGCCGAAGCCGGGCTCGCCGTCACGCCGCTCGCCAAATGCGCCGTGCCCGCGCATTTCACGCTGCTCGGGCAAGCGCAGGGACTGCCGGAAATCGCCGCGCTGGAAGTGGTGCTCGCGCGCAGCGCCGCATCGCAACGGCCGCCTTGCGATTTTCTGGCCGAGCGGATCATCGCGGAATTGCGCCGCTAGAGCGCGAGTTCGATCGCGTTCATTCGGCGCGACACCCACGCGCGCAACATGCGGTTCGATGCGACGAGCGGCATCGACGTCGCCATGATGCGATACACGTCGTTGCGCCGGACCTTGGAGATGCGCGCTGGATCGAGCCACGCGTCGTTGCCGGCGAGAAGCACGAGCGTGTCGAGCCCGATCATGATCGGCCACAGGCACGCGAGCCGAAGTCGCACGGCGTGCGGCGGAATCGCGAGCGTGTATTCGAGCGCGTCCTGAAAGAGCGGCAAGCTCGCGCGCAGCAGCTCCGCCAGGACGGGCCGCGCACGCGACGAAGCATCCGCTGCCAGCAGGTCTTGCGGCGCGAGACCATGACGCGCGAGCAGGTCGGCGGGCAGATAGCATCGGCCGATGCGCAGATCGCGTGCGCAATCGCGCAGCACGTTGGTCATCTGCAGCGCCTTGCCGAAGCGCACGCCGCGCGCGAGCATCACGTCGGGCGCCGTCCGGATGAGGCCGGGCATGTGCGCGAAGGTCATCTTGGTCCAGAACTCGCCGACGCATCCCGCGACCAGATACGTGTAGCGGTCGAGTTGGGCGAATGCATCGAGCGCCGCGATCTGTCCGGATGTTTCGTCCGGGAACGTGCGCAGGTCGAACTCCATGCCGGTGCTGAGCGTGGTCACGATATCGCGCACGGCGGCGGCATCGGCTGGGCCGAGGTCGCTCAGAATCGATAGCGCGGGTCCGAGCGATTCGAGCAGCACGCGTTCGTCGGGCTGTGTTTGCTGCCCCGCGACTTCATCGGCGATGCGGGCGAGCGCGCCGTCGTCCGGCGCGCCGTTCACTTGCGCGCGCAGCGACAGCAGCAAGTCGAGCCGGCGCGCCGGCGTGACGAGCGACGTATCCGCGATGGTGTCCGCCGCGCGCGCGAGCAGATAGGCGAGCCCGATGGGATCGCGCATCGCGGGCGGCAAGATGCGCAGCGTCAGATAGAAAGACCGCGAAACGCTTTTGAGAAGCGGGCCGAGAAGAAAGGCCCGGGGCGATTGGTTCATGTGTCGGATCGGATGACTCGGCAGGGCGCAGGTCTTGTGCCGCCGCATTGTATCCGTCCGATGGCCGTCAGGCCGAAGCCTGGGCCCGCGCTCGCGCGCCGTGACGCCGCGGATGCGCGAGGCGCAGCTTCATCGGCCTCTTCGGCGCTTTGGCGTGATACACGCGCGCCTTGTTCGACGCCGCGACCGGCTGCGCGATCTGCAGCCTGATCGGCTCGACCGGTTCGAGCAGGACGCGCGCGTGCCCGGCATTGCGCAGGCCGAGCAGGCTCGCGGCGGCGAACGACAGGTCGATCATCCGCCCTTTGACGAACGGGCCCCGATCGTTGATACGCACCACCACCGACCGCGTCCTCGAAACATTGCTCACGCGCACATACGATCCGAGCGGCAACGTGCGATGCGCGGCGGTCAGCGCGTTCATGTCGTAGCGCTCGCCGCTTGCGGTGCGACGTCCCTGAAACTTGCTGCTATAGAACGACGCCTCGCCGACCTGCAAGGGTTGCGACACTGCGTTGTCGGGTGCGATCGCGGCGGGCGCATCGACCGATGATGCCTCGGCCGCCGGCGTTTCGCGCACGTCCCGCGGCTCGTCCTGCGACGGCTCCGGCGCCGCAGCCGCGCTCACCGGCCGATGCGCGGCGCATCCGCTGACCACGACGAGCGCGCCGACGGATGCGAGACTGACGACGCGCGCGCGCCGGATGAATGCGTTTGCAACCATGAGCGAACTTCTCCCGGTAATACCGATTCACCGTGAAACGGTTCGCCCATAACGCCGGCCCGCGACCGAAGTTGACCACGCGCGCCCAGATTTGACTGAACGTCACACAAGCCACGCGCCGCCTAGGAATAGTTCAGTTTCGGATACCAGTCCGTACCGCGTCCTTCCGGCGTCATGTCGAGCACGGTCCAGAGCGGCATCGGATCGGGCGCGCCGCGCGGGTCCTCGCCCGGATCGGCGGTCGCGAAGTCCATTTCGCCGCCCCAGAAGTGGCGGATCACGCCGTCGCGCCGCGTGAACACGTTGAGAGCGGGTTCATCGCCGCCTTCTTTCGAAATCGCGTGATAGTCGCGGCTGAAGTTGCCGTTGGTGTCGGCATACAGCTTCAGGTCGCGCCAGCCGCGCTCTTTCTTGAACGCGACGAGCCTGGCGAGCGGCGAGCGCGCAATGACCGCGAGCGCCACGCGTTGTTCGATATCGCGCGCCTCGCCTTCCCACGCCGACAGCAGCGACGTGCACATCGGGCAGGGCCGCTCGCGCTGCGGTCCGAACATGTAGCTATAGGTGACGAGCGTGTCCTTGTCGCCGAACAGGCCGGCGAAATCGACGGAACCGCGCTCGCCTTCGAAGCGATAATCGCCCGTGACTTCGCCGCCGGGCGGCAGTGCGCGCCGCATCTGCGCAACGCGCTCGATATGCCGCCGCAACTCGATTTCTTCGGCCAGCAGCGCAATGCGCGCCCGCCGATAGTCGGCGCTTTCATTCGGGAAGGTCATCGTGGCCCGCGCCGCCAGTTCGGCTGCGGGAAGGCGTGAAGGCGTGGATGTCATGCGTGTTCTCCTGTGTTGACGAACTCGACGGGGGTCAGTCGCGATCCGGCGCGCCCGGCGGAAACAATCGCCGATACGGCCGCGCCTCGTCCACCGCGCGCGCAAACGAAGGCCGCGCCAGCAGCCGCTTGCGATACGCGATCACGTTCGGATAAGCATCCCCGATGCGATGCGTCCAGTCGGCATAAAACAGGAACGGCGCGGCGGCGCAGTCGGCGAGAGTGAAGGCATCGCCGGCGGCCCATTCGCGCGCCGACATCAGGCGGTCGAGGATGCCGTACGACGTGTCGAGCATCGCGCGGGCATCGGCGACGCCGCGTGGATCGCGCTCGTGATCGGGCCGCATGCAATCGAAGACGATCTTTTGCTGCGGCGTAGACACGTAGTTGTCGAAGAAGCGGTCCATCCAGCGCACGTCGAGCGCGGCGCGCGGATCGGACGAAATCAGGCGCACCGGTCCGCGATGAAAGAGGTCCAGATACTCGATGATGATCGTCGCTTCGATCACCGCCCGGCCATCGTTGACGAGGACGGGAAAGCGCCTGATGGGCCAGAGTTCCGCCAGTTCGCGCATGGACTGCGGCGTTTCGGGCGTGAGAGGCCGCCATTCGAACGGCGTGGCGTTTTCGTAGAGCGCGACCAGCACCTTCTGGCAATACGACGAAAACGGATGGGCGTACAGGCTCAGGCTCATCGGACGATCTCCATGATGGTCGGCGGCTTCATGGCCGGCTCCATGACGACGATCGGCGCGGCTGAGAATCGACACGCTTCGGCATGGAACGATCATCCTGTCGTTGTGCGTTGCGGGAACGCGATGCGACCGCCGTTCGATCGTCGCGGCAGTGCGGCAGTGCGGCTCTGCTGGCTTGGAGCGCGAAGCCGTCAACTTCCGTGAGTCCTATGCGATCAGTGCTGCGTGCCGACAAGATAGGACTTGTCGTTGCAGATCGCAACGGTCGCGCATCAGGTCAGCAGTGCTCTCAACATGCGGTCCCAGACGGGCGCGAGCGCATTCCAGTCATAGAAACGATCGGTGAAAGCCCTTCTGCGCGTCGAGATGGCTCTGACAGCCCGCGGGATCGTTTCGCAGTCTGACGACCGCGTCCGATAACGCATCGGCGAAGACCGCCACGTGATCGGCCGGCTTTTCCGTCCATTGATAGCCGAGCGCGCATCGATTACAGGTATCGAAAAGTCCGCCGTAGTTCGGCGCGACGACCAGATTGCCTGCGGACATCGCTTCGATGGCGGCGAGGCAGGAGGTCTCGGGCCATATCGACGGATAAGCGAACACGTGGCTTTGCTGAAGCGCGCGCCGCACGGCATCGTACGGTTGAAAGCCGTGATACGTGATGTTCGGGTGATGCCTGCAATGTTCGAAAAGCGGCGCGTAAGGCGCGTCGAGCTCCGGTTGGCCGTAGGCATCGAACGATGAATACACGTGCAGGTGCAGCCGCCCGAATCTGGCGAGCACATGCTCGAAAGCCGGCACGAGGAGTTGAAGACCGCGCTGCGGCGTCGTGTGGTAGATGACGTTGATGACCTCGTGCAGGTCCGGCTTGGGCAGCGGCGGTATCGGTTCGATGCCGTTCCGAATGACGATGCATTCGGAGTACGGCATGCCGTAGAAGATGTGGAACATCTGCATTTGCCAGTCGGACACCATCACGATTCTGGCGAACTGCTTGCGGTAAGCGGCGTCTTTCAGCGCCACCGTTTCTTCGGTCGGCACGTCGTGAAGCCAGAGCACGGTTTTTCTGTGCGGGTCGATCTCGCGGATACGCGACGGGATGATCTGAAACTTCGCGAGCAGGCCCGCGTCGAGTGAGCGATGCAACCGGCGCAGCATCAGCTCCGTCCCGCCATTGGCCTCGCGTGAGAATTCGTTGACTTCCATGATGCTTACACCGGTATCCGATACAGGCGGACTTATCGCATAGCCGCGACGCCTTGCTTCGCCAGCAAGGATGCGCCAACTTCGCTAGGATGCTCGCTGACCCTTTTCCTCAGGCGCGCGCCGCCGCTTCGACGAACTCAATCATGCCCACGCCGCCTCATGCCATCGGTTTCACGCTCGATCCGCTCGACCGCATGTCCGACAAACGCGATGACGAAGCGTTCGTCGCCCGCCTCCGCGACGATGCCGCCACGCGCTTTCTGCTCTTTGTAAAGGACGTGCCGCTGTTCAAGCGCATCGACGGCCGCGACGGGCGCCTCGATGCGCTGTTCGCCGCGCATGAAGCCGCGACGTTCGGCGCGCCGCTGCAGACGGTGCTGCTGGGCCGCGACGCCGATGGGCGCGCGCTCTTTGCCTGCGCCGTCGACGCGAGCGCGGAAGCCGCGGCGAGCGCGCTCGAGGGCGTGCCAGTCGAAACGATGGAACTGCGGCCCGTCGCGATGCAGGGACTCGTCGATGCGCCGATCGTCAGCGCGCTCGGCGAAGCGCGATCGATGCTCGACTGGCACCGGCGGCATCGCTTCTGCGCGAATTGCGGCCATCCGACCGACGACGCAGGCGCGGGCTGGCGGCGCATCTGCGGCAACTGCCGCGCGCAGCATTTTCCGCGCGTCGATCCGGTGGTCATCATGCTCGTCACCGACGGCGAGCGTTGCCTGCTCGGCCGTCAGCCGCAATTCGCGCCGGGGATGTACTCGGCGCTGGCGGGCTTCGTGGAGCCGGGCGAGACGTTCGAGCATGCGGTCTATCGCGAGGTGCTGGAGGAAGCCGGCATCCGCTGCAAGGACGTGCGTTACTTCGCGTCGCAGCCGTGGCCGTTTCCTTCGTCGCTGATGATCGGCTGTTTCGCGCAGGCAGTCGATACGGACATCGTCATCGACAAGAACGAGCTCGAAGACGCGCGCTGGTTCACGCGCGCCGAAGTCGCGGCGATGCTCGACGGCTCGCACGCGGACGGACTGTCCGCGCCGAAGCCGTTTGCTATCGCGCATCATTTGTTGCGGGGCTTCGCAGAGGGCGGGCGCTAGTTGCGCAGGGTGGATTCCCAGGCGGCCGAGCTGTTGGTCGCCTGACGAGACGATTCCACGTCCGGCGTTGTCCTCTACACCTGCCCCTTGCGCCACTCCGCATACTCCGCAAGCGTCGCCTCATCCGGCGGATACGTCCCGCGCAACGCGGCGCCGCGTTCCACGCGCATCGTGATGAACGCTTCCAGCAGTTCCTGCTCCGCCGCATCTTTCGCCACCTGCTCGGCCATATGACGCGGAACGATGACGACGCCATCGACATCGCCGACGACGATATCGCCCGGATACACCGCCACGCCGCCGCACGCGATCGGCACGTTCATGTCCACCGCGTGATGCTTCGCGAGGTTCAGCGGCGCGCTCGGGCCCGCGCAGAAGATCGGCAAGCCGATATCGCCGATGGTCCCGCTATCGCGCACGCAACCATCCGACACCATGCCCGCGACGCCCCGCACCTGGAGACGCGTCGTCAGAATCGAGCCGCTCGATGCGACCGTGCGATCGCCACGGCAATCCTGCACGAGCACGCTGCCCGGCGGAGCGGTCTCGACCGCCTTGCGTTGCGGGTGATCCGGGTTCTGAAACACGCCGAGATGATCGATATCCTCGCGCGCCGGAATGTTGCGCAGCGTGAACGCCGGCCCGACGAGATTCGGTGCGCCATTCGCCGGCTTGACGAGCGGCGCGACGCCTTGCAGGAACACATTGCGCAAGCCGCGCTTGAAGAGTTGCGTCGTGAGCGTCGCGGTGCTGACGTGGCGCAGCAGTTCGAGGGTCTCGCCGGAGACGGCGATGTCGTGAGTCGTCATGTCGATGCTCGTCGTTCAGTGGATTTCAGGCTCGCCGCCATCAGCGACGAATTTCTCTTCGAGGAAGTCGAAGTCGCAGCCCTTGTTCGCCTGCGTGACGTGCAGCTGATGCATCACGCCGAAGCCGCGTTCGAACGGCCGCTTCGGGCGCACCCACGCGGCGCGGCGGGCGGCGAGTTCATCGTCGCCGACTTCGAGATGCAGCCTGCGCGCGGGTACGTCGAGTTCGACGATGTCGCCGTCGCGCACGAGCGCAAGCGGCCCGCCCACGAACGATTCCGGCGCGACATGCAGCACGCACGCGCCGTAGCTCGTGCCGCTCATGCGCGCATCGGAGATGCGGACCATGTCGCGCACGCCCTGCTTCAACAGCTTCTGCGGAATCGGCAACTGGCCCCACTCCGGCATGCCGGGCGCGCCGACCGGTCCCGCATGTTGCAGCACGATCACGGAATCGGCGGTCACGTCGAGCGCTTCATCGTCGATGCGCGCGGCCAGGTCCGCGTAGTCCCTGAACACGACCGCCGGGCCGCGATGCTTAAGCAGATGCGCTTCCATCGCCGCCGGCTTGATGACGGCGCCGTCGGGCGCGAGGTTGCCGGTCAGCACGGCAAGGGCATCGTTCGGCACGAGCGGATTGCTGCGCCTGCGGATGACGTCGTCGTCGAAAATCTCCGCGCCCGCGATGTTCTCGCCGAGCGTCGCGCCATTGACCGTGAGCTGGGCGCCATCGATGAGATTCCCCAGTTCCGCGAGCAGCGCGCGCAGGCCGCCCGCGTAGAAGAAGTCCTCCATCAGATACTTGCCCGCCGGGCGCACGTTGCCGATGACGGGCGTCACGCGCGACAGCTCGTCGAAGCGC
This sequence comes from Caballeronia sp. LZ019, assembly GCF_031450825.1. Lineage (NCBI taxonomy): Bacteria > Pseudomonadati > Pseudomonadota > Betaproteobacteria > Burkholderiales > Burkholderiaceae > Caballeronia > Caballeronia sp. LZ019. Next base: position 293,031 of record NZ_JARTVZ010000003.1, on the reverse strand, counting down.
GCGGTCGTGAGCGGCACGCCCGCGCGCCGCGCGACCGCCACCAGATGCACGATCGCGTTGGTCGAGCCGGACAGGGCCAGCACGGTGGTAACGGCGTTGTCGAACGACTTCGCCGTGAGGATGTCGGACGGCTTCAGATCCGTCCAGACCATCTCGACGATGCGCTGCCCCGTCAGCGACGCGAACTGCGCATGGCGCGAATCGACCGCTGGAATCGACGCGAAGCCCGGCAGCGTGAGGCCGAGCGCCTCGGCGGCGCTCGTCATCGTGGAGGCGGTGCCCATCGTCATGCAATGACCCGGCGAGCGCGCGATGCCGCTCTCGACGCCCTTCCACTCCTCCTCGGTGATTTTGCCCGCGCGCAGTTCGGCCCAGTATTTCCACGTGTCGGAGCCGCTGCCGAGCGTGCGGCCGTTCCAGTCGCCGCGCAGCATCGGACCGGCGGGCAGGAAGATCGCGGGCAGGTTCATGCTGATCGCGCCCATCAGCAGGCCGGGCGTGGTTTTGTCGCAGCCGCCCATCAGCACGCAGCCGTCGAACGGATACGAGCGCAGCAGTTCCTCGACCTCCATCGCGAGGAAATTGCGATAGAGCATCGTCGTCGGCTTCTGGAACGGCTCCGCGAGCGTCATCACGGGCATTTCCACCGGAAAGCCGCCCGCCTGCCAGACGCCGCGCTTGACTTCCTCGACGCGCTGCCTGAAGTGCGTGTGGCAGGAGTTGATTTCGCTCCACGTATTCACAACGGCGATCACCGGCTTGCCCATGTAGTCGGACGGGTGATAGCCCATCTGCGCCGTGCGCGAGCGGTGGCCGAACGAACGCAGATCGTTGGCGCCATACCAGCGATGGCTCCGTAATTCCTCTGGCTTCTTGCGGATGGTCGGATCGTAGGCCAAGCGGTGTCTCCTCGCGCGCAGCGTCTCCACTTCGATGGGGACGATGGTAGCGTTGCGGAGCAGTGTCGTCGCTTGGGGTTTTTGCGAGAACGCTTAATTGGATGCGCTTATCCGGACACGAACGGCGCGGTCAGTATGAGCGCGCATTCGGTCAGGAACGACCCGAGCCCCACGCCGATGAGCACGCGTGCGACATACGTCCATACGCGGCGATCGACATTGGCCGAGCATCGCCAGGCCGCCGTGCACCACGCGAGATAGAGCGCCGCGCACGCGGCGAACAGGCCGAGCATGCCGGGCCAGAACCAGATGGTGATAAGCAGGAACGGTTCGGGAGCGACCCCGGTACCCCAAAGGTACAGATAGACGGCCCACCATGCGAGATGCAACGGCAGGCCGAGCAGCCACCAGACTTTCCAGAAGCGTTCTTCCCCGCGCCAGGCCTTGCGCAACATGCGTCGTCGTGTCGTGAAATGAGGTCCGCATTTTACTGCACGGGCGGCCGGGCGCCGGCGGAGTAACGAGTAGGTTTCTAAAGGTTTTCAGCGTTTTGCGTTGCAACAAGCGAGCGTTTCTTTCGAAAGACTTTCTTTATGTGGTCGCGCCGTCCGTCATGTGTCGGCTCGCCAGGTCGCCGCGATGCATCGCGAGGGCGCGCAGCGACAGCCACATGTGCATGTAGTGGACCATGAAGCTATCGGGCTTTTGCAGCTGATATGGCGTGTTCAGCGTGATGCAGTCGACCAGTTCGGCGTCGCTCGCCATGCCGTGCCGCATGAGGACTTTGATGAAGGCGTCCTGATCGCCGCCGCTTGCGTACGTCGATGACTTGTCCGCGACGCCGCCGATCGTCTCCTCGACTTCCGCCAGCACGTCGAGGTTTTGCGGCGTGCGGCGAAAGCCCATGATGCCCGAGTTGAACTGCCAGCTCATGTCCATCGCGATAAGACGATCGCGATTCGTGAAGAGCGCGTCGAGCGGCGTCGACTGATCGATGACGAGCACGTCCGCATCGATCCACATGACCCACTCGTGCGATGGCAGATGGCGGCGCAGCACCCACGGCTTCAGCCAGTTGCCGCTCGCGCTCTGTCCGGCCTCTTGCGGCAGGTCGCGATACACGTGCAATGCGTAGCCGTGACGCGTGCAATAGCGGCGCAGATTGCGCTCGGCAATCTCCCCGTAGGCCCGGATGTTGGGCGTATAGAGCATGACGAGCGCGATCGGCGCGTCGGGATTCAGGGCCTCGTATGCCGTATCGACGGCTTGCGGTTCCGGCTGCGGCGGCAGCGTCAGATAGGGCTGGCCGTTCGCCTGACACGCGTTGATGTGCTCGGCGAAGAGGTCGCGCAGGTCGGCATGGACGGGCTGGTTCGGCGGGGCATCGGGGATATCGGCAAGCGCGATGGTGAATGCGCGCCACTGCGTCCAGATGGGATCGATATGCCATGCTGCGGGGACTGCGGGATGAACGTCGTCGAAGCGCGTGATATAGGCGAATGGAGAAGTCGAGCGAAGCAACTCCGATTCACTCACGGCGGTGCTTCCGAACCGGGCACGCGCGCACAGGCGTTCCACCATTTCGCGCGATGCGGCCGTGTTGCGCCACAGTTGAAACGCGGCGATGACCGTGTCGTGCCCGGCGTCGCCCATCGACACGGTGATATGGTCGCGAGCCGCCTCCATCAACGCTTCGCAGGCAATGTCGCGCACGATCAGGCAGTCCTGCGTGAGCAGCAGGATGAGATCGCCGTCGGGCATGGCCCGCATGGCGCGCAACAGCGTCTGGTACTTGAGCAAGACACGCAGATGCGCCCAGCCGATGCTGCTTGCATCGACGAATTCGTGCGTGTACGCGCGGCTCGCGCAGTATCGCCGATGATTTTCCAGCGACGCGTTGGCGTCGCGGGTCGCAAAGAAACTGATCAGCTTCGTCGTCATGTGAGGCGCGGAGGAATCGCAGGGGAGGTCTTGATTCTGCGTCCCCTGGGCGGTCGTAAGCAAGACGAAGGACACATTGTTTCATGCGGTGCGGCAAGCGAGAGGTTCGTTGCTAGCGGCATCGCGATGGCGACGCGTGCGAGTCGCGCGAATGCATGGGGGATGGCCTGCTTGCGTTGATGCTCGTTCGCGAACGTGAAAATCCATCGCTCTACGACATTCTGCTCGGTCAAATCGACGGCGAGCCGATCCACTATTTCGACGACCGCACGCTCGAAGCCCTGAGCGTGCAGCAAAACGTGCGAGGCGTCGTCGCACGCGCTCAAGAAGCAGATGGAACTGACGCTGCTCAAATACGAGCCGCGCATCCGTTCAATCGATGTGGCCATCGTCGACACGCCGGAGCCGGGGCTGCAGGTCAGCTTCGAGATGACCTGCCACCTTAAGAAAGCGGGCCTCGTGCGCTTCGGCACCTACTTCGAGCCGCCCGGCATCTTCAGGCTGGAACGGCGCGTGCGCGAGGGAAGATAGATGGTGCCGGACGAGGCCCGCGAGAGAGCCTCGTCCGAGCACTCTTACTTCTCCATCGTCGCCATATCGATAACAAACCGATACTTCACATCGCTTTTCAGCATGCGCTCATAAGCCGTATCGATCTCGTCCATGCGGATCATTTCGATGTCCGAAGTAATCCCGTGCTTGCCGCAGAAATCGAGCATTTCCTGCGTCTGGGCGATACCACCGATCAGCGAGCCCGCCAGCGACCGGCGTTTGAAGATCATGTTCATCACCGACGGCGACGGGTGCGGATGCTCCGGCGCGCCGACGAGCGTCATGGTGCCGTCACGCTTGAGCAGCGCAATGAACTGATCCAGATTATGCGATGCCGCCACCGTGTTCAGAATGAAGTCGAAACTGTTCGCGTGCGCGGCCATCTGGTCAGGGTCCTTCGACACCACGACCTCATGCGCGCCCAGGCGCTTCGCATCCTCGGTCTTGTTCGGAGACGTGGTGAAGAGCACGACATGCGCGCCCATCGCCGCGGCGATCTTCACGCCCATGTGCCCGAGCCCGCCCAGACCCACGATGCCAACCTTGTCGCCCGGCTTCACGTTCCAGTGACGCAACGGCGAATACGTCGTGATGCCCGCGCACAGCAACGGCGCAACCGCAGCCAGCTCGAGATTCTCCGGAACGCGCAGCGTGAAGGCTTCATCGACGACGATCGACGTCGAATATCCGCCATACGTCACGCCGCCCGACTTCTTGTCCGGTGAGTTATACGTCTGAATGAAGCTGTCCGGACCTTCGCAATACTGTTCGAGACCTTCGTTGCAGGCATCGCAGACGCGACACGAATCGACCATACAGCCGACACCGGCCAGATCGCCCGCCTTGAACTTCGTCACCTCGGATCCGACTTCCGCCACGCGCCCCACGATCTCGTGACCCGGCACGACCGGATAGTTCGTGCCGCCCCACTCGTTGCGCGCCATGTGCAGGTCGGAGTGGCACACGCCGCAAAACAGGATGTCGATACGCACGTCGTTCGGGCCGACGTCGCGGCGCTGAATCTCCAGCGGGCCGAGCGGCTTGTCGGCTGCCGATGCTGCATACGAATACGCTTTGAACATGGACGAATTTCCTCTATTGACTTGAATCTATCGACATGAGACTCGCGCCTTCGCCCGTTGCGAAGACGCGGCCAGATCAGGTGGGTCCGCGCCTGTCGCGCGGCATTTTATGTGCGGGAGCGAACCTTCGCCACCACGCTATGCATCCGTTGCTGCTCCGTTGCCGATGCTGCCGATACTTCGGCGTCAGCAGGCAACCTCATTACTGTATGCCTATCGGAATATCTCTGCTTGAACGGCGGGCGGCGCGCGTGCGCCCCTCCTTAAGCGGGACTATTCGAGAGCGAACGGACGTCATAACGTTGTCACGAACGTGCGGGCACCGTATCGGAACCACAAAGAGGGCGAGACCATGCGGGCGAATGCAACGAGGGTGAGCATCGATCTACCGGGCGGCGCCGTCAGCGCCGAGTTTCACGCAGATACCGGGCGGCTGAGGATTCTCGAACGCGACATGCTGCGCGTCGAACTTTTTCCACCGCACTCCTGGTTCACGGTGGCGTCGGTGGCAGGCAACAGCCGCTGGGGGACGCGGCCACGGGAAGCGGATCTCTACCTCGTGCTGGAGAGCTTCATCATGCAGCGCTTCGGCATGTCCGCGCTGAACAAGGAAGCCGCGTGCGCGCCGTGGACCACGCCTGCACTGCGCGGTTACGACTTGCGCGACGAGCGCCGCGTGCGCTGATAGAAACCGTTCGGCTTCGTCCTGACCCACTCGACGAAGCCGCGCACCTGGTCATCGGCGAGCAGCGCCTCGACGGTGGAAAACTGCTGCGCGAGCTGCTTCTCGGTGAAGAGCGCATGCAGTTGCCGATGACAGATGCGATGAAACACCGCCGTCTTCTTGCCGCCCTGCGACTTCGGCACGAGATGATGCAGGTCGCGCTCCGACGGCGGCACCGGACGGCCGCACAACGCGCAAGTCTCTTCCTGCGGCGGTTGATACCACGGTTCGGGCGCGCGCCTGGGCATCGGGCTAGTCGTTTGCAGATAGGAATCGATGATTCAGTGTACCCGCCGTCGCGCGATGATGCCGTCGACCGATACGTGGCATCATGAAGGCGCTCTTCACCCTTCACGCATGCTCACGGCGGAGACGTCATGGAAGTGACCATCAGCGAATTGACAGGCCTGCTCGCGGAACTGGAACAGGAAGATCCCGTCGATTACGGCGACCTGCCGTTCGGTGAGCCCGAACTTCGCAGTCTCGTGTTGACGTCGCTATTGGAGAAACATCGCAACCTGCAGGCGAGCGGGCTCAACGCGAGCGATGTCAATCTCACTTACATGCTCACGACCGCGCTGCTTCTGATCGAGAATCTCGTGTTGCACGCGCGGCTGCTCTTGCTGCAGGGACAGCGCATCGACGTGAATGCGCTGTTGAGAAAATATTCCGGCGGATGAGCGTTGCAGCGCGTCAGCCTCGCGCGCGCTTCGGCGGCGTGTAGCCCGGAATCTGGCTCAACGCTTCATGGCACGCCGCCGATAAAGCCGCCAGCCGGTCGACGCTCGTGCGCATCTGCCGATGCGTCTGAGCAATGTTCTCGCGCAATATCTCGAGCCGGGGCTGGATGGTGTCGGCCATTGCATCGCCGATTGCGCCGCATGCGAGCAGCGTTTGCGCGTCGTCGTGGGCTTCGCGCAGTTCCATCACATTGACGCGGTTTTGCGCGAACACCCGCGCATGCGTTTCGGCAAGAGCGCCCAGCCCCATGTCGCGCATGCGCTCGACGAACGTGTACATCGACTTCATCGCGGTTTCGGCGGCGTCGTAAGCCATGAACTGGACATCGTCGATATGCAGTGACAGACGGCCTTCCGGTGTTTCGAATTCGAGCTTGGTGTGCATGGCGGGCAACGCGGTGAGTTGGATTGCCCGGAATTCTAGGCAGGCGCTATTCGCCGGCGTGTAGGAACAGGACGAATACCTGGCGCGCGTTCGGGTTCACTCCGTTTCAAGCCTTGCTTGCGGACGGCACGATCGATGTCGCGTCGTCCGCGACATCGAGTCCCCAGTCGCCGAACTCGTACCAGTCTTCGCCCATCAGTTCGGCCGGATGCTGCGTGCGATTCGAGCCGTTGCCGCAGCGCATGGCGTCCGCGGCGCAGTAGTGGTCGCAGCCCCAGCAATTGCGCTCGGGATGCTTGGGATGAAGGGGAAATCGCTTGGCCATGACGTAACGCCTTTCGTTGAACTGTTCTTAGCCTAGGGCGCAGCAAACCGTCGAGCCATAAGACGAGTTCGATTCAACGCGCCCGCATGTGAAACGCGACATTTCCGGACGACACATCAGCAGCCCGCGCCCGCCGTCTTCGTCGTACCCGTGAGCAGCAGTTCGATCAGTTCGCGCACGCTGCGAATCGCCGCGCCAAAAGGGAGCGTCTCGCGTCCACGGAAGAAAAGTCCATTGCCGACATCGCCGCGCAGCGCCGCCGCGAGGCGCGTATCGATACAGAAATGGCCGAACTTCTCGATGCCGTCGCGCAGACCGCACGCACTCAGGCATTCGAGCGCGGTCGGACACGTCTGCTTGCGTGCGCCGATTTTCGTGCGGATGCGATCCTCGTTGCGCAGGTAGCGCATGAGCCAGGGCGTCTTGACCGCGCGCGCCGGCAATCCCGTCACGCTGACGAACTCGACGATATCCTCCGGCGTCGCTTCGGCCAGCACGCGCTTGAACTCGGGATGCGCGTCGCCCTCCTCCGTGACGGCGAACGGCGTGCCGATCTGCACGCCATCCGCGCCCGCCGACAGCCACCCGCGCACCGCCTCATGACTGTTGATGCCTCCCGCGACGATTACCGGGACGTCCGCGCGCGCGATGCCGAGCGTGGCGAACACCGTCTCCAGTTCTTCCAGCACGCGAGCGAAGCCGAAGCGCTCGTTGTTCATGTCGGCGACGTCCGTCACGCCGAGATGCCCGCCCGCATGCGCGGGATGTTCGATCACGATCGCATCCGGCAAGCGCCCCTTTTTCATCCACTTCTTGAGGACGAGATTGACGCCGCGGCTGTCGGAAAGAATCGGGATCAGCGCGATGTGGTACCCGTCCGTGAGGTCGGGCAGGTCGAGCGGCAGGCCCGCGCCCATCACGATGGCGTCTGCGCCTTCCTCGCAGGCCACGCGCACGTAATCGGCATGTGCGCTGACCGCCTTCATCACGTTCACGGCGATCATGCCGCGCCCCTCGGACAACGCTCGCCCACTGCGAATTTCACGTGCCAGCGCGGTGAGATTGGCCTGTTCCAGCGTCTCGCGCGATGGATCTGCCTTGCACGCTGCGGTCAGATCGGCGTGATGATGACGCAAGTCGATGCTCGCGATGGTCCCGACGGCCCCTTCCCGCGCGACGCTCCCCGCCAGCCGATGCGCCGAGATGCCGACGCCCATGCCGCCCTGCACGATGGGCAGCACGCTGCGTCCGCGAATCGTGAGCGGCCTGAAGCCGTGGTACGCGGATATCGAAGGAGACGAAGTTTCAGCTTGATTTCGATTCATGATGTGACTGCCTGACGACGCGCTCATGACATGCTCGACGCATGAGGCGTTCAATTGGATTCGGAAAGCACGGACGCGGCGTCGCGCCCGGCTGCATAGAGCGCGACCTGAACGCGGCTCGTGAAATTCAGTTTGCGAAGGATGTTGCGCACGTGGATCTTGACGGTGCTCTCGGCGAGCGACAGCGTGCGCGCGATTTCCTTGTTGCTCGCACCGCGCGACAATTCGCGGATGATGTCGCGTTCGCGCGAGGTAAGCGGATCGGCCGCCGCCGATGCCGTGGGCACGGGCGCGGTGTCGCCTTGCATCGTGGACGCTGGCCGGCGCATGCTTGCGACGAGCTTGACGGTCATGTCGTCGGCAATGACGGGCTGGCCCGCCGCCGCCTTGCGGATGGCCGCCGCAAGCGTGTCCGCTTCGATGTTCTTGAGCAGATAGCCGCACGCGCCGTCGCGCAGCGCGACCGTGAGTTCATCGACGTCTTCGGAGACCGTCAGCATGACGACCGCCGCTTGCGGCAGGTCTTGCACGAGCAGCCGCAGCGTTTCGAGACCCGAAAGCCCCGGCATGTTGATGTCGAGCAGGATGACGTCCGGGCAGAACTGCATCGCCCGCTTGATGCCTTCGTGCCCGTCCGCCGCTTCACCGACGACCTCGAAATCCGGCGTGCGCTGCAGCAGCGCACGCACGCCCGAGCGGAACAGCGTGTGATCGTCGATAAGCAGGATGCGGATGGCCATGATGAGAAGCGTCAGACCGCCTGACGCGCATGAGTGGGCAAAACGAGTTCGACGCGCGCACCGCGCCCGGGCGACCCGGTCAGTTGAAGCCTGGCCGACAACCGTTCCGCACGCTCGCGCATGATGTGAAAACCCACGTGCCTTTCGTCGAGAAAACGCATATCGTCGGGATCGTAGCCCTGGCCGTCGTCTTCGACCAAGAGCCGGAATTCACTCTCGTTGACGATCGTCACATGAACGTGACTTGCTTCCGCATGCTTGCGCACGTTCGACAGCGCTTCCTGCAGGATGAAGATGACCTGCAACTGATGATCCGCCGCAAGCGGAGGCCCGCCCGCCTCCCGATAATCGAGCGCGACAGGTATGCCCGCTTGCGAACGAAAGCGCTCGATGGTGCTTTCCACCGCGTAGCGGAACTTGCCGCTGCCGAGCTTCGAGCGGAAGTTGTTCAGCAGCTCGCGCACGTCGTCGTAACTTTCCGCGACACCGCCTTCGAGCAGCGGCACGATCTCGCGTATCTCGTCCATGCGGGATTCGCGGGCGGCGGCATCGAGCAGATGCACCTGCATCTTCAGGAAATTGAGGCTCTGCGCGATGCTGTCATGCAAGCCCTGCGCGACGAGGTTCCTTTCCTCCGATACCGCGAACTGCCGTTCGAGCGCCGCGAGCCGGCGATTCTTGAGCGCAGTGCCGAAGTGCTTGCCGAGCGTTTCGAGCAGTTTCATTTCGGACGCGGGGATCGGGCGTTTTCTGTCGAAGTGCAATGAGAACGACCCGAGCTTCTCGCCCTGCGACACGATGCCGAACGCCGCCACGCCCGCCGATTCGTCGGTCAGGCAAGGCCGCTGGCTCATGCGCCGCGCATCGTGGACGACGGCCGCGCCCTGCGTCGCGGCATCGCCGCAGAGGCAACCGTCGACGGGCATGCAGCGTTCGGCATCGAGCAGTTCGGGCGGCACGCCATCGGATGCGACGAGATGCAGGCGATCGTCTTCGTCGGAAATAAGGCGGACGGTCGCGCCCGACGCGTCGAACTGATGCGTGAGACGCGCGATGAACCCCTCGCACAAGGCGGGCACGTCGTTGGGCAAGTTGAGGAACGCGGTCATTTCATACAGCGCGGTCAGTTCGCGATTCTGCGCCGCCAGTTCCGCTGTTTTGGCTTCGACGCGCCCGGCCAGATCGCCATAGAGCGCCTGCAATTCGGCGGCCATCCGGTTGAAGCCCTCGGCCAGATTGCCGAACTCGTCGCGCGATTCGACCGGCAGGCGCACGTCGAATTCGCACCGCTGAATGCGCGCAAGTCCTTCCTGCAAGCGCTGCACGGGCGCGACGAACCACAGATAAAGCAGATACACGATGGCCACGGTGCCGAGGCACGACAGCGCCGCAAGCGCCATCTGCGACATGCGCAGCCACGCGGTCTTGCGCGCGTTCTCCTGTTCGATGAGCCGGACGAGCGTATCCGCGCCCGCGACGAACGAAGGCAGCGCCTCCAGATAGCGCGATGCATCCGCCGTATCGCGCGCTTGCGGTTCGAGACGCGCATGCCAGGCATCGGCGACGCTGTCGAATTGACTGCGAATGCGCGCATCGTCGGGAAGGAACAGCGGACGCGCCGCATCGCCGCGCCGCAGACGATCGAGCGTGGCGTTCATCATGGCGATGTGCTCGTCTGCCGCCGATGCCGCCGATGCGCCGCCATCGCGTTGCGCGGCCAGCAGCGCGATCCCCACGGCGTTCGCGCGCATCCGCAGGCTTCCGGCATCGTTGATGGCCGCGCCCGCGCCCTGCAGTTGCCACGAGAGCCACAGCGTGCCGCCGATCATCGTCAGCACGAGCACGAGCGCCACCGCCGACAACATGACGATGCGGGTCGCGAGCCGCTCGCGCATCGGTGGATCAACCGCGGGCGTTTCCATGTTCAGCGGCTGCGCACGAGCTGCCACGCGCGCGCCAGGTAGGTCAGCGACGCGAAGCCGCTCCACACATGCACGAGGCGCGTGAACGGGAAGATCACGAAGAGCGTCATGCCCATGAAGAGGTGCACGCGGAACAGCAGCGGCGCATTCGCGACATGGCTCGCCGCATCGCCCTGGAAGGTGAAGATATGCTGCGCCCAGGTCATCAGGCTGACCATCATCGCGCCGTCCATGTGACCAGCCGATTCGCCGATGGTCGACAAGCCGAGCAGCAGCGTCACGAGAATCCACAGCAGCAAGACGCGATCGCCGGTCTTCGTGACGGCGGACAGCCGCGCGCTCGTCAGGCGGCGATGCAGCAGGATCGCGAGGCCCGCGAGACACATCGTTCCCATCACGCCGCCGGCGATCATCGCGACGGCCTGCTTCACGCTATGCTCGACGCCGAGCCGGTCCCATACCGCGACGGGCGTGAGCAAGCCAAACAGATGCCCGAAGAACAGGCCGAGAATGCCGACGTGAAAGAGGATGTTCCCGAGCCTCAGGTTGCCGCGCTCGATCAATTGCGTGCTGTCGGCTTTCCAGGTGTATTGCTCACGCTCGAAGCGCATGAGGCTGCCGAACAAGAAGATGCACGCCGCGATATACGGGTAGATGCCGAACAGGAAAGTGTTCATCGGGCCTCCTTTGCGGTCGGATGAAAACGAATGGTCTGCGTTGAAGAAGCACGCGACGGCACGAGCAGCGGCTCGACGCCATCGTGGCCGGGGCCGAACATTTCGAGCGCCTCGTCCATGTCGCGCACGGGCGGCTGCGTCAGCGGGCGAGGTTCGACGGATGCGAGATCGCGCAACACGTGGAATGCGCCCGCGTACGGACTTTCGTTCTTTGCGAGCCGCTCGCCGATGGCGTTCAGCACGTGAATGGCGTCGTCGAGCAGGGACTGTGCTTTCGCCGGATCGATCAGGCCGAGCACCTCGAGAAACAGCGGCACGTAGTCCGGCAGTTCGTTGCTCGTCACTTCGAACCCGAGCGCACGATATTCATCGAGCAGATCGACCATCGCGGGGCCACGGTCGCGGCTTTCGCCGTGAACGTGCTCGAACATATGCAGCGAGTGCGACGGCGTGCGATCGAACGTCGCGACGTACGTCTCCTGCGATTCGATCAGCGAGCGCGACTTCAACGCATCCACGAGCGGCGAGAGATCGGCCTGCGCACGCGGCCACGCGGCGAGCGCGCCTTCGATTTCCGGCAGCGCATCGATGAGCGCGTGCTCCGGATAGTCCAGCAAAGCGGAAAGCATGGGATAGAGCGACATCGTATTTCCTTCGTCAGACGGCCTTCTTGCGCGACTTAGGCAAGTCCGCGTAAGCGAATTCGCCCTGCGCCCGCGAGCCGAACAGCGATCCATTCGATACACCCGACGAACAGCCGTTACCGAACGAGAAGCCGCAACTGCCTTTCTCGTCGAAGCTGTCCTCGGCCATTTCCTTGTGCGACGACGGCACGACGAAGCGATCTTCGTAATTGGCGATCGCCATCAACTGATACATCGCCTCGACTTGCGACGCCGTAAGGCCCGCATCGCGCAGGATCGCATCGTCCGCCACGCCGTGCACCGTCTGCGCGCGCTTGTAGGCGCGCATCGCCAGCATGCGGCTGAGCGCATCGACGACCGGCGCTTCGTCGCCCGCCGTCAGGAGGTTGGCGAGATAACGCATCGGGATGCGCAGGCTTGGCACATCGGGAATCATGCCGTTCATGCCCATATGGCCGGCGTCGGCGGCGGACTGGATCGGCGAGAGCGGCGGCACGTACCAGACCATCGGCAGCGTGCGGTATTCCGGATGCAGCGGGAACGCGATCTTCCACTCCACCGCCATCCGATACACCGGCGAACGCACGGCGGCGTCGAGCCAGCTCTGCGATATGCCCTGACGCAGCGCTTGTGCTTGCACGTGCGGGTCGTTCGGGTCGAGAAAGACATCCAGTTGCGACTGGTACAGGTCCGTCGTCCGTTCGACCGATGCCGCCTGCTCCATGCGATCCGCGTCATACAGCATCACGCCGAGATAACGGATGCGCCCGACGCACGTCTCCGAACACACGGTAGGCTGCCCCGCCTCGATGCGCGGATAGCAGAACACGCATTTCTCCGCCTTGCCCGACTTCCAGTTGAAGTACATCTTCTTGTACGGGCAACCGGACACGCACATGCGCCAGCCGCGGCACCTGTCCTGATCGACGAGCACGATGCCGTCGTCTTCACGCTTGTAGACGGAACCGGAAGGACACGACGCCACGCAGGCCGGGTTCAGGCAATGCTCGCAAAGGCGCGGCAGATACATCATGAAGGTGTTCTCGAAGCTTGAGTACATCTCCTTCTGCACGTTGTCGAAGAGCTTGTCGCGGCTGCGCGAATCGAACTCGCCGCCGAGGTCGTCTTCCCAGTTCGGCCCCCAGTGGATCTTGTCCATCTTCTTGCCGGTGATGGCCGATACGGGGCGCGCCGTCGGCGGTGTCTGCGACAGCGGCGCTTTCTGAAGATGCTCGTAGTCGTAGGTGAACGGCTCGTAGTAATCGTCGATGGCGGGCAGGTTCGGATTCGCGAACATGTTGGCCAGCACTTTCAGCTTGCCGCCCTGACGCGGATCGATGCGGCCATCGCTCTTGCGCACCCAGCCGCCGTTCCACTTCTCCTGGTCTTCCCATTCCTTCGGATACCCGATGCCCGGCTTCGTCTCGACGTTGTTGAACCACGCGTATTCGACGCCATCGCGCGACGTCCACACGTTCTTGCACGTCACCGAGCAGGTATGACAGCCGATGCACTTGTCCAGATTCAGGACCATCGCCACCTGGGCGCGGATCTTCATGATGCTGCTCCTTCCTTGAGCGGGCCTTCGAGCCAGTCCACTTTCTTCATCTTGCGCACGATCACGTATTCATCGCGATTGCTGCCCACGGTGCCGTAATAGTTGAAACCATACGCCTGCTGCGCGTATCCGCCGATCATGTGCGTCGGCTTCAGCACCGTGCGCGTCACCGAGTTATGGATGCCGCCGCGCATGCCGCTCGTCTCCGCACCCGGCACGTTGATGATCTTTTCCTGCGCGTGATACATGAGGCACATGCCGCGCGGCACGCGCTGGCTCACCACGACGCGCGCCGTCAGCGTGCCATTCGTGTTGAACACTTCGACCCAGTCGTTGTCGGCGAGCCCGGCTTCCTTCGCTTCCGCCTCCGACACCCATACGTGCGGCCCGCCGCGCGACAGCGTGAGCATCCGCAGGTTGTCCGTGTACGTCGAATGGATGCCCCACTTCTGATGCGGCGTGATCCAGTTCAGCACCAGTTCGTGCTCGCCGTTCGGCTTCGCGCCGAGCATCGGCGCGATGGTCTTCGTATCGATTGCGGGCTTGTAGACACATGAGCCTTCGCCGAAATCCAGCATCCAGCGATGATCCTGATAGAACTGCTGCCGGCCCGTCAGCGTGCGCCAGGGAATCAGCTCGTGCACGTTGGTATAGCCCGCGTTGTAGCTGACTTCCTCGGACTCGAGGCCCGACCACGTCGGCGCGGAGATGATCTTGCGCGGTTGCGCCTGCACGTCGCGGAAACGGATCTTGTCGTGCTCGCGGCCCGCTGCGAGATGCGTGTGATCGCGGCCCGTGATCTTCGAGAGCGCTTGCCACGCCTTGACCGCCACGTGGCCGTTGGTTTCGGGCGCGAAGGTGAGGATCATCTCGGCGGCATCGACGGCTGTATCGAGACGCGGCCGGCCCTGCTTCTCGCCGGACAGCGTGGCGAGCTCGCGCACTTCATGCGCCGTGTTCCAGTTGATGCCCTTGCCGCCGTTCCCGAGCTTTTCCAGCAACGGTCCGACCGATGTGAACTTGTCGTAGATCGCGGTGTAGTCGCGTTCGACGAGCGTCATCGACGGCGCGGTTTTGCCCGGAATCAGATCGCATTCGCCCGCGCGCCAGTCTTTCGGCTCGAACGCCTGGCCGAGTTCGCCGGGGGTGTCGTGCATCAGCGGCGTGGTCACGATATCGGTGCGCGTACCGAGATGCTTGCCGCCGATTTCCGCGAACTTCTTGGCGATGCCCTTGTAGATTTCCCAGTCCGTCCTGCTCTCCCACAACGGCTGGACCGCTTCGGATAACGGATGGATGAACGGATGCATGTCCGACGTGTTGAGGTCGTCCTTCTCGTAGAACGTGGCGCTCGGCAGCACGATGTCGCCATAGAGACACGTCGTGCTCATGCGGAAATCGAGCACGGTCAAGAGGTCGAGCTTGCCCTCGGCGGCGGCGCGCAGCTTCACCTCGCTCGGCTTGATCGCGGTGGATTCATCGTCGAACAGGGCGTTCTGCGTGCCGAGCAGATACTTCAGGAAATACTCGTGCCCCTTGCCTGAGCTGCCGAGAATGTTCGAGCGCCACACGAACATGTTGCGCGGGAAATTGGCGGGATTGTCGGGATCGTCACACGCGAAGTCCAGCGCGCCGGACTTCAGTTGCTCGACCGTGTATTCGATCGGATCGCGGCCCGCGCGCTTCGCGGCATCGGCGATATCGAGCGGATTCGCGCCGAGCTGCGGCGCGGACGGCAGCCAGCCCATGCGCTCGGACTTCGCGTTGAGGTCGATCATCGAGAGATTCGAATAGCGCGACTTGTCCGCGCCCGGACCGAGTATCTCGCCGACGTTCACCTTCTCGTGCCGCCACTGGCTCGTGTGGTTATAGAAGAACGACGTGCCGTTCATCTGGCGCGGCGGGCGCGACCAGTCGAGCGCGAATGCGAGCGGCGCCCAGCCGAACTGCGGCCGCAGCTTTTCCTGGCCGACGTAATGTGCCCAGCCCCCGCCGCTCTTGCCGACGCAGCCGCACATCATCAACAGGTTGATGATGCCGCGATAGATCATGTCGTTGTGATACCAGTGATTCAGCGCAGCGCCGACGATCACCATGCTCTTGCCCTGCGTGCGGTCCGCGTTGTCGGCGAACTCGCGCGCCACCTGAATCACGAGATGGCGCGGCACCGTGGTGTGCTTCTCCTGCCATGCGGGCGTGTAGGGCACGTCGTCATCGAACGATGCAGCGACGTTCGGCCCGCCGAGACCCTGATCGACGCCGTAGTTCGCCATCTGCAAATCGTAGACGGTCGCGATCATCGCAGGCGATCCATCCGCGAGCGTGACGCGCTTCACCGGCACGCGCCGCGCGAGCAAGGCGTCATGTTCGCCGCAGAAGTACGGGAAGCTCACGTCGACGACGTCGTCGTGTGCGCCGATCATCGACAGGCGCGGATCGATCTCGCGGCCCGAACCGGCATCGTTCTGCTCGAGATTCCAGCGGCCGGCCTTCGCCTGCTCACCCCAGCGGAAACCGATCGTGCCGTTGGGCGCGACGATATCGCCGCTCTTTTCATCGATGACGAGCGTCTTCCACTGCGGATTGTTCGCCTCGTCGAGATTGCCTTGCAGTTGCGACGCGCGCAGGAACTGATCGGGGACGAGCGTGCCTTCGTGCTCGCGCAGCAGGACGAGCATCGGCATGTCCGTGTACTGCTTCACGTAAGCGCGGAAGTAGGCGGACTTGCCGTTCGCGTGGAATTCCTTGAGCACGACGTGGCCCATCGCCATGGCGAGCGCGGCATCGGTGCCCTGCTTCGGCGCGAGCCAGATGTCGCCGAACTTCACCATTTCGCCGTAATCCGACGACACCGCCACCGTCTTCGTGCCCTTGTAGCGCACTTCGGTGTAGAAGTGCGCGTCGGGCGTGCGCGTCTGCGGCACGTTCGAGCCCCAGACCATCAGATAGGTCGAGTTGTACCAGTCCGCCGATTCCGGCACGTCCGTCTGCTCGCCCCAGATCTGCGGCGATGCCGGCGGCAAGTCGCAATACCAGTCGTAGAACGACAGGCACGCGCCGCCGATCAGGCTCAGATAGCGCGCGCCGGCAGCGTAGGAGACCATCGACATCGCGGGAATCGGCGAGAAGCCGATCACGCGATCCGGCCCGTACTTGGCGATGGTATGGGCATTCGCCGCCGCGATGATCTCGGTCGCCGTGTCCCAGTCGGCACGCACGAAGCCGCCGAGCCCGCGCACGCTCTTGTACCGCTTCGCCTTCACCGGGTCTTCGCAGATGGATGCCCACGCCGCGACGGGATCGAGCGTCTTGCGCGCTTCGCGCCACATCTCGACGAGCCTGCCGCGAATGAGCGGATACTTCACGCGCTGCGCCGAATACACATACCAGCTATACGACGCGCCACGCGGACAGCCGCGCGGCTCGTGATTCGGCAAGTCCGGGCGCGTGCGCGGATAGTCCGTCTGCTGCGTTTCCCAGGTGATCAGGCCGTTCTTGACATACACCTTCCACGAGCACGAACCCGTGCAATTGACGCCATGCGTCGAGCGCACGATCTTGTCGTGCTGCCAGCGGCTGCGGTAGCCGTTTTCCCACTTGCGGTCTTCGTCCACGACCGCGCCGTGTCCATCGGCAAACGTGGACTTGACGCGCGACATGAACTTCAGCCGGTCCAGAAAGTGACTCATCCGATTCTCCGGGCTTTGCGGCCACGCGCGGCTTTCCATACAGCGCGTGGCAATTGAAAGTATGGGTCCGAGTGTAGGGGCGCGGCGCTTGCCCGCCCATTCATCGAAGGGAGCAGTTGACGTTCGTCATGAGACGTAGCCGCCGTATCGGTCGGCTACGCCTTTGGTAGTAGTCCGCGTTTCAGCAGGGCATCGGCGCGTTGCGGCGCGCGTAGCACCACCACGTCACCACGGCGCAGACCGCATAGAACGCGATGAAGCAATAGAGCGCCATGTCGGGCGATCCCGTCGCGCTGATCGACGTGCCGAAGCTGCGCGGAATGAAGAATCCGCCGTAAGCGCCGATCGCGCCCGCAAAGCCGAGCACCGCCGCCGACTCCTTGCCGGCTTCCTGCAGCGCCTGCTTCTTCGCGGCTTCCCCGCCGCGCGCCGATTCCCGTTGCTTCTGGGTGAGGAAGATGACCGGGATCATGCGGAACGTCGACCCATTGCCGATGCCCGTCAGCGCGAAGAGCACGATGAACATCGCGAGGAAGCCGGCAAAGCTGCCGCCCGCGCCGTCGTGCGGCAGCGAGAAGATCACGCCGATGACCGCCGCGATCATCGCGATGAACGTGTACAACGTCACGCGCGCGCCGCCGATGCGGTCGGAAATCCAGCCGCCCAACGGCCGCGTGAGCGCGCCCGCGAGCGGTCCGAGGAACGCGTAAGCGGTCGGATTCACGGAAGGGAACTCGGCTTTCGTCAGCAACGCGAGCCCCGCCGAGAAGCCGATGAACGATCCGAACGTGCCGATATACAGCAGGCACATCAGCCAGTTGTGCTTGCGCTTGAAGATGACCGCCTGCTCCGCAAACGATGCTTTCGCATCGGCGATATCGTTCATGCCGAACCATGCGGCGAGCGCCGATACGACGATGAACGGCACCCAGACGAAACCCGCGTTCTGCAGCCAGATGCTGCGCTCGACGCCATTGACCGCGTACGTCTGCCCGCCGCCGCCGAGCGCGCCGAACACGGACGCCGCGATCACGAGCGGCGCGACGAACTGCACCGCCGACACCCCGAGATTGCCGATGCCCGCGTTCATGCCGGTGGCGAAGCCCTTCTTCGCTTTCGGGAAGAAGAAGCTGATATTGGCCATCGACGAACTGAAGTTTGCGCCGCCCAGTCCGCAGAGCAAGGCAAGCACGAGCAGCGTCGGATAGCCGGTCGACGGATCGCGCAGCGCGAAGCCCATGCCGAGTGCGGGAATCAGCAGACTCGCCGTGGAGAACGCGGTGAAGCGCCGGCCGCCGAAGATCGGCAGGAGGAACGAGTAGAAGATGCGCAGCGTCGCGCCGGATAACGCGGGCAACGCGGTCAGCCAGAACAACTGATCCTTCGAGAAGTGAAAGCCGCCCTTGTCGAGATTGACGGCCACGACGCTCCACAGGGACCACACCGCGAAGGCCAGCATCAGCGCCGGAATGGAGATCCACAGATTGCGGCGCGCGATGGTTTCGCCGGTTTCTTGCCAGAAGCCCTTGTTTTCGGGCTCCCATTGAGTGAGTAGATAGCGTGACATGAGAAGTGCTCGATGATGACGGCGCGGCTTTCGTTGGCCGCGCCCTGGCTTGCGTCAGGCAACGCGCCCGATGCGGTCCGACTTGAATGTGAAATGCATGGAAATGAGGCTGACGGCGGTCGCGCCGAACATCAGCATGAAACAGGTCGTGCGTATGCCGGTGACATCCATCAGGATGCCGAACAGGATCGGCAGCAGGAAGCCGGCGAGCCCGCCCGCCAGTCCGACGACACCGGATACCGCGCCGATATTCGACGAGAAATCGTCGGAGATGAACTTGAACACCGACGCCTTGCCGACGGCCATCGCGACGCCCACGACGAACATGAGCACCGTGTAGGCGGTCGGCCCCATCGCGATATGGAAGGTGCGCGGGCCGCTGCTCGTGTGAACGGTGAAATCCGTGACGGGATAGCTCAGGAAGAAGAAGCACGCCAGCGTGACCCACATCACGAGCCATGTCGTGCGCTGCGCGCCGAAACGGTCCGACATCCAGCCGCCGAGCGCGCGCAGCACGCCGCCGGGCAGCGAGAAACACGCGGCCAGAAACGCCGCCTGTTCGATACGGAAGCCATACTGGTTCACGTAGTACTGCGGCATCCACAGCGAGAGGCCGACATAGCCGCCGAACACGACGGAGTAGAACTGCGCATAGCGCAACACGCGGCGATCCTTCAGCACGGCCATCTGCGCGGCGAAGCGCTGTGCGTTCGCACTGCGATGCGCCGGGTTCGACGCCGACAGCAGCCAGAACAGAATCGCGGTGACGAACATCGCGATGGAGTAGACCTTCGGCACGATGGTCCATGTGCCGGCGGCGAGCATCATCACCGGCGCGACGAACTTGTTCAGCGCCGCGCCCGAGTTGCCCGCGCCGAAGATGCCCATCGCGAGGCCCTGTCGCGATTTCGGAAACCAGCGCGCGACATAGGGCGTGCCGACCGAGAACGACGCCCCCGCGACGCCGACGAACAGGCCGAGCACGAGGAACTGCCACAACTCGGTGGCGTATGCGATGAGCCAGATCGGCACGATGGTGACGGCCATCGTGCAGAAGAACACGATGCGTCCGCCGTGGCGATCGGTCCAGATGCCGAGCGGCACGCGGGCGAGCGAGCCGGTCAGCACGGGCGTCGCGGCGATGAGGCCGAATTCGGTGTCGGTGAGATGAAGTTGCTGCTTCAGCGGAATGCCGAGGATGGCGAACATCATCCAGACGGCGAAGCAGATGGTGAAGGCGAACGTGCTCGCGCAGAGCACGCGCCAGGCAGTGGTATCGGTCGCGGCCGAAGACGCGGCAGGTGGGTTGACGACGCTCATCGTCCTATCCTCGTGATGAAAGACTTCATCGCGAGAATAGGGATTGGGATGCGGTGACGGTATCCGCCGGGTGGAGGGGCGCGGCGGTTGGTCGCTAGGCAGGAAGGAGTAGGCGGACGAGGCACGCAGCCAACCCGCCGCCGCGTTCTAACGCGCGACGTTCACGCTCCCGGGTTCTTGCGCGTGAAAATCTTCTTGACGGCGACGCCCAGCGCAACCACACCAATCGCGATCAGCTTGAACGACTTTGCAAAGAACGCTCCCATGATGGCGAGCAAGCCGAGCTTCTTGAGCGCGATCCCGCCGACCAGAGCGGCGAGGCCGTATTCGGCGACTTTGTCGGTACTCGCGTTGAAGTCGGCATAGCGCTTTCCGCTGTCGAATTCCAGGCCGGCCAGCAGCGCCTGAACTGCCTTCTTGTCCTTCTCGAGTTGCGGCTGCTCCGTGATGAGGTTCAGACTCACATACCCGTCGCGGCCCA
The DNA here is from genome assembly GCF_031450825.1 of Caballeronia sp. LZ019. NCBI lineage: Bacteria > Pseudomonadati > Pseudomonadota > Betaproteobacteria > Burkholderiales > Burkholderiaceae > Caballeronia > Caballeronia sp. LZ019. The sequence goes on along the minus strand of NZ_JARTVZ010000003.1, from coordinate 272,460 downwards.
GCGCATACGTGTTGTAGTTGATGCCGTGCGGCGCATCGGCGGGCTCTCCCTTCGAGCGCGAAGACATCGACCAGACGAGTTGGCGCCTCGCTGCGTCATAGTGCGGGCGCTCGGCCCAGCCGATGAGTTCCATCTCCGGAATACCGCGTTCGCGGTTGCACGGTTGCGTCAGCCGGGACGCTGCATGCCCTCCGGCACGCTGTACTGGCCGTTGCGGTATTCAAGCGTGTAGGCGCTTTGCTTCGGGCGGCCGTCCTTCTTCACGCATTCGTTCTTCGCCATGCGCGTGACGGTGTGTACCCTCTTTTCCGTGATTTTCAGCGACGCATAGCCATCGTGGCCAGCGGGGCCGATCGCGATGGTTCGCTTCGTCACGTCGTAGGCGCCCGTGCATCGCAGGTCCCATGCGCCGGTTGCTTCTTCGACGATCAACGAGTCCAGCACAGGACGCACGTTCGCGCCTTCGAGCACATAGAGGCTGAGCGAGGTCGCGCCCTTCGGAATCATTCGCTCCGTTCCTTCATGACTCACGCGTACACCGAACGCGCGACTCGTCGGCGTGAGTTGATAGCGCGCCGTATCGAGCGCGATGTCGGAGAAGCGTTCGGCATCGTGGTTAATCGCGTTCCGCTGAAACAGGTGAGCGACGATCGCCCCGGACGCAGTATCGGCAACGAGCACTTCGAGATCAGTGGCGCCGGCGTCGTCATTGTCCGCATCGTGAGCCAGGCTCAGCGCCGCGAGTGTCAATTGCGGATTCGCCGGCCATGTCTGGCACTCGCTGCGCTGCGAATCGAGCACGCGGCCAGGATGCAGTTCTTCGGCCCACGCCGACATCATGTCTTTGCAATCGGCATGAGCGAGCATCGGCGCCAACAAACTGGCGGCCGCAATAAGCATTTTCATTTTCATGTTGTTCGGTATCAAGCCTTTGACTCCCGGCGACTCATTAACTTGAGTCAGCCGGGGTTCGCATTCTGCAGCCTCTCACTCACTCGATAAACCGGCGCAACATGATTTGACAGGTAAAAAACTCAATCAACCAACAATGCAAAATTTTGATGCTTCGCAACGAGAGTGCGTTGCACGTACTCGTCAAGCGCGTGCGTGCCAGTCACAATAATGAGTTAGCAACGCCGACCATCTTCCTGCACGACTCATTAGGGCTAAAAATGCGCGCGACACAGCGTCGCAATCGCCCGCTTTGAGACCAAATTCCATACATTCGCAACATCGCGATAAATCTCGCGTGGCATGATCGCGGCGCGGCGAAACGCCGTGAAACGGCGTTCTCCAGAGGACGCTTCGATCCAAAAAAACCAGCGAATGCAATGAATGAAAATACTCACCGTTTAGCAGCGCCATTGTTATCGGGTTTGTTGGCCAGTGTCTGTCTCTCGGGATGCAAACTCGAGGTGCTCGATTCGAAAGGTCCCATCGGCGCAGCGGAAAGCGCGCTCATCGGGACCGCGACGTTCACGATGCTCCTCGTCGTCGTTCCGGTGATCCTGCTCACCCTGATCTTCGCCTGGCGCTATCGCGCATCCAACAAGAACGCGACCTACGCTCCGAAATGGGTGCACTCCACGGCCATCGAGGTCGTCGTCTGGACCATTCCCGCGATCATCATTCTTTATCTCGGCATCCTGACGTGGAAGACCTCGCACGAGCTCGACCCGTACAAGGAGATCAAGGTCGAGAACGTGAAGCCGATCAACGTCGAAGTCGTCGCGCTGGACTGGAAGTGGCTCTTCATCTATCCCGATCTCGGCGTTGCGTCCGTCAATCAGCTCGCGTTCCCGGTCGGCACGCCGGTCAACTTCCGCATCACGTCGGACTCGGTGATGAACTCGTTCTTCATCCCGCAACTCGGCGGCCAGATCTACGCGATGGCAGGCATGCAGACGAAGCTGCATCTGCTGGCCGATCACGCGGGCGACTACGCCGGCATCTCGGCGAACTACAGCGGCGCAGGCTTCTCCGACATGAAGTTCCGCGCGCTCGCCATGTCGCAAGCCGACTTCGACGCGTGGGTGCAGAAGGTCAAGACCGCGCCCGAAGGCCTCGACATGAACGTCTATGCCGGCGTCTCGCGGCCGAGCCAGAAGGTAGCGGTGCGCTACTTCTCCACCGTCGATCCGAAGCTCTTCAACAACATCGTCGGCAAGTACAACAACGGGAATGTCGCCGTTGGTGCGAATTGTGTAACCAAGGGGTAAGCCATGTTCGGCAAATTAACGCTTGAGGCGATCCCGTACCACGAGCCGATCATCATGGGGGCGACCGTCCTCATGGCGATCCTCGCGCTCGGTACGGTCGCCGCTCTCACCAAGTTCGGAAAATGGGGCTGGCTCTGGCGCGAGTACCTGACGTCAACCGATCACAAGCGCATCGGCGTGATGTATCTGGTCGTGGCCGGCCTGATGCTCGTGCGCGGTTTCGCCGACGCGGTCATGATGCGTGCGCAGCAAGCGCTCGCGATGGATTCGCCCGGCTATCTGCCGCCGCATCACTTCGACCAGATCTTCACGGCGCACGGCACCATCATGATTTTCTTCATGGCGATGGCCCTGCTCGTGGCGTTCTTCAACCTCGTGGTGCCTCTGCAGATCGGCGCACGCGACGTTGCATTCCCGTTCATCAACTCGCTCTCGTTCTGGATGACGGCCATGGCCGCCGTCCTGATCAACCTGTCGCTCTTCATCGGCGAGTTCTCGACGACCGGCTGGCTCGCGTATCCGCCGCTCTCCGAGACGCAGTTCAGTCCGGGCGTCGGCGTCAACTACTACATCTGGGCGTTGCAGCTGTCCGGTGTCGGCACGCTCCTGACCGGCGTGAACTTCTTCGTGACGATCGTGAAGATGCGCGCGCCCGGCATGACGTGGATGAAGCTGCCCGTCTTCACGTGGACGGCGTTCTGCTCGAACGTGCTGATCATGGCCACGTTCCCGATCCTGACCGTCGCGCTTGCGCTGCTCGGCCTCGACCGCTACATGGGCATGCACTTCTTCACGAATGACGGCGGCGGCAACCCGATGGTGTATCTGAACCTGATCTGGGCCTGGGGTCACCCCGAGGTCTACATCCTGGTTCTGCCGGCATTCGGCATCTACTCGGAAGTCGTCTCGACGTTCTCCAAGAAGCCGCTCTTCGGCTACAAGACGATGGTGTGGGCCACGTGCTGCATCATGGTGCTGTCGTTCCTCGTGTGGGCGCACCACTTCTTCACGATGGGTTCGGGCGCGAACGTCAATGCCTTCTTCGGCATCATGACGATGATCATCTCGATCCCGACGGGCGTGAAGATCTTCAACTGGCTGTTCACGATGTTCCGTGGCCGCGTGCAGATGACCACGCCGGTTCTCTGGACCATCGGTTTCATCATCACGTTCACGCTGGGCGGCATGACGGGCGTGATGCTCGCCATTCCGGGCGCGGACTTCGTGCTGCACAACAGCCTGTTCCTGATCGCGCACTTCCACAACGCGATCATCGGCGGCGTGGTGTTCGGCTATTTCGCGGGCGTGCAGTACTGGTGGCCGAAGGTGTTCGGCTTCAAGCTCGACGAAAAACTCGGCCGCAACGCGTTCATCTGCTGGTTCGTGGGTTTCTTCGTCGCATTCGTGCCGATCTACATCCTCGGCTTCATGGGCATGACGCGCCGTCTGCAGCACTATGACAACCCCGCATGGCAGCCGTACCTGATCGTCGCGGCTTGCGGCGTCGGCATCATCGCGCTGGGCGTCGTGTTCCAGGTCGCACAGATCGTGGTCAGCGTGATTCGCCGCAATCAGCCGGCTTATCGCGATGTCACGGGTGATCCGTGGGATGGCCGCACGCTCGAATGGTCGATCAGTTCGCCGCCGCCGGTCTACAACTTCGCACACGTTCCCGACGTGCGTGAGCTCGACGACTTCGCCCGCGCGAAGGAAAGGGGCCGCATCGAAACGCGTCCGCTGCGCGACATCCATATGCCGTCGAATACGAGCGCGGGCTTCCTGATCGGCGTGTTCGCGCTGGTCTTCGGCTTCGCGGCGATCTGGCACATCTGGTGGCTGGCTATCGTCGGTCTGATCGGTGTCGCCGCGGTTGCGATCGGCTACAGCTTCGCGGAAAACGCGGGCTACATCATCCCCGCCGCTACCGTGAAGGCAACCGAGGAGCGGAACCGTCCGAAGGCGCCGTCCAAGGCAGGCGCGGGCCGCGAAATGGAACTGGAGGTTCTGTAAATGTCGCAATCGACACTTTCCGCGCATCACGCGCACGAGCACGAACACCAGCCGTCGCATTCGGTGTTCGGCTTCTGGTCGTACCTGATGACCGACTGCCTGCTGTTCGCGTCGCTCTTCGCGACCTTCGCGATGTTCGCGAATCAGTATGCAGGCGGCCCGACGGCGAAGGACCTGTTCAACCTGAAGGACGTCGCGATCGAAACCGGCCTGCTGCTCACGAGCAGCCTGACGTTCGGCTTCGCGATGATTTCCGCGGTTCGTCAGAAGAAGAGCGGCGTGCTGCTGTGGTTGTTCGTCACGGCGCTCCTGGGCGCGGGCTTCCTGTGCCTGGAACTGCAGGAGTTCTCGCATCTGGTGGCTGAAGGCGCGGGTCCGCAACGCAGCGCGTTCTGGTCGGCGTTCTTCACGCTGGTCGGCACGCACGGCCTGCACGTCACGCTCGGTCTCGTCTGGCTCGTCGTGCTGGCGGTGCAAATCTTGAAGAAGCCGGCGATGGGCGAACGCGAACTGCGCCGCCTCGCTTGCCTGAGCCTCTTCTGGCACTTTCTCGACATCGTCTGGATTTGCGTGTTCTCCTTCGTCTACCTCGGGAGCATCGTCTAATGGCCCATTCGCATACAACGCATAGCGACATGCCGCACGTCACCGTCGGCGGTTACCTGATCGGCTTCGTGCTGGCTGTCGTGCTGACGGTGGCATCGTTCTGGCTCGCGACGGCAGGCAAGCTGTCCGGCGAGCAAGGGCTCGTGTGGCTGGCGGTGCTGGCAGCGGTCCAGGTCGTCGTGCACGTGGTGTTCTTCCTGCACGTGAACACGTCGAAGGGCCAGCGCTGGAACGCCATGTCGTTCGTTTATACGATCACCATGTCGCTCGTGATCATTGTCGGAACCGTGTGGGTCATGCATAACGTCCACATGCTGATGATGGCGCGATAAGAAAAGCGCGCAGCTCAGCCGTTCATTGGCGGAGACAAGCGGGTCCGAATTCGGGCCCGCTTTTTTTATATCCGCGTTTTCCCTGACCACTACAAATCTTGACAATAAGGCTGCTGAGCGACAACATCTGTCCATAATTTGGTTTATTGATCCACATTATGGACAGAGGAGACGCGATGCCCGCGCCCAAACCCACGGCGGACGCAATGACGCCGTATCAGTACCCCAATCCCAAGGAAGCGCAGAAGGAAATCGTCGTCGGACACGCGATTCCGACCGACGAGCGCGAGTGGGTCCCGCAAGCCGAAAACGTCTGGTTCCGCCCGCTGTGCCTGAACGTGTCCACCGGCTACTGGATGAACCTGCTGCGCGTGCGCAAGTCCGGCGTACTGTCGCGGCATCGCCATCCGCAAGCCGTGCATGGCATGGTGCTGAAGGGCCGCTGGCGCTATCTCGAGCACGACTGGGAAGCGACCGAAGGCAGCTATGTGTTCGAGCCGCCCGGCGAGACGCACACGCTTTACGTGCCCGAAGACGTCGAAGAGATGATCACGTACTTCCAGGTGAACGGCGTGATGTTCTATTGCGATCCGTACGGCGACTACACCGGTTACGAAGACGTATTCACCAAGGTCGACATGTGCCGCAAGCACTACGAGTCCGTCGGACTGGGCGCGGATTTCGTCGATCAGTTCATCCGCTAAACCTTCGCCTATCGGCCACAGCTACCCGAAGCCTCACAGAAGCGCCTTCGGAGGAGACAACATGCAGAGCAAATCGCCGCGCCTCAAGCGCATTCAATGGGTCGCGCTCACGTTCCTGACGCTCGCGGGAATCGTGAACTATCTGGACCGCAGCACGCTGTCCATCGCCAATCACTCGGTCACGCAGGAACTCGGCCTCTCGGCTTCGCAAATGGGCTTGCTGCTGTCCGCGTTCTCGTTCGCGTACGCGTTCTCGCAATTGCCGATCGGCGTGATGCTCGACCGCTTCGGCGCGCGCATCATGCTCGGCCTCGGCATGTTCGTGTGGTCGGTCGCGCAGTTGTTCGGCGGGCTCGTCACGAACCTGCAGCAGTTCCTGTTTGCGCGCATCGCGCTCGGCATCGGCGAGGCGCCGCAGTTTCCAGCCGGCGCGAAAGTGGTCTCGGAATGGTTCGCGCAACGCGAGCGCGGCAAGCCGACGGGCATCTTCGTCACCTCGTCGACGATCGGACCGGCGCTCGCGCCGCCGATCCTCACCGTGCTGCTGCTCAACTTCGGCTGGCGCAACATGTTCGTGATCATGGGCGTGCTGGGCATTGCGGTGTCGATCGGCTGGTACATCGTTTATCGCAATCGCAAGGATGTCGCGCTCGAGCCGCAGGAAGTCGCGCATCTGACCGAGGGCGAGCCGGCGCAGCGCAGCGAACGCAACATGAGTTTCGCCGAATGGCGCGGCCTGTTCGGCAAGGCGACCACGTGGGGCATGATCTTCGGCTTCATGGGCGTCATCTACATGGTGTGGCTCTATCTGACGTGGCTGCCGGCGTATCTGGAGCATGAGCGGCATCTGACCATTGCGAAGACGGGCTGGATCGTGTCGATCCCCTATCTCGCGGGCACGCTCGGCATGCTGTCATCGGGCTTTATCGCGGATGGCCTGATGGCTCGCGGCGTCGCGCCGATCCGCAGCCGCAAGTGGCCGATCTGCTCGGGCCTCATCGGCGCCGCGCTCTTCACCGTGCCGGCCGCGTTCACGCCGAATCTGACGCTCGCGATCGTCTACCTGTCGGCGGCGATGTTCTTCGTCAACATGGCGAGCGGCGCGGCATGGGCGCTCGTGTCGGTGGCCGCACCGCGCCACATGGTCGCATCGCTCGGCAGCATTCAGAACTTCGGCGGCTATTTCGGCGGCTCGTTCGCGCCGTTCATCACCGGACTCGTGGTCGACAAGACGCATTCGTTCGTGAACGCGTTCCTGATCAGCGCGGGCGTTGCCTTCGCCGCTGCGCTCGTCTACATGTTCGTCGTCCGCTCGCCGATTCAGGACAGCGAGCAACCGGCGTCGCCCGTTCCCGTCGTTTAAACCTTGCAAACATGACTTTTCAAGCTGACCTCTTCAAGGGCAAGACCGTCGTCGTGACCGGCGGCACGCAGGGCATCGGCGCGGGCATCGCGCAGCAGTTCGCGGCGCTCGGCGCGCGCGTGATCGCCGCCGGCATCGCGCCGACAGACGCGCAACGCGACGCGCTCGCCGGCATCGAAGTAGCCGCGCTCGATGTCGCCGATGCCGGCAGCACCGCCGATCTCTTCGCGCGCCTCGACTCGCTCGACGTGCTCGTCAACTGCGCGGGCATGATCAAGCGCGGCGACGAGCATGACATCGAGACCTTCGAGCGCGTGATCGCCGTCAATCTGAACGGCACGATGCGCATGTGCGCCGCCTCGCGTGCGCTGCTCGCGAAAAGCGGCGGCACGATCGTCAACACGGCGTCGATGCTGACGTTCTTCGGCGGCGGCCTCGTGCCTGCCTACAGCGCCAGCAAGGGCGGCGTCGCGCAATTGACGAAGTCGCTCGCCATCGCCTACGCGGCCGACGGCATCCGCGTGAACGCGGTCGCGCCCGGCTGGATCGCGACGCCCCTCACACAGGCGCTTCAGGACGATGGCGGCCGCTCCCAAGCCATCCTCGATCGCACGCCGATGAAGCGCTGGGGCCTGCCGGAAGACGTCGCGCGCGTCGTGGCCTTCCTGGCGTCGCCGGCTGCGTCGTTCATGACGGGCGCGATCGTCCCGGTCAACGGCGGCTATCTGGTCGCGTAAATTCGGACGTCGCTTCTCACATCGTCCGTTATGTCCACCGATCCCGCCTCCCTCGACGCCGCCAAGGCAACCGGCACCGCCGCATTCTCGAAGTTCATGGCGGTGCTTCAGTTGATCGCCGATGCCGCCGAGCCGCCGACCATCGCGCGCCTCGTCACGCTGAGCGGCTATCCGCGTCCGACGGTGTATCGCATCGTCGGCGCGCTGATGGCGGAAGGGCTCGTCACGGAAGGCGCGCGCGGCGGCTGCTATGCGCTCGGGCCGCGTCTGATGTCGCTCGCGAGCCGAAGCTGGGAGCGCTCGGATTTACGCATCGCCGCCGCCGACGCGCTGCAGACCTTGCGCGACGCCACGCAGGAAACCGTGCACCTCGCCGTGCGCAGCGGCGCGGAGATGGTGTACGTCGAGAAGCTCGAGAGTCCCCATGCGGTGCGCATGGCCTCACGCATCGGCACGCGCGTGACGCTCTATTCGAGTTCCGTGGGCAAGGCGTATCTGTCGACGCTTCCGCGCACCGAACGGGATGCGCTCTTGCACGGCATCCCGTTCGAACGCTTCACGCCGAATACGATCGTCGAGCGCAGCGCGCTCGACGCCGAACTCGATGCCTGCCGGGCGCGCGGTTATGCGGAAGATCGCGAGGAAAACGAAGCGCAAATCTTCTGCTACGGCAGCGCGATCGTCGGGGCGAACGGCGCGACGCTCGGTTGCGTGAGCGTCAGCATTCCGCTCTTTCGCAAAAGCGCGACGCCGATGGAAACCTATGTCACGCCGCTGCGCGACGCGTGCCGCGCGATCGCCGAGCGCATGAGCCCTGGCGCGCGCGCCTAGCCTCGCTGCGCCGCGCCCGCCCGTTTCGCGATGAGCGTCGGCAGGCGCGGCAGCATCTGCGGCCAGTGCGCCGCTTCATGCGCGAGGTGCGCGACGAGACCGTGGCAGCCGAACTGGTCCGCCGCGAGCCGCGCAATCACGCGGCGCGCAATCAGCCAGACATCCACATCCGGTGCGACGGCGTGCGCCATTCGCTCGATCGTCTCCATCGACCGCGACAGCAGCACCGCCCGCGATGCGATCCTGCCGTGCGCCGCGCTGAACATGTGCTCGGCGGGCGCGGCGCCCAGGGCGTCGAACAGATGGGAAACGTCCGTGCCCTTGCACGCTTGCGGCGACGCGAAGCGCTCCGCCTCCCGCCGATACGTCGATTCCACGCGCACTTCATGGTGCGCCGCGTGCCGATCCGGCCGGCCGTGTTCGAGGTGCGTGCGCGCCGCCGCCTTGTGGTCGCCTTCCAGCAGCGCATTCGATACGCCGACCATGAACTCGCGTTCATGCGCCGCGAAGAAAGTCATCGGGTTGTCGGCTTCGAGCACGATCTGACCGAGCGTTGCCCGCTCGATGCTCACGCGCGCGCCCGCCGCGTCCAGCCCGGCGTGATAGAAACCCTGCCCGAGCGCCATCTCGAAGAACGCTTCGATGAGCGTCGCGACGAGATCCGCCTGTTGCAGGCCGTGCGACGCCAGCGCGTGCGCATCGGCGAGCGGCACGGTTTCGATCGCGCGCGTAGTCAGTACCGCCGCGTTGCAAAAATCCCAGAGCACTTCCGGCACGGCGATGCGGTCGTCGTCGCGCAGGCGATAGCGCAAATAGCTCTGATCGGCGGCGCGCTGGCGCAGGTCGATCATCGAATGAACATTTTCGCGGAGAAGGCGCACGCAGTCCGCGGCATGCAGCTCGCGCGCCGAGGCGGAACGCCGCTCGGCGTAACGCGCGGCGGCGAGTGCGAGGTCGAGATCGTCGATGAGTTCCTGACGTGCATCGGCGCGCAGCAGCGTGATGCGCACCGGAACGCCGTCGATACGCGCGGCGTGCGTCTGCTCCGCGATGCCCGAGCGCAGCGGCACGAGCCCGATGCCGTCGATATCGGCGCGGGGCGCGGTGGCCAGCGCCAGCGCACAGGCGGCGCGGAACTGCGCCGCATCGTACGTTGCAAAAAGCCCGTTCATTTCCGTGAGCGCCACGCGCACTGCCGTCTCAGCGAGCGCGGGATGACGCGTGAGCACGCCCGACGCGACAGTCAGCACGCGCGGCAACTGCCTGAGCGCCGGCATGCCCGCGCTCAGTGGCGCGGCGCGTGCACCATGCAGCGCGAAGAAACGCGCGATCTGCTGCATCGACGCGCCGCCGTGCGTCGCATGGCTTTCGCGGACGAACGCCCTGCCAAGACGCCACAGCGTCGCGAGTCGTCGAACGGGCACGGTCGGGTTCCTGAGAGAAACTGAGTGGACGGGCGCGGCATCGCGTTTGCTTGATTATGCAGCAGGATTCGGTCCTGTCGTTGCCGGCGCGATTGCGCGGTCCACGCGTTTTGATTCGCCATCCTACGCATTCCGAATCATTGACGCCCGATTCCCCCGCGCGTTAGAGTGAAGCGGCTTCTCGCTTCTTCGGCTCACACATCACTCTCATCATGCGAAGCAACCACGAAAGCGGGTCGAGCGGTCGGCATCAGAACCATCGCCTGATTGCCTTGAAAGAAGCACTCGAAGCGGACGGCAGCGGTGTTCGTACGTTCGTCGTCCTGCGCGACGGACGGATCGCGTTCGAACATTATCGCGGCGACGCATCACCCGATACGCTCGAGAACATCAACTCGGTCACGAAGAGCGTCGTGGGCCTCGCGGTCGGCATCGCGCTCGGGGAAAGACTGCTGCCGAGCCTCGATGCGCCCATCTGCGACTTCATCGATGGAGCCCGCAATCCGTCGCTCGACGAGCGCGTCCGAAGCATCACGCTGCGGCACCTGCTGACGATGAAAGCGGGCTTCGAATGGGAACAGAGCGATATCGACGACTGCGTGCTCGGCCCGTGCGAGCGGTTCGCCGGCGACGAGGACCGGCTGACGTTCGTGCTGTCGCGGGCCATCGTTCATGCGCCCGGCGCTCAGTTCGTCTATGACTCGCATTCGGTGCAGCTGTTGTCGATCGCGGTCGAGGCCGTGGCCGGCCGGACGCTTGCGCAATACGTGCGCGAGAGACTGTTCGCGCCGCTCGGCATCGATAAGGACGAATGGATCGCCGATGAAGACGGCCACACCTTCGCCGGGCGCGGCCTGATGCTGCGCGCACGGGACATGGCGAAGCTCGGCACGTTGATGCTCGACCGCGGGAAGTGGCCCGGCGCGCAACTCGTCGATGCATCGTTCATCGACGACGCCACCTCAGTGCACAGTGAAGGCGGCCCGCCGATGCACGACGCGCGCTACGGCTACCTGTGGTGGATCGCGCCGCATTACTTCTTCGCGGCCGGATTCGGCGAGCAGTTCATCATCGTGGCGCCCGAGGAGCGCATCGTCGCCGCGGTGACGTCGGACAACGACGATGCCGCCAAACACGCGCGCGCGTTGTTCGAACAGCATGTGCTGGGTATCGGCGGAGCGTGATTCTCTTGCGCGGTTTTTCCGAAATCGCGCATCTCAAAATTAGTTATTTTTTGTCAACAGGCGATGCGAAGGATTTTCGGTACGGTATCTTTATAGTCTCGCGCAACAACGTATCAATATCGAGAACGACGGGAGCGAGGTTCCGGCCGTTCCCGACGCGCACGAGACAGCCCGCGCCACGAGACAACCATCAAAATAAAGGACGCCATGCAGCCGCCCGCCGACCACTCTATCGAACGAACGATGTACCTCCTCGGCCAGATCGGCGCGGTCATCTGTCACGAGCGCGGGCCGCGTCCCGACACGACGATCCTCACGCAAATGGCGTCGCGCCCCGCCGAAGGTTTCTGGCAAGCCGTCGCGCAGATGAACGAGCTTTGCCCGGCGATACGTGGACCGCGCCGCACGCTGCTGCAGTGGAAGCGCAAGGAGATCGCCCGCCTGAGCAGGATGCTGCCGCATCCGTTGCCAGCCGACGCCTGCTCGCGAACGCAGATGCCTTTCTGGGCCGGCTACTGCCGGTATTGGGACGACGTGCTCAAGCAGCACGTCGAGCGCGAGACCGAACAGCCCGCTGTCGCGATGGACGAAGTTCCGGCAAGGCGCGTCAACGCCTGACTGCACCGCCGGGACATACTTCGCGCGCTTCAGCACTCCCGCACGCGCTGCCGCGCTTCGTGCGTCGAGTAATACGCCCGCATCACGTGGATCATGCGGTCCAGTTGCGTCGGCTTGATGAAATAGCCGTTGAAGCCGGTGCGCTGCGCACGCGCCCGGTCGTCCGGCGACGTGCGGCCGGTATGCGCGATGAGCAGCATCGACAGGTCGAGCGCGCGGATGGCCTCGGCCGCTTCCCAGCCGTCGCCGAGCGGCATCATCAGATCGAGCAGCACCACGCCGGGGCGCCACTTGCGCGCAATCGTGACGGCATCGAGGCCGGTATGCACGGCGCGCACCGTGAAGTCGGCGTCTTCGAGCGCGAGACACAGCGCGCGCGCGGCGTCGAGATCGTCGTCCGCGACGAGGACGCGCGGCTCGTCGTGGTGAAGGGCGCGCTCGGGAATCTGCCAGACGGCTTCTTCGGGCACGTGTGCCTGTCGGTGCATGGTTTGCATGTTCTAGCCTCGGAGTGACCGTGTGCCTGAGCAACCGGTGTACCGCGCCGCACCATCCTTCTGTGAGCGTCAGGCCGCGCGCGGGTTGCCCGATGCGCACCTCGGGAATACCCGGTGCTTGTGTAGCGTTATCTGGCGGGCCGGATCGCGCAGGTTTTGCAGCATCGGCGGAATACTGGCGGGCGCCCAGCGTCGTCCCATTCGAGAGGCAAACGATGTTCGTCGTCTATTGGCTCGATGGCGATCCGGAAACGGAAGCCAACGCACGTCATCAAAAATTCGATCCGGCCGCGCTCGCCGAAGCCTTGCGCTTCGCCGAAGAACTGCGCAAGCGCCAGGCGCAGGGCGATGCGATCGGGTTCGTCACGCTGTGCAGCGAGAATCCGCAGTCGGTCGGCAAGCCGGGCGTCGCCGATCCGCCCGCCGACTACGACTGGAAGAAGCGGCGGCGTTAGGCGACGAGGTCCGCCGCTTTTCGCTCATTCACGCCTAACTCTCGCAGCGGATCATGCCTCCCATGCCGCATCGCACCGAAGCGGCGCTATGAACCGGAGGTCATCATGTACAAGCACATTCTCGTCGCGGTCGGCACGAGTCTTAGCCAGAGCGCCCTCGCCACCGCGATTGCCCGCGCCCGCGAGTGCGACGCGCGCCTGACCGCGCTGCATGTGGTCGATCGCACGCCCTGGTGGGCGGTCGTCACCGGCGACTGCAATACGCGCGATACGGCCGCCCTCATCGACGACCACGCGCGCGCCCTCACCCGTTACAGCATGCGGCAGATCGAAAGCGCGGGCATCGACGGAACCGGAGTGAGCGTGAGCTTGCCGCCGGGCGTGACCGTCGGCGAGGCCATTGCGAAGGCGGCGAATGAAGCGGGCGCGGATCTCATCGTGCTCGGCGGCGAAACGGATTCGGGCTGGGGACACGGCCGCGAGCGTCTGCGCGATGTCGTCTGCAAGCAAACGCGATGCGATGTGCTGATCGCGGCGCATCGCATGAGGGACGGGCACGCGAAAGTCACGCGCGAGACGGCGGACGCGCGGGCGTGAATACGCACCGGGGCGATGTCACAACGCGCCCCGCAACTGCGCGGCAAGCTGCACGATGCCGATCGATATCTGCTTTTCGCGCCGCGCATCGAGCCGGCCGACCGGCATGCTCGTCGATACGGCGACGCGCTTGCCCGCCGGCGTCGTGCCGACATACGCGGCGAAACACGTGAGTCCTTCCGCGACTTCCTCGCGCTCGACGGCGAGACCGCTCGCGCGTATTGCGGCGAGTTCGCGCAGCAGCGCGGCGCGCCGCGTGATGGTGCGCGGCGTCACCGCTTCGAGGCGTTCGGGCAGCCGCTCGATCACCGCGTCGTCGGACATCCCCGCGAGCAGCGCCTTGCCGAGCGCGCAGCAATGCGCGGGCAGCCGCGAGCCGAGATCGGAGACGAGCCGCACCGGCCGATGCGCGTCCTCCCGCGCGACATACACCACGTGCACGCCGTCCAGCACGGCCAGTTGCACGACCTCGTTATGCTTGTTGATGAACGCGCCGGCGCCCTCGCGAAACGCCGCCTGCAGCTTGTCGTGACGCACATACGCGTTGCCGAGCTCGAACAGGCCGACGCCGATCACATAGCCATCGTCGCGCCTCTCGATCCACTGCATGCGCGCAAGCGTTTCGAGCATCAGATACAGCGTGCTGCGCGACAGCCCCGTCTGCTCGGCGAGCGTCGCGGCGCGCACCGGCTTCGCGGCGGCGGCAAGCGTTTCCAGGATGTCGCTGGCGCGGCGCAGCGCGGGCACTTCGTAGGCTTTTTCCATGAGCGTCGTCGTCCGATGTATCGACGATACTCCAATATATTGGACAAACATGCAACCTGATGGACAGCGATGAACACGCGGGCTACGATCGATTCTCCCTTTTCGACGCACGGTGATTCACTCATGCAGCCCGTTTCCATTGCTTCCTGCTTGCCCGAAGACCTGGCCGATGCCGTGCTGATCGGCCGCGTATGGCGTCCCGCGCCGGTGGATGGCCCCGCTGTCGTTGCCGTGCGTCACGGCGAAGTCTTCGACATCACGCGTGCCGCCCCGACGACCGCCGATCTTTTCGACCGTCCCGACGCCGTCGATATCGCGCGCAATGCGCCGGGCGAATCGCTAGGACCGGTGCAGGACGTGCTGCAGGCGACGCTGGATGCGGCGCCTGGCGGGCTGCGTCTGCTTGCGCCCTGTGACGTGCAGGCGGTCAAGGCGTGCGGCGTCACGTTCGCGGTGAGCCTGCTTGAGCGCGTGATCGAGGAGCAGGCAGGCGGCGATGCGACCAAGGCGCAGGAAGTGCGCGACACGATCAACAAGCTGATTGGCGCGGATTTGTCGAAGATCGAGCCCGGTTCGGAAAGCGCGGCGAAGCTGAAGGCGGAGCTGGAGCGGCGCGGCGCGTGGTCTCAGTACATGGAAGTCGGCATCGGGCCGGATGCGGAGGTGTTTTCGAAGTCGCAGCCGATGTCGTCGGTGGGTTTCGGCGCGGATGTCGGGCTGTATCCGACGTCGCAATGGAACAATCCGGAGCCGGAAATCGTGCTGGCGGTGAATGCGCGCGGCGAGATCGTCGGCGCGACGCTTGGCAACGACGTCAACCTGCGTGATATCGAAGGCCGCAGCGCGCTGTTGCTCGGCAAGGCGAAGGACAACAACGCATCGTGCGCGATCGGCCCGTTCGTGCGCCTTTTCGACGACCGCTTCACGCTCGACACGGTGCGCGGCACGAGCGTGGCGCTGCGCATCGAGGGCGACGATGACGGCTTCGTGCTGGAGGGCGTGAGTCACATGAGCGAGATCAGCCGCGATCCCGCGGATCTCGTTGCGCAGACGCACGGTGCGCATCATCAGTATCCGGACGGCTTCATGCTGTTCCTCGGCACGATGTTCTCGCCGATCAAGGATCGCGACAGCGCGGGCGGCGGGTTCACGCATCATCTCGGCGATGTCGTGACCATCTCGACGCCGACGCTCGGCGCGCTCGTCAACACCGTGCGGCTGTCAACGGAGATCGAGCCGTGGACGTTCGGCGTGCGGGCGTTGTATCGGAGTTTGGTGGAGCGGGGGGTGTTGACGGGGGAGTAAAGCGTCGATCGGGGGAAAACGGTGCGCGCATGAAGCCGCCCTCACTTCCCCCCAAACCGAAACCCCCGCCCCTTCCCCTTCGTCACCACCTGCACCGGCGTTTCCATGAACGGCGACAAATCCCGCTGACGCCGCCGTTCGACGAGCGCCTTCACCGCCACATCCAGCCCGAACACCGCCTGCCGCGCGCCGAACTGTTCGACCGTCGCGAGCATGCGACCGTCATCGAGCATAGGCTGGACGGCGTCGATATTGTTGTAGCCCGTCACCAGCACTTGCCCCTTCTTTCCCGCGACGCGGATCGCATCGATTGCGCCCATCGCGATGTTGTCGTTCGCGCACAGCATGCCGCGCAAGCCCGGATGCGCGTACAGCATCCGCAGCGCGATCGACTTGCCGCTCTCGAACGTCCAGTCGCCGGTGTCGAGCGCCGTCACGCGCGCCTGCGCCGCCGTCATCGCTTCACGAAAGCCGATGGTCCGCTGCTGCGCATTGCGATCGTTGGACGGCCCTTCGATGATGCCGACCTCATCCCCCGCCTTCAGCTTCGAAGCCAGATACGCACCGACGAGCCGCGCGCCGCGCTGACTGTCGGGGCCGACGAAAGGAATCGTCACATGCGCGGCGTTCTGCGCGTCGTCGTCGAACGGATTGTCGATGGCGATCACGATGGTCCCCGCCCCGATCGCCTTCGCGACGACCGGCACCAGCGCCTTCGAATCGGTCGGCGCAATGACGATGGCGTTCACCTTCGCATCGACCAGCGACTCGATGATGCGCGTCTGCCCCGCGACGTCGTTGTCGGTGAGCGTGCCGTGCGTCGTCAGGTCGAGTTGCGATGCGTAGTGGCGCTGGTAGTTCTTCGCGCCGTCGATCATCGATGCGACGAAGGGATCGCCGAGCGACTTCATCACGAGCGCGACGGTGGCCTTCGTATCGGCGAGCGCGGCCGCATCGCGGATGGCCGACATCCCGCACGCGCTCAGGGCGCACGCGGCAAGCAGTCGGCGGCGGGCAGGGCTTCTCATGGAGGCAGGACGGGGGCGGCGGTCGCCTCATTGTAGACGGACGAGGCTCACGGCTCCTCGCGCTCTTCCCACGCCAGCGCGACAAACGCCGCACAGAGCGCCTCCATGCCCGCCGCGTCCTCGTCATCGAAGCGGCCGGGCAGCGGGCTGTCCACGTCCCACACGCCGATCAGCGTCCCATCGCTCCCGACGAGCGGCACGACGATCTCCGAGCGCGACGCCGAATCGCACGCGATGTGGCCGGGAAACGCATCGACGTCAGGAACGACCTGCGTCTTGCGCTCACGCGCCGCCGCGCCGCACACGCCGCGTCCGAGCGCAATACGCACACACGCCGGCTTGCCCTGAAACGGACCGACGACGAGCTCGTCGCCGTCGAACAGATAGAAGCCCGCCCAGTTGAGGTCCGGCAACGTGTGATAAACGAGCGACGCGAAGTTCGCCGCGTTCGCGACGAAGTCCGTTTCATCGCCGATCAGCGAGCGCGCCTGCCGCAACAGGTCGTCGTATTGCGCGGACCTGGTCGCATGAGCGGTCTGCGAAAGCGTGTACATGGCGGCCTCCCGAAGTGTCGACGAAGATAGCACAGCACACATTGCAAGCCGCCTGCAAGCCTCGACGCCTACTGTATTTCGGCGGCAAGCCCGCGCCGTCGACGCGGGACGCTTCGGGAATTCCCTCGTTTACATCGCGTGCCGATCGTTTTTAAATAAATCAACTTGATTTAATTAATGGCCGCGCTGACTCACAGCGACGGTCAGTCACCGGAGACACCGCGTGAAATCCCCGAGCGGCAGAGGCAGCAACTCCGCAACCGTGCGCCGGTACAACGAGCGTCTGCTGCTGCAGACCTTGCGGCGCACCGAGCCGGCCTCGAAAGCCGAACTCGCGCGTCATGCGAATTTGACGAGCACGGCGGTCGGCGGCATCGTCGATTCGCTGGCGCAAGCCGGCCTCATCGAATACACCGGACGGCGGCTCGACGGCCAGCGCGGCCAGCCCGCTTCGATGTTGCGGCTCGATCCGCGCGGCGCGTTCGGCATCGGCGTGCGGCTGGATCGCACGAGCATCGAGACGGTGCTCGTCAACTTCGCGGGCGATGTCCTGGCGCGCAGCGCGCTCGATACCGTGTTGCCGCATCCGTCCGACGTGCTCGGCATCGTTCAGCGCGATATCGAGAGCATGCTCGGACTGCTGAGCGCGGCGGAGCGCGAACGGCTGACGGGCGTCGGCGTCGCGCAGCCCTATAACCTCGGCGCGTGGCTGCGCGAACTGGGCGTCAGCGCCGATACGGTCAGCGCCGACACCTTCCGCGCCTGGGACGAAACCGACTTTCCGGCCGCGCTGTCGCGCGCGATCGGCCTGCCGGTCTTCGGCGAAAACGACGGCAACGCCGCCGCGACCGCCGAACTCTTCTACGGCCACGGACGCCGCTGCGACGACTTCGTGTATCTCTTCCTCGGCTCCGCGATCGGCGGCGGCATCGCGATCGACGGCGACTGCCTGCGCGGCGCGACCGGCAACGCGGGCGATATCGGCGTCATTCCCGTGCCGCCGAGCCGCCTGCCCTCCGCGCCGCAGCCGCCGCGCCAGTGGGACATTCTGCTGTCGCGCGCCTCGCTCAATGCGCTCGCGCGGCATCTGCGCCATTGCGGCGCTGCGGTGGACAACCGCATCGACTTGCAGGCGTGCATCGAGCGGCGTCTGCCCGCCGTCGACGAATGGATCGACGACTGCATCGAAGCGCTCGCACCGGCGCTGCGCACGACGCTCTGCGTGCTCGACGTGCCGATGGTCGTGCTCGACGCCGATATCGACGGCGGCCTGCTCGACCGCATCATCGGACGTCTCCTCGCGACGATGACCGCCAACGCGCCCGAAGCGCGCGGCACGCCGGCCATCGTGCGCGGCAGTTTCGGCCCGGACGCGGGTGCGATCGGCGCAGCCACGCTGCCCATGTTCTTCAACTTCTCGCCGCGCGTGGGGCTGCATCGCGGCGCGGGCGTCAAACCGCAGGAGGTCAACCATGCCGCATGAATCCCCCGGATCGCCGCCATCCGGCACGCCGCTGCTCGAAATGCGCGGCATCAGCAAGACGTTCCCCGGCGTGCGCGCACTGAACGACGTGCGCCTGTCCGTCTATCCCGGCGAAGTGCATTCGCTGATGGGCGAAAACGGCGCGGGCAAGTCCACGCTGATGAAGATTCTGTCGGGCGCGTATCAGGCCGACGCCGGCGGGCAGATTCTGATTGACGGTCAGACGGTGACCATCGACGGCCCGCTCGCCGCCCGCTCGCTCGGCGTCGCCGTCATCTATCAGGAACTGAGCCTCGCGCCGAATCTGTCGGTGGCGGAAAACATCTACGCCGGGCGCGAACTGCGGCGCGGGCGGCTCGTCGATCGCGCAGGCATGGAGCGTGGCTGCACCGATGTGCTCAAGCGTCTGGGCGCGGCCTTTCGGCCGCATACGCTCGTCGGCGATCTGTCGATAGCCGAGCGGCAACTCGTCGAAATCGCGCGCGCCGTGCATGCGAACGCACGCATCCTCGTGATGGACGAACCGACGACGCCGCTCTCATCGCGTGAAACCGATCGCCTGTTCGAGCTCGTGCGGCAGCTGCGCGCGGAAGGCATCGCGATCATCTATATCAGTCACCGGATGGCCGAGATCTACGAGCTGTCGGACCGCGTCTCGGTGCTGCGCGACGGCGCCTACGTCGGCACGCTGATGCGCGACGAGCTGTCCGCCGAAAGCCTCGTGCGCATGATGGTCGGCCGCGACATCTCCGGCTTCTACAAGAAAGAACACGCGCCGTACGACCCTGGCAACGTCGTGCTGTCCGTGCGCGATATCGCCGATGACAACCGCGTGCGCGGCTGCAGTCTCGATCTGCACGCGGGCGAAGTGCTCGGCATCGCGGGACTGGTCGGCGCGGGCCGCACGGAACTCGCGCGCCTGATCTTCGGCGCGGAGGAGCGCACGCGCGGCGACGTATCGATGCACGGCAAGCCGCTGAAGCTGCGCACGCCGCGCGACGCCATCGACGCGGGCCTCGTCTATCTCACCGAAGACCGCAAGGGCCAGGGCCTGTTCCTCGACATGAGCGTGCGCGACAACATCAACATCACGATTGCCGGACGCGACGCGAAGGCCGGCGTGATGGACATCGCGCGGGGCAACACGCGTGCGAAGGATGCGATCGCCGCGCTGACGATCCGCGTGCCGAACATGCGCGTGAACGTGGGCGCGCTGTCGGGCGGCAACCAGCAGAAGGTGCTGCTTTCGCGCCTGCTCGAGACGAAGCCCGAAGTGCTGATCCTCGACGAGCCGACGCGTGGCGTCGATATCGGCGCGAAGTCGGAGATTTATCGAATCATCAACGATCTCGCGCGGTCGGGCGTCGGCGTGATCGTGATATCGAGCGAGCTGCCCGAAGTGATCGGAGTGGCGGATCGCGTGCTCGTGATGCGCGAAGGCGAGATTGCGGGCGAGCTGGGCGGCCATTCGGGCAAGCCGATCTCGCAGGAAGGAATCATCGAACTGGCGACCGGCTCGCGGGCCGCGCTCGACCAGGCGGCGTAGGACACATCGGAGACAGACATGAGCAACATGACCAAGCAGCACGACAAGGTCGCCGCGCCGGGCGTGGCGGAGCGGCAGACACGCATCGAGCATCGCGAACGCATGCAGGTGCTGATGCGTACCGCCGGCATGCTGCCGGTGCTGATCTTGCTGTGCATCGGCTTCGGCGTCGTCACCGACGGCTTCTTCAGCCTGCAGAACATGTCGATCGTCACGCAGCAGGCGTCGATCAACATCGTGCTCGCGGCGGGCATGACCTTCGTGATTCTGACGGGCGGCATCGATCTGTCGGTGGGCTCGGTGTTGTCGGCCGCGGCGGTGACGGCGCTGCTCGCATCGAACCTGCAGGGCATGGGATGGCTCGGCATACCGGCGGCACTCGCGGTCGGGCTCGGCTTCGGCGTCATCAACGGCGCGCTGATCGCGCTTCTCAAGCTGCCGCCGTTCATCGTGACGCTCGGCTCGCTGACGGCCGTGCGCGGCATCGCGCGGCTGATCGGTCACGACACGACGATCTTCAATCCGCAACTGCCGTTCGCGTTCATCGGCAACGAAACGGTACTGGGCGTGCCGTGGCTCGTCATCATCGCGCTTGCGGTGGTCGTCATCTCGTGGTTCATTCTGCGGCGCACCGTGCTCGGCCTGCGCATTTACTCGGTCGGCGGCAATCCGGAAGCGGCGCGCCTGTCGGGCATCAAGGTGTGGGGCATCCAGATGTTCGTCTACGCCATCTCCGGCCTGCTCGCCGGACTCGGCGCGGTGATGTCGGCGGCGCGGCTTTATGCGGCCAACGGCCTGCAGCTCGGCCAGTCGTATGAACTCGATGCAATCGCCGCGGTCATTCTTGGCGGCACGAGCTTCGTCGGCGGCGTCGGGTCCATCGTCGGGACGCTGGTGGGCGCGCTCATCATCGCGGTGCTGTCGAACGGGCTCGTGCTGCTGGGCGTATCGGATATATGGCAGTACATCATCAAGGGGCTCGTGATCATCGGCGCGGTGGCGCTCGACCGTTACCGTCAGCGCGGATCGGCGCGGACCTGACATATCCTTGGCAAGTCGAAGCATTCAAATACCAACGAAGCAACCGGAGACAACAAGCATGTGCAAGCACAACAAGCTGTTCGCGAGCGTCGCACTCGCGCTCGGATTCACGATGACGCTCACCGCCCACGCCGCCGACAAGCCGCTGAAAGCCATCGGCATCACGGTCGGCTCCCTCGGCAACCCGTACTTCGTGACCATTTCGAAGGGCGCGGAAGCGAAGGCCAAGACGATCAATCCGAACGTCCGCGTGACGGCCGTATCGTCCGATTACGACATGAACAAGCAGTTCACGCAGATCGACAACTTCATCTCCGCGCACGTCGACATGATCCTCATCAACGCCGTCGATCCGAAGGCGATCGAGCCGGCCATCAGGAAGGCGAAGGCGGCGGGCATCGTCGTGGTCGCGGTCGATGTCGCGGCGGCGGGCGCGGACGCCACCGTGCAGACCAACAACGTGCAGGCGGGCGAACTCGCGTGCGACTTCCTCGCGAAGAAGCTCAACGGCAAGGGCAACGTGGTGATCGAAAACGGGCCGCAGGTGTCGGCGGTGATCGACCGCGTGAACGGCTGCAAGGCCGTGCTCGCGAAGAATCCCGGCATCAAGGTGCTGTCCGACGATCAGGATGCGAAAGGCTCGCGCGAAGGCGGCATGAACGCGATGCAGGGCTATCTCACGCGCTTCCCCAAACTGGATGGCCTCTTCGCGATCAACGATCCTCAAGCGATCGGCAGCGATCTCGCGGCCAAGCAGCTGCAGCGCAAGAACATCGTGATCACGTCGGTGGACGGCGCGCCCGATATCGAGACCGCGCTGAAGTCCGATACGCTGGTTCAGGCATCCGCGAGCCAGGACCCGTGGTCGATGGCGCAACAGGCGGTGAGCGTGGGCTACGGGCTGATGAACGGCCAGAAGCCGAGCAGCACGATGATCCTGATGCCGTCGACGCTCGTCACGCGCGAGAACGTCGGCAATTACAAGGGCTGGTCGTCGCCGCACTGACCGGCTGTTCACCGCTGCGTGCGCGGCGGGCGTGGCGTTCGCACGCCCGCCGCGCACACGGCGTATCCTGTGGCTTCTCGCCGTCCCCTTAGTCGATTGCGCAGTATCGCTCACAGGAGAAACTGAATGGCCAGGGTCGAAGTCAAGGTTCCGCAGCTTTCCGAATCGGTCACGGAAGCAACGATGCTGCCGTGGAAAAAGAAGGCGGGCGATCCCGTGACGCAAGACGAGATCCTCGTCGAGCTCGAAACCGACAAGGTCGTGCTCGAAGTGCCCGCGCCATCGTCGGGCGTGCTCGCGGAAGTGCTGAAGCAGCAAGGCGATATCGTTCACGCCGACGAACTGCTCGCGGCCATCGACACTGAAGGAAAGGCTCCCGCTGCGCCCGAGAAGCCGGCCGCGCCTGAAAAGCCCGCACAGAAGCAGGCGCCCTCGCCCGAACCCGAGGCCGGCAAGGCCGACTTCGATGTCATCGTGATCGGCGCCGGCCCCGGTGGATACATCGCCGCGATCCGCGCGGCGCAACTCGGCATGTCCGTCGCGTGCGTCGAAGAGTGGATCAACCCCGCCGGCAAGCCGAAGCTCGGCGGCACGTGTCTCAATGTGGGCTGTATTCCGTCGAAGGCGCTGCTCGCATCATCCGAGCAATTCGAGAACGCACGTCTGCATCTGGGCGATCACGGCGTCAACGTCGACAACGTGACGCTCGATCTCGGCAAGATGATCGGCCGCAAGGAAGCGATCGTCGAGAAGATAACGGGCGGCGTCGAGTTTCTCTTTCGCAAGAACAAGATCACGTGGCTCAAGGGCCACGGCAAACTCGCGGGCAAGGATGGCGGCAACTTCCGCATCGAAGTGAGCGGCGGCGATACGACCGGAAGCCATACCGCGAAACACGTCATTATCGCGACGGGTTCGAAAGCGCGGCATCTGCCCAATGTGCCGGTGGACAACCGCATCGTCTCGGATAACGAAGGCGCGCTCGCATTCGACTCCGCGCCGAAGAAGCTGGCGGTCATCGGCGCGGGCGTGATCGGACTCGAACTCGGCTCGGTGTGGCGAAGGCTCGGCGCGGAGGTGACGATCCTCGAAGCGCTGCCCGACTTTCTCGGCACCACCGATACGTCGCTGCAAAAGGAAGCCGCCAAGCTCTTCAAGAAGCAGGGCTTGAACATTCATCTGGGCGTGAAGATCGGGAAGGTCGAGTCATCGGATGCGGGCGTGACCGTTTCCTACACCGACAAGGACGGCGCTTCGCAAACGCTCGAAGCAGACCGGCTGATCGTGTCGATCGGCCGCGTGCCGAACACCGACAATCTCGGCCTCGATTCGATCGGCCTGTCGGCGGACGAGCGCGGCTTCATTCCGGTCGATGGCCATTGCGCGACGAAAGTCCCGAACGTCTACGCGATCGGCGATGTCGTGCGCGGCCCGATGCTCGCGCACAAGGCCGAAGACGAGGGTGTGCTGGTGGCGGAAATCATCGACGGGCAGAAGCCGCACATCGACTACAACTGCATTCCGTGGGTGATCTACACGCACCCGGAAATCGCCTGGGTCGGGCAGACGGAGCAGGCTCTGAAAGCCGAAGGGCGCGAGTTCAGAAGCGGCCAGTTCCCGATGATGGCCAACGGCCGGGCGCTCGGCATCGGCGAGACGGACGGCTTCATCAAGGTGATCGCCGATGCGAAGACCGACGAGATTCTCGGCGTCCACATCATTTCGGCGAATGCGTCGGATCTGATTGCGGAAGCGGTCGTCGCGATGGAGTTCAAGGCTGCGTCGGAGGACATCGGCATCATTTCGCATCCGCATCCGTCGTTGTCGGAAGTGATGCGCGAGGCGGCGCTCGCGGTGGGGAAGCGGGCGTTGAATATCTGAACTCAGCCGCTCGCCGACGGCGATACGCACGTGAAGTTGACCGTTGACGTTTGCTCTTGCAGCGAACGCACGCCGCTCGTGGATCCGGAGCGCAAGAGCATCTGCTGCTGGCGTTGCCGGCAGTAGTCGCTGGCAGCGTCCATCGCGCGGTTGCGCGCGGTGACCCACGACATGCGCGTGCCGGTCGCCTTCCCGGTGACGCTGTACACATCGGGTTGCGGGCCGGCGGTGATGTCGCTCGCCGTGCCGCATGCAGCGAGCGTGAGCAGCAGCAGCGATGCCGCGACGGTGCGGCGTGAGAAGAGGTGAGTCATACGTTCGTGAAGCGACAATTCGAAAGGGCTGCATGGTACAGCCGTCTTCGAGTTTCTTCACGAATCGCCGGGAGGGCGGCCGGCGTGCATGGTGCGCGCCGGCCGCTTTCGTTCGCTCAGGATGTCTCGATGCGATCCAGCAGCCGCTGCAATCGCGCATGCTGACACGGCATGAGCCCCGGCGTCGATAACGCCTGTTCGACGCGAACGCGCCAGTAGGTTTTGGAGAACAGCGAATTCGCACCATCGAAGTTGAGCACCTGTTCGAGATGCGCGATGGCCGAGTCGAGTTGGTTCACGTTGTAGGGACGTGCGCCCGTGCAGGAATCGTCCATGAAAGCGATGCCGGAACGCGCCGTTGCGCGCGCAGCCGGCGATATTCGTTTGAAGAAAAGGCGATGGCCGCGCGAAGCCATCGCTTCGCGCGGCCATCGATGCATCAGTGCATGTGCTGCCCGCCGTTGATCGCGATGTTCGAGCCGGTCACGAAGCCCGCGTCATCCGAACACAGGAACGCGACGAGCGCGGCGACCTCTTCCGGCTTGCCGAGCCGGCCTGCGGGAATCTGCGGAAGAATCTTCGAATCGAGGATCTCTTGCGGGATGGCCGTCACCATCTTGGTTGCGAGATAGCCCGGCGAGATCGTGTTCACGGTCACGCCCTTGCGCGCCACTTCGAGCGCGAGCGACTTCGTGAAGCCGTGCATGCCGGCCTTCGCAGCCGCATAGTTCGTCTGGCCGATCTGCCCTTTCGACCCGTTCACCGACGAGATATTGATGATGCGGCCCCAGCCGCGCGCGACCATCTCTTCGCACACCGGCTTCGTCATGTTGAACACGGAGTCGAGATTCGTGCGCAACACGGCATCCCAGTTCACCTTCGTCATCTTCTTGAACGTGGTGTCCTGCGTGATGCCCGCGTTGTTGACGAGGATGTCGATCGGTCCGACTTCGCGCTGAATCTTGGCGATGCAGTGCTGGCTGGCCTCGTAGTCGGCGACATCGACCGGATACGCGCGGAAGTTGCGGCCCTGACGATCCATCTGCGCGAGCCATTCCGACACGATCGTGTTGCCCGGCGAATGCGTGACGACGACGGCGAAACCCGCGTCGTTCAGCTTGATGCTGATTGCTTCGCCCAGACCGCCCATGCCACCGGTTACCACTGCGATTCGCTTAGTCATGCTAATAGTCCTCTCAGGTACTTGACACTCGAATTGATCCCGGCGTGCATCGATTATTTTTTATGCTGCGACGCCGGGAGAATGGCGACTCATGCCGCCCTTGCCTTACGCCCCGTATCAGGGACGCTCGACCGCCAGCGCGACGCCCATGCCGCCGCCGATGCACAGCGACGCCAGGCCCTTCTTCGCATCGCGCTTCTGCATCTCGTGCAGCAGCGTGACCAGAATGCGGCAGCCCGATGCGCCGATCGGATGACCGATCGCAATCGCCCCGCCGTTCACGTTGATCTTCGACTGATCCCAGCCCATCTGCTTGTGCACCGCCAGCGCCTGCGCCGCAAACGCCTCGTTGATCTCCATCAGGTCCAGATCGTTCACGCCCCAGCCGGCGCGCTCCAGACAGCGCTTCGAGGCCGGCACCGGACCCATGCCCATCACCTTCGGATCGACGCCCGCGTTCGCATACGCCTTGATGCGCGCCAGCGGCGTGAGGCCCAGCGCCTCGGCCTTCTTCGCCGACATCACCACCACCGCCGCCGCGCCATCGTTGATGCCCGATGCGTTCGCCGCCGTCACCGTGCCTTCTTTCGAGAACGCCGGCTTCAGGCCCGAAAGCGCTTCGGCGGTGACGCCGTGACGCACGAACTCGTCCGTGTTGAACTGCAGCGGGTCGCCCTTGCGCTGCGGAATCGAGATCGGCACGATTTCATCGTTGAAACGGCCCGCCTTCTGCGCAGCCTCCGCCTTGTTCTGCGACAGCGCCGCGAACTGATCCTGCGCTTCGCGCGTGATGCCGTACTCGCGCGCGACGTTCTCCGCCGTCGTGCCCATGTGGTAGTTGTTGTACACGTCCCAGAGGCCATCGACGATCATCGAGTCGATCAGCTTCGCATCGCCCATGCGAAACCCGTCGCGCGAGCCCGGCAACACGTGCGGCGCGGCGCTCATGTTCTCCTGGCCGCCCGCCACGACGATTTCCGCATCGCCCGCGATGATCGCGTTGGCCGCAAGCATCACCGCCTTCAGGCCCGAGCCGCACACCTTGTTGATCGTCATGCCGGGAACCATGTCCGGCAGACCGGCCTTGATCACCGACTGACGCGCCGGGTTCTGGCCCGAACCCGCCGTCAACACCTGCCCCATGATGACTTCGCTCACCTGCTCCGGCTTCACGCCCGCGCGCTCCAGCACCGCGCGAATCACCGTTGCACCGAGATCCGGCGCCGCGATCTTCGCGAGCGAACCGCCGAACTTGCCAACCGCCGTACGCGCGGCCGATACGATCACTACGTCAGACATGTTTGATCCTCGTCGAACAACCAAGAAAATCCCGAAGCCTCGTCCGGCCAATGCTGACAGCCGGAACGGTGCGCCCCAAGAATGGAGTCCCGCACTAGGCGGGGCGTGAGAGGGCGCACGGCTGGAGCAGGCCGGAGTTGCCTGCTCGGACGGCGCCGCGCCTTTTTTCAAAGCGCGCTATTGGGATCGGCGGGAACAGCCAGCCGATTCGGATAATCAGCGATCCTGCAATGCCGTTATCCGCGGATTTGAAGCGAACTACGTGGTCCATTTATATGGGCCTATAATAAAAACTCTCAGGTCAGTCACTAGCCCTTCTTGAGCCATGCCAATTGCGAATAGCGTCTATGCATAATCGCAGCGGATGCGCTTCATCCGTTCGATCAGCATGGCTCTGAAGAAGTTATTGGCTGCGAAGGCTTGTGCGTCGCACCAACTGAAAGCCATTCTAAACGTAAACCATCGACAAAAATTTGCATATTTCTAGGTAATAACCCTATATGCGGTACAAATTGCCGGCGCATTGATGCGATAAACCTTGCCGATGATCGAACGTGCGTTCAATAAGCTTGGCAAAACGCAGTGAAAATTGCGCGGCTGATATGAAGAATACGTGCGTTGTGCGAATAGAGGCAAGCGGAAACATCTGCGTTCTATTCCGGCAATAGCGCTCCCGCCTCAATACACGCTTAGCGCTTCCCAAAGCGCGAAAATCTTTAAACAGGGTTTAATGCGTGCTTATGACGCAGGGATGAATCGGTTCCATAGTCGTTTCATCCCCGCGAAGCCAATAACGCCGCGGCGCGTTAAAGCGCTAATACCAGTCTGGAACCTTTGGCGCGAGAACAACACGACATCATTCGCTGATTCGTTTGACGCTCGGCTTTCGTTAGAACGAGATCGCGATGATCGATCTCTCCGTCGATCACGCGAACCTCGCACGATCCGCACAGCCCTTCCTCGCAATCGCTCTGGACGTCAACGTTGGCGCGACGAAGAGTCGCAAGCAGAGTTTCGCCGGCGGGGACGGTGACAGTGAATCCCGAATCCTTCAGTTCGACTTCGAACGCGTGTTCGTGCGCGGGGTCGAGCGTGCCCGCCTTCGCTTCGAAGTGCTCGATCTTCAGGGCATCGTCGGGCCAGGCCGCGCTCGCGGCGATGAGCGCGTCCAGCATCCGCGCGGGGCCGCATGCATAAACGAGCGTGTCATCGTCGACGTGCAAGGCGGTGAAATCGTTGCGCGCGCCCTCTTCCGATACGAATGTGCGCAGACGGTCGCCATGAAGGGCACGCATCTCGTCGAGGAGCGCCATCGCGGCGCGCGAGCGTCCGCTGTAATGGACTTCATAATCGATGCCCAGCTCCTTCGCGCGGCGCGCCATCGCGCTGATCGGCGTGATGCCGATTCCGCCCGCGATCAGCACCAGCTTGCGTGCGGTTTCATCGAGCCGGAAGTGATTGCGCGGCCCGCGTATGCGCCAGTGCGCGCCGGGCTTCACGTTGTCATGGACCCAAGCCGAGCCGCCGCGGCTCGCCGTTTCACGCAGCACGGCGATCTCGAAAGCGCGGGCGTCGGCGGGATCGCCGCAGAGCGAATATTGACGCGACAATCCGCTGTCGCCGCAGAGCACGTCGATATGCGAGCCGGGCGTCCAGCGCGGCAACGGCCGGCCATCCGCGGCAACCAGCCGCACGCGCACGATGCGATCCGCGCACGCCGACACCGATTCCACGATCACCGCGCGGCTCACCGCATGCGACGACGGCTCGCCGATGCGAACCACCGCGCGCGGTTCCCGCACCGTCCGGTCGGTGCGCTCCGGATTCATCGCCGGGTCCCACTCGACGTAAAGATGCTCCGGACCCCGAAACGATGTGTTCGGCACGTACGTAAAGCGCTGATCCGCAAGCCGCATGTGCGGCAGGCGGCGCGTGAGCTCGTCGAGGAAAACCTGCATCTCCATGCGCGCGAGATTCTTCCCCATGCACTGATGCGCGCCGTAGCCGAAAGTCAGTTGATCGCTGGCGTTTTCGCGGCGGATGTCGAAGAGGTCCGCGTCCACGAATCGATGCTGATCGTGATTCGCCGATGACGTCACGATCAGCAGCTTCGCGCCCGCCGGAATGTCGATGCCGCCGATCGTCACGTCCTTCGTCGCGAGCCGCCGCCACGCCGCCACCGATCCGTTGTGCCGCAGGCATTCTTCGACCGCGTTCGGAATCAACGCCGGGTCGTCGCAGATATCGCGCCACGCGTCGGGATGCTGAAGCAGCAGCTTGATTGCATTCGCCGACGCGTTCGCCGTCGTTTCGTGCGCGGCGACGATGCCGGCCATCATCATCGAATGAAGGTACGAGTCGGTCACGACATCGGGCAGTTCCTTCTGCTTGCGGATGCCGTACTGCATCCAGCCGTCGCCGGAAGGGTCTTCGCGCATCTTGTCGAGCACCTTGCCCGCGTACTGCCAGAACTTGCCGACGGCATGCGCCACCTGCACCTGCTCTTCGGGTTTCGGGCGGCCCCATGTGTTCACCGTATGCGCGATCGAATATTCACGCAACGTGTCCATGTCCTCTTCAGGCACGCCCAGAAAATGCAGCGCCACCGTCAGCGGCACTTCCCACAGCATCTGGTCGACGAGGTCCGCGCGGCCATCGTCGATGAAGCGATCGACGTATTCGCGCGTGAGCGCGCGAACCATCGGCTCGTGATGCGCGAGCGCCTCGGGCGCGAACGGGTCCATCAGCGCGCGGCGGCGCGGCATGTGCGCGGGCTCGTCCTCGTTGACGAGCGTGCGATTCAGCGCAAATCCATACGACGCCAGCACCGCGTTCGCCTCCGGACCGGTCGGCGTGATCTTCTCGAGCGCGATCGACGGACTGAACGTGATGTTGTCGCGAAAGATAGCCTTGATGTCGTCGTAACGCGTGACGACCCAGTAGCCGAGCTTCGGACTGTAGAACACCGGCTCCTCCTCGCGCGCCCAGCGCACGTATTCGGGCGGGTCTTGCTGATAGCCGTCGCTGAACGGGTCGAAGCCGGCGGCGCGCGCGCTCACCGGGCAGCCGTTCGGCGCCGCGGTTTCGGTCGGCGCGCTCGCGTGGAAGGGGCACTGGGCCGCGTCGGTCATTCCATGTCTCCTCTTATATGTATAGATGGGTGCGTCAGATCGGCTTTTCTTCGCTCGACGCCCAGTTCGGCATCAATTCGTTGCTGGGCAAAGTCTCGTCGATGAGCTTGCGCGCCGTTTGCCGCCCCGCAACCGGCAGCCCGGCTGGATCGAGCACGCCGATCTGCACCAGCACCGACGCCTGATCCCAATAGATATGCTCGTTGTAGAGCTTGTCGCCCCGAAAGCGGACGACGGCGAGCATCGGCACTTCGAAGTAGCGGCCCGTCGGCGCGAGTCCCGGCAGCAGCCAGTCGATTTCGCGATCGTGCGTCGCGCAGAAGACGAATTCGTCGACGATACGATCCGCGCCGATCGTTCGCGACACCGGAATCAGCTTCGTGTCGCTCGGGTTCGAGTCGACGAAGTGATATTTGTAGAAGCGCTTGAGCTGGTCGTGGCCGACGCCGCCGGTCATCGTCGGCACGTGATTGACGTACGGCTCGGCGACCATCGTCGGCATCACGGAATCGACGTCGCGCGTGGCGAACTCGAAGTAGCAATGCTGCTCCCACAGGTGGTTAAGGTCGAAGACAGGGCCGAGCACTTTGCGCAGCAACGCGAGCGTGCGCGAGTAGGCCATCAGCGCGGCGGGCTTGTCGTGCTGCGGGTTCTCCGGCACGGCGAAGCCCGCGCGGCAGCCCGGATAAACGTGGCGCTCGATGTTCGGCTTCTTCGCGAAGCCTTCGCTCTGCTGCGCGTCGGCGAAGTGGATAACCATCGGGCAGCGAATCGTCGGGAGATCGGCGAGGCAGCCGTTGACGTCGTCGGGATAATAGGCGGCGGCGCAATCGATGTCCGTGTTGGCCGCGACATGCACCGCGAAGCGCCCGCCCGCGCCGAAGCCGACCACGCCGATTTTGCCGGCCTGCTCAGGCAACGCGCGCAGCGCATCGGCGATGGCGGCGAAGTTTTCAATCGAACCAGCGCCTGGCCTCGGCGCGCGGCCGGCGAGATCGGGCGCAAGCACGACATAGCCTTCTTCCGCGAAGTGGTCGGCCGTTGACCGAACGAACGCGTCCAAGCCGGACGCATCATGCAAAAGCAGCAGGCCCGGCCCCGAGCCTTGGGCGGGGCGCGCCACGTAGGCGCGAACCACACCGCCTTCGCGGGGCACGATGTCGATGAAATTGCCGGTCATTGCGCGCGTCTCCGTTATCGTGGATCAGGAGAGCAGCGTATCGGCAAGCAGCTTCACGTTCAATACGACGATCACAGCCGCCACGAGCCATGCGAGTGCGGCGATCCATCGGTTGATCGTGAAAACGCCCATCTTGCGGCGGTCCGACACGAAGCGCACCAGCGGGATGACGGCGAAGGGCAGTTGCATCGACAGGATGACCTGACTCAGGACCAGCAGTTGGCCGGTGCCCTTCTCGCCGTAGATCGCCGTGACGATGACGACCGGAACGATCGCGATGCCTCGCGTGATGAGCCGGCGCGCCCAGCTCGGCAAGCGCAGTCGCAGAAAGCCTTCCATGACGATTTGCCCGGCGAGCGTAGCGGTAACGGTGGAATTCAGGCCCGACGCGAGCAGCGCGACGGCGAAGAGCGTCGACGCAATGCCGAGGCCGAGCAAGGGCGAGAGCAAATTGAACGCATCGCCGATCTCGGCCACTTCGTTGTGGCCGCTCGCATGGAACACGGCTGCGGCCACGATCAAAATCGCCGCGTTGATGAATAGCGCGAGCGTCAGGGCGATGGTGCTGTCGATCGTCGCCCAGCGGATCGCATCGCGCCGCGCCTCGACCGACTGTCCATAGGCACGCGTCTGGACAACCGACGAGTGCAGATACAGGTTGTGCGGCATGACCGTCGCGCCGAGAATGCCGATCGCGACATAGAGCATCTCCCGGTTCATGACGATCTGCGGCGATGGCACGAAGCCGCGCAGCACCTGCGCGATCGGCGGCGACGCCGCGATGATCTGCAGCGTGAAGCACACCGCGATGACGATCAGTAGGGAAATGACGAACGCCTCCAACAGGCGAAAGCCTTTGTTGACCAGAAGCAGAAGAAGAAACGCGTCGAGCGCGGTCAGCAACGCGCCGGCGATCAGCGGAATACCAAAGAGCAGTTGCAGGGCGATGGCGGTGCCGATTACTTCGGCCAGATCGCACGCGACGATGGCCGCCTCGCATGCCATCCACAGAGCGAAGTTGACTGGCTTCGAGTAGTGATCGCGGCACGCCTGCGCGAGGTCTCGCCCGGTCGCGACGCCGAGCCTCACGGCCAGCGCCTGAAGAAGAATCGCCATTAGATTCGACAAGAGGATGACGGCGAGCAGCGTATAGCCGAATCTGGATCCGCCGGCGATGTCGGTCGCCCAGTTGCCCGGGTCCATGTAGCCGACCGAGATCATGTAGCCCGGACCGGCGAACGCGAGAAAGCGGCGGAGCCATCCGACGCCGACGGGCACCTTCACCGACGCGTACACCTCCGGCAGACTCGGGCGAAATTCGTCGTTGCCCGGCTCTTTGTACGCGGGGCGTCGGGGGTCGCGCATCGGCACGTGCCTCCTTAAGAGTGCTCCTATGAGTTGATCGAATATGCTCCGGACGAGACGAACATTCAAGCAGGCGATTCGGCTACAGAGTCGCATCGTCAACGCTGATAATCCGTCTTATCAGACATAGCGATTTGCCTTGTCATTTGGACCGGTACTTGATAATCTCGCGCCAAATGATTGATACAAAAGGCAAAAGCTTGATCGAAGAGAACCGTCCGGCGCAAACGAACGCGCCACGGCGACTCACGCGCCAGCATTTCGCGCTTTATCGCGGATACCTGGACGGCGTTTCGGAAGCCCAACTCCACGCCTCTTACGGCGAAGCCGGCTCGGATGTTCGCGGCACCCGGCGACTCATCGCCGCATTACGCGACACGCTTTCGGTGTTGGCGCGGCGAGCGCACGATGTCGAAGCAGCGCATCTGCTCCGGTTGCGGCCCGGCAGTATTCCATCCTCTTCCGACAGCCCCTCTCTCGAGGCGCCGACGCTCGAAGCGTATCGGGAGCGTGTCGATCCTGACGGCGTCTACGGTGAGTCCGAACTTGTCGCGCTCTATAAGGAAGAGTACGGGGACAGCGAGTCCGATGCCTCGAAGCGGCGCGCGGCCCGCAACGCGCGGATGCGTCGGCGGCAGGCAAATGCTCTTGCCCGGATGGAGGCAAACCTTGTTCAGGAGCCGAGCCAGGAACATCCGATCGACGGATGGTTCGAGCCGGTCGTCACCGCGCGGCTGGCCGCCGCCGGGATTACGACGATCGCAGACCTCATCGCGCTGATCGAGCGTCGGCGGCATCGCTGGTATGCGTGCGTGCCGCGCCTCGGACCGAAGGGCGCGCAACGTATCGTCGATTGGCTCGTTCTGCACGCCGAGCCGCTCCAGCACAGCCTTTCGGGGTTTGCCCTCGTGCCGCGTCGACAGTGGCGGACTGAGCATCGAGCTGTTCAGTCGGTTGCGTCGGATGCCGTCGCCGTTGCGCCCCTGGAATCCCTGCGTGTGCCGCGCCCGCTGGACGGATCGAGCGGTACGAACCGAGCGGTGAACACGAGTGCCGGCGCACGGTTCGACACCGATATCGCCGCGATCAACGGCTGGCTCGATGCGCGCTCCGGGAGCGACCATACGCGGCGGGCATATCGGCGGGAGGCAGAAAGGCTCTTGCTCTGGGCGTTGATCGAGAAAGGAAAACCGCTCTCTTCTCTCGAACGGCACGACTGCGCCGAGTTTCTGGCTGACTTTCTGACAGATCCGCAACCGGTTGAGCGATGGGTTTCCCGCCAGCCCATCGAACGCTGTCTGCCAGGATGGAAGCCCTTCGCCGGCCCGCTGTCCGACCGCAGCCGTGAAACAGCGCGTGCGATTCTCAACGCAATGTTTGAATGGCTCGTCGAGAGCGCTTATCTGTTGACGAACCCGATGCTCGGCCATGAGCGCGTGGCCGCTCCGCCGGCTTTCGATGCGAAGTCGCGGACCTTGGATGCCGATCAATGGCAAGCGGTACTCCGCTCCGCGACGCGACAAGAATATACATTCGCCGAACATCGGGATCGCCTCGCCCTTCTTCTCGCCTATTCGACCGGCTTGCGACGAGCCGAACTCGCTGCCGCCACGACCGATTCGCTTTCCGTCCGGCGCCTGCGCGGTGTCAGCGTACCGGTGTGGCAATTGAGCGTCGCGCCGGCCGCCGGCAACCGCCCGGGCAGAACGGTGCTTTTACCGCCCGCAGTGGTCGACGTGCTGGTCGAAAACCTCGCGCTTCGTGGACTTCCGTCCCCGCTCGATTGCCCCGAAGGCACGCCGATACTGGCTCAGAGCCGCGGGGGGCGTGCCGTCACGCCCGATAGCATCGGTCGTATCATCAAAAATTGCTTCGTCAACGCGGCGGCCGATCTGGAAGCAAGCACAGCCGGGACCGGCCAACGGCTTACGCGGGCGAGCACGCATTGGCTTCGTCACAGCCACTCGGTTCACGCGCTCGCCCACGGCGCAACTGTCGACGACATAAGCAAAGGGCTTGGCCACGCGCAGGTGTCGACGACCGCGCTGTACCTCGACCACGAGGACGCAAGCCGTTTACTTGGCGTAGAACGGTTCATCCGGCGCACATTCAAGTCAGAGAGCGAATCGGAATCGCCTTAATCTCAACGTTTACTCGGCGGTGGCGTTGTAATATCGCCCGGGCTCGCGTCAAAGAGACTTCAGAGTTTACTTGAGGTTTACCGGTTGGCCGTTTATTCTTCGGTTTGCAGTATGTTTTCCACAAACCGAAGAATTATTTGCTTACCCAGGCCCGCCAGTGACCGCGAATTCCATGCTCAGCGCTCGGCTTCCCGAAGTCGACCAATCCGTTTCGATCGAAACGCTCTTGGGGGTGGCCGCCCAAGCCACTGACATCCTCAACCAGATCCGCGATGCAATGCTGGAGCCCTATCCACGCAAGAGCGCGCCGACGTTTACGAGCGCGCAAGTCGCATCGCTTTGCGGAATCGACAAGCAGCGGTTTCAGTACCTGACCACAAAGGGCGAATTACCAGCGGGGACGTCGAAGGGCGCGGGCCGAAGCAAGGAATTCACCCTGGAAGAAGCGCTGACGTGGATTCGCGCGACCAGGGAGCGCGTCCGGCGACCTGAGGGCAAGCGCGGGCGCATCGTGACCGTTGCGAACTTCAAAGGCGGCGTCGCAAAAACGACGACGGCTGTATCCGCTGCCCAAGCGCTGACACTGCTGGGACGGCGCGTGCTCGTCATCGATTGCGACCCGCAAGGCACCACGACGCAACTGTGCGGATGGGCGCCGGACGCCGAAATTTCGGACGATCAAACGCTGCTGC
This sequence comes from Caballeronia sp. LZ019, assembly GCF_031450825.1. Lineage (NCBI taxonomy): Bacteria > Pseudomonadati > Pseudomonadota > Betaproteobacteria > Burkholderiales > Burkholderiaceae > Caballeronia > Caballeronia sp. LZ019. The sequence goes on along the minus strand of NZ_JARTVZ010000003.1, from coordinate 236,969 downwards.
CGTTGATTTACGGCGACCAAACGTCATTGCATTACGCGGTACAAGAAACCTACTGGCACAACCTTGATTTGATTCCGGCCTCGTCGTCGCTGTTTGACGCGGAGTTTGAAATTCCGGCCAAGGTGCTGAACGACAGCACCTTCGAGTTTTGGGAGATCGTCCGCAAGGGACTCATGCCCCTGACCGACGAATACGATGCCGTTGTCATCGATACCCCGCCCGCGCTCAGTTACCTGACCATCAACGCGCTCCTCGCGTCGGACGCCATCCTGTTGCCGTGCCCGCCTGAAGCGCTCGACTTTGCCAGTTCCACTCAGTTCTGGCATCTGTTTGCGGACATCGCAAAGAAGCTGCCCGGCGTGCTGGAGCAGAAACGATTCGATTTCGTCAACGTCATTCTGACGAAGGCGAAGTCGGACGACGTGTCGCGCGTGGTGCGTGGTTGGCTACAAAAGGCTTACGGCGATCGCGTGCTGCCGTTCGAAATACCGGAATCGACGGTGCCTAAGGGTGCATCGGCCCAGCTGTCCACGGTCTACGATCTGTCGAAGCCGGACGGCAGTACAGCGGCTTACAACCGTTTCAAGGAGCCGCTAGACCGGCTTGCAGAACATCTCGACGCGCAGTTCGTCCGCGCGTGGAATCAGGCGGAGGCGTAAATGGGTATCGGGGACAGGCTTCTTGCGAAGACCGCGAATGTCGGGAACAAACCGACCGAGCCGACGCAGCGTGTAACCAGTTCGGAACCGCGTACGTCACCGGGCAGGTTGATGGATGCGCAGCATCGAATCAACACGGCCCAGGCGCGAATCAAGGAACTGGAGACGCAGCTCGAAGAAAGAGCGGCGTTTGAAGTGCCGCTGGATGCGCTCGTCGAAGTCGAGGGAAGGCGACGGAAGCTCACTGCAGAGCAGTTCCAGGAGCTCAAGTCGAATCTGGCCCAACACGCCCTAGCGACGCCTATTCTCGTTCGTCCAGTCTCTGAAGGTCGATACGAAATTGTGGCGGGACACAATCGTGTCGCTGCCTATCGGGACTTGGGTCGCACAACGATTCGGGCGAACGTTGCGTCAATCGAAGAAGGCGAGATCGAATTCGCAGCGTTCTTTTCGAATCTGCTATCGCCGTCGCTCACCGACTTCGAAAAGTACTGGAACTTCAAACGGCTACAGGAACTGAGCGGATTGTCCCGTACGGAGATATCCGAGAGCGCGGGACTGAGTAAGAGCCACGTAACGCGGATCTTTTCATTCGACGCCCTGCCGGACGCTGCGAAGCAAGCCTTAGCGCTAAAACCTGAACGTCTAGGAAGTAATGCGGCACAAAAGCTCGCGGCTCTTACAGAAGCCGGCAAGGCAGACAAAGTAGTCGAAGCGATTCGTCGATTGATCGATGACGACAATTTCACGCAGGACAAGGCCGTCGCGCTGGCCGCCGAGAAACCGAGAGCAGCCGCACCAAGCATGACAGTCGTGCGATCAGGAAGAAGAAAGGTGTGCGAGGTTTCGACCAGAAGCGGCGTGGTCGGCATTCGCTTCTACGAGAAAGATGCAGCCGAGGCCGAGGCATGGGGGCAGCGAATTGCTGATTTCATCAACAAATCGTTGGAAGAGTCGACTCCAGATTGATGCCTACTAGAGTTTTCTTTGAAATCAATGGTTTAACGATTTTCAAGACAACCTAGGAAGTCGGCTCTATTAGAAATTCGTTTCAAATCAAGGTTTAACCAAATAAGGTCAACGAGGTCGTCATGTAGCGAACTGGTCTTGAAAGACAAAAGCCTTCGGCGCCAACCGAAGGCTTTTGAATTCGGGCTTCACTGCTGCTTGCCCGTCCGCTTCCCGACGCCAATCGGGTCACGAGCTACGCAACTCGAAGTTTAGCGGATAGCGATCGGCAGTCAAGCGTTTGTCCTCCATTTTTCGAAATGGATGCACTTGACATGCATATCGCGCAACTTTCCGTTGCAGGCGAGGCCGTTCTTCGCCCGCAAATCTCACCCGATCGCCCCGAGCAGGGGGATCAGAAAGCGCTCGATGAGTACGCTTGCGACCGCTCGAATCTTCCGTGGATCATATTCAGAGCCGCGCATAGGGCGAACCATTTGTCCGCCCTTCCCGCCCGCGCTCGCGCAGTGCTGGCCGCGTTAGCCCGAACGGTGGACGCGGGGCGCCCCTTTGCCGCCATCTTCGCGCGGCGTGAATTGCTGACCGGGCGCGCGCTCCAATCGATGCGCACGTTCTATCGCAGCCTCGACGACCTCGAGTCGTCCGGATTCATCACACGACCGCCCCAAAGTCGATACGGTGGAGGTGGGCTCTTCGGCCGTGCGTACCTGCATCTCACACACAAGGCAGCCGCACTGCTCGGCTTGGTAGAGATCCAATCCGAGCCGGAAGAAACCTACCCGCCGACGCAGGAGGATGCGGTGCAGCCCGCACCGGCTGTCATTTTGAGCACACCGTCTGTCAGCGTGGCAGACGGTGCTATATATAAGGATCTAATCCCTTCTACTCAAAAGAGACAACCACGACGCCTGCCCCCAGATCTTGAGCGCCTTGGCAAACTGGGATTTCGTGACTTCCTGGTCTTCAAACTCATGCGCGAAGCGCGCTCCCACGGGAAGCGCCTTTCGGACGTCGTCGAGGCGACCTGGGATCATCTTCGCCAAGCGAAGCGCCCCATAAGCTACCTGCGGACTCTGCTGCGCGCGCCAGTCGATTTTGCGCACCGCGTTCGGTCGAAACGACAGGAAGCTGTCGAACGGGCGACGGTATGCGCCGTGCAAGCGCAAACCGAGCGAGAAATTCACGCTCTCGCCGGACGCGCCTTCGTCAGCCACGATCATCTTCGCCAATACGTCGTCGCGGACGATGCGCGTTCGGTCACGGTTAAACACCGCGACGAGGCTCGCCCTCGTGTCCATGCAGGCGCTTGGGCTACCGACTTTCTCGCAGCTTTGCGTACGGGACGTATCGTTGTCCGGGAGGCCGGCGAAACGTCTCATTTCCGTGCGCCACCGACGATTTCAACGCCTGACCGCGCTGCAGCACAGTCGAATCCTAAGAACAATGCCTCGCGCAACTTGGATGCATTGAGGCACTTCCTGCGGTTGAAACGAGCGGGCGTCGTCACAACATCCGTTACAGCCGTGGGGGAAAGGTATGCAGCAAGGCGCGCGATGCAGCGTGCGAACAACACGCAGAGTCCCGTAGGCACGACAGGAAAATAAACCTGCTGCGTCGCAGCAAACGCTGATATACTCTAAGGTTGCGTCTTTGATGGCGCCTTGTAATTACGCGATTCACGCCTGAAGCGTGGATTCGCGCGCTTTGCTCGATGCGATTCTCAGCAAGCCGTCCGTGGTCGAAGCTGTTGTCGATATCACGCGGGCCTCACGCTCGCTTCCGGGGACCTGTCATCGCCGAGCAAACCTGTCGAGGAGAAAGTATGGCAAGTTTTGATCGGGAAGATTCGGAGCTGGATATCGTCGCGCCGGCGCGCAGGTCAGCGGGACGCAAGGCGGGTAAGAGCAAGGGCCAGGCCGGCACGATGCAGCCCGATGTCGTCATGACGGCGGAGCAGGACGAAGAGCGTCAGCGTCAGATGCGCGCGTTGATTCAACTCGGCAAGGAGCGTGGCTATCTCACGCACGCCGAAATCAACGATCACCTGCCGGACAACTTCGCACAGACCGCGGCGATGGAAACCATCGTCAGCACGTTCAACGACATGGGCGTGGCGGTGTACGAGCAGGCGCCCGACGCCGAAACGCTGCTGCTGAGCGATAACGCCCCGGCCGTGGTAGCGGACGAGCAATCGGAAGAGGAAGCGGAAAACGCGCTTTCAACCGTCGATTCGGAATTCGGCCGCACGACCGATCCCGTGCGCATGTATATGCGCGAAATGGGCGCAACGGAACTGCTGACGCGCGCCGGCGAAATCGCGATTGCGAAGCGCATCGAAGACGGTTTGCACGAGATGATCCAGGCGATCGCCGCGTGCCCGTCGACGGTCGGCACCATTCTGGCAGACGCCGCGCTCGTCGAGTCTGGTGAACTCAAGATCGACGAGCTCGTCGACGGCCTCAAGGAAGACGACGCAGTAGAGGAAGAAATTTCGGCCCCCGAAACAACGGAATCGGCTGAAATTGATGCGGATACCGAAGAATCCGACGGCGACGACGAGGAAGACAGCGATCTCGAAGGCGGCGATTCCGGTGCATCGAACGAAGCGCGTTTGAAGCAGTTGAAGGCCGACTGTCTTGAGATTTTCGCCCGCGTGCGCGAGCTGGCGGAACAAGCAAGCAATCCTAAGGGAACGGGCTCGACCGCGACCAAGGCTGTCGAGCGTGCGCGCAGCGAAATTCAGCGCGAACTCGGCTCGATTCGCTTCACGGCGAAGACCATCGACCGCTTGTGCGCCGACGTGCAGCAGCAAGTCGCTCGCGTCCGCGAAATCGAACGTCGCATTCTGCAGATCGCGGTGGATCGTTGCGGCATGCCGCGCGACAAGTTCGTCGAGGCGTTCCCGGGTCACGAGACGGATCTCGAATGGACGGCACGGACCGCGGCGGCTTCGCGTCAGTACGGTGCGTCCCTCGAGCGCAGCTTGCCCGCCATTCAGGCCGAACAGCAGAAGCTGATCGACATCGAAGGCGTCGTTGCGTTGCCGCTGCAGCAGCTGAAGCAAATCAATCGTCAGATGACGGCTGCTGAGCTGAAGATGCGCCAGGCGAAGCGTGAAATGATCGAAGCGAACCTGCGTCTCGTCATCTCGATCGCGAAGAAGTACGTCAATCGCGGCATGCAGTTCCTCGACCTGATTCAGGAAGGCAACATCGGTCTGATGAAGGCGGTGGACAAGTTCGAATATCGCCGCGGCTGGAAGTTCTCGACGTATGCGACGTGGTGGGTTCGCCAGGCCGTGACGCGCTCGCTGGCCGATCAGGCTCGCACGATCCGCGTGCCGGTGCACATGATCGAGACGATCAACAAGCTGAACCGCATCTCGCGCGAGATCCTGCAGCAGACCGGCATGGAAGCGCATCCGTCGGTGCTCGCCGAGCGTATGGAAATGCCCGAAGAAAAAATTCGCGGCATTCTGAAGATCGCGAAGCAGCCGGTGTCGCTGGAAACGCCGGTCGGCGAAGATGCCGACGCCACGCTCGGCGACATGATCGAAGATCAGGGCGCGGCTTCGCCTGCCGATGCCGCCGTGCACGCGAACATGCGCGCCGCAATCGACGATGCGCTCAACGCGCTGTCGCCGCGCGAAGCGAAGGTTCTGCGTATGCGCTTCGGTATCGATACGGCTTCGGACTACACGCTCGAAGAATTGGGCAAGCAGTTCGACGTGACGCGCGAGCGTATCCGTCAGATCGAAAGCAAGGCGATGCGCAAGCTGATGCACCCGAGCCGCGCGGACAAGCTGCGTCCGTTCCTGGATCGCTAATTCTCGACGCTTTCTGACGCATCGAACAGCGTGCCGTCCTTCGGGGCGGCACGCTTTTTTTTGCGCGCGACAACGCTCACCCGCGTGCAGCGCCCTTGGGCGAGGCCGTCGACGAGCACGCCTGCAACGCGACGATCGCTTTTCGCGCGAGCGCCAGCGTCTCTTCGCACGCGCGCTTGTTTGCGAAGATCGCGCATCCGCCGCCCGCGTTGATCTTCGATACGGCGCCGCGCACCTTGTCGAGCGCCGTTTGCGGCGAACCGCTGTCCTTGATGATCGCGGCGATGTCGAACGCACTGCCGGCATCGGTTTCGACATAGCCCGGACATTCCGCATGCGCGCAAACGCCGATCGCGAGCAGCGTGAAGGCAGCCGATAGACGAGAAGAGGGAAGGGCGATCATGGCGTCGGTGTCCGTTACCGCATCGCTTGTGAGGTCGCTCGGGCATCGCGTTGTCCACAGAAATCTTGGACAAGCATGTGGATATCCTGAGCATCGCCGGGCCAACACGTTGATGCGAAACGCGTTTCACCCGCCGTGCGATTTACGCGCGCGTTCGCACATTGTGAACCTTTCGGGCGCGCCAGGCGCGCCGGCCGAAAAGCGGCGCGCGGAAGCGAGCTTCAACGCATCGTTGTCCACAGAAATCTTGGACAAGCATGTGGATATCCTGAGCATCGCGACCGCAACGCCTTGAAGCAGAACGCATTTCAGCTCGCATGCGAAATGAATCAGGCATCGCGAAGACGCACCCCTTGGCAGCGTCAAACCCGCTGAGGAATCTCCAGCCCACGCTGCACGGCCGGGCGCGCGACGAACGCATCGAGCACCCGCTTGACGTTTGCAAACTGATCGAACTCGACCAACTCGCGCGCTTCATAAAACCCGACGAGATTGCGCACCCACGGAAACACCGCGATGTCCGCGATTCCGTATTCATCGCCCATGATCCACTCGCGCCCGCCGAGGCGTCCGTCGAGTACGCCGAGCAGACGTTTCGATTCCGCGACGTAGCGATCGCGCGGGCGTTTGTCCTCGTAGTCCTTGCCCGCGAACTTGTGGAAGAACCCGAGTTGCCCGAACATCGGGCCGATGCCGCCCATTTGGAACATCAGCCACTGAATCGCTTCGTACCGGCGCGCCGGATCGCGTGGCAGAAACTGACCGCTCTTATCCGCGAGGTAGATCAATATCGCGCCCGATTCGAAAAGCCCGAGCGGTTCGCCGCCGGGCCCGTTCGGATCGATGAGCGCCGGAATCTTGTTGTTCGGATTGAGCGATAGAAACTCAGGCGACGTCTGATCGTTCTGATCGAAGCGCACGAGATGCGGCTCGTAGGGCAAGCCGGTCTCTTCCAGCATGATCGACGCCTTCACGCCGTTGGGCGTCGGCAGCGAATACAACTGGATGCGATCGGGATGCTGCGCGGGCCATTTGCGCGTGATCGGGAAATCGGAAAGCGTGGGCATGGTCGATCCTGTCTGAATGGATCGCTCAATATAACCACTTCGGGGCTGGACCGCCGAGCAAGGCCTTGCCTGCCGACACGCGGTTTGTAGGAATGACGGTGCCCGTCGCACATGGCGAACCGCGCAACGTGCCGAAGCGGCTCATCACCCGGCGCAAGCATGCGGCTGGCTCGCGAATTGCATCGTGCGCGGTGCTTTGCCTACGAGCCGGTCGATGACCGCCTCTCTGACGACCGAAACCTGACAACCGTATGTTGCCGCTGCCATGAAAAACGTTCCTCTTGCAAGGTTCATCGCGCTGGCTGCCGTGGCTGGCGGTCTCGGTAGTGCGATCCCGAGCGTTTGCCGCGCTTACCCGCTCGAAAGCCAGCTCGACTGCCGGTCGAGCGCACACCGGTTCATCGCGCCGCTGCGCGACGAGCAATACATCGACGCCACGCCGATGCGCGTCGAAGCCAACTCGGTCAACGCCTTCAAGCCGACGCACGGCAGCGACCTCACCGCCTATGGCTTTCGCGTCTACGCGGTGCTCGGCTACGAACACGGCGACGCGATGTTCAAACAGGGCGCTGGCCAGCCCATCAACGATTCCGCTTACGGCGTCGTCGTGCTCGGCTCGAAGGACACGGTCGAAGCGCGCGTGCGTGAGGCGGGCAGCACGGCCGTCGTCCATGAAGTTCTTCCGATGTTGATGACCGCCGTCTTTTGCGACGGCAGCACGCTGCGCAACACGGCCGGCACCGTTCAGGCGGATGCGTCGAGCAGTCACTGAAACGGTGTTGCAAGGGATTTCGCCGATAATGTTCTCCCGATCGCGATAACGACCGCGTGCACAGTCGCGCGGACACCAACAGGAGAACGGAGACATGCCCGAGGCAACCAACACATCTTCACGCATCGCAATCGTCACGGGAGCCGGTAGCGGCATCGGCCGGGCGGCGGCGCTCGCGCTGCTGGCGGACGGCTGGTCCGTCGTGCTCGCGGGCCGGCGTTCCGCGCCGCTCGAAGCGGTGGTTGCGGAAGCGGATGCAGGCGAGCGCGGATTCGCCGTGCCGACCGACGTCGCCGATCCGCAATCCGTCGAGCGGCTTTTCGCGGCGGCGGTCGAGCGCTTCGGCCGCGTGGATTTGCTGTTCAACAACGCGGGCGTGAGCAATCCGCCGGGACCGTTCGAAGACTGGACGCCGGAGCAATGGCAAGGCGTCGTCAACGTCAATCTGAACGGGATGTTCTACTGCCTTCAACAAGCGTTCCGCACGATGCGCGCGCAGACGCCGAAGGGCGGGCGCATCATCAACAACGGATCGATTTCAGCGAGCGCGCCGCGCCCGAACTCGGCGGCCTATACCGCGACGAAGCACGCGGTCGCCGGCCTGACGAAGTCCGCTTCGCTCGATGGCCGCAAGCACGACATCGCGGTCGGTCAGATCGACATCGGCAATGCGCTCACCGAGTTGTCCGAGCGCATGTCACGCGGCGTGCCGCAGGCCAACGGCGAGATCGCCATCGAGCCGATGATGGACGTCAGGATCGTCGGCCAGTCGGTGCTCTACATGGCGAATCTGCCGCTCGAAGCGAACGTGCTGTTCCACACCGTGATGGCCACCAAAATGCCGTTCGTCGGACGCGGCTAGGCATTTCGCGTTTCCGCTCTCCGGCTGCCCGTCCTATTCGGTGCGATACCAGACGCGAATGCCGGAGTACCAATGGCTGACACTGGTATCGTCGCCGGCGCCGAATGTCAACAGACTCTCCACGTTCAGCACGTCGATGCGCTGCTCCGCGATCCACCGGTTCGCGCGTTCGACGAGCGCCGCGCCGTTCTCGTACACGTTGCCCTTGATGAGGTGATGCTGCACTACCTGGCGCTCGAAATCTTCATAGGCGATCTTCGTCATCGGTCGTCTCCTTGTCGTGTCATCGCGTGATCGTCGTCACGGCCGTGCCGCAGCGCAGCAAGTCCGGTGCATGACGCTTCGTGCCGATTCGAGCATCATATGGCCTGAACGACGCCGCGCGCGGACGGGCTGGCCCCGTGTTTTCCCGACATCGAGCGGCCATGACGACGCATCCGAAAAACACAAAGCGCGTCGAAAGGAGACACTCAAGGAGAGCGCGATGGACATGCGGCAACGCGAGCACATCGAGGCGGTCGTCGCGGCGACCACGCGGGCGCAGGTTCTTGCGCCGGCGCGCACGCACGAGGGCATCATCCAGAGTTCGTGGCGGCGTTGCGTGCATCAGTACGGGCTCGATCCGTCGCGGATGCAGGAGGCGCGGATTCTGCCGCAGACGCGGCTGCGCGAGCATCAACAGCGCATCGACGATTTCGCGCGCATCGCGCGTCACGGTCTGCAGACCTTGTACGAGCAGGTGGCGGGCATGGGCTACGTCGTGCTGCTCACCGATGCCCTCGGCGTCACGGTCAACTACATCGGCGACGCCAATACCGATGCCGCGTTGCGCCGCGCGGGGCTCTATCTCGGCGCGGAGTGGAGCGAGACCGGCGCGGGCACGTGCGCGGTCGGCACCGCGCTCGCGACGGGCCAGGCGCTGACCGTCCATCAGGTCGATCATTTCGACGCCACGCATATTCCGCTGACCTGCACCGCCGCGCCGCTCTTCGATTCGCGCGGCACGCTCGCCGCGATCCTCGACATCTCGGCGCTGTCGTCGCCGCAGCCGCGCGACAGCCAGAACCTTGCGCTGCACCTCGTGCGCCTTTACGCGAGGCACATCGAGAACGCCAACTTCCTGCGCGCGCATCGGCAGGACTGGTTGCTCAAGCTGCATACGTCGCCCGAATTCGTCGATGTCGATCCGGAATATCTGATCGCGCTGGATGCAGCGGGGCGCATCGCCGGGCACAACCGGCGCGCGCACGAGATGCTCGCGGCGGAACTGGACCGGCCGATATCGCCCACGGAACCGGCACAATCGCTGATCGGCGTGCGCTTCGACACACTGTTCGATGCGCGTATCGAAGAACTGGGGCGCTTTGTCTATTCGCGTCCGAGCGAATTACGCGCGGTGCCGCTCACGAGAAGCGGCGCGTTGCTGTATATAAGCGTGATGCCGCCCGCGCCATGCTTCACGCCGACAGCGAGCGCAAGCAACAGCGCCAGCCCGACCGCCCAACTCCCCGCGCCGCTCGCGGCGCTATCGGGCGGCGATGCAACGCTCACGCGCCAGCTCGAACGCGCAGCGAAGCTCGTCGATTCCCCGATCAACCTGCTCGTCAATGGCGAAACCGGCAGCGGCAAGGAATACTTCGCGAAGGCGCTGCATCGCGCGAGCGCACGGCGCGCGGGGCCCTTCATCGCCGTGAACTGCGCGGCGATCCCGGAAACACTGATCGAGAGCGAATTGTTCGGACACCTGCCGAACAGTTTCTCCGGCGCGGGTGGCAAGGGCAAGCGCGGGCTGATTCAGGAAGCCGATGGCGGCACGCTTTTTCTCGATGAAATCGGCGACATGCCGCGCGAATTGCAATCGCGCTTGCTGCGTGTGCTGGCCGAAGGCGAAGTGCTGGCGATCGGCGCGTCGCGGCCCGTGTCCGTCAACGTCCGCGTGGTCTCCGCGACGCACCATTCGCTGGACACGTTGATGCGCGAAGGCCGCTTCCGCGAAGACCTGTATTACCGGCTCAACGGCGCGCGCTTCACGCTGCCGCCGCTGCGGGAGCGAACCGATCTCGACTGGCTGATCCGCAAGTTTCTCGATGCGGATACGGCCCACGGCGCGGTCACGTTGTCGGCGGCGGCCCGCGAGCGGCTGCATCGGCACGACTGGCCGGGGAATCTGCGCGAGCTGTGCAATGTGCTGCGATACGCGCGGGCAGTGTGCTCGCACGGATCGATCGATGCCGACGACTTGCCCGAAGGCTTCGGCGCGTCCACGCCCGCGACGAATCCGCGTGCGCCGCAAGCCGCCGACGACTTCGACGCGCACCGCCTGCCGCCCGAGGGCATGCTGCTGATGCAGTACCTGCGCGCCGCGAGCTGGAACCTGAGCGCGGTGGCGCGGCAGATCGGCGTGAGCCGGATGACGCTCTATCGGCGGATGGAGCGCTACGGCATTCGTTCACCGAATCAGCGCGACGCGAGCGGGCGATAACACACGTCGCCCGATACGCCTGTCCACCTTTGCGATACACCTGCGCTGTGACACCTGTCACGCGAGCGCACCGCCTTTTCCGGCTTCGCCGCGTGGCAACGGCCTCCGGCGCATTGGCATACGCCTTGCCTTGATCCGCGCCACGACATAAGAACACCCAGGAGACACAGGCATGCGTGAGAGCGCGAAGGCCGGGCCGCCGCTCGTCGGCATCATCGCGAATCCCGTATCGGCGCGCGATATTCGCCGCGTGATCGCGAACGCGAACAGTCTGCAACTCGCGGATCGCGTGAATATCGTGCTGCGCATTCTGTCGTCGCTTGCGGCATGCGGTGTGCCGCGCGTCGTGATGATGCCGGATCGCGAGGGCCTCAAGGTCATGCTCCAGCGGCATCTCGCGCGGCGGCAAGGCCCCGACGCCACGCTGCCCCGCGTCAACTTCCTCGACATGCCCGTCACCGCCCGCGTCAACGATACCTTTTGCGCCGCACGCATGATGCGCGACGCCGGCGCCGATGCGCTCATCGTGCTGGGCGGCGACGGCACGCATCGCGCGGTGGTTCGCGAATGCGGTGCGGTGCCGCTCGCGGGTTTGTCGACGGGAACGAACAACGCCTTTCCCGAGATGCGAGAACCGACCATCTCGGGCCTCGCGGCGGGCCTCTACGCGACCGGCCGCATTCCGGCAAGCGAAGCGCTGGTGGCGAACAAGCGGCTCGACATCGACATTCGCGACCGGAACGGCGAAGTGCGCCACGACATCGCGCTCGTTGACGCCGTCATTTCGCGCGAGCATTTCATCGGCGCGCGGGCGCTCTGGAAGATCGACACGTTCGCCGCCGTGTACGTGTCCTACGCCGACCCGCAGGCCATCGGCATGTCGGCGATCGCAGGGCTTCTCGAACCGCTCGGGCGTCACGAGCCGGGCGGTCTCGCCGTCGAACTGGCCGCGCCGGGCGATGGCGAATTCACTCTGCACGCGCCCATCGCGCCGGGGCTTACCGAGCCGGTGCCGATCGCAGGCTGGCAGCGCCTGACCGATGGCGTGCCGCATCGCGTGACGCAGCGCGCGGGCATCGTCGCGCTCGATGGCGAACGCGAGCTCGCGTTCGGCCCCGGCGACGAAGTGTCCATCACCCTGCGCGAGAACGCGTTCCGAAGCATCGATGTCGCCGCGTGCATGCGGTACGCGGCGCGCGCCGGGCTCATGCGTCGAAGCACCCCCGTTGTTCAACCAGTCGAAAGGAGACAGCAATGACAGCGTCGCAACAGCATGCGGGCGGCTTGCCCTTGTCGAAGGACGAGCTGCTGTCGGTCTATCGCAAGATGCGGACGATCCGCGATTTCGAGGAGCGCCTGCACGTCGATTTCGGGCGCGGCGACATTCCCGGCTTCGTGCATCTGTACGCGGGCGAGGAGGCGGCCGGCGTCGGCATCATGCATCACCTGAACGACGGCGACCGCATCGCGAGCACGCATCGCGGCCACGGACACTGCATCGCGAAGGGCGTCGATCCCGTCGCGATGATGAAGGAGATCTACGGCAAGAAGGGCGGTTCGTGCAACGGAAAGGGCGGCTCGATGCACATCGCGGATCTCTCCAGAGGGATGATGGGCGCGAACGGCATTCTCGGCGCGGGCGCGCCTTTGATCTGCGGCGCGGCGCTCGCGGCGAAGTTTCGCGGCAAGGGCGAAGTGGGCATCACCTTCACGGGCGATGGCGCGTCCAACCAGGGCACCTTCCTCGAAAGCATGAATCTCGCGGCGGTGTGGAACCTGCCGGTAATCTTCGTGATCGAGAACAACGGCTATGCGGAATCGACGGCGCGCGAATACGGCACCGCCGTGGACAGCTACGTGGATCGCGCGGCGGGCTTCGGCATTCCCGGCGTGACGGTGGATGGCACCGACTTCTTCGCGGTCCACGAAGCGGCGGGCGAAGTGATCCGGCGCGCGCGTGAAGGCGGCGGCCCGGCGCTGCTCGAATGCAAGATGATCCGCTTCTACGGCCACTTCGAAGGCGATGCGCAGACGTATCGCGCGCCGGGCGAACTGGACGACATCCGCTCGAACAAGGACTGCCTCAAGAAGTTCGCGCACGCAGTGACGAACGCCGACGTGATCTCTCCCGGCGAGCTCGATGCGATCGACCGTGAAGTCGCCGCGCTCATCGACCGCGCGGTGCAGGAAGCGAAGGACGCGCCGCTGCCCACCGCCGCCGATCTTCTCACCGATGTCTACGTGAGCTACTGAACCGCCGACGACAAGGAGACAGTCATCATGGCCCGCAAACTAAGCATGAAGATGGCGATCAACGAAGCCATCGATCAGGAAATGACCCGCGATCCTAGCGTGATCGTGCTGGGCGAGGACATCGTCGGCGGTGCAGGCGCTGACGGCGAGAAGGACGCGTGGGGCGGCGTGCTCGGCGTGACGAAGGGGCTGTACGCGAAGCACGGCGACCGGCTGCTCGACACGCCGCTATCGGAGTCCGCCTATGTGGGCGCGGCGATCGGCGCGGCGGCGTGCGGCATGCGTCCCATCGCGGAGCTGATGTTCATCGACTTCATGGGCGTGTGCTTCGACCAGATCTTCAATCAGGCCGCCAAGTTCCGCTACATGTTCGGCGGCCGCGCCGAAACGCCGGTCGTCATCCGCGCGATGGTGGGCGCGGGCTTTCGCGCGGCGGCTCAGCACAGCCAGATGCTGACGCCGATTTTCACGCACATTCCCGGCCTCAAGGTCGTGTGCCCGTCAACGCCGTATGACACAAAAGGCCTGTTGATTCAGGCGATCCGCGACAACGATCCCGTCATTTTCTGCGAGCACAAGAACCTGTACGGCTTCGAAGGCGAAGTGCCGGAGAACTCGTACGCGATTCCGTTCGGCGAAGCGAACATCGCGCGGGACGGCCGCGACGTGTCGATCGTCACGTATGGGCTGATGGTGCATCGCGCGCTCGAAGCGGCTGCGACGCTCGCGAAGGAGGGCATCGAAGCCGAGGTAGTCGATTTGCGCACGCTGTCGCCGCTCGACATCGACACGGTGCTCGAGACGGTGGAGAACACGGGGCGGCTCGTCGTCGTCGATGAAGCGAATCCCCGCTGCAACATCGCCACGGATATTTCCGCGCAAGTCGCGCAGCAGGCGTTCGGCGCGCTGAAGGCGGCCATCGAGATGGTGACCCCGCCGCATACGCCGGTGCCGTTTTCGCCGACGCTCGAAGACCTGTATATCCCGAGCGCCGCGCAGATTGCGGACGCCGCGCGCAAGACGATGAAAGGAGGCAAGCACTGATGTCCGCAATCACACCGATCGTGATGCCCAAATGGGGCTTGTCGATGAAGGAAGGCACGGTGAACGAGTGGCTCGTGCAAGAGGGCGCGCAGATTACCGTGGGCATGCCGATTCTCGACGTCGAAACCGACAAGATCGCCAACGCCGTCGAAGCGCCGGATGCGGGCTTGTTGCGCCGTCGCGTGGCGTCCGCCGGCGATACGCTGCCGGTGAAGGCGCTGCTCGGCGTGCTCGCGCCGGCCGAAGTGAGCGACGCGGATATCGACGCGTACGTGGCTTCGTACGTCACTCCCGCCGATGAGGAAGGCGAGGGCGACGAGGCGGCGTCGGCGTATCGCTTCGTCGATGTCAACGGCATTCGCGTGCGCTACGCGGCGCGCGGCGGCGAAGACACGAAGCGACCGGCGGTGCTGTTCATCCACGGCTTCGGGGGCGATCTCGACAACTGGCTGTTCAATCTCGACGCACTGGCGGAGCGCAATCGCGTGTTCGCGCTCGATCTGCCGGCGCACGGGCAATCGACGCCGCGCCTCGCCGGCACCACGCTGCCGGAGCTTGCCGCGTTCGTCGCGCGCTTCATGGATGCGGTGAGCATCGACGCCGCGCATCTCGTCGGCCATTCGCTGGGCGGCGGCATTGCGGCGCAGCTTGCCGTCGATGCGCCGCAGCGCGCGTTGTCGCTGGCGCTGATATCGCCCGTCGGTTTCGGCGATGAAGTCAACAACGCGTACACCGATGGCTTCGTCAGCGCGCAGTCGCGTCGCGAGCTGAAGCCGGTTGTCGAGCTGCTGTTCGCCGATCCGCAACTCGTGAGCCGTCAGATGCTCGACGATCTGCTCAGGTACAAGCGGCTCGACGGCGTAAGCGAAGCGTTGACGGCGCTCGGCGGCGCGCTGTTCGCGGGCGGAAAGCAGAGCGCGCAGCCCGGGGCAGCGGCGGCATCGGCGGGCAAGCCGCTGCTCGTGATCTGGGGCGCGCAGGATCGCATCATTCCGGCGGCGCATGCGCAAAGCGTTTCGCAGGACGCGACCGTGCGGGTTTTCGATGACGCCGGGCACATGAGCCAGATGGAGAAGGCGAATGAGGTGAATCAGTTGCTGAAGGAGCATGTGGCGCACGCCGAGGCCTGAGTCCGGGCGTCGCGCGTGTTTGGCCGCCGCCGCCGTTCTTCGTTACCATGCGCATAGCGTCGATGGCGGCGCGGCCACTCATCCATCCCATGCCCTTCGAACTGCTCGACCCCGCTTCGCTTCCCGGCGATCCGCTCGACGCCGAAGAAGCGCTTCTCGCGCGCGCCAGCGCGGGCCATGCCGTCGCGCACTTGTGGACCGCGCCGGTATCGCTCATCGTGCCGCGCAGTTATCAGCGTTACGCGCCGCTCGCCGATGCCCGCGCGGCCTTCGCGCAGCGCGGCTGTCCCGTGTGGCTGCGCCTGTCGGGCGGCGGGCTCGTGCCGCAAGGCCCCGGCATCCTCAATCTGAGCCTCGCCTATCCGGTGCGCGGGACGATGGGCGCGCTCGCCGAGCCCGTCTATCTGCATCTGTGCGGCACGCTTGCCGATGCGCTGAACACGCTCGGCGTCCTCACGCATCATCAGGCCGTCGAAGGCTCGTTCTGCGACGGGCGATTCAATCTCGCATGGGGTCCGGGCGGCGATGCGCGCAAGATCGCGGGCACCGCGCAGTACTGGCGGCGCGCGCCTGAGCCGTCCGACGATCCCCACACCCCGCGCTATGCCGTGCTCGCTCACGCGGTCCTCCTCGTGAACGCCGATCCCATCGAGATCAACGAGCGCGCAAACGCGTTCGAAGCGATGATCGGCAGCGGGCGACGCTACGAGGAAATGAAAGTCGTGACCGTCGCGCAGGCGCTCGCTTACGAGTGCTTCGATATTCCCGCCGACCTGTTCGATCGCGTGCGCGATGCGGTCGCCGCGCGCGTCGCGAGATCGGCTTTGCCCGAGGGAAGCTGAGTCCTCTTTCGCATCGAGGTGGCCATGCCGCTCAGACGTGCATCGAACGGCTTCTTTTTTGCGCTATGGGTGGCCGTCTGCGCCGCCGCGCCGGAGTTTCTATGGCAAGGCGTGTTCTCGCTTTTCGGACATTTCTCCCTCACCGACGCCGCCGCCGCGCTGCTGATCGGCGCGATCCTCGCATTCTTCGTCGATCCGGTGCTCGAACGCTTGCGCGCACTCGCGTCGGACACGGAGTCCGAACGTCCCGCCAAGTCGCCGGCGTTTGCCGCGTGCGAGGCATTGAGCTTCGCGTTCGTCGCGGTGTGCGTGCACGAGGCGATCACCGTGTATGTCGCGGCGAGCCATTCGAACCAGCAGGCCGGCGAAAACCTCGCGAAAGCGGTCGCGCAGGCGCTGCAATGGGCGGCGCTGCCGTTCGTCATCACGATTGCATGGCTCGCGGCGCGCGGACCGGCATGGAGCGCGTGGCCAACGGTAATTGCCGCGGTGCTCGCCGGCTTGCTATGCGGCCTGGTGTTCCAGTGGGAAGCGCGCGTGCTCGTCACGAGTTTCATCCCCGCGATGCTGATTCTGCTCGCGGGCTGCATGATCGTGCGGCAACAGTGGGACGTCTCGACATTCGGCCGCTGCGCACGCGCGACCGGCGTGATCGCGCTGACGTGGCTGCTGCTGACGGGGCTGCTGCAGATTGCACTGTGGATCGCGCACGTCGAAACGTTCCGCGTCTATGAAAACGCGGAGTTCTGGAGCGACCTGCGGTTCTACATCGGCTGGGTGACGGGGCTGCTCGTTGCCCCGGGACTCGTCGCCCCGGTGCATCCGCGTTCGCGTCCCGCCAGCGATGCGCGCCGCTGACGACGCCTCAGCTCGACGGCGGCGGAGGCGGCTGAACGCCCGGCGGCGGCAGCGGCGGCGCGTAAGACGCGCCGTTCGGCGGAGCGGTGCGCAGCGGGCCGTACACCGGCACCTTGTCTCCGGCGGCGTACATGCATTGGAGGTACGCGTGGTCATAGCGACGCTGCACGCCATAACCCGATGTCTGCGCCGCACCGACGCCGAACGCGCTGCCCGTCAGCAGCCCCGCGCCCGCGCCGATGGCCGCGCCCGATCCGCCGCCGAACGCCGCGCCCGCCGCCGCGCCGATCGCGGTGCCGACCACCGCGCTGCCGACGGCGCTGTTCGTCGCCGCCTGATCCGCGGTGACGCCGCCGACTTGCTGGTACGCGTACTGCCTGCACGAGGCATCGTCGGCACGGAACTGATCGAACGTCTTGCCGGTGCCGGGCAGCGCCATGACGCTGGGGCCGGTCGGCATCACGGTACATGCGCCCAGCCCGGTGAGCGCAAGAAGAATGACGAGCCTTCGGTAGTTCATGAAAGTGACTGTGCTATGACTGCGGTTTCAGTTCGAAGGCGGAGGCGGCTGGGCGGGCACTTCGCGCCATCCACCGGGACATTCCTTCGCATACGGGTAGTACATGCGAGAGCCGTCGCAGTAGTACCACGAGCCGGCGGGCTGCGCGGGCGCCGCGACGGGCTGCCCCTGTTCGACATAAGTGGTCGGCGCGGCGGGCACGGCGACGACGGGCGGCGGCGGATAGTAGTAATACGGCGCGGGCGCGACCGGGTAATACAGCGGCGCGCCGAACCACACGCCGACACGGCCGCCCGCGTGAGCGGTAACAGCGACGCCCGCCGTGGCGATCACCGACGCCACTATCAAAGCCTTAAGGCGAATCACGACGTTCTCCAGAAGTTGCGTGCGCCGTTGCCTCTTGGCAGGAAGTCATTCGATTCCCGCGCGGACCCCGTCCGGCGCATTTTTGAACGCTATGCCAGTTGTGGCAAAAACTCAATTACAGCGAGGCCGATGATTTTTTCGGCCCGTTACCCGGTAATAATCTGTGCGAGAAAAGCTGCTCAAAGGAGAGCCGAATGAGTGAGGAAATTGCGACGAAGGATCGCGTGCGCGTCATCGATACGGTCGTGCTGTCCGACGACTGGTACGTGCTTCGAAAAGTGATCTTCGATTTCCGCCGCCGCGACGGCGTGTGGCAGCGTCAGAGCCGTGAAACCTACGACCGCGGCAACGGCGCGACGATCCTTCTGCACAACCCGCGCGAAGGCAAAGTGCTGCTGACCCGCCAGTTCCGCATGCCCGCGTTCGTCAACGGCCACGACGGCATGTTGATCGAGACGGCGGCCGGACTGCTCGACGACGCATCGCCGGAAGCGCGCATCCGCGCCGAAGCCGAGGAGGAGACGGGGTATCGCGTGGAACACGTCGAGAAGGTCTTCGAGGCGTTCATGAGCCCCGGCGCGGTCACCGAACGCGCCTACTTCTATCTCGGCGAGTACGACGGCTCGATGCGCGTCGGAGACGGCGGCGGCATCGCCGATGAGGGCGAGGAAATCGAGGTGCTCGAACTGCCGCTGGAAGAGGCGATGGCGATGATCCGGCGCGGCGAGATCGTCGACGGCAAGACGATCATGCTCTTGCAGCACCTTGCGCTCAGGCAAGCAGCGACACGGCCTTGACCTGCGCCCACACGCGCATGCCGACTGCGATGCGCAGCCGGTCGAGCGAATAGCGCGTGACGCGCGCGAGCAGCGGCGAGCCGTCGATGTCCAACCGCACGACGGCCTGCGACGGATGCGTATCCGCCGCGATCGCAACGACGGACGCCGCGAGCACGTTCAGCACGCTGGTTTGCGTTTCGCGGCGCTCGCCGGTCACGAGGCTCACGTCGCGCGCCTTGACTGCGACGCGCATCGTTTGGCCCGTCGCGGCCGATGCGTGCAGCACGGTCAGCGACGCCTGGCCGCCCGGCAGCGCGAGCGTCAGCAGCCCGTAGCGCGCGTCGTAGCCGGCGACGACGCCTTCGAGCACCACGGACGCATCGTCGGCGAGGGCCATCGGCAAGTCGAGACGCGCGAGCGTTTCGGTGATCGGACCGCTCGCGAGCGCGCGCCCGGCATCGAGCAGCACGAGATGATCGGCGAGCCGCGCGACTTCCTCGGGCGCATGGCTGACGTAGAGCATGGGGATATCGAGCTCGTCGTGCAGGCGTTCGAGATACGGCAGGATTTCGAGCTTGCGCTTCTGATCGAGAGAAGCGAGTGGTTCGTCGAGCAGCAGCAGACGCGGGCTTGTCAGCAGCGCCCGCGCGATACCCACGCGCTGCCGCTCGCCGCCCGACAATCCGGCAGGCATGCGGTCGAGCAGATGCGTGATGCCGAGCAATTCCGCCGCGTGCGCCAGATCGACGCGCCGCATCGCGGCAGGCACGCGATCGAGGCCGAAGCGCAGGTTTTTCAGGACGCTCAGGTGCGGGAACAGGCTCGCTTCCTGAAAGACGTAGCCGAGCGGGCGCCTGTGCGTCGGCACGAGGATGCGGCGCGCGGTATCGAGCCAGACTTCGCCATCCACGACGAGCCGTCCTTGCGTTGGCCGCGCGAGACCCGCGAGGCAGCGCAGAAGTGTCGTCTTGCCGGAACCGGAGTGGCCGAAAATCGCAGTCACGCCGCGCCCCGGCAGCGCGAGATCGAGGTCGAGCGTGAAGCCGCCGTGTTCGACGACGAAGCGCGCTTCGATGTCATTCCCGGGCGTGCGGCTACGCATGAATCGCCGCCTTTCGACGCGTCGAATACAACAGCAGCAGAACCGCGAACGAGAACAGCACCATGCCGCCCGCGAGCCAGTGGGCCTGCGCGTATTCGAGCGCCTCGACGTGGTCGTAAATCTGCACGGAAACCACGCGCGTGCGGCCCGGAATGTTTCCGCCGATCATCAGCACGACGCCGAATTCGCCGACCGTGTGCGCGAATCCGAGCGTCGCCGCCGTCACGATGCCCGGCCGGGCAAGCGGCAGCGCGACCGTGAAGAACGTGTCCCACGGACCGGCGCGCAAGGTGGCGGCGGCTTCGAGCGGACGGCGGCCCATGGCTTCGAACGCATTCTGCAGCGGCTGCACGACGAAGGGCAGTGAATAGATCACCGAGCCGACGACGAGCCCCGCGAACGTGAACGGCAGCAGGCCGATGCCCGCCGCCTCGGTGAGCTTGCCGACGACGCCGTGCGGCCCCGCGAGCACGAGCAGATAGAAGCCGATGACGGTCGGCGGCAGCACGAGCGGCAGCGCCACCACCGCGCCGACGACGCCCTTCAGCCGCGACCCGGTATGCGCCAGCCACCACGCGATCGGCATGCCGATGACGAGCAGGAGCGCCGTCGTCAGCGACGCGAGTTCGAGCGTGAGCGCAATGGCCTGAAGATCGGCGTTGTCGATCGGCATGTTCCAATCAGAGCTGATAGCCGTACGACTTGATGATCGCCGCGGCCTTCGGGCCTTTCAGATAATCGGCGAACTGCTTCGCGACGGCGTTGTCCTTGCCCTTCTGCAGGATGACCGCGTCCTGTCTGATCGGCTCGTGCAGCGAAGCCGGGACGATCCACGCCGAGCCGCTCGTGATCTTGCCGTTCTTGTAGATTTGCGACAACGCGACGAAGCCGAGTTCCGCGTTGCCCGTCGCGACGAACTGCTGCGCCTGCGAGATGTTCTGCCCTTCCACGATCTTCGACGACACCGCTTGCGTCAGGCCGAGCTTGTCGAGCGCCTGCGTCGCGGCGAGTCCGTATGGCGCGGCTTTCGGGTTAGCGATTGCAAGATGGGCGAACGCGTTCTTCCTGAGCACGTCGCCGTGAGCGTCGACGTAACCGTCCTTCGCGGACCAGAGCGCGAGCGTGCCCGTCGCATAGGTGAATCGGCTGCCTGGCACGGTCATGCCTTCGCTTTCGAGCCGGGCGGGCGTGGTGTCGTCGGCGGCGAGGAACACTTCGAAGGGCGCGCCGTTGTTGATCTGCGCATAGAACTGGCCGGTCGCGCCATACGATGCGACGACTTTGTTGCCCGTGTCCTTCTCGAAGCCGGCGGCGATAGCCTTTACCGGCGCGGTGAAATTGGCGGCGACCGCGACCTGGACTTCGCCGGCAAACGCCGTCGCGGACGCGAAGCCGAACGCGAGCAGGAGCGCGGCGGGGAGCATCGTGCGCTTGAGTCGTGACTTCACCTGGATTCCTCTTGTATGAACGGCGCGAGAGTGCGTGAGGTTCGTAATATAGCCGACTATACGACGTCCGCGCTCGCCGCCTTCGTGACATGATGCTGAAGGATGGATGCCGGCGCATCGTGTGAGTCGGACTCATGCGCCTGGGTTGACGACGCGCTGTGTTTTCGAACAGACTAGGCAGCAATATACGAACAGCAACGCGCAATGAATTGAGCGACGCTCAAGCCGCGCGCCAACGGAGAGACAGTGATGAGCGACGCAATGAAGCTGCAACGTCTGAAGCTCGCGGTCGAAGGCTCCATCGCCCGGGTGACGCTCGATCGCCCCGACGTGCGCAACGCGTTCGACGACGCGGCCATCGTCGAACTGACCGCCGCCTTTCGCGCGCTCAACGACGACGCCAGCGTGCGGGCGATCGTCCTCGCCGCGAACGGACCGGCGTTCTGCGCGGGCGCGGACTTGAACTACATGAAGCGCATGGCCGGCTTTACCGAGGCCGAGAATCGCGCCGATGCGCTCGGCCTCGCGACGATGCTCAACACGATCTACACGAGCGCGAAGCCGGTCATCGCGCGCGTGCAGGGCGATGCCTACGCGGGCGGCATGGGCCTCGTCGCGGCGTGCGACATCGCGGTGAGCGTCGACACGGCGCAGTTCTGCCTGTCCGAAGCGAAGCTCGGCCTGATGCCCGCGACGATCGCTCCGTACGTGATCCGCGCGATGGGCGCGCGCGCCGCGCATCGCTATTTCGTGACCGCCGAGCGCTTCGACGCGGCGGAGGCGTTGCGGATCGGATTCGTGCATCGAGTCGTCGCGAGCGATGCGCTCGATCAGACCGTCAACGGCATTGCGGCCAGCATCGCGGCGAACAGCCCGAACGCGGTGCGCGAATGCAAGCGGCTGGTCGCGGATATGGCGGAGCGCGCCATCGATGACGTGCTCATCTCCGACACCGCCGATCGCATCGCGCGCATCCGTGCATCGGACGAAGGGCGTGAGGGCGTGCGCAGTTTCCTCGAGAAGCGCAAGCCGTCGTGGCTCGGCTGAGCAGATTGCCGGAGGAGACGAGATGATTACGCTGCATCACTGCGTCAGCGCGCGGTCGTTTCGGCCGCTATGGGCGCTGGAGGAAATCGGCGTGCCGTACGAGCTGAAGATGCTGCCGTTTCCGCCGCGAATGATGGCGCGCGCCTTTCTCGATACGAATCCGCTCGGCACCGTTCCCGCGTTCGAGGACGACGCGCTTTTCATGACGGAATCCGCGGCGATTTGCCAGTATCTGGCGGCGCGCCATTCACCCGGCGTGCTCGATGTAGCCTCGCACGAAGCCGATTTCGGACGCTATCTCAATTTTCTGCATTTCGGGGAAGCGACGCTCACGTTCCCGCAGACGCTCGTGCTGCGTTATACGCATTTCGAGCCGCCCGGGCGCAGACAGCCGCAAGTCGCCGAGGATTACGCGAAGTGGTTCCACGCGCGGCTGCGCACGCTTGCGCCGCTTCTGGATCAGCAGGCGTATCTGTGCGCGGGCCGCTTCACGGCAGCGGATATATCCGTCGGCTATGCGCTGATGCTGGCCGAGCATCTCGGTCTGAGCGATCGATTCGCCGAGCCCATCGCCCGATACTGGTCGCGGCTGCGGCAACGCGATGGCTTTATCCGCGCGTTGCGCGCTCAGGATACGGCGGCGCGGGCGCAGGGTGTGTCGCCGGTGCCTGCGCCCGATATGCGCTGACGTCCCCCCTTCAAGTCCCTCCCTCCGTGGGGCTGTCTGTTCCGTCGCGGGACTCTACTCTGCAGGTCAGGCGTCGAGCTTGACGAGCGCCGAATCCAGATGACGAGTTTCCTGCGAGGTGCCGGCGATGTACGTCTTTTCCTGGTTCTTATCGATGATCGTGGCGCTGGTCGCGGCCGGCACGATTGCGTTTGCGATGCCGCGTTCAGCCGCCGATGAGTTGAGCGCGGTGACGGCGCCGCAATCGATGATCGGTGCGGAGTTTCATCGCGCGCAAGCGATGTTTGCGTCGTGTACGGCCGAGGGCAAGTGATTGCGGAAGCGGGGCCCGTTTGTGGTTTGCGATCAACGCGTTACCGGGTTCGCGAGCAGGATATCCACAGGGTCTTCCACGGAAACTGTGGACAACGCGCGCGCGCCGCATGGAAACAGTACGACGCACAAGCGATAGCCAAAAAAAAGCCCGCTCATTGAGCGGGCTTGAATCCACATCGGTTGAGACATGGAGGAGACAAGAGCTAGTATAAACCCTTAGTCCGCCAAGTCAAGCGCAATCGAGCGTTAATGTCGAAAAAATTCTCAGCCGCCTGACCGCGAGCCCGAACGGGCCCTCACTGCTTGCCCAGGCTGTGGTAATAGGCCGCCAGATTCGCAACATCCGCATCGGACAAGCCCTTCGCCATCATCGTCATCATTTCGTTCTGGCGCGCGCCCGAGCGGAAATCGTTCAGCGCCTTCACGAGATACTCTTCCGTCTGGCCGGCGAGGTTCGGGGCTTCCGGCAACTTCGACATGCCGTCGAGCCCGTGGCACGCCTGACACTGCGCAGCCTTCGTGCGGCCCGCCTTGACATCGCCGGCGGCGAGCGATGCCTGCGACAGCATCGTCAGCATGGCCGCCAGCGCACCCGCCAACATCGCGCCCTTCATTTCGCCCCCGAGGTCGAGATGCGGTAGATCGCGCCCGCATAGTCATCCGAGACGAGAAGCGAGCCGTCCTGCAGCATCTGGACATCGACCGGGCGGCCCATGTACTCGCCGCTTTGCGTGAGCCAGCCTTCCGCGAAGACTTCCGCTTCGCCGGCAGTGCCGTCGTCCTTGACCGGGACGAACATGACGCGCGCACCAATCGGCTTCGTCCGATTCCACGACCCGTGCTCGGCCACGAAGATGCCGCCCTGGTACTTTTGCGGGAAGCTCTTGCCGGTATAGAACGACATGCCGAGGTCCGCTGCGTGCGCGGCAAATTCGACTTGCGGAGGCACCACGCCCGCCGGCGGGTTCTGTTCCTTGTAATCGACCGTACGCACCTTGCCGCCGCCGTACCACGGGAAGCCGAAGTTCTCGCCCGCCTTCGTCGCGCGATTCAGTTCGCCGGGCGGCGTGTCGTCGCCCATGCCGTCGACCTGGTTATCCGTGAACCACAGCGTCTTGTCCTTCGGATTGAAGTCGAGGCCTACCGAATTGCGCACGCCATGCGCATAGACTTCGCGGTTCTTGCCGTCCTGATCGACACGGATGATGCCCGCCAGCCCGCTGCGGTCGAGGTCCGCGAGCTTGTCCTTCGGCGGCACGTTCCACGGCTGCCCGAGCGCGATATACAGCTTCTTGTCCGGCCCGACGCGGCACGCACGCGCACCGTGATTGAAGCTCTCGAACTGCGTCGGAATCAGCTTGCCCTGCGCGAGCACGACGGCCGCCGCCACGTCCGGCCCGCCCTCGCCGAAGAACTGCGCGGCCGGGAAGCCGAGCACGCGGTTCTGCTCGACGACATACAGCACGCCATCGGGCGAAAAGCACACGCCGTTCGGCACCTTGAACGTCACCGACGACGCGAACTGCACCACATCGCTCGCCACGCGTTGCTTGGTCCGGTCGGTCACCTGCCACACGCGATTCTTCCGCGTGCCGACGAACACGACACCCGTCAACGGCTCGACCGCCATGTGCCGCGCCTCGGGCACGACGGCGTACAACTCGATCTTGAAGCCGGGCGGGACCTTGATCTGCTTCAGATTCTCGCGCAGCGCGTCGGCAGTCTGGCCGGTCTGCGGAACGGTATCGGCCGGCTGCGAAGTGCCCGTCGGCCGAAAGTTCGACAGCGCGTTGAGGTTGTCCTGCGCCGCGCGGGCGGCGGGCAGACAGGCCAGCATCGCGCCGACGGCCAACGGCAAAAGCTTGAGCGTTGCGTTCATTCGTTGTCTCCGGTTATTACGACTTAGGGAAGCTTTTCTCGAACAACACGACTTTCGCCGAAGCTGCGGCGGCCCAGCCGACGCGCGCGTGCCATGCCGCTGCCTACGGTGAAAGAATCTTAGGATACGAATCGCACGATGTAAGCGTTGTACTAACGATATTCGCAACGATCGTACGTGCAGGCGGCCGATATTTCCGCTTTTTGGTCAACAAAACGTTTGCGGATTCCCCCGGTCCTTCGAGGAGGCGACTTGCTCGACGCTCTCCCCAAAGCACACACGGAAAGACCGATCATCGTGTTCGGCGCATTCGACCGCCACAACTTCGGCGACATGCTCTTTGCGCACGTGATCGACGGCTTGCTGCGAGAGCATCGTCCGGACGCGCAGCCGATCTTTGCCGGACTCGCGGCGCGCGACATGCGCGGCTATGGCGGTCACGATGTCGTCGCGCTTGCCTCGCTCGCGACGCTTTGGCGCGGCGCGCCCGTCAGCCTCATCCACGCGGGCGGCGAAGTGCTGACTTGCGATGCCTGGGAAGCCGCCGTGATGCTGACGCGGCCCGAACACACGCAAGCGTGCATCGCACGATACGGCGGGCGCACCGACGACCGCCGCACGTGGGCGCGCTCGACGCTCGGCACCGATGCGCTCGCGCCCTATGTCATCGGCGTGGAGACATTCGGGCGGGCGTCGCCGATCGGCTGCAACGCCATCGGCGGCGTCGCGCTCGAGTCGCGCGATGCGCCGTTGCGCGCCGAAGTGCTGACGAAGCTGCGCGACGCCGATTTCCTATGCGTGCGCGACGTCCACACGCAGGCCACGTTGCAAGCCGCCGGCATCGCGGCCCGGCTGATTCCCGATCCGGTATCGATCATCGCGGAGCTGTTCGACGCGCGCATTCGCGCCCACGCGCGCCACGGTGCCCCGGCGCGCGTGCTGCACGCGTTCCCTCACGGCTACATCGCGGTGCAGTTCAGTGCGGATTTCGGCGACGACGCGACGCTCGCGCGCCTCGCACGTCAGTTCGATGCGATCGGCGCGAGCAGCGGTCTCGGCATCGCATTGTTCCGGGCGGGCGCGGCGCCGTGGCACGACGACATCGCGGTGTATCGGCGGCTCGTTGCACGCATGCGTCATCGCTCAGTGACGATCTTCGATTCGCTCGATATCTGGGACATCTGCGCGCTCGTCGCGAACAGCGCGGGGTTCGCGGGCAGCAGCCTGCACGGACGCATCGTCGCGATGGCGTATGCGTTGCCGCGCGTGAACATCCTTCATCCCGACGATGCAGTGCGGACCGGCAAGCAGGCCGCGTATGCAAGGACGTGGGAGGACGAAGGCATGCCGCATGCCGTCGAGATCGAGCAACTCGCATCCGCAATACACGATGCGCTCCGCGCTGACCGCGATGCGCTGATGCGGCGCGCGCGCGAACTGGCGAGCATGTATCGCGCGGGCGTCGCGCCGCTCGTGGCGCAGGCGGTCCAGCGTTGATGCCGCAACGAACTCATGCGAACGCTCAGCGCGAGCCGGAAAGCATCGTCCCGCGGCATCCCTTGGCCGAGCACCGGCACGCATAGAGCCGTTTGAGCGCAGCCGTGCGCCGCCCCTCGACCGTCAGTTGATAGTCGATGAACAACTCCTGCCCCTTGCTGACCGGACGAATGACGCGGATGAACACGCGCTCGCCTTCCTGCTCCGCCTCGCAGTTCGGCGCGCAACTGTGATTGAGCCAGCGCGCCGAGTTGCCGCCGCGCGCGCCGTCGATGACGCGGCCATCGTCGAGTCCGAAGAAAAAGGTGTGGCCGTCTTCGGCATTCGATTGCTCGTACACCCGCTGCGCTTCCTTCCACGAAAGGCGCTTCCCCTTGTATTCGAAAAGCAGCGCGCCTGCGGGCAGATCGGCGAGGGCGAACACGCCCCGGCCATGAACGGGCGAATTGCGGACAATGGTTCGGCGCATGGTGTGGCGGGTCGCAGTAGAGAGAATGAATGTTTGAGCGCGGGCGCGGCCGTCGATATGATGGCGCCGTTATCGATCGCCGCCACTCATCGTCTCTCGTCGCCGTTACCCCATGCCCGCAGTTTTCACCCGCCGCAGCAAGGCGCAGAAGCCACCGAGAGGCACGCTTGCGCGCTATCGTAACCGCATCGTCGAAATATTGGGAGAGGCGCGCGGCGAGCGCGTGATGATCCGCTCCATTCACGACGACGGCGTCGAGCGCCGCAGCGCGGTCAAGTGGGCGAGCCTTCTTCCGCTCGACTCGGAATTGTTCTGAGTCTCCTCATTTTCTGCTCATTCTCGCGAAGCAGAATGCTTCCATCGACGGACCGGAAACCAACTTCGAAGGAGCGCGAGATGAAGGCGATCAAGTACATGACAGCGGCGCTGGCGATCAGCATGGGATGCGTGACGGCGGCGCAGGCGCATCCGTTCATCGGCGTGGGTATCGTGGGCGGGCCGGTGTTTCCGGTCGCATCGAGCGGACAGAGCGCACCCCCGCTGCCGGTCTATCCGCGCGCAACCGATTCCGGCCCTGCGCCGCTGCCGCTCGATGCGCCGCCGCCTGTTTATGTGCAGCCCGCGGTAGGAAACATAGACGCGGTGGTGCGTGAGGCCGAAGGCGCGAGCGCGGCGAACGCAATGTGAACATGCCTCACATCGACGTCAAAAGCATTCGTTTGCCCGCCTGCGGCAAGCTGGAATAGCCTAGGGGCTCTCAGAGGAGCCAGCGATGATTCATCCCATCACCCCCGAAGCCATCGCCGCCACGGCCCGTGGCGGCTACATGAACCGCGTGATCTCCCGCATCAACGATCACGACATCCACATCAGCGTGATGCACGCGCCCTACGCATGGCACATCCATCCGGATTCGGACGAGACGTTCATCGGCGTGGAAGGCACGCTGCTGATCGATTTCGACGACGGCGCCGTCGAACTGCACCCGGGCCAGGTTCTGACCGTGCCGGCCGGCACACGCCATCGCACGCGGCCGCTCGGCGCGCGCTCGGTCAATCTCACGGTTGAACGAAGCGACACCGCCACTGTGCGCTGCGACTGAATCGCGACTTCATCTCGAAGCCGTCTCGAGAGCGGGGCTCGACAACGCGCTATCGTTGCGGTGGTGCTATAACTGACGAAGGCGAATAGCTACGCTTTGGCTGCGACGTTGGATCGTCATTTGCTAGAGTCCTCGCTCTTCGACAGAACATGCGTCTACCCCATGACCACTCAGCTCAGCGACGAATGCAAATCGCGGCTTTTTCGCGTGACACTGGCGACGCCGGTGGAAGGCGTCGCGTTCGTCATGGCCGACAGCCGCGAGGCGGCATCGCGCATCGGCAGGACGGTCATCGCCGTGCTCAACAGCGTGGCGATCTACGACGTGACCCTGAAGGACGTGCAGTCGTTCAGCGAACTTGTACGCATCGGTGAATCCGACGACGAAGACATGCGCGTATTCGAAATCGCCGGCGCCGATGCGCAAGCGCCCGCATGGACCGATACGCCTTATTTCCTCACCAACGATCCGTCGCTGCTCGGCAAGTGGGCCGAGCTTCGCGCCGACATTGCCGCGAACGTGGCGCATGCCGCGATACGGCGCGCAAAGTAAGGTGATCCGGCAGACTCGAGCGGATAAGCGCTCGATGTGACTCAGGCAGCGACGCGCCTGTTCTGGCGTTCCTGCAGATCGGCGGCGGCCGACGCGGAGTTCAGCGCGGCATCGAGAAGGGCGAGCTTGCGCTGAAGCGAAGCGACGCGGTGGCTTTGCGAAGGGACGAGCTCGTATTCGTTATCGAGTTGCGCGACGCGCATGTCCCAATACTTCGTCGGCAGACGTCCCGGTGCGGCGCTGCCTTCAACGAAGCACGCCAGGATCGATTCCAGATGTTTGAGCTCGCGCTCGGCCAGTTGCGCGGGGCGTCGC
Organism: Caballeronia sp. LZ019; assembly: GCF_031450825.1. Lineage (NCBI taxonomy): Bacteria > Pseudomonadati > Pseudomonadota > Betaproteobacteria > Burkholderiales > Burkholderiaceae > Caballeronia > Caballeronia sp. LZ019. The sequence continues at coordinate 207,723 of NZ_JARTVZ010000003.1, read as the reverse complement.
TGTCGGAATTCGTTGGCGGTGCTTGCATCGATGCTTCTCATGTGATTCATCCGGCTAAATTCGAGAAGCGACCATTAGAGCAAGGCTCATACCATTTGGCTGTCAACAGCACGCAAAAGATGTATCTGAATGAAACGTTCGTGCTGTGAGACACGCTGGGCGGGCCGTCGCGTTTTCAATTTTTTTCATGCGACCGCATCGGCCAGCAGCATTCGCGATGAAACGGCATCCCGCAACGCGCAATCTTTTCATCGCGGATGTTGATTATGCACACGCCTTCGCTGGGACTGAGCCTTGCTTGATACCCTGCATCGGCACCAAGAAGTCTCTTCCGAATGTGAACCGTTTCGATGTCGAGAATCGCCTTTATCGAGCGGTCCACGACGACTCGAACGGCGCGGCGCGCTTCATCCTACTCGACATATGAACGACAACTCACGCACCGTAACCTCGCGCGCGCGCAAGCCGCTCGACCGCGAACTGGAAAACGCGCTACGCAAAGTCTTCGGTTTCCCTCACCTGCGGCCCGGCCAGGACAAGGTCATACACAGCGTGCTCGACGGCGCCGACACGCTCGCCGTCATGCCGACAGGCGCGGGGAAGTCGCTGTGCTATCAATTGCCGGCATTGCAACTCGACGGCATGACGGTCGTCGTATCGCCGCTTATTTCGCTGATGCGCGATCAGGCGGCGAAGCTCGTCGAAGCGGGCGTCGCGACGGCGGTCATCAACAGCACGCTGTCGACCACCGAAGAGCGCGAGGCCATGGAAGCGGTCACGGCCGGCGAGATCCGCATTCTTTTCGTCACCCCTGAGCGGCTCGTGAACGCCGAGTTCACCGCGACGCTGACGGGCAAGGACATGCCTGCGGTGCCGCTCGTGGTGATCGACGAAGCGCATTGCATTTCGCAGTGGGGCCACGATTTCCGCCCCGCCTATGTCGAACTGATTCACGCGATCAGGACGCTCGGCAGACCGCCCGTTCTTGCGCTTACGGCGACGGCCACGCCATCCGTCATCGACGACATCGTGCGGGAATTGCAGATGCGTCGCGCCAATGTGATTCATACGGGCGTGTATCGCGACAACCTGCACTTCGCCGTCGAACAGTTGACGAACCCCGAGGAAAAGCGGGCGCGTGCAATAGAACTGGCTCGCACTCTGGAGGGCAGCGGCATCATCTATTGCGCGACGGTCGCCGAATGCGAGGCGCTGCATGCCGCGCTCGTCGAAGCCGATGTGTCGGCGGAGCGCTATCACGGCAAGCTTTCCGCAAGCGCGCGTTCCGAAGCGCAAGACGCCTTCATGGCCGACGACGTGCGCGTGATGGTGGCGACGAACGCGTTCGGCATGGGCATCGACAAGCCGAATATCCGCTTCGTGCTGCACGCGCAGGTGCCGGGCAGCCTCGATGCGTACTATCAGGAAGCAGGCCGCGCAGGCCGCGACGGCGAGGCTGCGAAGTGCATCCTGCTTTTCGAACTGAAGGACAAGCAGGTGCAGCAGTTCTTTCTCGGCGGACGCTATCCGAACGCCGAGACGATACGCCGCGTGGCCGAAGCCGTGCGCGATCTCGCGCGCGAAGACGCGAGCCAGACGCTCGACAAGCCGCTCGAACGCTTGCGTGAAGCGCTGCCGCACGTGGGCGCAAACAAGCTGCGCGTGGCGGCCACGCTCCTCAACGACATGGGCGTCACGCGCCGCACGCGTCGTGGCGGCATGAAGCTCATCGACGACGGAAAGGCCATCATCCAGTTGGACGATGCCGCGCAAGCCTACGCATCGCGCGCCGAACGCGATCGCGCGGTGCTGGAACGCATGATCGGTTATGCGCAGAGTGCGCGTTGCCGATGGCGCATGCTGCTCGACTATTTCGCTTCGGATGCCGAAGATACGCACGCGGCCGAGGCCGCGAACAAGACGGAAGTCGAGTATCGGGCGCCCGATGACGAACTCGAAGGCGGCACGTGCGGCTCATGCGATAACTGCCTCCATCCGCCCGAAGTGATCGAAAGTCCGCGCGAGTTGCGCGAGCAGGCGATGTCTCAGGAACGCTCCGTCGAGGAGGCGAAACCCAGGCGCAACGTGCAGGTCTTCAATCAGGGCGAGCGCGTTCGCGTGCGCCGCTATGGCGAGGGCACGGTCGAGATGGTGAGCGGGGATCGCGTGGCGGTGCGCTTCCCGGACGACGAGACGCGCACCTTCATCGCGCGCTATGTGAAGCGCGCGGCGTGATGTGTCGAGCGGGCGGCGGGCTTAAGTGTTGGTCGGCTCGCCCGGGTCTTCCACGCCCTTTTCCATGTTGTCCTTCTGGTCGGCGTAGTCTTTGCGGCTCGCGCCGTTCGTGATTTCGACGTCGCCCTTCAGCTTGCGTTCCTCGTCGCCGGTTACGGTGCCGATGGCCGTATCGACCCAGCCCTTGACCTGCTCCTTGATGCCTTCCGTCTTGTCCTTGTCCATGTGCGCTCCTTCGAGAAAGAAGTGATTCGCACGTGAAGGATGCAACCGTTATGCCCGACTCAAAGCGCGAACGGGACGGCCTCCTCTCGCGAGACCGTCCCCTGTCCTCAGGCTGCAACTCGTCGTCAAGACTTCAGACGGCGCATAGATTAGCAAGCGCGTCGGGCACGATCAAGGCCGCGAGGCGTAAGGCACCTCTGCAAATGCGGCGTGAATAGCGTCGCCCATGCGCAACATCGAAACGGCGCTAACGAGATGGCTAACGAACGTAAGCGACTGAGCGTAAAGACATATAAGTGTTCGGACTACTGCTATTCCAGTTTTAGCAAAGGATTCTTTCCGACGAATACCGCTCAAAACGCGCGACGCGATTGAAGCAGTCACATAAAGTGTGTCCGGTTTCCCGGGGCAAGCGCGACATCGCCTCGAGAAGCTTTTGCTCTACACAGGACACATAGCAACCATGAAAAAAACTCTCCTCATCGCGGGCGTGCTCGGCGCCTTCGCTGCATCGGCTCAAGCGCAAAGCAGCGTCACGTTGTACGGCATGCTGGATGCGGGCCTCGTGTACACCAACAATTCCGCGGGCCACAGCAACTGGCAACAAGGCAGCGGCTCCGTCTCCGATACATACTTCGGCCTGCGCGGCAGCGAAGACCTGGGCGGCGGGTTGCACGCGCTCTTCAGACTGGAGAGCGGCTTCAACCTGAATAACGGTGGCTTCGATCAGGACGGCATGTTCAACCGTCAGGCGTACGTCGGCCTGAAGAGCGACCAGTTCGGTACGGTCACGCTGGGCCGTCAATACGACTCGATGGTCGACTTCCTCGCGCCGCTGTCGGACGCAGGCGCAGGCTACGGCAACAACCTGGCCGCGCACCCGCTCGACAACGACAACCTCGACAACTCCATCTCGGTCAAGAACTCGGTCAAGTATCGCAGCGCGAACTATGCCGGCTTCACGTTCGGCGGCCTGTATGGCTTCAGCAACCAGGCCGGCCAGTTCGCGAACAACCGCGCATGGAGCGCGGGCGCATCGTATACCAACGGCCCGTTCAACTTCGCCACGGCTTACCTGCAGACCAACACTTCGCGCAACGGCAATGCGGGCGGCGCGGTGTCGGCAGGACAGGGCAACAAGACGAACCTCACCGCCGACCTGCAGCGCACGTTCGGCGCGGGCCTGAACTACACGTATGGCCCGGCGACCGTCGGCTTCGTGTGGACCAACACGCACTACGACAACCTGATCGCGGCATCGCAAGGCGGCAATTCGCTGCTGATCCCGACCGGCACGAACCTGCACCTGAACAACTTCGAAGTGAACGGCCGCTACGCACTGACGCCGGCGCTGAACCTCGATGCAGCGTACACGTACACCGACGGCAAGCTGAGCGGCTCGAACGGTTCGGGCGATCCGAAGTGGCATACCGTGTCGCTGCAAGCGGACTACTCGTTGTCGCGCCGCACGGATGTCTATGTGGAAGGCGTTTATCAGCACGCATCGGGTCAGCTGGGCGATGCCGGCGCGAACGTCGCGATGATCAACACGCTGTCGCCGTCGACCACGCAGAATCAGGTCGCCGCAACGGTGGGTCTGCGTCACCGCTTCTAAGCACGCTTTTCCCAGAAGCGCGAACGGCCGCGATCGTCACGATCGCGGCCGTTTTCTTTCGTGCAGCAGGAAGACGCCTTACTTCTTGTCCTGCTGCGAGCGCTTCACGAGCTGTTCGATGTCGTGCCCGGCGCCACCCGTGCCCGCCGCGAGCCGCGCGAGCGCGGATGCAGCCGTATCGCGCCGCACGCCGCTTTCCGGGCGGAACTGCTTCGGCAGCGCCATGAAGAACGTCGCCCCTTCGTTGAGCACGCCTTCGGCCCATACCTTGCCGCCGTGCCGCTCGATGATGCGCCGCACGTTCGCGAGCCCGATGCCCGTCCCCTGAAACTGCTCGTTGACGTGCAGGCGCTGGAAAACGCCGAAGAGCTTGTCGACGTATCGCATGTCGAAGCCGACGCCGTTATCGCGCACGAAATAGACTTCGTGGCCGACCAGTTCGCCCGTTCCTTCGTGCGCGCCGATCCGAATGGCCGGCTGCTCGCGCGGCGCGCTGAACTTCACCGCATTCGCGATCACGTTCGCAAACGCGACGTGCAGGAACACCTGATCGCCTTCGATGGAAGGCAGGGCCTCGACCGACCAGCGCACGCGCGACGAGCTCTCTTCGTCGATATCGTTCTGGATGACCGTATGCACGAGCGCGTGCACATCGACCTTGTGCGGACGCAGCGCGGCGCGGCCGAGCTGCGCGAACGACAGGAGATCGTCGACGAGACGGCCGCCGAAACGCGCGGACGTCACCACGCGATCCAGATAGCCGCGTCCGCGATCGGAGAGCTTGTCGCCATCGATCTGACGCAGCAGGTCCGCGAAACTCACGATATGCCGCAACGGCGCGCGCAAGTCATGCGACACCGTGTATGAGAAGCCTTCGAGTTCGTGGTTCGCGCGGCCGAGCTCCGTCGCGAGTTGCGCGATTTCCTCGGCGCGCCGCAATACGATGCCGAGCATCGCCGCCCGGAACTCGAGCGCGATCTCGCGCTCGGCGGCGCGCCACGGCAATGAGCGATTGCGCACCACGTCGGTCCATGTGTCGAAGCTCACGCGTGGCGAAAGCGAAGTGGCCAGCGCCGTGAGCTTCGCGCGCGGATCGCCGGCCCATTCGATCGTCTGCACGACCTCGCGCCGAAACCACACCACGTAGTTGCGATACACCTTCGAAATGGATACCGCGAGAAAACCCGCGATATCCGCAGAATCCTTCAGCACCGAACAGTCTTCCGACGCGCGATCCGACATCACGACGTCTTCGCTCTGATGATCGAGCCAGTCCACGAGCGCGGTCACGCTTTGCTCGTTCGGCGTCAGGCCGATCAGGGACGTGCGCCCCTCGAAGATCACCGCCGCGCCGGATGAGCGCGTGAAGCCGAGCAGGTCGGGTGCATCGTTGACGAGCGCATCGACGAAACTGTCCGTATTGGCCATCGACGAAAGCAGCTTCGACAGCATGCGCCGCAGTTCCAGACGGTACTGCGATTCGGCCTGCGTCTCGCGTGCTTCGATCTGCAGCGAGACGATCTGCGCGACGTGCTCGCATGCGGTGCGGACTTCGAACGGCGGCAGGCGCGGCGTCGCGTGATGACAGGAGATGAGACCCCACAGCTTGTCGTCGACGAGAATGGACATCGACATGGAAGCCAGCGTGCCCATGTTGCGCATGTACTGCAGATGCACCGGCGACACGCTGCGCAACGACGCATAGGTGAGATCGGTCGGGCGCCCGGTATGCGGATGCAGCGGCGGCACGAGCGGCGCGGCTTCGTAATTGGCGTTGGAGATCAGGCGGATCGGGTTGCGCCGATACAGCTCGCGCGCCTGAGCCGGAATGTCGGACGCGGGGAAGTACTGGTTCAGATAAGACGGATAGCCCGGCTCGATAGCCTCGGCGAGCACGTGACCGTGGCCTTCCTCATCGAATCGATAGACGAGCGTGCGCCCGAAACCGGTGATGCGCTGTATCTCCGTCGCGGCGAACTGGCAGATCTGCTCGACCGTTCGCATCGATTGCACTTCGGTGACGAATGAGCGCACGAGCGGATACATCGTCGAGAACGGGTCGGCGGTGTCCTGCGCAGGCTCGACCTCCACGAACAACAGCCCTTCGTGCCGATGCACGACGACCGCGAGGGGACCGCTGTGCGCCCATCCGTCGATACGCACGTTGCCGACGTGAATCGCGGCGCCGTCGCGCGTCAGTTGGCCGAGCCGCGTTCTTGCGCGTTCGCTTGCCTGTTCGCCGAGCAGGTTCGATAACGGCTGTCCGAGACATGCCTGCGGCGTGACGCGCGCAACCAGTTCGATGTTGCCGCTGATCTGAAGAATGACGCCCTGCGCGTCCACGCTGATGAGTACGCCGTGCGGCTGGATGCCGCCCGGAATATGGATAGGCTCGCGGGCGCATTCGGCGGACGCGGACACGTCGAGTGCGCCGGAAGCGGCGATGGGTGCGCTGGTGGTTTTGTCCATCATCGTCGGGAAGAGGCGGCGCGACCGGGACTCGATGCGCGCGAAACGTCGCAGTGTGCACGATTTCTCCGCGAAGCGCGCGCGAAATCTCTTGCGAGCGGCAGAATGCGCCCGACGATGATGCGCGTCTATGATTCGTCAGGGGCCCGCCTTGCGACGGGCCGTTCTTCCGGCCGTGGTCATACGATCTTGCCTTGCCCCGACCCGAGGTCCGCGCCGGTCGCCGGATCGGCGGCGGGGTTGGACTCGGTGCGCGTCGCGAAGCTGGTGAGCGCCTGCTCCTCGGCCGTGCTGACCGTGACGCTCGCCGTGCCGTCGCCGCCATCGACGGCCGGTTGCGGCTCTTCGACATACTGCCAGTCGCCGCCTTCGTTCCACGGGCCGCGCATATCGTTGCCCTGTGACATGTTGAAGTACACGCTCGTGAATTCCGGCTTGCCCGGCAGCTTGCCTTGCGGGAAGTTCGGCTGAATGGAGTGCAGCGCCTTTTCGAACGACTTCTGATGCGCGATTTCCCGCGTCATCAGAAAGCCGAGCGCATCCCGGATGCCGGGATCGTCCGTCACGTTGATGAGCCGCTCGTACACGATTTTCGCGCGCGCCTCTGCGGCGATGTTCGAGCGCAGGTCGGCGGTGGGTTCACCGATGGTATCGATATAGGCCGCCGTCCACGGCACGCCCGCCGAATTCGTCAGCGGCGAGCCCGCGCCATACAGCACCGACGTCGTATGCGAATCGTTGCCGTTGTTCGTGATCGTGCGATACAGCTCCGCTTCTCCTTCGACAGCTTCGGCGAGCGCGCCCTTCGCGCCCTTGTTGAGCATCGCCACGATATTGCCGATGACTTCGAGGTGACTCATCTCTTCCGTCGCGATATCGAACAGCATGTCCTTGCGGCCCGGATCGTCTTCGGTCACTGCTTGCGTGAAGTAGCGCATGGCGGCGGCAAGCTCGCCTTGCGGGCCGCCGAACTGCTCGAGCATGAGATTCGCGAGACCGGGATTCGGCGCGGAAACGCGCACCGTGTATTGCAGGCGTTTGTTGTGAACAAACATGGCAGCCTCCTTGACTAGGACTGTGAGTGCGAGGGATCGAACGAGGCGATGCGGGAGCGCCGCCGTGTCGCGTGCATCGTTCCGGCGAGCGCAATCACTCGGCAGCAGTACGTATTCCCACGGCGTTTCAATTTGCCAATCGGATCGATAGCCGTCACATGCGACGCGGATCGCGGCGCACGACGGCGCATTGCTGCGGCGCACGCGGCGTTCCTCTGCATTTCATCGGGCGTTCCCGCTGTCTTTCATCTTTGCAAGGCGTGTGTCGTTGCCGCGCGGAACGAGCGTTGCTTGAAAGCGGGGTACGGTCGCAGCCTGAAACTGTCGGCGGACCGGACCCACGCGCGACACGACCACTCACTCCCGCAGGAGGCAAGCAATGAAAGCGCTGATTTGGCAAGGCAAGAAGGACATTCGATACGAGACCGTTCCGGACCCGGTGATCGAACATCCGCGCGACGCGATCATCAAGGTGACGACGTGCGCGATCTGCGGCTCCGATCTGCACCTCTTCGACGGCTTCATGCCCGGCATGGAATCCGGCGACATCATGGGCCACGAGTTCATGGGCGAAGTGGTCGAAGTCGGCAGCGAGAACAGCGCATTGAAGAAGGGCGACCGCATCGTCGTGCCCTTCACCATTACATGCGGCGAATGCGAGCAGTGTCGTCGCGGCAACTTCTCTGTATGCGAGCGCAGCAATCGCAACAAGGATGTCGCCGACAAACTGTTCGGTCATACCACGGCGGGCTTGTTCGGTTACACGCATCTGACGGGCGGCTATCCCGGCGGGCAGGCCGAATATGTGCGCGTTCCGTTCGCGGACAAGACGCACGTCAAGATCCCCGATGGCCTCACCGACGAACAGGTGCTGTTTCTCGGCGACATCTTTCCGACCGGCTGGCAAGCGGCGGTGCAATGCGACATCGAACCGACCGACACGGTGGCGATCTGGGGCGCGGGCCCGGTCGGCCAGATGGCGATCCGCAGCGCCGTGCTGCTCGGCGCGAAGCAGGTGATCGCGATCGACTGGGTGCCCGAGCGCCTCGAGATGGCGCGGGCGGGCGGCGCGATCGTCATCAACTTCAAGGAAGAGAGCGTGCTGGAACGCCTGCGCGATCTCACGCAGGGCAAGGGCCCGGAGAAGTGCATCGATGCGGTCGGCATGGAATCGCACGCGACGCGCTCCATCGACGCGATATACGACCGCGCGAAGCAGGCGGTGATGCTGGAAACGGACCGTCCGCACGTGCTGCGCGAGATGATCTATGTATGCAGGCCGGCGGGCACGCTGTCGGTGCCTGGCGTGTATGGCGGTCTGATCGACAAGATCCCGTTCGGCGCGTCGATGAACAAGGGGCTCACGTGGCGCATGGGGCAGACGCATGTGAAGCGCTGGACCGATGACCTGCTGCGCCGCATTCAGGAAGGACAGATCGACCCGTCGTTCGTGATCACGCATACGCTGCCGCTTTCCGAAGGCGCGGGCATGTACGAGACGTTCCGCGACAAGAAGGACGGGTGCATCAAGGTTGTTCTGAAGCCCTGAACCAGCCGGGCCGCGCGTCGTCCGGCGCGCGGGTCAACGACCTTCGCAGTCCCCATGCGCCGCGTGCCCGGGCATCGACCGGGTATGGCGGTTGCACGCCTTCCTATCCCACCGAACAGGAAGATTCACCATGCCCAACATGTGCGACGTATGCGGCGCGCGTCCCGCGACCGTGCGGCTCGCAGTGCTGCGCGATGGCCGCCGGCACGTCCTCGATGTATGCGATTTTCACTACGCGCAGCTCACGCGGCATCAGCGCGCGCTCTCGCCGTTCGAAGCGTTGTTCATGGGCGGCATGCCGGAGCAACCCGTCCCGCCCGCGCAGCAGACGCCCACGGAACGTTCGACGGGCGCGGAAGGCGTCGGCCTCGAACGCTATCTGAGCGACGGCGCGAAGGAAATGCTGATGCGCGCGGCCGAGCGCGCCGCGCAGTTCGGTCGGCCGGAAGTGGACACGGAGCACCTGCTTTACGAACTTGCGGATAACGAAGTCATCCATGCGATGCTGAAGGGCATGGGTATCGACCCGGCCGAGCTTCGCAGGGTCATCGATACGACCGCGCAGCGCCGCGACGGCGGCCCGCCGCCCGCCGACGGCACGATCCGCGTGTCGCCGCGTCTCAAGAGCGCGCTCGATCGCGCGTTCATCGCGTCCCGGCAGTTGCGGCATAGCTATGTCGCGCCGGAGCATCTGCTGATCGGCCTTGCGGAAGTGCCCGACAGCTTCGCCGGCCAGTTGCTGCGCAAGATGAGCGTCGATCCGCAGACGCTGCGCCGGGAAACCGCGCAGACGGTCGGCGCGGGCGGGCCCCCGCGCGGCGACGGACCGCCTTCGCGCACGCCGCACCTCGACAAGTTCGCCCGCGACCTGACCGCGCTCGCTCGCGAAGGCCATCTCGATCCGGTGATCGGCCGCGCGACGGAAATCGAAACGATGGTCGAAGTGCTCGCGCGCCGGCGCAAGAATAATCCGGTGCTGATCGGCGAGCCGGGCGTCGGCAAGACCGCGGTCGTCGAAGGACTCGCGCAGCGCATGATCAGCGGCGATGTGCCCGAATCGCTGCGCGACAAGCGTCTCGTCGAACTGAACGTGAATGCGCTCGTTGCGGGCGCGAAGTATCGCGGCGAGTTCGAAGAGCGCGTGAAGCAGATCGTCGATGAGATCACCGCGAATCGCGAGTCGCTGCTGCTCTTCGTCGATGAAGTGCATACCATCGTCGGCGCGGGGCAGGGCGGCGGCGAGGGCGGGCTCGACATCGCCAACGTATTCAAGCCGGCGATGGCGCGCGGCGAGCTCAATCTGATCGGCGCGACGACGCTCAACGAATATCAGAAGCACATCGAGAAGGACGCCGCGCTGGAGCGGCGCTTCCAGCCGGTGCTGGTTTCCGAGCCGAGCGTCGCGCAAACCATCAACATTCTGCGCGGCTTGCGCGACCGGCTCGAAGCGCACCACAAGGTGACGATTCAGGACGATGCGATCGTCGGCGCGGCGGAGTTGTCGGACCGCTATATCACCGGGCGCTTCCTGCCCGACAAGGCGATCGATCTCGTGGATCAGGCGGCGGCGCGCGTCAATCTCTCGGCGACCTCGCGGCCCGCGGCCATCCTCGAACTGGAATCGGAACTCGCGCAGTTGCGACGCGAGCAGGACTATGCGGCATCGCGCAAGCAGTTCGATCGCGCGCATGCGCTCGATGCCGAGATCGCCGCGAAGGAAAAGCAGCTCGGCGAAGGCACCGATGACTGGAAGAAGCGCATCGGCACGAACACATCGGATGTCACGGTGACGCAGATCGCGGAGATCGTCGCGACGCTCACGGGCATTCCCGTGACGCAGCTCACCGAACAGGAGCGCGAGCGCCTGTTGAACATGGAAGCGCGTCTGCATGAACGCGTGATCGGCCAGGAAGAAGCGGTGAGCGCCGTCAGCGACGCGGTGCGCCGGGCGCGCACCGGCCTGCAGGGACGCAACCGCCCGATTGCCGTTTTCCTGTTTCTCGGACCGACGGGCGTCGGCAAGACCGAGCTCGCGAAGGCGCTCGCAGGCGTCGTCTTCGGCGATGAAGACGCCATGCTTCGCGTCGACATGAGCGAGTACATGGAGCGTCACGCGGTCGCGCGGCTCATCGGTTCGCCGCCGGGATACGTCGGCTACGAGGAAGGCGGGCAGCTGACCGAGCGCGTGCGCCGCCGCCCTTACAGCGTGATTCTGCTCGACGAGATCGAGAAGGCGCACCCCGACGTTTATAACGTGCTGCTGCAAGTATTCGACGACGGCCGCCTCACCGACGGCAAGGGACGTGTGGTCGATTTCAGCAATACGCTCATCATCGCGACGAGCAATCTCGGGTCCGATGTGATCGCGGGGCAGCGGCGCGCGACGCTCGGCTTCACGAGCACGGACACCGACGCGGACGCATCGCTGCAAAGCGGCGTGATGAGCGTGCTGCGCCAGCATTTCCGGCCGGAGTTCCTGAACCGTATCGACGACATCATCCTGTTCAAGTCGCTCGGGCGCGATGAGATCGGCCATATCGTTCGGCTGCAACTCGAGCAGGTGAAGCGCATGGCGCATAGCCAGGACATTGCACTGGAGTTCGATGAATCGGTGATCGGTCATCTGGCCGAGGCGGGGTATCGGCCGGAATTCGGCGCGCGCGAGTTGCGCCGGCAGATTCGGCAACTCATCGAGAACGAACTGGCGAAAGAATTGCTGAAGGGCGATATCGTCGATGGCGCACGCGTGCTTTGCCGATATGACGCCGATACGCGGCGAATCGTGTTCGATGCGCAGCGGTCCAGCGCGGGGGATCTTGGCACGCCGCCTACGCCCTGAGGCGTATCGTTTTATCGGTGAGGGCCGGTGACGATTAACCGGCCTGACTACCGGTAATCGCCTTGCTGTTCGCGGCGAGGCTGTTCTACACTCTGCAAAGCTGCGTTGCCGCGAAGGCCCGTTGGCAACGCATCGCTCGAATCACGCGGTCAGATTGATGTTTCTTCATGGCCTGAACGAAAGGCGCGATAGGCATGCATCGCAGGGCTCCTCCCTCGATCATTTCAATCAGTCATCGGGGGCGTGTTGAATGCCGAAATTACCAATACCCGTTTTGCGCACGCGCTGGCGTTCCCGTGACCCCCGTCGCTGGTCGTCGCCATCGCGCTGGGCCATCTCGAAGGCCGTTGCAGGTTCGCCGTCCGCCAGGGTCGCCCGACTGCGCATTTCCGATTCCGACGACATTCCCGATATCCCGCGCAAGGCTTCCGAGTCCGCTCCCGAAGCCTCGCTTGCTCAATGGGATGTATTCGGAAAACTAAGCAATGCGGGCGATGACCAGCCGGACCCTCAGCGCGCTGTCTCGACTTCGTTTATCAGTCGCGCGGGCGCAACGGCGCTGGTCGTCATTTCCAACGATGGCGATATCGATAGTTCGAGGAACGGCGAGACCGGATTTTATGTCGACGACATGAGGATCGTTTCACTGTTCCGGTTCCGGCTCAACGGCGCGGCATGCAAGCTGGAAAGCTCCAGTAAGGATTCGACGCTGTCGCAATTCTCCTTCCGCTATCGCTCAGCGACGCTCGATCATGTCGAATTGACGGTGACTTATACGTTCGCGGAATCGAGTCTGTGGATCAAGCTCGACACCACGAACACCGGAACTGAAATTTGCGACGTATCCCTGGATGTCGATTTCGCAGCCGACTTCTTCGATACCTTCTACGTGCGGTTCCCCCCGCGAGGTCCGCGCGGCACGCTTCATCCCGCGAAGACCGGAATCTCCGGGCAAAGCATCGAGTACGACACGCTGGACGGGCGTCGGCTATGCAGCGCAATCGAGGCCTCGGAACCGGCGGCTCATTCTCGCGCAGGAAGCATGAGCTTCATGCGAAGCGTTCAAGCAGGGGAGCCGTGGACGCTCGTCTTCCAGGCGGGCGCGGGCGTAACGACGCCGAAAGCAGGCTCGTGGACGCAGGCATGGGAAACACTCAAACGAGGCAGGCAGGCGCCGTTCGAAGGAAGCTGTCACGTTCGCTCCACCGATGCGGACGTGAATCGATGGCTCACGCGAGCCGCAGCCGATCTGTCGATCATGACCGTGCCCCAGCAAACCGGCCCTTACCCTGTCGCCGGGCTGCCGTGGTTCGCGGTGCCGTTCGGACGCGACGGCCTCATCACCGGATTGCAGACGCTGCTGTTCAGCCCGCAAATCATGAAAGGCGTGCTGCTTCATCATGCGAAGTACCAGGCCACGCAGACAGACCCATTCCGGCAGGCGTGGCCCGGCAAGACCATGCATGAAAGGCGCCTCGGCGAGACATCGAGGGCAAGACTCAATCCGTTTTATTGCTATTACGGCAGCGTCAACACGACGATACTCTTCGTCATATGCGTTCACGCTTACTGGGTGCGTTCCGGCGATCACGCGCTGCTACGCAGTCTCTGGCCTCATGTCGATCTCGCCTTGCAGTGGATGAGCGACTATGGCGATCAGGACGGCGACGGCTTCATCGAATACGCGGCCGATCCCGGGAAGGGTCTCGCGAATCAGGGCTGGAAGGATTCGTGGGATGCCATCATGCATGAAGACGGTACGTTCCCTTGCGGACCCATCGCGCTATGCGAAGTACAGGGATACGCCTATGCGGCATGGCAGGCCGGCCGCGAGATGGCGACGGAACTGGGCTTGCCCGAGCGCGCCAGGTTCTGCGACGCCGCAGCGCGAGTCATTCTGACGCGTTTCGACAATGCCTTCTGGCAGGAAGACAAAGGCTACTACGCGCTCGCACTCGACGGCGACAAGAAGCCGTGCCGGGTACGCGCTTCGAACATGGTTCACTTGCCGTGGTGCGGTCTCGTATCCGCAGACCGGGCGAGATCGATCATGGCGGAAGCGCTCAGCGCGCCGCTGTTCTCGGGATGGGGCATTCGCACGCTGGCGGAGGGCGAGGCGCGCTATAAGCCGGACCTGTACCACCGCGGACCTTGCTGGCCGCATGAAATGGCTATCGCGGCGTGGAGCGGAGCGAACGCGAAGTCGGCGGAAGCGGTAGAGCGCATTCTTTCGGCAACGCTTGCCGCCGCGCGCGCCTTCAATTACCGCCTTCCCGAACTGTATTGCGGCTACGAACGCATCGGCGATATTCCCCCGGTCGAATACAAGTCGGCGAACCTGATTCAGGCCTGGACGGTCGGCGTTCCGTTTTCGCTCGTCCAGTCGGCGCTTGGTCTCGTCGTGGATGGACGAACTGCTCATGTGACCATCAGTCCTTTGGGCTTGCCGCACGGCTGGGGCGCGATCACCATCGAGAACGTGCAGGCCGGGTCCGGGTCGTTCAGCGTCAGGGTCGCGCGAAAGAAGTCCGGAAAATATGCTGTCGATGTGTTGCGCAGCGAAGGCGCGACCGTCACCATCAACGGCAGTTGAAGAAGCTATACGGAACCCTAACGATCTAGCGCGAAGGCCGTCCCCGCTCCGTCAACTCGATGACACACGCGCTGAAGATGCGCTGCACCATCACGCTCTGGTAATCGAGTTCGTCGGCATCGATCATCTGTTCGATGGCGCGTCGGCCGGCGTCGGTATCGAGAACCGGACGAAAGCGCGACGCGAGCGCCTGCGCCTTGACCGAGAGTTTCGCGGTCTCCATCCAGTCGGCGGCGCGCTGGTGCCGCTCGAGCCAGCGATGCGCCGCGCGCACCTGAAACGACGGATCTGGCCACGCGCCTTCGAGGTAGTACGCGCCGAGAAAGCCGCACGTGAGCCAGCACAGGAGATGCACCCGATCGTCCGGGCCGAGCGGATAGCGGACATGACTCATGATGGCGGCAGCTTCAACATCCACGCGCGACGCTTTGAAGATAGCACGCCGGTGCATTCGTGCGTGCCGTGCGTCAATCCTCGTCGAACAAATCGCGGTACTTGTGCGGCTGCGAGCGCAGATACTGCTTGGGCGCCCGCACATGCGCGCCGAGTTCCGCCGCCGCGTGCCAGGGCCAGCGCGGGTCATAGAGCGCGGTGCGGGCGAGCGCGATCATGTCGGCGTCGCCGGTCCCGATGATGCCTTCCGCCTGCTCGATCCCCGTTATCAGCCCGACCGCGACGACCGGCATCTTCACGGCCGCCTTCACCGCGCGCGCGAGCGGGACCTGATAGCTGGGGCCGACCGGAATCTGCTGCGCGGGATCGAGCCCGCCGCTCGACACGTGGATCGCATCGCAGCCGCGCGATTCGAGCGCCCGCGCGAAGGCAATCGTCTGCTCGATATCCCATCCGCCATCGACCCAGTCCGTGCCGGACACGCGAATCGTCACCGGGCGATCGTCCGGGAACGCGCCGCGCACCGCGTCGAAGATTTCGAGCGGGAAGCGCATGCGGTTCTCGAGCGAGCCGCCGTATTCGTCTTCGCGCCGATTCGACAGCGGCGAGAGAAACTGATGCAGCAGATAGCCATGCGCCGCGTGAATCTGAATCAGGTCGATGCCGAGCCGCGCGGCGCGCTCCGTGGATGCGGCGAACGCATCGCGGATGCGTTCCAGCCCTGCGCGGTCGAGCTCGACCGGCGGCGTGTCGCTGGCTTCGAACGGCGTCGATGATGGCGCTTCGGTCTGCCAGCCGTGCGGATCGTCGGGCGAAATCTGCGCGCCGCCTTCCCACGGCACTTCCGTCGATGCCTTGCGTCCAGCGTGGCTCAGTTGAATCGCGATCGGCATGTCCGACCAGCGGCGAATGCCCTTGAGCGTGCGATCGATGGCGGCTTCGGTTTCATCGTTCCACAAGCCGACGTCGGCCCAGGTTATGCGTCCTTCGGGCAGCACGGCCGTCGCTTCGATCGTAAGCAGCGCTGCGCCCGACAGCGCGAGCTGGCCGAGATGGATCAGATGCCATTCGTTCATGCAGCCGTCTTCGGCCGAGTATTGGCACATCGGCGCAATGACGATGCGGTTCGCGAGTTCCAGGCCGCGAACGCGCGCCGGTGTGAAGAGTGCGGGTGGTTGTGCCATGCGATTCTCCGGTTCGTTTTCAGCGCCGCCGGCAGGGCGATGCTGTCGGGCGGAAGGCAGCAATTGCTATTCCGGCGCATTGCGCTAGAAGGCCGGGCGGCATGGCAACCGGAGCGGCGCTGAGCCTGCCGGCGAACCATATCGAATGCGTGCTGCAACGCCACGCGGAGCGACGCACGATCGATCGAGCACGCTGTGTCGAGCGCCTGTATGTTATTCGCCGCCGAACTCGACGCTGCTCTCACGCGGGAGAAAATAAGTTGCAGGCGGATTTGCCGTTATCAATTGGCATAGCCGCCCGTCACTCGTACCGTGTTTCTGCGATTCAAGGTAACGCTGTCTTGCGCGAAGACGCTACGGGGCATGCAGCCGCCCGCCGCGACCAAGATGTTGTGGGCCTCGAGACTTTCCCCACGTTTCAATTTAATCAGGATGACGTGCGATTCATCCGGAAACGACGGCCGACGGAAATGGCGCAGGCGATGGCATCCGACAATGGATTCACTCGCCGATCAAGCGTGAATTCTTGGATGCTTCGCGGGCGAAAACGTCGCTCGCGTTGAACCGGCGCGGCATCGAAACCAGATGCAGGGCTTTCACCGGACTGCGAACGAGAACGGCGCGCGTGCCCGCCATCAGCCAGGCCCGAACCGGAAGATTTTGCGCGTTGCAAGGCTCTTGAAAAGCGCCCGAAACCATCATGTGCGACACCGCACACAGCCGGATCGATTAGGGATACGTGACGGTTTCTGATCTCCTAATGTCCTCTTGCGATGAACTAACACCAACGACAGTGCAAGGAGAGGACATGAAAACGCGCGTCCACATGGTCGTCAGGATGGGGCTGGCCATGCTGTTCACCTTAGTGTTAGTCCCGACGCCGGGCGTTGCACAAAGCACCACGTCGCTGACGGCGCGTTCGTTCAGCGATCTGAGCGACGAGTCCGAGGCATCCACCGATAATTCCGCCGTCTCCACGCCAGGCAGTCTGTCGTCGGTTCTTCAGCGCCTGCAATGTCTGCAGGGATTGAATCCGTCAGGCAATTCGGGATCGGTCACGCTGAAGGTGCAGAAGGCCAGTTACCGGATCTATAACCCATCGACCGATTCGTTCGACACGGTCTCGATGCGTTCGTACAACGGCTGCCCGTCCGGCCCGACGATCAGCATCAAGCCAGGCGCAACGCTCAAGGTCTCGCTGAGGAACACGCTCGGCGCAAACGATCCGCCGTCGAACTGCCCCGACAATCCCGATCATTCGACGCCGCATTGCTACAACAACACGAACTTGCACACGCATGGCTTTCACGTATCGCCATCCGGCAACGCCGATAACGTGTTGCTCACCGTGCTGCCGGGCAAGTCGCAGGACTACAGCTTCAGGCTGCCCGCCGATCATCCGTCCGGCACGTTCTGGTATCACGCGCATCTGCATGGATCGACGGCAATCGATGTCGCGAGCGGCATGGCCGGCGTGCTGATCGTGCGCGGCTCGCGGCAAGCGAAACCAGGGATGACCAACGGCGGCGCGGATATCGATACGATCCTGCGTCGCCGGCTGTTCCTGCTCTCGCTGCCCCTGCGCGAACATGTGATGCTGTTCCAGCAGATCGAATACGGCTGCTTCAGCAACGCGACTTCCGATGTCCCTCTCGCCGATCCGACGACTGCCGAATGGGTCTGCCCGCAAGGCAGCGTCGGTGAGATTCGCGGCTATAACAACCAGCTCGGGTTCATCCCCGATCCGCGGCCGGGTCACACGGGCCAGCTCAATTCAACGTGGATCATCTCGGGCCGCTATACGCAGATCAATGGCGTCGTGCAGCCCGTATTTCCTAGCGCGATCGGCTATGTGCCCGCAGGCGATGTCCGCCGCCTGCGCATGGTGCACGGCGGCAATCGCGACACCATCAACGTGAAGATCGTGCGCGCGAATCTTTCGGCGCTCGGACTCGCGGATTCGCCATCGCTGTCGGCGGCGCAGGTCAACACGGCGACGAGCGCGGCGGCATCCGCGCTTGCGAGGAATCGTACGAAGTCGTCGCAGACCCTGACGCTCGATTCACTGTGCAGCGGCGAAGTGGTCAAGCAACTGGAGTTCGCGGAGGACGGCATCACGATGTCCGCGATGGTCGAGAAAGACGTCAACTCGATGAACCCCGGCTACCGCAGCGACGTACTCGTGGCTTTTCCCCGGCCCGGGCTGTACTGCATCCTCGATGAAGCCGCCGATGCTTCCGCGACCATCAACTTCCGCACGAACGCGACGAAGGTGAAGGATCGCCGGCTGCTGTCGCTGGCTCGCGTGGGCCCCGGCGTCAACATTCCGGACACGACCGTCGGCAATCATTCGAAGTACTGGCAGTACATTCGCGATCAGCTCGTCGCCGCCAATCCGGCGCTCGCGCAGCCGGCGAAGTCGGATCTCCAGTCGCTCACGCTGCGCGCGTTCGCACCGACGATTCCCGTCGATGGCAAAGTGGCGAACGTGGTCGAGAAGCAGTTCCAGATCGTGCCGCAGACCTTCCCCGCACCGGCGCTTTTTCTGATCAGCGGCAAAGCGTACAAGCCGGACGAGATCGGCTATACGGGCGTGCTCGGCAACATCGACCAGTGGAATGTATCGGCTTCAGCGCTTGCTACGCACGTGTTCCACATCCATACGAATCCGTTCAAGATCATGGACATCAGGAACGGCGCGGGTAAATCCATCTTCAACGGCAATGGCGGATGCATCGCGGACGAGGGCGCCGATACGGAGTACTGCAACCTGCAGGGCGTCATACGCGACACGCTCTTCCTGAAAGCCGGCTATACGCTCGAAATGCGTACCATCTATCAGGATTTCACCGGCGAGTTCGTGATGCACTGTCATATCCTCGATCACGAGGATCGCGGGATGATGGAGAACGTGAGCATCGTGTCGCCGACGACGGCTTATCTGCGTGGCGTGACCGCGCCGATCACCGCGATGACGAAGGATGCGAGCCGCTGGCTTGCGAAGCTCGCCGGCCGCGATGAGACGCAGCTTGCGTTGTCCGCTTCGCTGTGCTCGTCGAAGGACTACGCGAAGCGGTGATGAACGACGCCTGATACGCACCCGTTGCGAACCAGGCAGCGGGCGCATTTTTTATGAGCCGCTTGCTTCGTTCAACGTCAGATGCTTCGTCTGCGGCGACATCGATGCACACGGTCATGCCGATGAGCAGAACTGCGGCGAGCACAACTTCCATTCGAAAGATTCCTTCGACGTCTAGCACGATTCGGCCACCGCCTTCGCGATGCCGCCTGCGAACCGCTTCACGCGGCTTTACGTAGCAATCACCTTGAATGTGTGCTTGCTCGCAGAGCGCTTAAGCGGCCCGTCGGCACGCCGGCACGCCGGCTGCACTGCGACGAACGGCATATTTCGCGCACGACCGGTCGGCGGCGGTCGCGCAAAAAGATCGCTTCGAGTCGAACCATTCCTCTGTCGATTCCGCCTGATCGGCCGGTGCGGCCATGCAGCGGCGGCATTCGACGGCGCACGAATCGACGGCCACCAAGGCGTGACCCTTCAGGCTTCTCCCTGCTCCACTTCGGAGCTATCCCATGCGCCTAAGCATTTCTTAAGAATTCATTGTCGAGAATCGATAGTTGTCCGCCCGGGGCGCACATCGTCCAAAGAACAACCGAAGGAGCGCCGCCATGCCGCATCAAATCGTCGTTTCAGCGGGACCGAATGCGTGATGCAGGGCCCGGTCTCCCTGCCGCTGGAATTCGCGGACAACGTTCCGTGGCATTTCCACGATCTCGCCAAGTCGCGCACCGTCAACAAGCCGCCCGCCGAGGGCGAAATTGGCTTGTGGCTCATCACGAGCGAATTCCGCTTCGCGTCGGCGTCGAATATCGGAAGCTGGCTGAGCGTCGCGGAGCGCAGGCGCGCGCGGCTTTATCCCAACTCGGCGATCGGCCGCCGCTTCGGCGTCGCGCGGGCGACGCTGCGGCTCGTCGTATCGCAGATGTTCGGATGCCGCCCGCAGGAAGTGCGCGTGGAGGATGCGCCCGACGAGCGCATCGTCGTGAAGGACGCGGCCGGTGAGCGCAGCGTGGGCGTCGATGTGTCGTACTCGGGCATCTGGATCGTGATGGCGGTGGCGTCCGCCGACGTGGGAATCGGGCTCAGCGTCGATGCGCCGGGCGCACGGGGCGCGCAGATCGCGCTCGTCGAAGCGGCGCATATCGCGAGGCAAAGAGCAGGGTGCGGCGAGGGCGCGGCATCGTCAACGTGGCATGGCCTTCTGTTGCCGATGCCCGGCGAACTGCGCGGCGTCGTCGCGACAGACCGGCCGGTGTCCGAGGTTCACGCGTTCGGCTGGGAAAAGCAGATGAAAGCGGATTCGGGCGCCTGATCCGGCGTCCTTCAGAAAACAAAAAACCCCACGCGCCGCGCGTGGGGTTTTTGCTTTTGGAACAGCAGCGAGCGTGTCAGGTAGCAGCAGGCCGCCACTTCAAGAGCCTCTGCTCGACCGCCGTCAGCAGGTAGTCCGCCGCGAGCGCGACGACCGCGAGCACGATCATCGCCGCGAAGACGCCGCTCGCGTTGAACGCGCCTTGCGCCGTCGAGATCAGCAGCCCGATGCCCTGCTTCGATCCGAGAAATTCGCCGACCACCGCGCCGACGAGCGCGAAGCCGAAGCTGACATGCAGGCTCGCGAGAATCCACGAGAGCGCCGACGGAATGACCACCGAGGTCGTCACTTGCCGCCGCGATGCGCCCAGAATCTGCGCGTTCGCGATCATGTAGCGGTCCGCTTCGCGCACGCCCTGGAACGCATTGGCGAACACGACGAAGAACACCATCACGACGGCGAGCGCGACCTTCGACGCCATGCCGAGGCCGAGCGCGATCACGAACACCGAGCCGAGCACCACGCGCGGAATCGAATTCGCAATCTTGATGTAGATGCTGAACACGTCCGACAGCAGCTTGTTGCGCCCGAGCACGATGCCGCAGACCACGCCCGCCACCGAGCCGATGATGAAGCCGAGCCCGGTCTCTTCGAGCGTCACCCAGACTTGCGTGAGCAACGGTCCTTGCGAGGTGCCGTCGACGAACCATTCGACGATCTGTTCATAGATTGCGGAAGGCATCGAGAAGAAGAACGGATCGATCCAGTGCAGCCGGGCGGAGAGTTCCCAGCCGCCGAGCACGATGACCAGCACCGCGATGCGCAGCCCGATCACGAGCGCATGACGCTGCCGGATGCGCCGTTGCGCCTCGCGTTCGACTTGCGCCAGCGCGCCGGCGTCGATGCCCGCGGGCATCGTCTGTTGAGGTGTTGACATGTTCGAGGTTCCTTTCGGACGGGTTCAGCCGATTTGCACTTCTTCGCGCAAGTCGTGCCAGATATCGCGTGAAATTTCGATGAAGCGCGGGTGATACCGAATCTCCGACGTGATGCGCGGACGCGGCAAGTCGATCTCGTAGACCTTCTTGAGCGTCGCGGGCCGCGCGGTCAGCACGAACACGCGGTCGGCAAGCGCGATGGCTTCTTCGAGATCGTGCGTGACGAACACCACCGATCCCGCATTCGCCGACCAGAGCTGCAGCAGTTCGTCCTGCATCAGCGTGCGCGTCTGCATGTCGAGCGCGGAGAACGGCTCGTCCATCAGCAGGATTTCGGGCTTGTTGATGAACGTCTGCGCGAGCGCCACACGCTTTCTCATGCCGCCCGACAACTGATGCGGATAGTGCTTGCCGAACTTGTCGAGGCCCACGCGGCGCAGCCATTCGTTCGCTTCGTCGTAGGCTGCGGACTTCGAGCGGCCGCGATAGAGCGGCCCCGCCGCGACGTTGTCGAGCACCGAGCGCCACGGAAACACGGCATCGGCCTGAAACACGAAGCCGATGCGCGGATCGATGCCATCGACGGGCGCGCCCATCACGCGCACTTCGCCGGTGGTCGGCTTCAGCAGGCCCGTGATCATGCCGAGCGTCGTGGACTTGCCGCAGCCCGTCGGACCGACGATCGCGACGAACTCGCCTTTCGCCACCGACATGCTGAAGTCGCGCAGCGCGACGGTCGCGCGGCCATCGGGCGAAATGAAGCGGCAGGAAACGTTGCGAAGCTCGATGGCGGGTTGTCGTGTCGGGTTCATCGCCGGCCTCATTTGGTGGCCGATGCGGATGCCGACGCCATCGCCGCGCCCGACACGTACTCGTTCGAATAGGTGCGCGCGAGATCGATATGCTTGCCCTTGACCGAAGGATTGAACGCTGCCAGGACCTTCAGCACGGTGTCCGGGCCATCGGCCGGCATCTTGCCGTCCTTCGTGAACATCGGCAGCGAGGCCTTCAGCGCGGCCACGTAGAGGTCCTTGTTCTTCGCGTAGTAATCCTTCGGCATCTTCTCGGTGATCTGCTCGGCGCTATGCGTCGCGATGAAGTTCAGCGTCTTCACGAACGCCCGCGATAGCTTCGCGGCCTCCGCCTTGTGCGACTCGGCCCACGCGCGCTGCACATAGAAGCTCGACGCCGGGTACGTGCCGCCGAGCGCGGCGCGCGTGCCTTCGATGGTCCGCATGTCAACCAGCACCTTCGCGTCGCCGGTCTTGAGCAGTTGCGAAACCGTCGGTTCCGTGGTCATGCCCGCATCGATGCGCTCCTGCTTGATCGCCGCGATGAAGCTGTTGTCCGCGCCGACCGGCAGCAGCGTGTATTCCTTCGACGTCACGCCCGCGCGCTGCGCGAGGTATTGCGTGAGAAAGCTCGTCAACGATCCGAGGCCCGTCACGCCGAGCGTCTTGCCCTTGACGTCGGCCATGCTTTTGAGCGTCGCCGAAGCCTTGGTCGAGACCACTTCCACTTCGCCCGGCACCTGACCGAAGACCACGAGCGCCTGCACTTCCTTGCCCTTGCTCTGCAAGTCGATGGTGTGATCGTAGAAGCCGACCACGCCTTGCACCGCGCCCGCGAGCAGTTCGTTCTCGGCGTCAACGCCAGCAGGCTGCGAGAGGATTTCGACGTCGAGCCCTTCGTCCTTGAAGTAGCCGAGTTGCTCGGTCAGCTTGGCGGGCAGATAGATGATCTTGGTCGCGCCGCCGACCATGATCGATATTTTTTCCGCGTGAGCGGACACGGAAGCGGCGGCAAGCGCAAAAGCGATACCGGTCAAGCCAGCGATCTGGCGCAGAGTACGCATGGGGTGTCTCCTTGAGATGGGCCGTCGTGCGCGGCCCGCTTTTCGAATGTGTGCGCCGATTATAGGAACGCCAAACCTTCTGCCAGCTTTCTGAGCCGGCGCCGGAGCATGGGTGTTAACCCGATGCATCGCGCATGTGCGAGACGCCCTACAATCGCGCGGCATGAAGCTGCTGCTGATCGAAGACAACCCGACGCTTTCGCTCTGGCTCGCGAAGATGCTGGAACAGGAGGCGTTCGCGCTCGACGCGGTGCAGGACGGCGAAGCGGCCGATCAACTGCTGCGCGCCAGTCACTACGACGTCGTGCTGCTCGATCTCAACCTGCCGCGGCTTTCCGGCAAGAACGTGCTGCGGCGGATGCGCCAGCGCGGCGACGCGACTCCGGTGATGATCCTCACGGCGAGCGGTTCCATCGACGAGAAAGTGGAGCTGCTCGGCGCGGGCGCGGACGATTACCTCGTCAAGCCGTTCGAAGTCCGCGAGCTGATTGCGCGGGTGAAGGTGATGATTCGCCGGCGCAGCGCCGCGACGGCGAACGAAGTGTCGTGCGGCGATCTGGTGTTCGATATCGACACGCGCCAGTTCGCGTTGAAAGGCGCGCCGCTCAACGTGACGCCGCGCGAGCGCAGCGTGCTCGAGGCGCTGGTGCTGCGGCTCGGCAAGACGGTCTCGAAGGCGTCGCTGCTGGATGCCATCTTCACGCATGAGCATCAGCCGAGCGAGGACGCGCTCGAAATCTATGTGTCGCGCCTGCGCAAGAAACTCGACGGCAGTTCGGCTGCGATCGTGACCTTGCGCGGGCTCGGCTATCTGCTTCGAAAGAAGGACGATGACCAATAGCCTGCGCGTTCGCCTGTTGTGGTGGCTGCTCGTGCCGCTCGCGCTGTACGTGTTCGTGACGGGCAAGGCCGCGTACGACAACGCGCGCCACACGGCCGATCTCCTGCAGGAAAACACGCTGCTCGCATCGGCGCGGATGATCGCGGGCGAAGTGGAGTGGTCGGACGGCATGTTGCGCGTCAACGTTCCGCCAGCGGCGCTCGAAGTGTTTGCGTCGCCTCATGGCGATCAGGTCTATTACCACGTCAGCGTCAACGATGGCCGCCTGCTCGCGGGCCTGCCGGATTTCCCGTCGAACCGCGCGGCGGCGGAGGCGGCCACGCACGATACCCCCATCTACTACGACGCGACCTTGCACGGCGCGTCCATCCGCGTGATCGGCTATGTGCGCCGCATGTACGACAACGGGTCGATTCGCCGCGTGCTCGTATCGGTCGGCAAGACGCAGGCATCGCGCGATGCGATGGTGCGCGAGCTGTGGCGTCCCCAGCTCGTGAGGCAGATCGAGATCGTGTTGCTCGCGGTGGCGCTGGCGTGCATCGGCCTGACGTTCGAATTGCGCCCGCTACTGAAGATCAAGGAAGAGGTGATGGACCGCGATCCGATGCAGCTCGAGCCGCTGCGGGTCGAGCGCTTGCATGCGGAGTTGCGGCCTATCGTCGACGCGATCAATCAGTGCATCGCGCGGCTCGGCCTGCAGGTGGCGGCGCAGCGCCGCTTCATCGCGGATGCGGCGCATCAGCTTCGCACGCCGCTGACCGTGCTCGAGACGCAGGTGCAATATGCGCGGCAGCATCGCCCGCTCACGCCGTCGCTTTCGGAAGCGCTCGCCGCGATGCAGCGCAGTACGCGTTCGATGGTCGGCTTGACCAACAAGCTGCTGCTGCTCGCCCAGGCCGAAGCGGCGGATTACACGCAGCTCGCCACGCAGAAGGCGGACTTGTCCGGCATCGCAAAGGATGTGGTCGAGGATCTCGCGCTGGTTGCGCAAAAGCGCGGCATCGATCTCGGCGCGGAACTGGGCGATGCGGCGTGGATCATCGGTCACGAGGGATTGCTTGCGGCGCTCGTGTTCAACGTGACGGAAAACGCCGTGCGCTATACGCAATCGGGCGGGCATGTGACTGTCGCGGTGGCGCGAGAGGGCGAACGGGTGACGCTCGCCGTCACCGACGACGGGCCGGGCATACCGGCCGAAGCGCGCAGCCGCGTGTTCGAGCCGTTCTATCGCGCGTCGGCGGAAACGGACGGCACCGGGCTCGGACTCGCGATCGCCCGTGAGATCGTGCAGGCGCATCGCGGTGAAATTTCGATCACGGCAAGCGAGCCTTCGGGGCGCGGCGTGATCGTGGCGGTGCAGTTCGCGGCGGCGTGATTGTCAGGGGGCGAGCGGCGGCAGCGGGCCGGTTCCGCGAATCCACGCGACATGCGCCAGTTCGGCCATTTCCTTGTCGCCACGGCTGTCGCCATAGGCGAAGAGTTTCGCGGGCGGATCGTCGCGCCACCATGCCTGGAGCCGCGCCACTTTCTCCGGCCCCCAGCAATTCCGGCCGATGAAACGGCCCGTGAAGCCGCGATCGTCGAGTTCGAGTTGCGTCGAGAGCAACGTGCCGATGCCCGCCATCTCCGACGCCCATATCCGCAGATATAACGACGGTGACGCGCTCACGAGCACGATCTCATGTCCGAGCGCCCGATGCGCGTTGACCCGCTCGATCATCTCGGGGCGGATCATCGCGGGCAGGCGCGCCGTGCAGAAGGTGCGCGCTGCGCGTTCTAGTTCGGCGCGCGGGATGCGCCGCAACGCGTGTCGCAGAAAGGCGGCCTTGGCCGTGCCGCGGTCGCACGTGCCCACGGCCATGCCGAGCATTTGCGGCCCGGCGAGCGCGCCTGCCGCCAGGAATCGTGCCATCCCGACTGTGTGAACCACGAACGCCTTCAGGCTGTCGCCCGTGGTGATGGTGCCGTCGAAATCGAATGCGGCGATGGTTCTTGCGCGTCGTGTCATCGGAAAGTGTGCTTGGTGGTCTGCCGGGCCGCGAGCGCGGCGGGCAGCGTCACGTTCATCAGTTGATCGGTGCGCGACAGCAGGTTGACGATTTCGGCTTCGAAGCCGCGCGCCTGAAGCGCGAGCAGTTCGAGTTGCTGAAACGCCTGCTGCACGATCGCGCGGCGGTCGTAAAGCGCATTGGACGCGGTCGCGTCGTTCGGCTCGCCGTCAACATCGGCAACGGCGCACAGGGCCGCAAGACCGATGCAGAGCCCTTCGCGCGCCTGCATCACGGTCTTCTGCAACGCGTCGATGCGCGCGGAGAACGACTGCAGCGAAACCTTGAGCGTCGTGAGGGCGGCGCGGTAATCCGGCTCGGGCTCGCGCACGCCAAGGTATCGGCCGGCGATGCGGTTCATCAGCCCCGGCTTCTGCGTGGCGCGATCGAGCAAGCTGGCCATGATACCGGCCGCGTCGAGGTCGGCGAAGTCGCGCGTCATGCGCGTGAGCGCTTCGACGGATTCGCCGCAAGCCCTGAGCGGCGCATCGGCGATGGATGTCGCGCTCTCCACGCTCGGCGGCATCAACTGCCGGATCGCGCGTTCGATGCGCGCCCGATGCTTCGGATACAGCTCGGGAAATCGCTGCATCGCGAGTTCGAAGCAACGGTCGAGCAGCGGGTGACCGCTTTCGCCGAAGAGCGCGCGTCCCGGTTCGCCGCGCGGCGCGGGCTTGCGCGCGCTGCGTTCGTCGAATAGTGGCGCGGCGACTTGCGGCGGTTCGGCGGGTCTCTTTTCCGGGAACCGCAGCACGCGCGGTTCCGGACGCGCGTCGCCGAAATCGAGCGGCCGGGGCTGGAAATTATCGCGTGACACGCAGGCTTCTCATACGCGAAATCAGGGGCATCGCGTCAGGCGATGCCCGTTGGCCTTATCGATCAGGCGCGGTCCACACGGCCGCCATAGGCCGCCACGAAGTCCGCGAGTCCGCGGTTGTAGCCCATGCCCACGGCCTTGAACATGAACTGCCCGTCGCGGCGATAGAAGCTGCCGACCTGCACGGCGGTTTCCATCGAAAAGTCCTCTTCGAGTGCATAGCGCGCGAGCACCTTGCCCGATTCTTCTTCGGAGATGGCGATGTAGCTGTTGCGCACTTGCCCGAAGTTTTGCTTGCGCTCCTGCGCGCGGTCGATGGTGACCACCACCGAGATTTCATTCACGGCCGCATCGAGCTTCTTCGTGTCGATGAAAAGCACTTCGTCGTCACCGCCGCCGCTGCCGGTCTGGTTGTCGCCGCTATGAATGACGCCGAGACACTCCGACGCCGACATGCCCTTGCGCGGCCATTCGTCGCCGGGCTGGAAGAACGTCGTTTGGCGGTCGAGCGTGCGGATCTCCGTGTTGTAGAAGATGAAGTGCTTCTGCGAAATCAGCTTCGGGTTGTTCTCCGCGTCGTAGTCGCAGAGAAAGACGGAGACGTCGAGATCGAAGTCGTTGCCGGTGTCGGTCGCGTTCGCGTCCCAGCCGAGCCCGACCTTGAACCGGGTCGCGTTGGGCGCTTCTTTCGACAGGTTGATGCGTCCGCCTTTGGACAGATTGATCATTGACATGATGTTGATGCTTTATCGATGAGTGGTTAGTGCGACGATGCGGCTGCCTGTTCGCGCCTTTGCACGATGATCGAGCTCACCACGGCCACGCAGATGGTGAACGCGCCGATGAGGCCGGTGACGACTTCGGGAACGTCCACCGTGACGCAAAGCATGATGACCGCGAGCGCGCCGATGGCCCAGAACGCGCCGTGTTCGAGGAAGCGATACTGCGCGAGCGTGCCTTTCTGCAGCAGGATCAGCGTCATCTGGCGGATATAGGCCGCGCCGACGCCGAGTCCCAGCGCAATGAGCAACACGTTGTTCGTCAGCGCGAACGCGCCGATGACGCCGTCGAAACTGAACGACGAATCGAGCAGTTCGAGATAGAGGAAGCCCGCGACGCCTTCGCGCACGACGCGCTCGCCGGTTTCATCACCGCCGACGAGATCGCCGATGCCGTGCGCGACGATGAACCCGATCACGCCGCCGCCGCCTGCGAAGAGAAACGACGCGCGCTCGCCTTCCGGCAATTGCAGCGACACCAGCGCGATGACGGCGAGCGTGAGCGCGGTTTCGATTGCGGTGAGGCGTCCGAGGCGCGTCAGGGGCCGCTCGATGATGGCGATCCAGTGCTCGTCCTTGTCGGTATCGAGCATGAACTTGAAGAAGACCATCAGCAGGAACGCCCCGCCGAATGCCGATACTTCGTGATGCGCGGACGTGAGGATGGCCGCGTATTGCTGCGGCGCTTCGAGCGCGAGCCTGCCGGCTTCGATGAAGCCGATATGCCCCGCGATGCACACGATCAGCAACGGAAACACGAGGCCCATGCCGAACACGGCGAGCGGCAGGCCATAGGTCATGAAGCGGTCGCGCCATTTCTGCGATCAGTTGCGAAGCACGGCTGCGTTGGCGACGGCGTTATCGAGCGAGAGCGATATTTCCAGAATGCACAGCACGGCGACGAGGATCATGTCCTTGACGCCGCCGATCGCGAGCGCGGCCACGAGCGCGATGAACGTCAGCGCGAGCGGATCTTGAAGAGTTTCATGTTGGAGCTTGAGTCGAAATGCCTGGAGGATGCGTTGAGCGCGGGTCAGGCGCGCGGTTGTTCCCTGCCGCGAACCCAGTCGCAGAATTCCTCGGTGATGAGCTGCTCGTAGATCTGCTGATCCGGTATATCGAGCGATTCGAGATGCAGAAAGCCTGCGTTCGGGAAGTCGTTCGCGAGGTCGCGAAGGAAGGTGAACTCGCGCGGATCGCCCACCCCGACGAGCGACCAGTAGATCGGGAACTTGCGCGTATCGCGCAGCAGCGTTTCGACATCCGTGCGATCGCGTGGGGTGTTTTGCCCGTCGGTCACGAAGAGCACCCACGCGGGCATCGTGCTCGCGGGCTCCGCGGGCAGCGGCGAGGGCGCAGCGCCCGGCGCGCTGAAGAGCCGCGCGAAGAAGCCGCGCTTGTCCTTCGGCTTCGCTTGCGGCGATTCCGGCGGCGCGAAGAAGAAGTTGACGATATCGGCCATGACGGGCGCGTACATCGTGCCGCCCCACTTGCGAATGCCGTTGTTTCCGAGCACGTGCTCGGTGATGTAGCTGCCATAGTTTTCGGGCGTGGCCGTCGGCAGGCGATCGAAGCCTTCGGTGAACGTCCAGGTATCGATTTCGCCGTTGTCGTCGAACTTCATCGCGATGCCGAGCATCCGGTCGTGCGTTTCCTGAATCACGCCGGAGTCGTAAAGCGGCTGTGTCGAGCCGGAAATATCGAGTGCGGCCGCGACCCGCACGATGGGCGGACGCGGCAGCCTGCGTTTGGACAGGACGATGGATACGGTTTCGCCACGGCTTGCCAGCGCGGGCTTGTGCAGATTGATGGTGCTCATCTTGGCCTTTTGGATAGGGCGTCTTTAATTCTTTGCGTCGTTGAAGCGGGCGACGAAGTCGCGTTCCAGCTGGCGCAGGCGCGGCTCGTCCGCGCGACGCCGCCGCTGTCCGTCTTCGATGATCTTCGACATTTCGTCGATTGCATCGAAGAGCTTTTGCTGCGTGTACTGGAACGTCTCGGTGGCGATCACCGGCCGTTGCCCCAGCGTGGCGACCGCGCCGGCGTTCGCGTGCAACTGGTCGGCTTGCGCGCGGAGCGCGGCGTCGGCGGCATCGAAGGTGGCGTTGACGAGATCGGCTGCTTTCTTCGTGCTCAACTGCTTGATGTAGAGCGAGAACGCATTGGTCCAGGCGGGAATCAACACCGTCTTCGCGGTGGCGAACTTCGAAATGAGCGTGCGCTTGTGGTCCTGCTCGAGTCGAATCTGCGGCGCAAGCTGTTCGGACATCAGCATGGCGCGGGACAGGTCGTCGATCTTCTGTTCCAGCGCATTCGCGCAGCGGCGCAGGTCCATCGTGCGTTGCGCGGCGAAGGCGTCGGCGGCTTCGTGCGGCTCTGCAAGCACCGCGCGATACGCTTCGAGCGATGCCTGACCGAGCGCGCGCGCGTCTTCGAACTGACGGAACGTGTCGTAGTTGTCGGCGTACATCTGGTCGAGCTCGGCGATATCGCGCTTTTGCCGGTTCGCGTTGCTTTCCAGTTCGATGACGAGCGTGCCGATGCGCTTCTCGACCGAATCGAATTGCGCGAGCAGGCGCTCTTTCGTTGAACGGAACATTGCCGCGATGCGCCCGGCGATGCCGCGCTTTCCCAGCGATGCCGGATCGAGACCCTTCGCGGTCACGATGAGTTCGTTGAGCTTCGCCCCAAACTGGTCGGCGTCGGATGCGCGCACCTCCGACAGGATGCGCTGGGACAGGCCGGCCACGCGCTCGCCGGCTTTCGCGCCGAGGCCGTGAATTTCATCCTCCGTCAGGAGTTTGGCGACGGCGGCATCGTCGCGCGAGGCCGGGGCGCGGGCCTCGCGGCTCTCGCCGAATAGTGGCTTCATCGTTCTTATCTCGTTGTTCTTTTCAGTCATGCTGATCGAACCGCGCGTAAAACGCCTCTGAATTACGCGGATAGAAGGCGGCATTGGACGATGGACGAAAGGGAATCGCAAGAGCGGAGACACTTTGAGCCAGAAATGCTGAATTGTTCGGCGGCGACGCATTGAGCAAAGTGTCACGCGTGGCGGGAGCTTTCGTTGTGGCAGCACGCATGGCATCCACCTTGCATGCCCTTGTCACTTCGCATACCCGACGACCCAGGAGCCGCTCATGTCCGTAGATTTGAAATTCCGCGCCGGCGAAGCCACCGTATTCGCCGCTCCCGGCCAGGCCACCGACGCCATGCCGGAGATCTTGATCGGCCGCGTCAACGGGCCGGTCGGCCATGCATTCGCAAACATGATGGCGCAGTCGAAAGGACATACCGCGATGTTCGCGATACGCGCGTGCAATCAGATGGTCCGCCCCGCGACGATGATCGTCCCCAAGGTCACGCTCAAGGACATGCCGGCCATCGAGCTGTTCGGCGGCGTGGTGCAGTCGGCCACCGCCGATGCCGTCGTCGATTGCCTTATCGAAGGCATCCTGCCGAAGGACCAGGCCGACGATCTGTGCATCATCAGCCTCGTGTGGATCGATCCGCGCTGCGGCGCCGACGCCAACCTCGACAAAAAGGACATGTACCGCACGAACTACGAAGCGACTAAGCTCGCCATCCAGCGCGCGATGAGCAACGAGCCGAGCGTGGAGACGCTGATCGCGAACCGGCACAGCATCAAGCACGACATGGACGACTGGAGCTGAGCGAAACAGCAATGGCGTCCTAACGGAACGAAACGGGCGGCGTCTTCGTCTCACATCCGACGAAACACCTAGGCATAATAGGCATCACCCGAGGACACCGGAACGCGCCTGCCTATGACCCGCCCCGCACTGGAATGCCGCCGCCTTCATAAAACCTTCGGTTCTGGCAGAACCATTCTCGCGGGACTGGACTTCACGCTCGGATCAAGCGAATTCATCGCGATCATGGGCGACTCGGGCGTCGGCAAGTCCACGCTGCTCAATCTCATCGCGGGCCTCGACGCGCCGGACAGCGGCGAAATCCTGATCGACGGCGTGTCCATCTCCGCCCTGAGCGACGAAGCCGCCACCCGGACGCGCCGCGAGAAACTCGGCTTCGTGTTTCAGGCGTTTCACCTGCTGCCGCATCTGACGCTCGTGCAGAACGTCGCCGTGCCGCTGCTGCTCAACGGCATGCCGCTCGCACCGGCGCACGGCATGCTCGCGGCCGTGGGCCTCTTCAATCGTCAGGACGATCTTCCGCGCCAGCTCTCGGGCGGCGAACTGCAGCGCGTGGCGATCGCGCGGGCGCTGGTGCACCGGCCGCGCCTCATACTCGCCGATGAACCCACCGGCAATCTCGACCCGCAGACCGCGCATGAAATTCTCGGCCTGCTGCGCACCGAGACGCGCGCGACCGGCGCCGCCGCGATCATGGTCACGCACTCGGAAGCGGCAGCGGCGTTTGCCGACCGCGTGCTGATTCTCGCCGATGGCGCCCTGCACGAAGCTGCATCGCTCGCGGCGTTCAACGAAGCGCGCGCACGATGACGGCGCGCCCGGCCGCTCATCGCTTGCTGTCGCGCTGGCTGCTCGGCGCGCAATGGCGCAGTCATCGCGGACGCGCGCTCGTCGCCATTCTCACCATCGCCCTCGGCGTGGGGCTCGGCTATGCGGTGCAACTCATCAACAGCGCCGCGTTCAACGAGTTCTCCGCCGCCGCGCGCAGCCTGTCGGGTCAGGCCGACCTCCAGGTGCGCGGCGTGCAGCCGTTCATCGACGAGCGCCTTTATCCGGTCCTCGCAATGCGCCCCGGCGTCGCGATGGCGAGTCCCGTGCTCGAAGTCGATGTCGCCGTGCCGAAGCAGACCGCGCCGCTCAAGGTGCTCGGCATCGACGTGTTCCGGGCGAAACGCATCGCGCCCGATCTGATCGGCGCGCCGTCGCCGCAAGCGCCGCTCGATGTGCTGTCCGACGATGCGATCTTTCTCTCGACCGCCGCGCAGCAATGGCTGCATACCGGCGTGGGCCTGCAGGTCGATCTGCAGAACGGCACGCAGCCGGTGCCGCTGCGCGTGGCGGGCGGCGTCGTGCGCGCGTTGCCGGGGCAGCGTATCGGCGTGATGGACATCGCCGCCGTGCAGTCGCGCTTCGGCATGCAGGGCCGACTGACGCGCATCGATTTGCAACTGGCGCGCGGCGTCGATCGCGAAGCGTTCCAGCGCGCGCTGCAGGACGAACTCGGCGCGCGCATCGTCGTCGGGCAGACGCGGGACATCGAGAGCCGCACGGACCGGCTCTCGCGGGCGTATCGCATCAATATGAACGTGCTGGCGCTCGTCGCGCTGTTCACGGGCGCGTTCCTCGTGTTCTCGACGCAGGCAGCGGGCGTCGTGCGCCGCCGCGCCCAGTTCGCGATGCTGCGCGTGCTCGGGATGACGCGCGGGCATCTCGTGCGGCAGATCATGGCCGAAGGCGCGCTGCTCGGCGTGGCGGGCGCGGTGCTGGGCATCGCGCTCGGCTTCGCGGTCGCGGGCATCGCACT
Source organism: Caballeronia sp. LZ019 (assembly GCF_031450825.1). Classification (NCBI taxonomy): domain Bacteria; kingdom Pseudomonadati; phylum Pseudomonadota; class Betaproteobacteria; order Burkholderiales; family Burkholderiaceae; genus Caballeronia; species Caballeronia sp. LZ019. Next base: position 174,419 of record NZ_JARTVZ010000003.1, on the reverse strand, counting down.
GCGCTTTTTCGGCAGCGACCTGGGCGGCGGCTACTTCCCCGGCGTGCAGCCGCGCGTCCACTTCGAGCCTGTTTCGACGGCGATTTTTCTCGCGCTCGGCATCGGCGTGGCGCTCGCCGGCACGCTGGTTCCCGCGCTCGAAGCGGCCCGCGCGCGGCCTGCGCCGGCGCTGAAGGCGGGCAGCGAGGAAGCCGCGCTCTCGCCCCTGTCAACGCCGTGGCCCGCGCTGCTCTGTCTCGCGCTCGGCGCGGCGCTGACGCAGGCGCCGCCCATCGACGATGCGCCCTTCGCCGGCTATGCCGCTGTCGCGCTGCTGCTGATAGGCGGTATCGCGCTGATGCCGCGTCTCACCGCCATTGTGTTCGGCGCGGCCAGCGCCGCGCATGCGTGGCTGCGTGCAAAGAGCAAGCGAAGCGCGGTCGCGACGCTCGCGCTCGCCCGGCTTGCGAACGCGCCGGGGCAGGCGTCGATCGCGATGGGCGGCGTGCTGTCGAGCTTCACGCTGATCGTCGCGATGGCGATCATGGTGGCGAGCTTTCGCGTATCCGTCGAAGACTGGCTGGAGCATCTTCTCTCCGCCGATGTCTACGCGCGCGTGGCGTCGAGCGGCGACACCGGCGGCCTCACGCCGGACCAGCAAGCGCGGATTGCGGGGACGAACGGCGTGGCGCACGCGGCGTTCTCGCGCGCATCGCAGATCACGCTCGATGCATCGAAGCCGCCGGTTGCGCTGATCGCCCGCGAAATCAACGAGGCCGATCCCGGCGCGATGCTGCAGATGACCGGCGCGACGCTGCCGCCGCAATCGTGGCGTACGGACGAAACGCCGGTGTGGGCGTCCGAGGCGATGGCGGACCTGTACGGCTATCGCACGGGGCAACGGCTCACGCTGCCGGTCGGCGGCGCGAGCGAGCGTTTCGTCGTCGCGGGCATCTGGCGCGACTATGTCCGGCAGACCGGCGCGCTGCAGATTCGCCTCGGGGACTATCGGCGGCTGACCGGCGACATGGGCGCGACCGATGCGGCCATTACGCTGCGCCAGGGTGCGTCGGCCGGGCAGGTCATCGCGGCGCTGCAGAAGCTGCCGTTCGGCGATGCGCTCGAGTTCTCGCAGCCCGGCGACATTCGCGCGCGCACGCTGACCATCTTCGATCGCAGCTTCGCCGTCACGTATCTGCTCGAAGCGGTGGCGATCGTCATCGGCCTGTTCGGGGTGGCCGCGACGTTTTCGGTGCAGACGCTCGCGCGTTCGCGGGAGTTCGGCATGTTGCGGCACGTGGGCGTGACGAGGAAGCAGATCCTTGCGCTGCTTGCCTCCGAAGGCGGCCTGCTGACGGTGCTCGGCATCGCGGTCGGCTGCGTGCTCGGCTTCGCCATCAGCCTGATTCTCGTGTTCGTGGTGAACCCGCAAAGCTTCCATTGGACGATGTCGCTGCACGTGCCGTGGTCGATGCTCTTCATCATCGGCTGCGTGATGCTGGTCTCTTCGTGTACCACGGCGGTGCTGGCGGGGCGGCGCGCGGTGTCCGTGGATGCGGTGCGCGCCGTGCGGGAGGACTGGTGATGCGCGCGTTATCGATGCTGCTGCTGGCGCTTCTCTCGACGACCTCGCTCGCCGCCGAGCCACAGTTCGCGGCGGTGTCGCCGGGGCGGCCGATCGAGTGGCCGCAGGACAGCGGCGCGCATTCGGGGTATCGCACGGAATGGTGGTACGCGACCGGCTGGCTCGAGACGCCGGACCACAAGCCGCTCGGTTTTCAGATCACGTTCTTCCGCTCGAACACCGGCAAGGGGAACGGCGGGGGCGCGTTCGATCCGTCGCAGTTGATCGTCGCGCATGCCGCGCTGTCCGATCCGGCTCATGGGCGGCTCGTGCACGATCAGAACATCGCGCGGCAAGGGTTCGGCCTGGCGTACGCAAACGCGGGCAATACGGACGTCAAGCTGGATGCGTGGCGCATGGTACGCGACGCGGATGGCCGCTACGCGGTCAACGCCGACGCCGCCGGTTTTGCGTTGCATCTCGTCTTTGCGCCGACGCAGCCGCCGATGATTCAGGGCGAGGGTGGTTATTCGCGCAAGGGTCCGCAGCCGCAGCAGGCGAGCTATTACTACAGTGAGCCGCAGTTGCAGGTGAGCGGGAAGGTGACGCGGCCGTCGTCATCGGGCAAGGGCGAGACGGTCGATGTGACGGGCAGTGCGTGGCTCGATCACGAGTGGTCGAGCACTTTGCTTTCGGCGGATGCGTCGGGTTGGGACTGGCTCGGCGCGAATCTCGACGATGGCGCGGCGCTGATGGCCTTCAAGGTCCGCTCGCGCGATGGCCGCGCGGTGTGGGCGCATGCCGCGCTGCGCGGCCGCGATGGCCGCACGACGCAATACGGCCCCGGCGATGTGGAGTTCGTGCCGGAGCGCCAGTGGCGATCGCCGCGCACGAACACGGAGTATCCGGTGGCGATGACCGTGCGCGTCGGTGCGACGCGCTGGCGCCTGGCGCCGCTCATCGACGATCAGGAACTGGACTCGCGGGAATCGACGGGGGCGGTGTATTGGGAAGGTGCGGTGACGGTGACGGGAGAAGCGCAGGGGGCGGGGCGTCGGGGGCGGGGGTATCTCGAGTTGACCGGGTATGCGAAGGCGGTGGAGGCGGGGAAGCGGTGAATGATCGTGCTCTTGCGTTTTTGCTTCTCGCCGGGGCTGACGAGTCAAGGGCTCGAGGACGTGGCGCTCAGCGGGGGCGGAAGCGCATTAGCGGCGGCTGATTCACTCGATTGCTACCGATGCTTTATGGATTGGGGATATTAGGTAGCGCATTGGGCGGTTCGGAAGGATGCTGCTTTTCTTGGTTTTTCTCGCAGACTGACAACACTGACTCCGAGCGTCTTCGGGCCGCCGCCGCGCGATTTTGAATACGCCCAAGACGAGCAAAGTACCGCAATCAAAGCATCGCACGCCGCTGCACAGTGGGCCAAGGTCAGGCATCGAGCGGCTTGCCCCAACCACGCCCGTGTGCGGAACACGCAATGCTTTCACGAAAGCGCCGCCCCACTTGTCTGCAAACCGCGTCCAAAACCGCGACAATGTAGGGGTTAACCCGTCACAGAAAGCCATGTCCGACCTAACCAGCCCCCTCCGCCGCCGCAGCGACATCAATCCCAAACCGCTAGGCATAGCAGCACTGCTGCTTCTAGCCGGCGCGTGGTACCTCGCGCAAACCGCCAGCCCGCGCCAGGCCGCGCTCTACATCGTCGGAGCTTTGCTCGGCATCGCGCTTTATCACGCCGCGTTCGGCTTCACGTCTGCGTGGCGCGTCTTCATCGCCGATGGCCGCGGCGCGGGGCTCCGCGCCCAGATGCTCATGCTCGCAGTCGGTGTCGCGCTGTTCTTCCCGGCGCTCGCAGCAGGCTCCCTCTTCGGCATGCCCGTAACCGGCCTGGTATCTCCCGCAGGCACCTCGGTGATCGTCGGCGCGTTCATCTTCGGCATCGGCATGCAACTCGGCGGCGGTTGCGCATCCGGCACGCTGTACACCGTCGGCGGCGGCAGCACGCGCATGATCGTGACGCTGCTCGCGTTCATCGCCGGATCGGTGATCGCGACCGCGCATATGCCGTTCTGGACCGCGATGCCATCGCTTCAGCCGATATCGCTCGTCAAGTCGATGGGCCTCGCACCCGCGCTCGCCTTCAACTGGATTCTGTTCGCGTTGATCGCGGCACTGACCGTATTCGTCGAAAAGCGCCGGCACGGCAAGCTCGTCGCGGCGCACGTGCAGCCCGCGCATACGTCGCCGTGGCTGCACGGACCGTGGCCGCTCATCGCCGGCGCGCTCGCGCTCGCCGTGCTCAACTTCGCGACGCTCGCGCTGTCCGGACGGCCGTGGGGCGTTACATCGGCGTTTGCGCTGTGGGGCGCAAAAGCGGCAGCGGCGATGGGCGTCGATGTCGCAAGCTGGCCCTACTGGATGAGCAAGGCCAACGCCGCGACACTCGCCGCGCCGGTCTCGCATGACGTGACCTCGGTGATGGACATCGGCATCGTGCTCGGTGCGATGCTCGCCGCCGCGCTCGCCGGACGCTATGCGCCCGTGTGGCGCGTGCCGATGCGCTCGCTGATTGCCGCCATCGTCGGCGGTCTGCTGCTCGGCTATGGCGCGCGTCTCGCCTATGGATGCAACATCGGCGCCTATTTCAGCGGCATCGTGTCGGGCAGCCTGCACGGCTGGCTCTGGCTCGTCGCCGCGTTCTTCGGCAACGTGCTCGGCACGCGGCTGCGCCCCATGTTCGGGCTCGAAGTCGAGCGGCTCAAGCCCACGTCCTGCTGACCGTCACTCGCGCGGCCACCGGTTCTCGAAGACGCATTCCTCCGGTGGCCGACGCTTCGCCCAGCCTTCGGTTTCGAGCATCGGCGCGTCATAAAACCGTTCGACATGGCCGATGCACAGAATCGCGACGGGCCGCGCACCGGCCGGCATCGCCAGCAATTCGGCGATCTCACGCGGATCGAATAGCGATACCCATCCCATGCCGATGCCCTCGGCGCGCGCCGCGAGCCACATGTTCTGAATCGCGCACGCCACCGACGCGAGGTCCATCTCGGGCAACGTGCGTCGGCCGAAGACGTGCTGCTCGCGGCCATCCATCAGCGCCATCACGAGCAATTCCGCGCACTCGCGCATGCCTTCCACCTTCAGCTTCATGAACGCATCGCGACGTTCGCCGAGCGCGTCGGCGGTCAGAAGCCGCTCGCGCTCCACCGCTGCCTGAAGCTGCTGCCGAAGCTGCGCGCACGTGATGCGTACGATCCGCCACGGCTGCATGTAGCCGACGCTCGGCGCGTGCAGGGCGGCGTCGATGAGGCGCTGCATGACTTGCGGCGCGACGGCATCGCTCACGAAGTGCCGCATGTCGCGCCGCTCGGCAATCGCGCGGTAGACCGCGCTTCGTTCTGCTTCGCTGAAAGTCTCGCTGTAAGTCTCGCTGAAAGTCTCGTTCATCGTCGATAGTCGTGGAATGCGCGGCAGCGCAACTGTATCCGCATCGCGCAATCGTGCACAGCGATGCCGGGCGCGAACGTGCATCACGGTGCGGTAGACCACCATCGCGCGCGGGAAAATCGGCGAACATGCCCGATGCCGTTCGGAACACGCTCACCGTCCGCATATTCATCGACCAGGCAGGCACATGACCTTCGATCACGGCGTATTCACCGTCTCGCTCGACTTCGAACTGCTCTGGGGCGTGCGCGAGACGCGGACCATCGAAAGCTATGGAGAGAATCTGCGAGGCGGGCGGCGCGCCATTCCGCAGATGCTCAACGTCTTCGAGAATAGCGGCATTCATGCGACATGGGCGACCGTCGGCTTCATGTTTCATCGCGATGCCGCCGAACTGAAAGCAAGCCTTCCGAAAACGCGTCCGCACTACAAGCGGCCAGGAATATCGCCGTATGAATATATCGATGCCGCGCATGAACTCGATCCGCTCTATCACTTCGCGCCCGACCTGATTGCGCGCATTGCGGCACAGCCGGGGCAGGCCATCGGCACGCACACGTACTCGCACTATTACTGTCTCGAAGAGGGGCAGGGCGTGCGCGAGTTCGAGGAGGACATCGCATGCGCGGTGGACGTGGCGCGGCGCTCGGGCGTCGATATCAAGAGCATCGTGTTTCCGCGCAATCAATGCAACGATGCCTATCTCGCCGTGCTCGTTCGTCACGGCATTCTGTGTTATCGCGGGACGCAAGGCGGGCACGCCTATGCGGCATCGGACAAGGCAGGGCAAAGCCGCATGATGCGCGCGAGCCGCCTGCTCGATGCGTACGTCAACGTGTCCGGGCACAACACGCACGCGCTTGAAGACTGCTTTCGCACAGCGCCGTTCAACTTTCCTGCGAGCAGTTTCCTACGGCCTTTCAAGCGCAGGCTGGCGGTATTCGACCACTTGCGCCTCAACCGCATCAAGCATGCAATGACGCACGCCGCGATCCACAAGCGGCTGTATCACCTGTGGTGGCATCCGCATAACTTCGGACGCGATACGGCGCAGAACATCGCGTTCCTGCAGCGTATCGCGGACCACTATGTCGAACTGCGCGAGCGATACGGCTTCGTGTCGCTGAACATGGAAGAGCTATGCGCGCTCGGCGAACGCCACCACGCGGACGGCCGCGCATCGAGCGCGCTCGAAACCGCCGCCTGAACGCGACGGTATCGAGGATCGGCGTCAGCGGCGCGTTTCCTGCGACGTGGCCGGCGTGATGGAAGCGTGACCGAGCAGGAAGCGCGGCGTCTTGAATCGCACGATGCACGCGTAGAACCACACGTACGCGCCGACGAACACGATGTCCGTGGCGAACAGCACGACCGGCTCGTTCCAGAAGAACGACGCGGGCACGACGCCGACCGAGCACAGCGCCCACAGATAAGGCGATGTCCGCGCGTTGCGCCGGCCGCGCTGGCGGGCATCGCCATAATCGGCGCCGTGCAGCGCAATACGGCGATAGATCAGCGTATGAAGATGCACGCCATCCGGCTCGCTGACGGGCCGCCCGCGAACGAACTTGCGGCGGTAGATGGAGAAGATCGTCTCGAAGAGCGGGTAGATCGCCACCACGGCCGCATACCACGCCGAAACGTTCGGATGCCGCGCAATCAACAGCACGAGCAGTTCCGCCATCAGAAAGCCGATGAAGTATGCGCCGCCGTCGCCGAGAAAGATTGCCGCGCCGGGGTAGTTCCACACCGCGAAGCCGAGGATGGTGCCGATCATCGTCAACGCGACGCTCATGATGAGCCAGTCGCCGACCTGATGCGCGACATAGCCGATCGAACCGAAGATGAGTATGGCCGATACCGACGCAAGTCCGTTCATGCCGTCGATCAGATTGATGGCATTGGTCAGTCCCGACACCGTGAGCACCGTGAGGCCGATTGCAACCGGCATCAGCGCAAGCCCGCGATCGACGATAGGCAGATCGACGCGGCCGAGCACCGCGTTCAATGCATAGACCGCGCAGATCGCGCCGGCCATCGCAGCGAGCAGCCGAATGCGCGGGCTCACACGCTTGGTGATGTCCTCGATGCAGCCCGCAAGAAACGGTATCGCGGCGCAGCCTAGCAGGAGCATCGACTCGCCGGGCGGGTTGGCGTCGAATATGCCGCCTATGAAAAACGTGATTCCGGTTCCGCCCATGATCGCCACGCCGCCCACGCGCGGGACCGGGACGGTGTGCATCTTCTGTACTCCCTTCAAATCGGAATCGAGCCAGCGGGAACCGGCACGAGACGTATATTTCACGATCCAGAGGGTCAGACAAAACGATGTCAGGCAGCCGAGGGCAAGATTCAGCATTGTCGTGTGCTCATGGTCAACAGCGCGGACGGTCGATCGGAATGAGTCATGGAAACCAAGCCCGTTGAAGCAGGCCGGTGCTTCGGCCCACGAGTCCTGCGATGAAGCGACTGCACCCAGCGATATTGCGGATATGCAAATCGAGAAACGTGCGATAACCCTTTCTTATTCCCGCGTTTTTTATGATTAATCAGGGATATCCCGCTAAACGAATCACGTTGGGAGTCCGAATATCATCGCCCGACACGACTTTTCGATGGCACGTTTTTTTGTTGATGAAATGTTGGCTAGGCCGCGTATTGGTTAAGAATTGGACGCTCCTGAAAGCCTTCTTTTGTGCATTGGCGCCACTTGACACATAGCGTATGTCGATATGATGACGACGCCTTTACGTATAGCTGCTCGTCGAGGGCATCGCGAAGTCAGGCAGTCCATCGGCGAAGAACATACCGGCCCTGACGGTTACGCGCGAGATCGTCGCTCATCACGCGCGCCGGCACGCCTGCAACCGTGACGTTGGAAGGGACGTCGGCGGTCACGACACTGCCCGCGCCGATGGTCACCGAATCGCCGATCACGACGTTTTCGACAATGCATACATTCGGGCCGATATACACGTTATCCCCAATCGTCGCGGCCTGGCCGTGATTCGAGCCGATGGTCACGCCTTGCGACAGATTGCAATTCGCGCCGATAACGGCTGTTTCGTTGATCACGATATTGCCGAAGTGCCCGATGAATAGTCCCGGGCCAATGGCTGTCCCAGGCGGAATGACGATGCCGAACTGTCTCTGCTTGCGACGCAGGATGATCCTCAGGACTACGCCAAGAATTCCACGCGGTCTCGACGATGCAAGACGGAACCAGACGGAATAATTGAATCCCTCCGACGATACGAACTTTCGCACGAGCGCGCCCGCGTTCGCCGCGCCCGCATAACGGTAAAGGTCGCTTCTGATCAGATCGATCGGTTTCATCGGTAACCTAAGGAAGATGCGTTGCGCGGTAGCGTAACGGGCCGTTCATCGCGTATAAGTTTGAGAACTCACATTTCATTCGATGTACCCGAACGACGCCAAGGAGCCTGCCGCGTCATGCGAAAAAGAAGGATTGCGTTAAAGCTGATTGCCTCCGGTGCGCTGGTACAAACCCTTGCTCGAGTGCCCGTTCACGCCGCGGACATCGTGAGGTCCAGTGCGTTCGGCGTAAAGGGCGACGGGACGACCAACGACCGCCTGCGCCTTCAGGCCGCTATCGATGCAGCCGTCGGCAAGACGCTCCTGATCGAAGGACGCTGCCGAATCGACGCGAAGGGCCTCGATCTGCGCAGCGGATCGCGCGTGCGTTTCGAGCCGGGTGCGTCGATCAAACTGCTCGCCCACGATACGCCCTTTTACCAGATCATTCGCCTCTGGGACGTGACCAATGTGGTACTGGAAAACGCGATGCTCGACGGCAGCAAGGAGTTGAACGCGGCAAAGCCGAAGCGTCGCGAGGAAGGTTACGGCATGGGCATTTCCATCGCGGGCAGCACGGACGTGACCATTCGCTCGGCCACCACGACCGGCTGCTGGGGCGATGGCGTGTATATCGCCAACAGTTATCGCTCGCCTTCCGTCGCGCCCGAGGACATTCGCCTGATCGAACATCACGCGAGCGATTGCAGGCGGCAGGGCGTCTCGATCATCAGCGGCCGGAACATCGCGATAGAGCGCTGTACGTGGCAGAACATCGCGGGCACGGCGCCATCGGCGGGACTGGATATCGAGCCTAATTCGAATCGCGACGTGCTCGAGAACATCCGCGTCGTCGATCCCGTCACGCGCAATTGCCATATCGGCATTCTGGTCTTTCTCGCGGAGCTTCCCGGGCCGCTCGCGAAGCAGGTGACTATCTCGATCAGCGGTCATCGCGATGAAGGCTCGACCGACAATGCCTTCAGCGTGTCCGGTCTGGATACGAAGGGCTTCATCGTGAAAGGCCGCGTGGAGAGCCGCTCTCCGACATGGGTGGATTCGCGGCTCGCATCCGTGGAAAGCATCGACTATGACAAGCGCGGGCCGGCTATCGTCGTCACCGGATTGCGGCTGGTTCGCTAGAGCCTCACATGCTGTGGGACAGCGCACAGACTCCGCGCACGCATCGCCGCACGCTGTCCGATGCCACAATTCACGCGAGGATTCTTCGATGAGAGCAAGAGCGATGCAGGGTCGAAGCGCATCGGCCTCGCGTGTCGTGCATCGTGGGCAACATTTTCTCGCGACGCCGGGCGGATGGCTCTTCGTCACGCTCGCCGTGGTCATTCTCGTCATCATGGCGACGAGCCCGCGGCACGTTTCGGCCGTGCTCGACCAGGACAATTATCTCGAGTATTTCCGCCGAACGACGTGGGACTGGTTCGTCAGTACCTATAAGGCGCGGACGTCGACGCTCGCGTTCATCATCAGCACGGTCACCGAGGAGTTCGGCTGGCGCGCGTGGGTGGTGGGGCTCAATGCGCTCGGCTTCACGCCCGAAACCGGCGTTCGCATCACGGTCGTCATGCTCAATGCGCTGGTGTTCATCGCACTGCTCGAAGTCCGGCGGCCGCTATTGGGCCTGGTTCTCTGGGCGGTCGTGCCGATGGCGCTCGCGACGGTCGGCACTTTCCAGATCCGGCAGGGCATGGCGTTCGGCATCGCGATGCTGTTCACACTGCGCTATCACCGCCCCGTCACCGGATGGGTGCTCGCATGCTTCGTTCATACGACCTTCGCGATACCCGCGCTGCTGCTGCTGACGATCCGCCTGTGCGGCGACCGCAGGCGCCTTGCGTTCGCGAGCGCGAGCGCGATGGCCTTCGTGCTCGTCTCGTCGGCGGGCTTCCTGTTCAGGAACTTCGGGGGCAGGCGGATCGAGGAATACTCGGGTTATCAGAACGATTTCACGATCAAGCTGGTGATTCTGCTCGTCATCTACATGACGGCTTCCATCGTGTTTCTTTATTCCGAGTGGAAGAACAGGCCGGCGGCGAAATCCACCGTATGGACCGAGCTTTGCACGATGCATATCGTGCTGGTGCTTTATCTGCTGCTTGCGTTCGTGCTGTTTCCGTTCGGCAAGGGGCGTGTATGGTATTGCATCCCGCTCATGATGATTTTCATCATGCCGCAGATTCGCTTTCGAAACGCATTCTCGATATGGTGGGTAGTAGGGATAATGCTGGTGCTGTCCGCTGAAGTCATCAAGAGCTATTACGAAGGCGTGTACGCCTACTTCATCGGCAGCTAGAAGACATCGAACGATACGTCATCGACGGCATCGGCCGCCGATGACGACGCGGCTTCAGGTCTTCTCGAGCGGCGCCTTGCGCAGGCGTTTCGCACCCGTCTTGCTCGCCATCTTTTCGCCGCGAAGCACCGTGCGCAGCGCGCCGTAGTCGGCACGCATGCGTTCGATCTCATAGCGCGTGACGAGCCGTCCGCCGAAGCCCGACAGGAAGTCGAGGATGGTCGCGGTCGAGATGCCGTCGAGATCGAAGATGAGCTTCTTCTCGCGCGCGATACGCGCCGCTTCCCAGATCAGAAGACTGATTGCGCCGCCGTGTGCATCCGCGCGGCGCGACGACAGCATGTAATACACCGCACGGTCATCCCAGACCAGCGCGGTTTCGGCGACGAGCGTGCCGTTGTCGTCGAATGCGCCGAGCATCACGCCCGCATTGCGCGCGCGCACTTCGCCGAGCACGCGCCGCATGATCGTCGAGCCATAGACGTTGTTGCGCTTGCGAACGGCGAGGTTGCTGTCGTAGAAGTCAACGAAGCTATCGGGGCTCGCAATCTCTCGTATCGTGAGGCGTTCGGTCGCACGCCGCACCCAGTTGCGCGTATTGCGGCGCAGGGCCGACCACGCTTCGCTTTCCGTGCGTTCAGCTGGGATCTCCATCGTGTAGCCGATGGACACATCGTAGCCATGCAGCGAAAAGGCAATGGCCTCCGCTTCCGACATGCGCGTGTCCATCAGTTGATGAAAGTGCGCGCACGCTGGCAGCTTCGAGACGAGCTGATTCGCGATCTCCATGCGATAACACCACTCACGCTCACTGCCGCCTGCGCGTTGCGGCTTGATGACGGGACCGAGCGTGCGTGTCAGCGGCGGCAATTCACAAATGCGCCACAAGCCTTTGCGTTCCAGCATATAGGGCATTTCACCAATGACGTCATCGCCCTGTTTGACTTCGACAATGCCCCATTTGCCGTCGGTCGCTGCTTCGAGCCACCACGGTTCGTGAAAGATCGATCGTGCGGTCAGGCCTTGGGGTTTGATATTGCCCGCGACCACGGTGTTGATGTTGTCCTTCGCTTTATTCGGTTTCGCTTTCGCCGGCTTCGGCTTGGTCGCAACAGGTGAAGAGCTGACTGAATAGCATTCGTTATCCATTGTCCCTCGCAACTCGGTTCATGATGCAGTTCGCTACGCGTTTAAATCCGCGAAAGGCTTGAAACGCAGGCGTTCGCACGCAGTCAACAGCGCTCGGATGCTGGCGAAGACAGAGTGAAGAAGCGGTGTCAACGTCGTATGTCAGAAGAGGCAATGCATAAGTTTCGACGATGTCAAGCAGAGTCGTCGCGCGACTTATTACAGGAGCTTACCGGAGGGTAATTGACCACTCGCGTGCACCACTGTACGGCATCGCACGTTGCGCCGGTTGCTCCGCGATGCAAGATGCGCCAAGCGCAGGACAGCCAATGGATTGCTTGCCATACTCGTGGCGGACTTCATTCGAGCGCTGCCATCGTAACCCTTGCATCGTCGCAGAGAGATTCATGATTGCACCGGCCCAACGTATCGACATCATCAAAACGACAGAGGAATTTCGCGCGCTCGGCGACGAATGGCACGCGCTATGGCGTCGCGCCGACGGCCGGCATCACGAGTCCTTCGTGACTTGCTGGCTGAGCTGGGAGCGCGTGGCGAAGCCCATCGGACGATCGCTTCGCATCATCGCGGTGCGTCGCGGTGAGCGGCTCATTGCCGTGTGGCCGCTCGTTCGTTCGCGCAACCGGCTGTGGACCGTGCTGCGGCCATTGAGTCCGGAATCGGCTGACTATACGACCGTGCTGATCGATCCTGACCATGCTTCAGTTCAACTGATTGAATCGATCTGGCGCGCCGCGCTCGAACGTTGTCCGTCCGATATCTTCCTGCTGCCTTATCTCGATCACGACGACACGCTCTTCCGCCTCGCCATGGCGCATGACGGACTGATGACGTCGAAGGAGCATCCTTATGCCATCGCGCGTTTGTCTCGTGAGAAGGACTGGGAAAGCTTCGCGGCATCGCTCGGCACGTTGTCGGGGAAGAAGCCGGGTGCGCTGCTCAGGAAGCTCGAACGTCAGGGCCAGGTCGAGATGCGCTTTCTCGGCCCCGACGACGAAGAAGAGAACGCACGCATGATCGACTGGATGCTCGCGTGCAAGCGCAGTTGGGCCGAACGCGTCAACAAGAAGGGGGCGTGGCTCTATTCGCAGGCGTTCCGCGATTATCTCGTCGCTCTTGCGAATCATCCGGCGGACAGCGACGGCAGGCCTTACGCCCGCGTCATGGTGCTGCTGCTCGACGGCGCGCCGATCGCCGCGAACATGGTCGGCCTCGGCCGAAAAATCATGCTCGGCGTGATGGCCGGATTCGACCGGGAGCGCAGCAAGCTCGCGCCGGGTGCGATCTCGACCGAAGCGTGGGTGCGCTGGGCCGTCGAGAACAGCATGGATTTCGACCTGGGCGTCGGCTCGGAGACGTTCAAGCCGTATTGGAGCAAGGGGAATATGTCGGCAGCGTCGAGTGTTCAGATTGCGCAGTCGTCCTGGGGGCGCGTGGCATTCGCCATGAACGACGGCTTGACGAGGCTCGCGGCGATCCGGGCAGGGATGCGGCGTGGAAAGGCAGAAGTCGCGTCGGAAAAACTTTGAAGGCCCATTTTCGGGGAATAAAGCAATCCATTATGCCTGGCGACCGTTTAATACGAGCAATATAAACGGCAAGATATTCTCTTTTCTTCATACGTGAAACCCGTGGTTCGGTAGCAACGACGGCTTCATATTCGCGTCTGCGGCGATTTTATTTTAATCGTCCGATCATTATGCAAACGGTTTCCTCAATCCCCCGCCTGGCGGGGGATTGAGCGAACGTACGTTCCCGCCATTTCGACCTGTTCCCGCCCGATTGTTACATCGCGTTACGAAACGTTCCGAATTGTCATACCACGTTCTGTATCATACGGACCCGGTATCGGTATTAGATACTTTGCGCGCAAGCGTTATGAAGTAAGTTTGACCGGCATTCGCGGCCTTGCATGCTTTGGGCAACTTTTCGGCCCCGGTTAAACGCTCCGCATTCGTCCGAGTTACGGTCTCGACGGACATTCTTTTTCCCAGTCGCCTATTAATAACGTCAAGCACAATGCCCTTTTCCAGACAAAATCTTCTTTCTTCCGAGCAAATCCAGAATCCCCTTTTCACACGTCGTAAATTGCTTAACGCAATTGCCGCCTGCACCGGCGTGATGGTGCTGGCCGCATGCGGCGGCGGCAGCGCCGATGATCTCGCCGCCACCGACAAGCGCTGGCGCCGCAACTCGGCCGCCACGACAACGGCGGCATCGAGCACGGACGTCGCCTCGTCAACGCAAGCGGCGGCCACCACGGCCACGTCCGGCACGGTCGTCAACGCAAGCTCGTTCGGCGTGAAGGCCGACGGCGTCACGAACGACCGCGTCGCGCTTCAGAAGGCCATCGACGGTTCCGTCGGCAAGATCCTGCTGATCTCCGGCAAGGTGCGCATCGACTCCGCGGGCGTGGACCTGCGCTCGAATTCGCATATCCGCTTCGCAAGCGGCGCGTCGATCAAGCTGCTCGCGCACAACGCGGCGAGCTACCAGATCATGCGTATGTGGGACGTCAACAACGTGCAGATCGAGAACGCGTATCTCGACGGCAGCAAGGAGCTCAACTCCGCGACGAACGATCCGAACGATGGCGGCCAGGGCATGGGCCTTTCCATCGCCGGCGCGAGCAATGTCACCATCACGTCGCCGACGACGATCAACTGCTGGGGCGATGGCGTGTACATCGGCAATTCGTATCGCACGCGCACGACGCCGAGCAATGGCGTGACCATCACCAAGCACCTCGCGGACGGAAACCGTCGCCAGGGCGCGACGATCACGAGCGGCAGCAACATCACGTTCGATACGCCGACGTGGTCGAACACGAAGGGCACGCTGCCTTCGGCCGGACTCGACATCGAGCCGAACAACAACAACGCGGTGCTGCAGAACATCAAGATCATCAGCCCGACGACGAACAACACGCGCTACGGCATCCTGGTGTATCTCGGCATGCTGCCGGGGCCGGTGGCGAAGAACGTGTCGATCGATATCACCAACCATCACGACAATGCCGCCTATCACGTGGCGTATGCAGTGGGCGGCCTGCAACTGAACGGCTATTCGGTGACGGGTCATATCAGCAGCGACAAGCCGGTCTATCTGCACTCGGCGCTCGGCTTCAGCAAGACGGACTGGGACAATGCAGGTCCGTCGGTCGAAGTGACGAACATGACCTACACGCGTTAAGCGAAGCGGTTCATCGCCGGGCACGAGAGAGCGGCCCGCCGGCGCCGCGCTCTCGTTTGCGCAAGTGTCTTTTTCTTACAATCACCTGTACGGGGCCTCAACTTTCGGCGGAAAATGCCGAAAACTAATGGCATGGATGCTGCTCTAAGTAGTCCCGGCTGCGGGATTACCCAGCGTCGATTCGTCTGGAGAGGGAATGGACTTCGCCACTACTGTCGGCACGATAGTGTTTTTCGCTGTCGTTGCGCTCGCCTTGCTGGCGGCGGCCGATGTGCTGCTGCCTTCGCGGCGGCGGCATCGGCGCGGCAAAGGCAGCGACGAAGGCGGCGGCGAGAGATCATCCGGTCTCTGGGGCTTGCGCGGCCGCATGCACAAGTCGGACGAACTCAATCCGAAGGAAGCGGGGCACTCGTCGCGCTCGGGTCATCACAAATGACTTGCGACGTGCAAATTCTGCGGTCCTCGCAGCGCACGCGACGCACTCGCTAGCTTTGCCTCAATCCTCAGTCTGTCTGCCGATATCCGACGCAATCACGCGCTGAGTCGTTCGGCACGCGATGCGCGCAACGCATTCGCCGTACGGACGTACGTCTCTTCATAGCGGCGCCAGCTCGTTTCGATCGAGAAAACACGTTCGATTCGCTCGCGAGCGGCCAGCCCCAGTCTCGACCGTTCGTTCGCGGGCATCGTCAACATGGTGATGAGCGCGCGCGCCAGTGCGTCCGCGTCTTCAGGCGGCGCGATCAACCCCGTGTCGCCGATAAGCCATGCGGTGTCGCCCACGTCCGTGGCCACGCAAGGCACGCGGCAGGCCATCGCTTCGCCTACGACCGTGGGCAGTCCTTCGCTGCGCGACGACAGGCAGAACACATCGAGCCCGGCGAGCATCGTCTCCGGATGGCGCAGCGCGCCGAGCAGACGCCCCGCATGCGCGATACCCGCGTCATCCAGCAGCGCCATGAGCGCGCGATTGCCGGCATCCAGCCCACGGCCCGCCATCACGAAGCGGCACTCGGGCAGCACGTCGAGCACGCGGCGCATCGCCGCGATGAAGTTCGGATAGTCCTTTACCGCGTGGTATCGCCCGACGATGCCGATCACCGGCGCAGCCGCATCGAAGCCGAGCTCGCGGCGCAAGGCGTCGCGCGCATCGGGCATCGGCCTGAAGACATCCAGTTCGAAACCGTTGGGGATCACGGTCATCTTTGCAGCGCAGTATCCGCCTTCCACGTGCGATCGCAACGCCGCTTCGCCGCAGCACACGATGGAGTCGGGCACGCGCGCGGATAACAGCGCGCACGCCTTCGTGACCCAGCGCGTCATGCGGCTGCTGCCGGCCGAACGCAGGTCCGTGTGATGAATGCCCCACACGAGCGCGGGACGCGGCGCGCGCGAGCCGCGCAGACGTCGCCATGCGTTTGCGGCATGCAGCGCGAGGCCGCCCATCAGATCGCCGTGATAAAGCCAGCTCTGCACGATATCGGGATCGAGCTCGTCGAGCCAGCGCACGAGCGTCGCGAACTTCGCCGGTCCCGGTGCGCCGCGCCGCATGCCGAGAATGCGCACTTCGGCGCCGGCTTCGCGGATGCGCGCAGCGAGCGTGTCCTCCGACGACAGCGAGATGACCGTGTGCCGCACGCCGCTTTCACGCGACGCGCGTATCAGCCGGTACAGCAGCATTTCCGCGCCATCCGCGGGCAGCGCGGTGATGACATGAACGATCTTCACGGCGCGATGCCGACGGATGAAGGCGCGGCCTGGCGCACCGGCGCAAGCGTCTGATACACGCCGAGCGTCTTGTCGATGACGATCGCTTCGTCGAACTCGCGCAGCGCCTTGTCGCGTGCGGCGAGGCCGAGCTTGCGTGCGAGCGCGCGATCGTCGTCGATCAGGCGCATTGCATCGGCGAGTGCGACGGCATCGCGCACCGGCACGATCAGTCCATCTTCGCCGTTCACGCTGACGACTTCGCGGCAACCGGGCGCGTCGGTGGTGATGAGCGGCAGCGCACACGCGGCAGCTTCGATCAGCGATTTCGGCAAGCCCTCGCGATAGCTCGGCAGCACCATGACGTCGGTGTCGGCGAGCAGCGCGGGCATGTCGCTGACGTGGCCGCGCCATTCGACCAGTCCTTCGGAGACCCAACCTTCTATCGTCGCGCGATCGATGGAGGCGGGATTCCCCGCATCCGGCATTCCCGCGAGGATGAAGCGGATCGTGCGGCCTTCGCGCTTCAATGCGCGCGCCGCGTCGATGAATTCGGCGATGCCCTTGTCCCACAGCATGCGCGCGGCAAGCAACGCACGTAGCGGCTCGCGCGACAGCGGGGCATCGCCGGGACGCGCCTTGAAGCGTGCGCAATTCACGCCGGAACCTTTGATGAGATGAACGGCGGTGTCGTCGAACGAGACGCGCTTTCCTGAACATCTGCACATCGTCGGGATTCTGCAGGATGAGCGCGCAACCGTCGCCGTCGAGCGCGAGCCGCAATACGCGGCGAACGACCGGGCGCAACAGCCGCGCCTTGATATCGCGGCTCGTGAACACGTAACCCAGTCCCGCGACCGAGTTCACGCGCGCCGGCACGCCCGCGAGCTTGGCGCCGAGCGAGCCGTACACCGCGCTCTTGATGGTGAAGCCATGCACCAGCGTCGCGCGTTCCTCACGAAACAATCGCGCGAGCCACAAGACGAGATTCAGTTCGCGAAGCGGATTGAGGCTGCGGCGAATCATCGGCACGGCATGCCAGCGAAAGCCGAGTTCCCGCAGACGCGGCCCGTATTCGCCGGGCGGCGATATCAGCACGACTTCGTGACCCATGTCGCGCAAGCGATACGCGAGCGACAGGCGAAAGTTGTAGAGATACCAGTCGGTGTTGGCAAAGAGGATGACTTTGTTCATGGCCCGGATCTCCGTTCTGCGTTCAAAGCACCTGCCGCTGATGACTTCCCATGCTCATCGACGCCGGCTGCTCTGCGTTTCCGGTGCATGCGCCGATGCGCGCGAAGAGGTCGTCCCATATGCGCAGGATCGCGCTCGCCGCGTAGCGCTCCCTGATCGACTGCGCGCCCTTGCGGGCGAGTTCCCCGCGCAAGGCTTCGTCGCCGAGCAATCGGGCCAACGCGTCCGCGAGCGCTTCGCGGTCGTTCGGCGGCACGAGCAGTGCGTCCTGCCCGTCGCGCGTGATGTCGCGCGGGCCGCTCGGGCAATCGACGGCCACCGCTGGCACGCCGAGCGCCATGCTTTCTGCAAGCGCGAGCCCGAAGCCTTCGAAACGCGATGACATCGCGAACGCTTGCGCGCGTCGCATTTCCAGCCACGGTTCGTTCGTCACGCCGGGCATGAACACGCGATCCTTGAGGCCGAGTTCATCGATTCGCGCCTGCAATAGAGCGCGTTCCGCGCCTTCGCCCCAGATCGTCAGGTCCCAGTGCGCAAAGCGTTGGGCCACCGATGCGAACGCATCGATCAGCAAGCCGTAGTTCTTCTGCGGATGCAGCCGCCCGAACGATACGAGGCGCAAGCGCCCATCCACGCTCGCAGCGGGCGCGGGCTGCGAGAAGAGTTCCGGCGGCAACGGATTCGGCAGGACGGTCATGTGCCGAACGCCCGGCACCATCGCGCGGAACGGTTCGACGACGTTCTCGGTCAGCACCGTGACGGCGTCCGCGTGGGGGTACGCAAGGCGCGTCGCGAGCTTCCAGAACGCTGAGCGGCCGTCGGCGGAAGGGTCGTTGTGCTCGCATACGATGAGCGGCACGCGCTGGCCCATCGTCGCAAGCACGCTCGCCACGTTGACGTTGTAGAGAAAAGAGACGACCACATCCGCGCGGCTTTCGCGTATCAGCGTGCGCAAGGCAAGCTGACGTTCGATATAACCGACTACGCCGCCGCGACGCTTGCCGACGCGATCGGCAAGATGAATGAAGCGCACCTTCTCCGACAGCGCATAGAAGCACGGACGCTTGCGGCTATACGTGGCGATCAGCGTGACATCGTCGCCGCGTTCGCTCCACGCATTGACGAGCGTGGCCGCGACGCGTTCGGCGCCGCCGCTTCCCATCGAGCTGACCAGCAGCGTGATGTTCATCGGACCGTGCCTCCGGTGAGATTGGCTGGCGGGACGCGCCGGGTGATCGTCATCGACACGAAGAACACTGTCGCGTGCATGAAGCCGGTCGCGACGAGCACGCCCGGCATGCCGATCCATCGCGTGAGCACCGCATTCGCGACAACCTTCACCGCGAAGCCGAGCGCCGTCACGATGGCCATGTCCTTGTAGCGGCCCTCGACCGACAGCAGGTTCATCATCACCAGCGACGCGAAGTAGAACGGCAACTGCACGAGCGCAAAGCGCATCAGGTCGGCGACGAGCACCGTGTTCTGTGCCGTGAACGCGCCCCGCTGGAACAGCACTTCGACGACCCACGGCGCAAGCGGATACGCGATGACCGCACCGGCCGCCCCCGCGCCGAGCGCGACCAGCGACCACTGGAACGCGGTATGACGCGCGCGATTGATGTCGTCCTTGCCGAGGATGTCGGACAGCACCGGCAGCGTGCCTTGCGCGATGGCGAGCGCGCCCATGCTCAGCAGCAGCCCGAACACGCGATTCGCATAGCCGAGCGTGGCGACGGCGCCATCGCCGAGATGCGCGACGAAATACTGGTCGATCGCGGGCGAGCAGCACACGACGAGCTGACCCAGCATATAGACGCGCACCGCGTGATAGATCGGCTGCCAGCGACGCGACCGGAACGTCAGGCTCAGGTGGCTGTACTGGCCATGCACCTTGCCCGCCAGCGGCCACAGCACGGCCACGAGCGCGACATAGCCGAGCAGCGTGCCGTACATGAGCGGCGTCATTGCGGTGTTGCCGGTGACGAACAGCACGAGAAGCAGCGTCATCACGGCGGGCAGGCCGTCGAGCAGCGTCGCGATGTGACGTTCGCGCGATTGCAGCCGCGTCGAATACGCGGTGATCACCATGATGAGCACGCCGATGGGCGCCATGACGACCATCATGTGATGCGCCATCTCGCGCGTCTGCACGGACAGATTGCCCGCCATGAAGTCGATGACGTATGGCCAGACGGTGTAGATGATCGCGGTGAACAGCACCCCGACGAGGATCGCCCACGCGAGCAGTTCGCCGAGAAAGCGCGTCTCTTCGTCGGTGGATTGACGGCGCAGATCGACGAACACCGGCACGAGCACGATCGCGAACACGGCCGAGCACGCGGCGGGCAGCCACGAGACGAGCGTCAGCGTGATCTGATAGGCATCGACCACGTTGCTGATGCCGTAGCGATATGCAATGACCATCTCCTTCGCCGCGCCCGCGCAACGCCCGAGCAGAACGAAGATGGCGACCCGTGCCATCCCTCGCGCCGCGCGCAGGTGATCCGGGTGGAGCTGCAAGAGGCGATTCTTCAGTGCAGCGAATTGTGAGATCAACGCATCGGCCTCATGTCCCGCTGCGTGCGGCCGAAAGCGCATGTGCGCCGATTGGCTCGCGATCAGCTTGGTCTGAAAGGAAGCGGATGTACCACGGCATGGCTCGTTCGACGCCTTCCGCGAAAGTCACCTTGCGCCCATAACCGAGCAGGCGCTCGGCTTTGGAAACATCGGCTTGCGAATGACGCACGTCGCCCGCGCGGAACGGCCCGTATTCGGCTCCCCGGCGGCTCTCTATCCCATGGTTCGCGAGTGCCCGCTTGAGTTCCTGATGCAACTGCCCGAGCGTCGTGCGATCGCCGACCGCGACGTTGTACACCTGGCCCTTAGCCTCTTGGTCCGCCGTAGCGGCGAGGATGTTCACCTGCACCACGTTGTCGATGAAGCAGAAGTCGCGGCTCGTTTCGCCATCGCCGTTGATGATGATGGCTTCGTCCTCGATGAGCGCGGCGGTCCACTTCGGAATCACCGCCGCGTAGGCGCCCTCGGGGTCCTGCCGCTTGCCGAACACGTTGAAATAACGCAGCCCCGTCGCATGAAAGTCATACGCGCGAGCGAAGACGGATGCATATAACTCGTTGGCATACTTCGTCACCGCGTACGGCGAGAGTGGTTGCCCGATGCGGTCTTCCACTTTCGGCAAGCCCGGATGGTCGCCGTAAGTCGAGCTCGAAGCCGCATACGTGAAGCTCTCGACCTGCGCATCGCGTGCGGCGCACAGCATGTTGAGGAAGCCGCTCAGGTTCACCTCGTGCGTCGCGATGGGATCGCGCACGGAACGCGGCACCGAGCCGAGCGCCGCTTCGTGCAGCACGTGATCGACGCCTTCGGTCGCGCGTCTGCAATCGTCGAGGCTGCGTATGTCGCCTTCGATGAAACGAAAGCGCCGCCATTGCCGCTCATCGACGACGCCGCGCACTTCATCGAGATTGCGCTGATGCCCGGTCGCGAAGTTGTCGAGTCCCACGACATGCTGATCGAGCGAGAGCAGCGCTTCCAGCAGATTCGAGCCGATAAAGCCGGCCACGCCGGTGACGAGCCATGTTCGCGGACGGGCGCGCAACGCTTCGCATACGGAGTCGTATCGGTCGGGCATCGGGTTCTCCGAACTTGCGGGCATCACAGGCGCAGGTCGCTGGCTTCGGCGGGAAGCACGTACTTGAGGTCATAGACCACGTGCTGATCCTTGCCGAACGCGTGCAGCGCCGCTGCGCCCATTTCCGCGAACTCGCGATGCGATACCGCGAGAACGATCGCGTCATACACGCCTTGGGCCGGCTCTTCGATTGGCTGGATGCCGTATTCGTGGAACGCGTCCTCGCGCGAAATCCAGGGGTCGTAGACATCGACGTTAGTGCCGTATTGCTTCAATTCGGTGACGATATCCACGACGCGCGAGTTGCGCATGTCCGGGCAGTTCTCCTTGAATGCGAGACCCATCACCAGCACGCGCGCGCCGGGAATATAGATGCGCGCCTTCGTCATCGCCTTGACGAGCTGAGACACCGCGTACGTGCCCATGCTGTCGTTGAGGCGCCGTCCCGCAAGGATGATCTCGGGGTTGTAGCCGATCGACTGCGCCATGTGCGTCAGATAATAAGGATCGACGCCGATGCAATGCCCGCCGACCAGCCCCGGCCTGAAGTTCAGGAAGTTCCACTTCGTGCCGGCTGCGAGCAGCACGGCTTCGGTATCGATGTTCATCTTGTTGAAGATGATCGACAGCTCGTTCACGAGCGCGATATTCACGTCGCGCTGCGTGTTCTCGATGGCCTTCGCCGCTTCGGCCACGCGGATGCTGCTGGCCTTGTGCGTGCCCGCCGTGATGATCTGACGATAGAGCGCATCAACCGCATCGGCGACTTCGGGCGTGGAGCCGGACGTGACCTTCTTGATATCGGGCAGGCGATGCAGCTTGTCGCCCGGATTGATGCGCTCGGGGCTATAGCCCGCGAAGAAGTCAACGTTGAAGCGCAGCCCCGACACGCGTTCGAGCACCGGCACGCATTCTTCTTCGGTCACGCCGGGATACACGGTCGATTCATAGATGACCACGTCGCCCGGTTTCAGCGCCGAACCGATGGTTTCGCTCGCCCGCAGCAACATGCCGAGGTCCGGGCGCTTGTGACGGTCGATCGGCGTCGGCACTGTCGCGATGAACACGGTGCAGTCCTTGAGCGCGGCGGGATCGTCGGTGAAGGCGAGGGATTCGGCGGCGCGCAGTTCGTCGTCCGCGACCTCGAGCGTCGCGTCGTGTCCTTCGCGCAGCGAGTCGATGCGATGGCGGTTCACATCGAATCCGACTACCTGATGATGCTTGCTGAACTCGACGGCGAGCGGCAGGCCGACATAGCCCAGGCCGATCACAGCGATTTTCTGGTCAGTAAGCGAACGCATGAAGGTCTCTCCAGTCTCGAAGCTACGCGTAGATAGGATGCTGCGGATGGCCTGCTTCGCGCGAAAAGCGCTTATTCGGGCGCGGATTCGTAGTTGTGCGCGACGTAGGCGCTGCTGCCATAGCGTCCCGCGAGCGCCTTGTTCGCCGTATGCAGCGAGACGCCGTTGAGCAGCACGCCGGTCACGCGCGCGCCGGTCTGGTTGAGCCGCTTCATCGACTCCTTGATCTCGCCGACGCGCGTCTGTCCATACAGGCCGACGAGGAAGATCGATGCCGCGGCAGGGGCGATCGCGCCGGCATCGGAGACCGCGAGCACGGCCGGCGCATCGACCAGCACGATGTCATAGAGCGATGACGCCTCCTGAATGACGTCGCGATACTTCGCGCTCAGCAGCAGCTCGGCCGGACTCGACGGATAAGGGCCGCCTTGCAGCACGTCGAGATTGGGCAGCACCTCGCGATGGATGGCGCCTTCGAGCGCATGCGTGCCGAGCAGGATGTTCGCGAGCCCCGGCCCTTGCGGAATCCCGAATTGCCGATGCAGATAGCCCTTGCGCAAGTCCGCATCGATCAGCAACACGCGCGTGCCGCCCGATGCGAGCACCGTCGCGAGATTCGCCGAAAGGAACGACTTGCCGACGCCCGGCAGCGGACCGGCGATCATCACCACGTTGTTGCGCGCCCCGACGAGCGTGAACTGCAGCGCGGAACGCAGGATGCGCAGTGCCTCCACAGTCGGGTCTTTCGGAAACTGCGACGCGAGCACCGCCTGACGCGGCGCCGTGCCGTTGACGACGCTGGAGAGCGCCGGCTGGCGCGCGCTCTGCGGAATCGTCGCGAACACGCTGAGGCCGGTCTCGATCTCGATCTCCTGCGTATCGGTGACGCCGCGGAAGATGCGGTCGAGCAGCATCGCGAGGCCGACGGCGAGGAACAGTCCGAGCGCGAGCCCGATCGCGATGGCCAGCCACTTGATCGGCTTGACCGGCAGCTCCGGCACGTCGGCGGTATCGATCAGTTGCACCGACGCCGCCTTGCCCGCCTTGATCAGCATCATCTCTTCGATGTTGTTGCGCAGCGCCGTATAAAGGTCCGTGCTTACGCGGACATTGCGCAAGAGACGCAGCGCGCCTTGCTCTTCCATCGGCATGGAGCGCGTGCGGTCGTTGAGCTTCGCGAGGAACTGTTCCGTTGCGGCGATCTGCTTGTCGATCGATGTGATGCGCGGGTGCGCGCTCGAAAACGTGGTCGTGAGATCGTCACGCGTATGGCGCAAGGACAGCAGTTGCGCGTTCGCATCGGCGGTCTGCTTCAGCAGCAGGCGATTGGTCTCGTCGGTATCGAGCATCGCGTTCTTGTCGCGATACGAGTTGTACGCGTTCTCCGCGTCTTCCATCTGACGCTTCAATACCGGCAACTGCTTTTGCAGATAGGTCAGCGAGTTTTCCGCGATCACCGCCTTACGATCGCCATTCAGCCTCACATACTGGCGTCCGATTTCGTTGATCGTCGCGGCGACCTGCACGGGGTCCGCGCTTTCCAGCGTCACCTTGAGCACGCTCGACTTGTTGCCCTGTTCGGAAATCTTGAGCTGGCTTTGAATCGCGTCGATGGTCAGTTGCCGCGAATAGTGAACGACATCGAAGCCCACGCCCGGGTTGCCCTTCATCGCGGTGACGAGCAGCCGCACGGGACCTTGCGGCGTCTGCACGAGCAGCACTTCGCCGACGGTGCCGACCACCGGCGTGCCGAGCGCGGGGTTGCTGAGCTCGTACTGGCCGTCCTTGCGCGCGATGACGATGAACTTCGCGCCTTCCAGCTGGCGCGGCACGTCGAAGTCGGGAACCGTGATCGATTCGTCACCCCACGCGTAGTTGCCGAAGCCGAAGAGGCCCGGCTCGGACAGCTTGCCGTCACGATGGGCGAGCCGGTTGCCGACCACCGGAAAACGCCGCGGATAGGCGCTGATATAGAGCTTGAGCGCATCGACGGCGCGCGAGACGACGAGCTTCGAACCGAGCACCTGGATTTCCCCTTCCGCCGACGAGCGGTCGTCCAGCGTCGGCAGCATGTTGCTGAGCGGATCGCCGGGGCGCGAATTGGAAACGTCCTTGTTGTCCTCGACCTTGATCAGGATCGCGGACTGATAGATGGGCGGGCTCAGATATGCGTAAGCGGCGCCGAGCAGCACGGTGAACACGACCACCACCGC
Source organism: Caballeronia sp. LZ019 (assembly GCF_031450825.1). Taxonomy (NCBI): domain Bacteria; kingdom Pseudomonadati; phylum Pseudomonadota; class Betaproteobacteria; order Burkholderiales; family Burkholderiaceae; genus Caballeronia; species Caballeronia sp. LZ019. The sequence goes on along the minus strand of NZ_JARTVZ010000003.1, from coordinate 149,386 downwards.
AATCAATACGCGATGGTTGATCATCGTATCGATCAGCGACGCGAAGGGAATCTCATCGCCGTTATCCGAAGCGGCTTCGTCAGACGTTTTGACTTTGGAAATCATGTTGAGCAGGTCCCGGCGCGTGTGGTTGGCTCAAACGGATTGGGCACGTGTTGCGATGCTTTTCCCATTCAGTTTCATAAGGAAAGCAAATGATCGAAGCCCGGATGCGTGAGAGAAAATTGCGCGTGGTGAAACCGTATCAGCCTGCATTTTGCCGGTATGCGCGGAAGACCACATTGCGACCCGCGGTTGAGTTTCGGCAGTAAAAATTGATTGAGAAATAGATTAATGTGGGTATGCCTAATCTATTTCTCGTGACAGAAGCAAGCGCATTCAGTATCGGTGTTTATCCGTATCGGACATTTCATCTAAACATTCAGGCTTTCGTTGTCCAGATGAATACGTCCTGGCGTGTTTCCGCGCCATAGCCTATTTCTTCGGGCGCGTAGTCAACCGCCGAAGCGAAGCGGCGCTCGAGCAATGGCGATGAATCGAACACGTGTGCGCAAATGGGATTGAAGTAGATGACCGAGAACGCTTCGATCGAACCGCGCGTAAAGGCGGACGAAAGATTCTCGAGCAGCCGCGCCATCAGTTGCGCGCCGAAAGGATTGAACATGAAGACGACCAGCTTGCCCGGCGGAAAGTCGAGTTTGAGCGCATCGGCGGCATGAGCGCGCATCGGCACGCGGTCGGGAAAGCGTCGCGCGACGATCTGCGCATTGCGATTGGCGATATCGACGAGATGCGCGGCGAGGTCATAACCGATCACCGCGCGAAACGGAAACTCGGTGGCGACGATCATCGGCCGGCCCTTGCCGCAACCGATGTCGATGAAAGTGTGATCGCGCAAGTCGCCGAGTTGAGCGAGCGCGCATCGAATGAGGCTCGGTTGCGAGCCCATATAGGGAAAGCTCGTCGCATCGACGCCGTCACCGTAAATCGCTTCGGGCGGCTCGATGCCGCCGGTATTCGTGCCGAGCAAACGGTCGATGGGATGCGTGCGATAGCAGCCGGAATACACGACCCTGAGTATCGGCACGCGTTGCGCGTATTTGCGGATTGACGGCGCGAAGAGCAGCGTCTGCACCGAGTCCGGAAGCGATGCGACTGCAGCGATCAACGGCCATTTGATGCTGCGCTTCACGCGCGTCTTGAATCCGCTAATCGAAGACGTGTTCATTGCCGATGCCTCGGTGAGTGGTCGCAAGGGGATTGCTTACGGACGAACGGGATCAACGATTAGCCGGCAGCGCGCGGGCTTCGCACGTTATAGCTTTCAGTTACTTTCGTGAATGTGCCTTTGCGCACAGAGCGCTTCGGCACGCGGTTCGTGTGAGGAATGGATGCGTCGAATCGCAGTCCGTATCAAAGGCGGCGTCAGCGACGCAGCTCGCCCGGCCCCTTGCCGGTCCAGCGCTTGAGCGCGCGGCGGAAGTTCGCGGCATCGCTGAAGCCGAGCAGCATCGCGACGTCGTCGGTGCTCATCTTCGTGGTCTTGAGATATTCGAGCGCGAGCGAGCGGCGCACGTCATCGACGATAGCGAGGAACGACGTGCCCTCCGCTTCCAGACGCCGCCTGAGCGTACGCGTCGTCATGTTGAGCATCCGGGCCACGGCCTCCATGCCGGCGAAGGTGCCGGGCGTGCTCATCAGAATTTGATAGACCTCACCGGCAACGCCCGACGATGTCTTCGCCTGCCCGATCAGCCGGTCGCAGGTCTCCTGCAACAGCGTGGCCGTGAGCTTGTGCGCGAGCTGCGGCTTGCGGTCGAGAATCGTGCTGTCATAAATGAGCTCGCATTGCGGCTGGTCGAAGAAGCACGGACAGTCGAGATACTTCGAATACAGGTCGGCATGCGCGGGCGCGGGATAGGAGAAGCACGCCTTGACCGGCGGACAGCGGCTTCCGGCGACATCCTGAAGATGCGTGACATGCTGCGTGTACTGCTGCTCGATGATGAACTCGCGCAACTCGCGCGAAGGGCTCGACACGAACGCATCGGGGAAGGTCCAGACCATCCGGTCCGGATACTCGGTCCATTCGATCGCGACGGTCGGGGTCGCGAGACGGTGATACTTCACGCCGAGCTTGAAGTACTCACGCAGCGACAGGCAAGACATCAGCGCATACCCGTACATCCCGTAAGCCGACAGATGCAGCCGCGTGCCGACCTTGAACGGCGTGGCGGGATCGCACGATAGCGACACCGCGTTCCTGCATGCCGTCGCGTATTGCGCGACCGATGTCAGCACGGCGGCATCGTAAATCTGGTCGGGACGCACGTCGGTGCCGCGCAGGGTGTCGGCGGGCGCGATGCCCTGCTCCGCCAGCACTTCCACCAGCGCGGCGATCTTGTAAGGCGCGTAGATGCGCTCGTTGTACGGCGGGCGGCTCGTTGCCACGGCATCTCTCTTCGCTGCTGTGAGCGGGATTGCGCGTTGTCCTCGGCGGACTTTCGCGTGTCCGAAAATGACCTTACCAGCGCGATGCTATCCCACTAATATCGCTCTCACAAGATGTCACGCGCGACGAATGCGCGGCATGGACGATAGGGACGGAGGGACGCCAGATGAACACCAAGGGCCGCAAGGTCATCATTTCGTGCGCGGTCACAGGGGCCACCCACGTGCCGTCGATGTCGGAGCATCTGCCGCTCACGCCATCGGATATCCGCACGCAGGCCATCGAAGCCGCCGAAGCCGGCGCGGCCATCATCCATCTTCATGCACGCGATCCGCAGGACGGACGCCCCACGCCGAACCCGGATATCTTCCGGCAGTTCGTGCCGCAGATCGCCGAAGCGACCGATGCGGTCATCAACATCACGACAGGCGGCAGCACGCGCATGACGCTCGGCGAGCGCCTGGCGTATCCGCTGCTCGCGGCGCCTGAAATGTGCTCGCTCAACATGGGCTCGATGAACTTTTCGATTCACCCGCTCGCCTCGAAGATTTCGTCGTGGCGTTATGGCTGGGAGAAGGATTACGTCGAAGGCATGGAGGACATGATCTTTCGCAATACCTTCCGGGATATCAGGCACATCTTGCTCGAACTCGGCGGCAAGGGCACGCGGTTCGAGTTCGAATGCTACGACCTCGGGCATCTCTACAACCTCGCGCATTTCGTCGATGAAGGGCTCGTGAAGCCGCCGTTTTTCATCCAGTCCGTGTTCGGGATTCTCGGCGGCATGGGCGCGGACCCCGAGAACATGACCGTGATGCGTTCGACGGCCGACCGTCTGTTCGGACGCGAGAACTACCAGTTCTCCGTGCTCGGCGCGGGGCGGCATCAGATGTCGCTCGTCACGATGGGCGCGATCATGGGCGGCAACGTGCGCGTCGGTCTCGAAGACAGCGTGTATATCGCGAAGGGCGTGAAGGCGGAATCAAACGCGCAACAGGTGCGCAAGATCCGGCGGATTCTCGAGGAACTGTCGTTCGACATCGCGACGCCCGACGACGCGCGCGAGATGCTCGGCCTGAAGGGCCGCGACAAGGTCACGCCATGACCTGACATCGAACGAGGCATAACGATAAAGACATATACGGAGACACCATGACATCCCTATCGATCGACGAAACTCACCGCATCGCCACACGCAAGGCGATGCTGCGCCTCATCCCGCTGATGTGCGCGATCTACTTCATGTCTTTCCTCGACCGCACGAACGTTGCGCTCGCGAAGGCGCAACTCGCGGCCGACGTGGGCATCAGCGCGGCGGCGTTCGGACTCGGCTCGGGCATCTTCTTCATCGGCTATGCGCTGCTCGAAGTGCCGAGCAACCTGGCCGCGCATCGCGTGGGGCCGCGACGGTGGATCGCGCGGATCGCAGTCACGTGGGGCATCCTGTCCACCGCGATGATGTTCGTGCAGGGCGTGTGGTCGTTCTATGTGCTGCGCGTGCTGCTCGGCATCGCGGAAGCCGGGCTCTTTCCCGCACTGATGTACATGGTCACGTTGTGGTTCGCGCCGAAGGACCGCCCCGTTGCGGTCGGCTGGATCTACACCGCGCCCGCGCTCGCCTTGATGCTCGGCAATCCGCTCGGCGGCGCGCTGATGCAACTCGGCGGCATCGGCGGGCTGCACGGCTGGCAGTGGATGTTCATGATCGAAGGCATTCCGAGCGTCATCGTGGGCATCGTGCTGTTCTTCAAGCTGCCGGAGCGGCCGCGCAATGCACGCTGGCTCTCGAAAGAAGAAGTCGATGCGCTCGAACAGCGCGCCGTCATCGATGCACAGGGGCATCCCGAACTCACGTCGGCAGACTGGATCGCTGCGCTGAAGCGCCCGACGACCGTGCTCATCGGGCTCATCTACTTCCTGAACCAGGTGGCGTTCGTCGGCCTGTATTTCTTCACGCCCGCGATGATCCAGCAGATGCAGATCAAGACGCCCTTCATCGTCGGTCTGCTGTCGAGCAGCGTCGGCATCGGGTTTCTGCTGGGCGTGCTGATCCTGCCGCGCATTCATCGGCGCTATGGGAACGACTGCGTCTATCTCGGCGTGCTGACTGCGGGACTGGTCGCCGGCGCTTGCGCGTTCGTCGCGACGGCAAGCCCGGCGGCGCGCATGGTGCTGCTCGCGGTGACGGCATTCTTCGCGGGCGGCGTGCTGCCTTCGTACTGGGCCATCGCGATGAAGCGCCTGCAAGGCATTCAGGCCGCGGCGGGACTGGCGTTCATCAACACGATCGGCTTGATCGGCGGATTCGTCGGCCCGTATCTCTTCGGCATGACCGAGACGGCGACGGGACGCAGCGATTCGGGCTTCATGGTGATCGTCGTCGCATCGGTGCTCGGCCTGCTGCTGGTACCCTTGCTGGGTCGCGCAATCAGGCGCGAAGCGGCCCCGCGGCCGGCCGTCGGCGCGGCCGCGGGTGCCCACTCATGAACGTATGACCAACGACCAGGGTTGAGACGATGCGGTTACAAGGAAAAATAGCGATCATCACCGGAGCGGGACAAGGCATCGGCGCGGCGACGGCACTGAAGTTCGCACGCGAAGGCGCGATCGTCGCGGCGTGCGATCTGAACAACGATGCCGTGACGCGTGTCGCCGATGCATGCCGCGAGGCGGGCGGACAGGCGAGTGCGTTTTGCATCGACATGTCGGATCGCGCGCGCGTTGACGAGATGGTGGCGACGGTGCGCGAGCAGTACGGACGGATCGACGTGCTCGTGAACAACGCCGGCATCACGCGCGATGCGCGCTTGCAGAAGATGACGCTCGAGCAGTTCGATGCGGTCATCGACGTGAATCTGCGCGCCGTGTTTCATGCGACGCAGGCCGTGGCGGACCACATGGTGGCGCAGCGCGCGGGCGTGATCCTGAATGCGAGTTCGGTCGTCGGCATCTACGGCAACTTCGGGCAGACCAATTACGCCGCCGCGAAGTTCGGCGTGATCGGTTTCACGAAGACGTGGAGCCGCGAGCTGGGGCCGAAGGGCGTGCGCGTGAATGCGGTCGCGCCGGGGTTCATCGACACGCCCATTCTCGCCACCATGCCCGAGGAAGTGCTCGCGAAGATGCGTGCGCAAGTGCCGCTCGGGCGTCTCGGCAAGCCCGAGGAAATCGCGAACATTTATGCGTTCCTCGCGAGCGACGAAGCGAGCTATATCAACGGCGCGGTGATCGAAGCGTCGGGCGGCATGACGCTCTGATTTTCAAAAGGCATCGGCAGTATGAATACATTCGATCTGTTGAAGCCCGCGCCAGGACTGCGCGTGGTCGTGTCGGGCGCGGCGCGAACCTCATAGTGATTGTGGACGGCGCTTAGTCTCACGGAAGATGAGCGAGCAGCCGATCTTTCAGATTGGGGGGTAATGTGATTGAGCTGAAGTGGACACCGTTCTCGTCGCCATCCCCGTATTTCAGCCTGCCATCCTCCCAATACAACCGGGCAGGGTCGTCGCCGTAGCTCCAGAACGTCCTTTCTGCCAGCAAGCTCGACTCATCCGCCGTCAACACGCGCAACACCACTCGACCGCCCGAATAGCATGTTCGCGCGACGTATCGCGAAGTCGGAGACACCGACTTCGCGCACTTGGCGGTGACAATCCGTGCGCGCGTCCGAGCTTCTAGCGAGTAGTTGATGACGATGGTTGCCACTACAAGCAGCAAGATCGCAAGCAGAGTTCGCTTCACCGTTTCCCGCAGTCCATGTTTCACTGAATAGTAGGCTACGGCGATTACGATGGTCGCCGCGATGAATATAAGAGCCACGATTGCCCGCGTCACCGCATAGTTTCCGATTCCCTGCATCAGAATTTCACCGCCAGTGGGGGATTAAGCCTGATCGTCTCGTAATCCGTGAAGATCACGAAGTCGCCGCCGCGCTTATGTGTGCGTTGCCAATCACGATACGATGAGTTATAGACCGGGTAATAAACATTCCCGCGCTTGCGCGGATCGGCAACGGCCACCGCTGCTTTGGCCCAAAGCGAGTTAAAGTTCACCTCATCGGGAGGCTGAAGTTCGCCCACCCCCGGCAGATGCCAGCTAAGTATGCTCATCGCGATGTTATAGGGAACAACGATGATGCGGTCTCGATTCCAGTGACCGAGATACTGCGAGTCATCGCCCGCCTTATCTGTGAACGTATAGTTGTCTCTCACATAAACCACCACGCTCGATATCGATGCTTCAGTTCCGTTCCAATTAAATCGGACGTCACTGGGCGCGGCGTAGATATTGAACGACCCCAACGCACCTGTCAGATCATCAGGAACGCCCCGAAATGCGTATTCTCTATTCGCGAATTGCCGTATTTTTTGATTGAACGACGACTCGACGGAGCGATATTGATATTGGAAGCGCTTATGCGTTTCGATGAGGCTGCCGTTACACAGAGCGAGCGTGTTGAAACAACGGTCCGCCGCACGAAAAGGAGCCAAAATGCTTTGCAAACCGTCCAGTGCCCGAGGCGAGGCTAGCACGCTTCGGCTCAACAGTTGATCATGGGCTTCTTTGGCGCGCGGAAAACTCAGTACCCAATCGAGCTTAACCATCGACATTTCATACATCGACGGCGGATACGGGTTGCCGTCTTGATTTACCAGCGCCTTTTCATCGTCCTCAGTCGGCGAATAATTGAGTGCGCCAGCGAACCATCGTTCCATGAGCTTGGCCGACATCGGCATATTCACCATGCGCATCGCCCCAGGGATCTCCTGCAAATCGAACGGCGGAATTTGAATCGCTGGTTTCGGCGGAGCAGGCGGGCGCGCCTTCGGCGGCTCGTGGAAGAAATCGTAGACCTTCTGAAGAGTGTCGATAAAAGCGATTGCCGGGTCAGGCTTTGCGAGAGGAGGGGGCGGTGGCGGCGGTGCAACGTGGAACTGGCAGTCGGGCGGTTGGCGCTGAAGGGAAACGTTCAAGCCAAGAATGGCGTTGCATCCGTCGCGCCGTTTCCAGCGTCGCAGGAAGTCGGAACTGTAGTATGGAATCGTAAAGTCGGAAATTCGCACCGGGTCTCTCTCGCAGATTTTCTTATTACGAATACCTTATCAACGCCGTCTCGGTTTTCAGTTCCTTCCGACTGTCATTTTTGTGGGCATCATCGCGATGGCGTCGGTGGCCGGGCGGCTCGGCTATGCCTTCCGCACGCCTTACGCGGCGACGAAACGGGCCATCGTCGGGCTCGTGAAGTCGCTTGCCGTCGAACTCGGCCCGAGCGATATCCGCGTCAACGCGATCCTTCCCGGCGTCGTCGAGGGCGAGCGCATGGATCGCGTGATCGCGGCGCGGGCGGAATCGCTCGGCATCGGTTTCGATGAAATGCGCGCGCAGTACCTGCAGCGCATTTCGCTGCGACGCATGGTGACCGTCAACGATATCGCCGCAATGGCCCTATTCCTCGCATCGCCGGCGGCGCGAAACATCACGGGGCAGGCCATCAGCGTGGATGGCAACGTCGAGTACCTGTAAATCAGCAGACGATTGACGCCGCATTCACCTCCCTCAACTTCTCCATTGCGATGCCGAAATAGCGGTGTAACCGATTGCGCCATGCGCCCCTTATGCGTTACAACAATCCGACCATAAGGGCGCTCGACGCTGGCACACACCGCCGCACGCGTTGACACGCTGGCGCGGCAATTCATCTTGGAGACGGGGGAATGAGGGTTCGGGCAACGGCGCTGCTGGTGCGCCAACACGCGGTGCTGCTGGTGAAGGAACGTGGCGGCCCGTGGTTTCTGCCGGGAGGCGATCTCCGGCCGGGCGAACTGGCGATGGCCGCCGCAATCCGCGAGCTGCACGAAGAAACATGCGTCGAAGCAAGCGCGGCCGCTTTCCTGTGGCAGCACGTGTCGGCTCATCACATGCATCAGGTCTTCCGCGTCGCGATTCCCGCCGATGCCCGTCCGCGTGCGAACGTGCGTGCCGGCATCGACGATGTACGCTGGGTCGAACTATCGCAGCTCGCGCGGATGTCGGTGACGCCCGGCACCCGTGCGATCCTCGAACGCGCGGCCGGCGTGACCGGCACGGTGTCGCGGCCCGACTGGCGCGGCGGCGCGGGGGCGTCGCCGGGTTTCTGAGGATTCGGCGCTTGCGTTAGGATCGGTTTATGCGCGGGGCATCGCGCTTCACGGGAATTGTCTCCGCAGCGCGGAGACAATCATCACCGCCGATCCGAACCTGCTCCATGACCGACCTCATTCCTTCCTCCCTTTTCGATGAAGTCAGACGGCTGATCGATTCAGCGCGCGAACGCGCTGCCGCCGCCGTCAACGCCGAACTGACGCTGCTCTACTGGCAGGTTGGCAACCGGGTCCGCGCCGAAGTGCTGCGCGGCGAGCGGGCCGAATATGGCCGGCAAGTCGTCGCGACGCTGGCGCACGAACTGAGCACCCGCTATGGCCGCGGCTGGAGCGACAAGCAGCTGCGCCACTGCATCCGCCTCGCCGAAGTCTTCGCCGACGAGGCGAGTGTCTCCGCAGTGCGGAGACAATTGAGCTGGACGCACCTCAAGACGCTCATCTATATCGACGATCCGCACAAGCGCGACTTCTACATCGAACTGGCGCGCGTCGAACGCTGGTCGTCGCGGCAGTTGCAGGAACGCATCCAGTCGATGCTGTTCGAGCGCAGCGCCATCTCCCGCAAACCGCAGGACGCCATCGCGCACGATATCGCCGTCATGCGCGACGAAGGCCGCCTCACACCCGAAACGCTGCTAAAAGACCCGTATGTGCTCGATTTTCTCGGGCTCAACGACCACTATCTCGAAAAAGACCTCGAAGACGCGATTCTCCGGGAGATGGAGCAATTTCTGCTCGAACTCGGCGCCGGTTTCACGTTCGTCGCGCGGCAGAAGCGCCTGCAGATCGACGAGGACGATTTCTACATCGACCTGCTGTTCTACAACCGCAAGCTGCGCAGGCTCGTCGCCATCGAACTGAAGCTCGGCGCGTTCAAGGCCGAATACAAGAGCCAGATGGAGCTGTATCTGCGCTGGCTCGCAAGGCACGAACAGGAACCCGACGAGTTGCCGCCGCTCGGCATCATCCTGTGCGCGGGCAAGAAACAGGAGCAGATCGAGCTGCTGGAGCTGGACAAGAGCGGCATCCACGTCGCGGAGTATCTGACGGTGCTGCCGCCGCGCGAGACGCTGGAAGCGAAGCTGCAGCAGTCGATCGCGGCGGCGCGATCCCGGCTGCTCGAAAAAAATGTGGAATAAGTTCCTCTTTCGCCGCATGTGCAACGTTTTCGTCGGGCAAAATCGGGAAGCCTTGCCAAGTTGTTGGATAATCATTCCTCTCGTCCGGCACGCCGTGCCCGATGCCTGTAACACGAGGCGTTTATGTTCACTGAAGCAGACACCATCACCGATGAAGAAATCATCTCGATCGCCCAGCGTCTGACCGACGAAGGGCGGCCGGTCACCCCCGTCACCGTCTGGTCGGAGGTGCGCCGCGGATCGGCCGTATCGATCGCGGCCGCACTGCAGCGCTGGCGCGACGCCCGCCAGCCCGCGATGCCTGCCGCGCAACTGCCGGCGGAGATGCCCCCGGAATTCGCCGACGCGCTGTTGAACGCGGCGCACGGCATCAGAAAGGCGTCGTGGGACCACGCGCAACACGCGATCGGGCAGCACGCCGACAGCCTGAGCCAGCGGCTGCAAACGGCGCTCGCGGAACGCGACGAAGCGCTCGCCGTGTTCCAGACCGCCGAAGGCGCCGCCGCCGACATCCGCCTGCAGCACGACGAGCTGACACGCGCGCTTCGGGCGTCGGAGGAGACGGTCGCGCGGCTGCACGCGCAGGTCGCCGGCGCGACGGAGCGCGCCGAGGCATCGCAGGCGCGCGCGGCCGAACTGGCCGAGCGCGCGTCGACGCAGGACGCCGTGCTCGCCGCCGCGCGGGTGTCGCTCGAGGAGGAACGTAATTCCCGCGAAGCCCTCAAGGCCGAGGTGACGGCGAGGAGCGCGGAAATCGACCGCATCGCTCGCGAGCGTGACGCGGTGCGCGAGGAAAGCGCCGCCCGCATGGCGGCCCTGGAAGCCGACTTGCAGACGGCGCGCACCGAACTCGCGGCTGAACGCGAAGCGAACGCGGCCCGCCACGCCGATGCATCCGCCCGCGACGAAGAATTGCAGCGCGTCAAGCGCGAGCTGGACGAGGCGCGCACACAAAATGACGAAAGCCGGGCGCGTGCCATGTCGCTCGAAGCCGAACTCGCGGCGGATCGCGAGGCGAACGCGGCGCGTCAGGCCGAGGCATCGGCGCGGGAAGAAGCTTTGCAGCGCGCGACGCGCGAACTCGAGGAAGCGCGCGCGCAGACCGAAGAGAGCCGCACGCGTGTCGTGTCGCTCGAAGCCGAGCTCGCAGCGGATCGCGAGGCGAACGCGGCGCGTCAGGCCGAGGCATCGGCGCGGGAAGAAGCCTTGCAGCGCGCGACGCGCGAACTCGAGGAAGCGCGCGCGCAGACCGAAGAGAGCCGCACGCGCGTCGTGTCGCTCGAAGCGGAACTCGCGGCGGATCGCGAGGCGAACGCAGCGCGTCAGGCCGAGGCATCGGCGCGGGAAGAAGCCTTGCAGCGCGCCACGCGCGAACTCGAGGAAGCGCGCGCGCAGATCGAGGAAAGCCGCACGCGCGTCGTGTCGCTCGAAGCGGAACTCACGGCGGATCGCGAGGCGAACGCGGCGCGCCACGCCGAGGCATCGGCGCGGGAAGAAGCGTTGCAGCGCGCCACGCGCGAACTCGAGGAAGCGCACGCGCAAATCGAGGAAAGCCGTTCGCGTGTCGCGTCGCTCGAAGCCGAACTCGCGGCGGATCGCGAGGCGAACGCGGCGCGCCAGGCCGAGGCATCGGCGGGACAAGAGGCGCTGGCTCGCATCGCGCGTGAACTGGACGAAGCCCGCGCGCAACTCAACGCCGTCAGCGAGGAAAGGGCTGCCGTGCAAGCCGAGCTGGCGCGTGTGTCCGAGGACGCCACCGCCGCGCTGACGCGTGCGGAAGAGGCGCAGCAGCACGCCGCGCGTCTCGCGGAACAACTCGCCGAGCGCGAAAAGAGCGAAGCCGCCATGCGCGACGAGCTGCGCGATCACAAGATCGCGTTGCAGACCGCAGGCGCGGCGAAGGAAGAGGAACTCGCCGCACTGCAGCGCCGCATCTCCGCTCAGGCGCAGACGCACGCGAAGGCCTACGACGAGCTTCGTTCCAACGCCGAGCAGTGGGTCATGTATGCACGCGATCTCAAGCAGCGCCTCGATGTGGCCAACGAAAAGATCCTGTTCATCGACGCCCGCAGCACCGGCGAAGTCGCGCTGTTGCGTCGCCTGTCGACCGAACTCGAACGCCTGAAGCCCGATCACGAACTCGTGTTCCGCGAGGCGCAGCAACGCGTGATCGGCGACAAGATCGCGCAGCAGCTCGCGCAGAAAGGCTATCGCTACGATCCGGCGACGGCGGTCATGTCGAAGATCGAAGGCTGAAAGCCGGCGTCGCGCGCGCATCGCCACAGCTCGTCACGCGAGCGGTGCGCGCCGCGAACCCGATGTGAGACCATACGAACGAGCCATGCCTCGCAAAGGACCGTTCATATGGAAAGAACCGACCTCGCCGGCGTCTATCGCGGCTACATCGCTTGCCTGAACGAACAGAACTGGCCGATGCTCGGCACGTTCGTTCACGACGACCTCCATTACAACGGCCAGTCCGTTCGCCTTGCCGATTACCGGCAGATGCTCGAACGGGACTTCCGGCAAATCCCCGACCTTCGCTTTAATATCCGGCTCCTCGCCGCCGATCCGCCTTTCGTCGCGTGCCGCTTGTGGTTCGACTGCACGCCGGCGCGCGATTTCCTCGGCCTCGCCATCGACGGCAGGCGCGTCTCGTTTGCGGAGAACGTGTTCTACGAGTTCCGCGAGGGGAAGATCGCGCAGGTGTGGTCCGTGATCGATAAAGCCGCCATCGAAGCCCAGCTTCGCACGCTCCCATGATCGATGCCTCCTGCCATTGCGGCGCAGTGCGCTTCACCGTCGATGCCGCGCCCGCCGAAGTGAACGACTGCGATTGCTCCCTGTGCCGTCGATACGGCGTGCCCCGGGCCTACTACGACCCGTCGCGCGTGCGCTTCGCTCCCGGCAACGGCATGGCCGATACCTACACGTGGGGGGCGCGCAGGCTCGTGTTTCATCGCTGCGCGTCGTGCGGATGAGTCACGCACTGGCGCGCGGTCGATCCGGACCGGCCGGTCATGGGCGTCAACACGCGGATGATGCCGCACGAGGCGCTCGCCAACGCGCGCGTTCTCAGAAACGGCGAGCCGGTCGACTGATGCAGTCCGACTCTTGCGTGCGGCGATGACGGCGAGGCGTAATGATAGACTCGATCCGTCCTGCGGCCGCCCGCCTGGCGCTGCCCGAATCCAACGCAACAACAGCAAGAACAGCAAAGACAACAAGCATGAAACGTTTCTCGATGATTCGCGACTTCCATCTCGCCGACTGGTTCACGCTGGGCAACGCGGTCTGCGGCACGGGCGCACTGTTCTCGACGATCAGCTATATCGACGACTCCGACGTCATGCATATCTATCTGGCGTGCGCGCTCGTGTTCGCGGCGCTCGTGTTCGATGTGCTCGACGGCCGCATCGCCCGGTGGCGTCAGAAGGCGTCGCTGCTCGGCAAGGAACTCGATTCGCTCGCCGACGTGATCTCGTTCGGCGTCGCGCCGGCCATCATTGGTTACGGATGCGGCATGCGCGGCCTCTATGACCGCGTGATGCTCGCGTACTTCGTCGCGTGCGGCGTGTCCCGTCTCGCGCGCTATAACGTCACGACCGAAGAGATGTCGGCCGGCACGGGCAAGGTCACGCATTTCGAGGGCACGCCCATTCCGACATCGTTCGCCATCGTGCTGATGCTCGGCATCGCCGCATGGTTCGATGCACTGGGGCCGCGCATGTGGTTCGGCGAATGGCGCATCGCCGGGTTCACGCTGCATCCGCTCGTCTTTGTCTACGCCATCTCCGGTTCGCTGATGATCAGCCGCATCCGCATTCCGAAGCCCTAGGCTTCCATCAAGTTTCGACCAGCCCCGCCGTATACACGTGGATGAAGCGGCGCGGCGCATGAAGCCGCGTCCGTCCCCGAGCGCCAGGCTCGCCGCGTAGACGCACGACGTCGCACGCGCCACTCCCAGGGCGATGAACGGGAATCTCATGGACCCGTTTCGAGAGCCCATCCACGTAATGCACTTTTCTCGCATGACCGCGAGCCTGGCCTGCGCAATGGCCGCGCTCGCGGCGTATTCGCCGTCCGCGCTGGCCGACGACGCCCCCGAATCGCCGAACGTCCCGCTCACCGGCGGCAAGCTGCTGCTCACGGGCGGCGTATCGCAGATCGAAGGCGCGGCGGGCGGCGGTCTCGCGCCGTGGGCCGTGATCGGCGGTTACGGCACGGCGGGCCAGCTCGGCGCCAACGCTCACGGCACGCTCATCCGCACGCAGGACTACGCGCTCGGCTCATGGGGCTTGACCGTGGGCGTGGCGAACCGCGTCGAGCTGTCGCTCGCCCGCCAGCGTTTCGACACACGCGATGCCGGCGCGAAGCTCGGCCTGGGCGCGGGCTATGCGTTCAGTCAGAACATCTTCGGCCTGAAGGTGCGCCTGCTGGGCGACGCCGTGCTCGATCAGGACACGTGGATGCCGCAGATCGCAGCCGGCATCCAGTTCAAGCACAACGAAGAAGGCGGCGTCTTGAAGGCGATCGGCGCGGCGAGCAATTCGGGCACGGACTTTTATCTGTCCGCCACGAAGCTGCTGCTCGCGCAAAGCCTGCTTCTCAACGGCGCGGTGCGCCTGACGAAAGCGAACCAGTTCGGCCTGCTCGGCTTCGGCGGCGACAAATCCAACGCTTACAAGCCGGAGTTCGAATCGTCGGTGGCGTACTTGCTGACGAAGAACATCGCCGTCGGGGCCGAATATCGCATGAAGCCCGACAACCTCTCGTTCGCCCGCGAACAGGACGCCTACGATGCGTTCATCGCGTGGGCGCCGAACAAGCATGTCTCGCTGACGGCCGCGTATGTATCGCTCGGCGATATCGCGACCATCAGAAATCAGCGCGGATTCTATGTTTCGCTGCAGGCGGGCTTCTGATCATGACCATGACTATTCGACACGCCGCGCTCGCGGCCTGCTGCCTGCTCGCCGCGCTGGCAAGCATGAACGCGCATGCAGAGGACAACGCGCTGTATCGGCAATTCGGCGAAAGAGAAGGGCTCACGCGCATCGTCGACGACATGTACGCGACCGTGACCGTCGATCCTCGCACCGCGCCGTACTTCGAGAACGCCCCGATACGGCGCATCAAGACGAAGCTCGTCGAGCAGTTCTGCGTGCTGCTCGATGGACCGTGCGTCTATACCGGCCGTCCGATGAAGCGCACGCACGAAGGCCAGAATATCGATCGCGCGGCGTTCAATGCGCTCGTCGAAGACCTCCAGGCCGCGATGGACAAGAACGGCGTGCCGTTTCACGCGCAAAACAAGCTGCTCGCGAAACTCGCGCCGATGTACCGCGATGTGCAGGACCGTGAATGATGAAAGCCTACCGATTCTTCCTCGCGCCCTTGCTGGCGCTTCTCGCATCGCTTGCGCAGGCAGCGAGCGTTCACGTTCAGGTGGTCGATCAGGCGGGCGCGCCCGTCGCCGATGCCGTGGTCTATGCAACGCCCGTCGCAGGCAAGCCGCCCGCGACGAAGCCTGCCGGCGCGATCATCGATCAGGTGAAGCGGCGCTTCGTGCCGCGCGTCTCCGTCGTGCAGACGGGCGCGTCGGTGACGTTTCCGAACAAGGACAACATCGAGCATGACGTGTACTCCTTCTCGCCCGCGAAGCGTTTCGAGTTGAACCTGTACCACGGCATTCCGGCGAACCCGGTCGTGTTCGACAAGCCGGGCCTCGTCGTGATGGGCTGCAATATCCACGACGAAATGGTGGCGTATCTGCTGATCGTCGATACTCCCTGGTTCGCGAAGACCGATGCAAAGGGCGTGGCCGTCATCGACAATGTGCCTGCCGATGCGCTGAAGCTTACTGCATGGCACTACCGCCTCGGCGATCCGAACGCGTTGCCGTCGCAGAAGATCAACGCTGCCACGGACGCGCCGGTGAAGCTCGCATTGCAACTGAGGGCCGCCGAATAGCATGCGCCTGCACAGCCTGCGAGCGCGCATCGCGCTGGTGTTCGTCGTTCTGATGCTTGCTGCGCAGGCTGCGGCTTACGTCGTCATTAATTCTGTCATCCTGAAGAATGCGCACGAGAACGCGGAGGAGCAGTTGTCGGTGGCCGAGCGCGTCTTCGGGCAAGTGTTGCGAAGCAATAGCCAGCAGTTGACGCAGGCCGCGAGCGTGGCCGCGTCCGACTTCGGATTTCGCGAGGCGGTCGCCACGCACGACAGCAAGACCGTGGCGTCCGCGCTGCAGAATCACGGCGACCGCATTCATGCGGACGTAGTCATGCTCGTCGATCTCGACGGCAAGCTCGTCGCCGATAACGAAGGCTCGGCGCACGAAGGCATGGCCTTTTCGTTTCCGCATCTGATCCGCGCGGTTGCGAAGAAGGGCGATGCGTCGTCGTTCGGCATCATCGGCGGTAAGGCGTATCAGTTGGTCGCGGTGCCGGTGAAGGCGCCCATTGTCATCGCGTGGGTCGTGATGGGTTTCGCCATCGACGACGCCCTCGCCCGGGAGATGAGCTCGCTCACATCGCTCGATGTGTCCTTCCTCACCGTCGATGCGCGCGGCCGATGGGATGTTGTCGCAAGCTCGCTGCCCGATGCGTCGCGCGCGAAGCTCACCGATCAGGCCCAACTCGCGGACGATGGTTACGCCACGCGCGTCGTCCGGCTGCATTCGGAAGGGCGCACGGTGGCGGTGCTGCTCGAACGTTCGCTGAACCAGGCGCTCGCGCCATTCCATCGGCTGCAATCGACGTTGCTGCTGATCACAATACTGGGCGTGATCGTGTCTATCGTCGGCAGCATGTTGACGGCGCGTTCGGTCACGCGGCCGCTCGCGGCGCTCGCGCAGTTTTCCCGGCGCGTCGGGCGTGGCGATTACAGCGGGTCCATTGACGTGCGTCATCAGGATGAGATCGGCGAGCTTGCGAACGCGTTCAACCAGATGCAGGAGGGCATTGTCGAACGCGAGCGGCGCATCACGGAACTCGCGTACATGGACCGGCTCACCGGCTTGCCGAATCGCGCGTTGTTCAACGACCGTCTGCAACAGGCGATTGCCGTTGCCGCGCAGAAGCGTCACCCGTTGTGCGTGATGATGATGGACCTCGACCGCTTCAAGCTCGTGAACGATACGTTGGGGCATCCCATCGGCGACATGCTGCTGTGCGAAGTGGCGGGCCGTTTGCGCGCGACGCTGCACCGGCAGACCGATACGGTCGCGCGGCTCGGCGGCGATGAGTTCGCGGTGCTGTTGCCCGATGGCGATCTCACGGCGGCGCGCAGCGTGGCGGCGCGCATGCTGCGTGCGCTCGAAGAGCCGATCACGATAGAAGGGCAACTCGTCGATGTGGGCGCGAGCATCGGCATCGTGAGTTTTCCGGACAACGGCACGGACATCAACGTGCTGATGCGACGCGCCGATATCGCGATGTATGCAGCCAAGCGAGCCAACCTCGGCCATGCGCTCTACGACGCGCGGCACGATCACAACAGCGCCGAGCGTCTGTCGCTGATGGGCGAGTTGCGGCAGGCCGTCGAACACGATCAGCTCACGCTCTACTATCAGCCGAAAGTCGATCTCGCGACGCATCGCGTGAAGTATGTCGAAGCACTCGTGCGCTGGGATCATCCGACGCGCGGCTTCGTGTCGCCCGATCAGTTCATTCCGTTCGCGGAGCAGACGGGCTATATCAAGACCATCACGCGCTGGGTCGCGGACAAGGCCATCGCGCAGTGCGCGGCGTGGCGGGCGCAGGGTATCGAGCTTGCCGTGTCGGTGAACGTGTCGGCGCGCGAACTGATTCTGTCGTCGCTGCCGGACATGTTTCAGAGCCTGCTCGTGAAGCATGGCGTCTCGCCGGACTGCATCTGGATCGAGATTACAGAGAGCGCGATCATGGACGATCCGAATCACGCGATAGAAACACTCGACCGCCTGCATGCGCTCGGCATTCGCCTTTCCATCGACGATTTCGGCACGGGATACTCGTCGCTTTCGTATCTGAAGCGCATGCCCGTGGACGAACTGAAGATCGACAAGTCGTTCGTGATGGGCATGACGCATCACAAGGACGACGAGACCATCGTGCGATCGACCATCGACCTCGGGCACAACATGGGCATGAAGGTCGTGGCAGAAGGCGTGGAGAACGAAGCGATGATGCTGCGTCTCAAGGCGCTCGGATGCGATCTCGCGCAAGGGTATCACCTGAGTCGGCCCTTGCCGCCTGCGAAACTTGTCGACTGGCTCGCTGCGTGGCCGGCGGCCGCATTGCCGATGCCGGTCTGACTCATCCCCTTCGCTGCGTGCCCGTATAACGATGTATAACAATCGGGCCCAATCAGCGAACCGTTCAGTCCGTCTCCGGATAATTACTGATTGCGATGCTGTTTCATCGCTCTCCTGTTCGATTCAGTGCTTAAGGACCATTGCGATGGGTTTTCAACATCGTTCTATATGACGGTCCACTTCGCGGCTGTATCGTTTGAGCAAGTCACGAATAAAGCTTTTCGCGAGAAGGCGAGTCTTTGAAAGGCACTGAATGATTGCCGGCGTGACGACGTGGCAGCGAATGTTCATCGTCTCCGCGCTCGACGCTCGTTTGCAGCCGGGCCGAACGCTGAGGCCTGCGACAGCAGTTGATGAGGGCCGCGAGAGGCCTGTCAGGAGATAACCATGATGAAACGTACGAAAGTTGCGGTCGTCAACGATCATCCGCTCGTGCTATGCGGACTTCGGAAGGCGCTCGAGGACGCGGGCTTCGATGTATCGGGCACGGTCACGAGTCCCGATGAATTAGTGGAATTGCTGAGTGCCTCGGAAGGCGATGTCGTCGTGACGGATTACTCGCGCACCGGCGATCAGGGGCTCGACGGCTGGCAGTTTCTGGCTTCGGTTTCGAGTGACTTTCCTGAAGTGCCGGTGCTGGTCTATAGCGAGTTCGACGATCCCTTCCTCGTGGGCAGTCTGGTTCAACGCGGCGTCGCCGGATTCGTCAGCAAGCGCGATGAAATGCACGAAGTGATCGCGGCGGTGCGGGCGCTCGCGCGCGGCGATCGCTATCTCTCTTCTGTCGCTCAGGGATCGCTTCGGCAATTCGAGGCGCTGCCCGAGTATAAGCGGTTCGGTCTGCTCACGCGCAGGCAGATGGAAGTGACTGGCCTCATGCTCTGCGGTCTCTCCGTCTGCGAAACGGCGCGCTTATTGCATCGGCGGGTGAATACCATTAGTGCGCAGCGCACTGAGGCTTGCCGGCGGTTGGGCTTCTCCGGGGAATCGGAGATGTACCGGTTTGCTGTGGGACATGGGTTGTGGCTGGATCGGTCTTCGTCATCCGAGCATGATTTGAGGGCGGCTTGAGTTGTTCTTTTGGTGCCACTTGCTCCAGTTACCACATCGAGAATACTGCCGGCGCACAGGTTGATAGCACCTTGCATCACGCTCCGCGCTCGCAGGCTCCGCGCCTCTTCAATTGATAAGGCTGACTGATTGGATTAAGTTTCCTAGAAATACTTCTAATCAGTCGGTTCTTGTTTCGCGCATTCATTCATTCGGAATTCTTCTATACGGGACGCTGTATTAATCCCTCTTCATCGTCGTTCCCGCCGTTGTTTTCATTGCCGCGTGGCGAAAAAGCATCGGTGGATCGTTCGAAAGCATTGCGTAACTGTGGCGCCGTTCGCTTCGCGCTTCTTTCGAACTTCTTCTATATCGAACTCACTCGTCTCTTCCTAGCATTCGTCGTTGGATTCGCATAGCAGTCCCGGCAAAACGGCTCTCCAAGATGACCGCCGTCATCGGTGTGTGAGTCAGTCGTACGCCGCCGGGCGCATCAATAGACCCTTCAAGGGCGTCGTCGAATCCAGACGTGTCAAGGCGTCTGGGCCTGCATTGCTTCCCGGAATCGCGCCCCGGCGCGTTGGGTTTTGCGTTGATCAGTCAATGCGGAACGTTCTTCTATTTCTTAATTCTGTCTCTCATGAACAAGAATCGGTTTCGCCGCGTGTTTAGCAAGCGGCTTGGTATGTTGGTCGCTGTAGCCGAGGACGTCACAAGCCAGGGCAAGGCGCCCGGCGAAGGCGCAGGTCCGCAGGCATCGTCGGCTGAGGGCCTCGGCGTCGTCTCCGCGATGACGGCGTTTGCTGTCGCCATCCTTGCGACGCAACCCGGCGTGAGCTTCGCGCAAGCATTGCCGACGGGTGGTCAGGTCACCGCCGGCCAGGCGTCGATCTCGCAGAACAGCAACACGATGACCATCAATCAGGGTAGCCAGCGCACCGTGATCGACTGGAACTCGTTCAACGTCGGCGCGGGCAACACGGTTCAGTTCAATCAGCCGAACGCGCAGTCGCAGGCACTGAATCGCGTCTCGGGCGCGGGTGCATCGAACATTCAGGGCTCGCTGCTCGCGAACGGTCAGGTGCTGATTCAGAACGCCAACGGCGTGCTGTTCGGCAAGGGCTCGGTGGTCAACGTCGGCGCGCTGCTCGCGACGACCAAGTCGATCAATCCGGATGCCTTCATGGCAGGCGGCTCGCTGCAACTGAGCTCGACGGGCACGAATGCAAGCGTCGTGAACGACGGCGCGATTCAGGCGCAAGGCTATGTGACGCTGGTCGGTGATCAGGTCCGTAACTCGGGCTCCATCGAGACGGCGCAAGGCGGTCAAGTGGTGCTCGCGGCAGGCGATAGCGCAACGGTTGCACTGCCGAACGGCCAGGGCATCCAGTTGACGCTGACGAATGCGACGGCCAACGCGCTGGTGGAGAACAGCGGCACGATCAAGGCCGAGAACGGCTCGGTGCTGTTGACCGCACGCGGCACGAACACGCTGCTCGACACGGTCGTGAATATGTCGGGCGTGGCGCGCGCCGGCACGGTCGTGGCCGATGCCGGCAACACGGGCGATGTGGCGGTGACGGGCAAGATCGATGCATCGAACGCAACGGGCGCGGGCGGCACGGTGGTGCTGTCGGGCGACCGCGTGGGCGTGTTCGGCAATGCATCGATCGATGCGAGCGGCGCGACCGAAGGCGGCAAGGTGATCCTGGGCGGCGACAGCCTGCACAAGCTCGACGGCACGCAAGCGCAAGGCATGCTGCAGGACGGCGTGCAGTTCGCGAACTTCACGCAAGTCGATGCGGGCGCGACGATCAACGCGGGTTGCCGCCGTTCACCGCCGGGTTGCCACCCGTCGTGTGAATGATGACGCCGTTGTCGATCACGTTGACCGTGCCGTTTTCATCGGTGTTGTACGTCGCGTTCGCATCGTTCACGCCCGCACCATTCGTCGAATTGCCCGAGATGTTCGTCGTGCCGTTGTCCGTGGTGTTGATCGTGCCGTCGTTGATCACGCCCGTGCCATCGGTCGAGTTGCCCGAGATGTTCGTCGTGCCGTTGTCGGTCGTGTTGATCGTCGCGTTCGGCTCGATCACGGTACCGTTGCCAGTGGTCGAGTTACCGTCGATGTTGGTCGAACCGTTACCGCTCGTGTTGATCGAGCCGTTGATGTCCGTGCCGTCACCGTTCGTCGAATTACCCGAGATATTCGTCGTGCCGTTGTCCGTGGTGTTGATCGAGCCGTTCGGATCGACGATCACACCCGTGCCGTCGGTCGAGTTGCCGTCGATGTTGGTCGAACCATTACCGCTCGTGTTGATCGAGCCGTTGATGTCCGCGCCGCTACCGTTGGTCGAGTTGCCCGAGATGTTCGTCGTGCCGTTGTCCGTCGTGTTGATCGAGCCGTTCGGGTCGACGATCACGCCCGTGCCATCCGTGCTGTTGCCCGAGATGTTGATCGTGCCGTTATCCGTCGTGTTGATCGAACCGTTGATGTCCGTGCCCGTACCGCCGGAGACATTGCCGCTATAGCCGGCATCCGCGCCCGTGCTGATCGTCACGTCCGTCGGATCGATCAGCCACTCGCCAGCCTTGCCTTCCGGTGCCGCTGCGCTCACCTGACCTTGCACGTCGAGACTATGACCCGACGTCTCCACGAAGCCGCCGTCGCCATGCGCGGAACGGTACGGCCAACACCGGCACCGGCACCGGCACCGGTACGGCGACCGACACCGGCACCGGCGGCACCACCGCCCAGGGCACCACTTCGCACGGCGGCTCGGGCTCGGGCGCAGGCGCAGCGGCGGCGGTGGCGGGCGGTATCGCGGTGGCAGGCGGCGTGTCGTACCTGATCTACGCAAGCGAAATGCACATGTATCTGGACGAAGTGCTGCCGCTGACGATGGAATCGGGCGATGCCGCGTTCTGGGCCGATGCGAGCATCGACGAAGTGTGGGTCGATCTGCAAACGCAGACCGCCGACGTGAACGTGGTGACCCGCTCGGGCGATCTGTCGCGTCACATGTCGTACCGTGACGGCGCTGACGG
This sequence comes from Caballeronia sp. LZ019, assembly GCF_031450825.1. Lineage (NCBI taxonomy): Bacteria > Pseudomonadati > Pseudomonadota > Betaproteobacteria > Burkholderiales > Burkholderiaceae > Caballeronia > Caballeronia sp. LZ019. The sequence continues at coordinate 127,258 of NZ_JARTVZ010000003.1, read as the reverse complement.
CGTGAAGCACTATTCGTACGCAGACAAGTCGTCGGACACGAAGGCGGATCTCGCGGTGAACATGCAGACGCGTGAGTACTTCTACACGGAAAGCGGCGTGAAGAACGGCCAGCCGTACGTCGTGAAGTCGCACGGCTGGTTGAAGCCCGGCGCGCTGAATCCGGTGCATGCGCACGCAACGGCGAAGGCCGCAGCGAAGTAAGCATCGGCGAAGCGAAGGCGGTGCAACGCCGCCTTCCGCCAGCATCGAGCAGTAAGTGGCCCGGCCTTAAGCGCCGGGCTTTTTCAATTCTGACGCCGATCCGGCGCAAGCGTGTTCTCTCAAATTAGAACTTCTTCTATTCGATCCGACCGGGCAAAACTTTAATCTTCTTTCTGAGGGCGCTAGAGCGAATCCGAGATTGAAGAGCCGGACGCAACTGGCTCCAGCAGGATCGCGATCAAGCGTCGCGCCAGATCAATCCACTCAGGAACCGAAACATGAAATTCAGCATCGCAAAGTTCGAACACTTGTGCTATCGCCGTGAACACGAAGCGGCGAGCCGGATGCTCATCGAGTTGCTCAACAAGATCGACCAGAATTACGGCGTTCTGATGGACGTGGATACCTGGGCGCAATCCGCGGAAGCCTTCGACATCATGGACGATCACCTGCTCACGCGTCTGACGTCCGCCATCAGCACGCTGGTCTCGGACCCGAAATTCACCATCTCCGATCACGGCATTAGCCGCCTCATGCTGTTCCAGCGCTGGCTCGCCGCGATGTTCGCCGCCAGTCCGTTCCGCAACGCGGACCACGTGCTGCGTTCGTTCAGCGCGGACGAAGAATCGCGCAACTCGATCAATCTGCGAAACAGTGAATTCCGCAAGTTCCAGCTCTTCTACATGCCCGAGTCCGAAGTGCGTCTCGACTGGGACCTGCTGTGGAAGCACGACAAGGTGATGACCGCGAGCATGGCGACGACCATCATGTCGTCACGCTTTCTCGCCACGCCTTCCGCTCATGCCAAGCGCGAAATGCTGCTGCGCTGGCTGCCCGAGCGTCTCGCGGAAGTCGAAAGCCTCGACGTGCTGCCGATGGGCGTCTTCCACGACATGTACATGCACTCGAGCTATGCTGACTATTCCGGCAAGCACGACATCAAGAAGCCGATCAACACGCTCATCCGCCGCAAGCTGAAGAGCCTCGACATCCACGACGTCGAACGCAAGCCGCAACCGGCGAAGAAGGGCGAGAAGCCGGTCGTGCTCGTCGTGCTGGAATGGTTCTCGAAGAATCACTCGATCTATCGCACGCACTCGCAAACGATGGTCGCGATGCGCGACAGGTTCCATCTCGTCGGCATGGGCTATGACGGCCGCGTGGACGATGCGGGCAAAGCCGTGTTCCACGAATTCATTCCGCTGCAAGGCGGGAATCTGTGGGAAGTCGCGAAGCATGTGCGTGAGACGAGCGAAACGCGCAACGCGCAGATGATGTACATGCCGAGCGTCGGCATGTTCCCGATCACGATGGTGCTGGCCTGCCTGCGCGTCGCGCCGCTCCAGATGATGGCGCTCGGCCACCCGGCCACCACGCACGGCCATGCAATGGACTATGTCGTCGTCGAAGAAGACTACGTCGGCGACGAAGCCTGCTTCAGCGAGAAGCTGCTCAAGCTGCCGAAGGACGGCATGCCGTACCGCGCACCGGCCGCGCTGCTCGAGCTTCAGTTGCCGGAGAAGCAGCCGTCGGATGGCGTCGTGAAAATCGCGGTCGCGGGCACCACGATCAAGCAGAACCCGGGCTTCCTCAACACGTGTGCCGAAATCGCACGCGATTCCAAGGTGCCGGTGCACTTCCACTTCCTGATGGGACAAGCGAACGGCCTGATCTATCCGCAAGTGCGCAACCTGGTGCGCCGCCTCATGGGCGACAAGGCCACTGTGCACAAGCATCAGAACTACGGCAGCTACATGAACGTGATCGCGGGCTGCGACCTGTTCCTGAATCCGTTCCCGTTCGGCAATACGAACGGCATCGTGGATACGGTATGGGCCGGGCTCGTCGGCGTGTGCAAGACCGGGCGCGAAGTACACGAGCATATCGACGAAGGCATGTTCCGCCGCCTGGGCTTCCCCGACTGGATGATCGCGAAGACGAACGAAGAGTACAAGGCATCGGCGCTGCGTCTGATCGAAAACGCGGAGGAGCGTCTCGAACTGTCCGCGAAGCTCGCTGGTCCGCAAGCCATCGAGAAGCTCATCTTCGCAGGCCGTCCGGAGATTCTCGGCGAGCGCATGGAAGCGCTGTGGAAGGAGCAACTGCCGAGTGCGAAGCCGCGTGGCCGCGCCAAAAAGGCGGAGCGCGCAGTGGAGACCGCGTAAGCACCTGCATCGAAACGACTGCGTTTCGATTCGAACAAAAGCCCGGCCACGTGCCGGGCTTTCTTCATTGGGCGTGCGCATGGCGATCTTCTTCGCGTGCCGAAACATCGCGTTTCGCGGGGCCGTCGCGCCACTTTAGAACTTGTTCTATTCGAATGAAGCAAGCGAATCCTTAACCTTCTATTTGAGAACGATGCGCAGACAAGAGTCGATGAGCCAGGCGCGAACGTTCCAACGTCTGGTCGAATGCAAGGATACGTGCAATGTTGAAGATGAGCGAAATAGCGATGACCGTCCGCCGCATGTTATGCGTCGGATCAGTGGTGCTGGCGGGCGTGGCAAGCGCCGAACGCGCGGGTGCGGCGCAAGCGGTGGATGCGGTAGAAGCGGAGCCTGTTGTTCAGTCGCCTGTCGCCGCAACAGCGGAACAGGCTCCGGTCACCGATATCCGCACGGTCGATGTCAAGGTCGTGCCGGCTGAAGGCGCCGATGCGCTGCTGGTGAAGCAGATGCTCGACGCGGACATCAAGAAGCTCGGCAACGCTCCCGCGACGCTGAAGGACGTCGATCACTGGTCGCAAGTGCTGACGGTCGCGCTGCGTCAGGGCGGCTTTCCGCTCGGCCAGGTGCTGATGACGCAGGAAGACTGGCAGGCCGCGCAGAAGGGCGGCGAGGTGCAATTCACTGTCTTTCCCGGCCGTATCCGCAATATCGTCGTCAAGAACAAGTCGCGCGTGAAGGATGCACGGCTGGAACGCCTCATCTCGCATGCACTGTGCGGCGGCGAGACGATCAACAACGTATGCCTGTTGCGCACGTCGCATCTCGAACGCGCGACGCAGCTGCTTCAGGACCTTCCCGGCGTCGCAATCGATGGCGCACCGAGCTTCTCGCCGGGTGCAGGCGTCGGCGATGTCAATGTCGTGTTCAAGATCGCGCAAAACGGCAAGCCGGTGTCGGCGGATCTGATCCTCGATAACAAGGGCGTCGAGTCGACGGGCTCGTATCGCGCGGGCGTGACGGCATCGGCGAATAACCTCTTCGGCCAGGGCGACGCTTACGCGTTCACCATCACCAGCACCAACAAGAAGATGTGGACGGGTTCGCTCACCGGCAGCGTGCCCATTTTCGACGATGGCCTTCGCATGACGGGCGGCGTCACGCGCCAGCAGTATTTCATCAATGCGGGCACGCCGGTGAAGGGCGTCGCGACGACAGGCCAGCTCGGCGTGCAATACCCGTTCGCACGCGGGCTCGACGCCAACGTGTGGGGCGGCGCATCGGTGCTGCATAGCCAGACATCGACGGATCTGCCTGAGTACAGCTCGGCCACGCACAGTAAGCTCGACTCGCTGCAACTTTCGCTGACAGCCGATAACGGCGATCGCGCCCGCGCGATGCGCACGAATCTCGCGACCGGACAGATTGCACTGACGCTCGGCCATCAACGCAACGACGACCCGTTCGAATCCACCGTGCATCACGCGGGCAACTACGCGAAGCTCGCGGGCAGCGCATTCGGCACGTATGCGCTGTCGAAGAGCGGCAACACCTTCATGTCGGCGCGCATCAGCACGCAACTGGCAAGCCGCAATCTCGACGGGAGCGAGAAGCTCGGTCTCGGCGGTCCCGACGCGGTGCGTGCCTATCGCGCCGATGAAGGTTCCGCGGACGAAGGCGCGGTGGCGAGCCTGGGCCTGTATCAGCGTGTGCCGGTTGCGGCCGGACACCAGTTGCAGTTCGGCGTCTTCAACGACTTCGCTTATGGACGCGTGAACCATTCTCCGTGGGATGGCTGGGAGAAGAGTTATCCGGGCGTTCCGGGCGTGACGAACAATCGCGTGCTCGCGGGCTACGGCGTGAGCGTCGACTGGCTCACGCCGATCGGTGCGACCGTCTCGGCAGCTGTTTCGAAGCCCTATCGATTCTCCGAAACCTCGTGGATCGAACCCGGTAAGCGACCGACGCAGTACTGGCTCTCCGTGACCTGGAGCCACTGATCGTGATGCAGTTCATCGCAGACAGGGCTTGCCGCGTTGGCGGCAAGCATCGCAAGAAGATCACGCAATTCAGCATCGACGGATACGAATACGCTGGCAAGCGTCGCGACGATGAGTCGGCGAGCCGCGAGCTTCCCAAGCTGCTCGCCCGAGGGACGACCTCGACATTCCGCGAGCTTATCGACGCGCGTCTCGGTAACGCGCAGTACGCAACGCCCGTAGCGGCAGTGGAGTGAAACGATCATGAAAGAAACCAGCAAAGCCGTTCTGCGCCGCTCGCGCGAGACCGCATTCGCACAACATTATCTGGTCGGCGACGGCCTCGACATCGGCCCTGCCGACGATCCTCTCTCGGCGCATGCACAAGCGTTTCCCCGGATCGGCAAGGTCGTGTCGTGGACGCCGGCGCAAGGCAGCGCGACGACGCTCGATGGCATCCGTGACGCGTCGCTCGACTTCGTTCATTCGAGCCATCTGCTGGCGGAGCAGGACAATCCGCACAAGGCCCTCGCGCGCTGGCTCGATGTGCTCAAGCCCGGCGGTCATGCAATCGTCACGCTGCCCGACGAAGACCTCTATGGCAAGGGCGTGTGGCCGAGCCGCTTCAATACTTCGCACAAGGCGAGCTTCACCATTTGCAAGGCGGACAAGCGGCTGCCGAAATCGATCAACGTGCTGGAACTCGTGCAGGCGATGTCGCCGGTAGCCGACTGCGAGCGCATTACGCTCGTGCGCGACGGCTACGATGCGCGCCGCCCGCAAGCCGATCAGACGGCCGATGGCGTCGCCGAATGCGCGATCGAAATCGTGCTGCGCAAGCGCGCGGTGCCGACGGCGGGTGAAATGGTCGCAGCCATCGGGATCGCCAGAAGCCGCGAGGAAGGATTCGCGGCGAGCGAGGCGGCCATGCGGCTGTATCCGTATCGCTTCGAGACGTACCATCGCGGACTGATGGATGCACTGCGCTGGGACACGCCCGAAGCCGCCGACGCGCTCTGGAAGCAATGCGTCGAACGTCTGCCGGGCGAGCATCTGCCGCGGCTGTATCAGGCGCTCCACACGATCGGCCGCGGGCAGTTGCAGGAAGGCTTCGCGCTGCGCGAATCGCTCATGGGCCCGTTGGGCTGGAAGCGCCGCACCACGGCCGAACCGCCGCGCGATGTTCCGCAATGGAACGGCGAACTGCTTGCGGGCAAATCCATCGCCATCTGGAGCGAGTTCGGTCTCGGCGACGAAATCTTCTTCCTTCGATTCGCGAAGATTTTCCGCGAGCGATGCGGCGCGAAGCGCGTGGTCGTCGTCTGCCAGTCGCCGCTCGTCGAGTTGTACGAAGCATCGGGCACGGCGGACGACGTCATCGACGTGAACAATGTCTCTTCGATGCCGGCCATCGATTACTGGGTGTTCCCGCATGCCATTCCGGCGCATCTGCCGCTCAGCCTGGACAAACTGCCGTCCACGGTTCCTTATCTGCGCGCGCCGCAAGGCATCGAGCCGAAGCTGCCGTCCGTGGATGCGCGAAAGCTGAAAGTGGGCCTCGTGTTCAAGGGCAACCCGACGCACGAGAACGACAGCCAGCGTTCACTGCCGTCGCTCGGCGTGCTCGACAACCTCATCAAGTTGCCTGGCGTGGAGTTCTTCAGCCTGCAAAAAGGCGCAGGCGCAGACGAAGCCGCACGCTATGGCGAGCTCTATCGCAACTTCCACGACATCGGCCCGGCCCTGAACACGATGGCGCAGACCGCGACCGCAATCGAAGCGCTGGACGTCGTGCTGACCGTGGATACATCCGTCGCTCATGTGGCTGGTGCAATGGGCAAGCCCGTCTGGCTCATGCTGCCCGCGTTCGGCGACTGGCGCTGGCATTACACGCGTGAAGACAGTCCGTGGTATCCGACGATGCGGCTTTTCCGCCGCCGCTTCGGATGCGACTGGTCGGAAGTCGTGGCGCGCATCGGCGGGCACATGCGGCAACTCGTGATGGAGAAGTCGGAACGCACGCTCACAGCTTGATGTCTAGCGGCGTGTTTCGAATTCCGTCTATATCCGCAAGGGGTGTCAAGCGCGAAGATGTAACTGTTCTTTAAAGCTGCGCGACCGACCCCCAAGGAGGCGCTGCGACGCGCTGGCTTCATCACCGATCGACCCTTTTCGCCGCCGTCCAGGCGGCTTTTTTTTGCAAAGCGCCGACCGGTCGAAAACGAGGCTTGCGGGTGACGCACGCGGACCAGGTTCGACATTCTTCGATATAACGGCCTTGCTCAGTTGAATACAGTCAAGCTTTGCGAGCCAACGAATCAACTCAAGATCGCGGTCGATGTACGGCGAAGGTTTCGATACTACAGATTGCGTTGCTCTTCTGCAGACAGGCGTCACGAACGGCCGCCTGTCGCGTTCCTTCCCGGGTGCTCAGTATGTCCGTAATCCATTCGATTCGCCGAATCGCGCAAAAGGCCTTCGACGCTGCAGGCATCGCTTCAATGGTGCTCGTCCCGGTATTCTTCGCGATGTCCTTCTTCCTTCTTGCGGTGTTCGCACTCGATACCTGGCGTTCGTGGCCGGTGCTGACCATCGCGACAGGCTTCATCGCCTGCATGCTCCTTATTACGTGCGTGCTGTTTGCGCAAAGCAGGCGAGGCAAAGTGGACAAGACGCGCCGCATCACATCCATGCCGCTTCATGAACTCGGACAGTCCAGCGCGCATCACGGCAGCAAGGGCAAGAACAACGACGCATCACGCAATGGCTTGCCCATGCGGTGAAGCTTTTGCCCTAACGGCGAGTGCGTCTCGTGTCTCACCGACAGACTTGTGGAGCTTACTGTGAACACCGGAATGAAAAGAGTCCATGATGAAGGGGCCAAAATGACACGTATGAGAGCGTGTCTGCACGTCTTTCAATGCGATGCGCGCTATCCTAGAATGAATCCTGAATGCGCATACTCGTTCGGGGGACGTACTGATGAACCGGCCTGTTCGTCTATTGCTTCTTTCGCGGGAAGCCCTGCGTCTGTTTCGGGTTCCGATACAGACGTTGAGAGCCTCCCCGACGGTGCGCGCATGAACGAAAGCATCCGCACGGTCCGAGTGGTGCTGGCAGACGACCATCCCATCGTTCTCATGGCCGTCTCGGACCAGTTCGCGAAGCTTCCCGGCTATCAGATCGCCGCAACGGTGAACTCGGGCGCGGAGCTCATCCGCGTGCTCGAGAAGCAGCCTGCCGATCTCATCATCACCGACCTCGTCATGCAGGGCGATGCGGAAGTCGAACTCGACGGATTGCGCCTCGTCAGCAGGCTGCGCCGCTCCTATCCCGACATTCCGCTCGTTATCCTGACGATGACCACGAGCGGCGGCATGTTCCATGAACTGTGCAAGCTGGGCGTTGCCGCCATCGTGAGCAAGGAAGAGCCTGCGAGCGAACTCGCGCAGATCAGCCTGCGCGCGCTCGCCACGAAGGAAACCATCATCTCGCCGAAGATTCAGCATCGCCTGGCCCGCGAGGGATCGACGACGAAAGACCTTGCGCGCGCCCAGCCGCTCTCTCCGCGTGAACTCGAAGTCGTGCGCCTCTTCGCGCAAGGGCTTTCGGTCACGGAGATCGCGCGCACCCTCAACCGGTCCGTGCCGACGGTCGCGACTCAGAAGCGCTCCGCCATGCGCAAGCTGCATGTCGAGAACCACGTAGACCTCGTCAAGTACGCCGCCAAGACAGGACTGGCCTGATGGAGCGTTTCTTCGCCGCATCGCAGAACTCGCCTCTGCAGATGCTGCGGATGCTGGAAAACAACCTCAAGCGGGAGCGGCGCATCTTCGCGATCGCCGTCGCGCTGCTGATCTTTGCCGCGCTGTGCGGCGCCGCCGCGACCGCGGTCTTCGTATTGACCGCCTCGTTGAAGACCGACCAGGACGCGGTGCAGGCCGCGATGCGCGGCATCAACGTCTCGGTGTTCAGCCGCTACAACATGCTCACGCCCGGCAGCCTGCTGCTGGAAGTGGGCGCAGTCCCGCCGAAGCTGGACGTTCAGACACTGGCCAACAAGCCCCGCTGCCACGCATACCCTTCCGGCCGGGAAGACAAGCTGCTCGCCGAAGCATGCGAGGCCGCGCGTCAACTCATTCCGGAAGAAAGCACGCCGCCGAGACTTCAGTACGTGTCGTTCGACGGAAGCGTCTCGCATGGTTTCGGCGTGTTCGAAGAAACCGACGACAAGGTGGCTCCGTCCAAAAGACTCGCCGCGCTCGTACAGTTAGCGAAGATCTACATGAGCACGCACGAGATCGCACCGCTCGATGCGGCGCACGCCCGGCGCGTCATGTGGTTCCTCGCGCCGCCATCGCTGGGCTTTCTCAAGCCCACGGTGGTTTTGTTCGTGGTCGTCGCGCGGGACGAGCAGCCGTTCGGCTTCGTGTTCACGAGCCTTGCGCCGGATGTCGCGCTGCGCCGCGTGGCGCCCCGCGCGCTCGAATCGCAGGTTGCGGTTTTCGCTGCGGACGGACGCGTGATCGGCGGCGACGACACCGAGTACACGCGATACGCCAACGCACGCCTGGCCAAGAGTCAGGTCGGTTCCTACCACTGGCTGCCGGGCCACGGATGGGGCATGCGGCTCGAACCGCTCGCGCTCGGCATCGGCCATATCGTCGCTGTGCTGCCCATCAAGACGCGGCTTGCATCGCAGCGTGAGCCGGCCATCATCATCGCGCTCGTGACGGGAACGCTCATCGCGATGCTGATCGCGATGTACCGATACTGGAACTACCGCTTCCTCACGCGAACTTACGAACAGGCGTGCCGCGCGGTGGAAGGCGACATTCTCAATCACCTTCTCGTACACGCTACCCCCGTTGGCCTGTGCATCGCGCTTCGCAGCGATTTCAACGTCATCGCGGCGAACCAGGTCGCGCGCTCGGTGCTCGATCTGACCGACGCGTCCATGCGACTGCCCGCAGGCCTGCGCGGAGCGCTCGAAGCGAACGGCATCGCGCCGGCGAAAGAGGGCGAAGAAGCCATGATCCGACAGCTTCAGTATTCGCTCGACAAGCCGAACGCCGCGACGGTGCATCTCAAGATTTCGTATGCGTCGGCGGTGGTGAACAAGACGGATGTGCTCTTCTGCGCAATCGCCGACATCACCGAGCACCACGAAGTCGAGCGCCTTCTGCGTGCGGCCAAGGAAACGAGCGATGCCGCCGCGAAGGCCAAGCTGAGCTTTTTCGCATCGATGAGCCACGAGATTCGCACGCCGCTGTCGTCCCTCGTCGGCAATCTGGAGCTCGTCGCGCTCGGGCCGCTCGTCGCCGAACAGGAAGCGCGCGTCCAGGCGATGCAGGCATCCGCGAGCGCGCTTCTGCAAGTCGTGAACGATGTCCTCGATTTCTCGAAGATGGATATCGGCGAAATGAAGCTCGCCGAGGAGTGGGGCTCGATACGCGATCTCGTCGTGCGCGTGATGATCGCGCATGCGCCGCTCGCGAACCGGCAGGGCTTGCGGCTCTTCGTCGTGATCGACCGCTCGTGTCCGGCGAAGCTGTTCTTCGACCCGATCCGCGTCTCCCAGATACTCAACAACCTGCTCGGCAATGCGCTCAAGTTCACGTATTCGGGCAAGGTCGTCGTGCGGGCGCGCTGGGCCGAGGGTGCGCTCGCGCTGAGCGTCGCGGATTCGGGCATCGGCATTCCGGAAGCGCAGCGCGAAAAGCTCTTTCAGCCGTTCATGCAGGGCGACGCCCATCGTCTCTCGCAGGCGCGCGGCACCGGGCTCGGGCTATCCATTTGCGTGCGGCTTTGCCAGTTGATGAAAGGCCGCATCGAACTGGACAGCACGGAAGGCGTCGGCACGCGTATTCGTGTGTCGCTGCCGCTCGCCGTCGATGTATCGGCGAGCGCGGCCAGCGATGCGGTCATGCTCGGCGGCCGGCCTGCCATCCTGTGCCGCGCGAACGAGTATCGCGAATGGTTCGAGAATCTGTACGACCCGGAACGCAGCTCGCTCACGTTCATGTCGCAGCCGGGCGCTGCGTCGACGGACGGTTGCGACTATCTGATCGCCACCGACGAGTTCACTGACAAGGAGATCCAGTTGGCCTGGAAGGACACCGCACGCCTGATCCGCATGACACAGAACGGGCCGCTCGTTCCCGTGCAGAGCGATGACGGCGTGCTCGAAGTGAGCATCTTCAGCGTAAAAGGATTCAAGGACGCGGTCGACATTCTCCGGGGACGCGAGCGCGGCGTCACGCTGCCCGGCATCGTCCATGCGACGCCTGTGCCGTCCGGGCGCACGGCAGGCCCGACCGTCGTCATTGCTGAAGACAACCGGCTCAATCGCGGGCTGCTGCGCGACCAGTTGCTCACGCTCGGCGCAACCGTGCTCGAGGCGGCCGATGGCGAAGAGGCGCTCGATCTGCTGCGCAAGAATCGCGTGGATATCGTGCTCACCGACATGGACATGCCGAAGATGTCGGGCGCGGAACTGCTCGTCGCCGCCCGCGCGCTGGACCCGTCGATGCGCGTCTACGCGGTCAGCGCAAGCGCGAGCACGCAGGACGTGGAAGCGGGCCGCGCTCGCGGCTTCACCGATTATCTGACGAAGCCGCTTCCGCTCGCCGTGCTCGCAGGGGTGTTGCAGACAGCGCGCGCGGAGCATGCCGGTCAAGCGGACATTCATCGGCTCGACGACGCTGAAGACGACGACCTGCCGCCGCGCTTTCCGACGATCCCCGCCGCGTATATGCGCGATCTCGTCACGCAACTGGACGAGGATATCGTTTCGCTCGACCGCATCTGCCGCGCGAAGGACCCGCAGCAATTGCGCGGATGGGCGCACAAGCTGGCGGGCGGCATGACGGTGCTCGGTCCGTCGATGCTATACGACCAGTGCGAAGAGCTGAGAACGGTGCTGCGGGAGTCGGGCCAGTGGGTCGAGGACGTCAACACGTTCACCGCGTTGCTGCGCGGCGACCTGATCGAGCTTCGCGACATGCTGCACGCATCGCTGCAGGCGCAGTACAAATAGCGGCGGCATTGCGAGGCGCCGGGTCGAGGCTATTGTCATCGCGCGTCACGGACTGCAGAATCTGCCCGTTACAGCCTGCGGCATCCACCTTCGAGGACACATCATGGCAAAGATCCTGACGCTGCACGGCGTCAACCTCAACATGTTCGGCAAGCGCGATCCGAAGCAGTACGGCACGGCGACGCTCGCGCAAATCGACGAGCAACTGAACGCGCTCGGCAAGGAACTGGGCGTGGAGGTGGAGTGTTATCAGACGAACATCGAAGGCGAAATGTGCGCGCGCATTCACCAGGCTTTCGCCGAGAAGGTCGATGCCGTCGTCATCAACGCGGGTGCGTGGACGCATTACAGCGTCGCCATTCGCGATGCGCTCGCCATTCTGACCGTGCCCATTGTCGAAGTGCACATGTCGAACGTTCATGCGCGCGAGCCGTTCCGTCACCACTCGGTCTTCGCCGAAATCGCGAAGGGGCAAATCTGCGGCTTCGGCGTGGACAGCTATCTGCTCGGCTTGCGCGCGGCGGCATCCGCGATTCGGTGATGCCGCTTCAGGAACGCGCTCAGGAGATGCGAGCGGCCGTCTTGACCGTGGCCGCAGCGCGCTCCCGGCGAGCGGCGACGCGCGCCGGCTTGCGTTCCTGCGCCGTCGCTCCACGGATGAACAGCACCGCGAAGATTGCGCAGACCGTCCAGACAACCGCGATGATGGTCAAGTAGTTCATTTCGTTCTTCCAGTTTCAGTGCGATGAGCGATGAGCGGTGCGGCGATGAATCAGCGTTGCGATGCGGGCATCGCGAGCAACTGGCCGATCAGCCGTTGCGCGATGGCGTGCTGCTCGGTGAGGGAATCGGCGTCGGCGTCCGCGTTTGCATGCAGTTCGCCGGCGAGGCGCAGCACGTTGTCGGAGGCGGCCTGAAGCTGGGCAAGCAGATCGGCTTCGGCCGCCGGGGCGCCGAGGTGCGCGTATGCATTCAGATTCGCGATGTGATGCGGCGCGGCGTTTTTTTGCATCGTCTGGAACATGGCGCTTCCCCGTTGAGTGGATGAAGTGATTCTGCGCGCCGGGTCCCGAACTCAATCCTCCGAAAAAGCCCCAATTCCGGCCTCACTTCCTGTTCTTCGCGGCTTGGGGCGCGCGCGACGCACGGCGCGAAACGGTTAGAAATCCGCCGCAAGTCCGCTCCACAAGGCTTTGCGGGCGGTGGGGCTGTAAAATCGCGTACTTTGGTCCGGGCGGAAAGGGAAGCGAAGCGGTCGTATGGCGGGGCGGCGGGAATTTCTCCTCGCAGAAAAACAACACTTCGTGCGTTTTTATAGACGTTGCGGCGGCGGGCGTCGCGGCGACGCGCGGACGGGCAGTGAAGGCAGGCATCGATCATGGTTTCAGGCAATACAGGCGCGACGGCGACATCGCCCGAAGCACTCAGGCGCGGACTCAAGAGCCGCCACATCCAGTTGATCGCCCTCGGCGGGGCGATCGGCACCGGACTCTTTCTCGGCGTCGCGGAGACGATCAGGCTGGCGGGCCCATCGGTGCTGCTCGGCTATGCGATCGCCGGGCTCATGGCGTTCTTCATCATGCGGCAACTGGGCGAGATGGTCGTCAACGAACCCGTCGCCGGCTCGTTCAGCCATTTCGCCGACAAGTACTGGGGCCGCGCGGCGGGCTTCATCTCCGGCTGGAACTACTGGGCCATCTATATCCTCGTCAGCATGGCGGAGCTCTCCGCCGTCGGCATCTACATGCAGTACTGGTGGCCGGCATTGCCGACATGGGTATCGGCGCTGGCGTGCTTCGTCATCGTCAACGCGATCAACCTGACGAGCGTGAAGTCCTACGGCGAGCTCGAATTCTGGTTCGCCATCGTCAAGGTCGCGGCGATCGTCGGCATGATTCTGTTCGGCGGCTACCTGCTGGTTTCAGGTCACGCAGGGCCGCAAGCCAGCGTGACGAACCTCTGGAAGCTCGGCGGATTTTTCCCCTACGGCGTGAGCGGGCTCGTCATGTCGATGGCCGTCATCATGTTTTCGTTCGGCGGGCTGGAACTGGTCGGCATCACGGCGGCGGAAGCGGAAGACCCGTCGCACAGCATTCCTCGCGCAACGAACCAGGTCATCTACCGCATCCTCATTTTCTATATCGGCGCGCTCGGCGTGCTGCTGTCGCTGTATCCGTGGGACAAGGTCGCGACGGGCGGCAGCCCCTTCGTGCTGATTTTTCGCGAGATGAACAGCACGCTCGTGGCGAACGTGCTGAACGTGATCGTGCTGACCGCCGCGCTGTCGGTCTATAACAGCGGCGTCTATGCGAACAGCCGCATGCTCTACGGCCTCGCGCAACAGGGCAATGCGCCGCGTGCGCTCTGCGGCGTGAACGCGCGCGGCATTCCGATCGCGGCGCTGTGTGTGTCGGCGCTCGTCACGGCGGCGTGCGTGCTGATCAACTACTTCATTCCGGGCCGCGCGTTCGGATTGCTCATGGGCCTCGCGGTGTCGGCGCTCGTCATCAACTGGGCGATGATCAGCGTCATTCACCTTAAGTTTCGCCGCGACAAGCGCGAACGCGGCGTGGCGACGTCGTTCAGAAGCATCGGCTTTCCGCTCACCAACTATCTTTGCCTTGCGTTCGTCGCGGGCATCGTCTGGGTGATGTTCGAGACGCCGGGGCTGCGGCTGTCGGTGTACCTGATCCCCATCTGGCTCGCGGTTCTGGGAATCGGCTACTATCTCAAAAGTCGCGGCGACGACGCGGGCGCGCCGCGCCGTGCGCCGTCTCGCTGATCCTTCCTTCCGCTTCCGATCCGATTCCGACACCATGTTCGAACATATCGATGCCTACCCCGGCGACCCGATCCTGTCGCTCAACGAAAACTTTCAGAAGGACCCGCGCACCGACAAAGTCAATCTGAGCATCGGCATCTATTTCGACGACGCCGGCCGCCTGCCCGTGATGCAGGCCGTGCGCGAAGCCGAACTGTCGATCCTGAACGATCCCGGCCCGAAGCCGTATCTGCCGATGGCCGGTTTCGCGCATTATCGCGATGCCGTGCAGGCGCTCGTGTTCGGCAACGACAGCCCGGCGCGCGCCGACGGCCGCATCGCCAGCGTGCAGACGCTCGGCGGTTCGGGCGCGCTGAAAGTGGGCGCGGATTTCATCAAGCGCTATTTTCCGGCGTCGAAGTTGTGGGTCAGCGATCCGACGTGGGAGAACCATCGCTTCATCTTCGAGCGCGCGGGCTTCGAAGTGAACACGTATCCGTACTACGACGAAGCCACCGGCGGCCTGCGTTTCGATGCGATGCTGGACGCCATCGACGCGTTGCCCGCGAAGAGCGTCGTCTTGCTGCACGCGTGCTGTCACAATCCGACGGGCGTCGATCTCGACGAAGCGCAGTGGGTCAAGATCATCGACGTGCTCGAGCGGCGCGAGTTGCTGCCCTTCGTCGATATGGCCTATCAGGGATTCGGCTCCGGCCTCGACGACGACGCGTTCGCCGTGCGCGAGCTTGCGCGTCGCGGGGTGCCGGCGTTCATCGCCAATTCGTTCTCGAAGAATTTCTCGCTGTATGGCGAGCGTTGCGGCGGCCTGCATGTGATTTGCGACGATGCCGCCGCAGCCGACCGCGTGCTCGGCCAATTGACGAGCGCCGTGCGCGCGAACTACAGCAATCCGCCGACGCACGGCGCGAAGATCGTCACGAAGGTGCTGACGACGCCCGAACTCGCGCAATCGTGGCGCGATGAACTCGCGGCGATGTGCGAGCGCATCGCGCGGATGCGTCGCGCCATTCATGATGGCCTGAAAGACCACGTGCGCGGCGAAATGCTCACGCGCTATCTGAAGCAGCGCGGCATGTTCACGTACACGGGGCTCGTGGCCGAGCAGGCCGATCGCCTGAAAGAAGAGTTCGGCGTGTATATCCTGCGCTCGGGCCGCATGTGCGTGGCGGGCCTGAACGACAGCAACGTGCAGACCGTCGCCGATGCGATCGGCAAGGTGCTGGCAAAGTAATCGGCGTTACAACGATCGGCTTCACAACGCGGGACACGACTGCACCTGCTGCGGCGGCAGCGTGCCCGGTCCCGCGTCCACTTTCGTTCCGCGCGGCGGCGTCGAAACCAGCCGCACGCCGTTCTCTCCCGCATTCGCCAGCACATATTGCTCGGCGCTCCCGTCCGGTTGCCAGTACACGCGATACACCGCGCCGTCGGCATACACATGCAGCGCGCCATGCACGGCGTGCCGCCCTGGATCAGATCGGCGCGTTCACCTTCGCGCAACGAAAGCGTATTGCCCGACGCGCCTTGCAGCACGCCGCAACCCGGGTCCTGCGCATGTGCGTGCGCGGACGCGGCGAGCGCCGCGCAACACAGCGCGCGGCGAAAGGTCGGGTTCGTCATCGGCGAGCGTCTCCATCGAATCATCGCGCGAGTGCAAGCAATTCGCGTGCGGCGCGCGCGTGCCACGGGTGTGGCAATTGGCATCGCCGTTCGTCCTTGCGTGTGCTACCTTGAATGCAGCAGCGTTCGATCGTGGAGGCCGCCATGTCAGTGATCGCACCGGACGAAAAAGCGGACTTTCTGGCGATTCTCGCGCGGCATCGCATCGATGCGGACGATTTTCTCGTGCAGGAAGCGGGGGAATCCGAAGTAGTGGACGATGTTTATCCGTTGCAGGGACACGTCACGATCGTGCGGCGCTCGACGTTGAAAGAGCGCGAATATCGCATCGGGCACGGCACCGCATGGGTGACCATGTTCGAGAAAGACTTGAACAAGGGCGCATTCGGCTGATCGTGCCGTGGACAGAACGCGCGCCGCATCGTCTTACAACGCACTTTTTGAGGCGGAACACGCGATGAGACCGACCAACTTCGCATCGTTCAGGGCGCACCTCGCCATGCTGCTGCGCGATCTGCCGCGCGGCATGACCGCCGATCTGACCGATGTGGCCGTCGCGTACTGGAACGGGACGCAAGTGGTCGGCGCGTATCTGCGCGACAACGGCTGCATCGACGAGGACTTCGATTTCGACGAGAACGCCTGGGGCTTCTGGCGCGAGGAACTTCTGCTGTGGTTTGACTCGCCGCGCTTCTCCGAGCGGCGAGACCTTAAAGCCGCGCTGCTTTCGGACGCGCACGCGACGACCGTTCACGGCGGCCGCTGGCCGCGGCCGCTTTAGTATCCCGCGCGGCGGTAGGCCTCGGCCATCAACGCGCTGACCTTGGCGCGTGCCTTAAGGGCGTCGCGGACCGCAGCGGACAACATCGAGAAAAAAGGAAGGAACACTCCCATGACGCAACTCCTTGATTAACTGTGAGACTAGGTTAACTACCTAGGTAGTTTCCCTATATTAGCACGGTTGATTGCAACGCCGCAAAGGCGTCGGAAGATGGCAAAACGCCGCAATCGTTCGTGCCGGTCGGGAGAAGGAGACTGCAGTGAAGCCGCATCTGTCGGGTCGTGCCGTCCTGCTTTCGCTGGTGCTCGCTTTGATGACCGCGTTCGCTATTGCCGGGGGATGCAGCGGGGGCGGGTCTTCCTCTTCCTCTTCCTCTTCCTCGTCTTCGCCGAACGTGGGCGCCGGTGCATCCGCGCCGCCGGCTGCATCCGGCGCGCCGGCGGCTTCGGGCGCCGTCGCCAACGCGATGGACGTCGTCACCTACCACAACGATATCGGCCGCACCGGCCAGCAACTCGCGGAAACGGTGCTTACGCCCGCCAACGTCAATTCGACGACTTTCGGCAAGCTCGCGGTCTATCCGGTCGACGGCCCCGTCAACGCGCAGCCGCTCTTTCTCGCCAGCGTATCGATTGCGGGCGGCACGCATGACGTGCTGTACGTCGCAACAGAGAACGCGAGCGTCTACGCCTTCGACGCCGACACCGGCGCGACGCTCTGGAAGGCCACGACGCTCGCCGACGGCGAATCGCCCAGCGACGATCACGGCTGCGGGCAGATCACGCCGACGATCGGCATCACCGCGACACCGGTCATCGATCGCGCGCGCGGCCCGAACGGCGCGATGTACGTCGTCGGCATGTCGAAGGACGGCGCGGGCCGCTATCACCAGCGCATTCACGCGCTCGACATCGCGACGGGCGCGGAGTTGTTCGGCGGGCCGACGGAGATCGCCGCGTCGTATCCGGGGACGGGCGCGGCGAGTCAGAACGGGCGCGTGGTGTTCGATCCCGGCCAGTATGCGGAGCGCGCGTCGCTACTGCTGCTGAACGGCGTCGTCTATACGGCGTGGACATCGCATTGCGACTTCATGCCTTACACCGGCTGGGTGATCGGCTACGACGCGGCCACGCTGCAGCAGGCGAGCGTGCTGAACGTGACGCCGAACGGGCAGATGGGCGCGATCTGGATGAGCGGCGCGGGGCTCGCGTCGGATGGCGCGTCGATCTATTTTCTCGATGGCAACGGCACGTTCGACGCTACCCTGAACGCGCAGGAGATGCCGCTTCACGGCAACTTCGGCAATGGTTTTCTGAAGCTCGGCACGACGCCGGCGCTCGCCGTCACCGATTATTTCCAGCCGTCGAACACGGTGCAGCAGTCGAACGCGGACGAGGATCTGGGTTCGGGCGGCGCGCTCGTGCTGCCCGACCTGGCCGACGCGAGCGGCGCGGTGCGGCGGCTCGCGCTGGGGGCGGGGAAGAACGCGGTGATCTACGTGGTCAACCGCGATTCGATGGGCAAGTTCGATTCGAACGCCGATCACATCTATCAGGAACTGGTCGGGCAGATTCGCGGCGCGATGTTCGGCATGCCCGCGTACTTCAATCGCACGGTGTATTTCGGCGCGATCGGCGACAACATCAAGGCGTTCACGATCACGAACGCGCGGCTCTCGGCCACGCCCGCGAGCCAGACGCCGACCACGTTCGGCTTTCCGGGCGCGACGCCGAGCATATCGGCGAACGGCGCGGCGAACGGCATCGTGTGGGCGGCGCGTAACGGGACGATTGCGACGCTGCACGCGTACGACGCGTCGAATCTCGCGCGGTCGCTGTACGACAGCAATCAGGCGGGCGCGCGCGATCAGTTCGGTCCGGGCAACAAGTTCATCACGCCGACGATCGCGAATGGCAAGGTTTATGTGGGGACGAAGGGCGGGGTGGCGGTGTTCGGGTTGCTTGGGCGGTAGGTGTTGCGCGCAGTCGTTTCCCCTAAAAACCCCCCGCACAAGAATAACAAGAACTCCGTTTGACTCGATACGATCGCACAATCGACTAACAACGAGCCAAACAGGAGTTCCGCCCATGCCTCGCCCGATTTCCGCGCGCATCCACCTCGATTCGATCCGCGAGAACATCGCTTTCGTGCGGCGCACGGCGTCGTCGTCGCGCGTGTGGGCGGTCGTCAAGGCGAACGCATACGGGCATGGCATCGAGCGCATTTACCCGGCGCTCGGGCAGGCCGACGGCATCGCGCTGCTCGATCTCGACGAAGCGGTGCGCGTGCGCGAACTCGGCTGGACCAAGCCCATCCTGCTGCTCGAAGGCCTCTTCGATGCGCGCGACGTGGACATCGCGGACCGTCATCGGCTGACGGTGACCGTGCATTGCGACGAGCAACTCGATCTGCTCGATGCCTCCGGACCGCGCCAGCCAATCGACATTCAGATCAAGATGAACTCCGGCATGAACCGGCTCGGGTTCCGGCCCGATGCCTTCAGCCGCGCCTGGCGGCGGGCGTCGGATATGGCGTCCATCGGCAAGATCGGCGGCATCGGTTTGATGAGCCACTTCGCCAACGCGGACGATGGCGGCATCGACTGGCAGATCGACGAATTCGACGCCGCCACCCGGAACCTGCCCGGCACGCGGTCGCTCGCGAATTCGGCGGCCGTGCTCTGGCATCCGCGCGCGCATCGCGACTGGGTGCGGCCGGGCACCATCCTCTATGGCGCATCGCCGACGGGCAGCGCGCGGCACATCGAAGGCTTGCCGCTGCGCGCGGCCATGACGCTCTCGAGCCGCATCATCGGCGTGCAGACGCTCGCGCCGGGCGAAACCATCGGCTACGGGCGCACCTTCACGGCGGACCGCGCGATGCGCATCGGCGTCGTCGCGTGCGGCTATGCGGACGGTTATCCGCGCCACGCGCCCGCCGGCACGCCGGTCGCGGTCGATGGCGTGCGCACGCGCCTCGTCGGGCGCGTGTCGATGGACATGCTGACCGTCGATCTCACGCCGTGCCCGGCGGCCGGCATCGGTTCGCCGGTGCAGTTGTGGGGCGATCACGTCCGCGTCGATGAGGTCGCGGAGCCGGCCGGGACCATCGGCTATGAACTGATGTGCGCGCTCGCGCGGCGCGTGCCCGTCGAAGTGCAGTCGACGGAAGCGGTCGATCTGCCCGCGGAGGCCTGATCGTGAACGCGACCGAACGCATCGACCGGATGATCGCGGAACTCGCGGACTGGCGCGGCGCGACGTTCGCGAACATGCGAAAGGCGATTCTCGCAGCCGATCCCGGCATCGTCGAAGAATGGAAGTACATGGGCAGCCCCGTGTGGTATTGCGACGGGATGATCGCCGTCGCGAATGCACACAAGGGCAAGGTGAAGCTGACGTTCGCGCACGGCGCGATGCTCGCCGATCCGGGCAAGCTCTTCAACGCCGGGCTGGACGGCAACACGCGGCGCGCGATCGATTACTTCGAAGGCGACGAAGTGGATGTGGACGGCCTCCAAGCTCTGGTTCGCGCGGCCATCGACCTGAATCGGAGCAAGGCGAAGAAGAAGCCCTGATCACCACCGCGGCTCGGACGTTCCCGGCGGCTCGGAAACGCGCTCGTAGCCGGCCGGCGTGCGTGCAAGCTGCGCGCTCGGCCGCACCGCTTCAAGCTCGCCGAAACCGGATGCCTGCCGTTCGAGATAAGGCGCGAAATCGGGGACGGTCGCGCGCAGACCGCCCTCGATCCGCCCGAGCGCGCGCAGCCAATGCCCCGTCTGCGCAAGCGACACCTGCACATGCCAGCTTCCGCCCTCACGCTGCTGCTTCCAGAGCGCGGCCGCCGCGCCGAATGCCATCAGAAAGCCGCTTGCCATGTCGAGCATCTGCATCGGCAAGGGGCGCGGCTTGCCTGCGCCTTCCGCCTCGCCTTCGGCTGCGTTGAAGCCCATCGCGGTTTGCACGAGGGAATCGAAACCGCGCCGCCCGGACCACGGTCCTTGCGTGCCGTACGCCGTCAGCGACACATACACGATCCCCGGCCGGCGCTGCGCCACGGCTTCCGGCGCGAAGCCGAGCGCCGCCAGCCCGCCCGGCCGATACCCCTGCGAGAAGACATGCGCGTCGTCGATGAGACGCCAAAGCGCCGCGCGGTCATCGCCGCTGCGCAGGTCGAGTTGCACCGAGCGCTTGCCGCGGCTCGTATCGGCGATGGCGGAGATGTTCGGCAGATGCGGCGAGTTCACGAGCATCACGTCCGCGCCGAACGCAGCGAGCGCGCGCCCGCCGACCGGACCGGCCAGAATGCGCGTCAAGTCCAGCACGCGCACGCCGGCGAGCGGGCGATCGTTCGACGACAGCGCCGGCAATTCGCGCGGCGGCGCATCGCCGATACGCGTGATCGTCATCAGCGGTTGCGCGGCGATGGCGCGTCCTTGCGCCGTCGCGTCCCAATCGTCGAAGCTGCGCAGCATCGTGACGACGAGTCCCCGCCCGGCGCAGGCATCCTCGAAATCGCTGGCGCGCCAGTCGAGCAGGGCACGCTGGGCGTCGTCGCGCGTGGCCGAGCCAGGATCGAGGCCCAGCACGCGCAACGCGCCGTCCTGATGATGAGCGAAGTTCGCGTGAATGCGCACGTAGCCGTCAGCGCAACGGTAAAGGCCCGAGAATGGGCCCCACGTTTCGGGCGCGTTGCCGTCGAGCATGAAGTGGCCGGTGCATTCGACCGCCGCATGCGTCATGTCGACGGTCACGCTTTGACGGGCCACGCCGCGCGCATGCGCGAGTTCGCAGGCAGCGAGCGCGGCGGCTGCAATCGTCGATTGTGCCGCCGTGCCGACCGCGAACGTGGATGGGAACACCGGGTCTTCGCCCGGCAATTCCGCGTAGGAAAGCGCGTCGCCGGGAAGGCCGGCGAGCTGCCAGAGATGCGTCAGTGTCTCGAAAGAGTCGGGCATGGTCGGGATCGCGTCGGCGTGGGAGATGCCGCATTGTCGCCCCGAATGGCGACGCGTTCCCGATCGGCGCAGTTCAGCCGCGCCGCGTCGCCAGTTCCGCGCCTTGCCGCAGCGCTTCGAGCATGCTGCCTTCATCGGCGATGCCCTTGCCCGCGATATCGAACGCCGTGCCGTGATCGACCGACGTGCGGATCACATCCAGCCCGACCGTCACATTGACGCCTGCTTCCAGCCCGAGCACCTTCACCGGCCCGTGGCCCTGATCGTGATACATCGCGACGACGAGATCGAAGTCGCCGCGCCCCGCGCGATAGAACAGCGTATCGGCGGGCAGCGGGCCGGTCACGTCGAGTCCCTCGTGCTGCAGCGCCTTCACCGCCGGAATGATCTTCTCTTCTTCCTCGCCGTAGCCGAAGAGGCCGTTTTCGCCCGCGTGCGGGTTGATCCCGCATACGCCGATGCGCGGCTTCGCAATGCCGGCCTTCACGAGCGTCGCGTTGCCGCGCTCGATCGTGCGGCGCACGAGGCCCGGCTCGATCTTGCGGATGGCATCGATGATGCCGATGTGCGTCGTCACGTGAATCACGCGCAACTTCGGCGCGACGAGCATCATCGACACTTCGTCCACGCCCGTCAGATGCGCGAGCATTTCCGTGTGGCCGGGGAACTTGTGACCGCCCGCGTGCAGCGCTTCCTTGTTGAGCGGCGCGGTGCAGATCGCATCGATCTGATTGGCCTGCGCAAGCTCGACGGCGCGCGCGATGTAGCGGTAGGCCGCATTGCCCGCGACAGCGGAAAGCTGGCCGAACGGCAGATCGTCGGGGATCAGTTCGAGGTCGATGCAGTCGATCACGCCGGGCTGATACTGCGCCTGCGACGCATCCTCGATGCGCCGCACGGTCGCGCGCACGGCGGTAATTTCGATCGCGCGTTCGAGACGGCGCGCATCGCCGATCACGAGCGGGCGGCACTGCTGGTACACGGCTTCATGCGCGAGGCTCTTGACGACGATTTCCGGGCCGACGCCGCTTGCGTCGCCCATCGTGATGCCGATTACGGGGAGATAGTTGGTCATGGTCGTTCGTTCAGATAGAGGTTTCGCGTGCGTTCTGTTTCCGCGCGGCTTCGGCCACGGCGGGCTGTCCGCGTAAATGCTGGTACGCGCCGTATAGCGCGTGCTCGCTGCCGAACGCGCCGGCTTTCGTGACGATGGCCGCGCCGTTGGCGGCGTTCGCGGCGTTCGCGGTGGTCGCACGGCCCAGCGCCACGCCGGCTTCGATCTCGCGCACGAGTTCGAGACTGCCGACGTTCGCCGCCGCGAGCATCGCGCGGGCGGTTTCGCCGCCGGTCGCGATCAGCCCGCCGAGCGTATCGAAGTGCGGCGCGACGAGCGCGGCGAGCGCGTTCGAAAGATGCGCGCCTTCGGCGGGATCGAAGGCGTCGTCGCGTCCTATTCGCACGATCAGGTCATGCCCGCCACGCAGCCGCGAGCCGATGTCGTCGCCCCAGGCGTTCCATTGCGGATGACGCGCGCCGTCGCGCAGCACCGCGGGCGGCACGATCAGCTCCGCGATGCCCGCTTCGCTGCGCAGCATCGCGCATTGCCGCTCGGAAACCGCCGACAGGCTGCCGACGAGCGCGAGCACCGGCCCGTGCGCCACATCCGCCGATGCGGGCCGCGCCGTCGTTGCAGCGGGCGCATCAAACAGGTCGGGCAGCGCGGCGAGTTCGCGCGCGAGGCCGCCGGAGCCGACCCAGAAGAAGGGCGTATCGAGCGATGCCGTGATGCGCGCGAGTGCGGCGAGATCGTCGCTTGTTTCGGCATCGACGATCAATGCGCTGATGCCTTCCGCCGCCGCCGCCGCAATGCGGGCGGCAAGCGTGTGCGGCGCGTCGCGCAAGGTCGAAAGCCCGATGTGCGCGCATTTCAGGCCCGCTGCCTCGAGCATTGCGCCGAGGCGTGCGTCTTGTCCCGCGTGTTCCAGTTGCCACGTTTCCGTCGCGTCGAGCGGCACGCCGTGCACGAAGACGCCGCCATCGCGCACCGCGCGGCCCGTCGCCGGAAACGCGGGCGCGACGATCGCGCAACCGGCGAGCCGTGCGAGCGCCGCGACTTCGGCGGTCCAGTTGCCGCGCAGCGTCGAATCGATCTTCTTGTACAGGCGGCGGCCGGGCGCCCGCAGCGCCTGCAATGCCTCGTCGACGCGCGCGGCGGCATCGGCGGGAGCGTGGCGGCGCGTGTCGGTATCGGCGGCGATGACCGTCGCGCCTTCGTCCGGCGCGTGCGGGTCCAGCGTGACGACCGTCTTGCGGCCTGCCGCGGCGAACGCGATCGCGCAATCGGCGGCGCCGGAGAGGTCGTCGGCGAGAATCAGGATGCTCGTGGACTGCGCGCTCATTGAGCGGCTCCGCGCTTGGCGCTTGCGTCGAGCGTGGCGCGGGCGTCGTTGCGGGCGTTCACCCGCTTCGCAATCGCCGCCGTGAGGATCGGCGTGACGATGGACGTGACGACGACGCAGGCCGCGACCAGCAGCGTCGCCGACCTGGCCGCTTCTTCATAGACCGGATTGGCTGCCGCGATCAGCGCCGGAACCGCCGCCGCATTGCCCGCCGTATTCGCCGCCGCCGCGCCTGCGACGCCGGTGCCGCCGGTCAGCCGGTCCGCGAAATAAAGCGGAATGCCGGTGAACACGACCACCGCGAGGCCCAGGCCGATGCCGAGCAGGCCCGCCTGCCATACCTTGTGCAGGTCGAGTCCCGCGCCGAGCGCGAGCGCGAAGAACGGGATCATCACCGGCACCGCGCGGCCCAGAAAATCGCGCATCTCGCGGTCGAGGTTGCCGAGCAGC
The DNA here is from genome assembly GCF_031450825.1 of Caballeronia sp. LZ019. NCBI lineage: Bacteria > Pseudomonadati > Pseudomonadota > Betaproteobacteria > Burkholderiales > Burkholderiaceae > Caballeronia > Caballeronia sp. LZ019. Next base: position 102,884 of record NZ_JARTVZ010000003.1, on the reverse strand, counting down.
ATGCCGACGGCGAGCGGCAGGATGCTGCCGACGAGCGTGGGCCACGGAAACGCCGAAAGACCCGCGACGCCGAGCGTGACCATCGTCAGGAACGGGCCGGATTCGAGCGACATGATCGTGTACGCGCCGACATCTTCCTTGCGGCCGTACTGCCCCATCAGCGCCATGTACAGGCCGCCGTTGGTGTCGTTCATCGCGGCGACGACGGCGAGCGTCGAAATGCCCGCGAACATGCCGGAGCTGATGGGCTGCTCGCCGAGGAAGTGGCCGAGCACGATGCCCGCGATGATCGCCATGCCGACTTTGGTGACGAAGAGCGCGCCGCCCTTCTTGAGCAGGTACGGCGTGGCTTTCACGTCGATGCCCGCGCCCATGCAGACATAGAAGACCGCGAGGATCGGCAGCGCGCCGGTAAAGAGCGCATTCGTGAACGAGCCGAAGAATTTCGGCATGCCCGGCAGGAAGGTTGCGATGAGCGAGCCGATCAGAAGCGGCACGATCATCATGCCGCCGGGTACGCGCTCCACTGCGCGCTTGATGGGAATCTGAACCATGGGTGTCTCCGGGAAGGAATTCTGTCGATCCGATCAGAAAATGATCGATTCAATCAAACCGTAGTGTAATGATTGCGCGGATCGCGCGCAATTATCGGTGTCTAAGCGTTTACACTGATCGAATCGCGCACTTGCTGCGCAATGAATGATCGGAACGATCACGGCGACACTTTCTCCGTATCAGCATCGCGCGGGCCTGGGAGTGGCGCGGGATTCGATACACTTGGCGGCTCGCCGCCCGCGAGGCGCAACGCTCAACGCCCAACCACAGGAATCGCATGAAAGTCGAGAAACGCCGCGAGGCGATGCTGCAGGCCGTGCTATCCGGCATGAACGATGTCGCCGCGCTGTGCGAGCACTTCGGCATGTCGGAAGCGACGGTGCGGCGCGATCTGCGCGCGCTCGCCGACGAACGCCGGATCGTGCGGACTTACGGCGGCGCGGCGTCGGTCGGCGTGCATGAACCGGAGGAATCGCTCGATACGCGCCGCGAGAGCTTCCGCGAACAGAAGGAAGCCATCGCGCGGGCGGCGGCGCGGCACGTGCAGGACGGCGACACGCTGTTTCTCGACGGCGGCACGACGACCGCCGCGCTCGCGCGATGTCTCGCGGGGCACAAGGCGATCCAGGTCATCACGAACAATCTGCTGGCGGTGAGTGCGCTCGCCTCGGCGGATGTGCGCGTCACGCTCATCGGCGGAGACGTGCGGCCTTCGAGCATGAGCACGCTCGGGCCCATCGCTCAGGTCGCGCTATCGCGGCTTACCTTCGACAAGGCGTTCCTCGGCGCAGATGGCGTCGTCGCGGGGCGAGGGCTATGCGAGGCGACGGCGGAGCAGGCGTTCCTGAAGGAGTGCATCGTCGCGCAGGCGGCGAGCGTGTTCGTCCTGGTGACATCGGAGAAGCTGGAGCGCGCGAGCCAGCAGCACTGGACGCCGCTCGAGCGGGAGTGGACGCTCGTCACCGATTCCTTTGCCGATGACGCCGCCATCGAACGCTTCGAGCAGCGCGGCAGCGTGAAGGTGGAGCGGGCGGAGATGGACGCGCAGTAGGCGCGCTCATCGCGCGGCGAGCGCGAGCACCGCTTCGATTTCGTTGAGATCGACGGGCTTGGTCAGATGCGCGTCGAAGCCCGCCGCGCCCGTGCGCGCCACGTCTTCGTCCGAACCGAGGCCGGTCATCGCGGCGACGACCACGTGCGCGCCGCCTTGTTGCGCCCGCTCGCGAATGCCGCGAATCACGTCGAAGCCCGTGAGGCCCGGCATCGAAAGATCGAGCAGCACGACGTCGGGCCGCCGTTCGTCGAAGCGCTGCAGCGCCTCCTGGCCGTCGTAGGCGGAACGCGCCGAATGGCCGAGCATGTCGACGACGAGCGTCATGCTGTCGGCGGAATCGCGGTTGTCGTCGACGACGAGCACTTCCAGTTGCCGGTTCGCCGACGCTTCCGGCGCGGCGGGCTTCGGCGGTTCGTGCGCTGTCGCCTGCGCGAGCGGCAGCCACAGGCTGAAGACGCTGCCCTTGCCCGGCCCGTCGCTTCGCGCCTCGACGTGTCCGCCATGCAGTTCGGCGATCGCCCGCACGAGCGTCAGCCCGATGCCCAGACCGCCTTCGTCCGCATGCGCGCCGGGCGGATGTTCCTGCACGAAGAGATCGAACACGGCGCCGAGCGCATCGGCGGAAATGCCGCGCCCCTGATCGGTGACGCGCAGCAGCGCCGTGCCGCCGCGCGCGCCGGCTTCGAGCGTGATGGTCGATCCGGCCGGGCTGAACTTCGATGCGTTGTTCAGCAGGTTATTGAGCGCCTGCACGAGCCGCGTCGGATCGCCGTTGACATAGACGCGCTGCCCGCTTTCCTCGACGACGAGCCGCTGCTGCCGCGCATCGAACGAGGGCTGGCTGGCTTCGGCGCTCAGATGCACCACCTCCGCGATATCGACGATATCGGTCGTCAGGCGGATCTTTCCCGAACTCACGCGGCCCGCTTCGAGCAGGTCATCGACGAGCTTCGTCAGGTGAGCGAGCTGCCGGTTGACGATCTGGCGGCTGCGGATGACGTCGGCATCGTCCGATGCCTTCAGTTTCAAAATGCTCACCGCGTTGCGGATCGGCGCGAGCGGGTTGCGCAGTTCGTGGCCGAGGAGCGCGAGGAACTCGTTCATGCGCCGGCTCGACGCCTCCAGTTCTTCGAGGCGGCGGCGCGAGGTCATGTCACGCGTGATCGCGACGAAATCCTGCGCGCCGCCCTCCTTGGACGGCATCGCGCTCAAGGTCACGTGCGCCCAAAACTCGGAGCCGTCCTTGCGCACCCGCCAGCCTTCGTGCTCGACGCGGCCGTGCTCGCTCGCGCGCCGGATGATGTCGCCGGGACGGTCGCGGCCCAGTTCGTCGGGCGGATGGAAGAGCGCGAGATGCCGGCCGATGGCCTCGTCGGCGGTATAGCCGTAGAGCGCGTGCGCGCCGTCGTTCCACGAGCGCACGATGCCGTTCGGATCCAGCATGTAGATGGCGTAGTCGCTGACCGAATCGATCAGCAGGCGCAGGCGATGATTCGCTTCCGTCGCGCGCAGGCGGTCGGTGATGTCGTGGATGAAGCAGGTGAACTGACGCTGCCCTTCGTACCAGACCTCGCTGATGGTCAGTTCGGCGGTGAACTCGCTGCCGTCGCGGCGCTTCGCGGGAAGTTCGACGCGCGTGTCGATGACGCGCGCCTCGCCCGTCGCCAGATAGCGCGTGAGACCGGCGCGATGCGCGGCGCGGTGGCGTTCCGGCACGATGAACAGCGCGAGGTCCTGATTCATGACTTCCTGCGCGCGCCAGCCGAAAAGCTTCGTCGCCGCCTCGTTCCAGTAGATGACCATGCCGGCTTCGTCGATGGAAACGAACGCGATGTGCGCGTTGTCGAGCACCGTCCGGCGGCGGCGCAGGGCATCCGCGAGCTTTTTCTCGAACTCCACGCGCAGCGACGATTCCACGCTCAGCGTCGCGCTGACGCTTGCGTGCTGCTCGACGAGCTGGCGATGCTCCTGTGCGATTTCCTCGCGCGCGATGGTCTCCGCGATGCACGCGCAGAACGCGTTGAGGATCGCGATATCCGCCTGGCTGAACTGTTCCGGCTCGCTGGAGATGAGCTTGAGCACCGCGACCGAGCGGCCGTCATAGATGACGGGCGCGACCACCATCGAGGCCGCGCCGACGGCCTGACACGCCGCGCGGTCCACGCGATGATCGGTGGCCGTGTTGCGGCTGATCAGCGCCTCCTGCCGCGCGATGCACAGCCCCGAGAGGCTGCCGGCGGACGGCAGTCGCGTGCCGACGTGTCTCGCTGCCGCGCCGCTCGCCGCGCGATAGACAAGCTCGTCGCCCTCGATCCATTCGATGACCGACGATGCGACGCCCGCGACTTCGCGCAGCGTGTCGGTGACTTTTTGCAGATAGTCCGGCAGAGGCAGCCGGGAATGCGCGAGGCTCGCGAACGTGGCGAACCACCGCTCGAAATGAGCGCGACGATTGTGTTGGGCCTTGGTTCTTCTATCCGGTGATGAAGTCTCGTACTGAAAACGCATGGCCCGTTTATGCATCGGTGAAACGCGATTCAATCGCGGAGATTAGCAGCGGTATATCGTCCGCTAATTGAAACACAAAAGGCAGTCAAACGTTTGCTTAATAATGCGACGGGTACTTTTTATCGTCCGCATGAAAGTCAGGGGGAAAGGCGTACTGATTTAATGCGGCGCGCAGGCATTGCAATCCGGTAATAACGACGCATTCCGTCAGTCCATCGGACAATATGGCGCCTCCTCTCAGGCAAGCGCGGTTTCGCCGGATGCGTCGGAGGTCGATTCTATGCGGCTCGCCGCCACCCAGCGCCCTTTGCCGGAGCGTTTCGCCGCGTAGAGCGCGGTGTCCGCATCGCGCAGCACGCCGTCCAGTTCGGTGTGATGCTGATCGAACATGGCGATGCCGATGCTGGCGCCGATGGTGAGTTCGCCGTCGCCATCGGTATGAAACGGCTTGCCCAATTCGACGACGAGCCGGTCCGCGAGCGCGAGCGGATCGGCGTGCGGCGGCGCGACGATCACGAACTCGTCGCCGCCCAGCCGCGCGACCAGCGCGCCATCGCCCGCGAGTTGCCGCAGGCGGCGCGAGACGAGCGCGAGCAGCGTATCGCCGACTTCGTGGCCGCGGGCGTCGTTGATCGCCTTGAAGCCGTCGAGATCGAGATAGAGGAGCGCATCGAACGCGTGTTCGTCCGCACGGCCGTAGCGCATGCGAAAGCGCACCGCCTGAAACAGCCCGGCGCGGTTGAGCAGGCCGGTCAGTTCGTCGTGACGCGCGCGGCGGTCGTTTTCCTGCTCGGCTTTCATCGTCGAGACGAGCATGCGGTTGAGACGCCACGCGGCGGCGCTCATCGCGAAAAGATAGAACGGGATTTGCAGCAGCGTCAGAAGAAGCGTCGGTTCCGCCGAAAGCAGTGCGCCGATGCAGCACGGCCCGAGCGACAGGAAGATCATCACCGCGACGAGACGCGGCGCGGCGAAATTGCGGAAGCATATGCCGCCGACCATCGCGGCCGCCGAAAGAAACGACAGCGTCGCGGCCACCCAGTCGCCCGACAGCACGCTGACGAGCGCCCCGTAGCCGACGGTCGCGCCCCACAGCGGCGCGAGCAGCACGTACGTGTCGGTGAGCGTCGATTTGCCCGCGCGGGCGCGGCGGCGCGCGACGATCAGCACGGCGAGCCGCGCGACGCAGACGGCGATTTCGAGCGCGAGCCAGGCGTCGAAGGCGAACGACGGATGCCGCCGCTGCAGCACCCACGCGACCGCGATCGTATTGAACACGCCGCCCGCGAAAATCGGCAGCGTGCCGAACAGGCTGCCGACGAGCGCGGCGCGGATCGCACGCGGAATGTCCGGGCCCGCGTGCAGCAGCCACGTCGCGGCGCGCCCGCGCGGGAGGGTAAATGATTCGATCTGTTGGTCCATGTCTGCGATGTGCGCGGCCGTGCAAGTGCATGGCCTTCGGGAGCTTTGTCCCACACATCGGATAACGGAATGAAAGGATCGAACTTTATGGTTGCGCGGTTCGGTGCGTGTTCGAATCGATGGTCAATCGTTTGCGGATGGCTCTGCTGCCGCCTGAATGTCGCGCGTGTTCTTCTGTACGGCCGTTGCGCCGAACAGGGCGAGCACGAAGGACATCGCATAGAAACCCTTTTCGCTCAGTTCGAGCGTCGCATTGACGAGGCCGACCACGAGCAGCGCGACGGCGAGCGTCAGCGCAATCCAGCTCAGCATGTAATAGAGCGTCGTCACCGGAATGCCTTCGGTGCGATCGCGCACGGTCTTTTGCAACGAGATTGCCGCATATAGGCCGAAGACCAGGACCGTGAAGTAATAGCCCTTCTCGTTCAACTGCATGCCCGCATTCCACAGGCCGACCAGATAGGCGGCGAAACCCGCGAACAGCGCGCCCCACGAAGCAGCGACGAAGGCGGGAGAGGGGCGTTGCGAAGGGATGCTAACCATTTGTTGAGTTCCTTGAATGCCCGAAAGACGCCGGCAAGCCGGCTTAAGGGCTGGCACTCTAACAGGGAAGATTTATGAGAGAAAGGCTACGGTTCTGGTGTTTTCACGCGCCCGCGCTGCTACCCGCCTGCACGATCTCATCCATCAGCAGGCGCACGCCCGCGGAGAGTTGCGCATCGCGGCGCGTGACCATCTCGTACGGCTCGCTTTTCGACGTGAACGCAAGCGGCAGCGTGCACACGACGCCATGCGCCGTGCAAAAGCGCGCGACATCGACGGACACGAGGGCGACCAGCGACGGATTCTTCTGCAAGAGCGCGAGCGTCGCGAATGCGGAGGTGGTTTCCAGCAGATGCGATGGAAAGCGCAGCCCCGCATCGTGGAACTCGCGCTCCAGCAGCAGGCGCATCGGCATGTTCGCGCGATACACCACCCAGCGATGCTTCGCGAGGTCGGCGAGCGCCACGCGTCGCCGCCTGGCGAGCGGATGATCGACGTTTGCGATCACGGCAAGCGTCTCCTGCTGCACGATGACGCTGTCGTACAGATACGGCGTCTGGCTGACGCTCGTACGGCACACGGCGACATCGAGCCGCCCGGCGTCGATGAGGCCGAGCAGGCTCGCGCTCGTATCCTCGACGATCTCCACCGACATCTCCGGCTGACGCGTGCTGACTGCGGTGATCGCATCGGTGACGAGCGGCACCGCGCCCATGATCACGCCGACCGACACGCGCCCGCCATAGCCGCGCATGATGCCCACGATCTCCTCCCGCAGATGCGCGATATCCGTATGAATGAGCCGCGCATAGCGGATCACGCAATGGCCGACGGCGTTCGGCTCCAGCCCGCGATGTGTCCGCACGAAAAGCGGCGTGCCGAAGGTCGTTTCGATCTCATGCAGCGCCTTGCTCGCGCCCGGCTGCGTCAGCGCGAGTTGTTTCGCCGCGCCCAGCAGCGAACCGCGTTCTTCGAGCGCGATCAGCAAGCGCAACTGCCGCACATGCAGGCGCGAGAGGATAGAGTTGAGCGACGGCGTCATGAGGGAAAGTTATACCGGTATCACATGCCGTCAGTATCGAGGACGGGGATGCGCTCGTATACTCGGTTAAGCGCTATAACCTTTCGTCATTCCACCATGGCTCTCATCAATTACATCACACAGATCCAGTTCGACTTCGGCGCGGTGCGCCTGCTCGCCGGCGAGTGCGAGCGCTTCGGCATTCGCCGCCCGCTGATCGTGACCGATGCGGGCATCCGCGCGGCGGGTCTGCTGGACAAGGTCGTCGATGCGCTCGGTCCGCAATTCACCGCGCCGGTCTTCGACGCGACGCCCCCGAACCCGAATGAAGCCGCGGTGCGCGCGGCCGTCAACCTGTATCGCGCGAACGATTGCGATGGCGTGATCGCGGCGGGCGGCGGCTCGTCGATCGATCTGGCGAAGGGCGTCGCCGTCTGCGCGACGCACGAAGGCCCGATGTCGAGCTTCGCGGTGATCGAGGGCGGCCTCGCGCGCATCACGGCGGCGACGGCGCCGGTCATCGCCATTCCGACGACGGCGGGAACCGGCAGCGAAGTGGGCCGTGGCGCCATCCTGATTCTCGACGATGGCCGCAAGGTCGGCGTCATCTCTCCGCATGTGGTGCCGAAGGTCGCCATCTGCGATCCGGAACTTACGTTCGGCCTGCCGCCGATGCTCACGGCCGCGACCGGCATGGACGCCATCGCGCATTGCCTCGAAACCTTCATGGCGCCGGCGTTCAACCCGCCCGCCGACGGCATCGCGCTCGACGGCCTCTGGCGCGCGTGGCGGCACATCGAGCGCGCGACCCGCGACGGTTCCGACCGCGCCGCGCGCTGGAACATGATGAGCGCATCCATGCAGGGCGCGCTGGCGTTCCAGAAGGGCCTGGGTTGCGTACACAGCCTGAGCCATTCGCTGGGCGGCATCAATCCGAAGCTGCACCACGGCACGCTCAACGCGATCTTTCTGCCGGCGGTGATTGCCTTCAACAGCACGGCATCGTCGATGGTCGAAGAGGACAAGCTCGCGCGCATCGCGCAGGCGATGGGTCTCGCCGCCGGCGACGACGTCGGCGACGCCATCCGCCGGATGACCGCGGCGCTCGGCTTGCCGCGCGGTCTCGCGGAACTCGGCGTGACGCGCGATCTGTTCCCACGCATCATTGCGGGCGCGCTGAAGGATCACAGCCACAAGACGAATCCGCGCGACGCGTCGAGCGACGATTACACCGCGATCCTCGAAGCATCGATGTAAGGCCGGGCGCATGACGATTTGCGGCATTGCAACAAAGATTAGGGGAAAACCCTAGTCTTTGTTACAATGCGCAGCAAATTCCGGATTTACTGTCATGCGCACCCGTTACGTCATTCTCGAAAAAATCGCCTTTACGTTGCTCACGCTGTCTGCCGTCGTCGATGCCAGCTACATCACGTGGGAAAAGCACCCGAATTTCCGCGAGAACGTCACGGAATTCGTGAAAATGAACTCCGACCTGAACTACGCGACCGCCACCATCGACGGCTCCACGATGATGCCGCTGGCGCTCAACTAACCCGTAGCCCCGAATATTCGCTATACGGCCCCGCGTCGCACGACGCGCGCGGCTTGCCCTATGCTGGCGGCTTCCTTTGCGTAGCCGCCGCGCATGTCCCTCGCTTCCCACACCGACGCCGCACCCGGCGATTCGCTCCTCCGTTTCGCCCGTTCCATCGGGCAAATCGTGCTTCAGCGCAATGCCGCGACCGGCGCGCTGCTGCTCGCAGGCGTCGCGTGCGCTAGCCCGCGCCTCGCGTGCGCGCTCGTGATCGGCGCGATAGTCGGCAACGTGATCGCGGTCATCACCGAAGACGCCGGATCGCCCGTCATCCGCGACGACCTCTACGGCTTCAACGGCGCGCTCGCCGCGCTTGCTGCGTTCACCTTCATTCGCGATGCATCGCAGGCGGCGGCCGTCGCCATTCTCTCGGCGGCATTCGCCACGCTGCTCGCCGGCCGGCTCACCCGCATTCTTTCGCTTCGCGCCTTGCCGATCTTTTCCAGCCCGGCGATCATCGTCACCTGGTGCTGGATGCCGTTTCTCGCCGATCGCGGCGAAGTCGGCGCGCTCGGGCCGGTTTCGTCCGGCGGCGCCGCACTGACGAAGGCCGCGTTCGCGGGGCTCGCGCCGATCGTGTTCGCATCGGGAGCGATGGCGGGCGCGTTCATCGCGGCGGGACTTTTTGCGGCGCGTCCGGCACGCGCGGCGTGGGCGCTTGCGGGCAGCGCGATCGGCGCGGCGCTGCACGCACTGTGCGGTGCGAGCGACGCCGTCGTGCTTTCCGGCGCGTGCGGCTTCAACGCGGCGCTGGCCGCGCTCGCGACCGCATCGCTCGGTGCGCGCTACGCGTTCATCGCGATGGCGCTCGCGGTATCGATCGAGCGCATCGCGGATTGCATCGGCATCGCGGCGCTGACCGCGCCCTTCGTGCTTGCGTCGTGGACGGCGATCGCCGTGGCGAGGCGCATCGAAAGAACATCGAAAGGAGAATCGCATGTCGTTCACCCACACGTCCGAGCGCAGGATCGATGAAAGCGGACCGCGCTCGGCCGCCGAAACCGCGACGCGCGTCGATCTGGCGGCGGCGTACCGGCTCGTCGCGCTGAACGGCTGGGACGATGTCGTCTACACGCATATTTCCGCAAGCGTGCCGGACGAGCCGGGCCGCTTTCTGATCAATCCGTTCGGGCTTGCGTTCGATGAAGTCACCGCGTCGAATCTGGTGAAGATCGATATCGACGGCAATGTGATCGGCGAAAGCGCGCATCCGGTGAACGCGACGGGCTTCGCGCTGCACGCCGCCGTGCATGCCGCCCGCGCGGATGCGGCCTGCGTGATGCATCTGCATGTGCGCGAGGCGATCGCGGTATCGACGCAGCCGCATGGTCTGCTGCCGGCGTCTCAGCACGCGATGCGTTTTCACGGTCATCTCGCGTATCACGATTACGAGGGACTCGCGTTCTCGCGCGCGGAAGGCGAGCGGCTGGTCGCGAGTCTGGGCGCGCATCGCGCGATGCTCTTGCGCAACCACGGGCCGCTCACGCTCGGGCGTACGGTTGCCGAGGCTTATGTGCTGATGGATATGCTCGTCAAGGCATGCGATATTCAACTGCGCGCCCTGGCGGGCGTGGGGAAGATGCTCGTGCCTACGCCAGAGGTCGTCACCCGCACGGCGGCGCAACTGCACGATGACGACGCCATCGAAGGCGCGCTGGAATGGCCCGCGCTTCTGCGCAAGCTCGAGCGCATCGATGCTTCATATCGCGATTAACACGTTCCGGGAGGAATCAACGCAATGCCGACTTTCAACATCCAGCTTTTCGAAGGCCGCACGGCGGAAGAGAAGCGCAAGTTCGTCGAAGCGATCACGCGCACGACCTGCGAGACGCTCGGCTGCGAGCCGGGCTCGGTGGACATCATCCTGACGGACGTGAAGCGCGAGAACTGGGCGACCGCAGGCAAGCTCTGGTCGGATCAATAGCGCCGAAAAAAACGCGACGGCACGGCGCCGCCGCGTTTCGATGACGATTACATCGTTTCCTTTGCGGCAAGACGGAACTTGTGCAAGAGCGGTTCCGTGTAGCCGTTCGGCTGCGTGCGTCCTTCGAAGACGAGCGCACACGCGGCCTTGAACGCGTAGGAGCTATCGAACGCGGGCGCCATCGGGCGATAGTACGGATCGGCGTCGTTCTGCTGATCCACGACCGCCGCCATGCGTTCGAGCGTCGCGCGTACCTGCTCTTCGGTCACGATGCCATGCCGCAGCCAGTTCGCGATGTGCTGGCTCGAAATGCGCAGCGTCGCGCGGTCTTCCATCAGGCCGACATCGTGAATGTCCGGCACCTTCGAGCAGCCGACGCCCTGATCGATCCAGCGCACCACGTAACCGAGAATGCCCTGCGCGTTGTTCTCGATCTCGCTCTTGATCTCGTCTTCCGACCACGTCGCCTTTTCGACGACGGGAATCGTCAGCAGGCCGTCGAGCAGCTCACTTTTCACGCCTTCATAGTCGATGCTTTCCATTTCCTGCTGAACGCGCTGCACGTCGATCTGATGGTAGTGCAGCGCATGCAGCGTCGCCGCCGTGGGCGAGGGCACCCATGCGGTGTTCGCGCCGGCCTTCGGATGCGCGATCTTCTGTTCGAGCATCGCCCGCATGAGGTCGGGCATCGCCCACATGCCCTTGCCGATCTGCGCACGCCCGCGCAAGCCGGTGTTGAGCCCGACGAGCACGTTATTGCGCTCGTATGCGGCGATCCATGCCGACGACTTCATGTCGCCCTTGCGCATCATCGGGCCGGCTTCCATCGACGAATGCATCTCGTCGCCGGTGCGGTCCAGAAAGCCCGTGTTGATGAACGCGACGCGCGCCTTCGCCGCCGCGATACACGCCCGGAGGTTGACGCTCGTGCGGCGTTCCTCGTCCATGATGCCCATCTTGATCGTGTGACGCGGCAGCCCGAGCAGGTCTTCGACGCGCGTGAACAGTTCGTCGGAGAATGCGACTTCGGCGGGGCCGTGCATCTTCGGCTTGACGATATAGATGGAGCCGGTGCGCGAGTTGATCTTGTTCTTCAGATCGTGCATGGCGCCGAGCGTGGTCATCACCGCATCGAGGATGCCTTCGGGGATCTCGTTGTCGTCGCGATCGATCACGGCGGGATTGGTCATCAGATGGCCGACGTTGCGGATGAACAGCAGCGAGCGGCCATGCAGCTTCAGCGTGGAACCGTTCGGCGCGGTGTATTCGCGGTCCGCGTTCAGGCTGCGCGTGAAGCTCTTGCCGTTCTTCGTGACCTGCTCCGACAGTTGGCCTTGCATCAGCCCGAGCCAGTTGCGGTAGAGCTGGGTCTTGTCGGCGGCATCGACGGCGGCGACTGAATCCTCGCAATCGATGATCGTGCTCACGGCCGCTTCCATCAGCACGTCCTTGACGTGGGCAGCGTCCGTCTTGCCGATGGAATGGTTCGCGTCGATCTGAATCTCGAAGTGCAGATCGTTGTGCTTCAACAGGATGGCGCTCGGCGCGCTGGCGTTGCCCTGGAAGCCCGCGAATTGTTCGGGATTGGCGAGGCTGCTTCGGCCGTCTTTGAGCGTGACGACGAGTTGCCCCTGCTCGACGCTGTACTTCGTGGCATCGGCATGCGAGCCGTGAGCGAGGGGCGCGTTGTCGTCGAGGAATGCGCGTGCATACGCGATGACTTTCGCGCCGCGCTTCGGATTGAACTCGGCGGTGCGCTCGGCGCCGTCGCTGTCGTCGATGGCGTCGGTGCCGTAGAGCGCGTCGTAGAGGCTGCCCCAGCGCGCGTTCGCGGCGTTGAGCGCATAGCGGAGATTCGACAACGGCACGACGAGCTGCGGGCCGGCTTGTTCGGCGATTTCGCGGTCCACGTTGGCGGTGGTCGCCTGGACTTGCGCGGGCGCGGGAACGATATAGCCGATGTCCGCCAGGAACTTGCGATACGCGCGCAGATCGCGCACGGGGCCGGGATTGCTGCGATGCCAGTTGTCGAGCTCCGACTGCAGGCGGTCTCGCTCGGCGAGCAGCGCGCGATTCTTCGGCGCGAGGTCGTGCACGAGGGCATCGAATCCTTGCCAGAAGGATGCGGCGTTGACACCCGTGCCGGGAATGGCTTCTTCCTCGACGAACTTCGCGAGGCTCGATGCGACTTTGAGGCCGTGCTGTTGAGTCATTTCGTTCATGGGCACTCCGGCTGATTGCTGGTACGTAAGGGATGCGGGGCTGGGGGGTATGGTAGCGCGGAATGGCAGGGGATCGAATGTTGACCGGCTGCAAGCGATGTGCCCGTGAAACGTGTGGGCGCGAGGCAGTCGTTACAGAAGTATGCGCCGTCCAGCGTTGGCAGCCGGTCAGCCGGGGCAGTCTCGCTTGCTGACTGTCAATCAGATGAAGCTCGAACCGCCTGGCGCGGCTCAGAAACTCGGAATTCTCCTCTTTCAATGTTCCTACCCCTATTACATACTCATGCCGGATGCTTTCAAGACGCAACACGCTCGCGTGTTCCGCTCAGCAAGGTGTTTCTAGCGTTCACGACGGTGATTGGTGCATATGGATCCGCGATTTCTCGATCGTTACGGCGATGAACTGCGATACATCCACGCGCTCACTCACGAGTATGGGCGGGATCACCCCAAAATCGCCCGGCGGCTAGGAATCAGCGATACGGAGATCGCCGATCCTTTCGTACAGAGACTGCTCCAGTCATTCGCGTTTGTCATGGCGCGCGGCGTCCTGCAACTGGAGGATGCGTTTCCCGCCTTCATTCAGCCGCTCCTGGCCGTGACGTACCCGAACTACATCACGCCGACGCCGTCGATGACGCTGGCGCGAGCCTACCCCAGGGAGGACGACGGCCATAGCAGTGACGGCATTCTGCTGCCGCGCGGGACGGCGTTCAGTTCGTTCGTCTCCGATGAAGAACAGACCGCCTGCGAGTTTCGCAGCAGCCAGGACGTGCGGATATTTCCACTGGACATCGCGCGGGTGCGGGCCATCAATGCGCCGCCGCCCGACATTCCGATGCTCTATCGCTATGTACCCGACAATCGGCCCGTGCTGGGCGCACTGCGCCTGACCTTGCGCACGATGGGCGGCGTGCCGATCTCGAGCTTGAGCGGGCTGGACCGCCTGCCGGTGTATCTGTCGGGCGATGAAGGCGCCGCATCCAGACTGTTCGAATTGCTGCATACGGCAAGCATCTCGACGGTCATCGCCGCGCCGGGTGCATTCGCGAACGGGCGGCTGCATTGCGTGACACGCGATGCCGTGGTTCATGAGGGGCTGGAACCCGAGCACAGTCTTCTGCCACGCGTGCCGCACAAGTTCCATGGACACAACTTGCTCCAGGAGTGGTTTGCGTTTCCAGCGCGCTTTGGCTTCTTCACGCTGACCGGCCTCGCCAGGCCGTTCTCATCGATTCATGGCCCCGAAGCCGAGATCGTCGTCTTGCTGAGCCGGCCGTTCGGCGCGATGGCCGAGCAAACGAGCATGGCGGACTTCGCGCTCTACTGCACGCCACTGATCAATCTGTTTCCCCGAACCACGGCCCGGCTTTCGATTGATCCCGCTCACGCCGAGCACCTCATCACGCCGGTGCCGGAGCGGCCGCGCGACTATGAAATGCATTCGGTGCAGGCCGTGCGCGGTCAAGTCAACAAGGGCTCGCCGCCGGTGGCGTTTCACGACCATCACGCGGCATACCGCGACGATCGTTCGCGCGACGCGCGCTGTTTCGCCTTGCGGCGCGTGCTCAAGCAGAGCGACGACGACGAACGCCAGTACGAGACCCGTCGCCCGTTCACCGAAACGCGCACGCTACTGACGCTGACCGATCAAGGCGGACAGCCGCTGAACGAAGGCACGAAGTTCGTCACGCTCGACGCGTGGCTCACGAATCGCGACCTGCCGTGCGTGATGTCCCGTAACGGCCGTAACGATGTCGATCCGGGCCGCGCGCTGCCGATTGCAGGCATCGGTCTGATACGCGCGCCTACCGCGCCCAGGCCGGCGATGGCCGTGGGCATGCGTGCGTGGCAGCTCTACGGGCAACTCAATCTCGGCTTCGATACGCTCAACGCATCGACACCCGGCGAAGGTTTGCGTCGTCTGTTGCGCCTGTATCTCGATGACGATGCTTCACCGTGCCGCCCGATCGACGCCATCGTCGATACGGCAACGCGGCCGGTGGTGTGCCTGCTGTCACCGGAACTCGATCAGCCGTACGGGCGGGCGATCGAATGCACGCTCACGGTCGATGAGCAGGGTCTGGGCGATACCAGCCCGTATGCCCTCGGTCTCGTGGTGGAGCGCTATCTCGCGCGTCACGTCTCCTCCCATTGCTACACGACCACCG
Organism: Caballeronia sp. LZ019; assembly: GCF_031450825.1. NCBI lineage: Bacteria > Pseudomonadati > Pseudomonadota > Betaproteobacteria > Burkholderiales > Burkholderiaceae > Caballeronia > Caballeronia sp. LZ019. The sequence goes on along the minus strand of NZ_JARTVZ010000003.1, from coordinate 87,867 downwards.
TGCTCGAATCGACGCAACGCGGACGCATCACGCAATGGCCGCCGCGCATGGGCACGCGTGGCGTGGCCTGAGCATCACGAATTCAAAACAACAAGAACGGAGTATCTGCATGAACTGGCTGGATCAGCCGCGCACACTGGCGCTCACGGGCACCGCGCTGCCGCAGTGGCTCGATGCGCCCTTGCTCGTGGTTTCGCGCGTCGCGGGCAAGGAGGAGCTCGGCAAGCTCTATGAGTACGACATCGAGGCGAGCACGCTCGACGATGCGCGCCTGCCGCTGTACGCCGCGCAGGCGCTGGTCGATCTGGACAAGATCGTCGGCACTGAAGTCACGCTGTCGATTGCGATCGAAGGCAACGGCACGTGGGTGCAAGGCGCCACGGGCACGAGTGGCGCGCTCGGCGCGCTCGGGCGCAACATCGGCGCGGACATTCGGCAGATCACCGGCGTGATCGCGCAGGCGCAGGCCGTGGGCGCGGACGATCGCCGTGCGTTCTATCGTTTCAAACTTCGTCCGGCGCTGTGGACCGGCACGCTCAATCGCGACAGCCGCACGTACCAGAACCAGGATATCAAGCAAATCTCGGCGGAAATCCTCAACCGGCTGGGCGTCGCGTTCGAGTTTCGGCTGGCGGGCCCGTTCCTTGGCAAGCGCGGCTATCCCGCGCGGGAGTATCAGCGGCAGTGGTGGGAGTCGGACTACGACTTTCTCGATCGACTATGGCAGGAATGGGGCATCACGTATTTCGTCGATGGCGCAACGCTCGTGCTGTGCGATTCGCCCGGTGCGTTCAAGGCGCATGGCCCGGCTTATCAGACGCTGCGCTATCTGGATCGCGGCGGTCAGCGCATCGATGAAGAGCACATACACGCGTTCAACGTCACGCGAAGCATCACCACGGGCAAAGTGGCGGTGGTGGACTACGACTATACGCAGTCGGTCGTGAAGCTCAAGGCGCAGCGCACCGAGCATAGCGAACGCGCCTTCGACAACGCCGAGGAGTATGCGTAGGGCGACTACGCCCAACCGCTCGCCCGCACCTGGGCGTCTCGGGGCGGCCCAACGACGCGATGTTCGAAGCCGAGCATCTGGCGCAGGTGAAGGTGGAGGCGCATCGGGCGCAGAGCCTGTTGGCCCGCGGCCAGGGCAACCTGCGCGGCCTGATGACGGGTTACGTGTTCACGCTGCGGGGCTATCCGCTCACGCCGGGCGATGGCGAGTACCTGGTGGTATCGACGGAACTGGAGATCGTCAATAACGATACGGTGACGAGCCGCGATGTGCGCGAGCGTCGTTACACGTGCGAGACGAAGTTCACCGCGGTGCCTGCCGACACGTTCTATCGCACGCCGCAGAGCGCGGCCAAGCCACGCGCGTATGGCGAGATGGCGATGGTGGTCGGTATCGATGACAAGGACAAGATACTGACTGACGCGTACGGTCGCGTGAAGGCGCGCTTCGTGTGGGATCGCGTCAATGCGCAGAACGATACGGCGAGTTGCTGGCTGCAGGTGGCCTCAGCGTGGCAGGGGCCGGGCTACGGCACGTTGTGGACGCCGCGCGTGGGGCAGATGGTGCAGATCGGTTACTTCGATAGCGATCCGGACAGGCCGTATGTGATCGCGGCGCATACGACGGAGTTTCATCAACTGCCGTGGGCGTTGCCGCGCAATAGCACGTTGTCGGGATGGAGGAGCCGCGACCTCGAAGGACAATCGGCCAACAGCGTGCTGACCGACGATTCGCCGGGCAAGCTGCAGGTGCAGGTGGCGAGCGACCATGCGCAGTCGCGGCTGGTGCTCGGACATAACACGCGCATCGACGGACATAAGGGGCGCGCTGAGGCGCGGGGTGAGGGCTTCGAGTTGGCGACCGGGGCGCACGGGGTCGTGCGCGCAAGCGATGGCTTGCTGGTGACGACCGAGCATCGCGCCGGGGCGAGCGCGCCTGTGAAGGACATGGGCGAGACCGTCGCGCGGCTCACGCAGGCGCGTGCGCAGCATGAAGAGCTGGCGCAGCTGGCGAAACAGCATCGCGCGCAGACGGCCGAGGCGAGCCAGGGCGATGCTGCACACGCCATCAAGGCGCAGAACGAGGCGATCAAGGGCGGGGCGAAGGCGCACGACAAGCCGTCGCCCGAGATGACGCGGCCCGACATGGTGCTGGCGAGCAGTGCGGGGATTGCGACGACGGCGGCCGAGAACACGCATCTGGCGAGCGGACAGGATCACGCGGTGACGGCGGGGCGCGACATGAGCGTGTCGCTGGGGCGGTCGTTGTTCGCATCGGTTGGCGGGGCAATTTCGATGTTCGCGTATCACTTGGGGATCAAGCTGATTGCGGCGAAGGGGCGGGTGGACGTGCAGGCGCAAAGCGACCAGATGGCGCTGGCAGCATTGAAGGACATTACGATCAGCAGCACGGACGGGAAAGTTGTCATTACGGCGTCGAAGGAGGTGTGGATCGGCGCGGGTGGCTCGTATATCCAGATCAACGGCAGTGGAATCGTGAATGGGTCGCCCGGGCCGATTCTCGAGAAAGGCGCGTCGTGGGATGTGCCGGGGCCGTCGTCAGTGTCAGGAATACTGCCTGTATTGTCCACCGGTTACGATCAACAGATAAGAATCAAAAGAGAGGACGGTAATCCTTTGGCCAACGTACCTTATTTCATCAAGGATGAAGCCGGCAATACATATAGAGGACTGACTGATCAAGATGGTTGCTGCGAGAGGGTTTACACAATGGGAGCACAGAAGTTGACAGTCTTAACCGGTGTACTCGCGTTGGAGCAGTGGTGATGAGTAGTCTGAGCTTCGACGCAGCGACCAATACGATAGTGGATTCGCATCACGATGTAGACGGACATGACATGCCCGCCGTTGTCCACTTCTTCTTCGTGGTTGAAGAAATCGGCAGGGATGGTATTTTGGTGAGGAAAGTCTATGCATCGCCAACCGATCCCTACTTGTTGGCGAAGAACTTGCCAGAGTTCCAACTGAAACATGACGTCTGGCCTGAGAAATTCGGTATTCGTCCGGCAGATCCCAATTCGAGTGCGTCGGTGGCGCAACACGTCTACAGTAGTCGACAATATCCGTCCGACTACGTTTCTGCAAGCTCCACATTCCCGAACGGCTCCCCACGTTTTACCGGAAAGACGATTTTCATCGACATCGAAAAAGCCAAAGCCGCTGGGGCGAAAATCGTGTCAACCGACGAAATAGTAGCGGCCTTGCAAAAATACAAGGAGACGATACCTCACCGCGCAAAGAAGGTCGACCAAATTATCGAATGGGTAAGAGACATAGACAAAGAGGTTCTACTCAAAGGGAGTGTGCCGGCGAAGGCCGTCTTCACGCCAACCTCCTATGCCGTGACAAGAAACATCGTTAGAGTTCTGAAAGTCTCGCGAATTTTTGCAATTGGTTTCACCGCCTACGATCTCGAACAGGCTGCAGACGAATCGATTCGACAGGACAGCATTAAGCCGATCCGGACTGAAATTGTCAGGCAGTCCGGCGGGTGGGGATCTGCTATGGCGGGGCGAGGATTGGGGCGGCGGTAGGCGCAGCGTGCGGGATTGAGACAGGGCCAGGCGCTCTGATTACCGGTGCTGTAGGCGGGATCGTCTTCGGTGTCGCGGGATATTTCGCCGCCGACTGGATTATGCACAACCTTCCTCAATAATCTGGAACCCGTTATGATTATTCGAAAAAGAATCGCGTCGTTGTTTGGTGCCGGTCGTAGGGAGCAAGTCCTCGGATACTCAGTCAAGGAGCTAAAGGCCATTTTTAATCGGCCTATAGCTGAGCGATTTTCTGGTGACTCCACTTATCCTCGATTAGCGTATATAACTGATATTGGAGTCGAAGCTGCTTATCTGTCGATTTTGATAGAAGCACGCAATGAGAGAGCGGTTTCATCGCTCATTGGGCGATATTTTCTCTTATGCGAAAACCGCGAGTTTAATGGTGAACAAGTTCACGAATATCGATCTCTCCGTGGAGACGAGAGTCTGATTATCGCGATCGCTGATGAGTTTAAGAATAAGGTCCTTAGAATCGTTACGAACAGCATTGGTTTCATTCTGCGAATTATCGATCTTAAATTGGCGGTTCCTCCGCCTTGGCTAATATTTGACGAGGCCTTACCATACTGGAGGCCGGGATCGATGCAGGGAGCGGAGGGCTATTATGATGACTCTTTCTTTTCACCTTTCTTCGAAGGACTCAGCCGAGTCGAAAGAAGTGACTATTTAGCGAGGTATGCGGCTAACGTCGAGTGGCGGCGAATCATGGATCTGTTTTACGACGAGCCAACTGACGACGAGCCATCCGTCTGACCGCCGCCTAAAAACGTCGTGTGCTGACGCCGGTTGAGTACTATCCAAGCAGTACAGTTGAAGGCGGCGGTCCTAGGACTAGGTGCGCGCCTTGGTATGGACGCGAAGTGATTCAGTTGACCTTCGAGGAAAACTACAAGCGTTACGGCGCGTTCAAGGGTTGGCGTGTGCCGGCATCAGAATACCGAGACTGATTGGAGACGGACCTGTTTCGAGCTTGCCAGGTTACCTTGCTAAGCCCTGTATGAGAACCATAATGTTCAAATTGGCCAAGTGTGCAGTGGTGTGTTTCCTTGCAATCGCAAGTCTCAATACGCCGGCGAAGACATCTAGTATTGACGCTTATACTTCGTGCATGAACCGCACTGAGCAAGATCGCTTACGTTGCGAAGGAGGATGCGGAATGCTCGTTCAGCAATGTTACGACGAAGGCGTCGCAGAGGCGGACGAGAGGATCAAAATACTTGTAGCAACGATAAGCCAGCGCAATGGCCCTGCTTGCGCGCAGTTGGCGGAAAGCTATCTCGACCACACATCTCGGATGGAGAAAGATCTGGCCAGACCCTTGGCCGATATACCGGGCTGGATTAGTGGCGAACTGACGCTCAGCCTTGCAAAGCAACGCCTACGCAACGTTGAGTTGATACGTGACAGGTGCGAACGGTAAGGCGTCGCGTCGCGGGTACGACGTTTGTTCGCTCATCCCTGTGCTCGCCTTCGTGCGGAACCCGAGGGTAACGCGGTTGTTCGAGGATGCAATCGTCCCTCGCGTACAAGGAAAAGTCTAGGAGTATGACAGAGAAGTGTTTCGTTACTCATGAAATCGTCCATCGGCGTTAACGCACACATGTCGTTAGGCGAAGGCGTCATAACCCGGTGAAAGTACTTCGTGCCACGTGAGGTCGAATCGGAAAAAGCTTCATGCGTCTGCGTTGTATTCGTTATTGGTTTTGCGGTACCTCGCTCGGAGCATCTTCAACGATCATTCGTAGCGACTGTCGGTTATCCTACTCCGTTCCAAAAGGAATCGACTATGTGGATGTGGCAGACACTGCAGTCTCACAGAAGACATTTGCAATGTTGGATTCGTTTATTCTGGTGCCCGCGAGAACGAGTCTCAGCAGAACCAACCGCGCATGCCAGACGAATAGCGTGCACAGGTGAACTTCTAGATGACGTTCAAGAAAGTACCTTTCCACGAGCAGATGAGATCATCTTCGTCTCTAGAAATGCTTCGCAGTCGGTTGTTTATTACCTTTATCCGTTGGGATCTTACTCGAAGCGAAAGATGAGTATCGAGCGTCTCACGAGGTTGTTCTCATCGTTCAGGTTCGAGCCGATAGATCAGGCTGTAAGGGAATAGCGGGCAACGGCGCCCTGTGCCGTAGCGGTTTAGGGGCGCCTAAGATCAACGTCTGGCTGAAGCTTGAGCATACTTGGTGGACGTTTAGTGTCGCGAAGAAAGTTGAACACCTGGGAACAACTGTACAGATATAAAGACATGTTCAAGTGGGGAAGGAGATATCCGTTGGTTGTGACACCAAACGAATAGCTTCTTCCCTCGCTTAGGAGCCTTTCACCGGCAAGCCTCAATACCTTGTCGAACACATCAAGTGTGAAACGCCCCGGGAATTGTGGAGGCTGCTTGGTTTAAGTTGATACCAGCTCTGCAGCCGTGATGCTGAGTTGCCGATAATAGTTTGCCTCAGCTTCGGCTGGTGCGATATAGCCGAGTGGTTCCATCAAGCGATCCGGATCGAACCAAGTCACCCATTCCAGCGTCGCTAGTTGACGGTTTCACGTGTTTTCCACGGCGCGCGACGATGAATTAGTTCCGGCTTGTACAAGCCGTTGATCGTTTAGCCAGAACGCTCAAGAGTTGGAGCCTCCACCGAATCCGGGGGGGTCAAAAAGTCGAGTTGCGCTGCCCGGCGGTGAACTTACGGTCTATGAGTGCTCGACCATTCGACCAACGCCACCATGCGTCGATTACGGCAGTTCAGTGCGATTATCCTCGTCTCAGGAAATGCGTCGCAATCGGCGACCTATTTGCTTTACCACTGGGACCTACATCGAGGGAGAATAAAATATCAAGCTGTTTACGGACTTGTTTGCGTCTTTCAGGTTCGAAGCAAAGAAGTGGCGATCACCGGCGCTTGGAATCTAGGATCTATGCGAACCAGAGGAATGACTTCAAATATACAGCGACGCTTTAACGCATCGGAAGAAATTGTCTTCCGCCGTGATTTCGCTCGTCGGACGCATGCAACTGATCGCTGACTGAGTTACGACATTGGCAAGGTGACCGCGCGATTGCCATCGCCGCTTGCTTCTAACTCGTCATTTCGTTTGCCACGGAAGTCCGCCCATAGGATCACACCGACGCGTGGAAATGTCACAAGAGCGGCCGCTATTGGGCAAGCGGCCGCAACACGCCCGCTCACCCCCCCACCAAATCCTCGATCATCACCGGCAACTTCCTGACCCTGACCCCAGTCGCGTGATGCACCGCACGGTAATCGCAGCCGCAATCCCCGCCAGCCCGATCTCCGCAATTCCACGCGCCCCGAGTTCGTTGAACACCGTATCGGGATAATCGAGAAACGTCACATCGAGCTTCGGCGTATCCGCGTTCGTCGCGATCACGTAATCCGCGAGACTGCTGTTCACCGGCGCGCCCGAGCGTTGGTCGTAAGAAGTGTGCTCAAAAAGCGCCATGCCGACGCCCATCACCACCGCGCCCTCGATCTGACTGCGCGCCGCACGCGGGTTCAGAATCTTGCCGCCGTCGATCACCGTCACGACGCGGCTCACGCGCAGACGCGCCGTCGCCGGTTCCCACGTGACTTCGGCGAAGTGCGCGCCGTAGGAGTGAATCGACCAGTCCTTCTTGAGCGGATCGTTGAAGCCGCCCTTCGCGCTCGCGCTGCCCGACGCCGCATGCATCTTGGCCGCCTCGAGAATGCGCGTGTACGGCACGCCGTTCTCCGCCGCCTCCCCCTTGCGATGCACCCGCCCGCCGCTCAACACGAGTTCCTCCGGCTTCACGCCCGTGAACGGCGATCCTTCCGCCGCGCCCGCCCGCGACAGCACGATGTCAACGGCTGCCCGCGTCGCGTCCAGCACCGCCGGCACCACCGATGCCGTCGCCGCCGATCCGCCCGATATCGGTCCGACCGGCAACGCCGTATCGCCGAGGCCGACTTCGATGCGGTCGAGCGGAATGCCCGTCTGCTCCGCGACGAGCTGCGCCAGAATGGTGTACGTGCCCGTGCCGATATCCTGCGTGCCGCACACGACGCGCCCCGTGCCGTCCACACGCAGATCGACGCTCGCGTCCGCCGAGAAGCGCAAGCCTGGCCAGCTGCACGCGCCGACGCCCCAGCCGAGCGTGAGGCCATCGCGCGTCATGGAGCCGACGTCCGGCGTGCGCCGCGACCAGCCGAACTTCTCCGCGCCGATTTTCAGGCATTCGACCAGATGCCGCGACGAGAACGGCAGTCCGCTGCTTTCGTCGACACTCGGCTCGTTGGCGAGCCGCAACCGGACCGGATCGAGCCGCAACGCGAGCGCAAGCTCGTTCATCGCCGATTCCAGCGCATAGAGGCCCGGCACCGCGCCAGGCCCGCGCATCGACGTGGGCGAGCCGACATTGCGTTTCACCGAGCCGCCCGTCACGCGCAGATTCGCCGTGCTGTACATGTGCGGCGTCGCTTCGCCGCAGTCTTCGGTGTATTCGTCCGCGAGCGCGGCGTGATTCAGGAAGTCGTGCCGCAGCGAGACGAGCTTGCCATCCGGCGATGCGGCGAGCCGCACGCGCTGCTGCGTCACCGGACGATGCCCCACGTTCTGGAACATCATCCTGCGGCTCAGCACGAGCTTCACCGGCCGCCCGGTCTGGCGCGTCGCGGCGGCGGCGAGCAGCGAGTGCGGCCACATCCACAGCTTGCCGCCGAAGCCCGAACCGAGATAGCGCGAAATCACGCGCACTTTCTCTTTCGGGACGCCGAGCATCTGCACGAGCGTCCCGCGATGATTCGACACCGCCTGGCTCGTCTCGTAGAACGTGTAGGCGTCGCCGTCCCAGTGCGCGACCGTCGCGTGCAGTTCGATCGGATTGTGCGTTTCCGTCGGCGTCACGTAGGTCTCGTCGATCTTCACTGCCGCGCCGTCGAATGCGCCCTCGGGATCGCCGCGTTCGCTCTGAACCTTCGGCTCGCGCTCGGACACGAGCGTTGCGCTCACATCGTGCGGCGCGACCTCATAGCCGACCTTGATCGCCGCCGCTGCCGCGCTCGCCGCCTCGAACGTGTCCGCGATCACGCACGCGACGTACTGCCCGTAGTAGCGGATCACGTCGTCCTCGAAGGGCGGACGCTGCTCGTCAACGTAGCCTTCTTCGAACGAATTGCCGGGAATGCGATACAGCCGCCCGATATTGCCGCGATGCAAGACGAGCCTGACGCCCGGCATCGCCTGCGCGGCGGCGAATTCGAGCGACGTGACCCTGCCGCTCGCGATGGTGCTGCACACCGGCACCGCGTACAACATGCCGGGCAGATCGACGTCGGATGTGTAAGTCGCGCGGCCGCTGACCTTGAGCGGTCCGTCGATGCGCGAGTGCGGCCGTCCGATGATGCCGTTGACGGACGGTGATACGTCGGGCGCGGTGGACATGAATGCGTTCTCCGGTCGTCGGTTCAGGATGCCTGCGTGGCGAGCTTCAGCGCATGCACGATGCAGCGCTTCGCGAGTTCCACCTTGAAGCCGTTCTCGCTTTGCGGCTTCGCATCGGCGAGCGCGGCGTCGGCGGCGCGCCGGAACGCGGCTTCATCGGGCGCGGCGTTCTGCAGTTCGTTCTCGGCTTCGCGCGATCGCCACGGCTTCGTCGCGACACCGCCGAGTCCCACGCGAACATGCGCGATGCGTCCGTCCTTCACGCCGAGGACGATTGCCGCCGACGCCAGTGCGAACTCATACGACGCGCGGTCGCGCAGCTTGAGATACACGGAGCGCGCGCCATCGACGGGCGGCGGCAGCGTCACGTGCGTGACGAGATCGCCGGCTTCGAGCACGTGCTCGCGATCCGGCGTCGCGCCGGGCAGCAGATGAAAGTCCTCGAACGCGATGGCGCGCTTGCCGCTCCTGCCTTCCACGTGAATGGTGGCTTCGAGCGCGGCGAGCGCCACGTTCATGTCCGACGGATTGCTCGCGATGCACGATTCGCTCGTGCCGAGAATCGCCATCATGCGATTCGCGCCGCCTATCGCGGAGCAGCCCGCGCCGGGCTCGCGCTTGTTGCACGGCGACGCGGTATCGCGGAAATAGACGCAGCGTGTGCGCTGCAGCAGATTGCCGCCGGTCGTCGCCATGTTGCGCAGCTGCACGGACGCACCCGACAGCAGCGCCTGCGACAGCACCGCGTAACGCTCGCGGATCAGCGGATGATGCGCGACATCCGAATTGCGCGAAGTCGCGCCGATTCGCACGCCGCCATCGTCCGTGGCTTCGATGGCGCCGAGCGGCAGGCGGTTGATATCGACGACGCGCACGGGACGTTCGACGTTGAGCTTCATCAGGTCGACGAGCGTGGTGCCGCCCGCGAGAAAGCGCACTTCGGCGCCTTGCTGCGCGGTATGGGCCGCAGCGCCCGCCCCGATGGCGTCGGGCAGGTCGCGCGCGCGGGAAAGCTGAAACATGTCCATGTCGCGCTCCCGTCAGTCCTGCTTGCCGCGCACGGACTGGATCGCCGTGACGATGTTCTGATACGCGCCGCAGCGGCACAGGTTGCCGCTCATCGCTTCGCGCACGTCGTCGTCGCTGGGGCCGACGGGTTCGTCGAGCAGCGCGACCGCGGACATCAGTTGCCCGGCGGTGCAATAGCCGCACTGAAAACCATCGCATTCGACGAACGCCGCCTGCATCGGATGAAGCGCGTCCGGTTCGCCGATGCCCTCGATCGTCGTGATCGAATCGCCATCGTGCGCGGCGGCGAAGCATAGACACGAATTGACGCGACGTCCGTTCACGTGAACGGTGCACGCGCCGCACTGCCCGTGATCGCAGCCCTTCTTCGTGCCGGTGAGATGAACGTGCTCGCGCAGCGCATCGAGCAGCGTCGTGCGCGGATCGAGCGACAGCGTATGGCTCCGGCCATTGATGGTCAGCGTGATGTCGGCAGTCGCGTCGTTTGTCTTTGCGGCGGGCGGCGCGAGCACTTCGGCGGCGGCGTGTCCGTTGCCGTTCGCTTCGTGCGTTGCCTGCGGGTCCGCGGCGAGCCGGCTGATTGTCGGTGTATCGGCGCGCGCGGGTTTCGATTGGGGGACGGGGTGTTGCATCGGGCAATCTCCTTGAATGGCGCATCGCGCAGCGCAGGGTTGCGGGTGCGGCGGGGCATAGAGAGGCGAAGATGCGTTGAAGCGTTGCAGCTTGCACAGTCGCTTCCGATCGAGGAACGAGGAAGGATGCGCTGGGAAGACACTCAGCCAGTATAAGCAGACGACGCCGATCTTTCACGGATCGCGACGCGGCCCGCACCGGGCGCGCCCGCGTGTTAGCGTGGATGCCTTGCCTATTTCTCCATGCTGACGATGAACCCAAGCCTTTCTGTCGCCGATGCCATCGCAACCCGCCGTTCCATTCGCGCGTTCCTCGCCGATCCGGTCGAACGGGCGACGCTCGAAGCCATACTCGCGAGCGCATGCCGCGCGCCATCGGGCAGCAACATTCAGCCGTGGAAGGTCTACGTGCTGACCGGCGATGCGAAGGACGCGCTCTCCCGGTCGATTCTCGCCGTTTTCAACGATCCGGACGCCGACCGCGAGCACCAAGAAGAATTCGCGTATTACCCGCGCACCTGGACCTCGCCGTACCTCGAAAGAAGGCGCGCGCTCGGCATCGGGCTTTATACGCTGCTTGGCATCACGCGCGACGACAAACCAGGGATGCACGCGCAGATGGGCCGCAACTTCGAGTTCTTCGGCGCGCCCGTCGGCATCATTTTCACCACGGATCGCATCATGGAGCGGGGGTCGTGGCTCGACTACGGCATGTTCATTCAGAACGTCATGCTGATGGCGCGTTCCTTCGGCCTCGATACATGTCCGCAGGCGGCGTTCAATCGCTATCACCGCATCATCGCGGAGCAGTTGCAACTGCCGGAGAACGAGACGGTGGTGTGCGGCATGAGCCTCGGCTATGCGGACTGGTCCCAGGCCGAGAACCGTCTTGCGAGCGAGCGCGAGTCCTTGCCGAACGTGGTGCGCTTTCTCGGCGCGTGAGTGTCAATGCGTCGTCAACCCGCGTGCAAGCAGCGACAGGATGAGCACGCCGATAGCCGAAAAGACGACGAGCGCGAGCAGAACCAGCAAGAGGCGCAAGAGCATTCGCATCGCGGCGCTCAAAAAAATGGCCGCTTGCGCGGCCGGAAGGAGGGTGGGTCGGTCAGCAACGAGACTACGGCCCTTTCCTTAATCGAGACTTAAGCGATCGCGCAGCGGGATAAGGTCATAGCACGATGAACCGCGATCCCGCCCGGGACTACGCCGCGATAAGTTAAGGAAGTACAGAGCTTTCGCCCTTGTCGAAGAACGGGAACGAGAGGGCGATTCGCTTTCTGCCGGCTTCCATTTTTGGCGGCGCGTCTCGCAACGTTGCGTTCGTCGTGCGCTTTGTTATCGAAGTTGAACTTGAAGATGGCCGATTCAAGTCCCAACATGAGTGCATCCCTTTAGTCTGATCATGCAGTTTCGTCGCGCGTCCCGGGTCCGTGTCATGAGCGATAACAACGAACTCCGCAAGACCGAAGAGTTGCGCAGCTTTCTGTTCCTGACCGTCGTCATGGTGCCGGTGCTGACGGTCATGCTGATCGCTAGCTATGGTTTCATCGTGTGGTTCTATCAAATGCTGGTCGGCGGACCGCCGCATCATTAGCGGCATCGTTTCGCATTGATCGACAGACGGAGCATGAATCCATGCGCTTGTTTCGCGATAATGATTCGACAGCCAAATACACATCGCGGGCGTCGTCGTTTATGTGCATGGCGATGCCATTCATCGGGTGACGCGCGCGCTTCAGGCAATCCCCGGCACGCAGGTTCACGGCGCGAGCGCCGACGGCAAGCTCGTCGTCACGCTGGAAGGCGACAGAGCGTCGTGCGTCGCGGAGCAGTTGAGCGCGGCGCAGGCCATACCGGATGTCGTGAGCATCGCACTCGTCTATCAGCATCACGAGGCGGCCGATTCGCTCAACGAGGACGACTCCAGTGAAACTGACTCGTCGCGCATTCATTAAACAGACGGCCACCGCGACCGCCGCTGCTTCGGCAGGCATCACGCTGCCGGGAATCGAAGGCATGGCCGTCGCCGCCGATGCCGACGACCTCGCCTGGTCTAAAGCGCCATGCCGATTCTGCGGCACCGGTTGCGGCGTGCTCGTGGGCGTCAAGGGAAACCGCGTGGTCGCCACTCAGGCCGATCCGCAAGCCGAAGTCAATCGCGGTCTCAACTGCGTGAAAGGCTACTTCCTGTCGAAGATCATGTACGGACAGGATCGCCTGACGACGCCGCTCCTGCGCATGAAGGATGGCAAGTTCGACAAGCAGGGCGAATTCGCGCCTGTCACGTGGGACCGTGCGTTCGATGAAATGGCGAGGCAATTCAAGCGCGTGCTCAAGGACAAAGGACCGACGGCCATCGGCATGTTCGGTTCCGGCCAATGGACGATCTGGGAAGGCTATGCCGCCGTCAAGCTGATGAAGGCCGGCTTTCGCAGCAACAACATCGATCCGAACGCGCGGCACTGCATGGCGTCGGCGGTGACAGGCTTCATGCGGACCTTCGGCATGGACGAGCCGATGGGCTGCTACGACGACATCGAGGAAACCGATGCCTTCGTGCTGTGGGGATCGAACATGGCGGAGATGCATCCCGTCTTGTGGTCGCGCGTGACGGCGCGGCGCCTCGCCGATCCGAACGTGCGCGTGGTGACGCTCTCGACGTTCGAGCACCGTTCGTTCGATCTCGCCGACGAGACGATCGTCTTCACGCCGCAAACCGACCTCGCGATCATGAATTACATCGCGAACGTCATCATCAAGAGCGGCAAGGTGAATCGCGAGTTCGTCAACAAGCACGTCAACTTCAGGCGCGGCAATACGGACATTGGCTATGGCTTGCGGCCCGATCATCCGCTGCAGAGGGCCGCGAAGAATGCGGGCGATGCGAACGGATCGCAGCCCATCACCTTCGACGATTTCGCGAAGTTCGTGTCGAAGTACGACGCGGCCTATGTGAGCAAGCTGTCGGGCGTATCGATGAAGCGCTTTCTGATCCCGTTGCTCGTGCTCGTGCCCCTCGTCGCGCTGCTGGCGGCGGGCTTGCGAAACGACCCGCGCAGGCTGCCCTCTGCGCTGATCGGCAAGCCTGCGCCCGCGTTCGAGCTGCCGAGGCTCGATGCCGCGCATCGGACGATGTCCTCGCGTTCGATGCGCGGCCAGGTCTGGGTGCTCAACGTGTGGGCGTCGTGGTGCGAGTCTTGCCGTGACGAGCATCCGGTCTTGATGAAACTTGCGGGCAGCGGCGTCGCGCCGGTCTACGGACTGAACTACGAGGACGAACGCGAGCCGGCGCTGCGATGGCTCGAAGAAGCGGGCAATCCATACGTGCTATCGCTGGTGGACCGCGACGGGCGCACGGGCATCGACTATGGCGTGTATGGCGTGCCGGAGACCTTCGTGATCGATCGCGCGGGCGTCGTGCGCTACCGGCAGGCGGGGCCGCTCACGCGGACATCGCTCGATGAAGTGATACTGCCGCTCGTCGGAAAACTGCAGAAGGTATCCGTCGATGATTAGGATAACGGTCCTTGTTTGCGTATGCCTCTGGATGGCCGTATCGGCCGCCCGCGCAAACGATGATGATCGCCTGAGGCAACTCGCCGAGAGCTTTCGTTGTGTCGTCTGCCAGAACCAGAGCCTTGCCGATTCCGCCGCGCCGCTTGCGGCCGACTTGCGCGAGCGTATCCGTGAGCAGGCCCGATCCGGCGCATCCGATGAAGAGATTCGCGACTACATGGTGCGCCGGTATGGCGACTTCGTGCTGTATCGTCCGCCGATGAAGCCGGCGACGTGGGCTTTGTGGTTCGGGCCGTTGCTCGCGCTGCTGGCCGGCGCGATTGCGCTGGCGCTGTCGATACGCCGCGCAAGGCGGGCGCAATGATCGCGTTCTGGCTGATTGCCGCCGTGATGGTGCTCGCCGCGCTCGGCTGCGTCGTCACGCCGTTGCTCGGACGCGAGCGGGCGCATGCTGCGCTCGCGGCCTTGCTGATCGCGCTCTTGCCTTCGGCGGCCATGACCATGTACATGCACATCGGCAATCCGGCCGCGCTCGCCGTCTATTCCGGCGATACGGCCGGTATCGACAAGCATGGCGAATCGCCCGGTTCGATAGAGGTGATGGTGAGCCGCCTCGCTGCGCGAATGAGTCGCACACCCGACGATGCGAAAGGATGGACGATGCTCGCGCGCTCGTACGCCGTGCTGGAACGTCCCGCCGATGCCGCCGCCGCATATCGCAGGGCGCTGGCGCTCACGCCACGCGATCCCGACCTGCTCGCCGACTACGCCGACGCGCTCGCCAGCGCCAGGGGCGGCGACCTGTCCGGCGAACCGCTGACGAACATCGACGCGGCGCTCGCGATCGATCCCGGTCATCCGAAGGCGCTGGCGCTGGCGGCATCGGCGGCGTTCGACCGCCGGGACTATCCACTGGCGATACGTCACTGGGAAGCGTTGCGCGATGTATCGGGCGCGGAGCCGGAAATCGCGAGGCAGGCGCAGAAAAACATCGACGAGACGCTGCTCACGATGCGCAAGCGCCGCTAGCGCAACTCCAGCCACATGGGCTGATGATCCGATGACCGGCTGTTCTGATCCGCCTCGCATCCCGCAATGCGCGGCTTCAGATCGTCGGTGACGAAGATGAAGTCGCACGCGAACGGACCATCCGCCCATTGCTCGTGATCGTAAAGGCCGACAGTCGCGGCACGCGGCTCGTTCGGATGCGCGCACGTCCAGGCATCGACGAAGGAGGGCGCATCGGCGATGGGCTCGAGCATCGCGCGATACGCGGCGCCTTCGTATGCGCTATTGAAGTCGCCGCAGACGATCGCCGACACGGGCCGCGCGGTATCGGCGAACGGGCTCGCCTGCTTCTCCGTCTTCGAGGGCCGGCGCGCATGATCGCACGCCTCCTGATGCACTTCGCGCAGCCGCGCCACTTGCGCGAGACGCTGCACTTCGGAATAGAACTCGAGATGCGTGCTGATGACCCGAAGCGGGCCTACGTCCGTTTCGACGACCGCTTCGAGCGCGACGCGCAGCATCGAGGGCTTGGGGGGATCGGCAGGCCAGGGAAGCGATTGGCGCAGGACCTGCCGCACCGGCAGACGGCTGACGATGGCGTTGCCGAACTGCCTGCGCGCGCTGCCTGCGCCGAGCGGTGGAAGATCCGAGCCGATGCCTTCGATGACGGTCGCGCCAGGCATCAGCGCCGCCAGTTCGGCGAACTGATCCGCGCTCGGGCGGCCCGCAAGCCCGCCCGCTTCCTCGTCTTCGTGAAAACCGCGCGTGACTTCCTGCAGGCACAGGACGTCGAAATCGCACAGCGCCTTCGCCTCGCTGACGATGCGCGGCAGGTCGACACGCCCATCCACGCCGCGTCCCCATTGCATGTTCCAGTTCACGAGCCGCATAGTCGTGCTCCTCCGAGCGTGATCGTGCATGACACCGGTCTTGAGAAACTCAGTATTTCTGACTGTCTCATAAAAGTGCGGCCTACAATTCACAGTACCTGAAACACTCGAATCGGCACCATGAATACGAACACGAAACTTTGGCTGAGCGGGCTGTCCTTGATGTCTCTGCTCGTGTCGGCCGGCGGTACTGCACAAGCGCAGCAGACGCAGCCCGCGCCGCAGCCGAGACCCGCGCCGTCGCTTACGCGCGAACAGCAGGCGAATCTCGACAAGCTGGATCAGGATATCGCGGAAGCAGCCATCGCGATCGTGAAACTCATCGATCAGAACAAGCCGGGCGAAGTGTGGGATGGGGCGTCGGCGGTTGCGAAAAAGATCATCACGCGCGAGGACTTCGTGAACAAGGTGACGCGGGACCGCGCGGCGTTGGGTGCGCCGGGCATCCGCATGCCGATGGGCGTGAAGCATCTTCAGTTCGACGGCACCGGCAACATGCCCGCCGGTTCGTTCATGAGCGTGGCGTTCGAAACCCAGTTCAGCGATGCGCGGCAGTCGTCGCGGGAGAGCGTCACGTTCATCCTCGATCCGGACAGGCGGTGGCGATTCGTCGGATATGCGGTGCGGTGACAACGAGGCTGGCGCTGCGGCCTACATATTCGTATACGAAGCACACCACCCCCTGGCCGCGACCAGCTTGTCTCCGAACAACGTGCACCCGCCCCACGCGTCAGTCGGTTTACCCTGAAACAGCGAGCAATTCGCGCAGTTCTGATCCGCCGCGAAGTTCGGATACTTCGCTTTGTCGACCTTCGCGGCATCCTCCTTGTAGCCGACGGCCGCTGCCGCCGGATCGGTTTCGCTCAAGTGCGATGCATCCGCGTTCGCACGGGCCAGCCACACGGACGCGCCCGTGCCGATGGTCACCATCATGAAGGTACGGCGGGAAGTGTTCATATGCGGGAATGGGCAGGGTGTCGTTATCGGGACGCTTGCGAAACGATACGCCCTCTTGCACTTCGATGCGCGCACGGTCGCTTTCGCTTGCGTCCTTTTTGTTCCGCCATCTGTTTTGTTTATCGGCAATATCCGGCGCGCAGGTGAAAGGCCGGCCGCGAAACCGCCGCTGGCCGGCGCGCGACCCCTCCCGGCGTACGCATCTGCACGCCGAAGCATGGTTTACGCGTAGTTCCGCGCACCCCCCGACTCCCCGTATCTTCGCCTTCAGTTTTCGCAACGAACCGGGCCGCGTGCAGTCAACGAGCGCCTCATCGCCCGGACCTCACGGAGCATCTGAACATGGCCCGCATCATCGGTGGCATCGCCGCCTCGCACACGCCCACCATCGGTTTCGCATTCGACAAGAACAAGCGCGACGACCCCGTGTGGGCGCCGATCTTCGAGAACTTCGCGCCGCTCGCGGACTGGATCGAAGAGAAGCGTCCCGGCGTCATCGTGACCATCTACAACGATCACGTCACATCGTTCTTCTTCGATCACTACTCGGCGTTCTCGCTAGGCGTCGGCCCGGAATGGCGGGTGGCGGACGAAGGCGGCGGCGCACGCGATCTGCCGCCGATCAAGGGACATCCCGCGCTCGCCGCGCACATCGGCAACTCGCTGATGACCGACGAATTCGACATGTCGTTCTTTCAGAACAAGCCGCTCGATCACGGCTGCTTCTCGCCACTGTCGATGCTGTGCCCGCACAAGCCCGAATGGCCCGTGAAGATAGTGCCGTTGCAAATGGGCGTGCTGCAACTGCCGGTGCCGAGCGCGCGACGCTTCTACAAGCTCGGCCTCGCGCTGCGCCGCGCGATCGAAAGCTATCCGGAAGACATCAAGGTCGCCATTCTCGCGACGGGCGGCCTCTCGCATCAGGTGCACGGCGAGCGCGCCGGCTTCAACAACACCGAATGGGATGCGCGCTTTCTCGATCTCTTCGAGCGCGATCCCGAACAGCTCGCGGACATGACCATCGCGGAATATGCGGAACTCGGCGGCTACGAAGGCGCGGAAGTCGTCATGTGGCTGACGATGCGGGGCGCGCTGTCATCGAATGTCGTCTGCAGACATCGCAGCTACTACCTGCCTTCGATGGCCGGCATCGCGACCGCCATCTACGAAGGCGAGGACAGCGAGACGAAGCCCGCCATCATCGCGCGTCATCGGCAGCGCATGGCCGAACAACTGACCGATGTCGAGAAGCTGAAGGGCACGTATCCGTTCAGCATCGAGACGGCGGTGCGTGCGTATCGCATCAACGATTATCTGCATCGCATGATCGAGCCCGCACATCGTGATGCGTTCAGGCAGGACCCCGAAGCAACGTTTGAAGCTGCGGGCCTGAGCGATGAGGAGCGCGACATGATCCGCCGCCGCGACTGGCGCGCGATGCTGCATTACGGCGTCATCTTCTTCATGCTCGAAAAGCTCGGCGCGGTGACGGGCGTATCGAACCTGCATATCTACGCCGCGATGCGCGGCGAATCGCTCGAAGAATTCCAGCGGACGCGCAATGCACCGGGCGCGCTGTATTCGGTCGCCGGCAAGAGCGCGGACAAGCTCGACTGGGACAAGGCGGAGCAGGGCAAGCAATAAATAACACCTACAGGGACGGAGACAGACATGACTAGCGGTAGAACCATCGACATCAAGGGCTTCATCGACGAGCGGCCCATCTCCGCCTACCAGTGGCTGCTGGTGGCGCTGTGTTTCCTCGTCGTCACCGCCGACGGCATGGACGTCGCCATCATGGGCTTCGTCGCGCCGTCGATCATCGCGGACTGGCATATCTCGCGGCCCGCGTTCGGCCTCGTGATGAGCGCCGCGCCCATCGGTCTCGTGATCGGCGCGCTCGCGGCGGGGCCGGCATCGGATCGCATCGGACGCAAGGGCGTGCTGATCGCATCGGTGTTTCTGTTCGGCGTGTTCACCATCGCGACCGCGTTCACCACATCGCCGATGAGCATGGCGATACTGCGCGTGCTGACGGGCATCGGCCTCGGCGCGGCGATGCCGAACACGACCACGCTGCTTTCCGAGTACGCGCCGCAACGCAAGCGCGCGCTGCTCATCACGATCATGTTCACCGGCTTCAATCTCGGCTCCGCGTTGATCGGCTTCGTCGCGGGATGGCTGATCCCGGTGCACGGCTGGCGCTCGGTGCTGATCTTCGGCGGCGCATTGCCGCTCGCGCTGATCCCGCTGCAAATCTGGCTGCTGCCCGAATCGGCCCGGCTGCTGGCCGTGCGCGGCGCGACGCAGGAGCGAATCGGCAAGGTGCTCGGCCGCGTATGCGGCGCACGCTTCAACGGCGATGAAACCTTCGTCTCGAACGAGCCGCCGCTGCCGACGAAGAAGCCTATCGGCGTGCTGTTCTCCCACGGCTATGGCGTGCTGACGGCCGCGTTGTGGGTCACGTATTTCATGGGCCTGCTCGTGATCTATCTGCTGACGGGCTGGCTGCCGACCTTGATGAAGGACGCGGGCCTGACCGTATCCGCAGCGGCCAATATCACGGCGATGTTCCAGATCGGCGGCACCATCGGCGCGATCATCGTCGGCTGGATCATGGATCGTGTGCGGCCCGCGCCGGTGATCAGCGCCGCGTATCTCGGCGGGGCGGTATGCGTGCTGGGGCTCGCGTGGATCGGCGCGTTGTCGTCGTCGCTTGCGCTGCTCGTGTTCGCCGCAGGATTCTGCATGAGCGGCGCGCAGACCGGCCTCAACGCCTTCGCGCCGAGCCGCTATCCGACGGTCGCGCGTGCCACCGGGGTGAGCTGGATGCTCGGCATGGGCCGTTTCGGCAGCATCTTCGGTTCGGCGTTCGGCGGCGCGCTGCTCGGTCTCGGTTGGGAGTTCGGGGCCATCCTCGCCATGCTCGCCGTGCCCGCGACGCTTGCCGCCATCGCCATTCTCGTTGCGCAGCGCGGCCGTGCGGAGGAAGCCGCGCCGCAGACCACCGCTGCACATTAGTACGGAGCCACGATGATTATCGACATACACGGCCACTACACCACCGCGCCCAAGGCGCTCGAGGCGTGGCGCAACCGGCAGATCGCCGGCATCACGAACCCATCCGAGATGCCGCGCGTATCGGAACTGAATATTAGCGACGACGAGCTGCGCGAGTCCATTGAAAGCAACCAGTTACGGCTGATGCGCGAGCGCGGACTCGATCTGACCATCTTCAGCCCGCGCGCGAGCTTCATGGCGCATCACATCGGCGACTTCGACGTGTCGAGCACGTGGGCGGCGATCTGCAACGAGCTTTGCTATCGCGTGAGCCAGTTGTTTCCGGACCACTTCATTCCAGCGGCGATGCTGCCGCAAAGCCCTGGCGTCGATGTGTCCACGTGCATTCCCGAACTCGTGAAGTGCGTGGAGCAATACGGCAATGTCGCGATCAACCTGAACCCGGACCCGTCGGGCGGGCACTGGACGAGCCCGCCGCTCTCGGACCGGTACTGGTATCCGATCTACGAGAAGATGGTCGAGTACGACATTCCCGCGATGATTCACGTCAGCACGAGCTGCAACGCGTGTTTTCATACGACGGGCGCGCACTACCTGAACGCCGACACAACGGCGTTCATGCAGTGCCTGACTTCCGACCTGTTCCGCGATTTTCCGACGCTGCGCTTCGTGATTCCGCATGGCGGCGGCGCGGTGCCTTATCACTGGGGACGTTTCCGGGGGCTCGCGCAGGAGCTGAAAAAGCCCTTGCTGAAGGACCATCTGCTCGACAACGTGTTTTTCGATACCTGTGTCTATCATCAGCCGGGCATCGATCTGCTCACGCGCGTGATCCCCGTCAACAACATTCTCTTCGCAAGCGAGATGATCGGCGCGGTGCGCGGCATCGATCCTGAAACGGGTCACTATTTCGACGACACGAAGCGCTATATCGAAGCTGCGTCGATGCAGCCCGAAGCACGCTACAAGATTTACGAAGGCAACGCGCGCCGTGTTTATCCGCGGCTCGATGCGGCGCTCAAGGCAAAGGGACGATAAACATGTTCGAACTCGGAGTGGTGTATCGCAACATCGATCGCGCCGATGGCGACGCGGCCGCAAGACTCGGCGCGCTCGGCGCGGCCACGGTCCACGAAGCGATGGGCCGTGTCGGCCTCATGAAGACCTACATGCGGCCCATCTATGCGGGCGCGCAAGCAAGCGGCACAGCGGTGACGGTCCTCTTGCAACCCGGCGACAACTGGATGCTGCACGTCGCCGCGGAACAGATTCGGCCGGGCGATATCGTCGTGGCCGCGTGCACGACCGACAACACCGATGGCTTCTTCGGCGACCTCCTCGCGACGAGTTTCAAGGCGCGCGGTGCAAGGGCGCTGATCATCGACGGCGGCGTGCGCGACGTGCGCGTGCTCACCGAAATGAACTTCCCGGTTTGGAGCAAGGCGGTCTCCGCGAAGGGCACGGTGAAGGCGACACTCGGCTCCGTCAACATTCCGGTGGTGTGCGCGGGCGCGCTCGTCACGCCGGGCGATGTGATCGTCGCGGACGACGATGGCGTCGTCGTGGTTCCGTCCGCCTCGGCGAAAAAGGTGCTGGAAAAAGCCATCGCGCGCGAGGCGTTCGAGGAAGAGAAGCGCGCGAAGCTCGCGAGCGGCGTGCTCGGCCTCGACATGTACAGCATGCGTGAGCCGCTTGCGCGCGCGGGACTGCGGTACATCGACTGAAGCGGGCGCATGCGATGAACCATACACAGACGCCCATCACCGTCATATCGTCGATGGCCACACGTCACGTGCTGACCGATCTCGCTGACGCCTACGCGCAGCGCGTAACGGTCGAATCAGTGGGCGGCGTGGAAGCGGAGCGCCGCGTGAAAGAGGGCGAGGCGTTCGATATCGTCGTGCTCGCGGCCAATGCGATAAGCCGGCTGGTTGCTGCCGGGCGTGTCGATGCGGCGAGCCGCGTCGGCGTCGCGCGATCGGGCATCGCGGTCGCGATCGCAAAGGGTGCGGCGCGGCCATCGATCGGCAATGAAGCCGCCGTGCGCAGCGCCGTGCTGGAGGCACGCAGCATCGGCTATTCGACGGGTCCGAGCGGCGCTCATCTGATGCGGCTTTTCGAACGTTGGGGCATTGCGGAGACGGTCGCATCGCGTATCGTGCAGGCGCCGCCGGGAGTCGGCGTCGGTGCGTTGATCGCGCGCGGCGACGTCGAACTGGGCTTTCAGCAGATGAGCGAATTGATCGGAGTGGATGGCGTCAACGTGATCGGTCCGATGCCGGCTGCGATTCAGGCGATGACCGTGTTCGAAGGCGCGCTGTGCGAGAACGCGCGAGCCGGGCAGGCCGCGCGTTCCTTGCTTGCGTTCATGCGTGACGCCGATGCGGTGAAGCAGCGGTACGGCATGGAGCCTGTCAGGCTTCCTGCAGCCTGAACGTCTCGACAGCCGTGCGCAACGCCGCCGCCTGATCTTCCAGCGATTGCGCTGCAGCCGCCGCTTCTTCCACGAGCGCCGCGTTCTGCTGGGTCACTTCGTCCATCTGCGTGACGGCGCGTGCAACCTGATCGATGCCGCTGCTCTGCTCTTCCGATGCCGCTGCGATCTCGCCCATGATGTCCGTCACGCGCTGCACCGCGCCGCTTATTTCATGCATCGTGCGGCCCGCTTCATCGACGAGCGCGCTGCCCGACTGCACGCGTTCCACCGATGTATCGATCAGTTCCTTGATCTCCTTCGCCGCCGCCGACGAGCGTTGCGCAAGCGACCGCACTTCGCCCGCGACGACTGCGAAGCCGCGTCCTTCTTCACCGGCACGCGCCGCTTCGACCGCTGCGTTCAACGCAAGAATGTTGGTCTGAAACGCGATGCCTTCGATGATTGTGATGATGTCCGCGATCTTCGCCGAGCTTTGATTGATCTCACCCATCGTCGTGACCACTTGAGACACGACATGGCTTCCCTTGCCTGCAATCTCCGATGCGTTCGCCGCGAGCATGCTCGCCTGGCGCGCATTGTCGGCGTTCTGCTTCACGGTGCCCGTGAGCTGGTCCATGCTCGACGCCGTTTCCTGCAACGCCGATGCCTGTTCTTCCGTACGCGATGACAGGTCGATGTTGCCCGCCGCGATCTGCTTCGTCGCCGATGCAATCGATTCGCTTCCCGAACGAACGGAGCGCACGGTCTCGACGAGGCTCGACTGCATCGTCGAAAGGCCGCGCAGAAGCTGGCCCATTTCGTCGTTCGACGTGACGTTCACCGTGCGGCGCAAGTCGCCGGACGCGATCGCGGTGAACTGCGTGAGCGCGGCATCGAGCGGACGTGCGATCCGTCAACGCAGCGAGAACCATGAATACAGCGCCGCCACCACGCCGAGGAGGATGGCAGCCATGCTCGCGATGCGGAATGTGTCGTACTGCGCCTGTCCCGCCGCGAACGCGCTCTGCGCCTGTTCGAACTGCAGCTTGCGCAGCGCGGCGCCCGTCTTCGCGAATTCGTTGAAGGCGACCTGCATGGCGCTGGCGTCCGCGACGATCTTCTGCTCGTCTTTCGCGCGCACGTCGGCGTAGCCCTGGTCGAGCAGCCTGTACATCTCGATGCGCTGCGCGTTGAACTTGTCGGCGAGCGCCTTCTCTTCCCCTTGTTGCGGTAGCGCGGCGTAGGTGGTCCACGCATCGTCGGAGGTCTTGCGCATCAGCGGACCGCGTGCAATGGCGTCTTCCGCCGCGCTCGTGCCGACGTTGAGCGCGGCGCGGTCGAAGCACAGACGCTCACGCGCCACGAACATTTCGGCATTCCCCAGCGATACCGCGCTCGGCATCTGATTGGAAAAGAGCTCGTGCGTCAGCGTGTTCGAGCGCGTCATGCCGACGAGCCCGATGAGGCCAACCGCGATCAGAAGCGCGCTCAGCAGCGTCATGGCCAACGCCAGCCGGCCCTTGATAGTCGAAAACATGTCTTCCCCAAAGTGGCTGCATCGCGTCGTTCCCGCACCGGCTGCGATGCTGCGCCAGGCGCGCGGCCGAGGAAATCCATCGGATTCCGTAGATAACGACGCCCGCGCCGCGCTCTTTAGTCGAGGAAAACACTTAAGGATGGAAGCGCACGATCGATCGTCATTTCGCGTATTCGTCGTGACGCTTCCACCAGTTGCCCGTTTCGTTGCGGCCCTTCGGCGCGCGGTCGAGCCATTGATACATGCCCCATAGCGCATCGAGGCCGCGCGCGTAAGCCGAATACGTGTGATAGACGACGCCGTCTTCGAAAGCGAACGCGCTCATGCCCGGACGATCCCGCGTGAAGCCGGGCGCATCGGTGCCGCAATCCGCAGCGAAGGCCTTGACCGGCTCGGGGGCGTCTGTCATGTCCATCGCGTGTTCGCCGCGTGCATAGTTGTATTCGATATCGCCCGTGCGCTGCTGCGCTTCGGTGAACGACACGTTGAAGTCGTAGTTGAACTCGCCGTCGTGTGCGGATGCCCACGGGAACGTCCATCCCATGCGCCGCTTGTAAGCTGCGAGCTTGTCGATTGGCGCACGCGATACCGCCCACAGCGCGACATCGTGATGCGCAAGATGAATCGCGAAGCCGTCGAAGCTGTCCGCAATCGACGAACACGAAGGGCATCCGGCGCTCCAGTCGGGCCCGAACATGAAGTGATAAACGAGCAGTTGCGAACGGCCGCCGAAGAGATCGGCGAGCGTGGCGTCGCCCGCTTCCGTGTCGAAGCGATAGCGCTTGTCCACGCGAACCCAAGGCAAACGCTGCCGCTGCTGCGCGAGTTCGTCGCTTCGTCGTGTCAGTTCTTCTCCGCCTTGAGCAAATCGAGCCGCGCGGCAAGCCAGTCGCCGCGTGTTCCGGTGATGTGCGTCGTCATGTTGCGTGCTCCCTCGTGCGCCGGGTGAAAGATCGTCGCGATGCATGGTGTTAGATTACTGCGAGGCATGGCAAGCGGGGAGTGACAAGCGTGGCGCGATTCGCATGGACTCGTTGATTACCGCGGCGGCGCGCGCGCTCGCGGCCGGTGATCCGCTCGGCGCGCTGAATCGCGTCGCGTGGCGCAACGATGCCCCCGCGCTCGCGTTGCGCGGCATCGCCATGGCGCAGCTCGGCGACTTCGCGCGTGCGAAAGTGCTCATCAAGAGCGCGGCCCGTGCATTCGGCGCGAAGGAAGCCGTCGCTCGGGCGCGGTGCATCGTCGCGGAAGCGGAGATCGCGCTTGCGTCGCGTGAGCTTGCGTGGCCCGCGAAGGCGCTCGACCATGCGCGCGCGATGCTCGAAGCACACGGCGATCATCTCAACGCGACCCATGCGCGCACGCTCGAAGTGCGGCGGGCGTTGCTGATCGGACGCATCGACGAAGCGGAACGCATGCTGGGCGCGATCGATTCCGCCGCGCTGCCGGCTGCGCTGCTCGCATCGCATGAGCTGATGGCGGCGGGGATCGCGATGCGCCGCGTGGAAGCGAAAGCCGCGCGCCGTGCGCTTGCCCGTGCGCGCGAGGCCGCGTGCGCTGCCGGCATTCCCGCGCTCGTTGCAGAAATCGAAAGCGCGCGGCATAGCCTCGATGCGCCCGCCGCACGAATCGTCGCTCACGGCGAGACGCGGCTCTTGTCGCTCGATGACGTGGAAACGTTGTTCGCGTCGGATACGCTCATCGTCGATGCATGCCGCAACATCGTGCGCGATGCTCATGCGCTCGTCTCACTGACGAGGCGTCCCGTCCTCTTCGTGCTCGCGCGCATGCTCGCGCAAGCGTGGCCTTCCGATACGCCGCGCGAGGCGCTCATCGCCCGTGCCTTTCGTATCGGGCGCGCGGACGAGACGCATCGGGTGCGGCTGCGTGTCGAGATGGGCCGCTTGCGCGCGATGCTGCGCCCGGTCGCGGAACTTCGCGCGACTCGCGATGGCTACGCGCTCACGCCGCGTCATGCACGGGCGGTTGCCATGCTCGCGCGCCCGGTCGATGACGACCACGCATCGCTTCTCGCCTGTCTCGCGGATGGACAGTCGTGGTCCAGTTCCGCGCTCGCACTCGCGCTCAATGCGAGTCAGCGCACGGTGCAGCGCGCGCTGGAAGGGCTGGCGTCGGCGGGCAAGGTGCAATCGTTCGGACGGGGACGCGCGCGCCGCTGGATGACCCCGCCGATGCCGGGATTCACGACGGCCTTGTTACTCCCCGCCGATCTCACGAGCGGCTAGCATCGACTCATGCATCGAGCCGATGCAGGCGAGCGAGGACAGACACATGAAACATGCGAAAGCAGAAATCATCCGTGAATATGGGCCTTTTCCGGGTGTCGAAGCGGTGCACGGCCTGACTTACGATGGCCACGCGGTCTGGTTCGCCGCCGGCGACAGCCTGAACGCACTGGACCCGCAGGGCGGCGCGCTGCAACGCAAGATCGACGTGCCGGCTCATGCAGGCACCGCGTTCGATGGCGAGCATCTGTATCAGATCGCCGAAGACCGCATCCAGAAGATCGATCCGCGAACGGGCCGCGTGCTCTCGACGATTCCCGCGCCTGGTGGCGGATCGGATTCGGGTCTTGCATGGGGCGAAGGCACGCTGTGGGTCGGGCAATACCGCGAACGCCGCATCCATCAGATCGATCCGGCAAGCGGCGACATCTTGCGCACGATCGAATCGAATCGCTTCGTGACAGGCGTCTCGTGGGTGGACGGCGAACTCTGGCACGCGACATGGGAGGGCGACGAGAGCGAGCTGAGGCGCATCGACGCGCGGACGGGCGAGGTCATCGATCAGCTGGACATGCCCGAGGGGGTGACCGTGTCGGGACTGGAATCCGACGGGGGCGACCGCTTCTTCTGCGGCGGCGGTCGCAGCGGCAAGGTGCGCGCCGTGCGCAAGCCGAAGGCATAGCGGCGCCAGCTTACTCAAGACTTTTCGATCCGCGCCGTTAAGGAGCAAAGCGCTTCACGTGCGGTCACGTCGGAAAGGAATACAGCGGTGCAGGAAAGAGCGAGCGATTTTCTCGGGACCATCGGTGAAACCGTCGCCCGGCGATTTCCGTATGTCGAGTGCATGCGCCGCTTCGATGCGTTCGCGCTGGCAATGCTGGGCGTCGCGCTCGTGCTGTCGATGACGCCGTTTCTCCCGCTGCCGTGGAGCGTGCTGCTCGGCGCGGCGGCGGCGGGCGTCATCACCGTCATTCATCTGATGTTGCAGTGGCGCAGGCAGATTTTCGTCGCGCAGCAGCTTTCGAACGGACTGCTCTCGATTGCGGAAGACTGCCTGAAGCTGCTCGATCCGGAAGGCCGCGTCGTATGCATTTCCGATGTCGGCCGCAAGCTGATCGGCGCCGACTGCGCCGGCGAAGTGGTCGGCGTCAACTGGCTCGCGCTCTGGGACGGCCCGGATGCGCGCGACGCCTTCGAGCGCGCGAAAGCGGGTGAATCTACCTCGTTCTCAGGCTCCTGCCGCACGATGACGGGCTCGCTGAAATGGTGGACGTCGAGCTTCGCGCCCGTGTATGGCGAAGCGGGCCGCGTGGTGTCGGTGCTGTGCAAGTCGCGCGATATCACGGCGGAAGTCGCGCTCATCGACGAATTGAGCGGCAATGCACGCGTGCAGAAAGACATGGAAGATCACGTCGATGCGGTCTTCTGGACCACGACGCATGACTTTCGCGAACTGCTGCATGTGAGCTCGGCGTTCGAGCGCATGTGGGAAATGCCGGTGGCTGCGCTCGAAGCCGAAAAGACCGCGTGGATGCAGCGTGTGCACACAGACGACCTGTCCGGCCTGCGCAACAAGATGCGCGAAGCCGTGAACACGGGCGCGCCTTCGCAGAGCTATTTCCGTCTTTGTCTGTCCGGCGATCGCACGCGCTGGGTGCGGGCGGACATCTATCCGGTGAACGAGGACGGCGCGGTGTCGCGCGTCGTGAGCGTATGCGTCGATGCGACCGAGGAGCGCATGCGTCTGCAGGAGCTGCATCGGCTTGCGAATACGGACAGCCTGACAGGCCTGCGCAATCGCAACGCCATGACGGATGCGCTCGTCGAACGCTGCGCGTCCGGCGAACCGTTCGCGTATCTGTTCATCGATGTCAACCGCTTCAAGTCGATCAACGATACCGCCGGCCACGATGCTGGCGACGCGGTGCTCAAGGCCATCGCGCAGCGCATTGCCGATGCCATTCCCGAAGGCGCCGTCGCCGCGCGTCCCGGCGGTGACGAGTTCACTGTGCTCCTGCCGGGCCAGTTCGATCAGCCGAGAATCGAGCGCGCATGCAGACGGCTTGCGCTCGCCTGTCATCGGCCTATCAAGCTCGGCTGCCGGACCGTCACGATGACCTGCTCGACGGGCGTCGCGCTGTATCCCGAGCATGGCCGCACGCCGGAGCATCTGTTCATCAGCGCGGACATGGCGATGTATGCCGCCAAGCGCGCGGGCCGCAATGCGTTTCGCGTGTTCGGCGAAAGCGAGAAGGGCGATCTTGCGCGCGCGCATCTCGAATCCGAATTGCACGACGCGATACGCGCCAATCAGTTTCTGCTCCACTATCAGCCGCAGTATCGCGTGGATACCGGCGCGCTCGTCGGTGTCGAAGCGCTGTTGCGCTGGAATCATCCGCAACTGGGGCTCATATCGCCGGGAGAGTTCGTGCCGGTGCTGGAAGAGAGCGGATTGATCGTCGAAGCGGGGCACTGGATCATTCGTGAAGCCGTGCAGGCGGCTGCACGGCTCGCCGCCGCGGCGCCCGATGTCCGCTCGGTCGCGGTGAACGTGTCGCCGAAGCAGTTCCGCGATCCGCGTCTCGTCTCCGTGCTCATGCACGCGATGAAGCGCAGCGGCATCGGTGCCGACCGCATCACGCTGGAAATTACGGAATCCGCACTAATCGAGAATGTCAACGATGCGCAGGACGTGCTCTCGAAGATACGCGAAATGGGCGTGCGGATCGCCATCGACGATTTCGGCACGGGCTATTCGAGCCTGAGTTATCTCGCGCGTTTCCGGCCGGATGTGCTGAAGCTCGACAAGTCTTTCGTCAACAACATCGCCACCGACGCGATGATGCGAACGGTCGTCGAAGGCGTGATCGATCTTGCACACAAGCTCGGCGTGACCGTCGTCGCCGAAGGCGTCGAGACGGGGGAGCAGCTCGAGCGCCTGAGAGACGCGCGCTGCGACAAAATGCAGGGATTCCTGCGCGCGCGGCCCGTGGCGCTCGATGCGTTCATGGACGACGTTGCCTGCGCCGGGAGTCCGGCGTAAGTCCTTAGTGCGACGGCTCGTAGTGCGTGGCGCTCGCCTTGTCGTGCGTCGCGTACTTCTCGATCATCGTCGCGCTCGCACGATTCAGCCCCGCGATATCCACCGCAATGCCGTTGCGCCGGAACTTGTTCACGATGCGGTCGAGTGCATCGATTGCGGTGATGTCCCAGAAGTGCGCGTGCGAAAGATCGAGCCGCACCGAGCGCACCGGCTCCTTGAAATCGAACTCGGAAACGAAGGCTTCGGACGAGGCGAAGAACACCTGCCCGCGCACCGCATAACGCCGCTCGCTCGCCGCTTCGTCCAGTGTCGAATCGACGACCAGCACTTGCCGCACCTTCGACGTGAAGAAGAGCGCGCTCAACAAGACGCCGACGAACACGCCCATCGCGAGATTGCCTGTCGCGACCACCACGACGACCGTTGCAAGCATGACCACCGACGAGCTTTTCGGATGCGTGCGCAGGTTCGCAATCGAGCGCCAGCTGAACGTGCTGATCGATACCATGATCATCACGGCGACGAGCGCGGCCATCGGAATCTGCTTGACCCACGGCCCGAGAAACACGACGAGCACGAGCAGCAACGCGCCCGCGACGAAGGTCAACAAGCGCCCGCGTCCGCCCGACTTCATGTTGATGACCGTCTGGCCGATCATCGCGCAACCGGGCATGCCGCCGAGAAAGCCTGCGGCGATGTTCGCGCAGCCCTGGCCACGGCATTCGCGATCCTTGTCGCTCGGCGTATCGGTGTAATCGTCAACGATGGCCGCCGTCATCAGCGATTCGAGCAGGCCGACGATAGCGATCGCCACGGAATACGGAAAGACGATGCGCAGCGTGTCGAGCGAGAAGGGCACCTGGGGCAGCCCGAAAACCGGCAGCCGGTCGGGGAACGCGCCCATGTCGCCGACGGTGCCCAATTGCAGGTGCAATGCCATCGATATGGCCGTCAACACGATGATGCACACAAGCGGCGACGGCACTGCCTTGGTCACGCGCGGCAGCAGGTAAATGATCGCGAGGCCGCCGGCGACCATTGCGTAGACGTACCACGGCGCGCTCTGCAATTGCGGCAGTTGCGCAAGAAAGATCAGGATGGCAAGCGCGTTGACGAAGCCCGTGATGACGGAGCGCGACACGAAGCGCATCAGCGCGCCGAGCCGGAGCATGCCCGCGCCGATCTGCAGGATGCCCGCGAGGATGCCCGCAGCGAGCACGTATTCGACGCCATGCGCCTTCACGAGCGATGAGAGCAGGAGCGCGACCGCCCCCGTCGCCGCGGAGATCATGCCGGGCCGGCCGCCCGCGATGGCCGACACGATTGCGATGACCGACGCCGCATACAGACCGACCTTCGGATCGACGCCCGCGATGATCGAGAAAGCGAGCGCCTCGGGAATGAGCGCAAGCGCGACGACGGTGCCGGCCAGCACGTCGCCGCGAATGTTCGAGAACCATTCCTCGCGCAGCGTATGAGTTTTCATAGGGATGAGTCCGGCGAGACGGCCGAAACGAAGGGAAAGCGGAAGAGGCGTGATTTTAACCGATCGGTGCAAACCCTGAGGCCGTGCGCGGGCGGCTGCCGCAAACGTTTCCCCCGACAGGAACGGCGCAGAAGATCATGAATGGCGGGACGCGAGGCGACCGCATGTTCTCGCGTCACACGGATGCCGGCACGAGCCCCACATCTTCTGATCGTTTAAGATACCCCGCCTCACTGATCGACCTGTCAAACGCGGAGTGTGCTCATGATTCAGCCCGGCAACGTATTCAAGGATAACCTCGCTCAACTGCCCCCGATCGAAGGCATCCAGCGCATCGATCTCGTCGATGGCGAAGGCGCGGTGCTCGCCAGCATCGAGAACAAGCCGGGCAAGCAGGGCTCGCTTGCGGTGTATCACTATCTGAAGCAGGCATTCGGCACGCTGGATTCAAAGGCCGCCGAGCATGGCCTCGCGGTGTTCGCCGAACATACGTCGGATGCGCGCAACCGCCCGGGGGCGCATCCGAATGTCGATCGTCTGCTGGAGATCGCAGCGGGCGGCGAGGCGTTGAAGATCGATGTAGTCGGCGCTGCCTGAACCTGTCAACAAAAAAACGGCGGCCCGTTGCGGCCGCCTTCGACATCGGGCTACAGAAGCCTTATCGCAACTGCACCCGCTCGATCTTCTTCACGATGACGAGATAGCTGAACACGGTGATCAACGCATTGACGCCGACGAACGCGAGCGCCCCGTTGAACGAACCGGTCTTTGCAACGAGATAGCCGATCACGATCGGCGTCACGATGCCCGCGATATTGCCGAACATGTTGAAGATCGAGCCCGAGAGACCGATGGCTTCCTTCGGCGATGTATCCGCGACCACGGCCCAGCCCAACGCGCCGATACCCTTGCCGAAGAACGCGAGCGACATCAGCGCGACTACGATCCAGTCGGTGTTCACGTAGTTGCAGCCGATGATGCACGACGACAGCAGCATGCCGCCGACGATCGGCGCCTTGCGCGCGACGGTGAGCGAGAAGCCGCGCCGAATCAGCGAGTCCGACAGCACGCCGCCGAGCACGCCGCCCGTGAAGCCGCAAATGGCGGGCAGGGATGCGATCAGCCCCGCCTGGAGGATCGTCATGTGACGCGCCTGCACGAGATAGATCGGGAACCACGTGAGGAAGAAGTACGTCAGCACGTTGATGCAGTACTGCGCGAGATACACGCCGAGCAGCATGCGATTCGTGAGCAGTTGCTTCACAACCGGCCAGCCGACCGGATTGCCTTTGTCGGTGTTGCCCGCACTGCGCGCACGCTGGTGTCCGCGCACGAGGCCGCCGCCTTGCTCGATGTAGTCGAGCTCGTTGCGATTGACGCGCGGATGATCGGCGGGATTCTTCATCACCGAGAGCCAGACGATCGCGAGCATCAGGCCGGCCACGCCCATCACGATATACACATGATGCCAGCCGAACGCATGCGTGAGCCACGCCATCAATGGCGTGAAGACCACAGCAGCGAAGTATTGCGCCGAATTGAAAATGGCCGATGCCGTGCCGCGTTCCTTCGTCGGGAACCAGCTTGCCACGACCTTCGCGTTGGCGGGAAAAGCCGGCGCTTCGGCCGCGCCCATCATGAAGCGCAGGACGAACAATGCAGTGACGGCCGCGGCTGCGCTGCCGAGCAAGCCGATCGCACTTTGCAGCAGCGTGAAAAGCGACCACAGAAAGATGCTGGCCGCATACACGCGGCGTGCGCCGAAGCGGTCGAGCAGCCAGCCCGCCGGAACCTGCGATAGTACGTACGCCCAGCTAAACGCCGAGAAAATATAACCCATGCGGATAGCGTCGAAGCCGAACTCGGCGCGCATGGCCGCGCCCGTCACCGACAAGGTGGCGCGGTCCGCGTAGTTGAACGTCGTAATGGCGAAGATCAGCAACAGAATGACGTAGCGCACCTTCGTGCGCTTCATGACGTCGGCGGGATTGGCGGTGCGGTAGAGCGACATCAACTTCTCCTCGTCTCCAGTGCTTCCTGCACGAAGGGCCGCATGAGCGGCCCTTTCGTTGCGGGCGCGCGTGACTGTCTGCGCGCCTGTTGCGGTGCTCGATGCGAAGCGCGCTTATTGCGAGCCGAGCTTCTTGATGAGCGCGTCGAGCTGGCCCATCTCTTCTTCGGTCAGGTCGGTCAGCGGCGCGCGCACCGGACCTGCGTCGTGGCCGACGAGCTTCGCGCCCGCCTTGACGATGCTCACCGCATAGCCCGCACGGCGGTTGCGGATCGCGAGGTACGGCAGGAAAAATTCGTCGATCAGCTTGCCGGTGGTCTCGTGATCGTTCGCGGCGATCGCGCGATAGAAGTCCATCGCCGTCTTCGGGATGAAGTTGAAAACCGCCGACGAATAGACCGGCACGCCGAGCGCCTTGTAGGCGGCGGCATAGACTTCCGCCGTCGGCAGGCCGCCGAGGTACGAGAAGCGGTCGCCCAGGCGGCGGCGGACGGTGACCATCGCCTCGATTTCACCGACGCCGTCCTTGAAGCCGATCAGGTTCGGGCAGCGGTCCGCGAGTCGCTCGAGCATGTCGGCGTTGAGCTTGGAATTCGCGCGGTTATAGATGATGACGCCCATCTTCGGCACGGCCTTGCAGACTTCCTCGGCGTGCGCCGCGATGCCTTCCTGCGATGCTTCGGTCAGGTAATGCGGCATCAGCAAGATGCCTTGCGCGCCGTTCTTCTCGGCTTCCTGCGCGAAGGCGATGGCCGTGCGCGTCGGGCCGCCCGCACCGGCAAGAATCGGCACCTTGCCTCGGCACACTTCGGTAGCCGTGCGGACGATCTGCGAATATTCAGGTTGCGTCAGCGAAAAGAACTCGCCCGTGCCGCCCGCCACGAAGAGCGCCGACGCGCCGTAGGGAGCCAGCCATTCGAGGCGCTCCGCGTAGGTATCGGCGCGGAAGTTGCCTTGCGCGTCGAAGTCGGTCACGGGGAACGAAAGCAGGCCTTCGGAAACGATTTGCTTGAGTTCTTGCGGTGTCGTCATGATTTGATGTCTCGGTGAGGAGCGTGCGGCAGATGCAGCGCTTATAGGTCATCGTACAACATGACTTTGCGACGGACAAGCAGAACGCGAGCTTCGCTGTAAAATCAAGGGTAAATACTGAGCAACGGCCGTCCGTTATGTTGTAGGATGACATAACTCTAGAAGTCGGCTCAAACGCGCCAAGGATCATCAGAATGAATCAGCCCCCGCTTTATATTCGCGTGCATCCCGAGGACAACGTGGCGATCGTCGTGAACGACGGCGGCCTCGGGGAAGGCGCTACTTTCTCCGATGGCCTCGTGCTGCGGGAGCGCGTGCCGCAAGGCCACAAGGTCGCGCTGAAGGATCTCGCGGAAGGCGAGGCGGTCATCCGCTATAACGTGGTGATCGGCTATGCGTTGAAGGCGCTGCCGAAGGGCAGCTGGATCAACGAACACGTGCTGCGCATGCCGACGCCGCCCGAGTTGCACGACTTGCCGATCGCGACCATTCAGGCGCCCGACACGTCGCCGCTCGAAGGCTTCACGTTCGAGGGGTATCGGAATGCGGACGGCACGGTCGGCACCCGCAACATCCTGGCGATCACGACGACCGTGCAATGTGTCGCGGATGTCGTGCAGCACGCGGTCAACCGCATCAAGGCGGAGTTGCTGCCGCGTTATCCGAATGTCGATGACGTCGTGAGCCTCGGCCATACATACGGTTGCGGCGTGGCCATCGAAGCGCCGGACGCGATGGTCCCGATCCGCACGGTGCGCAATATCGCGCTGAATCCGAACTTCGGCGGCGAAGTCATGATGGTGAGTCTCGGCTGCGAGAAGCTGCAGCCCGAGCGCCTGATGCCGCCGGGCACGATCCCGATCGCGGCGGCCGCCGTCGATGACGCGATTGCGGATATCGGCGACATGGAGAGCGAGGACAACGGCGCGGCAGTCGTGTTGCAGGACGAGGGACACGTCGGCTTCCAGTCGATGATCGATTCCATCATGCGCATGGCCGAGACGCATCTGAAGCGGCTCAACAATCGCCGTCGCGAGACTTGCCCGGCGTCGGATCTGGTGGTCGGCGTGCAGTGCGGCGGCAGCGATGCGTTCTCGGGTCTCACGGCGAATCCGGCGGTGGGTTTCGCGACGGACCTGCTGGTGCGCGCCGGCGCGACGGTCATGTTCTCGGAAGTGACCGAAGTGCGCGATGGCGTCGCGCAGCTCACGGCGCGGGCCGCGAATGGCGAAGTGGCGGCGGCGATCATCCGCGAGATGCAGTGGTACGACGATTATCTGAAGCGCGGCGGCGCGGATCGCAGCGCGAACACGACGCCGGGCAACAAGAAGGGCGGGCTGTCGAACATCGTCGAGAAGGCGATGGGATCGATCGTGAAGTCCGGTTCATCGACGATATCGGGCGTGCTGTCGCCGGGCGAGAAGGTGAAGCAGAAGGGCCTGATCTACGCGGCGACGCCTGCGAGCGATTTCATCTGCGGCACGCTGCAACTCGCGGCGGGCATCAACCTGCACGTGTTCACGACGGGGCGCGGCACGCCGTATAGCCTGGCGGAAGTGCCGGTCATCAAGGTGGCGACGCGTTCGGATCTGGCGCGCCGCTGGCACGATTTGATGGATGTGAACGCGGGCACCATCGCGACGGGCGAAGCGACGATCGGCGATGTGGGCTGGGAGCTGTTCCGGCTGATGCTGGATATCGCGAGCGGGAAGAAGCAGACGAAGGCCGAAGCGCTGAAGCTGCATAACGCGCTTGTGCTGTTCAATCCGGCGCCGGTGACCTGAGCTGCAAGGTTGTTGTCCGTGACAAAAGCCCCGATGGTTTGGGGCTTTTTTTGCGTGGTGGCAGCTACATGGTGGAGATCAGGCGGCAACCACACAGTGCGTGATGCCCCTCACGCGCTACCGGCACGCCGTGATCGCTGATCCTGGCGTCACACTCGATGATGACGTTCGGCTTCACCTCGGGATGAAGCGGGCATTCCACTTCATCCCCCTTGCGCGCGACCCGGCGACCACCATAGCGCATGGTTTCCAATGCAGTGATGACGGCCCCGCCGTGATCCGTCGTATCCCCTAAGCGGATCAGTTTGATGGACATGCTGTTCCCTTATTCGTCGCGCAGATACCAGATGACGCTGTTTCCGGTCTTGTCCTTGTCCGGTCCCGGCATCGGCTCGCCTTTGTTCACATGGACGGTTTTCTTCAGGAATGGGCTGAACCATTCGCCGCTGCGCGGACAAGGCTGACCGGGCTCAGCCCGCAACGGCGCACGGAAAGGCGCTGCGTTCTTGTGCGACGGCTCAGTGTTGGCGCGATACCAGTCCACAAGGTCTTTCGGATAGACCAGGTGATCGCGATAGCTGCTGTCGTCGATGTCGAACAGGATCGTCACGAGGGCGGCTTCGAGGCACCAGTAGCCGAAGTAGATGCCACCTGTGTGCGCCCCGTGCCAGTACGTGTTTTTCATGCCCTTGTACCAGCTGGTGACGAACTGCTTAACGAGTGCGGCTCGATCTTCTGGCAATGCATCGGTTGCTTCGGCAAGTGGCTTGTAGGGGTTCTCGTGAAACAGCCGGTTCGCGCCTCCTACATGCTTGCCGGTTAGCGCCTGTACCACGTTCTCGAAGAGCTTGTCACGTCCCCGGTTGTACTGGAAGGTTTTGTCGACCCAGTTCATGACCTTCGAAGCGAACTCCTCGTGCTTGAGCAACTTGCACAGGGCGAGCAGCCAGAGCACGTAGACATAGGCATCGATCTGCGTGATTTCCAGCGTATCGGCCACATTGCGCGGCGGGTCTTCGCTACGTGGCGACTTTTCTTGTGCAAGATAGGTGTCGAAGCGCTCAATGAGCGCGGGCATTTGCGCTCGAAGGTCTGAGATAGGTCGCCCGGCCGTGTAATCGAGGAGCACGATTTGCAGAGTGTTAGACGCAGCCTGCCAGCAAAGACTGGACCGAGCCGAAGGAATCAGGTTTTTCCTTGCCAAGTTCTCCAAGGCCAAAGTGATTCCAACACCCAGGATCTCGCTATTGTCGCTAAAACTGGACTCGTCCAAGTATCTTTGTCTTCTGGTATTTTGTATTGTCATTGGTTGCCTCGACTGTGATATGCCGTGTTATTTAGGGTCGATGTCTAGGTTCGCCTCTACAACGTCAATGAAGACGAAGACTTTCGATGGTTCTCCGCCGAAAGGACCAGGAAGGCAGACAAAGATCCAGCGTGCATAGCGCTCAATTCCTATTTCCGTCCTCTTTCGCGCTTGATCCCCAGGTGACATCCGGCTGTCACGCTTGAGCGCTTGCGGAATTCGTTCTTCCGTCCACGGCTCGCTCATCTGGGTCCCGTCGCAGGTCTCACCTAGCCTTCGCTTCGCCGCCTTCTTGACGCTTTCGACGTTATCAGTGTTGACCCGCTGCTCCATATTCTTGGCTTCGAACACCACGAACTTGGGGTAGGTCGCGCCGATTGAACTTCCCGTCGCGGCTGCGGTAAAAGCATAAGCGGGCGACGGTGGCGCTTTGTCCTTCGGAATGAACATCAACGTTCCGGGCTTTGGCTTCACGACCGTATCCGGTAAAGGCTGAGGCAGATTCATTGGCGGTACCTTTTCAAATAGCCCATCCAGTCCTCTGCCCTTGGGCGGGTCGATCAGACGGCGATACTTCATGGTGTCTTCCATGATCGTATAGCCATCGTTTTCGCAGACCTCGCCGTTCTGCTTCCTCAGTTCAGCCTGTGCCTTGCATTCGTTGTTGGTCGCATTGGTTTGCGCTTGCGTCTGAGACTGAGTATCCGGTATCGGGAGCTTTCCTTGCGGAGCATACTTTGCTTGTATGCGCCGCATTTCCTCTTCTTCAGAATGTTCTTCGAACGCATTTCCAGGTATGGCGATCAGTACGACGGCTAACAGCGTCATCGTGCCTATTTCAAGCGCCAGCGTCGCGAGTCCGCGACCTGCCGCCGCTTCAGCCGCTGCGCCTCCGCCTCTAACCACCTCCAACTGTGGCGGTGGCTTGGGAAAAATCGGATCGTTCGCCGGAAAATCCGTGACGGGAGTGTTCGGCATGGGCTGCGCCTGCGCATACATGACCGCGCTGCGGCTTGCGGCTTCCAAGCGCTATCTTGCTGCCTGACAATAGCCGCCCACGCTTTAACCTCTTCGTCGGCTTTCTTCCGGCCCGAGTCCCAATCGAAGGACTCCACATACTCACGAGCATTGCCGTATGCCTGACTGTGCATGAAGGCGCGAACATCGTCCCACGTCCCGCCTTCGGCGACTGTCTGCACGAAGATGCACGACGCGCCGTAGCTCGGCATGAAACCCGAGAAGTAGTAACCGAGCTGGTCGGAGATTTGGGATCGCGCGCCGCCACTCAACAGGTATGCGATGAAGTCACGTGTCAGATGCAGAAAGTCATCGTCATCATGAAAGCCTTTGATGCGCGACAGCCATAGCCCGGCGATGGCTTTGTCGGCCTCGGTCTGCGTGATGGCCTGCGCGGGGTAGCACATCTCCAGAAACCGCCTGATCTCGGCTACCGCCATGCGAACTGCATCTTTGAGATTCGGCTTGACCTGAATGATGGGGATAGTCGTGTTTGAAGTGCGAGCAACCACTACTACAGGTTCCTGACAAGAGCAATGGCCGATTCAGTGTCCGAGGCGGCGCTGAGATGGCTATTCGGTTTCTTGCTTTCGGCGTTCCACTGGCGGGTGTCCTCACCCCATTCGACCCTGGCCGTGCCGGGCGGCACGCCTTCTAGGCGGGCGAAGCCTTGTGCATCGAACTTTCCTGTGACGGTCGTGCCGTCCGCGAAATGCACGGTGTAAGGTGCGTTCTTGACCGGCTCAAGGTCGTCGTAGGCGTGATTGAACTCGATAAAGTTCGGCGTCTCGCCAACCACGCCGTTGAGCGCCGGCATGCGCTTCTGCGAGTCGGCCCCCGGCACATCCCACGATGCGCCTTTCTCAAGAATCGGCCCCGGGGAACCGTTCACGATGCCGCTGCCGTTGATCTGGATGTAAGAACCACCCGCGCCGATCCACACCTCCTTGGACGCCGTGATGACGATCTTTCCGTCGGTGCTGGTGATAGTGATGTCCTTCAGCGCGGATAGCGACGCCTCGTTGCTCAATGCCTGAATCTCGACCTTGCCGCGCGCAGCGACGAGCTTGATGCCGAGCTGGTAGGCGAACATCGAGATCGCGCCACGCACGGACGCGAGCAAAGAGCGACCGGACGAAAAGCTGACATCGCCGCCCGCCGTGACCGCATGGCCGTTGACGCTTGCGAAGTGCGTACCATCGGCGGCAGTGGATGCAATCCCCGCACTGCTGGAAAGAAGCAGGTCCGGGCGGGTCATCTCGGGTCCGACTTCCGATGCCTGCGCGCCGCCTTTGACTGCCGCGTTTTGCTCTTTGATGGCGGCGTTGATGTCGTCCTGCGTGGCCGTCTCTTGCGCACCGTGCCGCTGCGCGAGCTGCGCCGTGTCCTTGTGTTGTTGACGCGCCTGCGCAAGCCGGGCGACCGTCTCGGCCATGTCTTTCGCATGACCTTTTGCCCCGGTGCGGGCCTCGGTCGTGACGAGCATTCCCAAGGCAGCGCGCAGCACGCCCCACATGTCGGTGCGCAGTTCGAAGCCTTGGCCCCGCGCCTCTTGTCGGCCTGCTTTGCCGAAGATGCGGCGGATGAAGCCAAGGCTCAGAATGGATGATCCCTGATCGCTTGAGAGCTGCGCCTGCAGCTCGCCTTTCGTGTCATCGAGCGCGAGATGATTGGTTCCCTGCTCGTTGCCCAGGCTGCGCGTTCGAATGCCTGACAGCGCCTTGTTCTTCGGCAAGTCCCACGCCGGTACGTTGTTCCGGTTCGTCACACTGCCGACGATGATTGCTAAGTCCGGGTCGCCGTTGATGTAGGAAACGATGACCTCATCGCCGATGCGCAGCGGCATCGCCACGCCGCGTGCGTTGCCTTGCCACGGCAGGGCGACGCGCAGCCAAACCGAGCGCTTCTCGTCGAACGTGCCTTCACGATCCCAGCGGAACTGGACGAGGGCGCGGCCCATTGCGTCGAGCCATTGCTCGGCGTCCTTGTAGCCGACGACGACGGCGTATTCAGGTCCGTGAATGCGCGGCTTCGGTGTCTTCTGTTCGAGCCGGTAATACTCGTTCGTCGGCTGGATTTCGGAGTCTGTATCGCAACGGAAAGGGGGCGAATCCTTCGCCTCAATATCGATACCCTGAATATCAAGCGTGCAGGAGACGACGACATATTCATCGTTTGCCTTCGCTTGCGGGTAGCCTTTGAGCTTGAACGTGTGACCCGGTAGCAGCCCCGTCAGATGACCGTGACCCTTGCCGCGATGCGTCCTGCATCGGATGGAGTCCATTCGCACGCTGGCAAGGTAACGCGCTTCTTCAAGCGGGTTGTTTCGCTCATGGCTTATTCCGGCTTCCTGCGGCTGTACGAAGTTGCCCCAATCGTAGATTTCGGGCCGAGGGTGCTCTACATCGCGCGGATGCTCATACTCACCTTGCATGCCGGAAGATTTCTGTCCGTTGCGCCCCCACGACGGTGCGGTATAGTCGTGGTCGCGCAACGTCACCGCGCCGGTGGCGAGAACGTTGGTGATCGACAAGGTATCGATGTATTCCTCGTCGATGCGCGCTTTCGAAGGGTTGTAGGTCAGCGTGGCGTGCGCAGGACCGTGCTCACTGTATCCGCCATAGCCATCAGCTAACACGAGCCGATGGAAGCCGTCGGAGTGCTCCCACCAAAATATGATGCCCCACTCCTCCCATAGCCGACGCAGCAGAGAGTAGTCGCTTTCAAATGCTTGTCGCTGATAGTCGCGCTTTGGATAGTAGCCTTTGCCGCTACCCGCTGGCCCGCCGATGCGATAGACAACCTCAACCGGGTAGTCGTGCATGACTTCGCGCGTGATCTCAATGACATCGAGACCATAAAACCCACGTGAATTGAGGTTCTGGGTGGCTAAGTATAAGGCTGGGCGTAGCGTCAACTCATAGACAATCGAGCGGCCATCACTGCCTGCGATGCGCGCCGTCGAGATGATGCCGCTGATCTCACGCGTATAGCCGCCGACGTTGCCTGCGCCAGTGTTGCCGGGCATGCCGGGAATGAACTCGTACTTGCCGCGCACTTGCACGAAAACAGTTGCTTCGACGCCGAGCAGCTTGTCCAGGTCCAGGCTTGCAATGTCGGCGGTCCTTCCGCGATAGTCCGCGCTTGCTTTGAGCGTAATGACGTATTCGAATAGCTCGCCGATGGCATCGGTTCCGCGCAGGCGGATTGGCACGAGGCACGGCACTCCCAGGTGGTCCGCTCCGGGAAGTGCGTCGCAGCGAAAACCGAGGGTTCGGGGATGCTCTAGTGCACGCATGCAAGCCGTTTGCATCGAAAAAAATGCCTCGCTCAATGCGAGGCAAGTTCAGGGATGCCTTGGAGTTAAGGCATGTTGAGGATACCGCAGCACTGCTCGCCGACTGGATCTCCAAGACGAAATTTCACTGAAGCGGCGCGCCTTCACAGTAGAGCGCCGTCTGCGTTCGACACAGCCTTCCATCTGAGGCCTCCCCAGCCCCTGCGCTGCCGCCCCTGTAAGCTACGCATCTCGACCACGCGCCACCACCATGCCCAAAATCAACCCCGCTCGCCTCCTCGCCGACCTTCGCCATTTGCGCACCTTCGGCGCCACCGGTCCCGGCGTCGTCCGCCTGTCGCTATCGCCCATCGACATGACTGCCCGCCGCTGGCTCGTCAACCGGATGCGCGATGCGGGCCTCGACGCATCGATCGATGGCGTCGGCACCGTGTATGGCCGCTCGCGCAACGCCGGCCCCGCGCTGCTGATCGGCTCGCACACCGACACCCAACCGACAGGCGGCTGGCTCGATGGCGCACTGGGCGTGATCTACGGCATCGAGATCGCACGCGCGCTCGCCGAATGCGAAGCGACGAAGCATCTAGCCGTGGATGTCGCATCGTGGATCGACGAAGAAGGCACGTTCTCGGGCTTTCTCGGCAGCCGCAGCTTCGTCGGCGACAACGTGGACGAAGCGATCCGTCGCGCGCGCAGTCGCGAAGGCGTCTTGCTCGCCGATGCGCTCGCGCAAGCCGGCGTCGCCGACGCACCGCGCGTCCGTATCGACAGGACGCGGCACCGCGCCTACCTCGAACCGCATATCGAGCAAGGCGGGCGGCTGGAGACGGGCGGCAAGTCGCTCGGCGTGGTGACGACCATCGTCGGCATACGCGAACTCGCGCTGCGCTTCACCGGCCAGCGCAATCACGCCGGCACGACGCCGATGCACATCCGCCGCGACGCGGGCGCAGCGCTCGTCGCGTTCATTTCGCGCATGGACGATGCCTTCAGGCAATTGGCCGATGCCGACACGGTGTGGACCGTCGGCCGTATCGAACTCGATCCGGGTTCATTCAGCGTCGTGCCGGGACGGGCGGACATGTACCTGCAATTCCGCGATGCCGACGCCGCCCGACTCCATGCGATGGAACGCGCGCTCGCCGGCTTGATCGACGCGTTCAACGCAGAGAACGGCGCGCGCGTCGAAATCATGACGAGCGAGCCGCCCGAGCAACCCGTCATGATGAACGACGCATTGCAGGCGCATCTCGCCGATGCCGCCGAAGCGCTCGCGCCGGGCCAGTGGGAGCGCATGCCGAGCGGCGCATCGCACGATGCACAGGTCATCGCGCATCAT
Source organism: Caballeronia sp. LZ019 (assembly GCF_031450825.1). Taxonomy (NCBI): domain Bacteria; kingdom Pseudomonadati; phylum Pseudomonadota; class Betaproteobacteria; order Burkholderiales; family Burkholderiaceae; genus Caballeronia; species Caballeronia sp. LZ019. Next base: position 45,279 of record NZ_JARTVZ010000003.1, on the reverse strand, counting down.
CTCCCGGCGTGCATGCTGTTCGTGCCGAGCATCGGCGGGGTCAGCCACGACTTCATCGAAGATACGGAGGAAGCGCATATCGTGCTCGGCTGCGAAGTGGCGGCGCGGGCGGCGGCAAGCATCCTGCACGAACTGCATCGGGATTCCTGACCGCGCGTCATCAATGAAGTGACGCGTGCGGCATTGGTCCAGAGAAGGCGTCGTCCTACCATGCGAGGCTTCTGCACACGGAGGAATCAACGATGTACGCCATCACAGGAATCACCGGACAAGTTGGCGGCGCGCTCGCCAATGCACTGCTCGAAGCGGGAGAACCCGTGCGCGCCGTCGTGCGCGATGCGAGAAAGGGCGACGCCTGGTCCGCACGCGGCTGCGAAGTCGCCATCGCCGCGATGACCGATGCCGGCGCGCTCGCGCAAGCCTTCGAAGGCGCACAAGGCGTCTTCATTCTGCTGCCGCCGATGTTCGACCCCGCGCCGGGTTTCCCGGAAGCCCGCGAAGTCATCGATGCAATCGTCGCGGCGCTCGCCCGCGCACAACCACGCAGCATTGTGTGTCTCTCGACCATCGGTGCGCAGGCTGCGCAGGAGAACCTGCTGACGCAGCACACGATGCTTCAGGAAGCGCTCGCCGGTCAGCCGATTCCCGTCACCTTTCTGCGCCCCGGCTGGTTCATGGAAAACAGCGCATGGGACGTGCAATCGGCGCGTGAGGAAGGCATCGTGCATTCGTTTTTGCAGCCGCTCGATCGGGCGATACCGATGGTCGCAACGAGCGATATCGGTAAAGTCGCGGCCAGACTGCTAACGGAAGCGTGGCGGGGCAATCGCATCGTCGAACTCGAAGGCCCGAAACGCGTGAGTCCTGACGATATCGCCCGCGCGTTCTCGGCAGCGCTCGGCAAGCCGGTGCGCGCACGCGCCGTGCCGCGCGAGAGCTGGCAAGCGTTGTTCGACAAGCAAGGCATGAAGCATCCGATGCCGCGCATCCGCATGCTCGACGGCTTCAACGAAGGCTGGATCGACTTCGAGAAGCCGCACGGCGAAATCATCAAGGGCGATGAATCGCTGGAATCGGTGATCCGCAAGCTCGTGGCCTGAGGCGATTACTTTCCTGCAGCTTCGGCTACGTTCTCGTCACGCTCCCAGCCGCCGCCCAGCGCGAGGAACAGGTTCACCTGATCCACCGCGACCTGGCCCTCGGCCGCCGCAACTTGCGCGGCGACGCTCGTGAGCGTGCGAGTCGCATCGAGATCGGCAATGAACGATTCACGGCCCGCCGAATACAGCCGATGCGTCTCGTCCGCCGATTGCACCGCCGAGCGATACGCCGTGCGCAGGGTGTCGGCGCGCGTCGTATCGGATGCATACGTCGCGAGACTGCTCTGCGTTTCGCGCAGCGCGTTCAGCACCACGCCGTCGAAGTGCGCGAGCGCGCCGCCCGATGCCGCTTCCGCCTGCTGCACGCGGGCGCGCTGGCCGTTGATCGGGAAGCTCCAGTTGATGAGCGGCCCGAACGCCCAGCGATTCGTCGTCGCGCCCAGCAGGTCTTCCGCGATACCGACCGATCCCACCGACGCGCCGAAGCTGACCGACGGATACAGCGCCGCCGTCGCCACGCCGATGCGCGCCGTCGACGCCGCCAGTTGCCGCTCGGCCTGCCGCACATCGGGACGGCGTTTGAGCAGCGCGGCGCCATCGCCGACGGGGATCGGCTGCCGCAGCTTCGGCAGCCTCTTGCACGCGAGCGCGGCGGGCGGCAGCGCGGACGGCGCACGCGCGAGCAGCATCGCCAGCCGATACTGCGCCACGCGACGGCGCGCGACGTAACGCGGGATATCGGCGGCGAGCGTTTCGGACTGCGTCTGTCCGCGCGTGACTTCCGACTGATTGCCGCGCCCCGCATTGCGCAGCCGCGTCGTCAGCCGCACGCGTTCGCGCTGCAGTTCCAGCGACTTCTGTGCGATAGCCAGCTCTTCCGCCGCCGAACAGGATTCGACGTACGCGCGCACGACATCGGCGACGACCGTGATGCGTGCGAGATCGGCGGCGGCTTCGACCGCCTCGTCGTCGGCGACGGCGGCCTCGATGCCACGCTTCAGCTTGCCGAAGAGATCGAATTCGTAAGAGACGCTCAATTCCAGCGCGCCTTCGTTTACAACGGGGAGCTTCTCCATCAGCAAGTACTGCTCCGCCGATTCCTGCGCGCGCTGGAACGCGGCCGAGCTTTTGCCCGAGAAGCCGCCTTGCCGGTTCGCGAACTCGACTTCGGCGCGGGAACGCGCGAGATTCGCCGCAGCCACACGCAAGTCCGCGTTCGATGCGAGCGCTTCGCTGACGAGTTGATCGAGCGCGGGATCGTCGTAGAGACGCCACCATTTCGAGGGCGCGGCGCCTTGCGTGACGGGCGCATCGGCGGCGCCTTCGATCGCCGCGTTCGCATACGGCGCGTTGACGGCCGCGCCTTCGGGCACCTTGTAGTCGGGGCCGACGGTCATGCAGCCGCCGAGCGCGAGCATCGACGCCATCAGCGTCAGGCCGAGGCATCGCGTCTTCATGCGTGCGACGCTTTTCATTGCGATGCGCCCGAAGCAGTTGCGCCGGCCGGCCTATGCGCAGGCACCGGCGATTGAGGCGCCGTCGCCGATGCCGGCACGTTGCCCGCCGGCGCACGACGCCCGATCGACGGACCGATGCCGCGAACGGACACGGTGGCGGTGCGGCCCGCGATCATGCGGAAATCGGCGGGAATCTCATCGAGCGTGACGCGCACCGGAATACGCTGCGCGAGCCGCACCCAGCTGAACGCGGGGTTCACGTTCGGCAAGAGACTCGGGCTTTGCTGACGATCGCGGTCCTCGATCGCCGCGACGATGCTCTGCACATGACCGCGCAGGATGTTCGGCTCGCCCATCACCTTGATGTCGACCGGCTGGCCGATGTCGATGCCATGCAGCTTCGTTTCTTCGAAATAGCCATCGACGCGGAAGGAATGCAGATCGACCACCGACAGCACCGCGCGCCCCGCCGATACGAACTCGCCCGCACGCGGCGCCCGATCGTTCAGATAGCCGTCGACGGGACTCACGATCTCCGTGCGCTGCAGATTGAGACGCGCGGTATCGATGGCGACTTGCGCATCGGCGAGCGCGGCGGTGGCCTGCTGAACCCGCGCCTGCGTTTCTTCCACCACTTCACGCGCGACGAGATTGCCGAGCGAACGGTTGCGCGCGTCTTCGCGACGCGCCTGATCGAGCGTCGCGCGGCGCTGCTGCGCGGTCGCTTCGGCGTTGCGCAGCGCGAGCGTGTAGCGCGCCTGATCGATTACGAAAAGCACGTCCCCGCGTTTGACCTGCTGGTTGTCGGCTACCTTCACATCGGTGATGAGGCCCGACACGTCGGGCGCGACCTGGATGACATCGGCGCGGACGTGGCCATCGCGTGTCCACGGCGCGAACATGTAGTAATCGACCAGCTTCCACAGCACGACGGCTGCAATGGCGACGACGATGAGCGTGAGCAGGATCTGCCCGACGGAGAACCAGGTTTTTTTCACGTGATGAGCCGATGCGAAACGACGACGACAAACCCCAGCACCAGCACATAGATGCCGAGATCGAAAACGGAGCGATGCCACACGAAGCGATAGAAGCCCGCGCGCGCGAGCACGGTGCGGATCGCCAGATTCAGCAGATAGGCGATGAACATCAGCACGAGCACGGCGGGCACGAAGACGCCGAGAATGTCGATTTCGCCGATCATGCGAACCTGTTCAGTGACAAGAGTTTAGTGAGCATCATGCCGGCTCTTCGCGCGGCGCATCGCCGTGTGCGTTCGGGTCCGCCTGGCTTCCGGCCGCGGGCGGATGCAGCGACAGACGCACGCCGATGAGCGCGTGCAGCGTATCGCGCAAGAGGCGTTCCCCTGGCAGCGCGGCTTCGCGATGCCTGCCGGCTTCTTCGATGGTATGCGCCGTCACGCGCGCGACCGCGGCATCGATGGTTCGCACGAGCGTGGCCGGCACCGGCAGACGATCGCGCCGGTCGATGCATGACTGAAAGTACGCGTGAACGCCTGCGAGCACATCGTCGATGGACGACTGCACGTCGGCGGTGAGCTTGCGGCGCGCGCGGCGCAGATCGAGCGCATTCAGAGCGACGCGAAAGTCCCGGAAGCTCTCAATGGACGGATGCCGGTGCGAGTCCGTGCTCGCGTGTCGCGGCAGCACCTGCATCAGGCGGTCGAGCATGCGCGAGTACAGGTCGCGCTGATCCGAAATCGTCGCCGTCGATGCGCTGACGACGATATCGCGCCATGCCGAACGCGTGAGGCGCGCAACCGCGAGTTCGGAGCCGAACGGCCGCGTGATGCGTGTCCAGACGAACGCGAAGAGAAGCCCCGCGAGCCCCGCGAGGTTGCCGTTGAGAAAGACGAAGATATTGGCTTCGTAAGCGCTCTGGATGCTGAGAAACGTCGCCGTGTTGACTGCGACGAGCATGGTGATGAGCGTGAAGCGCGGGCGCGGGATCAATGTGCCGATGATGATGAACGGCGCCGAGAAGATCACGACGAGCATCGCGAAGTCGTGCACGTGCGGCAGCACCGCGAACACATACAGCCCGGCCAGCGCGACGCTGATGCACGTCGCGAGAAAGAACTTGAACACTTGCGGCGCGGGCTCGTCGAGCGCGGCGAAGAAGCAGCACGCCACGGCGGCGAGCGCCACGCCGCTCGCGCCATCGGCCCAGCCCGATTCGATCCACAGCACGCACGCGACGATGATCGCGCCGACCGCGACCGCCGTCGAAAAAAGCATCATGCCGAGGTCGAAGAAACGCGCGGTGCCGCCGAGGCGCCAGTGACGGAAGCGCGGACGCCAGCGATGTTCGTCGTGCAGGATCGCGGCGCGCAGCGTGCGAATGTCGCGCCATACGTCGATGACCTGACCGAGCCGCCACAACGCGCTCGACAACAGCGCGCCGTCTTCGCTCGCGAGCGCTTCAGCCGATGGCCGCATCGCCGCAATGCGCTCGCGGAACGCATCCGGTTCGCGGTCGGATTCGGCGGGATCGTGTTCTTTCGGGGCGGGCAGCGACGTCCATTTGGCGACGTCGGCGAGCAGCGCTTCGAGGCCTTCCGGATGCCTGCCGCGCCGCGCGATCAGTTCGATGAGCGGATCGGCGAGGGAAGAGATGAGCGGCAGAAAGATTTGCATGCGCCCTTGCAGCGCCCGCGCGCGGCGCACGATATCGGGGCGCGTGTGATCGTAGGTCAGCTGGCTCAGCAGCATCTCAAGGCCGTTGACCGTGGCCGCAAGCCGTTGGCGCGCGGCGGAAACGGGCGCGCCCGCCAGCCGCCCCGAGAGCGTTTCGCTTGCATAGAAGGCGGCGTCGCGGAACCACGCGTCGGTGCGCTCGATCAGCGTCGGCGCGAGACGGCTCGGAAAGAACACCGTGCCGACTATGCTCGCCACCACGATGCCGAGCGTGATCTCTTCGGTGCGCGCGATCGCGAGATCGAACACGGCGGTCGGGTTCGTGACGGCGGGCAGCGCGATCAGCGGCAGCGTATAGCCCGCGAGCAGAAACACGTAGCTGCGCGCGGTGCGGTCGAACATCGAAAGAAGCAGCAGCGTGCCCGTCCATAACGCAACGAGCACGCTGAACAGAAACGGCGATTCGACGAAAGGCGGCACGATCAGCACCGCGCCCGCCGCGCCGATCACCGTGCCGAGCGCGCGATACAGCGCCTTCGATCGCGTCGCGCCGACGAACGGATTGGAGACGATATAGCAGGTGGCCATCGCCCAGTAAGGACGCGGCAATTCGAGTGCAAGCGCGATGTAAAGCGCGATCATCGCGGCTGCGAAGGTCCGCGTGGAGAACAGCCATTCGCGTGCGGACGGGAAATTCATGGTGCGGGGGTATAAGGCTTGCCGCTGGTTGCATCGACCGATGCATTGAACACGCTGAGCACCCGCAGCGTCGTTTCCAGGTCTTCGCGGCTCACGTCCTTCAGAAGCTGTTCGCGCAGTGAAACGAGCCGCTCTTCCATGTGTGCGGTGACGGCGCGGCCTTCGTCGGTGAGCGAGATGCTCTTGGCGCGCTTGTCCTGAGGATCTTCGTCGCGCCGCACGAGGCCCGCCGCGCATAACTGGTCGAGCAGGCGCACGAGCGATGGCCCTTCGATGCCGATATGCTCGGCGAGCGTGACCTGACGCACCGCTTGCCCGAGCCGGTTCGCGGCGAGCAGGGGCACCGCGCACGCCTCCGATACGCTGTATGAAGCGAGGACGCCGTGGCTCGTGCGCCGCCAGCGGCGCGCCGCCAGTACGAGCGTACTGCTGACGGAACGGCGCAGGAGATCGATGGGAGTCATGGGCCGGGATTATAGCGGCTGTTTCCTTCGTTAGCGTACTATCGATTGGGGATTTCCCGAGTGTGTTCGTCCTGCGTTCGGCGCTGCGCCGCGCATCGAAAATATCTCGTGTTATGTTGCCGATTCGACCACCCGCAGCGCCAGCCATGCCGATCAGTTACCTCAGGGGTCTCACGTCTCCGACCCGCACGGATTCCGCCAATCGCCGGCTCGGCTGCGCGCTGGCGTTCGTGGCCGGGGCGGCTAACGCGGGCGGTTTTCTGGCGGTGGGGCAGTACACGTCGCATATGTCCGGGCTGGTGTCGTCGGTCGCGGATAACCTCGTGCTCGGTCAGATCGCGCTCGTGTTCTCCGCGATCGGCGCGGTGCTCGCCTTCCTGTCGGGCGCGGTGACGTCCGCGCTGCTCATCAACTGGGGACGGCAGCGCGCCGCACAGAGCGTGTTCGCGACACCGTTGCTGCTGGAAGCCTGCCTGCTGCTTCTGTTCGGGATGCTCGGCGCGAACCTGGAGACGCATCGCGTGTGGGACGTGCCGGCGACGGTCGCGCTGCTGTGCTTCGTGATGGGCCTGCAGAACGCAATGATCACGAAGATATCGAAGGCGGAAATCCGGACCACGCATGTGACGGGGCTCGTGACGGATATCGGGATCGAGCTCGGCAAGAGTCTCTACTGGAACCGTGGCGTGCCGCGCGGCGACGCCCGCTATGTGCGCGCGAATCATGCCCGGCTCGCGCTGCTGAGTTCGCTGCTCGGCATGTTCGTGGCGGGCGGTTTGGCGGGCGCGGTGGGCTTCGCGCATCTCGGCTTCATGGCGACGGCGCCGCTCGCGGTGCTCCTGCTGCTGTTTTCATCGGTACCGGTGGTGGATGATCTGTCGGCGGTGCGGCGGCGCAAGTGAAGGTTGCGTCGTGCTTCTGCAAGCGTGATTCCTCGTCGCATAAAATCCTTCGCGTCGATCATTCAATCGAAGGATTCAGGTCATGAAGCCCACTGTGCTGCGCTTTTTCGCAGCAGCCGTTCTCTCCGCATGCCCGCTCTCGGTGTTCAGTCAGAGCACGACTCCCGATTCCATCGAGCACATCGTCGATACGACCATCGCGCCGCTCATGAAGCGCGATGACATCGCGGGCATGGCGGTCGGCGTCATCGCTCACGGGAAGACGCATGTGTTCACCTACGGCGTGGCGTCGAAGGAAACGGGCAAGGCCGTCACAGCCGATACGCTCTTCGAACTCGGCTCCGTCAGCAAGACGTTCACCGCGACGCTTGCTTCATACGCGCAGTTGCAGGGCGTTCTTTCACTGAGCGATCCGGTCAGCAAACACGTTTCCGAGTTGCAAGGCACGCCGTTCGGCGACGACGTGACGCTTCTCGACCTCGCGACGCACACGCCCGGCGGCCTGCCCTTGCAGGTGCCCGAAGCCGTTCACGACAACGCGCAACTGATGCAGTATTTCAAAACGTGGAAGCCGCGCTATCCGGCGGGCACGTACCGGACGTACGCGAATCCGGGCATCGGCATGCTGGGTGTCATCACCGCAAAGGCGATACGACAGGACTTCGACACGCTCATGCAGCAGCGGCTCTTTCCCGCGCTCGGCATGACGAGCACCTATATTCAGGTGCCGGCCGCCCGCATGAAGGACTACGCGCAGGGTTATGCGAAGGACGGCGCGCCGGTCCGCGTGAACCCGGGCGTGCTGTCGTCGGAAGCGTACGGCGTGAAGGCGTCGGTGACGGACATGATGCGATTCGTTCGGGCCAACATGCGCGACGCCGCGAACATCGACGCGACCCTGCAGCGCGCGATCGTTGCGACCCACACCGGCTACTTCGCGGCCGGACCGATGACGCAAGACCTCATCTGGGAACAGTATCCGTATCCTTCACGATTGCGGGTTCTGCTCGACGGTAACTCCCCGGCGATGGCGCTCGACGCGCGACCGGTCGAGCGCATGGAGCCGCCGCAAGCGCCTCGCGACGATGTGTGGATCAACAAGACCGGATCGACGAACGGCTTCGGTGCGTATGTTGCCTTCGTGCCGGGCGAGCATGTCGGAATCGTGATGCTGGCCAACCGGAACATCCCGAACAGCGAGCGCGTCGCCGCGGCGTATGCGATCGTCACCGCCCTGCTCGATGCAGGGGCGAGCCGTCAGCGGCTTTCCTCGCGATAGACGTCGAGCGCGGTCGTTCGCAATGCGTCGATCATCACGCTCGCGGCCGGCGAGAGCAGACCGTCCGCCCGCGTGACGATGCCGAAGTCGTCCATCTGACAATCCATCGGCAGCGGCAGCATCTGCGTGACGCCGTGACGCGCATAGTAGAGCGCGACATCCTCGGCGAGCACGGCGATCATGTCGCTTTGCTCCAGGAGGCGCGTGATGAAGAGAATCGCCGCTGTCTCGACGACATTCGACGGCGGCGTGAGACTCGCACGCTGGAACATCAATTCGAAACGATGCCGAAGCACGCTGCCCGCAGGCGGCACGAGCCACGCGCACGGCTGGACGTCGGCGAGCGTCAGCGCGGCGCTCTGCAGCAACGGATGCCCGGCGCGCACGACCGCGCGCACCGGCTCCCCGCTCAACGGCTCGTAGCGCAGCCTGAGCTTGTCATGCTCCGCGGAAAGCCTGCCGATCACCACGTCGAGCTTCTCCTGCGCGAGCCGTTCGAGCAGCACGTTGCTCGCATCGATCTCGACGGACACGCGAATGTCCGCATGGGCGCGCTTCACGGCGGCGACCGCGGCGGGCAGGAGCCGCACGCCGGGCGATGTGATCGCGCCGACGGCCACGTGTCCGAGCCGCCCGGACTTCAATGCGATCAGCTCTTCCTGCGCCTGGTCGAGAGTGCCGAGCACGGAACGCGCATGGCGGACCATCGCATCGCCGTACCGTGTGGGACGCATGCCGCGCGGCTCGCGCTCGAAAAGCGTCACGCCGAGCGCATCTTCCAGTTCCCGCAGCAGCTTCGACGCGGCGGGCTGCGTCATGTGCAGCACCGTGGCCGCGCGATGAATGTTGCCTTCTTCCGCGAGCGCGACGACGAGCATCAACTGTCGCGTCTTCAGCCGATTGCGGATATACCAGGGACTCGAATTCAGCATCAACATCTAAGGGTTTGCACGAATGCTGATTTGTATATGGGGAAGGTCGAACATTTCATTGGCAGATTATCACGCGCTCTCCTATCCTTCGCCGAATCGACTTCTGAAAATGGAACGGATACATGTCGGCATCGAAACCCAGGCTGCGCTCACAACAATGGTTCGGCACCGCCGACAAGAACGGCTTCATGTATCGAAGCTGGATGAAGAACCAGGGCATTCCCGATCATGAATTCGATGGCCGTCCCGTCATCGGCATCTGCAACACCTGGTCGGAACTCACGCCATGCAACGCGCATTTTCGCAAGATCGCCGAGCACGTGAAGCGCGGCGTATATGAGGCCGGCGGCTTTCCTGTCGAATTCCCCGTGTTTTCCAATGGCGAATCGAATCTGCGTCCGACCGCGATGCTCACGCGCAATCTCGCGGCGATGGACGTGGAAGAAGCCATTCGCGGCAATCCCATCGATGCCGTCGTGCTGCTCACCGGCTGCGACAAGACCACGCCCGCGCTTCTGATGGGCGCGGCGAGCTGCGATGTGCCGGCCATCGTCGTGACGGGCGGCCCGATGCTGAACGGCAAGCTCGACGGCAAGAACATCGGCTCCGGCACGGCTGTGTGGCAACTGCATGAGTCGCTGAAGGCGGGCGAGATCGACCTGCATCAGTTCCTGTCGGCGGAAGGGGGCATGTCGCGCTCGGCGGGCACGTGCAACACGATGGGCACCGCATCGACGATGGCGTGCATGGCCGAAGCGCTCGGCACGTCGTTGCCGCACAACGCTGCGATTCCCGCCGTCGATGCGCGCCGCTACGTGCTCGCGCACATGTCGGGCATTCGCATCGTGGAAATGGCGCTCGAAGGACTGACGCTCTCGAAGATTCTCACGCGCGAAGCCTTCGAGAACGCGATCCGCACCAACGCCGCAATCGGCGGCTCGACCAACGCCGTCATCCACCTGAAGGCGATTGCGGGACGCATCGGCGTGCCGCTGGAACTGGAAGACTGGACGCGCATCGGTCGCGATACGCCGACCATCGTCGATCTGATGCCGTCGGGCCGCTTCCTCATGGAAGAGTTCTATTACGCGGGCGGTCTGCCGGCCGTGCTGCGGCGTCTGGGCGAAGCGAACCTGCTGCCGCATCCGGACGCGCTGACGGTCAACGGCAAGACGCTGTGGGAGAACGTGAAGACCGCGCCCAATACGAACGATGAAGTCATCCGCGAACTCGGCAATCCGCTGATCGCTGATGGCGGCATTCGCGTGTTGCGCGGCAATCTCGCGCCGCGCGGCGCGGTGCTGAAGCCGTCGGCGGCGAGCCCGGAGTTGCTGAAGCACCGCGGGCGGGCGGTCGTGTTCGAGAACCTCGAGCACTACAAGGAACGCATCGTCAACGAAACGCTCGACGTCAACAAGGACTGCGTGCTCGTGATGAAGAATTGCGGGCCGAAGGGTTATCCGGGCATGGCCGAAGTCGGCAACATGGGCTTGCCGCCGAAGCTCCTGCGCGAAGGCGTGAAGGACATGGTCCGCATCTCCGATGCACGCATGAGCGGCACCGCTTACGGCACCGTGGTGCTGCACGTCGCGCCCGAAGCGGCGGCGGGCGGGCCGCTTGCCGCGGTGCGCGACGGCGACTGGATCGAACTCGATTGCGACGCCGGCACGCTGCATCTCGACATCAGCGACGAAGAACTGGCGCGCCGCATGGAGGGCCACGTGCCGCCCAAGGTCTGGGGCGATGGCGGCTATCAGCGGCTGTATGTCGATCACGTGCTGCAGGCGGACGAGGGCTGCGACCTGGACTTCCTCGTCGGCAAGCGTGGCGCGGAAGTGCCGCGTCACTCGCACTGACCCGGGCGCGGAGACCATCGGTATGACATCGCGTTATACGCTGGGCGTCGTGGGCGTCGGCAAGATCGCACGGGATCAGCATCTTCCGGCGATCGCCGCGCAGCCGGGCTTCGAACTCGTCGCGTGCGCGAGCCGCAATGCGACCGTCGATGGCGTGCGCAACTACGCCGACATCGACGCGCTGCTCGCCGGGGAAGCGTCGCTCGATGCGGTGTCGCTTTGCGCGCCGCCGCAAGTGCGCTTCGCCCAGGCGCGCGCAGCGCTCAAAGCGGGCAAGCACGTGATGCTCGAAAAGCCGCCCGGCGCGAGCGTCAGCGAAGTCGAAGCGTTGCGCGATATCGCGCGAGCCAACGGCTGCACGCTCTTCGCGAGCTGGCATTCGCGTGCGGCGAGCGCGGTGGAGCCGGCGCGCGCGTGGCTCGCGTCGAAGGAAGCGGGCAAGGTGCGCGCGGTCGAAGTCCGCTGGAAGGAGGACGTGCGCCGCTGGCATCCGGGTCAGCAGTGGATCTGGGAGCCGGGCGGGCTGGGCGTGTTCGATCCGGGCATCAACGCGTTGTCGATCGTGACGCGCATCCTCCCGCGCGAGATTGCCTTGCGTGCGGCAACGCTGACCATTCCGCGCGATACCGCGACGCCGATCGCCGCCGAACTCGATTGCATCGATACGAACGGCGCACCGGTGCGCGCGATGTTCGACTGGCGTCACGGCCCGGTCGAGGAATGGGCCATCGACGTGGATACCGATGCGGGCCGCCTGTCGATTCGCGAAGGCGGCAAGCGCCTGTCGATTGAGGGCGAGGACATCGCGCTCGGCGAGGAGCGCGAATATCCTGCGTTGTACGAGCGTTTCCACGAATTGATCGCGCAGCGGGAAAGCGATGTCGATACCCGTCCGTTACGGCTCGTCGCGGATGCTTTCCTGCTCGGCAAGCATGTGGCAACGGAAGCGTTCGGCCGGTGAGCGCGCGCAAAAAAAACCCCGCTGGCGCGGGGCGAAAAACCAGTGTGTGACTAGGACACTGAGTTGGGTGCTTGAAACCCACGTGAAGTCTACGCACCGGGACGCACCAATTTAACCAGTAAACTCCTAAAGAAGGGCGCGAGCTTTGTTCGATCGGCGTCGTCCGAAGCGGCAGGCGCAATGACGTCGACCAGGCACGGTGAAGCCCTGTCATGCGGCGATACTTGGCGCTTCCCACTTCTTCCAGGATGCCGTGTGGATGCCCGCGCAAGCGCCCGTGGCGCATCTCATCGGCCTATCGGCTCCAAGGAACACACGACCTGCGATGCGCGCGGCGAACAGCGCAAGCGGTTGCGCGTTCGTGCCGCCGTCAGCCGCACCGAACGCGCCGGGTTGCAGGTCCGGCCTGCGAATCGGACACGCGGATAGCGCGGCATCGGACAATGCGAGGCGGCGGATCGTGGGCAAGTGTTCCCAAGAGCGATCCATACGGCGCACGTTCCACGACGTTTGACGTTTTCGACTAAAAATGAGGCGGCGCGTCATGGCCGTGTAAACTAGCGGGTTTTTGCCTCCGGTGAAAACGTGCAATCCACGAAGCGCACGGCGGTCAGCGGCCCGGCGCTCGTGCGCCTTCTTGCGCGCTTTGCCGATCTCGACGTACACGAACCCGGCGCGTCCCTCTCCGACAAACTGAGCCAGTGGCTCGGCTGGACCGACGCCATCGCGCTGTCAACCGCGCTCAGCGGCGATCCGCCCGCAATCGGCGGCGCGCGGTCCGCAATGACGGTTCAGCAAGACGCCTGCGCACGTGTGCGGGCGTCGCTTGCGAGCGCCATCGCGCCGGCGAAAACCGCCGCGCCGCAACGGCATCGCGCGAGGGCGCCGGTGCCGCAGATCGACGTGCCGGTCGATTACGCGGTGTATCGCCAGCGCTGTCTTTCGCTGCAACAGGCGATGGAGTCGGACATCGGCGCTCTGCGCGGCCGTTTGCGCGCGGTGCTCGCGACGCAGTCCGAACGCGCGGCGCGTCTTGCCGTCGTCGATGCCGTGATGGAACAGGCGCTTTGCGCACGCGAGCGCACCTTGTTCGCCCAGGTTCCGGCACTGCTCGGCAAGCATTTCGAGCGCATGCGCCGCGCCGGCGCGCAGACGCCGGACGGTTCGTCCGCCTGGCTCGCGGCATTCGAGAAGGACCTGCAGAGCGTGTTGCTCGCTGAACTGGATGTACGTCTTCAACCGGTCGATGGTTTGCTTGCGGCGTGTCGAGCCGCGCACTGAACGCTATGCCCCGATATCTTTTACATGTAGCAGTCTTCCTCGCCGGCCTGCTGGCCGTCTGCGGTATCGCCGTCGGTTATATCGGCTCGAACGCGCTGGCGTTCGCCGTGACGATCGTCATCGGCGCGTGCTATCTCGCCGGTGCGTGGGAATTGCAGCGATATCAGCAGACGACCCGCGCGCTCGCCGATGCCATCGATCGATCGGCGACCGCGCCGAAAAGCCTCGGCGTGTGGCTCGATCAGGTGCCCGCCGTATTGCGCCATGCCGTGCGCCTGCGCATCGAAGGCGAACGCGTTGCGTTGCCGGGGCCGGCGCTCGCGCCGTATCTCGCGGGTCTGCTCGTGTTGCTCGGCATGCTCGGCACGCTGCTCGGCATGGTCGCGACGCTGCGCGGCACGGGCGCGGCGCTCGAAAGCTCGACCGATCTCGCGGCGATCCGCGCATCGCTTGCCGCACCGGTCACGGGGCTGGGCTTTGCGTTCGGCACGTCGATCGCGGGCGTCGCGACTTCCGCGATGCTCGGCCTGCTCTCCACGCTATGTCGCCGGGAACGGCTGCACGCTGCACGGCAACTGGACGCGAAAATCGCAACGACGCTGCGCGCTTTCACGCAGACGCATCAGCGCGAAGAGACGTTCCGCCTGTTGCAGCGGCAGACCGAGGTCATGCCGAAGCTGGTCGATCGCCTGCACGCGATGATGGCCGCGATCGAACAGCAAAGCCTGGCCGCGAACGAGCGGCAACTCGCGAATCAGACGGCGTTCCACACGAACACGGAAACGGCGTACCGGCGGCTTGCGACGTCGGTGGAACTGTCGCTGAAGCAGAGCGTGGCCGATAGCGCGCGTGCCGCGAGCGCCGCGCTGCAACCCGTCATGCAGGCGACGATGGATGGCATCGCGCGCGAGACCGCTGCGCTCCACGCGAACATCGAGGGTGCGGTGAAGCGCCAGCTCGAAGGCTTGTCGAGCGGCTTCGAAACGTCGGCGGCCAATGTGGCGGATATCTGGAATCGTTCGCTCGAGGCGCATCAGGCGGCCAATGAATCGCTCGTCGGCAAGATGGATGCATCGATGGAGCGCTTTGCGCAGGCATTCGAAGCGCGCTCATCGTCGCTGGTCGATGGCATGTCCGCCCGATTCGAGGATGTCTCGCATGAACTGCGCGCGTCCGTTGCGAAGCACGAAGAGGCGAGCACGGCGCTCGTCACGCAAGCGGGCGCATCGCTCGATGGCTTCGTACAGGCGTTCGGGCAACGTTCGTCGCGTCTCGTCGATAGCGTTTCTTCGCGCATCGACCATGTGTCGGATGAACTGCGAGCGTCGGTGGCGAAGCACGAAGAAGCGAGCGCGGCGCTCGTGACGCGAACGGGCGCATCGCTGGACGGCTTCGTACAGGCGTTCGGGCAACGTTCCGCGACGCTCGTCAACGACGTGTCCGCGCGATTGACGGACGTATCGAGCACGCTGAGCGAAGCGATCGAGAGACACGGGCAGGCGAGCGCGACGCTCATCACACAAGCGGGCGCGTCACTCGATCGCTTCGCCGCGAGTGTCGAAGCGCGCTCGACGCATCTGCTCGAAGGCTTCTCGTCGCGGCTCGAAAGCACATCGGCGGCCATGTCAGAAGCCTGGCGCAGCGCGCTCACCGAACAGCAACGCACCGGCGAGCGACTCTCGGAGCAGCATCGCGATGCACTCGACGCGGCAGCCGACCGCTTCGAGCAGCACGCCGCGTCGTTGCTGCGTTCGGTCGACGACGCCCACGCCAGCTTGCGCACGGAGATCGCATCGACGAACGACGCGCGTCTCTCCGCATGGACGGATGCCCTCGCCGCAATCGCCGCCGCGCTGCGCGACGAATGGCGGCAGTCCGGTGCGCTCGCCGAGCGCCGCGAGCAACAGGTCGTGGAAACGCTCGCGCGCACCGCCCGCGAGATCGCCGAAGAGACGCGTTCGCATACGAACGGCATGATCGGTGAGATCGAGAGGGTGGTGCAGGCCGCCTCCGAGGCGCCGAAGGCCGCGGCCGAAGTCATCGCCGAAATGCGTGAGAAGCTCTCCGATTCGATGGTCCGCGACACCGCGATGCTCAATGAGCGCAGCCGCCTGCTCGGGACCGTCGAGACCCTGCTCGATGCCGTCAATCACGCGTCGAACGAGCAGCGTGTCGCGGTCGATGCGCTCGTCGCGACATCGGCGGACATGCTCACGCGCACCGGCAAGCAGTTCAGCGACAAGGTCGAAGCGGAGAGCGAGAAGATCGGCGCGATCGCCGCGCGAGTCAGCGGCAGCGCGGTCGAAGTGGCGAGCCTCGGCGAAGCGTTCGGTGCGGCGGTGGATGCGTTCGGCGCATCGAACCAAACGCTCGTCGCGCATCTGCAGCGCATCGAGACCGCGCTCGACAAGAGCCTCGCGCGCAGCGACGAACAACTCGCGTATTACGTCGCGCAGGCGCGGGAAGTCATCGACCTGAGCATGCTGTCGCAGAAGCAGATCATCGAGAACCTGCAGCAGATCGCGGCGCAACGCGAACTGGCCGGAGCGCGTGAATGAACGACGAACTCGACGCCGGCGCCGAAGCCGCTGCGCCCATCTGGGCTGCATTCGCCGATCTGATGTCGGTGTTGCTCGGCGCGTTCGTGCTGATTCTCGTCGCGGTCATCGGCGTGCAGTTGCAGCTATCGACGAAACTCGAGCAGGCCGTCAAGGAGAAGCAGCAGGAAACGCAGCGGCGCAAGACGCTCGAAGAGGCGCTTGCGGGACCGCTTGCATCGGGACGCGTGACGCTCGTGAACGGACGCATCGGCATCAGCGGCAGCGTGTTGTTCGCGTTGAATTCGGATCAGCTGCAGCCGCAGGGACGCGATCTGTTAATGAGTCTCGCGGGGCCGCTGTCCGCCTATCTGGGCTCGCGCGGCGAGATTCTCATGGTCAGCGGTTTTGCCGACGACCAGCAAGTGCGCGAAGGCAATCGCCGTTTCGCGGACAACTGGGAACTGTCGGCCAAGCGCGCGTTGACCGTTACGCGGGCTTTGATCGATGCGGGCGTGCCGCCGTCGTCCGTCTTCGCGGCGGCATTCGGCTCCGAGCAGCCGGTGAGTTCCAATGCGGACGACGAAGGCCGCGCGAAGAATCGCCGCGTGGAGATATCGCCGGTGCCGCGTCCGACCAATGCGGTGGTGAAGTCGCATGGATAGCGCGATCATCGATCTATGGCGCGCACGCGGCGACGATCGCGTGAATCCCGTGCGCTTCGGTCTGATCGATGCGATGTCGCGGCGCGCGATGGCGCACGAGGGCGAAGCGCGGCGCATCATCGACGAGAGGCTGTCGGCGTTGATCGAGGACTATGCGCGTGAAGTCAAGGCCGCTGGTTCCGCTGCAGAAGCGCCACGCGCGGAGCAAACACCGCTTGCTTCGCTGATCGAGGCGCTCACGCTGCATGCGGCGTCATATCCTTCGCATGCCGAACTACTCGATTACCTGCGGACGGTATGGTCGAAGGTCAGCGCGGAGCGGCAATTGCGCGAGTCGCTGGAACAGGTCCCGAAAAACGCGGGGCCGCTCAATTCCAGCAGTCTCGTGCATCGGTCGCTCGCGTTGATGCGTGAAGTATCGCCGGCGTATCTCCAGCACTTTCTCGCGTATGTCGATACGCTTTCATGGATGGAAGCGATGACAGGCGCGAACGCGCCTGCCGGAAAGGATGCGCCGCGCGCGAAGAAGTCCGCGCGCGGCGGTGCGCGTTAGCGCTTCAGCGCATCATGCAAGCCAGCCCTTGATGGTGGTCGCCATCACATTCGTTGAGATGCCATAGCGGTCGTGCAGGGTCGGCAGGGCGCCCGCGTCGAGGAACGCATCGGGCAGCGCGATCTGCCTGTATGCCGGCGTCACGCCCGCGCTCAACAACGTCGTCGCGACGGCTTCGCCCAGACCGCCGATGACCGTATGATTTTCCGCGACCACGACGAGCCGTCCGGAACGGCGCGCTTCGCGGATGACGGTTTCCGTGTCGAGCGGCTTGATGGTCGGCACGTGCAGCACGGCCACGTCAACCTTGTCGGCTTCGAGCGCCTTCGCGGTTTCGAGTGCGCGCATTGTCATGATGCCCGACGAGATCACGAGAACATCGGCGCCATCGCGCACGAGCTTGGCCTTGCCGAGTTCGAACGTGTAGTCGTATTCGTCGAGCACCGCGGGCACGTTGCCACGCAAGAGCCGCGCGTAGACTGGGCCCTTGTGCGCGGCGATGGCGGGCACCATCTGTTCGATATCGAGCGCATCGCACGGATCGATCACCGTCATGTTGGGCATCGCGCGCATCAACGCGAGGTCTTCCGCCGCCTGGTGGCTCGGGCCATAGCCCGTCGTCAGCCCCGGCAGTGCGGCGACGATCTTCACGTCCAGATCGTCTTCCGCGATCGTCTGGTGGATGAAGTCGTACGCACGGCGCGTGGCGAATACCGCGTACGTGGTGACGAACGGCTGCGCGCCTTCATGCGCGAAGCCGGCAGCCGCGCCCATCAGCAATTGCTCGGCCATGCCCATCTGATAGTAACGCTCCGGAAATTCCTTCGCGAAGATATGCAGGTCGGTGTACTTGCCGAGATCGGCCGTCATGCCGATGACGTTCGTCTTCGTGCGCGCGAGTTCGGCGAGCGCGTGGCCGAACGGCGCGGAACGCGTAAGCTGGCCTTCGCCCGCGATCGACGCGATCATCGCCGAGGTCTTCAAACGCGGCTTCTTTTCGATAGTGCTCATGCTTGTCTCCTGTGTCGACCGGAGGCTTCTCCGGTCACATGCGATTTACTTGCCCGCTTCGAGTGCTGCGAGCGCGAGCTTCCATTCGTGGGCGTCGACGCGGATGAAGTGATTCTTCTCGCGCTCTTCGAGGAACGGCACGCCGCAGCCCATCTTCGTGTCGCACACGATGATGCGCGGCTTCGCTTCCTTCAGATTGCGCGCGTTGTCGAAGGCTTGCTTCACGGCGTCGATGTCGTTGCCGTTCACGCGTTGCACGTGCCAGCCGAATGCTTCGAGCTTCGGCACGAGCGGCTCGAACGCCATGATCTGCGTCGACGGGCCATCGGCTTGCTGATTGTTCACGTCGATCATCGCGATGAGGTTGTCGAGCTTCCAGTGCGCGGCGGACATCAGCCCTTCCCAGATCGCGCCTTCGTCGAGCTCGCCATCGGAGAAAAGCGTATAGACGAAGGACTTGGAGTTCTTGCGCTTGAGTCCGAGGCAACGGCCGACGGCGATCGTGAGCCCCTGTCCGAGCGATCCGCCGGACATCTCCATGCCGGGCGTGTAGCTCGCCATGCCGGACATCGGCAGGCGGCTGTCGTCGCTGCCATACGTTTCGAGTTCCTCTTGCGGCAGGATGCCCGCTTCGAAGAGCGCCGCGTACAGCGCGATCGCATAGTGACCGTTCGACAGCAGGAAGCGGTCGCGGCCTTCCCAATCGGGGTCTTCGGGCTGGTAGTTCATTGCGCCGAAGTAGGCGACGGCGAGTACGTCGGCGATATCGAGTGCCTGTCCGATGTAGCCCTGGCCTTGCACTTCGCCCATCAGCAGGGCGTTGCGGCGGATACGATAGGCGCGCTCGGCGAGCGTGACCTCCTCGATGACGGGTGTGCTCATGTTTGTCTCCTTGAGTTGGATGATGACGTTCAGCGGTTCACGGTCTTGGCCGGGACGAGGAACACGAGTCCCGCGCCGACGACGACCGCCGTCGAGATGAAGATCAGGCCCGCAGTGGACTTGCCGGTGAGATCGTTGAGCCAGCCGACGATGGCCGGCGAGAAGAAGCCCGCGAGATTGGCGAAGCAGTTCACGGCGGCGATGCCTGCAGCGGCCGACATGCCCCCCAGCACAGCGGTCGGCAAGGACCAGAATTGCGACGATGAAGCCAGGATGCCGGCGGCGGCCACGCTTACACAGACGATCGATGCCCCTACGCCGCCGAGCATCGGCAGGGTGGCGAAGCCGGCTGCGGCGACGAGCATCGGAATGGCCAGATGCAGGCGGCGTTCGCGGCGCTTGTCGGCGCTCGCACCGATCAGCGGCAGCGCGATGATGGCGCAGAGATACGGGATCGCGGTGAAGATGCCGACCCACAACGGGTCCGCGACACCGGCGCGGCGGATGATCGTCGGCAGCCAGAACGTGAGGCCGTATTGACCGAGCACGACGCAGAAGTAGATCGATGCCATCAGCCACAGGCGGCGGTCCGCGATGAACGCACGGATCGACACGTGCTCGACCGTCTGCGACTTGTCCTTCTCGACGTTACGGGTCAGCAGCGCCTTCTCGGCATCGGTGAGCCACTTCGCGCCGGCAATGCCGTTGTCCAGATAGAACAGGATGACGACACCGAGCACGAGCGAAGGCAACGCTTCGAGAATGAACAGCCACTTCCATCCGGCAAGACCGTGCACGCCGGCGAACGCATGCATGATGTAACCGGACAGCGGCCCGCCGACGATGCCTGCAAGCGGAATCGCCATGAAGAACAGCGACAGTGCCTTCGCGCGCCGCGCCGCGGGGAACCAGTAGGTGAGGTAGAGAATCACGCCCGGCGCGAAGCCTGCTTCCGCGACACCGAGCAGAAAGCGCAGGACGTAGAACATCGTTGGCGTCTTCACGAAGACGAAGCACGCGGAAATGATCGCCCATGTCAGCATGATTCGCGCAAGCCAGTTGCGCGCGCCGACCCGGTGAAGAATGACATTGCTTGGTACTTCGAACAAAAAGTAGCCGAGGAAGAAGATGCCCGCGCCGATGCCGTACACCGTCTCCGAGAAGCGCAGGTCGTTCAGCATCTGCAGTTTTGCGAAGCCGACGTTCACTCGGTCCAGATAGGCGCCGAGATAGCACAACATCAGAAAGGGGATGAGGCGGCGTCCGACCTTGGCATAGGTCTTCGCTTCGAAGCTCGCGGTGTCGGTCGACGATGCGAGGTCGGCCGCGATGGGCGGCGCGTTGAGTCTGCTCTTCATGCTTGTCTCCTACCGAATGTCGGCGGGTTACGCCCCGGTTTATCCGGGTGCGTGTAGAGCGCCCGCGTGACGGGCGCGGGGAACATCAATGAATCAACATGCCGCCGTTCACATCGAGCGTGACGCCGGTCAGGTAGCTCGACAGGTCGCTCGTGAGGAACAGGCACGCGTTGGCAATATCGGCGGCATCGCCGAGACGGCCGAGCGGAATGCCCTTGATGATGTCCGTGCGCATGTCGGGCGTGAGCTTGTCGCCGGTGATGTCGGTCTGAATGAGGCCCGGCGTGATTGAATTGACGCGGATATGGTCGCCGCCGAACTCACGCGCCATCGCACGGGCGAGACCGAGCACGCCCGCTTTCGCCGCACTGTAATGCGGTCCGCCGAAGATGCCGCCGCCGCGCTGCGCCGATACGGAAGACATGCATACGATGCTCCCGCTCTGCTGCTTTTTCATCTGACCGATAACGGCTTGCGACATGTACAGCGTGCCGCGAAGATTGACGTCGATGACGGCGTCGAAGTTATCGCTGCTGATTTCGAGCGTCTTGATCGGCTGTGTGATGCCGGCGTTGTTGATGAGCGCATCGATGCGGCCGTATTTCTCGATGGTCGCGCTGGCGGCGGCGACGCAGGCGGCCTTGTCGGTGACGTCGCAAGCGAGGCCGAGGTGGCCTTCGCCGATATCGCGTGCGGCGGCCTGGGCGTCGGCCTCGCGCAGATCGAGGATGACCACGCGTGCGCCCTGCGCGGCGAGCGCCTTTGCCGTGGCCTTGCCGATGCCGCGCGCCGAAGCCGCGCCGGTCACGATCACAACACGATTGTCTAGCAACATGACTGTCTCCGTTGATTGTCTGGTGTAGACGCAGTGTGTGCGCCTTCGACCTGACGATCAACGCAGTTCGCTTCAACTATTGCTGAGATTTTTTCAGGTGTTGCGGGATGCGCGGCCTTCGATTTGCGCGTCCATCCACGCAAGGAACTTCGCGACGCGCGGTAATTGCGCATTCTGGCTCGGGTAAACCAGATGATGCGCGCCGACTTCCACTGCGTATTCGCGTCCGAAGACGGGCACAAGAGAGCCGCGTTCGAGATGCACCGAAGCGAGCATCTTGCTTTCGAGTGCGATGCCGTGCCCGAGCGCAGCGGCTTCGAGCGACATGTACGAGCGGTCGAATGAAAAGTCGAACGCCTTGCGTTTGGCTGCCACGCCGAATTTGCCGAACCATTGCTGCCATTGCACGAGCGGCGACTCGGAGAAGATCAGCCGGCGCTCGAGCAGATCTTCCGGCGATGCGACGGGGAAGCGCTCGAGATACGCACGCGATGCAAGCGGCGCGATGGTCTCATGCCGCAGCGTCTTCACTTCGACATCGGTCCAGTGCGCGTAGCCGTGGCGGACATCGACATCGTAGAAGCCCGACGTGAACGACACGTCCTCGTACGAACACGCGAGGTTCATCTGGATGTCGCCATTGGCTTCCTGGAACGCGGCGAGGCGCGGCAGCAGCCACATGAGGCCGAAGCTCGGACTCGAATGAATGCGCAGAATCTCGACTGACGTTTCGCTCGATGCGCGCTCTGTCGCGCGATTGAGTTCGGCGAGCGCACCGGTGACATCCGCGAGGTATTGCGCACCCGTTGGCGTCAGGACGAGACCGCGCCCGAGCCGCGTAAAAAGTGGACGCCCGACGATGCCTTCGAGGTTGGCGAGCTGATGGCTGACCGCTGAAGGCGTGAGGCCGAGTTCATCGGCTGCCCGATTGACGCTCTTGGTCCGTGCGACGCTTTCGAACGCGATGATGGATTTCAGCGGTGGCAGGCGCATGTTGATTGTTCGCGATATCGGCTGGGGGGAGTTTATCGCGGATGGCGGTGCAGGGCTTGAAAGGAGTTCATCGTGAAGGTCATTTTCTGCCAAATAGTATGGAACCCTAAGCTAAATGCTTGACGGCGATGCGACACCGCACGAGGATGGCGTTCCTTATCAAACCTTGCTTGATTTCATCGATGTTGAACTGCCTTCGCTCCCGATGGCGCGCAGTTTGTTGTGCGCTCGCCCTGACGTGGATACTTTCTGCGCTTCTCGTTTGCTGGGCGGGCGCCAGTATGCCTTATCGCCACGCGGCCTTGCTGTCGTATTCGGCAACGCGCTCACCGACGATGCCACGCCAAAACCGATCCTTGCGGCGCGTCTGGATGCAGCGTTGCGGTGTCATCGTGAGGGAAAGTGTCCGGTCCTGTTCGTAAGCGGAAGCATCGACGGACCTGGCCTCGACGAGGCAGCGGCGATGCAGCGCTATTTGATGGAGCGTGGTGTGCCCGCGAGCCAGATCGTCGTGGATGACAAGGGAGACAACACGCTGGCCACCGCGCGCAACGCCGTTGGCTACATGCGCGCGCATGGCATGTCGAGCGTGATGCTCGTGAGTCAGTGCCACCATCTTGCGCGTGCGCAGCTGGCTTTCGCGCGGGCGGGCGCATTGGATATCTCGGGCACTTATCCGCGCACGTTGCAACTTATCGATTTCTATTCGGCGTGGCGGGAAGTGCCCGCGTATGCGGTGTATCGCGTGCGGCTTGCGTTGAATCCTGATGCGGAGGCGGTCTCGTTTCGGCCGATGCTGTTCTTGTTGAAGACATTCGGATGGTCGCGGTCCTGACTTCATGGAGTTTCATTTGCAGCGCAACACTTATGTTCACCCATCGAATCGCGGAATGGCCGCGGGATTCAATCGCCTCCTCAACTGCAGCACGTTTGCTCGCGCACGCCGCGCAGTCCTGTCGCGTTTGCCCTTCATGACGATGGCGAGCGATGTCGTCGATGTCGTGTATTGCACCTGGATCGTCGATACGGCCGACGTTGCCGGCTACATTCCGCCCGGTGTCGCGCTCATGGAACGCGACGGCAAGACGCTGTTCACCATCCTCACCTATGCACATTCCCATTTTGGCCCGAGCCTGGCCGGTCCTTTGCGGCGGCTATTTCCTTCGCCGCTTCAAAGCAACTGGCGCTTCTACGTGAGCACGTTCGAAGGCGCGAACGATGCCGCGCCCACCGTGCTGTTCGTCAAGAACATCTTCGACAACCGGCTCTATCTTGCTGCGACGCGCATGTTGAGCGATGCCTTGCCGTCCCATCTTGCTGCGCGTTTCGAGCATCGCGTGGTCGGTCGTCGATCGATGACACGTATAGACAGCGGCCGAGGCAGTGCGCCGGACTTCGCATGCGGTGCGCAACTAACTGTCAGTCGCGCGTTGCCGGAGCAGTTCGAGACGTTCTTCGATTCATGGCGACGAGCAGTCGAATTTCTAGGCTTGCAAGACGGCGCGCTCGCTCATGTGGACGACTGTTCACGCATTGCGCATGCGCGCATCGACTTGCCGATCGACATTGATTCCGTCCGGCCGATGGAACCGTCGGGCGATGTCATCGGCGGCGATTTCTTGCAGGGCATCGGCGCGAAGGGAAGGCCGTTCTGCTTTCTCGTGCCGGGTGTGAAGTTTCGCGTTCTTTCTGAGCGCCTGCTCTAGCCTTGCTTCGGCACACGCCCCATCGAATAGAACTCATCATTAGGCCGCATGGAAATGACATTCGCCATGCGGTTGGACAACCCAAAGAACGCGGTAATAGCAGCAATATCCCAGGCGTCCTCATCGCTGAACCCGTGCTCGCGCAGCATGGCAAAGTCAGCGTCGCCGATATCACCCGACGAACTGCAAACCTTCAAAGCGAACTGGAGCATAGCCTTCTGACGCCCGGTAATATCCGCTTTGCGATAATTCACTGCCACTTGATCCGCCAGCAAGGCATTCTTTTCATAGATGCGCAAAATCGCACCATGCGCGACGACACAATAGAGGCATTGATTCACCGCGCTCGTCGCCACGACGATCATCTCGCGCTCGCCTTTGGTAAGCCCGCCCTCCTTGAGCATCAACGCATCGTGATACGCGAAGAACGCGCGAAACTCATCCGGCCGATGCGCGAGCGTCAGGAAAACGTTCGGCACGAAGCCGGCTTTCTCCTGCACTTCGAGAATGCGAGCGCGGATATCGTCAGGCCAGGCTTTCGGATCGGGAACGGGAAAACGGCTGATGGGGGCGTTGGGCATGGTGGCTCCGTCATGAAGTCGAGTATCGCTCGATCATGCAGTATGCCGCACCGCGGAGCGCTTATTGCCCTTTATTCCCGCCGCTAACGGATGAAGAACTGATAGGCGCGCCTGGCTGATTCGACGTGCCTCCGTGCGCACCGGGTGTAGTAGGTTGCATGCCGCCGGAAGAACCCTGTCCCGGCGTACGCAAGCCATCGCCCGAACCGCCCGTGCCGCCGCCCGGCGTGCGCGGTTGCATGCCGCCTGCCGATCCCTGCCCCGCGTTGCCGTTATGCTGCGAGGCCGTGCCTGCATCCGCCGCGAACACGGCGCCGGATACCCCGAGCGCAAGCACGCCCAACAGTCGATTGATCGTTCGCGCGTTCATGTTCCGCCTCCTGAAAGTGCCGATGCGATGATCCGGCCGCACCGTCGTGTCGATGACGGCGCGGCGCGAGTCGATCACCGCGTGACAGCGTACTCACGGCTGCCGCTGGCCACCTTGATGCATCGGTTGCTTCTGCTGGTTCTGCTGCAATTGACCTTCGGCCTTTCCCTTCTGCTGATCGTTATGCGGGTTCTTCGGGTTCGTCGGATTCTTGTTGCCGAGCTTGGATTGAGGCATCTGCTTGCTCCTTGCAAAGAGGGGTAGGGACTGTCACCGGTGCATACGTCGTTCCTGCCTTCACGCTTCAGGCGGACCCGATTCCGCGATCCGTATGCTGGTCGTCATGGCCGCGACAATAGCGGTCGATCAATCGCCGCGCCTGTTCGACGCCGGCTCGCACCGCCTCGTCAGACGTGGACCAGTTCGGGCCGAGCGTTTCCACATCGGGCAGCGCAACGGGCTGGTTATCGCGAAACGCTTCGATACGCGATGTCCAGTCGCCGGTGCTGACCTGCTCCGCCGTGACGGTCACATCGTATCCGTCGAATGAAAATCTTTCGTTGTGCATGGGGCCTCCGCTCGATGATGTCGTGGATCGAAGGACATTGAAGCAGACGGTGTGCCGTGGTTCGGTACTTGCTAAACGCCAGTTGCCACGCACTATAACGACGAACATGAAAGCCACTATCGTGTCGCACGAAGCGCCGCCGCAGTCGTCCACGGCGGAGATTCATCGCTTCAGATTCAAGCTGGACGACGGCAATGCGCCGCCTCTGACGGAGTCGATTTCGTTGAGAACGGCGCGCGTCATCGTCGACAATCTTGCCGATGGAAATGCGTTCATCAAGATGCTCCATGCGATCGTGAAGACGCCGCCAGGCGATTACGACTCACTCGTCGGCAAGGCGTTTCCGGATCACTACAAGAGCAACCCGGACGCTGATCGCCGTATGCCGGGACCGGAAAGCGAGGCGCCGCGTCCTTAAGGCGCACGTCGCCTTGCGAGAAAGCGGTCCAGTTGCGCGGCGAAGTTCTTGCCATCGCGGGGACTATAAGGCGAGGGGCCGCCGGTATCGACGCCGCTACCGCGTAACTGATCCATCATTGCGCGTATCGTCAGGCGCTCTTCGATATTCTCCGCGCTGAACCACTCTCCGCGCGGATCGAGCGCGTGCGCGGACCTGGCCAGCACGGCGGCGGCTAACGGTATGTCGGCGGTGATGATGAGATCGCCCGGCGACGTCAATTCGACGATGCGCGCATCGGCGACGTCGAAGCCGGCGGGCACCTGTATGGCCTTGATAAAGGGCGAAGGGGGCGTGCGAAGAAACTGATTCGCAACCAGTGTCACGCAGACCTGAACGCGCGGGCCTGCGCGAAAGAGAATGTCCTTGACAACGGCGGGACAGGCGTCGGCATCGACCAGAATTTGCATGAAGCGGCTCGAAAAACGCGGAGCGCGCATCTTAGCGCACGCGCACCGCGCTCGACTTTCTACATTCGATGACTACGCTTCCGAATCCGGCTTGCTGCGCGGATGGTCGCTGCTCGCGGAAGGGTCGACGTCGGGATCGATATGATCGTTCTCCGGCGTGTAAGCGCCTTGCTCCGGATGATCCTTGCCCTTGGGTACGAGCGACGCGTCCATGCTGCCGTGTTCGCGCTGCTCGATGGTGCCGTCCGCTTTTTCCTTGACGTCGCCTTCGCCGATCGCTTCGCGCCGCTTGTCCGCGCGCTCGACCGGATCGGATGGTTCGGGATTCATGTGCTGTTCCTTGCGATTGACGGGCAACGCCGCGCGTCGCCCTCTCGTGACGTCAGTCCGCGCTGCCGAGTTCGTGGTGCTTGTGCGAATGCGTCGCGGCATGCACGAGCTCATAATGCGCGCCCTTGCCGCTACGCGTCGGCGGGAAGTGCTCGCCTTCCACGCACGTCACTTCGAACGCCGTGCCGCTATCGCCTTCCCTGACGACCCGATAGATGCCCGAAGTCTCGACCTTTTGCCCCGGTTTGTGTTGCTCGGCCATGCGTGCCTCCAAGATGAGTTTCGGTGACACGTCGTGAGCAATCATCGTTCCGCAGCGCGTCCGGCGGGGCGGTCGGCAGTCAGAGACGACAATAGCTTGAGCAGGCTCTCCACGTTGACGGGTTTGACGAAGTGATAATCGAAGCCGGCCGATTGCGCGCGCAAGCGGTCCTCCGCTTGTCCGTACCCGGTGATGGCGACGAGCAGCGGCGCACTATCGCCCTTGCGCCGCAAGCGACGCGCAAGCTCGTATCCGTCGATGTCCGGCAGGCCGATATCGAGCAGGGCGACATCGGCTTCGAACTGCGAAGCTGCCAGCGCCTCCTCCGACGAATACGCGACGCGCGTGACATGTCCTTCCGATTCGCAGAGCATCGCGAGCGAATCGGCGGCGTCGCGATTGTCGTCAACAACGAGTACACGCAGCGCGGCCTGCGTGCCGAGGGCGCCGGCTTCGGATAGCGCAAGCGCCGAGTGCCGTTCATGGTGATGCAGCCGCGGCAGCCGCACGATCACCGTCGTGCCGAGTCCCGGCCCCGGACTCTGCACGGTGATGGTCCCTTTGTGCATCTCGACCAGCTTCTTCACGAGCGACAACCCGATGCCGAGTCCGCCATTCGACCGGTCCAGTGTCCGTTCGCCTTGCGAGAAAAGCTCGAACACCTTGGGCAGCAGATCGGCGGAAATGCCGGTGCCGGTATCCGCTATCACGATGGATACCCAGTCCTGTTCCGCCTGCACGCTGACCGAAATCTGTCCTTGTTCCGGCGTGTATTTCGTCGCGTTGTTCAGCACGTTGACGAGTATCTGCGAGAGGCGCGTGACGTCGCCGCAGACCCAGGTGGTCGCATCGGGGACATCGACCTGTATGTGCTGCCTGCGCGCTTCCACCATCGCGGCGACCGCTTCGACGGCGTGATAGACAGCCGTGCCGACGAGCACCGGCTCCGTCTTGAGCGCGATGCGTCCCTGCGTGATGCGCGACACTTCGAGCAGGTCATCGACGATGCGCGTCATGTGCTCGACTTGCCGGCGCATCAGCTCGACGAGATCGCCCGTGCGTTCGGACACGCTTTCGTCCTTTTGCAACAGCGCGATGGCCGTGCGCAGCGGCGCAAGCGGGTTGCGTAGTTCATGCGCGAGCATCGCCAGGAACTCGTCCTTGCGGCGTCCCGATTCGCGCAGCATGAGCTCCATGTGCTTGCGCTCGGTAATGTCGATCAGACTGCCGATGATGCGCAACGGCTTGTCGTCCTTGCCACGCTGAAGCAGCGCGCTGCCTTGCATCCATCGCTCGGCCTGTGCGTCCTTCACGCGAAATTCGAACTGTTCGTGAGGGTCTTCGCCGGCGGCGAGGCGGCGTACGAAACGGTCGAGCGTCGGTGCATCGTCGGGATGGACGCGGGCGAGCGCCGCTTCATACGTGACCGTTTCGATCGGCTCCGTGCGCAGCTTGCCGACGGTCTCGAACATCAGCGACCACGTAGCGAGTTCCAGCGAAACGATATGGATTTTCGCGGCCTGCATCGCAACCGTGAGGCGCAGGCTGCGTGCTTCTATCGCCGCTTGCGCCTCGTATCGCGGCGTGACATCGGTGGTGGTGCCGAACCATTCCTGCAGACGGCCCTGCTCGTCGTGAAGCGGCGCGGCCTGCGCCTGCACCATGCGATACGCGCCATCCCTGCGATACATGCGGAACGTGAGCGTGGTCGGTTCGCCCTGACGCACGGCCTGGAGCCATGTCTCACGCGCCTGCTCGCGGTCGTCAGGATGAACGAAGTCGAGCCACCCCCAGCGCGCGAGCCGCTCGCAGCGTGCGCCCGTGAAGTTCTGCCAGTCGCCGCTCGAAGGATGTATCTCGCCGTTCGCGTCGGCGGACCAGACGAGCGCGCCCGTCGATTCCACGAGCGCGCGATAACGCCGCTCGCTGAAACTCAGGCGCTCTTCGTCGGCGCGCTGCTCGCTGATATCGAAGCTCACGCCATAGACGCGCGCGAGCGTTCCGCGCGCATCGTACTCGGGGTTGCCGCGCATACGCAGCCATCGGCGAGTGACGGCGCCGCCGTCGAGCATGAAGTCGAACTCGAAGGGGCCGCCATCGCGCAGCGCTTCGGCAAGGTTGCGTTGGAACAGTTCGCGAGACTCCGGCGCGACGCGGTCCCATATTTCCGAGAGCATCGCGGTCTCGGTGCCCGGCGGGAACGAGTACATTGCCGCGAGTTGTTCGGTCATGCGAACGACGCGCGTCGTCATGTCCCATTCCCATGCGCCCATGCGCGCGCCCGCGAACGCGGCCTGAAGACGCCGCTCGCTCGCTTCGTATAGCTCCCACGCATGGCGGCATTCGTGAATGTCGATGGCGACGCCCACGGTATCGGCGATACGCTCTTCTTCATCGCGCCGCGCCTGGAGGTGCAGCGTATGCCAGCGGAATTCTCCGTCGGCGCGCAAGAGGCGGACATCGACGTTATTGAGGAGCATGTCGTTGCGCATCTGACGAACGGCGTCGCGCACGAGTTCTTCGTCCTGGTGATGAATGAATTCGCGCCAGTGCCTGCCGATCAATTCGTCAGACGCAAGGCCGAGATAACGGCATGCCCAGGGATTCGCGTACTGGATCATCCCGTCGCGCGCCGCGCGCCATACGAACGAGGGAAGGAAGTGAGCAGGATCGTACATGGTCGTCCTTGCTACGGTTGAACGACGAGGCGCGTCGTTGCTTTCTGCGTACGGATACCACATCGCATGAAAAGGCGCACGCACGGCCGTGCGCCGATGAGTCCGACTCAGCCGTCTTCGCCAACGGCGTTCGGGTCGGGCAACGGATGCGCCTTGTCGTCGGACGGCGGATCGGGTTCGTTGGTGAGGTTCTGTTTTTGCTCTTCGCTAAGGCGTCGATCCGCCGTATTCGGATCGGTCGTGGTTTGAACGGGCGGCGTCGGACGATCGGTCTGCTGGGTCATTTGCACTCCTTCTGTCATTGGAAACGATGTCGCTCAGGGCGGTGCGCGCATCCCTCATGCCTGATCGCTTGCGGAGCAAAAACGCGCTGGGCATAGCCGATGCTTCGATGAGCCGTCGAACTCGCCTGTCCTGCTACTCCACCATGACTCCGTTTCTTCGAAGCACGGCTGCAACACGGGCCGTATCCATCGCAATCGCTTTTGTCGTTCCTTTGTCCACTCGTGCGGCGACCATCTCTGCGGCTCCGTTTGGCGCGACGCAGCAAGGTCAGCCAGTCGTGCAATACACGCTCGCGAATTCGCGCGGCATGTCGATGAACTGCATGACTTATGGCGGTATCGTCACGCGTATCGATGTGCCCGACAGGCGCGGGCGTCGCGCGGATGTCGTGCTCGGCTTCAGCTCTGTCGCCGACTACGAGCGGTATAACGGCAACATCCATTTCGGCAGCGTCATCGGCCGTTATGCGAACCGCATCGCACAAGGACGATTCACGATCGACGGCCGCACTTATCAATTGCCGGTCAACGATCCGCCCAACACGCTGCACGGCGGGCCGCACGGCTTCGATGAGAAAGTCTGGACCGTCGTGCGGACGTTTCAGAACAACACGGTCGCGGGCGTGCAACTGCGTTATGTCAGCCCGGACAATGAGAACGGCTTCCCGGGCACGCTGACCGTCGATGTCACCTACGCGCTCACCGACGATAACGAGTTGCGCATCGACTATCGCGCGAAGACGGACAAGCCGACGGTCGTCAATCTCACGAACCACAGCTATTTCAACCTGGCGGGCGAGGGCAGTGGAAGCGTGGAGAATCAGCTCATCATGATTGCGGCGTCAACCTATACGCCCACGCATGCCGATTCGATACCGACCGGCGAGATCGCATCCGTGGAAGGCACGCCGCTGGACTTGCGGGCGCTCACACCGATCGGCGCGCGGCTGCGCTCGTCGTTTCCGCAGTTGCGCCATGCGCGCGGCTACGACCAGAACTTCAAGCTCGATAAGCCCGGCCAGCGCGAGGGCGAGCCAGCATTCGCCGCGCGCGCCTATGATCCCGCGAGCGGCCGCGTACTCGATGTCTATACGACGCAGCCGGGCCTGCAGTTCTATACGGCGAACGGACTCGATGGCAGCGTTATCGGTGTATCGGGGAACGCCTATCGACAGACCGACGGCTTCGCGCTCGAAGCCGAGCATTTTCCCGATTCGCCCAACCGTCCGTCGTTTCCTTCGACGGAGCTGCGGCCCGGCGACGAATATCACGAGATCACCGTGTGGAAGTTCGGCGTGCGTTAAGACGCGCTGCGCTCATGCGAGCGCCGTTCATGGCAGGAACGTGAGCGCCAGCCTCACGGCCGATACGATCGTCTGCAACTCCGACCATGCCGCGCTCGTCCGCTCGCCGACATAGCGTGAGACCGAGATCGCCACCGCAAGACCGCGTCGTAACAGCACTTTTATGCCGGACGGACGAAGACGGGAACGATTGCCATCGACCAGCAGAACGTGCGATGCTTCGCTGTGCTTTGCATCATGAAAAACAGAAGGCACGAGGGGGACCAGTCCGGGCCGTCACCCTTTGAAGGAGTGAACATGATCGTACTGTCGCGGTATCGTCAGGCGCAGGACATGCGCCGATTGCTTGGTGCGTGGGTTCTTCTGGGCGCGGCAAGCGTCGCCCATGCGGATGCGCAGAACGGCTATGTCGTGCCGCCGCCGCCGAGCGAGCTTTACGGCGAGCTTTTCGTCGCGGTGCAGACGCAGCAGATTTATCCCGATCAGAAGACCTTCGTCGATGCGACGCCGAAGATCGACCCGGCGCAGATCAACAGGCTCTATCTTCAGCAGCGCGCGGTGCCGGGCTTCAGTTTGTCGGCGTTCGTCGCGCAGTATTTCACGCCGCCGACCGATCAGGTCATCACGCCGCCGCCGAATCAAACGCTGCGCGATCACATCAACTGGCTATGGCCCGCGCTGACTCGCAATACGTCAACGGTGCCGCCCTACAGCACGCTCATTCCGATGCCCAAGCCTTACGTCGTGCCGGGCGGGCGCTTCCGCGAGGGCTACTACTGGGACACCTACTTCACGATGCTCGGGCTTCAGGAAGCAGGGCGTGAAGACCTCGTCGACAACATGCTCGACAACTTCGCCTATCTCATCGATACCATCGGCCACATACCGAACGGCAATCGCTCTTACTACGTGAGCCGCTCCCAGCCGCCGTTCTTTTCGTACATGGTGGAGCTTGCCGCGCACAAGGAAGGCGGCCGCGTGTATCAACGATACTTGCCGCAGATGCGCCGCGAATATCACTACTGGATGAAAGGCTCGCATTCGCTCGAGCCGGGAGGCGCGGTGCGCAACGTGGTGATGCTGCCGGATCGGACCGTGCTCAACCGCTATTGGGACGAGCGCGATACGCCGCGCGACGAGTCTTATCTGCAGGACGTGACGACGGCCGCCACCGTCCATGACCGGCCTGCTAACGAGCTGTATCGCGATCTGCGCGCAGCAGCGGAAAGCGGCTGGGATTTCAGTTCGCGATGGTTCGGCGACAACCAGACGCTCGCCACGATTCGCACCACATCCATCGTGCCCGTCAACCTCAACAGCCTGATGTTCCATCTGGAAACGACGATCGCGCGGGGCTGCGGCGAAGTGCG
Organism: Caballeronia sp. LZ019; assembly: GCF_031450825.1. Taxonomy (NCBI): domain Bacteria; kingdom Pseudomonadati; phylum Pseudomonadota; class Betaproteobacteria; order Burkholderiales; family Burkholderiaceae; genus Caballeronia; species Caballeronia sp. LZ019. The sequence continues at coordinate 12,537 of NZ_JARTVZ010000003.1, read as the reverse complement.
CGACTTCGGTTGCGTGGCGGAATTCATCGGCAAGGCAGCGAAGCGCGCCATCGGCATCAACAAGTATCTCTGGAACAGCAACGGCTATTACGGCGACTATGACTGGAAGCTCGGGCAGCCGCGCAACAACCCTTCGGCGGCGATGCTTTATCCCTTGTTCGCAGGGGCGGCGTGGCCGGATCGCGCGCATGCGACCGCGCGCACGGCGGAAGCCTTGCTGCTCAAGCCCGGCGGTCTCACGACGACCACGCATAACACCACGCAACAGTGGGACGCGCCGAACGGCTGGGCGCCGCTGCACTGGATCGCCGTGCAGGGGCTTCGCCGTTATGGCCGCGGCGATCTTGCGCAGCAGATCGGCACGCGCTTTCTGACGGACGTGAATCACGTCTATGCCACGGAGCAGAAGCTCGTGGAGAAGTACATCGTGGAAGGAACGGGGACGGGCGGCGGCGGGGGCGGGGAATATCCGCTGCAGGATGGCTTCGGATGGACGAACGGCGTGACCTTGCGTTTGCTGGACCTGTACGCGCCCGGACAATAGCCGGGCACGACGAGGCGGCACGCGTTGCGCCGCCTCGCGCGTGATGCTTATTCCAGCCCTTCGACCACGCGGAAGTCGCGCTCGCAGGCATCGCCGAGTACGCGCAGCGCTTCCTGATACTTCTCGCCGTTGAACGTAGCGAGTGCCTGTTCCAGCGAATCGAATTCGATCAGCACCGTGCGCTCAGCGATGCCCGCACCGTGCACCGTCGATGCGACGCCGCGCGCCAGCGGACGGCCGCCCGCTTCCTTGATCGCTTCGGTCGCGAGCTTCGAATATTCCGCGACTTGCTCGGGCTTGTGAATCTTGCGGTATGCGCTGACCCAATATGCTTTAGCCATCTGAATCTCCTGTTGTTCGTTGAGCGCCCTGGCGCGATGCGCCGATGCGAGGGCGAGCATAACAAATAATCGCCTTCCGCTCCGTGTGCGCCATTCCGCGCATTTCAGTGAAGAGTGCTTTCCGTGTCTAGGGGTTAACCCGCTAAAAAGATCAGCCTAGACTTTGTTCATTGCTTCGACGCGTCAGCGCAAGAGGCAAGCACCCAAGTCACTGGAGTTTAAAAAATGAAGTCTTCGATTCGCGCCGCAGTTATCGCAACCGCTCTCGTTCTTCCCGCGCTGTCGTTCGCGCAAGGCAGCCAGATCACACGCGCCCAGGTCCGTGCAGAACTCGCGGAACTGCAGAGCGTGGGTTATCACGTCGGCGACGGTGATCAGGCGCATTACCCGCAAGCCATCCAGCAAGCCGAAGCAAAGCTCGCCGCTCGCCAGGGCGCGACTGCGTATGGCGGTGTGTTCAACTGGCGCGACGCAATCGGGGCATGGCGTCTCGCAAGCCGACTGGAACGCGATGTACACGCGCTAAGCGCATCGTTCAGTCCGCAGCGTATTTGCGATCGAGCTCGTCGAACAAAGGCTTGTCAACGAGTCTCTGGCGCTCTGCGAAGGGCGCCACGATGGCAGGGTCTTCGTCGAGCCTGCCATGTTCCCTGAGCGCACCGAGCGCCGTCTGCATGCCGCGCACCGCGCTCTGCAAGGCGGCGTTCGCATACAGCACGAGGCTGAAGCCCAGCCGTTCCAGTTCATCGCGGCCCGTTACAGGGGTCTTTCCGCCAATGACGATATTGATCAGTTGCGGCGCATTCACCAGCTTGTTCAACGACGCGATCTGCTCCTGCGTTTCGATCGCCTCGATGAAAAGAATATCCGCGCCGGCTTCGACGAACCTGTTCGCGCGTTCGATTGCGGCGTCGAAGCCTTCGACGGCGCAGGCATCGGTGCGTGCAATGATCTGGAAGTTCTCGTCTTCGCGCGCGTCCACTGCGGCGCGAATCTTGCCGACCATCTCGCTCGTCGAGATCACGGCTTTGCCCGCGAAGTGGCCGCATTTCTTCGGCATGACCTGATCTTCGAGCTGGACCGCGTCCGCGCCCGCGCGTTCGAGCGTGCGTATCGTATGGCGCACGTTGAGTGCGTTGCCGAAGCCGGTATCCGCATCGACGACGAGCGGGAGATCCACTGCATCGCGGATGCGCGTCGTGTGCTCCGCAACTTCGGCAAGGCCGATAAAGCCGAGATCCGGCATGCCGAGCGACATGTTCGTGACGCCCGCGCCGGTGATGTACAGCGCCTCGAACCCCAGGTCCGCGGCGACACGCGCGCTCATGGCGTTGAATGCGCCCGGCAAAAGAAGGCCACGGCGTGCATTGACCAGTTCTCGGAACGCGGCGCGGCGGCGGGAAGAAGATGTTGTCATGGCTGGATGTCCGGAAATAGAGAAGCGGATCGAGGCACGCGATGCCGGTAAGCCACGCACGCGTGCCATAGCCTGCCATGTTAAAGCGTGTGCAGCCTTGGCGCTAACGCGAAGCCGGTGCGATGCGTCAGCCGCCGGACACCTGAAGCGGCCGATCCGCTTTCGCGCGCAGACCATAAGCCGTCAGCATGCGATAAAGCGTGACGCGCGAGATGCCCAGTTCATCGGCCGCTTCGCCGAGCCGTCCGCGATGACGCAGCAGCGCCACTTCGATAGCCTGCCGCTCGGCGGCCTCGCGCGCCTGGGCAAGCGTCATCGGCGCGGCTTCGACGTAATCGCCCAGCTCGAGGTCGCTTGCAAGAATCTGCCGTCCCTCGCACATGACGATGGCCCGCCGCACGCGATTGATCAGCTCGCGCACGTTGCCCGGCCAGTTGTAGTTGTGAAGCGCTGCAATGGCGCAAGGCGAGAAGCCGCGCAAGCGCCGGCTCGCATCCTTGCGGAAGCGTTCGAGCATGTGCTGGGCGAGCAATTCGATATCCCTGCCGCGCACGCGCAACGGCGGTTCGTCGATTTGCAGCACGCACAGGCGGTGGTACAGGTCGGCGCGGAAGCGTCCTTCGAGCATCGCGGTCTGCATGTCAACGTGCGTCGCGGAAATGATGCGCACATCGACGGGCGTCGAGCCCTGGCCGCCTAGCCGCTCGATCTTGCGTTCCTGCAAGAAGCGCAGCAGGCTTGCCTGGCTTTCCAGCGGCAAGTCGCCGATTTCATCGAGAAACAGCGTGCCGCCGTCCGCCGCTTGCACGCGGCCGATCTTGCGCTGGTTCGCCCCGGTGAATGCGCCGCGCTCGTAACCGAATAGTTCGGACTGCAGCAGATGCGGCGGAATGGCGCCGCAATTGATCGCGACGAAGGGTTGCGAGCGGCGGGCCGAGCGCTCATGAATCGCCTGCGCGGTCAGCTCCTTGCCGGTGCCCGACTCGCCGGAGATGAAGACCGGCGCGTCGGTCATCGCCACTTTCCGGATCGAGCGATACAACGCCTTCATCGCCTCGCAGTCGCCGATCATGCCGCCTTCGGTGGCGTCGGCCTTGAGCGGATCGTTACTGGCGGCGTCGTGTAACGAGACCATGCCGTAAGCATGGCCCACGGCATCGACGATGCGGTCCGGCGACGAAGGCACGGTGACATAGTCGAAGCAGTAATCGCGTATCAGCCGGCACAACTCGGGATTGTCCGCCTGATCGGCATGCACGGTCGCGACCCAGCCGATGCGATAGCCCGCAAGCAAAGCGGTGAGGGCCGCAATGTCCTTCGCGCATCCGCCACTCGTCAAATCCACGATGCCCGCAGCGGCGCCCTTGCCGTGCCTCGACAGTCTGCACGGCTTCGCGGGATTGACGTACTCGATGTTCCAGCCGCGTGCGTGGAGGCGCTCGGCCAGGTCCTCCGACACGGTACGCCCGGCGAAGTACAACGTTCTGGGTTCCCCGTACATGGCGTGTTCTCTCAGATATTTGTGTGTTTGTAAGCACAGTATCCATTGGAATCGCCGAAGCAAAAAGCCGCTTAAACGATATGCGTCTTTTGAATGTTTACATTGGTCTGCGCATTGCGATTGAAAACGCAAGAGCACTTTTTGCGAAACGGACGTTCGTAAAACGAGAGCGCAGCCATGCCGTAATCGTCGGAGCCCCGTGACAAGGCGCTCCGCGGCGAAGCACCGCAGGAACGTTTTACCGGGCCGCTTTCGGTCCTTGCTGCGGCATGTCCTTTCATCGAGGGTTAACCCTTGCGCAACTTATCTGCCATTGGGCAGTGTTGCCCCGGCGCGTGCATTCGCTGCGGCATTCGCCGAATTCGCAGCGTTGGCGTTAGCGCCGTTTGCGTTGATGGCCGCGTTGCCCGTGTATCCCGACGTCGCCGCGTTAGGGCTGGGCGAATTCGAAGCCGCACCCGGCGATGACTTCGGCGGTTTGGGTTGCAGCGTCTGATTGATGACCCCGATCTGTCCGAGCTTCTGTGCTGCGCGGCTATCGGCATGGGCGGCATCGACGATGAATACAGCGGCCACGCCGAACGTCAGCGCGGCGACGGCATTGCGATTCATTTTCATGGTGTCCTCCAACTAAAGCTCGGTACGCCCGAGCCAGCCAACCATTGTGCGCAAGCAGCTTGCCTGCGTGCAGGAGGGTTTGTGCGTAGGTTGCCGAAACGCCGTAGTCGTTCGACAGGAGACACGGCTGCGGCGTTTTCACGCACGCCATTGCGCAAAAAGCAGACGAAAGCGCGGCGCTCCGTCGGTAAGATGTACTACGTAGTACCGAAAGCGATCCCGCATTGGAGATTCAACATGTTTCCCGAATACCGCGACCTCATTTCCCGTCTGAAGACCGAAGACGCGCACTTCTCCAGACTGTTCGAGCGCCACAACCAGCTCGATCACGACATCCAGAACATGGAAGCGGGCGTGACGCCTGCGGATTCCTTCACGATCGAATCGCTCAAAAAGGAGAAGCTGCTGCTCAAGGACAAGATGTACGTCGTGCTGCGAAAAGCCGCGCAAGCCGCCTGAAGCCGCGATAAGGAGAAAGAGAACGTGAGAACCACACGCGCATCCGAGGGAAGCCGGGGCAGGGCGTTGCAGCACGGTGCGAGCGAAGAACCGGACGGCGGCGTGAGCGTCGTCGAGACGTCCGCGCAACTTGCAAGTCGGGAAACGGAAGAAGCGGTGAGCGCCGCCAACGAGTTCATTTCCAGCAGCATGGAAGAGATGCTCGCGAATGCGGCATCGACCGGCGCCGAGACGCGGCTCGACACGATGAAGGCGCTGATGGGCGGTCTCTCGCCGGACGAAATAGCCACGTTGCGCGCGCATCTGCTGGAAGGCGTATCGCCGAGCGGTGCGCGCGGGTCGCGCCGTCAGCATCAGGACGACGAACTATCGCCCGGATGGCGTCACGGCGGGTATCCGTACAAGCATCTCATGTCGCGGCAAGCGTACGAGAAGCAGAAGTATCGGCTTCAGGTGGAACTGCTCAAGCTGCAGGCGTGGGTGAAGGAAACGGGGCAGCGCGTCGTCATTCTCTTCGAAGGCCGCGATGCGGCGGGCAAGGGCGGCGCCATCAAGCGATTCATGGAGCATCTGAATCCGCGTGGCGCGCGCGTTGTCGCGCTCGAGAAGCCGTCCGAGCGTGAACGCGGTCAGTGGTATTTTCAACGCTATGTGGAGCATCTGCCCACGGCAGGCGAGATCGTGCTTTTCGATCGTTCCTGGTACAACCGCGCGGGCGTCGAGCGCGTGATGGGCTTCTGCACGAACCAGGAGTACGACGCGTTCATGCAGCAGGTGCCGGCATTCGAGCGTCATCTCACGCAAAGCGGCGTGCACATCGTCAAGTTCTGGTTTTCCGTGAGCCGCGCGGAACAGCGCCGCCGTTTCAAGGAACGCGAAGTGCATCCGCTCAAGCAGTGGAAGCTGAGTCCGGTGGACCTTGCGTCGCTCGACAAGTGGGACGACTACACGGCTGCGAAAGAAGCCATGTTCGCCCATACCGATACCGCCGACACGCCCTGGACCGTCGTGCGCTCCGACTGCAAGAAGCGCGCGCGGCTCAATGCCATGCGTTATGTGCTGCATCGCTTGCCGTATGCGAATCGCGATATCCGGACGATCGGTCCCGTCGATCCGCTCATCGTCGGAAGGGCGTTCTGAGGCTCAGGCGTCGTCGGCCATGAGTTCGTGCGCAAGCAGCCTCGCTTGCGGCGTGAGGCTGGCGAAGGCGCGCGCGCATAGATGCAGCCGGCGCGCGGCCCACGGCTCGGACAACGGCGCAATAGCGAGCCCCGTACGGTCGAGCAATTGCGCCGATGCACGCGAAAGTATCGCGATGCCGATACCCGCTTCCACGAGCATCGCGACGTTATCGATGCTGCGCATATGGATGCGGTAATTGAGTTGCTTGCCGAGCCTCGACGCCTTCTCGGCAAGATGCATTTCGAGCGCCGCATCCGCGAGGCCGACAAACGCTTCGCCGACGATATCCGCGAACGCCACGGCAGTTTCATTCGCCACGCGATGCGTGCGGCTCGCGACCACGACCAGCTGATCCTGCGTGACGAGCCGCGTCTCGAGGCTCCCGAGGTCCGTGATATCCGCGACGATGCCGAGATCCGCCCGGCCTTCCATCACTGCCTGCACGATGTCGGCGCTGGGCCGTTCATCGAGATCGATCGACAGATCGGGATGAGCCGCAAGGAAGCGCGTGAGGCGCGGCGGCAAGTAGGCGGCCAATGCCGCCGTATTCGACATGAGCTTGACGCGCCCTTTGAGGCCCGTTGCGTACGTGCGCAATTCGCCGCGCATCTGCTCGACCTGACCGAGAATCATCCGGGCGTGGCGCGCGAAGCTCTCGCCGGCGGCGGTCGCGTGCACGCCACGGCGATTGCGTTCTAGAAGCGGCGCCCCCAATGCGGCTTCCATGCCCCCGATCCGCTCGCTTGCGGACGCCAGCGCGAGATGCATCGCTTGCGCGCCCGCCGTGATGCTGCCGCGTTCGATCACGGTCAGAAAGAGTCGCATGTCGGTGAGATCGAAACGCATGGCGTGCCTTCGGCCGGGCCGAAGCCTTGCATAGGAAATGCCAGATTGTAAGCGCGCAATGCGCTCGCTACGATTTGCCGCATGGAACCTCTTATCGTAGTGATCCTTGCGGGATTCATCGCCGGGGCGATGAATGCGCTCGCAGGCGGCGGATCGTTCGTCAGTCTGCCCGCGCTCATCGCAGCGGGCGTGCCGCCGGTTCAGGCGAACGCATCGTCAACGGTCGCGCTGTTTCCGGGCGGCGTGGTCAGCGCATGGGCGTATCGCGACGGGCTCGGCCCTGTCGGTTCAGTGCCGATTCGCATGATGCTCGTCACGACGCTGATCGGCGGAATGATCGGCGCGGTGCTGTTGCTGTCGACATCGTCATCGACGTTCTCGTTCTTACTGCCGTGGCTGCTGCTTTGCGCGAGTCTCGCGCTGGCCTTCGGCCGGCGTCTTGGCGAGCTGTTGCGCAAGCGCTGGCGTATCTCTGCGCCCGCAGTCCTTGCGATTCAGCTGGCGCTCGGCGTGTACGGCGGCTACTTCGGAGGCGCGGTCGGCATCATGATGATGGCCGTGTGGGGCCTGCTCGATCCGCGCGATCTCAAGAGCCTCAACGCGCCGCGCACGCTGCTCGTCAGCGCGGCCAATTCTGTGGCTGTCGTGACCTTCGCCGTTGCCCATGCGGTGCGCTGGCCCGAGACCATCGCGGTGCTCGTTGCGGCGATCGCGGGCGGATACGGCGGCGCGCAACTGGGCCGACGCGCATCGCCGGCGCTGATCAGAACGGGGACGCTGCTCGTGAGCGTGGGCATTACGGTCGCCTTCTTCGTGCGGACTTACGGGCCGATGCTCGCGCATCGATGAATGATCATGATCGCTGCCTTGCTCGAAACCATCGGTGCGCTATCCGTGCTGGCAAGCGTGGCCGCGAAAATCGTGTGGATGCGCGATGCGAGCGACGAGGTGATCGGGCACGACGCATCGCCGGGACAGCGGCCGCATCGCTGCATCGGGCGCGAGTCGCGACGCCGCCAACGCAGACACCGTTCGTCAGCGCGCGGTTCGAATCAGCGGCGGTAAGCCGAGCGGCTTGGCCGCCGATTCATACGCGCGAATGAAGCGCGGATCGTCTGCGAACTCGCGCGCCATCCACTTCGCGAGGTCATCGCTGCACGCGGGCTCCGCGATGGACTGAAAGCAGGGTGAGTTCGCGGGCATCATGCTGGCCGCCCAGTAGAAACCGAAAAGCGTCTGCTTTTCGGCGGGCTCCATGCGAAGTGCGTCAGGGGCGTCGCCCGAGAACCACCGTTCGAGCTTGGCCGTCAGCGTAGCTTCGGTTTCGTGCTTCTCGTACGAGAACACGTAGCCGCCGCCGGCCTGGGCCGTGTGGAAGTCGTTCATCACGACCGCAGTGACGAAGCGAGCCGCGTGTGCGTTGAGTGCAAACGATTGCCCATGCGCGCTGAACATGACGCACCAGAGCATGGCGAGCAATGCGCTCGCGGTGGGCCGCGTCCAGACGCGGAATTCTTGTCGATTGCTTCGCGGCTTCACACAGGTACTAAGAAAAGGTTGATCCAGCATAGCGACGGCGCTCGAGGCCGATTCGCGATTCTACTGAGTTATAGCGATGCTCGATGACGCGCGCAAAAAAACAAACGGCCCCGAAGGGCCGTTGTTCAGCAAGCTGAACCGCGCGTATTACAGCGGCTGGATCGTCGAAGCCTGCTTGCCCTTCGGGCCTTGCTTGACTTCGAAGCTCACCTTCTGGTTCTCCTGGAGCGACTTGAAACCCTTGGACTGGATCTCGGAGAAATGTGCAAACAGGTCTTCACCGCCGTCGTCCGGCGTGATGAAACCGAAACCCTTTGCATCATTGAACCACTTGACCGTACCTGTTGCCATTTTTCCAAACCCTATGAGACGAATAAACGTTGAAGATGCGCCCTTTGTTTCGAGCGACACTGATTTTTACCATGTCTTGGTATTTTGGTCCAATAAGCGTTTTTGCTTAGCTTATTGCCGCACGGCCGTCATAAAACCGCAAAATTACCTGTCGCCTGTCAGTGTGCCGGTTTAATTTTCCGGCATGGCGCTTTAGCGTGTCTGTTCGGTGGCCGACAAAGCGGTTTAACGCGGCGCCGGGCAGGCATCGTTCAGGCAGGACTGCGCGGTTGCGCTCACAATGACTGACGGGTGCCGTCTTGCGCGATGTGGGCGGAGTTCGGGTAAGGGGTGCTGTCACCCTTAGTGACCTGGCATGACGAGCACACTCGCCCGACCGAACGCGCAACTCGACGCATGGCAGCCACCGACGCTTGCAGCGGCAGCCTCACGGAGCGACGGAGCCTTTTCATCAGGTCAACATGGAACTGGCGGAGCAACGGGTGTCGCGTCTCGTGGCGCGCTATGCGGCGATGCTAGGCATCGAGCCGCCCGCCGTGCGATTCGTCGCGAGCGGAAGCGGGCCATGCTATGAAGCGCTGTTTCATCGCATTGAGCTGGACAGGCGTACGCTTGCGTTGCCCGAGCCGCAGTTGTGTTTCGTGGTCGCGCATGAAGTCGGACATGCGACACAACGACCGGCGCTCTTGCTCGACTTCGCCAGAACGGTGCTTGTCGTCACTGCGCTTGTCGCCGTGCCATGCATCATGTTTGCCGCCTGGTCGCAAGCAGATCTGTGGCGCATATCGATTCCCGGCGCGCTTTGCGCGCTTGCAGTGGCCCTGATGCGGCCCATATGGCACGCGCGCACCCTCAGTCGCGCAATCGCTCTGGAACTCGATGCCGATGCGAAAGCCGCCCGGGTTTGCGGCGCGCGATCCGCATTGCAGGCGCTCGAAGCAATGGCACGAAGCGGGCATATCGACGCACTGCGCCTTCGCGCAATGCATGAACATTGCGCGCAGATTAAAGAAGCCGAAAGTCCCTGCCGATAAAGGCTTGATGGGCGCTTGCGCGGTCGGTCATGTTGACTTCGCGCAAAGCGCCGCATCGAACAAAGATACAGGATCAACTCCATGAACGATGCACGAAGCGCTGCTGCCACAGTCGCAATTCATTCGGTTCCTTCGGGCTGTGCGGGGTGCAAGACGGACCCGGATTCACAACTGGCGCTGGCATTCGCTTTCCAGCCGATTGTCGATTTCGCAGCGGGCGCGGCCTACGCCCACGAAGCACTGGTGCGCGGACCGCAAGGCGAGCCGGCCGGTACGGTGCTGAGCAGGGTGAGCGATGCAAACCGCTATCACTTCGATCAGCGTTGCCGTACGACGGCCATTCAGCAGGCCGCGCAGCTCGGACTTCAGGGCTTTCTCTCGATCAACTTCATGCCCAATGCGGTGTATCGGCCGGAAGCGTGCATTCGCAGTACGTTCGAGGCGGCAGAGAAACATGGCTTTCCGATCGAGCGAATCATCTTCGAGACGGTGGAAGGCGAGGACATCATCAGCCGCCCGCATCTCGTCGATATATTCCGTGCCTATAAGCGCTTCGGTTTTCAAACGGCGATCGACGATTTCGGCGCAGGCTATTCCGGCCTCACGCTGCTTGCGGACTTTCAGCCGGACATCATCAAGCTCGACATGGACCTTGTGCGGGGCATCGATACCGATACGGTGCGGCAGCGCATCGTGTGCGGGGTGCTTGCAATCTGCCGTGATCTCGGCATACGTGTGATCGCCGAGGGCATCGAGACCAAGGGTGAACGCGACTTCTTCATCGCTAACGACGTCCGGCTTCTGCAGGGCTATTTCTTTGCGAAGCCCGCGTTTGCGGCGGTGCCGTCGTTGAATGCGTCTTCGTTCGCCGCCTGAGCGTGGCTCGGTTTTTGCGTGGCGAGGGAGGCGAAAGCAAGGCCCTCGCTTGCAGAGGGAATCAACGCTTCCGGATGACCGATCATGCTCGTCCTGTTTGTAGAAGATGACGTCCGACTTTGCGATGCATTCAGAGACCTTGCGGTATCGCTGGGACATGTCGCGCACGTCGCCTACGACGGCCATCAGGCGATGCTTCTGGCTGCGGCCAATAGCTACGACACGATCTTTCTCGACCTCAACCTGCCCGATGTGGATGGCCGCGATCTGTGCCGGCGTTTGCGCGCCGCGGGGCCGAGCAAGCTCGCGTGCGTCGTTGCAGTCACCGGCGATGACCGGCACCAGAACGAAGTACAAGAGCACTTCGACGGGTTTTTCCTCAAGCCCTTCACCGCCGACGGGTTCAGAGCGGTGCTTAACGCCTGCTAGGCGCTAAGCGACCTTCGCCGAGAACAAGCTAAAGGTCCTGGTCTTCCGCAGCCTTGCGCGCGCGACGTTCTTCGTTTGCACGGCGCGCACGCAAGCGCTGACGCGAGAGTTGCGTGATCACCTCGCCGGTGCTTGCGCCGGCCGGAATCTCATTGCGTATGACTTTCGCCACCATCGGCAAGCCCATGCGCTGTCTTCGTAGCGCACGGGCGATGGCGGTACGGCATGTTTGTCCGTGACAGTCCCATTCGTCGCGGATTCTATCGCAGTAGGGGCACTTTTCCATTCATCCAGTTTACTGCGAACGCGGGGCGTGCGCCCGCGCGCTCTGCCGATCAACCGATCGAGGGGCTCGGCCGGCGCGCCCGCTGTCGATGATCGAGACTGCGTCGCAAGACTTTCTTGACGAGCCCTTTGAGGAAGTGAACCGAGCGGTCTGCGCGCACGTTGAGATCGAATGGCTTTAGCCCGACGATTTCACGCCCGCTGCGCCCAGTGAGTTTCGCCCGCGTATTGCGATGCATCTCCGCCATCTGCGACAGCGTTTGCGACGCTTGCTTGAACGACGCCCGGTCAACTCGCGCACACACATGACAGGCGCGCTCGAATACCTTGTCGAAGACAGTCAGCCAGAAATCGTCCCTGTCGCCGCCATTGCAGCGTGCGAGCGCTTCCTGACCGTTGATGCACAGGTCACGCATATCGCGTAGCGTCGCTTTCTGGGTGATGCTGCCGAAACGGCGCCGATAGCCAATCAGTGGCTCGCTCACGCGGTAATAGCGGCTCGCGCGCAGATACATCGACGGAATGACCGCCATATCCTCGTAATGTCTGCCCACAGGAAATTGCGTCTCGCGGAAAAACTCAGTGCGATAGACCCGTGCCCACGCAAACGTATGGAATGTATTGGCAAAGTCCCTTAGCGCGTGATGATCCATCCGGTGAGCACCGCTCTTGCCCGCGCTCACGAGTTCGAGGTCGTCGAGATGGCGTCCATCGTCGTCGATGATCTTGACGTTGTATTCCAGGATGTCGTATTGACCTTCGGCGAGGCGCGGGATGACCGCTTGCGTGAAGCCATCGAGATAGATGTCGTCGCCGTCGAGGAAGCCGACATAGGGCGTACGCACTGCCGCGAGTCCCGTATTGCGGGCCGCACTCAGGCCGCCGTTCTTTTGCCTGATGACTTCGATATGCACGCCGCCGTCGCGTGCGGCCACGGCCTGCGCCGCCGCGTGAGTCTCGTCGGTAGAGCCGTCGTCGACAACGATGATTTTCATCGCATCGATATGAGGTTGAGAGAGAAGGGACGTGAGTGCTTCCTCGATATATCCCTCGATGTTATAGGCAGCCACCACGATGGTCAGCAGCGGTTTCGCTTCGCGCACAGACTCATGCAA
>NZ_JARTVZ010000002.1:0-1170405 GCF_031450825.1 Caballeronia sp. LZ019 | reverse complement strand
TACGTCAGAAAAATATTCGGGCTGCTATCTGCGGTATGGCGCGCTGTCTTCGTCGGTCGCGGCCCATCGGCACGGAATATTGACTGCGCGACCGACGAAACCGGCAGCATTTCCCGATTTCGGCCATTGGTCCGGAAGGATTCTGCAATAGTGGCGGCAAGTCTTTCGAATCAAGGCGCCGCGCACTGTCGAATTTCGAGATGGCGTGCTACATTCCGAGCGCCTTCAAATCCTCGGACATCGGAGCGCGATCATCCGCAGCCCCGATTTTCAGCAACGCCAAAGCACTTTCGTCGGGGCTTGGCGCCCGCAAAATCATCATTCGCACAGGAACTCGGCATGGAAATGGTCGGCGGAAAGCGGCTCGCCCAGGTATTCAGCAACAACCAGACGGAACTGTTGAACGAATGGATCACGCAACAGCACGCCATCGCGTCGCGGCGCGGACTCGTCGGCGAAGCGGAACTGCGCAATCAGTTCTCGCAGTTCGTCGGGCTGCTGCTGACGGCGCTCGGCGCTTCGGACACCGTCAACTTCAAGGGCTCCGAATGGCAGGAAGTGCGCGGGTTTCTCGCGGACATGTCCGGCCAGCGCGCCCGTCAGGGCTTCTCGCCGGTCGAAACCGCGATGTTCGTCTTCTCGCTGAAGCAACCGCTCGTGGCGCGCCTGCGCGCCGCCATGGCGACGGAACCCGCGTTGCTCGCCGATCTGACGTGGACCATCAGCGCGCTCTTCGACGAGCTCGGCCTGTACACGACCGAAGTGTTCCAGGCGAGCCGTGAGCAAGTGATCGTGCGCCAGCAACAGGAGTTGCTCGAACTGTCCACGCCTGTCGTGCAGTTGTGGGACGGCATCCTTGCGTTGCCGCTGATCGGCACGCTCGATTCCGCGCGCACGCAGGTCGTGATGGAAAACCTGCTGCAGAAGATCGTCGAGACGGGCGCGGCCATTTCGATCATCGACATCACCGGCGTGCCGACCGTCGATACGCTTGTCGCACAGCATCTGCTCAAGACGGTCGCCGCCGCGCGCCTGATGGGCGCGGACTGCATCATCAGCGGCATCCGTCCGCAGATCGCGCAGACCATCGTGCATCTCGGCGTGAACCTGTCGAACGTGACGACCAAGGCGACGCTCGCCTCCGCGTTCGTCGTCGCGCTGCAGCGCACCGGCAAGTCGGTGACGGTGGCCGGCGCGCAGGACAACGGGGCGCGCAAGCACGCGGCCGCCGGCATGCACGATTCGTCGTTGCCGGAATGACGGCGCGCGAGTTCTTCCACAGCATGCAACGCGACTGAACAGGGCCACGCGATGGATCGCATTCCAATTCTCACGATGGGCAAGCTGTTGCTCGTCACCATTCAGGTGGACATGCATGACCGCCTCGCGCTCGCGCTGCAGGACGATCTGACGAGCCGCATCGTGAAAGACGGTGCGAACGGCGTGCTGATCGACATTTCATCGCTCGATGTCGTCGATTCCTTCATCGGGCGCATGATCGGCAATACGGCGGCGATGGCGCGCGTGCTCGACGCGCAGACGGTCGTCGTCGGGATGCAGCCTTCGGTCGCGATCACGCTGGTCGAGCTCGGCCTCACGCTGTCGGGCGTGCGGACGGCGCTCAACGTCGAAAAGGGCATGGCGCTCCTTACCGGCGGCGGTGCGGCCTGACGGCCGCAAGTGAACCAGTCCATGATGACTTTTCATCCAACGGCCACGCCGGTCGCCTCGTCTCCGCCCGATACGCTGCCGATCCGCTCCGACGAGCAGATCGTGCGCTTGCGCCAGTTCGTGCGCGAGAAGGCGGTGGCGCAGGGTTTGTCCCTCATCGATCAAACCAAGTTCGTGACGGCGGCGAGCGAGCTGGCACGCAACACGCTCATCTACGGCGGCGGCGGCGACGTGCATTGCACGCTCGTCGAACGCAATGGCCGCCGTGGCCTCAAACTGGAATTCGTCGATAACGGGCCCGGCATTCCCGACATCGCCCGCGCGCTTTCCGACGGCTACACCTCGGGCAGCGGCCTCGGGCTCGGTCTCGGCGGCGCCAAACGCCTGTGCGACGAATTCGATATCCGCTCCGCGCCGGGTGAGGGCACGCACGTCTCGATCACCAAATGGAAACCGTTCTGAAGGAATCAATGGCGGCGCAGCAGCGATACGAGATTGCCGAGGCGAGCCAGATCGCCTTCGCGCGACGCTCGATCGGCGAACTCGCGCGCGGACTCGGTTTCAACGAGACGGTCGCCGGGCAACTGGCGATCGTCGTCACCGAATGCGGGACCAATCTCCTCAAGCACGCCGGAAGCGGCGAACTGCTCGTGCGTCCGCTGATGGACGGCCCGCAGCGGTACGGCATCGAGGTGCTGTGCATCGATCGCGGGCCGGGCATTCAGGACCTTTATCGTTCGTTCGAAGACGGCTATACGACGGCCGGCAGCCCCGGCAACGGCATGGGCGCGATCAGGCGGCTGTCCGGCGAACTCGATATCTGGAGCATGCCGGGCCACGGCACCGTGCTGCGCGCGGTGTGCTGGAACGGGCCGCGCTCCGTATCGCCGAAAGAAGCGCGCGTGACCTACGGCGTGGTGAACCTGCCGCTTCAGACGGAAACCGTGAGCGGCGATGCGTGGTCCTGCCACGCCGGCGACGACGCCTTTACCGTGCTCGTCGCCGATGGCCTCGGCCACGGGCCGCTCGCGAACGTCGCCGCGATCGAGGCGGCGCGCGTGCTCGGCACGCACGGCGATGCGCCGCTCGAACGCATCATGGAGCTCGCCAACGAGGCGCTGCGACCGACGCGTGGCGCGGCGGTCGGCGTGGCGCGCATGCCGGCTGCGCGACTGGCTGCGGGCGGCAAGGTCGCCTTCGCCGGCATCGGCAATATCTCGGCGAGCGTGTGGACGCACGATTCGCACCGGCATCTGGTGTCGCACAGCGGCATCGTCGGGCATTCGGCGCGGCGCGCGCAGCAATTCGACGTGCCTTGCCCACCCGATTCGCTCGTCGTGCTGCATTCGGACGGACTCGGGTCCCGCTGGGATCTCGAACGCTATCCGGGCCTGGGCGCGCGTCATCCGGCGCTCGTCGCCGCGGTGCTCTATCGCGATTTCTCGCGCGGCCGCGACGACGTGACCGTGTTCGTCGCGCGGGCGACGGGAGCCGCATGATGGCGCTTGCGCTCTACTCGATGGGAATCGACGGCGAGCGCGATATCGTCGCCGCTCGTCGCAAGGCGCGCGAGGCGAGCGCCGCGCTCGGTTTCTCGACGCAGGACCAGACGCGCATCTCGACTTCCGTGCTCGAAGCCGCGCGCACGGTGCTGGCGGCCGGCCCGCACGCGCACGCCGAATTTCTGCTCGACAACGCCACGCATCCGCCGCGTTTCGTCGTGCGCTTTCTCGCCGGCGCCGGCGCGCGAGAGCGCCTTCGCGCGATGCAGAGCGATGCGTCGCAGGCGGCGCTCGGCCTGCTCGCCGCCCAACGGTTGATGGACCAGTGCGCGATCGCCGACGATCCCGACGGCGGCACGTCGATCTCGCTCGCGAAGGCGCTGCCCGAGAACGCACCGCTCCATCCGAACGCAGCGCAAACGGTCGCCGCGACGCTCGCGCGCCAGGACAACGAAGACTCGACCGCCGAACTGGCGCGCCAGAACCGCGAACTGATCGGCGCGCTCGCCGATCTGCGCGAGCGCCAGGAAGAGCTGACGCGTCTCACGCGCGAGCTCGAGGACACGAACCGCGGCGTCGTCGCGCTGTACGCGGAACTCGATGCGCGCGCGGATCATCTGCGCCGCGCGGATGAATCCAAGTCGCGGTTCCTGTCGAACATGAGCCACGAATTCCGCACGCCGCTTTCGTCGATCCGCGCGCTCTCGAAGCTGCTGCTGGAACGCATCGACGGCGATCTGACGGAAGAGCAGGAGAAGCAGGTGCGCTTCATCCGCAAGGCGGCGGAGGATCTGTCCGAAACCGTCGACGATCTGCTCGATCTCGCGAAGATCGAAGGGGGCAAGATCGAAGTGCGCGCCGCCGAATTCGAAGTGGATACGCTTTTCTCCGCGCTGCGCGGCATGCTGCGTCCGCTCACGCCGGGCAACGCGGTCGAACTGATATTCGAGCCGTGCGAAGGTCTTCCGCCCATTCGCACCGACGAAGCCAAGGTCGCGCAAGTGCTGCGCAACTTCGTGTCGAATGCGCTCAAGTTTACCGAGCGCGGCGAAGTGCGCGTGTCAGCGAGCTATGACGAAGCTCGCCGTCTCATCACGTTCTCGGTGACGGATACGGGCATCGGCATCGCGCCGGAGCATCAGCAGGTCGTGTTCGAGGAGTTCGGGCAGGTCGAGAACCGGCTGCAGCAATACGTCAAGGGCACGGGGCTCGGGCTGCCGCTCTGCCGCAAGCTCTGCAAGCTGCTGGGCGGCGATGTATCGCTCGAAAGCGAACTTGGGCGCGGCTCGACCTTCAGCGCGACGATTCCCGCCTTCTACGGCGCATCCGAGGCCGCGCAGAGCGCCGCGCACGGTGACGCGGGCCCGGCGGTGCTGCTCGTCGCGAGCAATCCTATCGAACGGCTCGATTGCGAAGCCGTGCTGCGGCAGTCGCCGTATCGCACGACGAGCGCCGCCACGCTCGATGAAGCGAGCCGCGCGCTCTCCCGCACGCCGCCCGCCGCGCTGCTGCTGGCCGTGCGGCCCGCGCCGTCGGAAGCGTGGATCTGGCTCGCCGCGCTGCGCGCGCAGGCGGCCACGCGCGACATTCCTGTTGTCGTGCTCGGCGAACCGGAAGACCGAGATGAAGCCGGGGCGCTGGGTGCAGCCGCGTTCGTGCAGAAACCGATTACGGGCGGCGAACTGGCCGGCGTGCTGGACATGGTGTCGGGCAGAGTGAACGGGGCGCTTCGCGGGGAAGGAACGACATCATGAAAAGCGACTGGAGCGAGGTGCTGATCCTCAACGTCGACGATAACGACGGCGCGCGGTACGCGAAGACGCGCATCCTGTCGCGGGCGGGTTTCAACGTGATCGAAGCCGGGACCGGCACCGCCGCGCTCGAACGCGTGCGCGCCGAGTCGCCCGATCTCGTGCTGCTCGACGTGAAGCTGCCCGATATCAACGGACTCGAAGTGTGCCGCCAGATCAAGGCGTCGCCGGAGACGGCGGGGACGCTCGTGCTGCAGACATCGGCGGCGGCGGTGCATAGCCTCGATCGCATTCGCGGTCTCGAAGGCGGCGCGGACAGCTATCTGACCGAGCCCGTCGAGCCGGCCGAACTGATCGCGCACGTGCGCGCGCTGCTGCGCGTGCGGCTTGCGGAAAGCGCGTTGCGCGAGAGCGAAGAACGCTTCCGGCAGCTCGCCGACAATATCGACGATGTCTTCTGGATGCTCGATCCCGCCGCCAACACGCTGCTTTACGTGAGCCCCGCCTATGCGCGGCTGTGGGATTCCGGCGAAGGCGCGCCCCCGCCGCACCCCGGCGCGGATCACTGGTCCGGCGAGATTCATCCGCTCGACCGCGAACATGTGGCGGCGGCGTATCGGCAATTGCTTGCGAGCGGCGCGCCGTATCAGGTCGAATACCGCATCGCGCGGGCGCATGGCGGGCCGCGCTGGGTGGCCGAGCGTGCGTCGCAGGTGCGCGGCGCGGATGGGCGGCCGGTGCGGATTGCGGGCATCGTCAACGATATCTCCGAGCGCAAGGCCGCCGAGATGCTGTTGCGCGACGCGGATCGCCGCAAGGATGAATTTCTCGCGATGCTCGCGCACGAGCTGCGCAATCCGCTCGCGCCGATCCGCAATGCGGTCGATCTGCTCGATCCGCAACGCGCGCCCTCTGTGCAGCACTTCGCGACGGTGCGAACGATCATCGACCGCCAGGTGCGGCACCTGAGCCGTCTTGTCGACGATCTGCTCGATGTCGCGCGCATCACGCAGGGCAAGATCACGCTGCGTCAGGAAACGGTGGACGTGGCGGCGGCGGTGGAAGCAGCGATCGAGACCGCGCAGCCCGCGCTGGAGCGCAAGCGTCACAAGCTCACGACGCGACTCGCGGATGCGCCGCTCTACATCGTCGGCGACAGCGTGCGCATTGCGCAGGTGTTCGGCAATCTGCTGTCGAATGCGTCGAAGTACAGCCTCGAGGAAGGCGAGATCGCGATCGAGACCGCGCAGTTCGGCGACGAAGTGCGGATCGCGGTGCGCGACAAGGGTATCGGCATCACAGCGGACATCCTGCCGCATATTTTCGATCTGTTCGTGCAGTCCGAAACATCGCTGGAACGCTCGGAGGGCGGGCTCGGCATCGGCTTGCCGCTCGCAAAGACGCTCGTCGAACTGCAGGGCGGGCGTATCGAGGCGCATTCGGCGGGGCCGCAGCAGGGCAGCGAGTTCGTCGTGTGGCTGCCGCTTGCGAACGAGCCGCCGCCCGCGCCGCATCATGCCGACGAAGCGCCGCGCGTGACGGGCGGCAAGCGCGTGTTGCTCGTCGATGACAGCGTCGACGCGGCGACCGCGATGGCGCTGCTGCTCGAAGCGGACGGCTTCGACGTACGCACCGCGCACGAAGGGGCCGAGGCGTTGGAGATCGCGGAGGCGTTCTTGCCGCAGATCGTGCTGCTCGATATCGGCTTGCCCGGCATGGATGGCTACAGGCTGGCTGCGGAAATGCGCACGCGCCCCGCTACCGCCGATGCGTTGCTGATCGCCGTGACGGGATACGGCCAGGCGCATGACCGTCAGCGATCGAAGGAAGCGGGCTTCGATCATCATCTCGTGAAGCCGGTGGCTTTTGCCGAGATTCAGCGGGCTGTGCAGGGAAGGTTCGGGGAGTAGGGGCGTTGCTCGGACGCTTCACAAGCATTGCCGGACGATCTCCGGGACGACGAGTGTGAGCACCATCGGAGCGATGACTTTCAGGGCGCGGAGGATGCGCTCGGGCGGGGCACGGCTCCCGCACGGCCGACTAAGTGCAGGCCGCAAGACCTGCAGTTGCTTGCCGCGCGGAGGACAGGCGGCTGGCTACAGCGAAGACGCGGAATTTCCGAATCGAGGCAGGATGCCGGTCGACGATCGGTGGCGCGAACGGGAGGCCATCCCCTCGATGGAGCGCGCTCTTGTTCATGCGTGCGCCGTCTGCGGCTCGGGCGGCGCGGCGCTCGCGGTAAGTGTCGAGGTCCGCAGCGTTCTTCGGCATCGGTCGTCCTTATGCCTTCGCCGTTGCCGCCCGCGCCCGGTCGATCCACTCGCGGTTGTGCTGCTTAGCGTAGCGCGGCCAGTGTTGGGCGTCGCGCAGGATGTCGGCGAAAAGCGCCTTGGCGCGCGTTGTGTCTTGCGCGTCGTCACGCTTGAGCAGCCATTCCCCGTACAAGCAGCGCGGCGCCGCGTCGCTTGCGCACGTAAGGGCGCGTTCGAACGCGTCGCGAGCTTCCGGCAATTGCAATGCCGCAAGGGTTCTCGCATGCAGCAGGCTGGCCTCCGGCTCCTGCCGCGCGGCCGGCAGGATCGAGAAGAGCTTATTGAGCGTGGCATTCGCGGCTGCCGGCTGTTGCGCCGAGAACTGCGCATCGGCGAGCGTGCGTAACAGTGCGGGGTCATCGGCGAATGGACCGCTTGCCGCTTGCTCGAGATGTTCGAGCGACTCCTGCGCCTTGCCCGCTGCGAGCAGCGCCTGACCGAGCCGTAGACGATGCTGCACGCTCGGCGCGCGATCCAGATCGTTGCGCGCCTCTCGCACGGCCCGGTTCGGGTCGATGAATCGCGTGACGGTGCGGGTTGCGGCACGCGCGCGATGCGAATGCTTCAGATCGGGCAAGTAGATCGCGAAGAAATATACGACGCTACCCAGCAACGGAAACACGAACAAGATGTACAGCCAGTACATCTCCTGGCGATTACGGACGGCATGGTAGGCGAAGAACAAGGCGATGATCACATGCGCCCCAATGCCGAGGAAAGAAAATTCGGAATAAAGGCTCAACAGCAAGTCGGTCATGGTGTTGTCGTTATGGTTCGTTGTTCTTAGCAGATCCGTCTGCCGCTTCCCGTTGTCGCTTTAGTTTGCCGCCACCCAGACGGAATCGAGATTGCGCAGATCGCCTTGAGTCACCGCGAGCTTCTGCTGCGCAATAAGCTGCGCGAATCGCCATTTGCAGAAGAGATCGCTGCGTCCAGAACGATGCATCGCCGCGCCGAGCAGCTCGCCGCTCAGCAGCTTGACCGGCGCCGTGCTGGCGAGCGCAGCGAATTCGGCGTCGTAGCGATCGATCGGATACGACACGAGACGCCCGCTTTCACAGACTCGCACGGCATCGCCGTCCTGCTTGAGCGCGGCCCAGTCGTTCGCGAGTTGCGCGCGCATTGCCGGCGTGCACGGCGTGCGCGCGGAGACGAGCGAGGCCGCCTGATCGATGTCGAGCGCAAGCGCCTGACCTTTCGGTATCGAGCGCGCGATGTCGCGCAGGCTCACGTCGATCTCGCTGACTGTCACGGCGGCATCCCTGAGCCACCAATGCGCGCGTCGGCGCAGCGCCTGCTCTGCGTCGGCGTGCTCCGCCCAGATCACGACTTCCGATGCATCGCGTACGAGCTGACCGAACCGGCGATTCATGTCGCGCAGCTCGCCGTACCAGTCCATCTTCGCTTCGTCTTCGTGGTCGAAACCGCCGCATGCGAAGAGCGCCTTCATGAAGGCAACGCGGGCGTCGGGCGCGTCCGTATCGACATCGGCGAGCGGGCCGATCGAGCCATCGTCCAGTATCTCGATGACCGGCTCGCGCAACGACGCGCGCAACATTGCCGCAGCCGAACCGCCCTGGCACAGGTGATGGATGGGTTTCATGAGCTCCTCCGTTCAGCTACGCGCCTGCCGGTGCAGCCGGCGCAAAGGCGCTGACTATAGCCGAATCCTCATCTCGAATTTAGTGGGCGCGTGAGTTCATCGTCTCGCTCTCGATACCGCCCAGCGCCTGGAAGAGAGCAGCCGTATCGGCAAGACGGCTTGCATGGGCGATCGTGCGATCGAGCTGCGTTTGCAGCGCCTGTCTTTGCGTATCGAGCATATCGAAGCGGCTCACGCCGCCTGCCGTGAAGCGTGCACGGGCGGTCGCAAGGTTCGCTTGCGCCTCGTTCGCTGCGATATCGCGGGCGCGCACGGCGTGGGCATCGTTTTGCAGCGCGGTCAACGCATCCGCGACTTGCTGAAGCGCGCCGAGCACGGTCTCGCGATACGCGCTCGTCGCGGCGTCGCGGGCGGCTTCCGCCGAGCGCTTTCTCGCACGCAGCTCGCCGCCGCGAAAGAGCGGCTGCGACAGGCCGAGTCCGATGTTCCACACGTTCATCCTGTCGAACATGTCGTGGATATTCGTGCGCTGCGAGCCGGCGCTCGCCGATAGCGAGAACTTCGGATACAGGTCTGCCGTCGCCACGCCGACGTTCGCGTTCGCCTGATGCAGCAGCGCTTCGGACGCGCGAATGTCGGGGCGTTCGCGGGCGAGCGTCGACGGCAGCGTAAGCGGGACGTCATCGGGTACGCGCAGGGTATCGAGCGTGAGCGCGTCGAAGTCCGCGTTCGACGGCTCGACGCCCAGCAGAATCGCGAGCCGGTGATCGGCTGCATCGCGCTCGGCGAGGAGTGCGGGCAGGCTCGCGCGCGTTTGCTCGACGAGCGTGCGTTGGCTGCGCACATCGAAGCGTGACACGCCGCCGGCCGTCATGCGCGCTTCCATGATCGAAAGCTGCTGCGCCTGCGCATCCACGATGCCCTGCGTCAGCGTGATCCGGGCCTGCAACGATGCCCGTCGAATGGCGGTCGAAACGACGTTGCCTGCAATCGACAGGCGGGCTGCATCGAGTTCGAACGCCTGATAGTCGACTTGCGCGCGCAGTGCTTCGAGCGCACGCCGGTCGCCGCCGAAGAGGTCGAGCGAATACGTCACGTTCACCGATGCATCGTATAGCGTGAAGGGACCGGGACTCGGCACCGGCACGCCGAACGCGGCGGGGTCCACTTTCTGCCGCGAGCCGGAGAGCGAAGCATCGACCGCGGGATAATAGGCGGCGCCCGCTTGCGCCCGGTAGTCCTCGCGCGCTTGCGTCAGCCGCGCGCGGGCTTGCGCGACCGTGGGGCTGTTGCGCAATGCCTCATCGACGAGGCGGTTCAGCGCATCGGATGCGAATTGCTTCCACCATTGCGGTAGCGCGTGATCGGCAATCGGCAAAGCGGGCGACGCGCTTCGCGTGTAGGTTTGCGTATCGGGCGCGGCGGGCGCGTGAAAGTCCGGGCCGACGGTGCAGCCGCCGAGCAAGAGCACGCATACGGCTAGTCTGGTTTTCATCGGCGTGTCTCCTAGTCGAGCGTGCGTTTGTAGAAACGCAGCGCGATACCCATGACGATCAGCGTGAAAAGCGCCATCGGCCACACGGACGGCCACAAGTCTGCCCAGCCGTTTCCCTTCAGGAGAATGCCGCGAATGAGACGGTTGAAATAGGTGAGCGGCAACAGGTTGCCGATGAATTGCGCCCACTTCGGCATGCCCGAGAACGGGAACATGAAGCCGGACAGCAGGATATTCGGCAGGAAATAGAAGACGGTGAGCTGCATGGCCTGCAACTGATTCTGCGCAAGCGACGACAGCGTGATGCCGACCGTCAGGTTCGCGGCGATGAAGAGCAGCGCAGCCAGATAGATGGCGACGGGATTGCCGATCAATGGAACGCCGAAGACGAAGCGCGTCGCCACGAGAATGATCGTCGCCTGTATCAGTCCGATGAACACATAAGGCACGATCTTTCCCGTCATCACTTCGACAGGACGCACGGGTGTTGCAAGCAGATTCTCCATCGTGCCGCGTTCGCGTTCGCGCGTGATGGCGAGGCCCGTCATCATCACGAGGGTCATCGTCAGGATCACGCCCATGAGGCCCGGCACCACGTTGTATTGCGTGATGCCTTCGGGGTTGTAGAGATTGTGGACGCGTACGTCGAATGCGGCGGGCGCGCCATTGAGCGGTGCAAGCGGGCCGGTGATGTCTTTGGACGCGACAGAGCGAACGAGGCCGTTCAGCGCGTTCGTTGCCTTGCTGACCGCGTTGGGATCGGTCGCGTCCGCTTCGAGGAGCAATGCGGGACGTTCTCCGCGCAGGAGCTTGCGCGAGAAATCCGTCGGAATGTTCAGCACGAACAGTACGCGGCCTTGTGCGAGCGCGCGCCGGCCGGCTTCGTCATCGGGAAGCGTTTCGACGATATAAAAGTACTCCGAATTATGCATCGCGGCGATGAAGCTCCGCGTGAACGGGCTGGATTCCCCGGCGATGACCGCAGTGGGCAAGTGCTTCGGATCGGTGTTGATCGCATAGCCGAAGAGCGCGAGCTGCACGATCGGCAAGCCGACGATCATGCCGAACGTGATCCGGTCGCGCCGCAGTTGCAGGAACTCCTTGAGCACGATGCTCCACCAGCGCATCAGCGAGAAACCGTTGCGCGCACTCATGACTTCGCCTTGAAGTTATCGGTCGAGCGGCTCATCAGGTAGATGAACACGTCTTCGAGTCCCGTGTCGATCTGCTCGGCGCGCAACGCGGTGTGCTTCACTGCATCGCTGATTGCGCGCTCGAGCGCGGCATGGTCGCTGCCGCTTGCATGCAGCGTCGAGCCGAACACGACGGTCTGATCGATGCCCGGCGTCTTGCGCAGCCGTTCCGAGAGTGCGCTCAACTGGTCGCCATGGATGCGCCATGTCGCGAGCCCTTGCGATGCGATCACTTCGTTCGCGGTGCCTTGTGCAAGCAGCTTTCCGTATGCGATGTAGGCGAGCTTGTGGCAGCGCTCGGCTTCGTCCATGTAGTGCGTGCTGACCAGAACCGAGATACCGTTCGCAGCCAGCCGATGCAACTCCTCCCAGAAGTCCCGACGCGCGGTGGGATCGACGCCGGCGGTGGGCTCGTCGAGCAGGAGCAGCCGGGGTTGGTGCAGCATGCATGCAGCGAGCGCGAGACGTTGCTTCCAGCCGCCCGAAAGCGATCCGGTCAACTGGTTTGCGCGGCTCTGCAGGCCGAGGGATTCGAGCGAACTGTCCACCACTTGCCGGCGATTGGGCATCTGATAGATGCGCGCGACGAAGTCGAGGTTCTCGCGGATGGTCAGGTCTTCCCAATACGAGAAGCGTTGCGTCATATAGCCGACGTTGCGCTTGATCTGCTCGCTTTCGCGCACGATGTCGTAGCCGAGGCAGGTGCCGCTGCCTGAATCAGGCGTGAGCAGGCCGCACATCAGGCGTATGGACGTGGTCTTGCCGCTTCCGTTCGGCCCGAGAAAGCCGAAGATTTCGCCGCGCGCGACTTGCAGCGAGACATCGTTGACGACGTGCTTGTCGCCGAAGTGCTTGTTGAGCTTGTGCACGTCGATGACGTACTGCGGTTCATGCTTGCCGGCCGGCTCGCTCATGGCAGCCTCACTGCGACGGGCTGGCCCGGATGCAGCGTGCGCGCATCGGCTGCATTGGCGTGCGCCTCGATCATGAAGACGA
The DNA here is from genome assembly GCF_031450825.1 of Caballeronia sp. LZ019. Lineage (NCBI taxonomy): Bacteria > Pseudomonadati > Pseudomonadota > Betaproteobacteria > Burkholderiales > Burkholderiaceae > Caballeronia > Caballeronia sp. LZ019. The sequence goes on along the minus strand of NZ_JARTVZ010000002.1, from coordinate 1,157,882 downwards.
GCTTGGCCCGGCTTGCATTGCTGTAGATGACGGGCGGCGTGTACTCGGCTTGCTGCGAGATGTAGGTAACTTTCGCGGCGACATCGGCGGTGCAGCCGTCGCAATGAATCGACACGGCACGTCCGGTAGCCAGCGCACCGACCACGCGTTCCGGCACGAAGAAGCGCACCTTGACGTTCCCGGGCGGCAACATCTGCACGACGGGACTGCCTGCCTGCACCCACTCGCCAGGACGATAGAGGGTGTCGTACACGAGGCCATCGGCGGGGGCCGCGACACGCTTCTGATCGAGCTTCCATCGCGCTTGCGCGACGACAGCCTCGGCGGCTGCAACTTGCGCTCGCTGCGCCGCGATCTGCTGCGGACGTCCAGGCAAACGCGCGATATCGACCTGTTCCGTCAGGTCGCGCACCTGCGCGGCAGTGGCGTCCGCGTTGGCGCGCGAGTCGTCGAGCTGTCCCTTCGGGATGCCGCCTGCATCGTATTGCGCTTCATCGCGGCTCAGTTGCAGCGCGGCCTTGCGTGCGTTCGCCCGTGCCCGCGCGAGCTGCGCTCGCACGGATGCGACTTCGGGCGCGCGCTTGCCGGTGAGTATGTCTTCGAGTTGCGATTGCGTCGCGGCCAGTTGCCGTTTCGCCTGATCGAGGGCTGCGGTCTCATCGGCGGATTCCAGCGCGAACAATGGGGTTCCCGCCGCTATCGTCTGTCCCCGCGCGATGGACAAGTCGACGAGCTTGCCCGCCTGCGACGACCCGACATAGACGAACTCGCCCTCGACGTAGCCCTGAAACAAGTTGGGGTCTTCACGCGAGCACGCCGCGAGCAGCGTCGCGGCAAGCACACATGAACAGAGTGAAACGCGAAAAATCCGGAGCATCGCTCGCTCCCTGGGTTACTCGTCCGGGTTGTTTGGTTGGTCTACCAAACAATACGTGACGCGATTCACGGCTGTCAAGCAAGGCCCCCGGGAATAGATCGCGATGTGCGCGGGTTAACCAAGCGAACCTCGATGCTTGAATCCCGGGTCGAGCGAATCGGATGCAGCGGGCATCGCCCTCTGCGCTCGATGAGGTTTGCGAATCGCGCGCGATCTCACTCAACCTTATGTCGGAGTCTCTTTATCATGAATAGCATCGCCAAAGTCGTCGTGTCGGTTGCCGCGATCGTCGCACCGGCCTTATCCTTCGCGCAGAGCAATAGCGCGCCGCTCACTCGCGCGCAAGTCCGGGCCGAGCTGGCGCAACTCCAGGCCGCCGGGTATTCAACGGCGGCGGGAGAAAATGCCACTTATCCCGCCGACATTCAGGCGGCTGAGGCAAGGGTCGCCGCGCAGCAGAGCGCGGCCAGCCAATCGTACGGGGGCATGCAGTCGGGCGAAGGGGCCTCGGGAACGATGCAGCGCGGCGCATCGTCCGCGTCGACTTGCGTAGGGCCGGCCGGATTTTGCGTGCCGTTCTTCGGGAGCTGAGCGTTTCGTTCTGAAGCATACGGTGTGGTGGCGGCGGCGGTCGGTCGTTAATCGGTGGCTGGCGCCGCTTTATTGAGCAGCGGAGACGAGAAGAAAAATAATTGAGAAAAGGGGGTTGACCTCTTGTTGCTGCCCAGACATAATCTCGTTCTCTGCTGCTGACGCAGCGACGCAAGACGAAGCGGGAAGGTCTAGCGAATGTTCTTTAAAAACTAACAGCCGATAAGTGTGGGCGCTTGATGGCGAGTGTGGTTCTGGTGCTTAGGTGCTGGAGCGACAAGCAAAAGTAATCAAGAGTCTCACACGAAGTATTAAGAGGAAGGTTTATCTGTCTTCTGACGGATTAATCATCGTCAGTACGTTGAGTGAGCGACCGGTTTCTAACGGAACCGAAAAACAGTAACAGGGTTTGAACTGAAGAGTTTGATCCTGGCTCAGATTGAACGCTGGCGGCATGCCTTACACATGCAAGTCGGACGGCAGCGCGGGCTTCGGCCTGGCGGCGAGTGGCGAACGGGTGAGTAATACATCGGAACGTGTCCTGTAGTGGGGGATAGCCCGGCGAAAGCCGGATTAATACCGCATACGATCTACGGAGGAAAGCGGGGGATCTTCGGACCTCGCGCTGCAGGGGCGGCCGATGGCAGATTAGCTAGTTGGTGGGGTAAAGGCCTACCAAGGCGACGATCTGTAGCTGGTCTGAGAGGACGACCAGCCACACTGGGACTGAGACACGGCCCAGACTCCTACGGGAGGCAGCAGTGGGGAATTTTGGACAATGGGGGCAACCCTGATCCAGCAATGCCGCGTGTGTGAAGAAGGCCTTCGGGTTGTAAAGCACTTTTGTCCGGAAAGAAAACTTCGTCCCTAATATGGATGGAGGATGACGGTACCGGAAGAATAAGCACCGGCTAACTACGTGCCAGCAGCCGCGGTAATACGTAGGGTGCGAGCGTTAATCGGAATTACTGGGCGTAAAGCGTGCGCAGGCGGTCTGTTAAGACCGATGTGAAATCCCCGGGCTTAACCTGGGAACTGCATTGGTGACTGGCAGGCTTTGAGTGTGGCAGAGGGAGGTAGAATTCCACGTGTAGCAGTGAAATGCGTAGAGATGTGGAGGAATACCGATGGCGAAGGCAGCCTCCTGGGCCAACACTGACGCTCATGCACGAAAGCGTGGGGAGCAAACAGGATTAGATACCCTGGTAGTCCACGCCCTAAACGATGTCAACTAGTTGTTGGGGATTCATTTCCTTAGTAACGTAGCTAACGCGTGAAGTTGACCGCCTGGGGAGTACGGTCGCAAGATTAAAACTCAAAGGAATTGACGGGGACCCGCACAAGCGGTGGATGATGTGGATTAATTCGATGCAACGCGAAAAACCTTACCTACCCTTGACATGGTCGGAACCCTGCTGAAAGGTGGGGGTGCTCGAAAGAGAACCGGCGCACAGGTGCTGCATGGCTGTCGTCAGCTCGTGTCGTGAGATGTTGGGTTAAGTCCCGCAACGAGCGCAACCCTTGTCCTTAGTTGCTACGCAAGAGCACTCTAAGGAGACTGCCGGTGACAAACCGGAGGAAGGTGGGGATGACGTCAAGTCCTCATGGCCCTTATGGGTAGGGCTTCACACGTCATACAATGGTCGGAACAGAGGGTTGCCAAGCCGCGAGGTGGAGCCAATCCCAGAAAACCGATCGTAGTCCGGATCGCAGTCTGCAACTCGACTGCGTGAAGCTGGAATCGCTAGTAATCGCGGATCAGCATGCCGCGGTGAATACGTTCCCGGGTCTTGTACACACCGCCCGTCACACCATGGGAGTGGGTTTCACCAGAAGTAGGTAGCCTAACCGCAAGGAGGGCGCTTACCACGGTGGGATTCATGACTGGGGTGAAGTCGTAACAAGGTAGCCGTATCGGAAGGTGCGGCTGGATCACCTCCTTTCTCGAGCTTCGCGCTTAAAGTTAAGCGCTCACGCTTATCGGCTGTCAGAAAGACAGGCTAAGGGTCTGTAGCTCAGTCGGTTAGAGCACCGTCTTGATAAGGCGGGGGTCGTTGGTTCGAATCCAACCAGACCCACCATCCGAATCAGGCGTGGCTGGGCAACACCTTAGTCAGGCCTCATCGGGGGATTAGCTCAGCTGGGAGAGCACCTGCTTTGCAAGCAGGGGGTCGTCGGTTCGATCCCGTCATCCTCCACCAATCCTCAATGCCTAGCGCTTCGGGTAAGCGTTAAGCATTGGCGATTGCTAGCCAGTTGATGTCGCAAGTATTGAAACACGCTTGTCGGCTAAACGTTCTTTAACAATCTGGAAGAAGTAGTAAAGAGAATCTGGGAAAGCGCTTAGAGATGGGCGTGAGTAGCAGGTTCAGGGTAGTGATTGTATCGAGTATGAAAAGTGATCTTAATGATGACTTGGAATACGGCACAACGCGAAAACTCAGCCTATGGCGGATGTGGCTCGATGAGAGACACACTCGTTATAGGGTCAAGCGAACAAGTGCATGTGGTGGATGCCTTGGCGATCACAGGCGATGAAGGACGCGGTAGCCTGCGAAAAGCTTCGGGGAGCTGGCAAACGAGCATTGATCCGAAGATGTCCGAATGGGGAAACCCGGCCCGTATGGGTCACCCATGACTGAATACATAGGTCATGTGGAGCGAACGCGGTGAACTGAAACATCTAAGTAACCGCAGGAAAAGAAATCAACCGAGATTCCCAAAGTAGTGGCGAGCGAAATGGGAAGAGCCTGTACTCTTTATCTGCATTGTTAGCTGAACGCTCTGGAAAGTGCGGCCATAGCAGGTGATAGCCCTGTAAGCGAAAGCAGCGTGGAAGAACTAGGGGTACGACAAGTAGGGCGGGACACGTGAAATCCTGTCTGAAGATGGGGGGACCATCCTCCAAGGCTAAATACTCGTGATCGACCGATAGTGAACCAGTACCGTGAGGGAAAGGCGAAAAGAACCCCGGGAGGGGAGTGAAATAGATCCTGAAACCGCATGCATACAAACAGTCGGAGCCTCGCAAGGGGTGACGGCGTACCTTTTGTATAATGGGTCAGCGACTTACGTTCAGTAGCGAGCTTAACTGATTAAGGCAGGCGTAGCGAAAGCGAGTCCGAATAGGGCGATCAGTTGCTGGGCGTAGACCCGAAACCAAGTGATCTATCCATGGCCAGGTTGAAGGTGCGGTAACACGTACTGGAGGACCGAACCCACTAACGTTGAAAAGTTAGGGGATGAGCTGTGGATAGGGGTGAAAGGCTAAACAAACTTGGAAATAGCTGGTTCTCTCCGAAAACTATTTAGGTAGTGCCTCGTGTATCACCTTCGGGGGTAGAGCACTGTCATGGTTGTGGGGTCCATTGCGGATTACTACGCCATAGCAAACTCCGAATACCGAAGAGTGCAATCACGGGAGACAGACATCGGGTGCTAACGTCCGGTGTCAAGAGGGAAACAACCCAGACCGCCAGCTAAGGTCCCCAAGATTGGCTAAGTGGGAAACGAAGTGGGAAGGCTAAAACAGTCAGGAGGTTGGCTTAGAAGCAGCCACCCTTTAAAGAAAGCGTAATAGCTCACTGATCGAGTCGTCCTGCGCGGAAGATGTAACGGGGCTCAAGCCAGTCACCGAAGCTGCGGATGCGTACGCAAGTACGTGTGGTAGGAGAGCGTTCCGTAAGCCTGCGAAGGTGTGTCGAAAGGCATGCTGGAGGTATCGGAAGTGCGAATGCTGACATGAGTAGCGATAAAGGGGGTGAAAAGCCCCCTCGCCGTAAGCCCAAGGTTTCCTACGCAACGTTCATCGGCGTAGGGTGAGTCGGCCCCTAAGGCGAGGCAGAAATGCGTAGCTGATGGGAAGCAGGTCAATATTCCTGCACCATTGTTAGATGCGATGGGGGGACGGATCGCGGAAGGTTGTCCGGGTGTTGGACGTCCCGGTCGCTGCATTGGAGAAGGTGCTCAGGCAAATCCGGGCACAGGATTCAAGGGTGTGGCGCGAGCTTCTTCGGAAGCGAAGCAATTGGAAGTGGTTCCAAGAAAAGCCTCTAAGCTTCAGTCTAACGATGACCGTACCGCAAACCGACACAGGTGGGCGAGATGAGTATTCTAAGGCGCTTGAGAGAACTCGGGAGAAGGAACTCGGCAAATTGGTACCGTAACTTCGGGATAAGGTACGCCTCTGTAGCTTGACTGGCCTGCGCCAGAAGGGTGAAGAGGTTGCAATAAACTGGTGGCTGCGACTGTTTAATAAAAACACAGCACTCTGCAAACACGAAAGTGGACGTATAGGGTGTGACGCCTGCCCGGTGCCGGAAGATTAAATGATGGGGTGCAAGCTCTTGATTGAAGTCCCGGTAAACGGCGGCCGTAACTATAACGGTCCTAAGGTAGCGAAATTCCTTGTCGGGTAAGTTCCGACCTGCACGAATGGCGTAACGATGGCCACACTGTCTCCTCCCGAGACTCAGCGAAGTTGAAGTGTTTGTGATGATGCAATCTCCCCGCGGCTAGACGGAAAGACCCCATGAACCTTTACTGTAGCTTTGCATTGGACTTTGAACCGATCTGTGTAGGATAGGTGGGAGGCTATGAAACCGGAACGCCAGTTTCGGTGGAGCCGTCCTTGAAATACCACCCTGGTTTGTTTGAGGTTCTAACCTTGGTCCGTGATCCGGATCGGGGACAGTGCATGGTAGGCAGTTTGACTGGGGCGGTCTCCTCCCAAAGCGTAACGGAGGAGTACGAAGGTACGCTAGGTACGGTCGGAAATCGTGCTGATAGTGCAATGGCATAAGCGTGCTTAACTGCGAGACCGACAAGTCGAGCAGGTGCGAAAGCAGGTCATAGTGATCCGGTGGTTCTGTATGGAAGGGCCATCGCTCAACGGATAAAAGGTACTCTGGGGATAACAGGCTGATACCGCCCAAGAGTTCATATCGACGGCGGTGTTTGGCACCTCGATGTCGGCTCATCTCATCCTGGGGCTGTAGCCGGTCCCAAGGGTATGGCTGTTCGCCATTTAAAGAGGTACGTGAGCTGGGTTTAAAACGTCGTGAGACAGTTTGGTCCCTATCTGCCGTGGGCGTTGGATATTTGAAGGGGGCTGCTCCTAGTACGAGAGGACCGGAGTGGACGAACCTCTGGTGTACCGGTTGTCACGCCAGTGGCATCGCCGGGTAGCTATGTTCGGAAGAGATAACCGCTGAAAGCATCTAAGCGGGAAACTCGCCTTAAGATGAGATATCCCCGGGGCTTCGAGCCCCTTGAAGGGTCGTTCCAGACCAGGACGTTGATAGGTCAGGTGTGTAAGTGCAGTAATGCATTGAGCTAACTGATACTAATTGCCCGTAAGGCTTGATCCTATAACCAGTGTGTTTCACAGTGAGTTAGCGCTTTAGCGCTTACTCAATGCAACCCCCGAAGGGAGCACGCCGGTTGAGTGACGCGACTGTGCCCAACAGTCACTACCGAATCTACTTCTTCCCAGATTGGTTGTGCCGTCCCCAACGCGCACAACAACAAGTCATGCCTGATGACCATAGCGAGTCGGTCCCACCCCTTCCCATCCCGAACAGGACCGTGAAACGACTCCACGCCGATGATAGTGCGGATCCCCGTGTGAAAGTAGGTAATCGTCAGGCTCCTCATGCCTTAAACAAAAACCCCACCCCTCAAAGGTGGGGTTTTTGCGTTTGGGACACCAGGTTCTCGACACGATTCAACGCTGCAAGAGCTGAACGACGCAAACTTGTCGGTAAAATGGCGCGATGCCGACCCCATCGGAGCGCCTATGAGAACGAGTCTGTTGATTGCCGCGGTCAGCATCGCGATGTTGACGACAGCATGCGGCAAGAAGAACGATGCGAGCGAGTCCAGTCTCGGCGACGCGATCACCGCCGACATGAAAACGAATCGCGGCCTCTTGTGCCTCAACCGCAGCGGACGCGGTCCCTTCACCTTCCCGTCCACGTATTCGGCACGCGATCTCAACGAATACTCCGCCGCCGCGTTACGCGAGCAACTGGCCGCGCTCGAGAAGAGCGGTCTGATCGCGCGAGCGGCGTCGGCGCCGACGAACGCCAGTCCCAACGCACAGCAGAATGCCGTCGCTTATAGCCTGACGGGCGAAGGGCAAAAATACGCAGTCGAAACGGTCAGACAAGCGGGCGACCCGAACGCCACGCCCGACAACCGTGCATGGATGCTCTGCTACGCACGCGTGAAGCTCGACAAGGTCGTCGCCTGGACGGAGCCCGACCCCAGCGCGCATCGCACGGATGTGACTTATACCTACAAGCTCGACAACATCGCTCCGTGGGCGGATGACCGCGACATCAAACGCGCGTTCGCCGATCTCGTCGCCGCCGACCGCGAAGCCGGCGAAACGAAGCTCCATCTGACGCTCGAGCAGCGGCCGGACGGCTGGGCAAGGGTGGACTGAGGGACGTGTCGGCCACTTTCGAGGACCTTCCCGCCGGCCCGCCGCGCATGTCCGATGTTGCGCGGCTCGCCGGAGTTTCGAAGATGACGGTATCGCGCGTGCTTGCCGGACATAGCGTGGCCCTCGCGACGCGCGAGCGCGTGCAGAAAGCGATCGACGAACTCGGCTACGTAGCGGATGCCGCCGCTGGCGCTCTGTCGTCGGGGCGGTCGGAATTCGTCGCGGTACTGGTCCCGTCGCTATCGAGTTCCAATTTCTCCGACACCGTGCGCGGCCTTTCCGCGGCATTGGAGCCGCACGGCCTGCAACTGCTCATCGGCGACACCGACTACCACCTCGACCGCGAAGAAAACCTGGTGCGATCGATGCTGCGCCACCAGCCGCGCTGCATCGCGCTGACCGGTTCGCGCCATACCGAAGCGACGCGCACGCTGTTGCGCCGCTCGGGCGTGCCTGTCGTCGAGATGTGGGACTTCCCTTCCGATCCGATCGATGCCGCCGTCGGCTTTTCCAACGTCAACGCCGCGCGCGAGATGGTGCGCTATCTCGCGGAGCGCGGTCACGAGCGTATCGGGTTTCTCGGCGGTGCAAGCGAGCTGGACCGGCGTGGCCTCGATCGTCTGAAGGGCTTTCGGACGGAGATGAAAGCGCGCGGCCTGGACGCCGGGCGCGTCGTCCGTCTGGGCGATTCACCGATCACCATGAGCCACGGCGGCCCCGCGATGGCCGCGCTCCTCGATGCATGGCCCGACACGCAAGCCGTGATGTGCGTGAGCGACATGTCCGCGTTCGGCGCGATAATGGAATGCCGTCGGCGCGGGCGCTCGGTGCCTGACGACATCGCTGTTGCGGGCTTCGGGAATTTTGAAGTGGCCGCCTGCTGCGCGCCATCGATCACGACGGTCTCCGTCAACGCATACGGCATCGGCACGCGAACCGGCGCGGCGCTGCTGGCCGCACTCGAAGCATATGATCAGGGCGTCGCAAGGCGCGCGGGCAAGCGCATCCGCATCGACTATCACGTGATTCCGCGCGAGAGCGCGTGAGCCAACGGAAGGCCAGCCGATGCATGGTACTATGATTGAATGTTACCGGTAACAACATAACACCAGCACCCCACGGAGAGAGACATGTCCCAGCAAACAACCCGCCGCCTGCGCAGTCAGGAATGGTTCGACGATCCTTCGCACGCCGATATGACCGCGCTCTATGTCGAGCGCTTCATGAACTACGGCCTGACGCGCGAGGAGTTGCAGTCGGGCCGGCCGATCATCGGCATCGCGCAGACGGGCAGCGATCTCGCGCCGTGCAATCGCCATCACATCGAGCTGGCCGCGCGCACGAAAGCCGGTATCCGTGACGCCGGCGGCATCCCGATGGAATTCCCGGTGCATCCGCTCGCGGAGCAGAGCCGCCGCCCGACCGCCGCGCTCGACCGCAACCTTGCATACCTCGGCCTCGTTGAAATCCTGCATGGCTTTCCGCTGGATGGCGTCGTCCTCACGACCGGCTGCGACAAGACCACGCCCGCCTGTCTGATGGCCGCAGCCACCGTCGACATGCCCGCAATCGTGCTTTCCGGCGGCCCCATGCTGGACGGATGGTACGAAGGCAAGCGCGTCGGCTCCGGCACGGTCATCTGGCATGCGCGCAATCTGCTCGCCGCTGGCGAGATTGATTACGAAGGCTTCATGCGACTGACGACGGCTTCGTCGCCGTCGATCGGCCATTGCAACACGATGGGCACTGCGCTCTCGATGAACAGTCTCGCCGAAGCGCTCGGCATGTCATTGCCGACGTGCGCGAGCATTCCGGCCGCGTATCGCGAGCGCGGACAGATGGCGTATGCAACGGGCAAGCGCATCGTCAACATGGTGCGCGAGGATCTGCGTCCGTCGAAGATCATGACGCGCGACGCATTCCGCAACGCGATCGTCGTTGCCTCGGCGCTCGGTGCGTCGACTAACTGCCCGCCGCATCTGATCGCCATTGCGCGGCATATGGGAATCGAACTGAGTCTCGAAGACTGGCAGCGCGACGGCGAGCAGGTGCCGCTCATCGTCAATTGCATGCCGGCCGGTGAATATCTGGGCGAGAGCTTCCATCGCGCGGGCGGGGTGCCGGCCGTGTTGCGTCAACTCGATGCAGCGGGCCTGCTGCATCGCGACTGTGACACGGTCTCGGGCCGCACGATCGGCGAAATTGCCGACGAAGCGCCCGCCGCCGACCGCGATGTCATCCGCACGGCGGACGATCCGCTGAAGCACGGTGCGGGCTTCATGGTGCTGTCGGGCAATTTCTTCGACAGCGCGATCATGAAGATGTCCGTAGTCGGAGAAGCGTTCACCAAAACGTATCTGAGCGAGCCGGGCGCGGAGAATATCTTCGAAGCGCGGGCGATCGTGTTCGATGGCCCCGAGGATTACCACGACCGCATCAACGATCCCGCGCTCGAAATCGACGAGCATTGCATCCTCGTGATTCGTGGTTGCGGCACGGTGGGTTATCCGGGCAGCGCGGAAGTGGTCAACATGGCGCCGCCCGCGGAACTGATCAAGCGCGGCGTCGATTCGCTCCCCTGCATGGGCGATGGCCGACAAAGCGGCACGTCAGCGAGCCCGTCGATTCTCAACATGTCGCCGGAAGCGGCCGTGGGCGGCGGTCTCGCGCTGTTGCGCACGAACGACCGCATCCGCGTCGACCTGAACGCGCGCTCGGTCAATGTGCTGCTCGATGAAGCGGAACTCGCGAGCCGTCGCGACGAAGCCGCGTTCGCCGCGCCCGTCGCGCAGACGCCGTGGCAAGAACTGTATCGGCAGACGGTCGGGCAGCTATCGACCGGCGGCTGTCTCGAGCCGGCGACGCTCTATCTGAAGGTCATCGAGACGCGCGGCAATCCACGCCATTCGCACTGAGCGTCACACGCGCGCATCGCGCCGTTGGGCGATGCGCGGCTCGATCTTCAGCGTCGGCATCGTGCCGCTTTCGATGTGATGCTGCACGGCGTCGGCGGCGTCGAAGTATCGGCGCTCGTCGAGCCAGTGCCAGACAGCGGCGAGGAAGAGGCCGAGCCCTGCGTGACCGCAATGCGCGATGACATCGGCGATGCCTTCCGCCAGGCTCTGATCGCGTCCGTGTGATGTGAATGCGCCCGCAACATGCGATGCGGTGCGCGAGACGAGCATCGCGTGCATCGAATGCAATTGCGGATTGAATGCGCGCGAAGCGTGACTTCTGTTTCTGCTGCCGCCCATAGGGCCCCCGTGGTCCATGCCGGCGTGCCGCGTCTTTTGCCGACGCGCGCCGCCGTTAGTTATTCGATGCGCCGTTTTCCGGCTTCGCGCCAAGTACGCAAGAACCGGGCCGACGGTTCGAAACTTGCTCACTCGCTTGCCTGGTGAGTGCCTGCGCGGGCCGCGCGGTTGGCTGACGGCGAACGCAAGGCGCCCTTTCTACATTCCGTATGAACGAACGCAACCCATCCGCCTATGCGCCAACGCATCGCTATCTGCGTGCTCGCCTTGCTTGCAGGATGCTCCTCGCGCAGTGAGGAGCCGCATCCACCGATAACGAACCAGCCGCAGCCGCTGAGGCACGCGACGCATACGTCCGCGGGCTTCGAGAACAATTACCGTCATCTGCCGCGCGAGTCGTTTCTCAAGTGGCAATGGGAACGCTTCACGCAAGGGCTGCCGAAACCGCCGGCGAATGGCTATCGCTTCCCGATGGCGCGTCCCGACGTCGCGTTTCTAAAAGCGAATCGCAGCGTCGATACGCTCACGTGGATCGGTCACGCGAGCGCGCTTGTGCAGATCGACGGCGTCAACGTGCTCACCGATCCGGTTTTCTCCGAGCGCGCATCGCCGGTTTCCTTCGCGGGCCCGAAGCGCAAGACGCCGCCGGGCCTGACGCTTGATGAACTGCCGCATATCGACGTCGTCCTCATCTCGCACAATCACTACGATCATCTCGACAAGCCGAGCATCGAGGCGCTGAATCGCCAAGCGGGCGGCCCGCCGCGCTTTCTCGTGCCCCTGGGCGTGAAGGCGTGGATGACGCGCATCGGCGTGACGAACGCCGAAGAACTCGACTGGGGCGACGCAACGCACGCCGCCGGACTCGATATCTGGTTCACGCCGGCGCAGCACTGGTCAGCGCGCACGCCGTTCGATCGCGCGGAAACGTTGTGGGGAAGCTGGGTCCTCAAGACGCCGCAGGGCGCGGCCCGTCCGTATTCCTTTTTCTTTGCGGGCGACACCGGCTACTCGCCCGATTTCCGCGATATCGGTGCGCAATTCGGCGGCTTCGATCTCGCGCTGATTCCGGTCGGCGCTTACGATCCCCGCTGGTTCATGGGCGCGCAGCATGTCGATCCGGAAGAAGCGGTCCGCATTTTCGCGGACCTTCACGCGAGAAGAGCCATCGGCATTCACTGGGGCAGCTTCGAACTAACCGATGAACCGCTCGACGAACCCCCGCGCCGCCTCGCCGATGCGGTGCGCAACGCCGGCCTTCCTGCCGATGCCTTCACCGTCCTCGAGCACGGTCAGACGATCCGGCTGAACGCCCGCTGATAACGCGCAGCATGAAAAAACGCGCGGGCCTCGAAAGAGCCCGCGCGTCAGTCAATGCAACACTTGCCTTGCAACCAGCGTCATCGCCTGAATACGCCGAGCAGCAGGGTCGCGAGGAAGATCACGATGAAGATGAAGAACAGGATCTTGGCGATTTCCGCCGCGCCCGTCGCGATCCCGCCAAAGCCGAAAAAGGCCGCGATGAGCGCAATGATGAAGAATATGACAGCGTAACGGAGCATGAAGCCTCCCACGGGGATCGGTTGGTGAGTTCGATTCGCATGCGGACTGGACACCGTCGCCGCCTTCGCTCATCGGTCGTGCCGCGCTTTTGTTCAAGGTGGCGCGGTACGAAGGGTCAAAGCAACCCACGTGCCCAAGACGAATCCAGAATTTGTGTCGGCCGAAACAAAAACGCCGCAGGCCCGTGAAAGTGGACGATTGCGGCGTCGGCTGTGCGCTGTCGGGCGCGCGGATGAGACTGTCGTGGCTAACGGCTTAGCGTGCGATCGGAGTCGGTTTCATCGTCCTCGTCATCGTCGTCCTCGACGCGGTTTTGCGCATCCAGAAGATGGCTCTTGAGTTCATCGCGCTCGATCTGATCGGCAAGGTCGAGGGATTTGCGCGTGGCGGGACCGGACGGGCGGTTGGCTCCAGACATGGCGTACTCCTTGAACGGATTTCACAGCCGCGCCATAAACGGCGCGAACCAAGGAACAACGAGGCATGTACACGCCGGGCGATGAAACCGCCTCGAAGGATTGTCGAAGCGGCGCACGTTGCGATCGTTCATGACGGCAGCGTTCAACGCACAAAACGCTGGTTGGGTGATGAAACCGCCGTCCCATTCTTGCAAGCGGAACGGCACATTTTGCGTGGCCGGCGCGTAAGCCAAGTATGCACGGGTCCGGCAGCGAGGCAAAGTGCTTTATCGGATAACAATCGCTCGTCCGGTCACGCAAAATAATGCGCGACGATTGGATACAGCGACAGCACGAGCAGCGCGGCCATCGTCACGTTGAAGGCACGCAGAAGACGTGGACGCGCGAGAAAACGCCGCAGCGACATGCCGAACGCTGCCCACGCAACGATGCACGGCAGCCCGATCACCACGAACACGACGGCCATCAGCGCGGCGTTCAGCGAAAGACTCGCGTGCAGATGGATGGTCGTGGCGGCGGTGAGCACCATCATCCACGCTTTCGGATTGACCCACTGAAACGCAAGCGCTTCATGAAACCGCATCGGGCGGCGCTCGCCGTTGCGCATCTGCACCGACGACGACGTCGCGATCTTCCATGCGAGATAGAGCAGATAAACGACGCTGGCCGTTTCGAGCGCCGGATAAAGCCACGGCAGGCGATCGAACGCTTGCGCGAGACCCAGCCCCACCGCGAGCATCAGCAAGGCGACGCCCGCGCTGATGCCGAGGACATGTGGCACCGTGCGCCGCAGTCCGAAATTGACACCCGACGCGAGCAGCATCGTGTTGTTCGGACCCGGCGTGATGCTCGTCACGAGCACGAAGAGCGCGGCGGCGGGCAGGGCGTTGAGAAGGTCGGAAGGCATGGCGCAGTTCGCAAGGTGAGTCGATTGCGGCCAGTTTAAGCGTTGGAATCTGTACAGTACCGGTACACCTCGACGCAAGGCTTCCGGTACGGCACGACGCGCGAATCACACGGGGAACGGGTTTCGCTCCGCGAATCCTTCCTGATGCCAGTACGGATAAGCCGGCCTCACCTTGCTTGCCTCGTCGAGCCGCTTCACCTGATCGGCTGTCAGGTTCCAGCCGACGGCGCCCAGGTTCTGCCGCAACTGCTCTTCGTTGCGCGCGCCGATCAGCACCGTCGCGACAGTCGGACGCTGCAGCAGCCAGTTCAACGCGATCTGCGGCACCGTCTTGCCCGTTTCCTCGGCGATGGCATCGAGCGCATCGACCACGCGGTACAAATGCTCATCGGGCACGGGCGGCCCCATGTCGGCGGTCTTATGCAGGCGGCTGGAATCGGGCAGCGGCTGGCCGCGCCGAATCTTGCCGGTCAGGCGTCCCCATCCGAGCGGACTCCATACGACCGCGCCGACGCCCTGATCGATCCCGAGCGGCATCAGTTCCCACTCGTAGTCGCGGCCGATGAGCGAGTAGTACGTCTGATTGGCGACATAGCGCGGATAGCCGTAACGGTCGGCCACGTCGAGCGATTTCTGCAGATGCCAGCCCGAGAAATTCGATACCCCCGTATAGCGGATTTTCCCCGCGCGCACGAGATCGTCGAGCGTGGAAAGCGTCTCTTCGACGGGCGTTTTCGCATCGAAGCCATGCAACTGGAAGAGATCGATGTAATCGGTCTGCAGGCGCTTCAACGCATCGTTGACCGCGTTGATGAGATGGAAGCGCGATGAGCCGACGCTGTTAGGTTCGTCGGTATCGAAACGAAAGGTGGCTTTCGTCGAGATGATGGCCTTGTCGCGCCGGCCCTTGAGCGCCTCGCCGAGAATGGACTCCGATGCGCCGCGCGAGTAGATGTCGGCGGTGTCGAACATGGTGACGCCTGCATCGAGACAGATGTCGATGAGCTGACGCGCTTCGCTTACATCGGTCTGCCCCCACGCCTGGAAGAACTCACCCTTGCCGCCGAACGTGCCGGTGCCGAAGCTCAGTACGGGCACCTTGAATCCCGAAGCACCTAGATGTCGATATTCCATGGCATGTCCTCTCTATGATGGTCGTTGGTATCGATGACGAGACTACCGCAACGGCCGCATGCGTGCAGAACCGGCATCGGCGCACGGGCACGTTGCTTGCAAACCCCTGACGCACATGTCGCGGCGCGCTGCGGCATGCAGGCCAACATGACGGAGAGCGCTTGAACGAGACTGCCATGCGCGACGCCCGCGCCAACGCGATGACCACGGACAAACGCGACGAATCCTTCTTCGAGCCGGGACGCAACTGCGCGAGCGTGCGTCACGCGGATCGCTTCAGCATGCTCATCGACGGCTCCGACTATTTTCGCGTGCTGCGCGAGGCGATCACGCGTGCGGAGCGCACGGTGTTCATCCTCGGCTGGGATATCGACAGCCGCATGAAGCTCACGCCGGAAGGTTCGAACGACGGCTATCCCGAAGCGCTCGGCGACTTCCTGCACGCGATAGCAGCCGAAAAGCGCCGCCTGCGCATCTACATCCTCGCGTGGGACTTCGCGATGCTCTACGCGTTCGAACGCGAATGGCTGCCGGTCTACAAGATGGGCTGGCGCACGCATCGGCGCATCGCGTTTCAGATGGACGGCAAGCATCCGCTCGGCGGCTCGCAGCATCAGAAGCTCGTCGTGATCGATGATCGCCTCGCATTCGTCGGCGGTCTCGATCTCACGCGTTCGCGCTGGGACACGCCCGCTCATGCGCCCGACGATCCGCATCGACGTGACGCGAACGGCGCGAAGTATCAGCCGTTCCATGATGTCCACACGATGTTCGATGGCGACGCTGCCCGCGAGATCGGTCAGCTTGCGCGCGAACGCTGGTCGCGCGCATGCGGCCGGCGCCTCGCTATCCGCGCGCATCGCGTGGCGCTGCAGAACGATCCGTGGCCGCCTTCGCGCGCCGTCGATGTGGAAGACGTGCAGCTCGCGATCTCGCTCACGGAGCCCGCGTATCTCGGCCGGCCCGCCGTGCAGCAGATCCGCACGCAATATCTCGATGCGATCGCGCGCGCGCGGCGCAGCATCTACATCGAGAATCAGTACTTCACGTCGGGCACCATCGGCGCGGCGCTGTCCGATTCCCTCGAGCGCGAAGACGGGCCCGATCTCACCATCGTCGTGCCGCGCAATCAGAGCGGCTGGCTGCAGGAAGTGACGATGGGCGTGCTGCGCGCGCGTCTCCACAAGCTCCTGAAACAGGCGGATCGTCACGGACGTTACCGGCTGCTGTGTCCGACCGTGCCCAATCTGGGCGAAGAGATCGTCAAC
Organism: Caballeronia sp. LZ019; assembly: GCF_031450825.1. Lineage (NCBI taxonomy): Bacteria > Pseudomonadati > Pseudomonadota > Betaproteobacteria > Burkholderiales > Burkholderiaceae > Caballeronia > Caballeronia sp. LZ019. Next base: position 1,141,421 of record NZ_JARTVZ010000002.1, on the reverse strand, counting down.
GTGCATAGCAAGCTGATGATCGTCGACGACGAACTGCTGATCGTCGGCTCCGCGAACCTCAACAATCGCTCGATGGTGCTCGACAGCGAGTGCAACATATCGATCGATGCCGGCGCGGAGGCCCGTTTGCGCCGCGCCATCGCGACGATGCGCGACACGCTGCTCGCGGAACATCTTGGCTGCGAAGTGGCGGACATCGTGCGCGAGCGCGATGCGCGCGGCGGCGGTCTGAATGCCGCGATTCAGGCGCTTTCGCGCGATCGCGACGAGCATCGCACGCTGGTGCCGCTCGATCCCGAAGTGTCGCGCGAGCTCGATCAACTCATCCCGCCCGAAGCGCTCGTCGATCCCGAAACGCCGATTGCCGCCGACGAACTCGTCGACCAGTTCGTGCCTGCCGAAAGGACGCGCCCGCTCATCGGCCGCTTCGCGCTGCTCGGCGTGCTCGCATTGCTCGTCGTCGGCGTGGCGGCCGTGTGGCACTGGACGCCGCTCGGCGAATACATCAACGTGAAGTCGCTGACCGAGGCCACGCGGCGCATCGATGCGCTGCCGCTCGCGCCGCTTCTGATCCTGCTCTGCTATGTCGTCGCCGCCGTGATCTCCGTGCCGATCACGCTCTTGATCGCGACGACGGGTCTCGTGTTCGGCGCCGGTTGGGGCAGCGCGTATGCATTCGCCGGCACCATGATCGCCGCTTCCGTTTCGTACATGCTCGGGCAATGGCTCGGCCGCGATGCGGTGCGCAAGCTCGCGGGTGCGCGCGTGAACCGGCTATCGGAGCGCGTGGCGCAGCGGGGCATCGTCGCGGTCGTCGTGCTGCGGCTGTTGCCGGTTGCGCCGTTTTCGATCGTCAATCTGGTGGCCGGTGCATCGCACATTCGCATGCGCGATTTCCTGATCGGCACGCTGCTCGGCATGGGTCCCGGCATCCTGTTGACGGTGGCGTTCGCGCATCAGCTGGTGGCATCGTTGCGCCATCCGACGGTCGGGTCGTTCGCCGTATTGATCGGCATCGGCGCGGTCCTGATCGGCGTGTCGATCCTGCTGCAGCGCTTTCTTGGCCGCCGCAACGACAGCGAAGAGAAGGTGGCGGAAGGCGCGCCGAGCGATGCGGACAAGGCGCGCGCAAGCGACGAAGCGCAGCGCGCGAGCCGTCTGCGCGAGCGCAGCGCGATGCCGCGCGACACGGCGAACGATGACGCATCGTCGCGCAATCATGACGAGGTCAGCTCATGACGTTGATGCACGAGGCCGGAATCGACATCGAAAAACTGAGCGCGACGCGCGTGAAGGAGTTGCGCATCGCGACGTACAACGTGCACGGCGCAGTGGGCATCGACGGCAAGTTCGCGCCGGAACGCATCGCCGGTGTGCTCGCCGAAATGGATGCGGATATCTTCGCGCTGCAGGAGATGCCGCTCGGCGGCAACGGTCATCCCGATGTCCTCGAGATGCTCCAGCGCATGACGGGTCTGCATGCCGTTGCAGGCCCGACGCTCGATACACCGGAGCGCCGCTACGGCAACGCCGTGCTGACACGTTATCCGGTGCGCGCGGTGCGTACGCTCGATCTTTCTTTCCGAAGCCGCGAGCCGCGCGGCGCGCTCGACGCGGACATCGACTGCAACGGCGAACTATGGCGCGTCGTCGCGACGCATCTCGGGCTTGCATCGAGCGAACGCCGCGCGCAGGTCGATCAGGTGCTGCAGAGCTTCGATACGCCCGCGCTTCCGGTGATCCTTCTCGGCGATCTGAACGAGTGGTTCGTCTATGGCCGCACGTTGCGGCGGCTCGTCACGCACTTCCATCGCGCAAGTGCCTTGCGCACGTTTCCGACGCGCTGCCCGCTCTTCGCGCTCGATCGAATCTGGGTGCATCCCGGCGAGCGGCTGATGCGTGTCGACGTGCATCGCACGCGGCTTGCGCGCATCGCATCCGATCACTATCCGCTGATTGCGCATATCGCGCGTCGTGCATCGCGTCACGGATGAAGCGCAGTGCGGTGCATCGAAAGCGCATGCATTGCGCGACGAGCGGCTCGTTTGTCAGTGCGACGCCACGAAAAACCCCTGAAAAAACGATATAAAAACGCAAAAGACTCGCACGAACGCGTCTGGCCTATGTAGAATCCGGCGTTGATACGAACGCATAAGCGCTGACGTATTCCGATATCACTGACCAAAACAGGTAGGAGAAACATGCCGACTTCCGCAAAAACCGCTGCCAAGAAAGCCACGGCCAAGAAGGCCACGGTGAAGACTGCTGCACCGGCAAAGAAAGCAGCATCGAAGGTTGCCGCGAAGAAAGTACCCACCAAGAGCGTCGCCGTGAAGAAGACTGCGGGTGCGCTGTCGCCGATCAAAGACACCTTCACGAAGGCATCGCTCGCAGCGCATCTGGCGGAGCGCGCGGAAGTGGACGTCAAGGCGGTCAAGGCCGTGCTGGTCGCGCTGGAAGACACCATCCTCGGTTCGGTTCACAAGAAGGGCTCGGGCGAATTCACGCTGTCGGGTCTGTTGAAGATTTCCGCGCAAGCGGTGCCGGCGAAGAAGAAGCGCTTCGGCAAGGATCCGTTCACCGGCGAAGAGCGCTGGTTCCCGGCCAAGCCGGCAAGCGTGCGCATCAAGGCACGCGCACTCAAGAAGTTGAAGGACGCCGCGGCCTAAGGTTCGGCTCGAGCTAGAGTTGTTTGGAGAGGCTGGCTTTTCCGGTGGGGGAAGCTGGCCTTTTTGTTTTCTTCGTCGAGAACGTCGGGGCGCTCATAGGACCGTCGCGTGAAGCGCCGGCATGTAAGGAACCCTGATGAACGAGTCCGCTGCAATGCAGGCCGTTGAGCTAGCCAGTCATGCGATACCGCATAAGCGGCCGCAAAGACGGCGCGCGTTCCTATCGCGCTCTGGCCGTCGATGCTGAAAGCACGGCATGTCCTCGCGCTCCTGCCCGGCACACCAGTTCGTGTTAGCCTCTCGTTTTCGCGGCATTTCAACGCCGCGCCCGACTGCGCGGCTCCCGCGCCCCCTGCATCGAACCCCTCGCTCCGCCATGCGCGGGCGATGACATCGCATACCCGACGCCCGACACGAACATGACGTACAGAAGTCCGCAAGTCGCCGAGTTGATGGCGCAAAGAGAATCGCTGGAAAAGGAACTTGCCGAAGCGCGGCGAAAAGAAGAGCGGCTCGCGCTAATAGAGATCGTGCAAAAGATGCGCGAATACGGCATCACGCTGAACGAGCTGTTGGGCCGCAAGCCCGAGACGTCGTCCGCCGCGTCCGATGTCGCCATCAAATACCGCGACCCCGCGAGTGGCGCAACGTGGAGCGGACGCGGTCGCGCGCCGCACTGGATCGCCGGCAAGGACCGCGATGCGTTCCTCGCCAGCCTGCCCGCGAACGGCGCATCGGCACGCATCGGGCAGGCATCGCTGTTCGCGGACGAAGAGTAGAGCGGCCGCAGCGCAACCCACTCTGCGCGAACCCGGCTTACTGCGACAACACCACCTGCGCGATCAATCCCGTGCCGACTGCCACGAGCAGATAGTCTGCTCCCACGCCGACCCATTGGTATCCGCGCGGCGGCTGACGCAAGCCGTGGCCGTGCCAGTCATCGACGACATACTGGCGATTACGATAATCCGCCGACAGCCGGTCGCCCTTGCGCCAGTCGGGATGTCCGCGGTCATGGTCGGCATGTTCCTGCGGGCGCGGCGCGTCGTGACCGTTCATCACCGGCGCACGTCCGGGTGCGCGATCGGGACCATGCCCGTTGCCGTGCTCATTGCCACGATCGTTCCCATGATCCGGCCCGCCATGCGACGGCTGCGCGACACTCGCGCCCGCACCGAAAGCCATGCCGGCGCACAACAGCACCGCGACAATTTGATTCTTCTTCATCAAACACTTCTCCTCGATAGCTGAATTGCGACCGCGATTCCCGACCCACAAAGCCGGTTCGCGCGACCCGCTGCCACTCTACGGGCTGGCCTCCGACAATGCCGTGAGAATGTGTAAGTAACGCTTACTCCGTATTACGCAGTCTCGAGCGAGCCAACCCCGAAGGTTTCAGCGGTCCATACATTCAGCTGAATGCGAACAATAAAAATGTTTTGCTATCGTGAATGGTCTTTCTGGCTCACCATGAAACGATTCGATAAAGCAGGGAGACGGCAATGGAAAGCAGTGCGGACCTCAAGCGTTACGAGCTGTTGATCGGCGGAGAATTCGTCGCGCCGAGCGGCGGAGAATATTCGACGAATCTCGATCCGGCGACCGAGAACGCCATCGCCTACGTGGCGCAGGGCACATCGGCGGATGTCGATCGCGCGGTAGCGGCGGCGCGCGCCGCGTTGAAACCGTGGAACGGTATCCGCGCCGCCGAACGCGGCCGCATCCTGATGCGGCTCGCCGAACTGCTGCGCGAGAATCAGGAAGAGCTCGCCGCGCTCGAAAGTCTCGATGCGGGCAAGCCGATCGCCGGCGTGCAGCGTCAGGACGTGCCCGCCGCCATCGATACGCTGACCTATTACGCCGGCTGGTGCGACAAGATCAACGGACAGGTCGTGCCCGCGCGCCCCGATGCGCTCACCTACACGGTGCGGGAACCGGTCGGCGTGGTCGGGGCCATCGTGCCCTGGAATTTTCCGTTGATGATCGGCATGTGGAAGATCGCGCCCGCACTCGCATGCGGCTGCACGCTGATCGTCAAGCCCGCCGAAATCACGCCGCTTTCCGCGCTGATGGTCGGACGTCTGGCACTCGAAGCGGGCTTGCCGCCGGGCGTGCTCAACATCGTGACGGGAAAAGGCTCGGTCGTCGGCGATGCGCTCGTCGCGCATCCGGGCGTCGACAAGGTCACGTTCACCGGTTCGCCGTCGGTCGGGCGCGGCATTCTGCAGGGCGCGGCGGGCAACTTCAAGCGCGTGACGCTGGAACTCGGCGGCAAATCGGCGAACGTGATTTTCGCGGACGCCAACATCGACAGCGCCGTGCGCGCGACGGCTTCAGGCATCTTCTTCAACGCGGGGCAGGTGTGTTCCGCGGGTTCGCGCGTGCTCGTGCAGCGCGGCGTTTATGACGAGGTCGTCGAACGTCTCGGGCAGCGTGCGCAAAGCATCAAGCTCGGCGATCCGTCGAAGCGCGAAACCAACATGGGTCCGCTCATTTCGGCCAAGCAGATGAAGAGCGTGCTCGATTACGTGGATATCGGCAAGGGCGAGGGCGCATCGCTCGTGACGGGCGGACGGCGGTCGGGCGAGCGCGGCTACTTCGTCGAGCCGACCGTGTTCGCGAACGTCGAGCACGAGATGCGGATCTCGCAAGAAGAGATCTTCGGGCCGGTCGCGAGCGTGATTCCGTTCGACGACGAAGCCGACGCACTGCGCATCGCAAACGGAACCGCGTATAGCCTGGCAGCGGGCGTGTGGAGCGCGGACATCGGGCGGGTGCATCGCATGGCTGCGGAACTGAAGGCGGGCACCGTATGGGTGAATACCTACGGCTATACGGATGTGCGTCTGCCTTGGGGCGGCGCCGGCGATTCGGGCTTTGGCCGCGAGCACGGCGACGTGGCCATCGAGAACTTCACCGAGCCGAAAGCGGTGTGGGTGGCGTTGACGCCGTAAAGGACCGAGGCTTCTCTCGCGGCATGCGTCGCGAGAGGGCTGTGTTGTGGGAGTGCGTACGGAACGGGACTCAACGCAAAAGGGCGGCATAGCCGCCCCTTCGTTTCACTTCAAAGCCAGTAATCAGACCCTCGCGCGCTGTCCTTCCTCATTCCGCGAGCGCCAGAGGCGCGCGCGCTGCGTGCTGTCTTCATACTGCACGGTGTTCTGCCTGCAAGCCTCGATCGTCGAATTCTTGCGCTCGATGATCGCCTGGCAAAGAAACTCCGCGCTATAAGCCGTCAGCAGATGCGGGCAATGCGTGCCGATATACTGCGCGAGCTTTCCATAGTCGCTGTCCGCCGATGCAAGCGATCGATACGTTTGCGCATCCCACCGGAACATCAGGTCGAGTTCTTCGAAAGCAGTATTGAAGGCGCACACTTGCGCCTGAACTTCGCGGTCATCGCTGTGAGTTGAATGGATCATGATCGTCTCCTGTATGGCCGTGGGGCATGTTGGGAGAATAGGCAACCTGATCCATAGACGACAGTTAAACTTTCTTCTGCTATCTATTCGAAAACGCTTATAAGTCGGGTTTTCCCGTCTTCGCGACGATATGCGTGATCGCTTCGATCTGCGCCGCGCCTTCTTCGATGAGAAAATCCTTGAAGGCGAGCGCCACCGGCGGCAGGCGCTTATTGTTCCGATGCACGACGAACCAGTTGAGCATCACGGGAAAACCCTCGATATCGAGCACGGCCAGTTTGCCGACCTGCAGTTCCATGCTGATCGTATGCGCCGATAAAAAACTCACTCCCATTCCGGCAATCACCGCTTGCTTGATCGTCTCTGTGCTTGTGATTTCCATTGCGACGTTGAGATTCGCAAGGCGTCCCGCGAAACCTTCTTCCATCGAATTCCAGGTATCCGAGCCGCGCTCGCGAACGATGAACGGCTCATCGGCGAGCGCTTCCAGCGGGAGGTTCTTGCGCCCGACGAGCGGATGATCGGGCGGCGCGACGATCACATATGGATGCGGCGCAAACGATACATTCACGGTATCCATATCGCGCGGCGGCCGAACCATCACCGCGAGATCAGTGAGATTGTCCGTGAGTTGATGCAGCAGTTCTTCGCGATTGTGAACCGCGAGATTGAGCCGGACATCGGTATTACGTTTGGTGAAAGCGGCGAGCAAGCGAGGAAAGAAATAGTCGCCGGCGCTGATCACCGCGACATTGAGCGTGCCGCCCGATATCCCTTTGAGGCGCGCCATCGCATCGTCGGCTTCACGGAACTGCTCGAGAATCGACCTGCTGTAATGGAGCATTTCGTTGCCGGCCGGAGTGAGGTAGATTTTCTTGCCGAGTTGCTCGAAGAGCGGCAAGCCGGCATGTTCCTCCAGTTGCTTGACTTGCGTGGAAACCGCAGGCTGGGTGAGATACAGCTCTTCCGCAGCCCGTGAAAAGCTGAGCCGGCGCGCGACTGTTTCGAAGATTTTCAGTTGACGCAGGGTGGCGTTACGCAGCACGGCGAGCCCTCATCCATTCACGATAGCTAACTTATACAATAAATTTTTTTAACTTTCCCTAATCGTTTTTCTCCCCCACGATGCCTTCACGCCCCTGGGTTTGTAAGCCAGTCGCGAATCGGCAGCACACGAAAGCCTGTAAAGGCTGCTTCAATCATCCGGACTCTATTGGGAATCGCTCGAAATGATTCTTCGATCGCCTGACGCGGATGTTGGCCAGATGTGCAACTTCATCGCCCTCCCCGATGCGCGCCGCCATGCCCGCGCCGCGCGTCCCGAACATCTTCCCTGACCGACCGCCTCGCCCGCTGGCGCACCGCGCCCGCGGTTCTCGCAGTGCATCAGGCGCCGCACGAGCGCCGATAACAGATAACGGAGACAGACATGGCAAGCGCAGACACGGTTGTGTCCGGGCAATCGCACGGGCGTCATCACAACAGGTGGATTCAATTAGCGATCGGCATTGCATGCATGGGCCTCGTCGCGAATCTGCAGTACGCCTGGACCCTTTTCGTCGTGCCCATGGATGCCAAGCATCATTGGGGGCAAGCGGCGATTCAGACGGCTTTCACCATTTTCATCGTCACCGAGACGTGGCTCGTGCCCGTCGAGGGCTGGCTCGTCGATAAATTCGGCCCGCGGCCGGTCGTCATCGGCGGTTCGATCTGCGCCGCGCTCGGCTGGATCATCGACGCGCACGCGACGAGTCTCGCGCATCTTTACATCGCCGCGGTGATTGCGGGTATCGGCGCGGGCTGCGTGTACGGCACGTGCGTCGGCACGGCGCTCAAGTGGTTCCCCGACAAGCGCGGACTCGCTGCGGGCCTGACGGCAGCGGGCTTCGGCGCGGGCGCCGCCGTGACGGTCATCCCGATCTCGAACATGATCCAGAGCTCGGGCTACGAACACGCGTTCATGTTCTTCGGCATCTTCCAGGGCGTGTGCATCTTCTTTCTCGCGTTGCTGCTCGTGCGCCCGAAGCCGCCTGTGAACGTCGTGCCGGCGAAGCGCATCGTGTCGACGAAGATCGATTACACCACCGGCCAGATGGTGCGCTCGCCGCTTTTCTGGGTGCTGTATCTGATGTTCGTGTTTGTCGCGGCGGGCGGTGTCATCGCCACGGCGCAGTTCGGGCCGATCGCGAAGGAATACGGCTTCGCCAAGATGCCGGTCAACCTGCTCGGCGTGACCTTGCCGCTGCTCGCGATGACGCTCTCCATCGACAATCTGTGCAACGGCTTCACGCGTCCGCTATGCGGCTTCATCTCGGACAAGATCGGGCGCGAGAACACGATGTTCATCATCTTTCTCGGTGAAGGCGTCGCGCTGCTCGGACTGATGGAATTCGGTCACAACCCGTATCTCTTCATGCTGTTCGCCGCATTGACCTTCCTCTGCTGGGGCGAGATCTTCTCGATCTTCCCGGCGACCTGCGCGGACACCTTCGGCAGCAAGTACGCGGCAGCGAACGCTGGCACGCTGTACACGGCGAAGGGGACAGCGTCGATGCTGGTGCCGCTTGCTTCGGTGCTGGCCTCGTTCGGATCGTGGAACGCGGTGTTCATCACGGCGGCGGTGACATCGATCGCGGCGGGGCTGTGCGCCAAGTTCGTGCTCGCGCCGATGCGCAAGCGCTGGATCGAGAACACTGTTGCGGAAACGTCGGGCGATGCATCGGTGAATGCGTCGTTTCAGGCGGGCTGGCCGGAAACGTCGCGCAATACGTCGGTTCAGTGAGGACACGGCATGCGCGACCGTCCGCCCGGCTCCGCGCATGCGCCTTCCGTTTCGCTGCACCAGTTGCGGTTGTTCATCACGCTCGCGCGCTATCGAAGTTTCACGCGCGTGGGCGACGAATTCGGCATCACCCAGTCGGCAGTCAGCCGCAGTATTCGAGAACTAGAAGATGAAATTGCGCTGCGGCTGTTCGACCGGACGACGCGCCACGTCACGCTGACCGATACCGGACGCAAGCTCTTGTCGCGCATCGCGCCGCTCGTCGAGGAACTCGAAGCGACGCTGCGGCCGCGCGCGTCGGAATCTGGCGAACCGGGCGTCGTGAACCTCGCGTGCAGTTGCGGCCTGACCGCGAGCGTTCTGCCGCCGCTTTTCGCGTCGTGCCGTGAGCGCCTTCCCGACATCACCGTGGTCCTGATGGACCGCCCGCAAAACGCCGTGCTCCAGCTCGTGCGTTCGGGCGAGGCGGAACTGGGCGTGGTGATCGCGCCGGACAATCTGGACGATCTCGCAAGCGAGCCGCTCTTCGCGGACGGGTTCGCCGCCGTGGTGCATGGGTCGCATCGGCTGGCGGGGGCAGGGCGCGTGGATTGGCAGCAGTTGCGCGGCACGCCGCTCCTTCTTCTCGACGATGACACCGGCAGCCTCGCTGCAATCGAAGCCGCGCTCGCGCGGTACGCGGTAACGGGCGCGGTCCGTCAGCGGCTCGCGCAGTCAGCGGCGGTCGCGCGAATGGCGGAAGCGGGCCTGGGCGTCGGCGTTCTGCCGATGCACGCGCGGAACGCGTGCGAAAGCGACCGCGTGCGTTTCATCCCGCTCGCACCCGACGAATCGCGCACGATCATGCTCGTGCGGCGGCGCGGGCGTGCGCTGCACGCAAGCGCGGCAAGCGTCTGGTGGCACTTCATCGCGTCGTCGACGCATACTCTTATCGCGTCTCAGGCGATCGAAGCCTGAGCGCCAGCTTCTCCCGGTCTTCGTTCCGCAGCGCGCCTCAGGTGCGGGTTTCCGCTCGCTCGATTCGCCTTGTTCGGCCTGCACCTGGCATGTAGTATCTTGTATATCAGCAACTACAAGCATCTAACTCAGGAGACGAACCATGAAAATCTGCGTGTACGGCGCCGGCGCCATCGGCGGTTACATGGGAGCCCAGCTTGCGCGTGCCGGAGCCGATGTGAGCTTCGTGGCGCGCGGGCCGCACCTTGCGGCGATGCAGGCGAACGGCGTGCGCCTCAGGATCGACGGGGAAGAACATACCGTCAAGGTCCGCTGCACGAACAATCCAGCCGAACTCGGGCCGCAGGACTTCGTCATCATCGCGTTGAAGGCGCATTCGGTGCCGGGCGTCGTCGATCTGATGCCGCCGTTGCTCGGCCCCGATACAGCCATCGTCACTGCGGTCAACGGACTGCCCTACTGGTACTTCCACGAGCACGGCGGCGAATTGGCCGGGACGACACTGCAGAGCATCGATCCCGGCGGCCGGCAGTGGAGCGTGTTCGGGCCGGAGCGTGCAATCGGCTGCGTGCTGCTGCCGGCTGCGGAAATTGCGGAGCCGGGCGTTATCGAACATCACTATGGCAAGAAATTTCCGATCGGCGAACCCAGCGGGCAGATCACGCCGCGTCTGCAGGCGCTGCACGACATCATGGTCGCCGCCGACATGGAAGCGCCGATGCGCGACAACATCCGCGACGAAATCTGGCTGAAGCTGTGGGGCAACCTCTGCTTCAATCCGATCAGCGCGCTCACGCACGCCACCCTCGACGTGCTGACGAGCGATCCCGGCACGCGCGCGCTTTCCAGGGCGATGATGCTCGAAGCCAAGGCTATCGGGGACCGGCTCGGCGTCAACTTCCGGGTGGACGTGGAGCGGCGCATCAACGGTGCGGGTGCGGTCGGCGCGCACAAAACCTCGATGCTGATGGACTGCGAAGCCGGCCGCCCGATGGAAATCGATCCGCTCATCACCGTCGTCCAGGAAATCGGGCGCCTCGTGAAAGTCGAGACGCCGATGATTGATGCCGTCCTCGCATTGATCAAATTGCGGGAAGCGGTGAACCAAGGCACGGCGCGTGCACAGCCACTCCCGCAACCGCAGAAAGCGGCATAAACTGCACTCGATGGCCCCAGCGTTGTTTCTAATATACAAGATGCAAAATATGTTGCGCGCTGTTGCGACGCAACATATACTGGAGGCTCTTGAGTGATTAACCGGAGCCTTGAAATGAGCATCGCCTTGTTGGTAGTTGTCGGATTCGCGCTGGTGGCCGTGGGTGTGGGCGTTACGTTTGTAATTGCGTCGGCGGTGCCGCAGGACATGCTGCAGCGCGCACAGGATCACGGTCGCTTCGCCGGTCTCGCGGCGGATGACCGGAACGGCGGTTCGGGCAAGCGTGTAGTTGCAGACCGGCCGCAAATGGGAAATCAAGCCATCAATGCCATCTGATACTCAATCGGTAGACCGTCCGGAAGTTCGGGGACTGACGCTCTCGCTGGAGCCCATCAATGCCACGGTTTCGCTGCGCGATCAGGCGTACGCGAAACTGCGGCAGGCTATCGCGGAGGCGGACATTTACCGCTCCCGCGAAGAGATTCGTCTGGACGAGAAAGAGCTGACGGAGGCGCTCGGCGTGAGCCGCACGCCCATCCGCGAAGCCATGACGCTTCTGGAGCAGGAAGGCTTTCTGCGCACGGTGCCGCGTCGCGGTGTCTACATCTTGCGCAAGACCAAGCGCGAGATCGTCGAGATGATCCACATGTGGGCCGCGCTCGAAAGCATGGCGGCGCGTCTCGCCACGCAGCGCGCGACGGACGAGGAAATCGCCCAGTTGCGCCACATGTTCGACAACTTCCGCGACACCACGCCTGCCGAGCATATCGACGAGTATTCAGAAGCGAATATCGCGTTTCATCAGGCCATCGTGCGGCTGTCCAAGTCGCAGATCATCTTCGATACGATCAAGAACATCTTCGTGCACGTGCGCGCGATTCGGAAAATGACGATCTCGCAGAGCGACCGCGCGTCGCGCTCGATCGTCGATCACATGCGCATCATCGAGGCGCTGGAAAAGCGCGACACCGAACTGGTGGAGCGGCTCGTCAAGCAGCATTCGCTCGATCTCGCGGCGTTCGTCGAGGCGAATTGCGATTTCCTGGACTGATTTCGCTTCCAGATGATCAAATGACAGAGAGGCCGCATAGCGGCCTTTCTGTCTTTCTCCGCGTTCGCGCGCGCTAGCGCAATGCACGCACCATCGTTTCGCCGAGCGCCGCAGGAGAGTCGGCGACATGGATACCCGCCGCCCGCATCGCGTCAATCTTCGCGCTCGCCGTGCCCGATCCGCCCGAAATGATCGCGCCCGCGTGGCCCATGCGCCGTCCCGGCGGCGCGCTCGTTCCCGCGATGAATCCCACTACCGGCTTCTTCGTCCTCGCGTCTTTCAGGAACTGCGCGGCTTCCTCTTCCGCCGATCCGCCGATTTCGCCGATCATGATGATGCCCTCGGTCGCGTCGTCGGCAAGAAAGAGTTCGAGGCAATCGATGAAGTTCGTCCCGTTCACCGGATCGCCGCCAATGCCGATGCATGTCGTCTGCCCGAGCCCGGCCGCCGTCGTCTGCGCCACCGCCTCGTAAGTCAGCGTCCCCGAACGCGACACCACGCCGATCTTCCCCGGCTGATGGATATGCCCCGGCATGATGCCGATCTTGCATTGCCCCGGCGTGATGACGCCCGGGCAGTTCGGCCCGACGAGACGGCTCTTTGAACCGGCGAGCGCGCGCTTCACGCGCAGCATGTCGAGCACCGGTATTCCTTCGGTGATGCAGACGATGAACGGCACTTCGGCATCGATGGCTTCGAGGATCGCATCGGCGGCGAAGGGCGGCGGCACGTAGATCACGGACGCGTCCGCGCCCGTCCGGGCGACCGCGTCGGCCACCGTATCGAAGACGGGCAGGTCCAGATGCGACGTGCCGCCCTTGCCCGGCGTGACGCCGCCGACCATGCGCGTGCCGTATGCGATCGCCTGCTCCGAATGAAACGTGCCTTGCGCGCCGGTGAAGCCCTGGCAGATGACCTTCGTATCCTGATTGATGAGAACGCTCATTTGGACTCTCCCACGGCTACGGCTGAAACGATTTTGTCGGCGGCATCGGCGAGATTTTCGGCGGGGATGATGGCGAGACCCGATGTGCGCAGGATTTCGCGGCCGGCATCGACGTTCGTGCCCGCGAGACGCACGACGAGCGGCACGTGCAGATCGATTTCCCGCGCCGCCGCCACGACGCCTTGCGCGATGACGTCGCATCGCATGATGCCGCCGAAAATGTTGACGAGAATCCCGCGCACTTTCGGATCGCGCAGGATCAGCTTGAACGCCGTCGCGACGCGCTCTTGCGTCGCGCCGCCGCCGACGTCCAGAAAGTTCGCCGGCTCGCCGCCATAGAGCTTGATGATGTCCATCGTGGCCATCGCGAGGCCCGCGCCGTTCACCATGCAGCCGATGTTGCCGTCGAGCTTCACGTAGTTGAGGCCGTGCTTCGCCGCTTCGATTTCGGCCGGGTCTTCCTCGTCTTCGTCGCGCAGGGCTTCGATATCCGGGTGCCGGTACAGCGCGTTATCGTCGAAATTGAGCTTGGCGTCGAGCGCGATGACATCGCCCGAACCGGTTACGACGAGCGGATTGACTTCGACCACCGACGCATCGAGATCGACGAACGCCTGGTACAGCGCCGCGATGAACTTCGAAGCCGCTTTGATCTGCGCGCCCGTCAACCCGAGTCCGAACGCGACTTGCCGCGTGTGAAACGGCTGCAGGCCCGTCGCCGGATCGATCGCCACTTTCAGAATCTTCTCCGGCGTGCGATGCGCCACTTCCTCGATCGCCATCCCGCCTTCGGTCGACGCCATGATCGTGATGCGCGAGCTCGCGCGATCGACCAGCATGCCGAGATACAGCTCGCGCGCGATGTCGCAGCCTTCCTCGATATAGAGACGCTTCACTTCTTTTCCCGCCGGCCCCGTCTGCTTGGTGACGAGCACCGACGACAGCATCTTGCGGGCGTTCTCGCGCACGTCGTCGACGGACTTGACGACGCGCACGCCGCCCTTGCCGTCGGGATCGTTCGAAAAGCGTCCGGCGCCGCGGCCGCCTGCGTGAATCTGCGATTTCACGACCCATACCGGCCCGCCGAGCGCGCTTGCGGCGTCGGCGGCTTCCTGCGGGTCGAAGGCGACGCGGCCTTGCGGGACCGCGACGCCGTACTTACGTAACAGCGCCTTCGCCTGGTATTCGTGGATGTTCATTGCGTCTCCTTTTGTGATGGCTGTGGCGCGAGGGACAGGACGGGGCGTTCGCGCTGGTATGTGATATATCACATTTCACGGAGCATCAAAAAGGGTCGGTGGTATCGTTGGGCCGCTGCATCGCAGCAATCAGAAGTCGGCGGGGCTCAAAACAGCAGCGTAAGAGGCGTTGATGCGCCGCATCACAGGGTTTTCGCCCCTGCCGGACGCTTGAACTAATACTGTGTGTGGAATATTGTATATCACAGACACCGGGCGGCAGCGCGACGCCTCGTGATCGCACACAACCCCCATCGAGGAGGAGACAACAATGTCCGAAGTCGTCAGCAGCCGTCCGGAAGTCGCTCCAGCCACCACCACCGCGGAAGACACGCTCAAACAAAAGACACGCGGCGCGGGCGTCGTGTCGGGCGGCCATCTGGTCGCGCGAGCGCTCAAGAACGAAGGCGTCGATACGATCTTCACGCTGTGCGGCGGCCACATCATCGATATCTACGATGGCTGTGTCGATGAAGGCATTCGCATCATCGACGTGCGCCACGAGCAGGTCGCCGCCCACGCCGCCGACGGCTATGCGCGTCAGACCGGCAAGCTCGGCTGCGTCGTCACGACGGCCGGCCCCGGCTGCACGAACGCGGTGACGGGCGTCGCCACGGCGTTCCGCTCGGAAAGCCCGATCATCCATATCGGCGGGCAGGGCGCGCTCACGCAACACAAGATGGGCTCGCTGCAGGACCTGCCGCACGTCGACATGATGGCGCCGATCACCAAGTTCGCCGCGACGATTCCGAGCACCGAGCGCGTCGCCGACATGATCTCGATGGCCGCGCGCGAAGCGTTCAACGGCGCGCCGGGTCCGGCGTATCTGGAGATTCCGCGCGACGTGCTGGACCGTGAAATCGACGTCAGCAAGGCCGTGATTCCGCAGCCGGGCCGCTACCGCGCATCGACGAAATCGGTCGGCGATCCGGCATCGATCGAACAGCTCGCCGATCTGCTCGTCAACTCGGAGCGCCCGGCTATCCTGTACGGCCAGCAAGTCTGGACGGCGCGCGGCCACGAAGAAGCGATTGCGCTCCTGCGCGGCCTCGATATCCCCGGCTACTTCAACGGCGCGAGCCGCGGCCTCTTGCCGCCGGGCGATCCGCATCACTTCGACCGCACGCGCTCGCAGGCTTTCGCGAAGGCGGACGTGATTGTGATCGTCGGCACGCCGTTCGATTTCCGCATGGGTTACGGCAAGCGCATCAGCCGAGACCTGAAGCTCGTGCAGATCGACATGGATTACCGCACGGTCGGCAAGAACCGCGATATCGATCTCGGGCTCGTCGGCGATCCGGGCGCGATCCTCGGCGCGGCGCTGCAGGCGGCGAGCGGGCGTCTCAAGAACGACAAGCGCCAGGCGCGCCAGGCGTGGATGCGCGAACTCGCGGCGGCCGAAGAAACCGCGACCGCGAAGCTGATGCCGCTCTTCACGTCCGACGCGAGCCCGATCCATCCGTACCGCGTCGCGCACGAGATCAACCAGTTCCTGACCGACGACACGATCTATATCGGCGATGGCGGCGACGTGGTCACGATTTCCGCGCAAGCCGTGCGTCCGCGCCGCCCCGGCCAGTGGATGGACCCGGGCGCGCTCGGCTCGCTCGGCGTCGGCACCGGCTTCGCGATCGCGGCGGGCCTCGCCAATCCGGAGAAAGAAGTACTCTGCTATTACGGCGACGGCGCCTTCTCCATGACCTCGTTCGACATGGAAACAGCCAATCGTTTCGGCGTGCCGTATATCGCGGTCGTCGGCAATAACTCGGCAATGAATCAGATTCGCTACGGCCAGCTCGCCAAGTACGGGCAGGACCGCGGCAACGTCGGCAACCTGTTGTCGGACGTGCCGTACGGACGCTTCGCGGAAATGCTCGGCGGCTACGGCGAGGAAGTGTACGAAGCGTCGAAGATCGCGGGCGCCTTGCAGCGGGCGCGCGAGTCGATCGCCAGGACGGGCAAGAGCGCGGTCATCAACATCTGGGTCGATCCCAGCGTGTATGCCCCCGGCACGATGGCGCAGACGATGTACAAATAAACGTAGAACCTATAAACGTCGCAAGAGAGACTGGAGACAGCCATGACGGTGAACACTTCTGGCAAGGCGCTGGACGGCGTGCGCATTCTCGACTTCACGCACGTGCAGTCGGGCCCGACCTGCACGCAGTTGCTCGCGTGGTTCGGGGCGGACGTGATCAAGGTGGAGCGCGCGGGCGCGGGCGACATCACGCGGGAACAGCTGCGCGATATTCCCGACGCCGACAGCCTCTACTTCACGATGCTCAACCACAACAAGCGGTCGATCACGATCGATACGAAAAACCCCGAGGGCAAGAAGGTGCTCGAAACGCTCGTCAAGAAGTGCGACGTGCTGGTCGAGAACTTCGCGCCGGGCGCGCTCGATCGCATGGGTTTCACGTGGGAGCGCATCCAGGAGTTGAATCCGCGAATGATCGTCGCGTCCGTCAAAGGCTTCGGGCCGGGGCCGTACGAGCACTGCAAGGTCTACGAGAACGTCGCCCAATGCGCGGGCGGCGCGGCATCGACCACCGGGTTCGACGACGGCCCGCCTGTCGTCACCGGCGCGCAGATCGGCGATTCGGGCACGGGCCTGCATCTCGCGCTCGGCATCGTCACGGCGCTGTATCAGCGTAATCAGACGGGGCGCGGCCAGAAAGTGCTCGCGGCGATGCAGGACGGCGTGCTCAACCTCTGCCGCGTGAAACTGCGCGATCAGCAGCGGCTCGAGCGCACCGGCGTGATGAAGGAATATCCGCAGTTCCCGAACGGCACGTTCGGCGAGGCGGTGCCGCGCGCGGGCAACGCATCGGGCGGCGGCCAGCCGGGCTGGATTCTCAAGTGCAAGGGCTGGGAAACCGATCCGAACGCATACATCTACTTCATCACGCAGGCGCCGGTGTGGGGCGAAATCTGCAAGGTGATCGGCAAGGAAGAGTGGATCGACCATCCCGACTACAAGACGCCGAACGCGCGCCTGCCGCATCTCAAGGACATCTTCGCGGAGATCGAACGCTGGACGATGACGAAGACCAAGTTCCAGGCGATGGAAATCCTCAACAAGCACGACATTCCGTGCGGCCCGATCCTGTCGATGAAGGAAATCGCGGAGGAGCCGTCGCTGCGCAAGACGGGCACGGTCGTGGAAGTCGATCATCCGGTGCGCGGCAAGTACCTGACGGTCGGCAATCCGATCAAGCTGTCCGATAGCCCGACCGAAGTCGTGCGCTCGCCGCTGCTCGGCGAGCATACGGAAGAAGTCATGGCCGAACTCGGCTACTCGCCCGACCAGATCGCCACGCTGAGAAGCCTCGGCGCGATCTGACCCACGCCTCATTCGATGTTGTCACGCCGCCGCCCGGAAAAGGGCGGCGCGGACCGGCACGCCCTATACACGGAGACATTTCACATGAACAGCACCGTTGTCCAGGAACGCAGCGAAGCGAGTAACGAATCCACGCAAACCGCCAATGTCGTGCCGCTGCATGCGAGCGACGCGAAGCGCCGCGTCGCCGAGATTTTCGATCGCGTGAGGGCGGAAGGACGCACCTCGCTGACCGCGCCGGAAGGCAAGCTCGTCTGCGATGCATACGGCATTTCCGTGCCGCAGGAAGGCGTAGCGACGAGCGCGGACGATGCGGTGAAGCTCGCGTCGTTCATCGGCTTTCCGGTGGTGCTCAAGATCGTATCGCCGGAGATCCTGCACAAGACGGAAGCGGGCGGCGTGCTCGTCGGCGTGAAGAACGAGGCCGATGTCCGCGCCGGTTTCGCGACCATCATCGAGAACGCGAAGAAGTACGATGCGAACGCGACGATCGTCGGCGTGCAGGTGCAGCAGATGGTCGGCGCGGGCCAGGAAGTGATCATCGGCGCGGTGACGGACCCGTCGTTCGGCAAGCTGATCGCGTTCGGTCTCGGCGGCGTGCTGGTCGAAGTGCTGAAGGACGTAACGTTCCGCCTCGCCCCGGTGACGCGCGAAGAAGCGGCGTCGATGCTCGACGGCATTCAGGCCGCCGAAGTGCTGCGCGGCGTGCGCGGCGCCGAGCCGGTGAATCGCGAGGCGCTCGTCACGCTGGTCGAGCGGGTGTCGCGGCTCGTCGACGACTTCCCGCAAATCTCGGAGATGGACCTGAACCCGGTCTTCGCGAGCCCGAGCGGCGCGGTCGCGGCGGACGTGCGGATCGTGATGGATTTCGAGCCGGCCGAGCCGCGCTATCGTCCGACGCAGGAGCAGATCGTCACGCAGATGAACCGCATCATGAAGCCGGATGCGGTCGCGGTGATCGGCGCGTCGAACGAGGACGGCAAGATCGGCAATTCGGTGATGAAGAATCTCATCAACGGCGGCTACCAGGGCACGATCTATCCGATCCACCCGAAAGCCGACGAGATCATGGGCCGCAAGGCGTACAAGAGCGTGAAGGACGTGCCCGGCGTGGTCGATGTCGCCGTGTTCGCGATTCCGGCGAAGTTCGTCGCGCAGGCGCTCGTGGAAGTGGGCGAAAAGAAGATTCCGGGCGCGGTGCTGATTCCGTCGGGCTTTGCCGAGACGGGCAATCACGAAGGCCAGGAAGAGATCGTGAAGATCGCGCGACAGTACGACATTCGCATGATGGGGCCGAACATCTACGGCTTCTACTACACGCCGAAGAACCTCTGCGCGACCTTCTGCACGCCGTATGACGTGAAAGGCAAGGCGGCGTTGTCGTCGCAGTCGGGCGGCATCGGCATGGCGATCATCGGCTTCTCGCGCTCCGCGAAGATGGGCGTGTCGGCGATCGTGGGCCTGGGCAACAAGAGCGATATCGACGAAGACGACCTGCTCACGTTCTTCGAGCAGGACGACAACACCGAGATCATCGCGCAGCACTGCGAAGACCTGAAGGATGGCCGCTCGTTCGCGGAAGCGGCGAAGCGCGTATCGAAGAAAAAGCCGGTGGTCGTGCTGAAAGCGGGGCGCACGAGTCTCGGCGCACGCGCGGCCAGCTCGCACACCGGCGCGCTCGCGGGCAACGACAAGATCTACGAGGACGTGTTCCAGCAATGCGGCGTGATTCGCGCACGTTCGCTGCGCGACCTGCTCGAGTTCGCGCGCGGCATTCCGAAGCTGCCGACGCCCAAGGGCGAGAACGTGGTCATCATCACGGGCGCGGGCGGATCGGGCGTGCTGCTGTCCGATGCGTGCGTCGACAACAATCTCTCGCTGATGACGATGCCCGACGATCTCGACGCCGCGTTCCGCAAGTTCATCCCGCCGTTCGGCGCGGCGGGCAATCCGGTGGACATCACCGGCGGCGAGCCGCCGAGCACGTACAAGAACACGATCAGGCTCGGCCTTCAGGACGATCGCATCCATTCGATCATCCTCGGCTACTGGCACACGATCATCACGCCGCCGATGGTCTTCGCGAAGCTCGTGATCGAAGTGAAGGAGGAGATGAAGGCGCTCGGCATCGAGAAGCCGATCGTCGCGTCGCTCGCGGGCGACGTGCAGGTGGAAGAGGCTGCCGAGTATCTGTACGAGCACGGCGTGCCGGCATATGCGTATTCGACCGAATTGCCGGTTGCGGTGCTCGGTGCGAAATATAAGTGGGCGCGCGGGGCGGGTTTGATCTGACGTGAAACGAGGGGGCGCGGCCCGCGCTCCCTCCAACGACAAAGGACCGCATAAGTGACCACCTGGATACGCTTTCGCGACGGCGACGGACGCATCGGCTTCGGTACGCTCGATCCGCATTCGGGACGCGTCGTGCAGCACGACGGCGCGCTGTTCGATCGCCCGCGCCCGACCGATATCACCTTCGCCGCCGACGACCTCACGCTGCTCGCGCCGTGCGAGCCGAGCAAGATCGTCGCGCTATGGAACAACTATTACGCGCTGTCGCAGAAGCTCGACAAGGCGCCGCCGCAGCATCCGCTTTTTCTCATCAAGCCACCGATGTCCGTTATCGGGCCGAACGAGGCCATCCGGCGTCCGCGCAGTTATCACGGAAAAATCGCGTATGAGGGCGAGCTTGGCATCGTGATCGGCAAGACGGTGTCGGGCGCATCGGTGGAGGAAGCCGAAGAGGCGATTTTCGGCTACACCTGCGTGAACGATGTGACCGCAATCGAATTGCTGCAGGAAGATCCCAACTTCGCGCAGTGGTGCCGCTCGAAGGGCTTCGACACCTTTACATGCCTCGGGCCGGCGATCGTCGCCGGTTTCGACTGGCGCAGCGCGACGCTCACCACGACCGTCGAGGGCGTCGAACGGCAGAACTATCCGCTCGACGACATGATCTTCTCGCCCGCTGAGCAGGTCAGCCTGATCTCGCACGACATGACGCTCGTTCCCGGCGATGTCATCGCGTGCGGCACATCGGTCGGCGTCGGCTCGATCAGGGACGGGGCGCGCGTGGACGTATCGATTGCGGGGATCGGGACGTTGTCCAACGTCCTTGCCGTCTAGCGACGCTTCACACATCTGCATGCAGAAACGACAAAGCCGGCGCACGAGGGCGCCGGCTTTGTCTTTGCGTCTCGATGCGCCGGCGGGCGGCGCATCGCACGATCAGCGATCGCGATTCCACAACGCGCCGAGCAGGAAGCCGACGGCTGCCGCAATCAGCACGCCGTTGATCGGCTGATCGGAGACGGCCGAGCGCACGTTGTCGATCGTCTGACCGTAGGTCTGCTGCAGCGAGCCTAACGCCTGCCGCGCCTTGCCTTCCACCTGCGTGCCGGAATCGCCCGTCAGCGCGCCGACCGCGTCCTGCACCTTGCCGACCACGTTCTGCGCCGTGCCTTCCACTTGATCTTGCACCATGGTGCCTCCCATTCTAGTTGAAGCGGTTTGCGTTGGAATTGCCTCGAAACTGCGTCGATACTGCTTCGATTCAACCGGCATCGCCGGAACGGACGATAGAGCACGCTTCGTGCCCGGCGCGATCGTCGCGTTTTCAGGCCGGGCCGATCAGATGGTTCACCAGCGCGAGCAGCTCGTCAATGGAAAACGGCTTGCGGCGAAATTGCGCATGTGGATGGTCGAGCGCGGGCGCGTGCGCCGCGGCGCTCATGAGGATCACCGGCACCTCGCGGAGCGACTCGCTCGACGCCAGATCGCGGATCAGCTCGACGCCGTCCTTGTGCGGCATCATCCAGTCGGTGATGACGAGATCGGGCGCGCTCATGTTCGCCGCCTCGAGCGCGACGCGTCCGTTGAACGCGGTCGTCACCTCGTAGCCTTCCATTTCCAGCACGAGCCGCCAGGTGGTCAGGATGTCGAATTCGTCATCGACGACGAGGATCTTTTTCATGCTCGCGCGCCGGGGTCCGACACGGAGATCGCGGGCGAGAGCGACGGATGCCCGGACAGGATGCCCGTCGGCCCGATGAACCCCTCGCTGATATGCAGCCCGGCCGAATCGATCGTGAGCCGGCGGATCGCCGTGTCGTGTGCGCCTTCGCGCTGCTTCACGATCGCCACCATGCGATGAAGCGCGGAATTCAGCTCGACATAGCGCATGAGCACGATGTTCTCGGTCATCGCGGAAGCGCGTAATGTCGCGGGGGCGGCGAATTCGTTGTAGAGCGGCAGTTCCTCGGTCAGCACCGTGGTCACGCCGATATTGCGCAGACGCTGCGTGAGCGCGTTGACGAAGAGGCCGAAGCGCTCGGTCCGGTTGGCCGACTGCAGGAAGCCGTCGATGCCGTCCACCACGAGCCGCGATGCGTTCGTGCGCGTGACGACGGCCATCAGCTCCGCGGCAAGTTCGTCGATGGCGAGTTCCACTGCGGGATGCCACTGAAGCGTGAGGCGCCCGTCCTTGACGGCATCGGTCAGGTCGATGTCTACGCCGAGCGCCTTCGCGACGAGCCGTTCCGGCGATTCGTAGATGCCGAAGTACACGCAGCGTTCGCCGCGATCGACGCCCGCCTTCAGGAACTTGAGCGCGAGCAGCGTCTTGCCGATCCCCGATGGTCCGACGAACGTGGTCGTCGAGCCGCGCATCACGCCGCCGCCGAACATGCGGTCGAACAGCGGGAGCGCGAAGTCGAGCCTTCCTTCGAAGTGCGACGGCGCGCCCGCCTGCTCGGAGGTGGCTTCGAGACGCGGAAACGCGACGAGCCCGTTCGCCGTGATATTGAAGAAATGCTTGCCCAGCAGATGATCGCGGGCGCGCAGCTTGTGAACTTCGATCTCGCGGGCGCGGCGCATGCCGGTGTTGAAGCGGTTCAGTTCGATGAGCCCGTCCACCAGCGTGTGCTCGGGATGCGGCTCGTTGCCCGACAGCGGCGCGAGGATGAGGGTCGTGCAGCGGGCGGCGCTGACGAACGCCGACAGTTCGTGGATGAATTGCGAAAGCTCCAGCTCCGTCGAACTGAACTCGCGCGCGCTCCGGAAACCATCGATGACCATGAAGCGCGGACGGCTCGTCTTGATCGTCGAGGCGATCAGCGCGAGAAATCCCGAGAGGCCGTCGCGCATCAGCTCGTGATAGCCGCTCACGAACAGCATGCGGTCCGAGATGGCGTCCGCGTCGTAGAACGAGAGCTTGCGCAGGTGCGACAGCAGCTTCGTATGCGACTCCGCGATGAGCGTGATGTACAGCACCTTGTCGCCGTTCGTGACGCGATGAAAGCCGATCTGCGACGAGAGAATCGTCTTCCCCGCGCCGGCCATGCCCTCGATCAGATAGAGCCCGCCTTCGACCAGGCCGCCGCCGAGAATATGATCCAGGCCCGGCACGCCCGTCGTGACGTTGCCGTCGCTGGCGCTCCGTTGCGGCGATGGATCGGGCGGGAGATTGTCGTCTTGGCTCATGGGATTTTCGTTTTTACTCGGCGAACCGCCTTTTCGAGATGGCGAATTATCGCTGACGAATGGCAAGCTGTCGTCATCGGTGCGTGAATCTGCTCGCCGCAACGTCGGTGTGCGGGCGGTTCGGGCGCGGACGGGCTCCGCAAGCGGTGTCGCCGTGATGACGGCGGTCCGGGAGCGCCGCATGATTCGCGCCCGCCGCCGTGCAATGCTGCGGTCCGTCATTGGAGAGGCACTTTGAGATGCTTCTCATGGGCGACGGACGGCCGCACTGGTGAAATAGCGGCGTCGCTTTCCACTCGGCGCCGTGTGTTTCCGGCGTCTGTTCAGGCGCCCCGCGCCGTCATTGCCTTCCACGTCATGTACCGTTCACATCCGCTTTCGGGCGCCATCGCGCTCGCCGCTTGCCTCGCTTCATCGCTGCTGTTGTCGCCCGTGCCGTCGCTTGCGGCGGAGCCGTCGGTCGACCCGCATATGCTTTCTGCCGCGCCGTTCCGCTTTCACGCGGACCGGGCCATTTTCTCGCGCATGTCGCCGCCATCATCGGATTCGCGCATTTTCTCGCGGCGTGAATTCCTCAAAAAGGATGGCTTCCCGAAATTCTCTCAAGCGGATACGCGGCGTCGTAAATCGCTTTGAGATTCTCATGTCAGTCATCCCTCGGATTTACCTGCTGAAAAGCGACGATAATCATTTACCTGCGATTAATCCTGGAAATTGAGATTTATCTGCTGCGATTGGCGTTAGCGCACTTGTAGAATCGCCCGGCTTTTGAATCGCCTGCTCGCGTCACGGGCGGCCACGCAAGGCACTACCTTCAATATAAAGCGCGCCATCGCAGGCTTGTTGCGCTTCCTGACCAGATCCGAGATGTTCAAGAGAACCGTTGCCGCTGTACTTTCTGTCGCTGCCGTGCTTTCCGGTTGCGCGTCCAATTCCGGGCCTACTTTCAATATTCAGCAGATCAAGACATCGAGCGGACAGCCTGCTTTCCGCGCCGAGTGTTATGGGCTTTTCGAAAGCGGCAGTGCTTGCATGAAGGCCGTCAAGAAGGTTTGCGGCGAGCAGCCTTACACGCTTTTGCAGAGCGTCGAAGGCACGAAGGCATCGGGCGATGCACGGTCGGTCGTCTTCACGTGCGGCGCGCCGGCTCAGGCCGCCGAGCCCGCACCGCAGCCGGTTGCCGCTGCGGCGGCCGTGACAGAAGCGCCCGTTGCGGCGGTCGCAGTTGCGCCGTCGCGCAAGGTCTCGCTGGACGAAAAGACCAACTTCGCGTTCGATAGCGCCCAACTGACGCCCAAAGCCAAGCGCATTCTCGACAAGCTCATCGCCGATGGCCGCGACGTCACGTTCGCTTCTGTCACCGTCGAGGGCTTCACCGACGCTGTCGGCTCCACGGCGTACAACGTCGCGCTGTCGGAGCGCCGCGCGCAGTCCGTGCTCGGCTATCTGAAGAGCCACGGTCTGCAGTCGGAGACGTTCGCGATGAAGGGCTACGGCAAGTCGCGCCCGGTTGCATCGAATGCGACGAGCGGCGGCCGCGCGGAAAACCGTCGCGTGGAAATCGTACTGACGCAGTAAGCCGCATCGCCGGCGCAAGGCAAAAGCTCGCGGACTGCAACGTCCGCGAGCTTTTTTATCGCCGGTTCAGAACAGAAGAAGCTGTTCGCGGCCCCGTCCGCCTTCGAGCGTGAGCAGCGAACGCTTGCGATCGACGCCGCCCGCGTAGCCCGTCAACTCGCCATCGCCGCCGATCACGCGATGACACGGCACGATGATCGCCACGGGATTGCGTCCGTTCGCGCCGCCAACCGCGCGCGATGCGCCCGGCGGCAGGCCGAGCCGGCGCGCGAGGTCGCCGTATGTCCAGGCATCGCCGAAAGGAATGCGGCTCAACAACTCCCAGACCTGCTGCTGGAACTCCGTGCCTTGCAGCCGCACCGGCACGGAAAACGTCTTGCGCTCGCCCGCGAAGTATTCGGCGATCTGTTCGTGCGCCTGAGCAATGACGCGGGACGCCGCGCGATCCGAGCCGGGCATGACTTGCGGGATGCCCTTCGGGAAATGCTTCTGTCCGACGAAGAAAAGCCCGGTCAGCCGCTCGTCCTCCGCGCGATACAGGATCGGCCCGAGCGGACTCGGGCCGACATGAAGGTCAATCACGTCAGATAAACGGATTGTCCGCGGTGCCGGCCGGCGCGGGCGGCTCGTCGGCGAGCTTCGCGGGCAGGTTCGACTCGCTCTCGAGCGCCGCGACGATCGCGCCCAGCGCGTCGTGGAGCGCCTTCGCGACGGCCAGCCCCGCCTGGTCCCGCGCGATGGCGAGATCCCCGCTGAGCGTCAGGCGCGTCGTGCCGTTGACGATGTTGATGGCGTCGCCCGCGATGTTCATCGCGTCGGTATCGTTGGCAAATGGCTTAAACACCTCTCAGTCCTCCAATTCGTTTGTCTTTCAGTGCATCGGGGATGCCGGGAAACGCGAGACCGCTCATCGCTTCCAGTTCGCGCACGGTCTTCATCGTATAGGTTTTGGTCGGCGTGTTCTCGATGACGACCGCGAACGCAATCTGCCGTTTCGGCAAATAGACGACCTTGTACAACTGCGTCGGCACGAGCACGCGCGAATCGCCGATGGTCTGCAACTGACGGCCCGAGAACAGCGGTCCCGTGACGACATACGCTTCGCCCGATTCCTCCGTCAGGCGTCGCACAGCTTCTTCGATGCGCGACCAGATGCTCCGGTTGTTCGACGGGTCCTGCGGCACGATGTTCGCCAGCGAGAACGATTCGGCCATGCCTTTCTTCGTCCCGCGGTCGCCGGCCGGGCTCATGTGGCCGCGGTCGTAGCCGCTGCGCTTGTAGTCGTCGAGCTGGGCGCTGTCGCCGGGCGGCAGCCGCTTGTCGACGAAGAAGCGGTTGGTGCGCGTGTTGTCGCGGGCGTCATCGACGCTCTTCGCCGTCAGATGTTCCGCCGACCACAGCGGCCCGTGCGTGATGCCCGAATGAAGCAGCGCGAAGTCCGAATAGCAGATTTCCTGCGCGGAGGCGCGCATCTTCGGATTGGTGACGACGGGCGCGAGGCCGCCTGGGCTGAACTGCGGGCAGTCGCTCGCGACCGCGCTGATGCACACGGCGCCGACTAGCGCGGCGACGAGTGCCTTGATGCTTGCTTGCATGCTTGAAAGTCCGAACTGAATGTGATGCTCGATGCGCCGCCGGGCGCGCTGCAACCGAAGCGCGCCCGGCAAGGCGGCACAGTATAAGGGCTGCGCGCGGGCATCGACATGCTCGAAACGCTCGAAACGCGATCGCCGGCAGCGAGCTAGAATCGCCGGGCCTCCATCATCCCGAAGAAGAACGCCCATGAAGCCTCGTTTCATTCGATCGATGCTGCTGTCGATAGCCTCGTGCATCGCGCTGACCGTCGCCCCTCTTGCATTCGCGGACGATGTCCCGCAGGCCCCTGCCAGCAACGACGGCCCCGCATACGGTCCTGAGCTGCAGGGCTTCGACTATCCGTATCCGGTGGCGCGCTTCGCGTTCACGTCGCAGCGCCAGGTGGTTCGCATGGCGTATATGGACGTGCATCCCGCGCATCCGAACGGGCGCACGGCAGTGCTGATGCACGGCAAGAATTTTTGCTCGGCGACGTGGAAGCAGACGATCGATACCCTGCGCGATGCTGGTTATCGCGTGATCGCGCCGGATCAGATCGGCTTCTGCAAGTCCACTAAGCCCGAACGGTATCAGTACAGTTTTCAGCAGCTCGCGCGCAATACGCATGCGCTGCTTGCGGCGCTCGGCGTGAGCCGTCCGACGCTCATCGCGCATTCGACGGGCGGGATGATCGCGGTGCGCTATGCGTTGATGTATCCGCGTGAGACGGAGCAACTGGTGCTCGTCAATCCGATCGGACTTGAGGACTGGAAGGCGAAGGGCGTGCCGTCGATTTCCATCGACGACTGGTATGCGCGCGAGCTGAAGACGAGCGCCGACGGCATCCGCCGATACGAGATGAACACGTACTACGCGGGTCACTGGCGCGACGACTACGAGCCTTGGGTGCAGATGCTCGCGGGGATGTATCGCGGGCCGGGGAAGGATATCGTCGCGTGGAATTCGGCGCTGTTGTACGACATGATTTATACGCAGCCGGTCGTCCACGAATTCGATCGCCTGAAGACGCCGACGCTGCTGCTGATCGGCGACAAGGACACGACGGCCATCGGCAAGGACCTCGCGCCGCCGGAGATTCGCGCGACGCTCGGCCGCTATCCCGAACTCGCGAAGCTGACGAAGGAGCGGATCGAAGGCGCGCGGCTCGTCGAATTTCCGGAACTGGGCCATGCGCCGCAGATGCAGGACCCGGGGGCGTTTCATAAGGCGCTGCTGGAGGGGTTGGAAGCGGTGACAGGAAGCAGCGAACGTTAGAAGCGGTGTAAGGCCGTGAGGTTGTCGGCCTTCTTGCGCGACCGGTGAGCGCAGAAGGCTAATGTTGATCGCCCATTTGCTTCGTCGTGCTATTCTCCACTCGAATTTTTTTGCACCCTTTTGATAATCCGGCCGAGGGGAGTCATGGATATCGTTGCAGTAATCAACTATAAAGGCGGGGTCGGCAAGACGACCGTCACGTCGAACCTCGCAGCGGAACTCGCGTTTCGCGGAAAAAAAGTATTGCTGATCGACACCGACGCTCAAGCCAGTCTGACGTTTTCGTTTGTTACCCCGGACGAGTGGGATGACAAGTACAAGGAAGCGAAGACGATTAAATCGTGGTTTGACGCGGTCAGTCAAAGCTCGGAGCCGCCATGCCTTACTTCGTTTGTCATCGCACCCCGAAGTGCAAATGAGGCCGTTGCGGGTAGTGGCGGGAGAATCGACCTGATCTGCTCTCACCTCGGCTTGATCAATGTCGACCTCGAGCTTGCAACGCTCCTGGGCGGCGTCAATATCCAGCAGACCAAGCGGAACTACATCAAGGTGCACGGCAAGCTTCGATCAGCGATCGAGGAACTCAAGGTTACGACTGACTACGATATCGTCCTCATCGACTGTCCGCCGAACTTCAACATCGTCACGAAGAACGCGATTGTCGCAGCGGAAAAGATTCTGATTCCCGCCAAGCCGGACTACCTGTCGACGCTCGGAATCGACTACCTCCATCGCAGCGTGAATGATCTGGTACGCGAGTTCAATGAGTACGCACAGCTGGACGGCGACATCGAAGAGATTTCACCGGACATCCTGGGCGTCGTTTTCACGATGATTCAGATAACGGGCGGGCAACCCATCGCCGCGCAAAGACAGTTCATATCTCAGACCCGGCGACTAGGCATAAAAGCTTTTGAATCCTTCTTTCGCGAAAACAAAACCATATTCGCAGACGCCCCGCAGAATCTGCGCCCCGTCGTGCTGAATCACTATTCATCCGGTACTCACTCCGACGTGGTCGAGGAAATCGAGGATTTCGTGACCGAGTTCGAAGCGTCGCTCGATGAGGCCGAGCTATGAGCGCGGGAATCGATCTACGCGCGGCTTTTCGTCGGATCGCCGAGGCGCTTGAATCCTTGTCGGACGAAGAGTTGAAGAAGTTCTCGGATCCGCAGTATTCGATCGAACTGCGTGCAATCCGTCGCCGCACCAAGGAGGAGCCGAGTTCACCCGTTCCGGGCATCTCGGCAGATGAGGCAATCGGCCAAATAACCGCACTGTCGAGCCGTCACGACGCGCAAGCGCTCCTGGATGAGAAGTTTCCCTCGAAGAAAGCGTTGGAAACTTTAGCAAGAAGGCTCGATATACCCATCGTCCGGCAGGACAAGGTGGACGATCTTCGCGACAAGATTGTCGAAGCAACCGTGGGAGCCAGAATCCGTTCGCAGGCTATCCAGGGCAAGGGGTCCTGACGTCCGCGTCCGTGCCTTCGCGCTCGATGCCCGGCTAAGCGCGATAGTCACGCCCGTCCGCCCGCACACGACGCCCTCTCGATCGACGGCAACTGCATCAGCAGCGTAATGCCTCGCGCCACCATGAACACGGTGAGCGCGAGCCAAAGCCCGTGATTGCCCAGCGAGCCGACGAGCGTCCACGCGGCGACCATGAACACCATGAGCGATACGGCCATCGCCTTCATCAGCTCGCGCGTGCGCGTGGCGCCGATGAACACGCCGTCGAGCTGGAATCCCGCGACGGACGCGAGCGGCAGGAGCGCGGCCCACGGCAGATAGTGCATCGCCGCCGCGCGCACGACGGCCTGATCCGTCAGCCGCGCGATGATCCATTCGCCGCTGATCCAGTACACGATGGAAAATCCCGCCGCGCCGATGACCGACCACAGCATCGTCACCCTGACGGCCTGGCGGAACGCGTGCCGGTCGCGCGCGCCCGTCGCCGCACCCACGAGCGCTTCCGCCGCATGCGCGAAGCCATCGAGCCCGAAGGCCATGAACGTCTGAAAGTTGAGCAGGAGCGCGTTGGCGGCGAGGACGGCATCGCCCTGACGCGCGCCCATGTGCGCGAACCAGCCATACGAGCCCAGCAGACAGAGCGTGCGCACGAAGATGTCGCGATTGATCGCGATGAGGCGGCGGATCGCGCGAAGATCGAACAGCGCAGCCAGCGCGAGCGGCGGCAGGCCGCGTTCGCGCAGACGCCAGAGAACCGCTGCGCCGAGCGCGAAGCCGCAGACATCCGCAAACGCGGTCGCCGCGCCGATACCGCCGATCCCCCAACTGAAGCGATACACGAACAGCAGCACCGCGACGATATTTACCGCGTTGATGAACACCTGCGTGAGGAGCGCGAGCCGCACGCGCTGACAGCCGAGCAGATAACCGAGCACCGCGTAATTGCCGAGCGCGAACGGCGCGGCCCAGATGCGCGCGTGACAATACGCACTCGCGGTGTCCTGCACCGCGCCGCTGCCGCCGAGCATGCCGAGCGCGTACCGGATGATCGGCACTTGCAGCGCGAGCAGCGCCGCTCCGATCGCAAGTGCGAGCATCAGCGCGCGCAGCACGCTCGCGCGCACGGCGGCCGCATCGCGTGCGCCGAAGGCCTGCGCGACGAGGCCCGTCGTGCCCATGCGCAGAAAGCCGAAGCCCCAGAATACGAAGCTGAATACGAGACCGCCCAGCGCGACGCCGCCGAGATATTGCGGCCCGTCCAGATGGCCGGCGACGGCGGTATCGACTGCGCCGAGAATCGGCTGCGTGAGATTGGCGAGGACGATGGGGAACGCGAGCGTCAACACCCGTCGATGCCAGTGCACCGGCAGCGCGTCGGCGTGAGGGGAGTGCGGGGAATCGGTCAAAGGGAAGCGCGCAGGCGGACAAAGGCGATATTGTCGTCAGCGCGGCGCGGCGGCGCAACCTGACGCACGCCCGCCCCCGCGCCGATAATGCACGCCATGAAAACCTTCGCGCTCTATGTCGTGACCGCGCTCGCGGAAATCGCGGGCTGCTATTTTCCGTATCGATGGCTGAAGGCGGGCGGATCGCCGTGGCTCGTGGCGCCGGGCGCGTTGTCGCTCGCGCTCTTCGCCTGGCTGCTGACGCTGCACGATGCCGCCTCCGGCCGCATCTACGCCGCGTATGGCGGCGTGTATATCGGCACGGCGATCGCGTGGCTGTGGGCGATCGACCGGATCAGGCCGACGGCGTGGGACCTGACCGGCGCGGCCATCGCGCTGATCGGAATGAGCGTGATTGCGTTCCAGCCGCGCTGACCCGTCCGATCGATCACGCTTCGAGCGCGAGCAGGGCGAAGGTCGCGAGCCAGTGCTCGCCCATGTAATCGCCGGCGACGTGCGCAATGCCCGACGCCAGATGCGCTTCGGCCGCCGCTTCGAGCACGGCGATACGCGCGTCACCGGCAGGCAGCGCCCGCGCAATCGTCCGCTGGCACCATGCGCGGCTCAGATTCAGGCCGTCGAGATGCGCGAGCTTGCCGTCGCTGCGATCGGTGACGGTCGCGGGCACGAAGAGCGTCGCGGGTTCACGGTTCGCGAGGCGCGGCAGGAACGCATCGAACCAGCCGGCGAAGCGTTCCGCCGGGAGCACGTGACGCATCAGCACCGCTTCCATCAGCGACGGCGACAGGAATTCGTCCCCGGCCGGCTCCCACGCCTGGCACGCGACATCGTCCGCGAACCAGCGCATCGCGGTCTCTTCGAGCAGGCGCGCGAAACCGGCATTGCCGGCCGTCCGCGCATAGCCGAGCGACAGCGTCAGCGCGAACGCCATGTTGAAGTGCGTGCCGACACGTAAGGGGTACGTCGATTTCGGCAGGAAGTCCTCGAAGCGATCGACGAAGGCATCGGCGAGCGGTTGCAGCGTGCGGGCCCAGCGGGCGCCGTCGTCCGAGCGCATCGAGCGAAGCTGGCCCGCGAGGGCGAGCAGCCACGCCCAGCCGTAGGGCCGCTCGAAGCCGCGCGACGCCGGCCGCTGCAAATAGGCGACTTCCGCTGCAACGTTGGCGTCGGTGAAATGCTCGTCGATGACCGCGCGGATGCTCGCGGCTTCGGGCAGATCCGGGAAGCGGTCGTAGAGCCGCGCGATCAGCCAGTAGCCGTGCACGCACGAATGCCAGTCGAAGCTGCCGTAGAAGATGGGATGCAGCGCGCGCGGACTCTGCACGTCGGCCGCGCTTGCCATCACGTGATCGAGCTTGTTCGGGTATTCGCGCGTCAGATGACCGAGCGCAACCCGCGCGAACTTGGATGCCAGCGCGGCGTCCAGCGCCGTCGCATTCTGCTTGTTCATGCGCACCTCGCGGTGAAACGGGAAACCGGGACAGCAATCTAGCATGAGACTTTATCGATAAAGCATCGAGAAAGTCTCATGTCGGGGTAATCACCTAGGTGCGTCATTATCGATAGAAGCTCTGCAAGCCGAGCGCCGATGCGTCGTTTAAACTTGCGCCCGAACGCCGACAGAGCGTGCCGTTCCGGCCTCGCGCCGGGTTTGCGATCCGTTCAAACAGACAAGCTGAGCACATCATGAGCGACCATCCCATGTACACCGCAGAGGACACCCGGCGACGCGTATTCGCCATCGTCGGGGCATCGTCGGGCAATCTCGTCGAGTGGTTCGACTTCTATATCTACTCGTTCCTCGCGCTGTATTTCTCGGCGGCATTTTTCCCGAAGGGCGATCCGACCACGCAATTGCTGAACACGGCCGGCGTGTTCGCGGCCGGCTTCCTGATGCGACCTATCGGCGGATGGCTTTTCGGCCGCATCGCCGACAAGCACGGCCGCCGCAACGCGATGATGATCTCCGTGCTGATGATGTGCGGCGGCTCGCTTGTCATCACGTTCCTGCCGACGTACGCGACCATCGGCGCATGGGCGCCCTTGTTCCTCCTGATCGCGCGGCTCTTTCAGGGCTTGTCGGTAGGCGGCGAATACGGCACGAGCGCGACCTACATGAGTGAGGTCGCGTTGCGCGGACGTCGCGGCTTCTTCGCGTCGTTCCAGTACGTGACCCTGATCGGCGGACAGCTTGCCGCGCTGCTGGTGCTCGTCATCCTCCAGCTTTTTCTGTCAACGGAAGAACTCAAGGCATGGGGCTGGCGCGTGCCGTTTTTCATCGGCGCGTGCGCGGCGCTCGTGTCGCTCTTTCTGCGCCGTTCACTCGATGAAACCACGACCGCCGAAATCCGCGAGCGCAAGGAAGCGGGTACGCTCGCCGGCCTGATGCAGCACAAGAAAGCGTTCCTGACGGTGGTCGGCTTCACGGCGGGCGGATCGCTGATCTTCTATACGTTCACCACGTACATGCAGAAGTATCTGGTCAACACGGCGGGCATGCACGCCAAGACCGCCAGTAACGTGATGACCGGCGCGCTCTTCGTGTACATGCTGCTGCAGCCGCTCTTCGGGGCGCTGTCCGACCGCATCGGCCGCCGCCGCTCGATGCTCTTCTTCGGCGCGTTCGCGACCATCGGCACCGTGCCGCTGCTGCACGCGCTGCGCGACGTCACGAGCCCGGTCGCGGCGTTCGTGCTGGTGGTGGTGGCGCTCGCCATCGTGAGCTTTTATACGTCGATCAGCGGTCTCATCAAGGCCGAGATGTTCCCGCCGGAAGTGCGTGCGCTGGGCGTCGGGCTGTCGTATGCGGTGGCGAATGCGGTGTTCGGCGGATCGGCCGAATACGTCGCGCTGTTTCTGAAGAACATCGGAAACGAATCGGCGTTCTATTGGTATGTCACCGTGATGTGCGCGATCTCGTTCGTCGTGTCATGGATGATGATGGACCCGAGCAAGGAAGGGTATCTGCGCAACGAACCGTAAGGCCTGGCGGCGCGGGGACTGTTGGTCTCTCGTGCCGCTTGCCGTTGACCTGAGTATGGTGTTTTATGCGGTATGTGCCGTTAGAAGGCGCGCCGGGTGCGGCGCACAGTGGCAATCGGAAACAGGATACACACGCGCGCGGCATCGTCGCGCGCCACGGCGATGAGCGCATGCGGGCGCATCGGTCCGCCAGGAGCCTGTCCATGGAAGATTTCGACGAAACGTTATTTGTCGTCTGGCGCGCGAACATGAACGTGCTGACCGGCTCGCCGGGCGGCGCGACGCGTCTCGCCCGCATGATGAACTTCTCGCCGTCGTTCATGAAGCTGATCGTCGCGGGGCAGCGCGATTTCAACGAGGAGTTCGTGCGCGGCATCGAACTGGTGTCCGGCCTGCCGCCGCACTGGATGGACGAGCGCCGCGCCCCCGCCGACGTGCCCCCGGAAGTCAGGCGCGCACTCGACGAGGAACGGCCGTTCGCAACTTTTCGCGGCAGCGCGCATCCGGCGCCGAAGCGTTCCGTGCTTCGCGGCCCCGAGCCGCTGCTGTCCCAGACCGAAGCCACGCGGCGCGTCGCCGATCTCGCCCAGCAGCAGGCGGAGGCGAACCGGCGCGATCTCCTGTTCAGGAAGAACCGCGAACTGCTGTCGCAGGATCTGCGGCGCCTCGAGCGTCAGCTTGGCCTGCTCCAGGTCGAGCCGATGCTGCCGAAGGCCGATGAACTCATCGCGTCCGAGCGCATGAGCGAAGCCGCGAAGGCCGATTTGTCGGGCCGGCTCGAACAGATCGACAAGCACGTCAAGCTGCTGCATCAACACGTCGAGAAACTCGTCGCCTTGCTGGCGTCGCCCGACGAGCCGGAGTCGAACGACGCCAACTGAAGGCGCGATTCACTTCTTGGGCGCTTGCCGGTCCCCGGTGGATTCGGGTTGCGGATGAACGGCGATCGGATCGCTGGCAGGAAAAGTTTCGTCGAGCGCCTCGTCGAGCAAGTCTTCTTCGGTCGCGGGCTGCGAGGGCTTGTTCGGTGCGTCTTGCGGTGACTGCGTCATGGCGTGCTCCGGGCGCAGGGTGAAGGTTTCTCAATATATACCGTCCTTATTCATTCGGGTTGTCACTAGGTGGCGAAAGCGCGCGGTTCGCGTGATCGTTCTGGTCACACGAGACCATCACCGGGTTCAACCATGATCGACAGTTTTCTCACCGAAGAGCAGCGCATGATTCGCGATGCGGCGCGCCAGTTCTCGGTCGAAGTGCTCGCGCCGAACGCGGGCCAGTGGGACAAGGACGGCGCGATTCCCGACGCCGTCGTCCGGCAGCTCGGCGAACTCGGGCTGCTCGGCATGATCGTGCCGGGCGATTTCGGCGGCACATACAGCGACTACACCGCCTACGCGCTCGCGATGGAAGAGATCGCGGCGGGCTGCGCCTCGTGCGCGACGCTGATGAGCGTCCACAATTCCGTCGGCTGCGGCCCGATCCTCGCCTATGGCACCGATGCGCAAAAGGCCGAATGGCTGCCGAGGCTCGCGAGCGGCGAGGTGATCGGCGCGTTCTGCCTGACCGAGCCGCACGCGGGCTCGGAGGCGAACAACCTGCGCGTGCGCGCCGTCGAGCGCGACGGCCAGTGGATCATCTCCGGCAGCAAGCAGTTCGTGACGAACGGGCGGCGCGCGGGCGTGGCCATCGTCTTCGCGGTGACGGATCCCGAACTTGGCAAGCGCGGCATTTCGGCGTTCATCGTGCCGGCCGGCACGCCGGGTTTCAGCGTCGGGCCGCCCGAGCACAAGCTCGGCATTCGCGCATCGGATACCTGCCCGATCACCTTCGACGATTGCGCCATTCCCGCCGCCAATCTGCTCGGCGAGCGCGGCGAGGGGCTGAAGATTGCGTTGTCGAACCTGGAGGGCGGGCGCATCGGGATTGCGGCGCAGGCGCTCGGCATCGCGCGCGCGGCTTTCGATGCGGCGCGCGCCTACGCCCGCGAGCGGGTGCAGTTCGGCAAGCCGATCATCGAGCATCAGTCGGTCGCGAACATGCTCGCGGACATGCAGACGCAGATCAACGCGGCGCGTCTGCTCGTGTTGCACGCGGCGCGCATGCGGACCGAGGGCGTGCCGTGTTTGTCGGAGGCATCGCAGGCGAAGCTGTTCGCATCGGAAATGGCCGAGCGCGTGTGTTCGGACGCGATCCAGATTCACGGCGGATACGGCTATCTGCAGGATTATCCGGTGGAGCGGCATTATCGCGATGCCCGCATCACGCAGATTTACGAAGGGACGAGCGAAGTGCAGCGGATGGTCATCGCGCGAAACGTATGAGAAGGAGACCCTATGAGCCGGGCCGAGCCGTTCATCGAGGCAAGAGACTTTCTGCTGCGTCATCGCACCGACTACGAGACCGCGTATCGCGAGTTCCAATGGCCCGTGCTCGATCGCTTCAACTGGGCGCTCGACTACTTCGATCCGATGGCGCGCGGCAACCATGCGCCCGCCTTGCAGATCGTGAGCGAAAGCGGCGATGAGACACGGCTCTCTTTCGCGCAGATGAGCGAGCGCTCCGCGCGGCTGGCGAATCATCTGCGCGCGCTGAACGTGAAACGCGGCGAGCGCATTCTGCTGATGCTGCCGAACCGCGTCGAGCTATGGGAAACCATGCTCGCGGCGATGAAGCTCGGCGCGATCGTGCTGCCCGCCACGACGCAGCTGTCGAGCGGTGACGTGCGCGAGCGCATTGCGCTCGGTCAGGTGCAGCACGCGATCGCGGAGGCGAGCGAGACGCACAAGTTCAATGGCATCGATCTTCCCGGCGTGCGGCTCGCGGTCGGCGGCGCGAGCGAAGGCTGGCTCGACTACGATGAGGGCCACGAGGCATCGCCGGAATTTATTCCGGATGCCGAAACGAATGCGCGCGATCCTTATCTGCTGTACTTCACATCCGGCACTACGTCTAAGCCGAAGCTCGTCGCGCATACGCACGAAAGCTATCCGGCCGGCCATCTGTCAACGATGTACTGGATCGGCCTGCAGCCCGGCGACGTCCACTGGAACATTAGTTCCCCCGGCTGGGCGAAGCACGCGTGGAGCTGCTTTTTCGCGCCGTGGAACGCGCAGGCATGCGTGTTCATCTACAACTTCAGCCGCTTCGACGCCGCTCGCACGCTGGATGCGCTCGTGCAGCACGAAGTCACCACGTTATGCGCCCCGCCGACCGTCTGGCGAATGCTGGTTCAGGAGCCGCTTGCGTCCTATCGCGTGAAGCTGCGCGAGATCGTCGGGGCCGGCGAGCCGCTCAATCCCGAAGTCGTCGAGCGGGTGCAGGCGGCGTGGGGCGTGCCGATCCGCGATGGCTACGGCCAGACGGAGACCACCGCGCAGATCGCCAATTCGCCGGGCCAGCGGCTCGTGCCCGGATCGATGGGGCGTCCGCTGCCGGGTTATCGCGTGGCGCTGCTCGATCCGGACGGCCAGCCCGCCGACGAAGGTGAGATCGCGCTTGCGCTCGACCCGCCGCCGCTCGGCCTGATGACCGGTTATGCCGATAATCCCGCTGCTACAGAAAACGCGATGCGCGGCGGCTTCTATCGCACGTCCGATGTCGCGGCGCGCGGCGCGGACGGCTATTTCACGTACATCGGCCGCGCCGACGATGTCTTCAAGTCCTCCGATTACCGCCTGAGCCCGTTCGAGCTGGAGAGCGTGCTGATCGAACACGAGGCGATCGCGGAAGCGGCGGTCGTGCCGAGCCCGGATGCGTTGCGCTTGTCTGTGCCGAAGGCTTTCGTGACGCTGCGTCACGGGTTCACCATCGGCCCGGAACTGGCGCGCAGCGTGTTCGCTTTCTCGCGCGAGCGGCTCGCGCCCTATAAGCGCATTCGGCGGGTCGAGTTCGCCGAATTGCCGAAGACGATTTCCGGCAAGATCCGGCGCGTCGACTTGCGCAGGCATGAGACGGCGCGCGGGCAGGACGGCACACGGCGCGACAACGAATTCTGGGAAGAAGACTTTCCGGAACTGCGCGAGCCGGCGAAATGATGCGGTCTGGAAACCCCGGCTTGCGGCGCGAATCGAAAGCAAATGTAACTCGGCGAACCGTCTGAAGGCCCGCAGGTCGAATCGGCTCCATTCACGTCGGATCAATTCAGGGAGGAACCCGACATGCCGAATCGCTCGCTACGGATCGCGCTTCTGACGGCTGGCCTCGCAGGTGCGCTCGCGGCGCCCGCCGCATCTTACGCACAGATCAACCTTCAACAATTCGGCTTCGGCAACAAGTCGGAGTCAGCGGACGGGAATGCCGCGGCGCAACCGTCCGCGCTCGGCTCGCTCGTGCAGAACTATCTCGGCGCCAACCAGCAGGTGCTGACGGGGCAATCGAGTCTCGCATCGGCAATGGGGATGGCGGGCGTCGCCAGCCAGGCGCAATCGGCGGCGGGGCTGCTGTCGGGCGCCTCGGGAGGCGGAGTGCCGAGCGCCAGTGTGCTGTCGCAACTCGGCGGGACGCAACAGAGCGTATCGCAATCGCTGATGCAGGCGTTCACCGGCAACGCGGCCACGCCGCCGACTGCCGCCAGCAAGCAGACGTTCACGGATGGGCTCGCGTCGCTCGGGCAGGGCGTCAAGCAATATGCGGGTCTGCAGTCGGACCTCGGCGCGGTGAAGAACTCGATGAACATGTCCTCGCTCTTGCAGGCGGGAACGAATCCGGGGACGGCGCAGGCGGCGTCCTATATCGCGCAATCGGCGCCGGGGCAATTGCAATCGCTCGTGCAGACGTTGACGCAGGCGGTGCAATACGCCAAGACGAACGGCATTTCGGTGCCGGCTATCGCGACGTCCGCGCTGGGTGTGGGACAGTAGGCGCGCGGCTCCCACGAAAGAAAGCGGCGAGCTTCATGGGCTCGCCGCTTTACTATTTCGTGATCGCATCGCCTCGATGCTGCGCTTCGCCGCTTACATCATCGCCGCCCGGCGCATCGCAAGCCGGTTCAGCACCGGCAACGATTGAAGCCGGCGCGGCGCCCGAACGGGCGGCGGCAAAAAAGAGACGTCCCTCACCTCGGTGAACTGCATGTCCGGCTCCGGGTCCAGCACTTCGAGCGCGGGCGGCTCGACGAGCTCGCACACATCCGCTTCTTCCGTCATTGCGACGTCTTCCTCGACGCTTAACCCGAGCGAGCGTCGCACATCGACACCACGCGTACGCACGCCATAACCCGCGGCGCGAATCAGTTCTTCCCGCGTTTTCCAGAAGCGGACGCCGGAAGGCGTCATGGCCTGCATCGAAACGTATTCGACGACGATCTCATAGCCCCGGACTTTCGGATAACTCAGCAGTAATTGACCCGAGCGAATATACCGGGTGTAGTGGTCGATTTTCTTCGTCAGCAAATCCTGATGCAATTGTTCGTCCTGCCAGTCGAGGTCATCGAAAAGGCCGACATACACTTGCTTAAACAGGACATTGATCCCGATGTAATCGATGACGTCCACGTCGCGCAAAGACATGGTCATTCCCCTACGCCCTGGATCGGGCAAGTATCAAAGAAACCTATTGTAACGGGTTTGTCGCGTCGCAAAACCGTGAAACACTGTGTACAGCGGCCGGAGGACGCTTTTTCGTACGACTCCGAAAAGGAATCTAGGATAACTTCGCACTTCGGTATCCGATTTGTCGAAATTTATTATCGAGATGAATCGCAGCCGTCGCCGCGAAGCAACGGCGGTCGCTCGATTGCGCTCGAATCGCGGAGCAGGCCGCTAATGCAAGAAGCGTTTCACGCGGTCGGCGGCTGCTCGTTGATCCACGCATTCAAAATGGCGGAAGTGACGGCCAGAATAACCGGTCCTATGAATAATCCGACTATTCCGAAAGCGAACATGCCGCCAAGCACGCCGGAAAGAATCAGCAACATGGACAAATTGACGCCGCGCTGAATCAGCAGCGGGCGCAAGAAGTTGTCGAGCATCGCGATCATCAGCGACCACACGAGCAGCAGCACCGCCGCCACATGCGAATCGTGCCAGAAAAGCCAGGCGACACCGCCGAGCAGCGGCAAGAGCGGCCCGATCTGCGCGAGACACAGCATCAGCATGACGGCCGTGATGACGCCCGCCGCCGGCACGCCGGCGACGAACAGCCCGATGCCGCCGAGCGCCGATTGCGTGACGGCCGTTACGACGATGCCGAGCGCCACCGCCCGGATGGCAAGGCCCGCGAGCTTGATCGCTTCCGCGCCGCGCTGTCCCGCGATGCGCGTCGCGAAGCGCACGACGAAACTCCCCGCCGCTTCGCCGCGCGTGTACAGGATGCCCGAGATGACGAGCGTGATGAGCATGTGCACGACGAACACGCCGACGACGGCCGCGTGCGACAGCATCCATCGTGCGGCGACGGTCGCATAGGGTTCCAGCTTCGCGAGGAGTCCGCCGGGGCCGGCATCGGAGAGCGATTGCCATTCGGTCGTGACGCGCTGTCCGACGAGCGGCACGTCGTGCACCCAGGCCGGCGGCGGAGGGAGCGCGTAAGTCGGCAGGCTCTTGATGGCCGACATGATGTCGCCGGCATGCAGCGCGAGCGTCGAGATCGCCTGATAGAGCGGCAGGACGATGACGATCAGCAAGCCGAGCAGCATCACCGTCGTCGCGACCCAGCGGCGGTTGCCGCAGCGGCGCTGGACGGCGAGCATCAGCGGCCATGTGGCGATGACGATCGTCGTTGCCCAGATGATGCCGGGAATGAACGGCCGCAGGATATACAGGCTGCCGATGGTCAGCGCAAGCAGGATCGCGATGAGAAGCAGAATGCGGGCGATATCGACCGGCTGGCGCGGATTGAGATTCGGCTGGCCGTTGGGTGGAGTTGACATGGCGCGTGTGTTTCGTAAGGAATGCGGAGGGCGCGGCAGACACCGCGCATGCATCGAGCGATAAGCCAAAGCACGCGCGCGAGCAAGCAGCGTCTTGCGAACGACGGGCGGCATGATACGGCATGCAATCGATCGTACTCAAACCGCAGAGCGTTTCCCCGCGCGCCCGGGCACATGCATGGACTGCCCTCCGTGCGCCAGGAAGAAGGATGGGCAGTTGCAAAAACCGTTCGTCCAGCGGGGCGCTCGCGTTCGTCGGCGTCAATGCGTTGATCACCGTGTTCAGCAATCTCGCCACGCTGCTGCCGGCTGCGTGACCGCTCGCGGCAATCAGTCGTAGCGATACACGCCTTGCCGCGTCTTGCGCCCGAGCCGCCCCGCCGCGACGTATTCGCGCAGCATCGGGCACGCACGATACTTCGAGTCGGCGAAGTCCCGATGAAGCACGTCCATCACGGAAAGACACACGTCGAGCCCGATCAGATCGGCCAGTGCGAGCGGCCCGATCGGATGATTCGCGCCGAGCTTCATGCCGGCGTCGATTTCCTCCGCGCTCGCAATGCCCTCGTAGAGCACGAAGAACGCTTCGTTGATCATCGGCACGAGAATGCGGTTGACGACGAAGCCCGGCGAATTGCGCACGCCGATCGGCGACTTGTCGAGCGTTTCGGTCAGCGCGCGCACGGTCGCGGCGGTTTCGTCGCTGGTGCGCACGCCGCGTATTACTTCGACGAGCGGCAGAAGCGGCACCGGATTGAAGAAGTGCATGCCGATGAAGCGGCCCGGGTCGGCGAGCGTCGCCCCGAGCGCGGTGATCGAAATGGACGACGTATTCGTCGCGATGATCGCATCGGGCCGCGCGGCGGCTTCGATCTGCTTCAGGATGCGCTGCTTGAGCTCGGTGTTCTCGGTCGCCGCTTCGATGACGATGTCGGCTTCGGCGAGACACGCGTAATCGGTCGATGTCCCGATGCGCCCGATGGCCGCATCGCGCGCGGCAGCATCGAGCTTGTCCTTCGACACGAGGCGCGCGAGGCTGTTCGTCAGCGTGGCGACGCCCTTTGCAAGCGCGGCGTCGGTGACATCGATCATCACGACCTTCAATCCCGCGACGGCCGCGACCTGCGCAATGCCGTTTCCCATCGTTCCCGCTCCGACGATACCGACCGTCTGAATGCTCATCGATTGCTCCTGTTTCGTGAATGGATGCGACGCCTGATTCTACCGAGCCGCGACGCCCGTCTTCCTGAAGTCGCGAACGGCCGCTCGCTGCCATATTTCCGAAAGTTTGGCCTACACTCAGTTCATCAAACGATGACGGATGGCAGTT
Source organism: Caballeronia sp. LZ019 (assembly GCF_031450825.1). Classification (NCBI taxonomy): domain Bacteria; kingdom Pseudomonadati; phylum Pseudomonadota; class Betaproteobacteria; order Burkholderiales; family Burkholderiaceae; genus Caballeronia; species Caballeronia sp. LZ019. The sequence goes on along the minus strand of NZ_JARTVZ010000002.1, from coordinate 1,099,890 downwards.
GGTAGAATGCCGCGCCGCCGAAGCGCCCGTCATCGCACTCGATGCCGCACGGAGGCGCCGCCGCTTCGCGTTGCCCGTTCTTCGTCTGTCACGAACGCCGCACCCGGTCGGCCGGCCGCAGCGACATTGTTTCCGTCGTTGCTTCGTTTCGGCTCGAGTCGTGGTTCTGAATCAACGTTTCACGCCGGGCCAGTCTGCGCGGACCGCGCGCTGTCTTGCCGCCTGTCATGGCCCGGCGAAGTCTTTTCGGAGTATTGAAAGTGGTGTCAATGAGAATCGGCATTTCGATGGCGAGCTACGAGGGGCATAGCATCTGGTCGAACGGAATGGGCCAGAACATCGTCTTTCTCGCGGAATTGTTTCAGCGCCTGCCCTTTGTTTCTTCCGTCGACCTGATCGATGTCGGCGCGCTCGCCGCCATGCCGCAGGAAGTGGACCTCGCCGGCAAGAAGCTGCGCGTGATCGGCTTGCGAGAGGCGACCGATGCCGTCGATGTGATCATCGAACTGGGCGGCGCGCTCGATGTCGGCTGGCTCGACCTGATGCGCGCGCGCGGGCGCAAGGTCGTGTTCTATGTCGTCGGTCAGCCGTATCTCGGGCTCACCGAAGCGGCGATGTTCCGCAAGACGGGCCACATGCCGCGCCCGGATCGCTGTGACGAAGTCTGGCTGCTGTCGAAGGACGCGCCGTCCGCGCCGATCATGCGCACGCTGCATCGCTGCGACGTGTTCGAAGTGCCGTATATCTGGCATCCGCAATTCCTCGAGCAACGCATTGCGCATGTCGCGCAGCACGGCCATCGCTACGGCTACCGCCCGCGCGCGGAGACGGGCACGCAGGCGCTGCGTATCGGCATTTTCGAGCCGAACATATCGGTGCAGAAAACGTCGAGCATTCCGATGCTCGTCTGTGATGAGGCGTATCGCGCCAACCGCGAAAGCGTATCGAAGATGGTCGCGCTGAACACCTTCCACATGAAGGACCATCCGACGCTGCTGTATCTCGCGAATTCGCTCGACCTCGTGCGGGATCATCGCGCGCTGTTCGAAGGCCGGCACGATATCGTGAGTTTCATGGCGATGCACGGCGACGCGATCGTGTCGCATCAATGGGCCAACGACCAGAACTATCTCTATCTCGATGCGCTCTTCGGCGGTTATCCGCTGATCCACAACTCGCCCTGGCTGAAAGACGCCGGTTATTACTATCCCGACTTCGACGTGCAGGAAGGCGCGCGGCAACTGCTGCGCGCGGTGCGCGAGCACGACGCGTCGCTCGACGATTACCGCGCGCGCGCGCGCCGCGTGATCGACGCCGTCGATCCGTTCAACCCCGCCAATCTGGAAGCCTACGCGCAACGCCTGATGCATCTCTGGAATCGCCCGAACGGGAGCGCCGCACGATGAGTTCCGTGAACAACACAAGCAAGAAGCCTTCTGCGCGCAAGCTGCGCGTCGGCGTGTCGGTGTATGTGCGCGGCGCCGGACAGTCGATGTTCGAAAGCGGCATCGCCCAGAACGCGCTCTTTCTCATCATGCTGCTCGCGCGGTCGCCGAACGTGGAGGCCGTCTACATCGTCGCGAGCGGCGACGGCACCCGCGAAGACGCGAAGCGTTTCATGGCGGATGCGCCCGCGCCGCTCATCGAACCGGAATCCGCGCTGGGCCGGCTCGACGTGATGATCGAAATGGCCGCGCAGCTCAGTCACGAATGGGTGACGCGCTTCCGCGAGCGCGGCGGCAAGATCGTGTCGATGCGCGTCGGCAATGACTACGTGCTCGATATCGAATGCATGGTTTTCGGGCTGCCGCCCGCGGGCCTCGTCTCCCAGCTTTACTACGATGCGATGTGGACCCTGCCCGAGTACGAACGGACCGGCAAGCCGTACTTTCAGGCGCTCGGCCGCGCGCCGGTCACGATCGTGCCGCATATCTGGAGCCCGATGCTGCTCGAGAAGGACGCGCGCAATCTGCCCGAAGGATTGAGCTTCGGCTATCAGCCGGGCAAGCGCCGCTGGCGCGTCGGCATCTTCGAGCCGAACGTCTCGATGGTGAAGACGAGCTACGTGCCGCTGCTCGCGTGCGAATGCGCGCATCGCGCCGATCCGAACGTGCTCGACGCCGTGCGCGTCTACGGCACGGCGAAGCTGAAGGAGCAGCCCACGTTCATCGAATTCGCGCGGAATCTGGATGTGGTCAGGCACAACCTCGCATCGTTCGAGGCGCGGTTTCCGTTCGCGCAGATCGTGCCGCGCGAGATCGATGCTATCGTCAGTCACCAGTGGGAGAATGCGCAGAACTATCTGTACTACGAGGCGTTGCACGGCGGCTATCCGCTCATCCACAATTCGGACATGATCGGCGATTGCGGATACCGCTATCACGGCTTCGACTGCGAAGACGGCGGCCGCGCGCTGCGTGAGGCGTTCGAGCGGCACGACGCGAATCTCGAAGCCTATCGCGCCACTGCCCGTGCATTCCTGCGCACGCTGGACCCGTTATACGAGGCGAACATCCGCGCGTATTCGGAAGCGCTCGACGCGCTCTTTCAGAAGCGCTAGGGCCGCGCCGCGCGCTAGCCGAACGCCGTCAGATCGCGCGGCGCGAGGCCGTGCGCGCGGCAGTACGCGTCATAGCGGTTCCAGCCGCTACGCCAGTCTTCGGTGGCGAGCGTGCGGCCGGTTTCATCGGTGAACACGAGTTCGCCCTGAATGATGTTGAGCGTGACGATATCGCCCGGACCATCCAGCGGCGCGACGGCTTCCGGCGTATGCGCGGAGCCGGCCGTCTCGTACACGATGCTTCCTTTCTCCGCGATCCACTCGTGCTCGCGATACTTCCATCGCCCTTCCACCGTATAGACGATGACCGTGCCCGTATGCCGGTGACGCGGCATCTGCCCTTTCGCCGGCGCTTTCAGCAGCGCGATGGTTTCGCCGCGAATAGGATCGAGCTTGAAGTACTTGACGAGCACGCGCTCGCTGTAGGGCGTGAAGGGGACCCAGGGCAAGTCCGCGTCGTTGATGCACGCGGTCTGGATGTGTTCGAACAGCATGACGGCTCCTTATGTCTGACCGCTCATTCTAAAGAGCGGCGTGCATGACGAACATCGGCCGTTCGGACGACCCCTCCGGTTCCAGCCGATTGGCGCGGTATCTGCTATCGTCCACGCCATGCCGAACATCATCGCTATATCGAACCTATACAAGACCTACGCGTCGGGCTTCTCCGCGCTCAGGGACGTGAACCTGGAGATTCGCCGAGGCGAAATCTTCGCGCTGCTCGGCCCCAACGGGGCGGGCAAGACGACGCTCATTTCCACTGTCTGCGGCATCGTGCGGGCGAGCCAGGGCGCGATCACCGTCGCGGGGCACGATATCGTCACCGACTATCGCGCCGCCCGCGCGATGATCGGCCTCGTGCCGCAGGAACTCACCACCGACGCCTTCGAAACCGTCTGGGCAACCGTCTCGTTCAGCCGCGGGTTGTTCGGGCGCGCGCCGAATCCGGCGCACATCGAAAAGGTGCTGAGGTCGCTGTCGCTCTGGAGCAAGAAGGACAACAAGATCATGACGCTTTCGGGCGGCATGAAGCGGCGCGTGCTGATCGCGAAGGCGCTCGCGCACGAACCGGAGATCCTTTTTCTGGACGAACCCACGGCCGGGGTCGATGTCGAGCTGCGCCGCGACATGTGGACTCTCGTGCGCGACCTGAAGGCCAACGGCGTGACCATCATCCTCACCACGCATTACATCGAGGAAGCCGAAGAGATGGCGGACCGGATCGGCGTCATCAATCGCGGCGAGATCGTGCTCGTCGAAGAGAAGGCGGAACTGATGCGCAAGCTGGGGCAGAAGAAGCTCACGCTGCAACTCGAGCAACCGCTCGCCGCCATTCCCGAGGCGCTTGCGCCTTACGCGCTGACGCTGTCGGGGAACGGCGCCGAACTCACCTATACGTACGACGCGCACGACGAGCCGGGCCGCATCATCGCGCTGCTGCGCCATGTCGATGAAGCCGGCGTGCGTTTCAAAGACCTGCAAACGACGCAAAGCTCGCTCGAAGACATCTTCGTGAGCCTCGTCAGGGAAGCCAAATGAATCTACACGCAGTACGCGCAATTTACCGCTTCGAGATGGCGCGCGCCGGCCGCACGCTGATGCAGAGCATCGTCTCGCCCGTCATCTCCACTTCGCTTTACTTCGTCGTGTTCGGGGCGGCCATCGGCTCGCGCATTCCGGAAGTGGACGGCATCGGCTATGGCGCGTTCATCGTGCCCGGCCTCGTCATGCTGTCGCTGCTCACGCAAAGCATCGCGAATGCGTCGTTCGGCATCTACTTTCCGAGGTTCACCGGCACGATCTACGAACTGCTGTCCGCGCCGGTGTCGTATCTGGAACTCGTCGTGAGCTATGTCGGCGCGGCGGCGACCAAGTCGATCATTCTCGGGCTCATCATTCTCGCGACTGCGCGGCTCTTCGTGCCGCTGCGCATCGACCATCCGGTGTGGATGATCCTGTTCCTGCTGCTGACATCGGTGACGTTCAGCCTGCTCGGGTTCATCATCGGCATATGGGCGGACGGCTTCGAGAAACTCCAGATCATTCCGCTCCTGATCGTCACGCCGCTCACGTTCCTTGGCGGCAGCTTCTACTCCATCAACATCCTGCCGCCGTTCTGGAAAACCGTTGCGCTGTTCAATCCGGTCGTCTATCTGATCAGCGGATTCCGCTGGAGCTTTTACGGTCTCGCGGATGTCGATGTCGGCATAAGCCTTGCGATGACACTCGTATTCCTCGCGGTGTTCATCGCGATCGTCGCGTGGATATTCAAGACGGGGTATCGGCTGAAGGCGTGAAGCCAGCGCTCGCGCCGGCGAGACGAGAAACGAGGAGGCGTTCATCCGATGAAAGTCATGAGACGCACGAAACGCAGTTTTCTCGGCGCGATGGCCGCCACGATCGCGAGCGGCGTCGCACCGTGGCATGTCGGGGCCGCGCCGGCGCGCGCCGGATCGCATACGTCTTACGAGATCGAGCATAGTCAGGCGCACTGGCGCAGAAGGTTGTCGAGCGCGCAGTATCGCGTGCTCCGGCGCGGCGCGACCGAGCCGCCGTTCGCCAGTCCGCTCCTGCACGAACGGCGCGATGGCCGTTTCGCGTGCGCGGGATGCGGCCTGCCGCTATTTTCGTCGGAAGCGAAGTTCGAGAGCGGCACCGGCTGGCCGAGCTTCTGGAAGCCGCTCGATGGCGCCGTCGCCACGCACGCCGCCGAGCCACCTGTCACGCTCGCCAACGAAGTGCAGTGCCGGCGCTGCGGCGGCCATCTGGGCCATGTCTTCGACGACGGTCCGAAGCCGACCGGTTTGCGCTACTGCATCAACGGCGCGGCGCTGACATTCCAGCAGACCTGACTTTGATTGCCTAAGAACAGCTAATTTTTAAGATAGTTCTAGTGGTCGCTGCGGCCCGAATTCTTTAACTTGTCGATGCTTCGTCGGCGGGATTCCCGCTCGTCGATGAAGGGCGTTCGTTCATTCCCGTGTTCGAACGTCGCGCTTTTCCCCAAGCGCAGGACGCGCGTCATGCGGCGCGCGTCCACTCCCTCAGTCATCCTCTTTTGTCCTAGACCGTCGGCGAGACCAGCCGCACGCGCGTGATCTCCGAAGGCGCCCCGAGCCGTTTCGGCGGCCCCCAGTAGCCCGTTCCGCGGCTCGTGTACACCCAGAGCCCGTTGATGTTCACGAGGCCGGCCACGAAAGGCTGCTGCAGGCGCACGAAGAAATTCCACGGCAGGAACTGCCCGCCATGCGTATGCCCCGATAGCTGCAGCGTGAAGCCCGCTTCGGCGGCGGCCGTCGCGCTGCGCGGCTGATGCGCGAGCAGGACGCGCACGGCGGCGTCGGCCGGTGCGCCGCTGATCGCTTTCGCGGGATCGCTTTGATGCGCGGGATCGAAGCTGCCCGCGTTGTAATCGGTCACGCCGGCAATCACGGCGCGCGCGCCATCGTGATCCACCACCACATGCTGATTCAGCAGCACGTTGAGCCCGAGCCGGCGGAACTCCGCGATCCACTTGTCCGCGCCCGAGTAGTACTCGTGATTGCCGGTGACGAGAAACGCTCCGTGGCGTGCGCTCAAGCGTGCGAGCGGGCGCGTGTGATCGGCGAGATTCGGCACCGCGCCGTCGACGACATCGCCCGTTACCGCAATGACGTCCGGCGACAGCCCGTTCACCGCCGCGACGATGCGCTCCACGTAATGCCGCTTGATCGTCGGGCCGACGTGAATGTCGCTGATCTGCACGATGGTGAAGCCATCGAGTGCGGCGGGAAGGCCGTCGATGGGGACGTCGACGCTGACGACCGGCGCGCGCCGCCGCGCGTTATAAAAGCCGATCGCGGACGAGAGGACCGCAAGCATCGGCACCGCCAGCGCGCTATAGGCGACGAGCCGGGGCGAACCGATTGGCGCGCCGCGCAGCCAGTCGATGACATGGACGGCGAAAAGCAGCAAATCGCGGGCGAAAGTCAGCAACAGCAGCGACGAGAAGAAACCGAGCGCGGTCAGGCCGAACCATGCGAGGCGGTCGGCGAGCGATGGCGGTTCGATGCTGCGCGCCATCATCCCGAGCGGAATGAGCACGAGCGATGCAACGAGCAGCGCGGCCGCAAGCACCTTGAGCGGCATGCCCACGGGCGCAGCGGGAATGAGCCGCACACCCACATAGAGATGAAACAAGACGCCGATACCGATGAAGCGGAGAAAGAATGCGGAACGTCGCATAGCGCCCCTGTGCAGGTCGAAGAGACGGCGGCGAGGCGCTCATCAGCCCCGTTTCCGCCAGCAGCCGATTCTACCGTTTCACCAAAATTCACGCCTTAGTCGACATCGATGACATCTTGATGGACGATCTTCAACAATCGATTGCACATTCCTCTGAGCCGCGCGCAATGCATAGCGCGATTCGATGATCCGCGCGGCGGCGACGTGATATTGATGCTTGGCACTGCAAATGTCCAAAGGGAGCAGGCGACCATGAGCATGAAACGGCGGGCACTTTCGATTCTCGTTTTGACGTCCATCGCCGCAGCGGGCGGGGCGGCATCGGCGCAAGGCAGCGACGAGCTGAACCGGGACGCGCAGCAGGTGATTGCCGCCGCGCCGCCAATTCACATTCAGGCGACCATCACCGGCATCGATCCGTCGACGCGGATGGTGACGCTGCGCGGCCCGCATCGCGATGCGACCGTGCTCGTCGACAGGCAAGTGACGAACTTCGATCAGCTTCGCGTCGGCGACAAGGTGGACGTGCTGTACAAGAACGCGCTGCTCGTCACCGCCGACAAGGTCACGGGCGGTGAGAAGGGCCTGCGCAAGCGTGTCGATACGCAGACGTACTCGCCGGCGTCCGAAGCGGGCGGCGTGAGCGGTTTCGAATCGTCGCGCCGCGTGGAAGTGCTTGCGACGGTCGAGAAGATCGACCGGAAGCAGCGCACGGTCACACTGCGCGGACCGTGGGGCACCGAAACGCTCGACTATCCGGCCGACTTCGACGCGCAGCAGTTGAAGAAGGGCGATACCGTGCACGCGGTGTTCGTATCGGCGGCGGCCGTCAGGGTCACGCCCGCGGACGCCGCCAATGCCGCCAAGTAGGCATCACACCGCGATGCACAGATACTTGATGACGAGGTAATCGTCGATGCCGTAATGCGAGCCTTCGCGGCCCAGCCCCGACTGCTTGACGCCGCCGAACGGCGCGACTTCGTTCGAAATCAGCCCGGTATTGATGCCGACCATGCCGTATTCGAGCGCCTCCGCCACGCGCCAGACGCGGCGAATGTCGCGGCTGTAGAAATAGGCCGCGAGCCCGAATTCGGTGTCGTTGGCGCGGCGGACCACCTCTTCGTCGGTGGAGAAGCGAAAGAGCGGCGCGAGCGGCCCGAACGTCTCTTCCTTCGCGAGGCGCATGTCCGGCGTGACGCCGGTCAGCACCGTGGGTTCGAAAAAGCCGTGGCCGAGCGCGTGACGCTTGCCGCCCGCAGCCACGGATGCGCCTTTTGCCAGCGCATCGTCGATATGCGATTCGACTTTCTTAACCGCCGCCTCGTTGATCAGCGGCCCGAGCGCCACGCCGCTTTCCGTGCCGCGCCCGACCTTCAGCCCGGCGACGGCATCGGCCAGCTTGCGCGCGAAGGCATCGTAGACGCGCTCGTGGATATAGAAGCGATTCGTGCACACGCACGTCTGCCCGCTGTTGCGATACTTCGAGGCAATCGCGCCCTGCACGGCGGCGTCGAGATCGGCGTCCTCGAACACGATGAAGGGCGCGTTGCCGCCCAGTTCCAGCGTGACCTTCTTGATCGTCGGCGCGCTTTGCGCCATCAGAAGCCGCCCGACCGCCGTCGATCCCGTGAACGACAGCTTGCGCACGATCGGATTGGCCGTCATCTCGCCGCCGATTGCTTTCGGATCGCCCGTGACGATGCCGAGCACGCCCTTCGGCACGCCCGCGCGCTCGGCGAGCACGGCAAGCGCCAGCGCGGTGAACGGCGTCGCCTCCGCCGGTTTCACGACGATCGGACAGCCCGCCGCGAGCGCCGGGCCGACCTTGCGCGTGATCATCGCGGCAGGAAAATTCCACGGCGTGATCGCGGCGCAGACACCGATCGGCTCCTTCGTCACGACGATGCGCTTGTCGGCGGCGGGCGTGGCGAGCGTGTCGCCGGCCACGCGCTTGCCTTCCTCTGCGAACCATTCGATGAACGACGCCGCATAACCGATCTCGCCCTTCGCTTCGGCGAGCGGCTTGCCTTGTTCGGTCGTGAGGATCAGCGCGAGGTCGTCGGCGTGTTCGGTCATCAGCTCGTACCAGCGGCGCATGATGACCGCGCGCTCCCTGGCCGTCTTCGCGCGCCACGCGGGCCAGGCGGCGTTCGCGGCTTCGATTGCGCGGCGCGTTTCGGCCGCGCCCATGTTCGGAACGTGGCCGAGCGATTCGCCGTTCGACGGATCGCGCACTTCCAGCGTGGCGCGGTCGTCGGCGTGCCGCCATTCGCCGTCGATATAGGCTTCGTGACGCAGCAGCGCCGCGTCCTTGAGTCGATCGTGGAGGCTCATGTCGTGTCCTTCGTTCAGGCCGCCGCGCCGATCTTGTCGCGCAGCGCGTATTCCAGAATGCCGAGCGCTTCGTCGAAGACTTCTTGCTGGATCGTCAGCGGAAACAGGAACCGCACGACGTTGCCGTACACGCCGCATACGAGCAGCAGCAGGCCGCGTTCGAGCGCGCGCGCCTGGACTCGCTTCGCATAGTCGGCGTCGGCCTCTCGCGTGCCGGGCTTGCAGAATTCGACCGCGATCATCGCGCCGGGGCCGCGCACATCGGCGATATGCGGCACGTCGCGTTTCAGCGCGTCGAGCTTCGCCTTGAGCTTGTCGCCGAGCGCGACGGCGCGTTCGCAAAGCGCTTCCTCGTCGATGATGTCGAGCACCGCGTGCGCCGCCGCCACCGCCAGCGGATTGCCCGCATACGTGCCGCCGAGACCGCCGGGCGCGGCGGCGTCCATCACGTCCGCGCGACCGACGACGCCCGACAGCGGCATGCCGCCGGCGAGGCTCTTTGCAATCGTCATCAGATCGGGTTCGACGCCGTAGTGCTCCATCGCGAAGAGCTTGCCCGTGCGCGCGAAGCCGGTTTGCACCTCGTCGGCGATCAGCAGGATGCCGTGTTCATCGCACATGTCGCGCAGGCCGCGCACGAACTCCGGCGGCGCGGGATTGAAACCGCCTTCGCCCTGCACCGGCTCGAAGATGATCGCCGCGACGCGCTTCGCTTCGACGTCCGCCTTGAACAGATGCCCGATGGCGCGCAGCGAGTCGTCGACGGACACGCCATGCAGCGGATTCGGGAACGGCGCGTGATAGACATCCGACGGGAACGGCCCGAAGCCGATCTTGTACGGCGCGACCTTGCCGGTCAGCGCCATGCCCATCAGCGTGCGGCCGTGAAAGCCGCCCGTGAACGCGATGACGGCGGGCCGCCCGGTCGCCGCGCGCGCGATCTTCACGGCGTTTTCGACGGCTTCCGCGCCTGTCGTGAAAAACGCGGTCTTCTTCGGATGCCGGCCCGGCGCGCGGGCACTGATCTTCTCGGCGAGCGACACATAGGATTCGTAAGGCACGATCTGATACGCGGTGTGCGTGAAGCAATCGAGTTGCGCGCGGATCGCCTCGACGATCCTGGGATGCCGATGCCCCGTGTTGCAGACCGCGATGCCCGCCGCGAAATCAATGAATCGCCGGCCCTCGACGTCCCAGAGTTCCGCGTTTTCGGCGCGCGCCGCGTAGAAATCGCACATGACGCCCACGCCGCGCGGCGTCGCGGCGTTCTTGCGGGCTTGCAGGTCGGCGTTTTTGAGAGGGGCATTCACGGCGAAATCTCCTTTTCCGCGTCGGCGCGGTGATCGGTTGTGGTGTCGATCGCGACCGCAGCCGCGACATAGCGCCGACTATAGTGAGATTTGGCTCTTCGGTTCAGAGCCATTTCATTAAAACGCGGGGAGCCATTCGGCGTTCCCGGACCACGGCGTCGTGCGAAAAATGCACAGAAGCGTCGCCGGACTGGCGAGCGGCGCGCGAGTGGAGGATCATGTGCGCCTTTCACGCCGCGCCGTGCATTCATTCTCAGCCAGGGCTTTTCCATGACGACCGATTCTTTCCCTTCGTCCGATCACCGCTTCACCGAAATCGCCGACCTTTCGGACGACGCGCCTTCGTTGCGCGAGATTCGCCATGACATTCACCGTCATCCGGAGTTGTCCTACGAAGAGACGCGCACGGCCGCGCTCGTCGCGGACAAGCTCGCGGAGTGGGGATGGCAGGTCACGCGCGGCGTCGGCGGGACCGGCGTCGTCGGCACGTTGAAGGCGGGCGAGGGGACGAAGAGCATCGGCTTGCGCGCGGACATGGATGCGCTGCCGATCGTCGAGCAGACCGGCAAGCCGTACGCGAGCGAAACGCACGGCAAGATGCACGCGTGCGGTCACGACGGCCACACGACGATGCTGCTCGGCGCGGCCCGCCACCTCGCGCGCACGCGCCGCTTCAACGGCACCGTGCATCTGTACTTTCAGCCGGCCGAGGAGCACGGCGTGCCGAGCGGCGCGCAACGGATGATCGAAGAAGGCCTGTTCGACCGCTTTCATTGCGATGCGGTGTTCGGCGTGCACAACCATCCTGGCGCGCAGCCGGGCACATTCCTGTTTCGCAAGGGCCCGTTCATGGCGGCGGGCGATCAGGTGTCCATCGTGATCGAAGGCGTCGGCGGCCACGCGGCGCGTCCGCATCTTTCGGTCGATCCGGTCGTGGTGACGGCGAGCATCGTGATGGCGTTGCAGACGATCGTCGCGCGCAATGTCGATCCGGCGCAACCGGCGGTCGTCACGGTCGGCTCGATGCACGCGGGAACCGTCAACAACGTCATTCCGAACCGCGCGACGCTCGAACTGTCGGTGCGCTCGTTCACCCCGCAGGTGCGCGAGCTGCTGAAGCGGCGAATCGGCGAACTCGTGGAAGCGCAGGCGGCGAGTTACGGCGCGAAGGCGACGGTGTCGTATGTCGAAGGCTATCCGGTCGTCGTCAATTCGGATGCCGAGACCGAGTTCGCGGCGCAAGTGGCGCGCGAGCTGGTCGGTGACGAGAACGTCGTCGCGCATACGGATCTGCTGATGGGCAGCGAGGACTTCGCGTTCATGCTGCAGGCGCGGCCGGGGACGTTCCTGCGCATCGGCAACGGCGCGGGCGAGGACGGCTGCATGGTCCACAACCCGCATTACGACTTCAACGACAAGAATCTGCCGGTCGGGGCCGCGTATTGGGCGCGGCTGGTGGAGCGGTGGCTGGCTGAGTAATCACAACGCGCGAGGCTCCCCGCCTCGCGCATCGAACCGCTCGCATCACGCCGGCAATCTGAAGCTGCCGATCGCCTCTCGCAGCCCGTCCGCCTGATCCTTCAGCGAATGCGCGGCTGCGGCGGCTTCTTCGACGAGCGCCGCGTTCTGCTGCGTCACCTGGTCCATCTCCACGACCGCACGATTCACCTGTTCGATGCCCGCGCTCTGCTCGCGCGACGCGTTGCTGATCTCGTCCAGAATTTCGTTCACGCGCCGCACCGACTGGACGATCTCGCCCATCGTCGCGCCCGCGTTCGATACGAGCGACGCGCCTTCCTCCACCGTCTGCGTCGATGTCTCGATCAGCGCCTTGATTTCCTTCGCCGCCGTCGCCGATCGTTGCGCGAGGCTGCGCACTTCCGCCGCGACGACCGCGAAGCCGCGTCCCTGCTCGCCGGCGCGCGCCGCTTCGACGGCGGCGTTGAGCGCGAGAATGTTCGTCTGGAACGCGATGCCGTCGATCACGCCGATGATGTCGCCGATCTGCTGCGAGCTTTCGGTGATGCGCGTCATCGTGTGGATCACGTCATCGACCACGCCGCTGCCGCGCGTCGCGACGTCCGCCGCCTGCTCCGCGAGCCGTGCGGCCTGCGCCGCGCTCTCCGCGCTGTTCTTCACGTTCGCGGTCATCTGATCCATGCTCGACGCGGTCTGCACGAGCGCCGCCGCCTGTTCCTCGGTGCGTTGCGACAGATCGGTGTTGCCCGCTGCGATCTCGGACGCGCCCACGTTGATGTTCTCCGTGCCGTTGCGCACGCGCGAGACGGTTTCGACGAGCCCGCGCTGCATCGTCGCGAGCGCGTGGAGGAGGCTCGTCGTGTCGCCGGGACGCACGTGGACGGTTGCAGTCAGATCGCCGCCCGCGATGCGGTGCGCCGCGCCGACCGCGACTTCCAGCTCGCCGCCCAGATTGCGCCGGATGCTGCGCAGGACGACGAGCATCGCCACCGTCGCCGCCGCGCCGAGCAGGGCCGTAATGCCGAGCCAGCGCAGCGCGCTCGCGTAGAACGCATCCTGCACGTCGTTCATGTACATGCCGGTGACGATGTACCAGTCCCACGGCGCGAATTTCTGCGCATACGAGAGCTTCGGGACCGGCTTGTCGCTGCCCGGCTTCGACCACAGGTAGCTTACGAAGCCGCCGCCCGGCTGATCGCCCGCCTTGACGATATCGACGAAGAGCCGGTTGCCCGCCGGATCCGTGTAGGAGGCGAGATTCTGGCCGACCATCGCGGGCTTGATGGGATGCATGACCATCGCCGGACGCGAGTCGTTGATGGACAGATAGCCGTCGGTGCCGTAGCGGATCGCGCCGACGGCTTCGAGTGCGCGCTTTTTCGCGTCGTCGTCGGTGAGCGTCTTGCTGGCCGCGAGCGCCGCGTAATGGGAGACGATTGCATGCGCTTCGCCGACGAGCGATTTGAGCTGCTCCTTGCGGTCGTCGATCATCGAGGTCCGGTTCTGCCACGCTCCGATCACGCCGATGGCGATCAGGCCGATCCACAGCACGGCGATCAGCGAGCCGAGCTTTCTGTTGAGGGTCATTCCGTTCATGTGTGCGCCCGCTCTTCCGTTACGTTACGTTGACGTCACGTTTGTATGTCACGTTGTCTTGTGTGTGTATCGACGATGCGACGGCGTGCGCCGCCGCATGGCTGCTTTACGGCGCGAGGCAGGCGGGATTGAGGCGGGGAATACCCGATGTGACGCGGGCAGGCGGGCGGGGCGGCTCAGAAACGGACGATGGGGTCCTTGTCCGGCGGCGCTTCCGGATGCTGCGGCTCGTCCGGACGATGCCCCGGCGACGGCGGCGTGAGCGGATCGGCTTCCGGATCGCGGTTCGGGTCCGCGATCGGATCGGGGACGGGACTGGTCTGCAGGTCGAATCTCATCGTGGCTCCGGAAAGAAAGTCAGAACGCATCGTGTGACGCCGGCATGTGCAGCGTGAACGGCTGGCCGGGGTGCGCGTGCTCGACATCGGACAACTCGGCGCGGGCGCGGCGCGCGATCGCGTCGGTCGCGGTGCCGCGCGGATGTTCGTTCAGCACGATATGCGGCGTGCCGAGCGCGCGCGCCACGGCGACGGGCGAGGGCGCCTGCGCGTCGTCGGAAAGCAGGAGCTGCGCATCCGCGATCAGGCGCGGCAGCGTGCGCGGCGCGACCGCGCCGGCCAGAAAAAGCGCGGCGGTCTGCATCGCGCCGAGCACGCCTGCGGTGCGCTCGGGATCGGGCGCGTCGCCGATGATCGCAATCTGCCAGCCGTCGGCGGCGAGCTGGTCGGCGACATCGGCATATTGCTCCGCAGCCCACGCGGGCGCAGCGTGATGGCTGCCGGGATGAATCAGCACCAGCCGCTCCCGTTCGATGCCGTGAAACGCCACCAGCTCGTCGTACTGGGCATCGGTGAGCGCGTCATCGGAAGGCGCGGAAGGGGGCGCGGACGGCGAATCGGGGATCAGCGCCGGGGCGAGCGACAGGTCCGGGGACAGCGCATCGGCAAACTTCGAAAAGGGATTGGCTCGCATCCTGACTCCTGCAATTGGCGTGGCCTCGTGTCTCGGGCGGATCGGAGGCATAAGTTTCAGCACGCGCCATGCCTATCGAAGAGGGTTCCGGATGTCCGTATTGAAGGCGGCGGACAAAGGATCGTCAAGACGGTTCGCCGTCCGCGCGCCCTCAAAAGAAAACCGCCGCCCTGCGCGATCAGGAGCGGCGGTTCTCGACGCCGGCGAAACGGCTGCGGCTCAGGTTTCCGGATTGCCGTCTTCGGCGGGCAGCGCTTTCGGCGTGAACGCTTCCGCGCGACGGCGGATGCCGTCGACTTCACCGGTCACGAAGGTGCGGTTGTCGGCGGCGAGCGCCTGCTGATACGACGCGCCTTCGGGCACCCGATGCAGCAACGCGCGCAATTCGCCCTGCGTGGTCTGCTCGACCGGCTCGTAGTCGTAGAGCGCGAGCGTCAGTTCGGCGCGCTCGTGCAGCAGGAACAGGCACGACGCGAACACCGCGACGCCCAGCACTTCCTGCAGGCCGAAGCTGTATTCGTGCGGCACCGGCGAAAACGGCAATCCCGCGACGAAGGCCGCGCCCACGAGCGCCAGCGCGATAGTCGCCTTCAGCAGCAAGCCGGCGCGCGCAATCAGCCGCTCGCGTTCGCTATGCAGTTGCCCCGCCGATTTCGGCACGAGCGCAGTCAGGGAATGTTGCTGGCGAAGAGCTTCGAGCGGCAGAGCGGCCATGTGGTGTCGTCTCAACGAATAAGCGCAAACAAGCGCGACATCGGTTCAACGCACGGCTTACACGATCGTTGACGTTGCTTTCGTTTTGTTTCTTCCTGTTGCGGGCTGTTGCATTTGCCAGCGCGTCCGTCAGCGGGTGCGGTCCTTCACGGGCGTTCGCACGGTCGCGGTGCCGTCGGCGATTTGCTGCGCGAACACGAGCGCCTCGACGATCGTCCCGAACACTTCCTCGCGCACTTTGTCGTCGATGAGGCGCAGCAGATACGACGGATGATAGGTCGGCACGACGATGCGCCCCTTGTGCTCGATCGTCTTGCCGAGATACTCCGACAACGCCGTGCGATGCCCCGTCAGCGCCTTGAGCGCCGTTGCCCCGAGCGCGACGACCACCTTCGGCGCAATGCGCGCCAGTTCTTCGTCGAGCCAGTAGCGGCACGCCTCCCGCTCGCGCTGCGACGGCGTCACGAGCAGGCGTTCCTTGCCTTCGCCGCCTTGCTCGCCGTGTTCGTCCCACTTGAAGTGCTTCACCGCGTTCGTCAGATACAGCGATTCGCGCGTCAGTTGCGCCTCGCGGATGGCCTCGTCGAGCAGCTTGCCCGCCGCGCCGACGAACGGCTTGCCCTCGCGATCCTCCTGATCGCCCGGCTGCTCGCCGACCAGCATCACGCGCGCACCGGCCGGGCCCGCGCCCGGCACCGCCTGCGTGGCGTTGCGCCAGAGCGAGCAGCGCTTGCACGCGTCGAGCGACGGCGGCTCCTTCAGCGACGTGCCCTTGAGCGGCTCGAGATCCGTATTGAGCGCGACTTCCATGTCGTCCGGCACGTTGCGCGGATGGCTGTCGCGCCGCGTGTACGGGTCCGCGCGGGCAATGAGCGCCGGATCGGCGCGCTCGTTCGGCGGGCTCTTCCAGTAACGCACCGGCATGTGCGACGCCATTTCCGCGGCGTTTTCCTGCGCCGGCGCGAACGTGCTCTCGTAATACGCGAGCCACAACGCCTCGATGGCGTCGCCGCTGACCGCCTCGCCGCTCATGGAATCGGCGCTCACGCCGAAATCCATTGGCTTTTCCTCCGGCTCGCTCGTGCGGTCCACGCGCAGCAGCGCACCGTCCCAGAACGCCGCGCCGTGGGGCGTGGCGATCATCCACGTGGCGCTGCCCATGCGCGTGGCGAAATGCATGGCGGCGTGTTCCAGCAGGTCATGCACCGGCTCGCACCAGCTAATGAACTCCGGCGGCCCGAGCGACGCATCCCGGTGCCGGAAGCGCAACGTCTTGCGCATCTTGCCTTCCTCGGCCTGCACCGCCTCGATCATCCGATGCAGCCGATGCCCGTCCGCATCTTCAGCCGACGCGACCGCGCGATCGCCCTGCGTCCAGCGCCACAGCACCTTGTAGAGAAACGGCCAGCGATCCGGCGCGCGGTAGCACGCAGCCGTCTCCAGCATGGTCAGAAACTCGCGGGCGATTTTCACCGGCTTCGGCGCGTTCGGGTCCGCCGGGCCGCAGGGTGCGGCGATGGTGCCGAACACCGTGGCCGACGCGGCGGACTCGCGCCAGAGCACGTCTTGCGGCGGCACGCCTTCCGTGACGAGGGAACGCGCGACGGTGCGCCATGCAGCGAACGATGGGTCGAGAATGACGCTTTTCATCGGAAACCGGAACCAGAAAAGGCTGAAAAGTACTGTATATCCATACAGTATTCTAGCGATGGCTCCTGCTTCGAGGCAACTTTTTTGGGATGGTCGTGCCCTTTACTGCAAGTCGCTCGGTCGGTCGACGTCGCGCAGCACGTTCGGATCGTCGACATCGATGACGAGCGGCGTCGCGCGGGCCAGGATGCCGCGCGCGCCGGCGTCGCCGTCGAGCGAGGCGAGGGCATCGCGATGCGCGCCGCCGAACCCGACCGGATGCCCGCGCGTGCCGCGATAGCACGGCGCGACAAGTTCCGCGCCGGCGTCGAGGGAACGCGCGACCGCTTCGATCGTCGCGGGCTCAATCCACGGCATGTCGCCGAGCGCGACGATCCATCCGCTGCAATTGGACGTTGCGCGCACCGCGGCGGCGAGCGTCGCGCCCATGCCGCGTTCCGCGTCCTCGCTCACGACGACATTGCAGCCGGCGTCGCTCAGCACGCGGGCGAGCTTTTCCGCGCCCGGCCGCACGACCGCGACGACTTCCGCCGTCACGGAAAGGAGCCGCCGCGCCGACTGCAGGACGACCGGCGCGCCGTCCGGCAGCGGGGCCAGCAGCTTGTTCCGCGCGCCCGACGGATCGAAGCGCGTGCCGAGGCCGGCCGCCAGCAGAAGGCCGGTCGCGTTCGACGAATAGGTCATCGTGCTGCCCATGGTGAGAAAGGAAGCCGATTGTGCAGCGCGTCGGAGGCGGCGGCAAGCGGGGCGGCGCTGGCCATCCATCGTGCGCGTGCCGTGGCGAATCCTGCACGTGCGCGCCCATGCCAGCCGACCAAAGCGACCGCCGAACAACCACGCTCGCCCAACAGCCAACGCACGCCGTCGCGAGACCGACCGCCTTCGCGAATGCCGCGTCCGCCTTCAGCCTGCTCCCATCACCTTGTCGAGCGTGACCGGCAGATCGCGCACCCGCACACCCGTCGCGTGGAACACCGCATTCGCCAGCGCCCCCGCCACCCCGGTGATGCCGATTTCGCCGATCCCGCGCGCCCCGAGCGGATTGATATGCGGGTCCGGCTGCCCGACGAACGCAATGTCGAGCGAGCCGATATCCGCGTTCACCGGCACGTGATACTCCGCGAGATTCGCGTTGGTGTAACGCCCGTAACGCACGTCGAGATCGCTCTTTTCCAGAAGCGCCGAGCCGACGCCCCACACGATGCCGCCCATCAACTGGCTATGCGCCGTCTTTTCGTTGATGAGCGTCCCCACGTCGTACACGCCGACGATGCGCGGCACGCGGATCGTGCCGAGGTCGGCATCGACATGCACTTCCGCGAAGACCGCGCCGAACGAATGAAACGAGTACTGCTTCTTCTCGTCGCCGGGGCGCGTGGTGGCGACCGCCTCGATGGGCCTGCCGCCGTTGCGGGCGATGACCGCCGCGGCCGGATCGCGCTTCTCGGGCGCCGACAGGCTCACGACCCAGCCGTTGCTCACGGTCACGTCCTCGCGCGCGAGGCCCGCGACGGGCGATCCCCGATCGGCGATCGCCATTGCGATGAGCTGCTCGCGCGCCTGTTTCGACGCTGCCTGCACCGCCGGCGACACGCTCGCCGCCGACTGCGATCCCCCCGACACCGGCGCTTTCGGCAGCGACGAATCGCCGAGCGCGAAACGTACGTAATCGAGCGGAAAGCCGAGCGCGTCCGCGGCGACCTGCGTCATGATCGTGTAGGTGCCGGTGCCGAGATCCTGCGTGCCGGAAGCGACCACCGCCGTGCCGTCGGGCAGGATGCGCGCGATCGCCGACGCCTCGCTGCGATTGGCCGGATACGTCGCCGTCGCCACGCCCCAGCCGATGAGCGTGTTGCCTTCGCGCATCGAACGCGGCGCGGCGCTCCGCCTGCTCCAGCCGAACTTGTCGGCGCCCGCCCGGTAGCACTCCAGCAGCGACTTGCCCGACCACGGCTTTTTCTCCTGCGGCTCCATGTTCGCGTGATTCCTGATGCGAAAGGCGAGCGGGTCCATGCCGAGCCGATACGCCATCTCGTCCATTGCCGATTCGAGCGCGAACGAACCGCTCGTCTCGCCCGGCGCGCGCATGAAGGTCGGCGTGCCGACATCCAGCTTCACGAGCTTGTGCGATGTCGATTGATTCGGCACCGCGTACATCATCCGCGTGACGATGGCCGAGCTTTCCGTCCAGTCCTCGAACGTCGAGGTCGTCGATATCACGTCGTGCCGCATGCCCGTCATCGTGCCGTCGGGACGGGCGCTCACCTGGATGCGCTGCTCGGTGAACGGCCGGTTGCCAACCATCCCGAACATCTGCGGCCGGTCGAGCACGAGCTTCACGGGCCGCCCCGTCTGCTTCGACGCCATCGCCGCGAGCACGACATGCGACCACGCCGACCCTTTGCAGCCGAAGCCGCCGCCGACGAACGGGCAGATCACGCGAACGTCGTCATCGGGAATGCCGAAGAATTTGGCCACCGCGCTCCGCGTGCCGGACACGCCCTGCGTCGAGTCGTAGAGCGTGAGCTTCGGGCCGTCCCAGCGTGCGAGCGTTGCGTGCGGCTCCATCGGATTGTGATGCTCGTTCGGCGTCGTGTAGACCGCGTCGAAGCGCGACGCTCCCTGGCGCAGGCCGGCATCGACGTCGCCGCGCTGCGTCGTGATCGCGCGGCCCATCATCTTCTCCGGCTGATACGCCGAGCTTCTCGCGCGCTGGAAATCCGCGTTGGGCGTCGCGGCCTCGTAGCGGATATCGACGAAACGGGCCGCGCCGCGCGCATGCTCGAGCGTATCGGCGACGACGACCGCCACCGGCTCGTTGCTGTATCGCACGTCGTTCGTTTGCAGCAGCGTGAGCTTGCGCACGGCGGGCGGCTGCGCATCGGGGACGCCGCCGTTCGGCAGGCGCATCGCGTTCCGGTGCGTCATCACGAAGAGCACGCCGGGCAGCGCCTCCGCGCGGCTCGCATCGATCGATGCGATACGTCCCTTCGCCACCGTGCTCGTGATCAGCACCGCATGGGCGAGCTTCGCTTCGCTGTTGTCGCCCGAATAGCGCGCCTGGCCAGTCACCTTGAGCACGCCGTCGGTGCGGTCGAGCGGTTGTCCGATGACACTCATGCGACACCTCCGGCCTGTTCGACGGCGCGTACGATCGCCCGCTGCGCGAGCGTCACCTTGAATGCGTTGTCGCGCCGCGGCTTCGCGCCCTGCACCGCCAGCGCGGCGGCGCTTTGCAGCGTGCCCCGGTCGAGCGTCCTGCCGACGAGCGCGCTTTCCGTCGCGCTCGCGCGCCACGGCTTGTGCGCCACGCCGCCCAGCGCGATGCGCGCGCTTTTCACGGTGTCGCCGTCCATCTGCAGCGCCGCCGCGACCGATACCAGCGCGAACGCATAGCTCGCGCGATCACGCACCTTCAGATACTTCGAATGCGCCGCGAAGAGCGGCGGAGGAAGATCGACCGACGTGATGAGTTCGCCCGGCAGGAGCGTCGTGTCGAGATCGGGCCGGTCGCCCGGCAGCCGATGAAACTCCGCGAACGGAATGGTGCGTTCGCCATCCCGGCCGCTCACGCGTACCACGGCATCGAGCGCCGCGAGCGCCACGCTCATATCCGACGGATTCGTCGCGATGCATTGCTCGCTCGCGCCGAGAATCGCGTGAATGCGCGTGTGGCCGTCGAGCGCCGCGCAGCCGCTGCCGGGATTGCGCTTGTTGCACTGGGGGAAGGCGGTGTCGTAGAAGTAATAGCAGCGCGTGCGCTGCATCAGGTTGCCGCCGACCGTCGCCATGTTGCGCAATTGCGCCGACGCCCCCGCGAGAAACGCCTGCGACAGCAGCGGATAACGCTCGCGCACCCAGGTGTGATTCGCGGCATCGCTGTTGCGCACCAGTGCGCCGATGCGCAGGCCGCCGTCGGGCAGCGTCGTGATGGTATCCAGCCCGCCGATATGCGTGATATCGACGAGCCGCACGGGCCGCGCGACGCCGCCCTTCATCAGGTCGAGCAGGTTCGTTCCGCCGCCGATGAACGCCGTGCCCGGCTGGCTGCCGGCCTGAATCGCCGAGCCGATGTCGGCGGCGCGCTGATAGGAAATCGCGTCCATGTGCGCCTCCTTCAGCTGCGCGTCGTGGCAACGGCCTTCACCGCCGCCACGATGTTCGGATACGCGCCACAGCGGCAGAGATTGCCGCTCATGCGCTCGCGGATCTCATCGTCGGAGAGTTGCGGCGGGCGATAGCGCACGTCGGCGGTTGCGGCGCTGGCGTCGCCGGCGCGGAATTCGTCGATGAGCGCGGTCGCCGAGCACAGCTGGCCCGGCGTGCAGTAGCCGCACTGGAACGCATCCTTTTCGATGAACGCCTGCTGCAGCGGACTCAGCGCATCGGCGGCGGGGGCGAGGCCTTCCACCGTCGTCACCGTTTCGCCTTCGTGCATCACGGCGAGCGTCAGGCACGAGTTGATGCGCCTGCCGCCCGCGATGACCGTGCACGCGCCGCACTGGCCGCGGTCGCAGCCCTTCTTCGTACCGGTCAGGCCGGCGTATTCGCGCAGCGCATCGAGCAGCGTCGTGCGCGCTTCCACTTGCAGTTCATGCGGATGACCGTTGATGGTCAGCCTGACGGGCATCGTCGGCGCGGCGGAAGGCGGCATCGGCGCCGCTGCGCTCGCATCGGCGCCCGCCTGCTGCGCGGGCGCGAGCGGCGCGGCGGTCACGGCCGCCGCCGCCGCGGCCGATTGCAGAAAGCGTCTGCGCGCGGGCTTCTGAGCCGCGTCGTCGGGACGTGGGGATGGCTTGTTGACTGGGGACATGGCGAAAGAAGGCTCCTCGCTCGTTCAGAAGGACGCCGTTCGGCTCGAGTCTTCATGGGGCCTGTCCGCTCGCGGCCGATGCGACGTCGGTTCGCCAAGCGCCGATGCCCGAGTCCGTGGGCGGTTGTGGTGCGCGCGAGGGCCGCTCGCGGCGGCCAACGGCGAGCAACTTGGATGCCAGGCATCATGCAACGCGCCTGAATGCGCCGATGCCGCCCGTGGCGCGCAAGAACCACGTAAAAGCTGCATGAGTTCGTAAAGCCGACCCGCGCCGGCTCGCGATTATTTCGATCGCCGCTCGCCCGGTGGCTCCAAATTGTGACGATCGCGGGGAAGGGCACGCTGCAAAATGACGTCGATTCCGTTCGCTACGTTAGCCATGACCTTCGATCAGAACCGCTACGACGCGGCCCTTCGCCATTATTCGAACGCCCGCTTCGACGATGCCCTCGCCGCCCTAGCGCCGATGCTCGACCGCGTTCCGGCTCATCTGGCCGCGCTCGATCTCGCCGCTGTCTGCGCGTACAGCGCGAACCGGAAGCAGCAGGCCGAAGTCTGGTGGCGGCGCGCGATCGACGAACATCCGCAAGACGCGGGGCCTTACAGCAATCTCGGCAACGCGCTGAAGGACGCGGGCCGGCTCGACGAAGCGCAGGCGGTCTATCGAAAGGCGATCGAGCTGCGCCCGGCGTTCGTCGAGGCGCAGTACAACCTTGCGAACACGCTCGATCAGCTCGGCCATCGCGATGAAGCCGAACACTGGTTCCGGGAGGCGCTGAAGCTGAAGCCCGATTTCGTGGAAGCGCATTACAACCTCGCCAGCCTGTTGACGCGCGCCGGCCGTCTGCCCGAGGCCGAGGCGGCGTACCGGCAGGTGCTGGCGGCGCGTCCGGCCCACGCCGAGGCGCACAACAATCTCGGCAATCTGCTGAAAGACTGCGGGCGACTGGACGAAGCGGCGGCGCAACTGCGGCAGGCGGTCGCGGCTCGCCCCGACTGGGCCGACGCGCACTACAACCTCGGCAATGCGCTCGACGATCAGGCGGAGGCGGAGCGCGCCTATCGGAACGCGCTCGCGCTGCGTCCCGATTTCGTGGGGGCGCTCATCAATCTCGGCGGAGCGCTCGTCCGGCTCGATCGCGTCGGGGAGGCGGAAGAAGCGTATCGACGCGCGATCGCCATCGAGCCGGATTGCGCGAACGCACACTTCGGCCTCGGCAACGTGCTGTTCCGCGAAGCCGCGCAGGGCCGGCCGGAACGGCTGGAAGAAGCGGAAGCCGCCTATCGCCGGGCAATCGCACTCATGCCGGACTTCACGGCTGCGTATCACAATCTGGGCATTCTGCTTGGCGAAGACGGCGCACGCTCGGACGAGGCGCAGGGCGCGTTTCGCGAAGTTCTGCGCATCGATCCCGAATCCGCCAACTCGAGACTTCATCTCGCGTCGGCATTGCTGCGCGCCGGCCATTTCACCGAAGGCTGGCAATGCTTCGAGGCGCGCTACGACGATGGCCTGCCGCAGCAGGTCGTCGAGCGTCCGTCACTGTCTTATCCTCAATGGCGCGGCGAGCCGCTCGCGGGGAAGTCGCTCGTGGTCATCACCGAGCAGGGCTTCGGCGACACGCTCCAGTTCTGCCGCTACGTGACCGAACTGAAGTCGCGTGGCGCAAAGAAGCTGACGGTCGTGTGTCCCAACGCGTTGATCACGCTCGTCGAATCGGTCGACGGCGTCGCGCAGTGCATCGGCCGCGACGCGCTGGCGACCTTGCCGCCGCACGACTACTGGTGCTTCCTGATGAGCGTGCCCGCGGTCGTCGGCACGACGCTCGATTCCATCCCGTGCGGCACGCCTTATCTGCACGTATCGGCGGAACGGGTGGATCGGTGGCGCACCCGCCTGCCTGCCGATACGCTCAAGGTCGGCCTCGTGTGGGGCGGCGTGCCGCGTCCGTGGCTGGCCGACCCGCTCGCCATGTTCAGCCGCCGCTGGTTTGACGTGCGGCACCTGGAGCCGCTGCTTGAACAGCGCGGTATCACGTTCGTCAGTCTGCAGAAAGGCCCGGCGGTGCGCGAGCAACTTGCAACGCTGCCCGCGCGCCTGCGCCCGCTCGAATTCATGGACGACGTCGCCGATTTCGCCGATACCGCCGCGATCGTCGCCTCGCTCGACCTCGTCATTTCGGTGGATACGTCGGTCGCGCATCTCGCGGGCGCGCTCGGCAAGCCCGTGTGGGTGCTGTTGTGCTCGAACGCGTGCTGGCGCTGGCTCGACGCGCGCGACGATTCGCCGTGGTATCCCACCGCGCGGCTTTTCCGGCAGGCCGCGCCCGGTCAGTGGGACGCGGTGCTCGCGCGCGTCGCGGACGAACTCGCGACGTGGCGCGACGAGCGCATCACGCCTCGCTCTCCATGATCCTGTCGATCCACTGCGCATTCTCGCCCGCCGACCCGATGCCCGCGTGCCGCGCCATCGGCACGAAGAAATGCATGGCGATCGGCAGCTTCGAGCGTTCGAGCCAGCTGGTCAGGTGCGCCTCGAGCCGTCGGCCCGGCGCTTTCAGTTCTTCGCGCAGCACGGCGGGCAGCTTGTCGAAGTGGCGCATGTCCACCTGATACGGCTCCGGCGCGACGCATAGCGCGTTCGGCCGGCCGTCGACATCGACGGGAAGCCGCTCCAGCGCCTGATGCAGCAGCGCGACGCCGAGCCCTTCGCCGCGCCACGGCTTTCGCACTTCCCACATGCTGATATAGATCACCCGATGCGTGCTGTACACGTCGCACAGACGCGCCTGTCCGAGCGCTTCCGTCGACGCCAGCGCGAGCGACAGCATCTCGCCCGAATACGTGTCGAGCGTATAGACGAGATCGGCGCTGCTCGTGAGCGGCGGCACCTTGACGAGCTTGAGTTCCGCCGCCGCCGCGACGATATCGCTGCCCGCTTCGTGAAACACGGCGAACGCAGTGCCGAGGCGCTCGTCGTCGACTTGCGGATACTCGTGGCGATACGTCATCGTGAACAGAAACGGGCCGATCTTCTCGCGATACGCGAGCGGCCGGTCCACATCGTAATCATCGGTGCCGACGAGGCCGTACGGATCGTAATCGCGCTTTTCGCGGCGCTCGCCGTCGTCCATCGCGGAGGCGAGGGCGGCGAGCGGCCGGCGCGACTCGGGCACCAGATCCTCGGGCAAGCCTTCCCACGAAAGACGCAGGAATTCGCGCCCTCCGCGATAGTGCGCTTCGAACAGCGAGAGAAGCGGCTGGCCCGCGACCGGATCGAGGATGCGTTGCGCGCAATCCAGCGCGCGATCGAGCAGTTGATCGGCTTCGGCGGGATCGGGCGCGAGCGGCGGCTCGTCGGCCTCGGGCGCGGCGGGCAGACCGCGCGCCACGCGCTCCTTGTGCGCGAGTTCCAGCCACTCGTCGGCGGCGCGCTCGGCGATGAATCCCGCCGCGATGCGATAGCCCGACAGCACGATCGACTGCCCGGTGTCGCCGAGCGGAAAGACGTACTCGTCGGACATGGCTTCGTCGACGGTCATTCCGTGGAAAGTCTCGCGCGGCAACGCAGCGCCTGCCGCCGGATCGAAACGCTGATGCGAGAGAACGTGCGCGGCGAGATCGGACGCCGCGGGACCGAATTCGGAACCCGGTCCGGGAAGGAGCTTCAAGAGGGATAACGTGCTGCTGCCTGCGATGCCCGATGTCGTCATGAGTGCCGCCTCCGATCGTGATGGGCTATCGTAACAAACCGTGCGACGACGCAGGGAGGCCGGCGGCGGGCGGCGCGATCGACCGGGCGCGTGACGTGCTTCCGGCGTGAAGACTTCGACCTCGACTGCGGAGCGCACGATGAACACCGACATCCACGAAGGCGGCTGTGCGTGCGGAGCGTTTCGTTTCCGCGCGCGCGGCAAGCCGCGGCGCGTCTCGCTCTGTCACTGCATGACGTGCCGCCGCGTGCACGGCTCCGCGTTCGGCGCGTACGCCATCTTCGCGCGCGATGACGTCGAGATGAGCGGACGGCTCGAGACGTGGCGCAGTTCCGAAGACGGGCGGCGGCATTTCTGCCCGGTGTGCGGATCGGTGGCGTACATGGAATATGCGAGCCATCCGGAAGTCGACCTGCCGCTCGGCGCATTCGACGAAACCGGCGTCTTCGAACCCGCCTACGAACTGTGGTGCACGCGTCGCGAGCCGTGGCTGCCCGCGGGCGTGCGCACGGAATATCCGGAAGACCGGCCAAAATGAGCGCGGCGGGCGGGCATATCCGCATCGGCATTTCCGGCTGGCGCTATGCCGGCTGGCGCGGCGTGTTTTATCCGAAGAAACTGGCGCAGGCGCGTGAACTGGAATTCGCGTCGCGGGCGGTGCAGACGGTCGAAATCAACGGCTCGCATTATTCGCTGCAGACGCTATCGAGCTATCGCGCGTGGCACGACGCCACGCCCGCGGACTTCGTGTTCAGCGTGAAAGGGCCGCGCTATCTGACGCACATGCTGCGCTTTCGCGACGAGACGGCGATTCCCGCGATCGCCAATTTCTTCGCCTCGGGCGTGCTCGCGCTCGGCGACAAGCTCGGGCCGTTCCTGTGGCAGTTTCCGCCGAACTTCAGCTTCAAGCCGGAAGCGTTCGAACGCTTTCTCCAGCTGCTGCCGAAGGACACGCACGCCGCCGTCGCGCTCGCGCAGCAGCACGATACCCGCGTCAAGGACCCGTGGTGCGAAGCGGGCCGCAAGCGCGCGCTGCGGCACGCCATCGAGATACGCCATCACAGCTTTTGCACCGATGCCTTCGTGCGGCTTCTGCGCAAGTACGGCGCGGCGCTCGTCGTGTCGGATTCGGTCGCGGACTGGCCTTACGCGGAAGACCTGACGTCCGACTTCGTCTACATGCGGCTGCACGGGACCGAGACGCTCTATGGCGGCGCTTATTCCGACGACGCGCTCGACGGCTGGGCCCGGCGCATCGAGCACTGGGCGGCGGGCGGGCAAGTCGAGGACGCGAGGCTCATCACATCGGCTGCGGCGCGCCGCCGTGCTTCGCGCGACGTGTACTGCTACTTCGACAACGATCAGAAAGTGAAGGCTCCCTTCGATGCCCGCCGCCTGATGGAGCGCCTCGGCATCGAGCCGGCGAGCGCCGCGAGCATCGTGCAAGCGTGAATCGACCGGGACACGCATTGTCCCGGGACCGCCGCATTCTTGGTCGCACGGTCCCGGCGATTGCATTCGCGTCCGGAAAATACGACGATAAGCAGCGTGCTTCGCGCACCTTACGATGCGCGACATCGACAGGACCGGAACTCTCAAGAAGTCCATAGCCTGCAAGGAGCATCGATATCATGGCGAAGCAACCGGTGAGCGGCACCGACAAGATTCATCCCGAAGGCGCGAAGTGCATCGGCGATTGCGATCCCGGCGAACAGATCGAAGTCGTCGTGATGCTGCGGCGCAAGGACGCCGAAGGCTTTCGCCAGATGATGGCGCGCATCGACGCCGGCGACGCCCCCGCGCAGCCGGTCTCGCGCGAGGATTTCGACAAGCGCTTCGGCGCATCCGAGGAAGACGTCCGCAAGGTCACGCAGTTCGCCGGGCGCTACGGCCTGTCGGTCGTGCGCGCGGAACCCGGCACGCGCAGCGTCGTGCTGAAGGGCAGCATCGACGCGTTCCAAAAGGCTTTCGATGTGAAGCTCGAACGCTTCCAGCATCACAACATCGGCGAATATCGCGGGCGCGCGGGCCCGGTCAACGTGCCCGACGATATCCACGACGCCGTCACGGCCGTGCTCGGCCTCGACAGCAAGCCGCAGGCGCGTCCGCATTTCCGTTTTCGTCCGCCGTTCAGGCCGCTTCGCGGCGCGGCGCAGACCTCGTTCTCGCCGGTCGATCTCGCACGCCTCTACCACTTCCCCGATGGCGACGGCGCGGGCCAATGCATCGCCATCATCGAACTGGGCGGCGGCTATCGCGACAGCGATCTTTCGGCGTACTTCTCGAAGCTCGGCGTGAAGGCCCCGAAGGTCGTCGCGATCGGCGTGGACCGCGCGAAGAATGCGCCGACCGGCAATCCCAACGGTCCGGATGGCGAAGTGACGCTCGATATCGAAATCGCAGGGGCGGTCGCGCCGGGCGCGCGCATCGCCGTGTACTTCGCGCCGAACAGCGACGCCGGTTTCGTCGATGCGGTCAATCGCGCGATCCACGACAACACGAACCGGCCGTCGGTCGTGTCGATCAGTTGGGGCGGGCCGGAGTCGAACTGGTCGTCGCAGTCGATGAGCGCATTCAACGACGTGCTGCAGAGCGCGGCGGCGCTCGGCGTGACGGTGTGCGCGGCGTCGGGCGACAGCGGCTCGTCGGACGGCGTCGGGGATGACGCCGATCACGTCGATTTCCCGGCGTCGAGCCCCTACGTGCTCGGCTGCGGCGGCACGAGCCTCGCGGCCACGGCGCACGGCATCACGCGCGAAGTCGTCTGGAACGACGGCGATCAGGGCGGCGCGGGCGGCGGCGGAGTGAGCAGCGTCTTTGCGTTGCCCGTGTGGCAAAAGGGCCTGCACGCGGCCCGCTCCGGCGGGCATCAGGCGCCATTGACGAAGCGCGGCGTGCCCGATGTCTGCGGCGACGCATCGCCGCTCACCGGCTACGAAGTGCTGATCGACGGCGACGATACGGTCGTCGGCGGCACGAGCGCCGTCGCGCCGCTGTGGGCCGCGCTGATCGCGCGCATCAACGCGATCCACGGCTCGCCGTCGGGCTTCGTCAATCCGAAGCTCTACAAGGCGAAGGCCGCGTGCCGCGACATCACCGAGGGCAACAACGGCAGCTTCGCGGCGGCATCGGGATGGGATGCGTGCACGGGGCTCGGCAGTCCCGACGGCGCGAAGGTCGCCGCCGCGCTCGCGCCCGCCCCGAGCCACGTAACAGTTGAGGCAAGTCAGTGAACAACAACCACGACGACGATTCTGGAGCGACCACGATGAACTCCGATCCACTGGAAATGAAGAGCATTCCCGCCACGGGAACTGGCGTCGCGCCCGATCCGGGCGGCATCAAGGAGCCGCCTGCGGCCGAGGAGCCCGCAGCGAAGGCGCCCGCGAAAAGCGCGGGGAAGAAGCATCGGCAGGATCAGCCGTATTTCGATTCGGTCGCGTACGGCAACGGTCCCGACGATTCCATCGACCCGGGCGAAGCCGACGAAAACGCCGCGATCACGCATCACACGGTGACGGTCGGCGGCGAGAAGATCGCGTACACGGCGACCGTCGGCCATCTCGTGACGGTCGATCCGAGCAGTTCGAAGCCCGAAGCGAAGATGTTCTACGTCGCGTTCACGAAGGACGGCGCGAAGGAGGAAGCGCGCCCGCTCACGTTCTTTTATAACGGCGGGCCGGGCTCGTCGTCGGTATTCGTGCTGCTCGGCTCGTTCGCGCCGCGCCGCATCAAGACCTCGATGCCGGGCTTCACGCCGCCCGCGCCGTACGAGATGGAGGACAACCCGGACAGCCTGCTCGACAAGAGCGATCTCATCTTCATCAATCCGGTCGGCACCGGCTATTCGGCCGCAATCGCGCCGAACAGGAATCGCGACTTCTGGGGCGTCGATCAGGACGCGGATTCCATCAAGCAGTTCATCAAGCGCTATCTCACGAAGAACAACCGCTGGAATTCGCCGAAGTTCCTGTTCGGCGAGTCGTACGGCACCGCGCGCAGCTGCGTGCTGGCGTACCGGCTGCATGAGGATGGCGTCGATCTGAACGGCATCACGCTGCAATCGTCCATTCTGGATTACAGCCAGGCGGGCAACCCCGTCGGCGCGCTGCCGACCGCCGCCGCCGATGCGTGGTATCACAAGAAGCTCGGCGTCCATCCGACGCCGCCGAACCTCGTCAACTTCATGGAGGAAGTCGCGGAATTCGCGCGCACGGACTACCTGAACGCGCTGCGCAAGTTCCCGCAGACGGACGACGAAGTGGTCGAAAAGCTCGCGGAGTTCACGGGCATCGACCGGGTGACGCTGCTCGCGTGGAGCCTCGATATCGCCGCTTACGACAGCCGCGGCAACTCGCTTTTCCTGACGACGCTGCTGAAGTCGAAGGGCGAGGCGCTCGGTTCCTACGATGGCCGCGTGACGGCGATATCGACGGGCATCGCAGGGAAGATCGATCCGAACTCCGGCGGCAACGACCCGACGATGACAGCGGTGAGCGGCGTCTACACGTCGATGTGGAACAGCTATCTGAACGAGCAGCTGAAGTTCACGTCGACATCATCGTTCACGGATCTCAACGATCAGGCGTTCGTCAACTGGGACTTCAAGCACACCGATCCGACCGGCGCGGAGAAGGGCGTCGATGCGAAGGGCGACATCGTTCTCTACACGGCCGGCGATCTCGCGGCGGTGATGGCGCTGAACGTCGACCTGAAGGTGCTGGCCGCGAACGGCATGTACGACTTCGTCACGCCGTTCTACCAGACGATCCTCGATCTTCAGCAGATGCCGCTCATCGACAAGACCGTGCGGCAGAACCTGTCCGCGACGTTTTATCCGTCCGGGCACATGGTCTATCTCGACGGCGGCTCGCGCACGCAACTGAAGGCCGATCTGGCGAAGATGTACGAAGAGGCGACTTCGAACCATGCGGCGATGAACCGCATCATCATGTTGCAGAAGACGACGGCGGACAAGATCGGTGCGGCGCTCTCGCCCGCGAATGCGGAGCAGTAGCGCCAGGCGTTTCGCTGCCTGCAACGGGCAGCATGGGCGTGCTGTCCTGTCCGATTGGCGCGCCCGCCCGTTTCTGCCACACTGGCTGCACCGCCCGCACAAGGGGTGCAGCGTTGTTCCATTCCGCAAAGCCCGCAAGCGTCGGGCGCTTCGTGTCGATCATCGCCTGGCTGCTCGTATGCGTCGCGGTCAGCGGGATGCACGCGCACGCATCGCAGCCTCTCGTGATCGGCGCGGTCCCCGGCATCGTCCCGCCGCTCGACATGGCCGACACGGCGGCGAGCCCGAACGCCGAGCCGCGCGGCATTTCCGTCGAGTTCGCGCAGGCGGTCGCGGGTTCGCTCGCCATGCAGCCGCAATGGCGGTTCTATCCGGATCGCGCCGCGCTCATCGGTGCGCTCACCCGCGGGGAAATAGACATGGCCACGGGCGCGACCGGCGAGGACGCCGGCCCCCCGCTCGCGCTTTCCCGGCCGTATATGCCGACGCAAATGGTGCTGGTCGAGCCGCTTGAGCAACGCGCGCCGACCTATCGCATTGCCTATGTGGACGCGCAGACATCGCGGGCGCGTTTGCAGGCCGCCTATCCGTCGATGACGCCCGCCGCGTATCCCGGCACCGTCGCGGCGTTGCTCGCGGTATCGCTCGGCGAAGCCGATCTGTTCGTCGGCGACATGACCGCCGTCGCCTACGCGATCGGGCATCTCGATCTTCCCGGCCTCGTCGCGACCGGCGCCGCGCCTTTCGACGAAGGCGGATACAGCTTCGCGTTCGCAACCGGACGGCCGGGCGCCGATGCCCTGCGCCAGCGTGTGGACGCCGCGCTCGCCTCGCTGCCGCCGCGCGTGATGATCGTCGCGCGGGCGCGCTGGAATGCCGCGATGACCGCCGTATCGGCCGAGCATCCGCTCAAGCTCACGCCCGAGGAGTCGGCGTGGGTCGCGACGCATCCCATCGTGCATTACTCGATGGTCGCGAACGCGCCGCCGCTGATTTTCCGCGACGCGCAGGGCGATCCGGCCGGCCTGGTGCCGGATCTGCTCGCCGCGTTATCGGGCGTTTCGGGGCTGCGCTTCGAAGGACGATTGCGCAAGGACGCCGCGCAGATCGACCACGACCTTCGAACCGGCGCGTCCGCGTTCGTGCCGTTCGGCATGCCGCGCGATTACGCCGACCGGAACCTCGTGCCGACCGTGCCCTTCGGCGACGGGCTCATCGCCATCGTGACGCGGGTGGACGCGCCGCCGCTGCAGGATGCCGCGGCGCTCGCGGGCAAGCGGCTCGCGCTGCCGCCCGAGTTTCCGGCGCGGGCCATGATCCGCGAGCTCGCGCCGGCGACGCGCGTGGTGCAGACGACTCCGATCGACGGACAGCTGCAGGCCGTCGTGAACGGCCATGCCGATGCGACGATCATGGACATGAAGCTCGCGAGCTATGCGGTCGGCAATCCGTATCGCGGCAAGCTGAAGATCAGCGGCGTGCTGTCGGCCAGGCCGTCGCCGCATGTGCTGCTCGTCGCGCGCGACGAACCCGTGCTGCTCGGCATCCTGAATCGCGCGATCGCCGCGCTTCCGCCGTACGAGCTCGAAGCGATCCACGCGCGCTGGAAACTCGATGAGCATCCCGAAGCATTGTGGGAACGCCGGCTGCCGCAGATCGAACTCGCTGCGTCGCTGGGCGGCGCGCTCGTGATCCTGCTTGCGGCGTGGGCGGTCTCGCTGCGCGTGCAGATCACGCGACGGATCGCCGCCGAGCAAGCGATGCGCGCCGCGAAGGAGGAAGCGGAAACCGCGAATCGGGCCAAATCCACGTTTCTCGCGACGATGAGCCACGAAATCCGCACGCCGATGAACGCCGTGCTCGGCCTTCTCGAGCTGGAACTGCGCGCGCCGGGCGAGGGCGCCGCGACGAAGCGTTCGCTGGAGACCGCGCATCACGCGGCGCGCGATCTGCTCGGCATGATCGACGACCTGCTCGATGTCGCGAAGATCGAGGCGGAGCGCCTGGTGCTCGCGCCCGCCCCGATGGATATCGATGCGTGGATCGCGAGCGTCGCGTCGATCTACGAGCCGGCCGCGCGCGCGAAGGGCATCGCGCTGGTGCCAGAGCGTGACGGCGCGGGCGGTCCCGCGTGGGTGATGGCCGACGGGCAACGCTTGCGGCAGGTCGTCGGCAATCTGCTGTCGAACGCGATCAAGTTCACGGATCACGGCGCGGTGACGCTCGCCTGCGACGCCGGACCGCCGCTCGACGGCATGCGCGCGCTGACGCTCACGGTATCGGATACGGGGATCGGCATTCCGCCCGAGCGGCAGGCGTCCCTCTTCACGCCGTTCGTGCAGGCCCACGACGGCGGCGCGCGGCACTTCGGCGGCACGGGACTCGGGCTGACCATATGCAAGCGGCTCGTGGAGATGATGGGCGGAAGCATTGAGTTGTCGAGCGAGCCGGGGAAGGGCACGCGGTTCACGGTGCGCGTCGCGTTTCCGGCGTCAAAAGCGGAGCATGCCGGGGCGGCTGCGCCGCGCGAGGCGGCGGCCGGCGCGCAGCAGGCGCTGGCGGGCACGCGCGTGCTGATCGTCGACGATCATCCGGCGAACCGCATCGTCCTCGAAGGACAGGTGCGGCTCTTGGGCGGCGCGACGCATTGCGAAGCCGACGGCCGTGCTGCGCTCGAACGCTGGCGTGCCGATCCGGGCGCATTCGACGTGATCGTCACCGACTGTTCGATGCCGGGGATGAGCGGCGAGGAACTCGCCCAAGCGATCCGCGCGGACGAAGCGCAGCATGCGCCGGGCGCGCGCGCGACGCCGATCATCGGCCTGACGGCGAATGCGCAGCCGGAAGCGGCGTCGCGGGCCGTCGCGGCGGGCATGACGATGTGCCTCGTCAAGCCGATCTCGCTCGATGAGTTGCGTGAGGCCGTCCTGTCGGTGGCGGGCGTGAAGGCGGGACGCGCCGTGCCGGCCGCGCAAGCCACGCCGGCGCCGGAACTTCCGCACCGCGCCCCCGTCTTCGATCAGGCCACGCTGAACGCGTTCGGCGATCAGGCCGCGACGCTGATCGACACCCTGCGATCCGCCAACGCCCAGGACCTCGACCAAGCCCACGCCGCGATGCACGCGTGCGATCACGCGCTGTTACGCGACATCGCGCATCGGATGAAAGGCGCGGCGGCGGTCATCGGCGCTGCGCCGTTCATGCAGGCGTGCGTCGTGCTTCAGCGCGACTGCGAACGCGTCATCGAAGAAGACCGCAACGGCGAAGACGACGCGAATATCGACGTATCGTTCGCCGCGTTCACGCGCGAGGCCCGCACGCTCGATGCGGCGCTCGATGCCGCCGTCGCCCGCCTGTCGGTCTGACAGACGCGTCTCGCGCCGCTGCGATCGTGTGTTTTAATTGAACCGCCGTTCATCTCGAAAACCGGCGGCCACGCGATGGCCGCGCCATCCGCTTGTCCCGCTCGTCCAGTTCATCGAGGCATGAATCGAAGCGACACCTCCGTTAATCCGCGCGGCGTCGAGAGCCGCCGCCGCATCGGGCGCGTGGCGTCGCCGGCCGTCATCGCGCTGGTCGCCCTTATCGCGGTGTCCGGCGGCGGCGCTCGCGCGCAGCGGTCAGACTGGCTCGATGCGCGCGTCACGCAGGCGACCATCGTCGATACCATCTGCGTGTCGGGATACGTCGATCGCGTGCTGCCGTCGTTCGAGATGCAGATGCGCCAGAAGGACCGGCTGCTCAAACAGCGTGGCGTCGATGCGTCGTTCGGCTCGGAATATGCGCTCGACCACCGCATGCCGGTGATCCTCGGCGGCTCGCCGAACTCGCCCGCCAATCTCGACCTGCGGCGCTGGGAAGGCCGCGCCGGGCAGCGTCGCAAGGAGCGGCTCGCGGTCTATCTGAAGCGTTGCGTCTGCACTGGCGATATCACGCTCAGGGCCGCGCAATCGGCGATGGCCGGCGACTGGCCGAACCGGTATCCGAATCTGTCCAGCATGTCCTGCAAGGGGCTCTGACGAGTCGGATCGCAACCCGCCCGCAACGGCATGCGGCGCCGGTATGAACGTTGCTCCGGGGCTCGCTTGTCGTTTCAGCTTCAAGCGGGTCCATCAATGCAGCAGGCAGGAACCAACAAGACGCCGTTCGGCGCGCGAAAAACCGGGGTTGCGGCGCTTGCCGTCCTCTTTCTGATGACGGCGCAGGCCAGCGCGCAGCAGGCGGGACGAGCGACGGCACCGGCTTCGGCACCGGCTTCGACACCGGCTTCGGCACCGGCAAGGGTCGCGCAAGGGCGTGTCGCGATTCCGCCCGCGCCGCCGCTGCCGCATGCCGCGAGCGCGCCGCAAACCGTGAGCGCCCCCGCGCGGGCGCTTCCCGCGATGCCGGTGCCGATGCCGCCGCAAGCGGTCTCGGATGCGTCGGCTGCATCGCGGGCTTCGGAGGCCGCGGAGGCGTCGGCCGCGTCGGCAGCCGAAGCGGCATCGGCGGCGAGCGCGGCATCCGAAGCCGCCGTGCCGGAGGCGCCGCTGCCGCCGGAACCGCCCGAGCCGAACATCGCGCAGCGAACGGGTCTCGCGCCCCAAGGCGCCTACGCGATGCGGCAGGCGTTCGCGCGCGAAGTCGACCGCCGCCTCGACGTGCCGGCCGCCGATCAGCAAGCCTATGGCCGCGCGCTTCAGCGTGCGCTCGACGAAAACGGCCACGGCAATCTGGCGAACGAGTTCGTGGTTCTCGTGGATCGCGCGGAGAACGTGCAGGCGGTCTTCGTCTACTTTCGCGCGAAACCGGGCGATGCGTGGTCGATGACCGGGGCATCGCCGGTATCGACGGGACGCCCCGGATCCTACGACCACTTCCTGACGCCGCTCGGCGTGTTCCAGCACGTGCCGGGCAACATGGACTTCCGCGCGGAAGGCACGCTCAACGAGTTCAAAATCCGCGGCTACGGCGCGCGCGACATGCGCATCTACGATTTCGGCTGGGTCGACGGCGAACGCGGCTGGGGCAAAGGCGGCGTCTCGCCGATGCGCTTCCAGATGCACGCCACCGATCCCGAGAAGCTCGAACCGGTGCTCGGGATGCGTCATTCGAAGGGCTGCGTGCGCATCCCGTCGACGCTCAACGCGTTCTTCGATCACCACGGCATTCTCGACGCCCAATACGAAGCGCGTGCGGCCGAAGGGCAATCGATATGGGTGCTGAAGCCGGATCGGCAGACGACGCCGTGGGCCGGCCACTATCTCGTCGTCATCGATACGGCGAGAAAGACGCGGCCCGCGTGGTCGCCGGGACCGGGAAAGGCCGCGCGCCAGCAGGTGCCGGCGGCCGCGATCCACGTCGATTGATCAGCCGGATCTCGCCAGCAGCACGCCCGCCAGCGCGACGCCAAAGCCTGCGATCTGGATCGCGCCGAGCGTCTCGCCGAACGCGACGTAGCTTTCGATGGCCGCGAGCGGCGGCGCGAGAAACAGCAAGGCCGTCGCCCGCGATGCGTCGCCGCGCCGGACCATCCACACGAGCAGCGTCGTCGCCACGCCCGACAGCATGACGATGCCCCAGGCAAGCGAGAGCCACGTGGTCATCGACGGAATGAAGCGGTGCTCGCCGAGCGATACGGCGAGCACCGCCGCGACGATGGCCGCGCCCGCGTTCTGCAAGGCGCTCGCGCTGCGAATATCCGCGTTGGCCAGCGACGTCTTCTGGTAAAGCGTGCCTGCGGTGATCGCGAACACGGCCAGGATCGCGACCGTGACCACCAGCCATTGCGGCGCAGCCCCCGCTGCATGCGAGGCGGGCGCGGCGCTCTCCGCGATCTTGGGAGCGAGCACGAGTGCGACGCCGAGGAGCCCGAGCGCAAGGCCGCCCCATGCGCGCGCCGAGAGCTTTTCGCCGAAGAGACGCGCGGCGAAAGCGGCGGTCAGGAGCGGCTGCAACGCGCCGAGCAGCGCCATCACGCCCGCGCCGAGCCCGCGCGCGACGGCCCAGTAACTCGCGCCGAGGTAGACGCCCTGAAGCAGCGCGCCGGCGACCAACTGGCGCACGGCGTCGCGGCCCGTCGGCCAGCGCACTCGCGCGACCAGCGCCAGCACGACGAACAGGACCGCCGTGCCGCAGAAGCGCGCGAGCAGGTACAGATTGGGGTCCACATACGGCGTGATCGCCCGCGCGACGATGAAGCCCGTCGACCAGAGGAACACGAACACGGGCGCGGTCAGCAACGAGAACATGAGCCGAGAAAGAGGACGAAAACGCGCAGTATCCGCGCGATTGCGGCGCGTCGTCTTGTTCAACCGTGCACAGCGTCTGCTATTCGATCGAGAACGTGTCGAGCGGCTGATTCGCGCGGGCGTCCTTCCCGCTCGCGAAGCGCCTCGAAAGCTGCGCATGAAGGCGGCGCGCCTCGTCGAGTGTGAGGTCGATCCAGTAGGGATCGCCGGCGGCGTCGTTGAGTCGCTCGGGCGGGAATTGAATTTCGATGACCACGCCTTTCTTGTACATCGTTGGCCTCATTCAGGTGCATGACTGCGGACCCGCGAGTCTAACGGACGCTTGCCCGCGTATTGCACACCACGCGGAAAGAATGCGTTGCCCGATGCGGGGTATCGGCCTTTCGCACGGCTGTCACGCGGATGACATCGTCCATACGTTACGGATCACGAAATAATATTTACCGACGCGAGTTCGCCACACGCCGGGGAACCATCGCGCGGAACGTCGTACAAAAAAAATAAAAGTGGCGTAACCTGCCTTTTTTCGGCCGCCGAGCGGACCTCCTGCAAACGTGCAAGGCCGTCGTCTCGCGTTCCGGACTGTGGTCATCGGGCGCGGCGCTGAACTAACGGCGCGCATGGACGGTCGTTGCTAAGATGCAAAAAACCGGAGATATCGATGACATCCGTCAACCTGGAATTCGACCAGCTGAACAGCACTGTCGATGCGCTGCGGCGCTCCATCTCGAACCGCCTGATGTACGGCGTCGGCAAAGACGCGGCGACCGCGCAGCCGCGCGACTGGCTGCATGCAGCCGAGCTCGCCGTGCGCGACCGGCTCGTCGCGCGCTGGATGCGCACCACGCGGCAGCAATACGAACAGGACGTGAAGCGCGTCTATTATCTGTCGATGGAATTCCTGATCGGCCGCACGTTCACGAATGCGCTGCTCGCACTCGGCATTCACGATGAAGTGCGCGACGCGCTCGCCTCGCTCGGCGTCGATCTCGCCACGCTGGAGGAACTCGAGCCCGACGCCGCGCTCGGCAATGGCGGTCTCGGACGGCTTGCGGCGTGTTTTCTCGACTCGATGGCGACGGTCGGCGTGCCCGGCTTCGGCTACGGCATCCGCTACGAATACGGCATGTTCCGGCAGACCATCGTCGAGGGCAATCAGGTCGAAATGCCCGATTACTGGCTGCGCGCGGGCAATCCGTGGGAGTTTCCGCGGCCCGAAGTGGTGTACACCGTGCACTTCGGCGGACGCACCGTGCAGCACGGCGACCGCACCGAATGGATCGACACCGAGCACGTCAACGCGATGGCCTACGACACGGTCATCCCCGGCTACGCGACGACCGCGACCAACACGCTGCGCCTGTGGTCCGCGCGCGCCACCGACGAATTCGATCTCTCTGCGTTCAATCAGGGCGATTATCGTCGCGCGGTCGAGGCGAAGAACACGTCGGAGCATGTGTCGCGACTGCTCTATCCGGACGATTCGACGCAGGCCGGCCGTGAGCTTCGCCTGCGTCAGGAGTACTTCTTCGTCTCCGCGACCATGCAGGATCTGATCCGCCGCTATCAGCGCACGCATACCCATTTCGGGCGGCTTGCGGAAAAGGTCGCGGTGCATCTGAACGACACGCACCCCGTGCTCGCGATTCCCGAACTGATGCGCCTGCTCGTCGATACGCATCATGTGCCGTGGGACAAGGCGTGGAAACTCGTGCAGCAGATGTTCTCGTACACGAATCACACGCTGATGCCGGAGGCGCTCGAAACGTGGGACGTCGAAATGCTCGCGCGTCTTTTGCCGCGTCATCTCGAGATCATCTTCGAGATCAATGCGCAGTTCCTCAAGCAAGTGACGGAGAAGTTCGGGCGCGATGTCGATCTGATCCGCCGCATCTCGCTCGTCGATGAATACGGCCAGCGCCGCGTGCGCATGGCGCACCTTGCGATCGTCGCGAGTCAGAAGGTGAATGGCGTGTCGAAGCTGCATTCGCAGCTGATGGTGCAGAACATCTTCTCCGACTTCGCGCGCATGTATCCCGAGCGCTTCACCAACGTGACGAACGGCATCACGCCGCGGCGATGGCTCGCGCAGGCGAGTCCTTCGCTGTCGTCGCTGATCGACAAGCGGCTCGGCACGCGCTGGCGCACCGACCTGTTCGAACTGGGACGGCTGCGCGAATGGCGCGACGATCCCGAGTTCCGCAAGGCGTTTCACGAGGCGAAGTTCGCGAACAAGCTGCGTCTCGTCGAACGCGCGAAGCGCGACGCGAACGCGATCATCAATCCCGAAGCGCTCTTCGATCTGCAGGTGAAGCGCATCCACGAATACAAGCGGCAGCTGCTCAACATCCTGTATGTGATCGTGCGCTATAACCGCATCCGCGAGAATCCGCAGCATGACTGGACGCCGCGCGTGGTGATGTTCGCGGGCAAGGCCGCGTCGGCGTACAAGATGGCGAAGAACATCATCAAGCTCATTAACGATGTCGCCAAGCGCATCAATGCGGACCCGCTCGTCGGCGACCGGCTGAAGGTCGGCTTCATTCCGAACTATGGCGTGAGCGTCGCGGAGCTGATCATTCCGGCGGCCGATCTGTCACAGCAAATCTCGATGGCCGGCACCGAAGCGTCCGGCACCGGCAACATGAAGCTGGCGCTGAACGGGGCGCTGACCATCGGCACGCTGGACGGCGCGAACATCGAGATATGCGATGCCGTCGGTCGCGAGAACATCTTCATCTTCGGCAACACGACGGACGAGATCGAATCGTTGCGCGCGGCGGGGTATCGGCCGCGGCAGATTTACGAGGAGAACGCGGAACTGAAGCTCGCGCTCGATCAGATCCGGCTCGGGCACTTCTCGCCGGAAGAGCCGCACCGCTTCTACGACATCTTCCATACGCTGGTGGACTGGGGCGATCACTACATGGTGCTCGCCGACTTCGCGAGCTTCGACAAGACGCAAAGCGAAGTCGACCTCAAGTTCCGCGACAAGGACGCCTGGACGAAGAGCGCCATCGAGAATGTCGCCGGCATGGGGATATTTTCATCGGACCGCACGATTGCGGAATATGCGCGCGAAATCTGGCATGTCGAGCCGCTGAACCTGAGCTGACGCGCCAAGCGCCGCGCGCCCTGCATCACGCTTCGGGGCGCGCGGCTGCAGTTTGCGCGTGTTTCGCGACCGCGTCGCCGACGAGCGCGGCCACGCGATCCGCGAAATCCTCATCCTTCGTGATGAGCACTTCGCGCTCGCCGTCGGATGTCGACACCATCAACTGATAGATGACGTCCTGCGTGATCCACGTCAGATAACCGACGACGACGATCATCACGCCGAGCACGAGCGCCGCGCCCGCGCCCGTCGCGATGCCCGCGCCCAGTACGACGAGCCCGATGATCGCGAGAGCGATCGGCAGCGGCTTCTTGCGTTCGATCTTCACGACCCGTGCGGCGCGCAGCTCGCGCAGCGGAATCATCTGGCCCGAAGCCGACAGGCCGGCGCGCGACAAGGTGACGCCGCGTTCGTTGAAGGGTGTATCCATAAGCTGATCGTTCCGTATGAGGCAGGGAAAACGCGGAGATTACCAGACGGTGCCAGGAACGGAGAAACCCCGAGCGATCTGCGGCTGAACCAGGTCTGCTTACATTCGAAAGGATGCCGTAATAATTTGGCCGGACCTTGATTATTGAAGCGGAAAGCGCATGATGTGTCGGAAGCAGTGACCGCTCGATGCAACCCGCGGGAGGCGCATCATGCCCACTCAGACCCGAACCATCGGCGCAACGTCCGCAAAGCACCGGCACAGAGATTCGGCGAACCGCCGCCGCTTCGCGATTCTGATGATTGCGGGCGTGGCGATCGCGTCGAACACATGGTCGGCCGGGCCGCTGCCCGCCGGAGGAAAATTCGTTGCGGGCGCGGGCGGCATGTCTGTCAATGGCAAGCGCCTGACGGTCACTCAGACGACATCGCGAGCCGTCATCGACTGGGCCAGCTTCTCGATCGACAAAGACAACGCGGTGACGATCCAGAACGGGTCCGGCGCAACGCTCGGCCGTGTGACCGGCATCGAGAAGTCGTCGATCAACGGTGCGCTCACCGCAAGCGGGAGCTTCTATCTGATCAATCCGCAGGGCATCGTGATCGGCGCGACGGGCGTCGTCTCGACGGGCGGGCGCTTCGTCGCATCGGCGCTTGATGTCGGCAACGACGCGTTCATGGCGGGCGGTCCACTGACCTTTGCGGGCAGTGGCGGGGGCGTCGTGGTGAATCTCGGCAAGATCAGCTCCACTAACGGCGATGTGTTGCTGATCGCGCGCAGTCTCGTCGAGAACGACGGCACGATCAGCGCGCCGGCCGGCTCGGCGGAACTTGCAGCGGGGGATCGGGTTCTCGTGCGCGATGCCGCCAGCCTTCCGCAAACGTTCGTGCAATCGACGGGCAGCCGTGGCGATGTGGTCGACAAGGGAACGATAGCGGCGGCGCAGAT
Source organism: Caballeronia sp. LZ019 (assembly GCF_031450825.1). Classification (NCBI taxonomy): domain Bacteria; kingdom Pseudomonadati; phylum Pseudomonadota; class Betaproteobacteria; order Burkholderiales; family Burkholderiaceae; genus Caballeronia; species Caballeronia sp. LZ019. The sequence continues at coordinate 1,058,785 of NZ_JARTVZ010000002.1, read as the reverse complement.
CGCATTGCAGGCCGCCGATGGCAATGTGTTCGCGCTGGCAGGCAACACGAACGCATTGCGCGCGACCGGCGCCGCGACGCGCGATGGCCGTGTCTGGCTCGTGGCGAACGACGGCGCCGCGCATGTGCACGGCCGCATCGATGCGGCGAACGCCGATGGCACGGGCGGCATCGTCGATACGGCAGGCGCGGCGCTTCATCTCGACGATGCCGACATTCATGCCGCGAACTGGAAGCTGAACGCGCCTGTATTCCATGCCGGTCCGTTGACGACGGCGGCGTTGCTCCACCAGTTGAATCAGGGCACGTCCGTGACGCTCGATGCGTCGCCGGGCGATATCGTGATGGAGCAGACGATGCGCTGGTCGGGCAACGCTTCGCTCACGCTCAACGCGGCGCGTTCCGTCACGGTCGGTCCGATGGCGACGCTCGGCAATACCGGTGCGGCCAATTTGACGCTGCGCGCCGACGCAGCGGGGCAGGGGAACGCGGGCAGTGTCTTCAACCTCGGCACGATCGACTGGTCGAAAAGCTCGGGCGTAGTCGCGAGTTACCGCGATAGCGGCGGGCAATACGTCAGCGGAACGGTCATCAGCAATCCTGCGTGGACCGCGCCCGCGTACAGCGGCGTGCGGGCGCAGATAACGGACTATCGGCTGATCGACTCGGTAGACGAGCTCGCGGCCATCTCGCAGGATCTCAATGGATCCTATGCACTGGGCCGCAACATCGACGCCGGTTCGTCGACGAGCACATTCCAGCCCATCGGCGCGGGCAGCGCGAGCGGGTTCACGGGGCAACTCGACGGCCTCGGGCATACGATCAACAGCCTGAGCATCACCGTTCTCGACTTCGACACCGCGCAACCGACAGGGCTTTTCGCGTCGATCGGAAACTCGGGTGCGGTGCGGAACCTGAAACTCGGCAATGTCGGCATCAGCGATTATTTCGGGCCGATGGGCGCGCTCGCCGGGCAGTCGTCCGGCGTGGTGTCGAACGTTCATGCCGACGGCAAGCTGGTCACGTACGGATCGACCGGCGGGCCAGTCGGCGGACTGTTAGGCATCAGCACCGGCGTCGTGTACCGCTCCGACAGCGCGGTCCCGGCCGGATCGTCGAGCGCCGCGGGCGGGCTCGTCGGCAATAACGAAGGATTGATATTGCAGTCCTTCGCCACCGGAGGCGCAGGGGGAGGCTCTCGCGCAGCGGGCGGCGGGCTCGTCGGAAGCAATTCAGGGTCGATCAGGCAATCGTATGCGACCGGATCGGTGGACGGCGGAAGCGGGTGGTGGGGGACTGGTTGCTACTAATGTCGGATCCATCGTGGAGTCGTTTGCAAGCGGGCCCGTCGCGAGCTTCGTGCGGCCAGCGTTCAGGGGCGGCCTCGTTGCCGATAACCGCGGAAACGTTGCCGCCGACGTGTTCTGGGACCGCGAGACCACGGGGCAGGCATCCGGCGTCGGTTCGGGCACGCCTGTGCCCGTCACGAACGGTTTGACGACCGCGCAGATGAGCAAGCCGGAGAGCTTCGGCCCAACGTGGGATTTCAGTGCCGCCGGGACGTGGATCATGCGGCTCGCCGCGACGCATCCGGTATTGAGGTGGCAGGTTGCGCAGTAACGATGTCGATTGCGGTCATGCGGAGTGGATACCAAAGGCCGTGGGCCGTACCGTCACGGTGCGAGTTGACGCGTTTCATCCACGGACGAACCCATCGCTCGTCTGCGGCGGCGTCATGACCTGCAACACCGGACGTCCTTGGAGGTCTTTGCGCGGAAAGTACGATCGATGCGTCGTCGTGTCGACGTGCAGGACATGAGCGTTCGGTCCGACGTATCCTTCGCCGACCTCGGCTACAGGCTGAAATGGGCGATTCAGAGCCCGCATCGGGAGCGGTGTTCGTGCACGGTGCGCGCAATAGCGCGGGCTGCAGAGTGCCCACTGAAGCTGCCTCTCGTCGACGCGCACGCCAGGCGCTTCGCTTCCCAGCCTCGGCGTAACGGCCGGCAGGGGCGGCTTTCTTGCGTATCGGAAGATTGCGATATATACTTCGCATCAAGACGATTCGATACGTGCCCTTTAGCGTGCCGGCCGTCAGACGCACGAGCAACGAAATGGACATCGACGCAATCCACAAAGCCCTAGCCAACCCCCTTCGCCGCGAGATTCTCGAATGGCTGAAGGAGCCGGAGCAGCATTTCCCCAATCAGGAATTGCCGCTGTCGCATGGCGTGTGCGCGGGTCAGATCGATGAACGCTGCGGCATGTCGCAGTCCACCGTTTCCGCGCATCTCGCGACTCTTCACAAAGCAGGGCTCGTCACCACCAAGCGCGTAGGGCAATGGGTGTTCTTCAGGCGCGACGAGGCGGTCATTCAGGCGTTCCGCGATTCCATGGAGAATCTCTGAGCATCCGATGCGCCGTCCAGGTGACAGCATCCTTTCAACTTAATTAGGATACCTTCCGTTATGCCGACTCTTTTCGATCCGCTCAAAGTGGGCGCGCTGACGCTCAAGAACCGCATCGTCATGGCGCCGCTGACGCGCCAGCGCGCGGGCGTCGAACGTGTGCCGAACGCGCTGATGGCGCAGTATTACGCCGATCGCGCATCGGCGGGTCTCATCATCAGCGAGGCCACGTCGGTCACGCCGCAAGGCCTCGGTTACGCCGATACGCCGGGCATCTGGTCCGACGAACAAGTCGAAGGCTGGAAACTGGTGACCAAGGCCGTTCATGAAGCAGGCGGTCAGATCGTGCTGCAACTGTGGCACGTGGGCCGCATCTCGGACCCGGTCTTTCTCAATGGCGAACTGCCCGTTGCGCCGAGCGCGATCGCGGCCGAAGGCCACGTGAGTCTCGTGCGTCCGCAGCGTCCTTATGTCACGCCGCGCGCACTCGAGCTCGATGAAATCGCGGGCGTGGTGGCGGCGTATCGCAAAGGCGCGGAGAACGCGAAGCGCGCCGGTTTCGACGGCGTGGAAGTGCACGGCGCGAACGGCTATCTGCTCGACCAGTTCCTGCAGGACAGCACCAACAAGCGCACCGATGCATACGGCGGCCCGATCGAAAACCGCGCGCGCCTGATGCTCGAAGTCGCCGATGCGTGTATCGAAGTGTGGGGCGCGGATCGCGTCGGCATGCACCTCGCACCGCGCGCCGATTCCCACACGATGGGCGACAGCGACCGCGCCGCGACCTTCGGCTATGTCGCACGTGAACTGGGCAAGCGCAAGATCGCGTTCATCGCGGCGCGCGAGGCGGAAGGTCCGGACAGCCTCGGGCCGCAACTGAAGAAGGCGTTCGGCGGCGTCTATATCGCCAACGAAAAGTTCACGAAGGAAAGCGCCGAAGCGATCATCGCGCGCGGCGACGCGGACGCGGTGGCCTGGGGCAAGCCGTTCATCGCGAATGCGGACCTCGTGCGCCGCCTCGAACTGGACGCGCAGTGGAACGACCCGGACACGTCCACGTTCTATGCGCCCGGAGCGAAGGGCTATACGGATTATCCGCTGCTAGAAACGGCGGAGTAACGAAAACAGCGGCCCCGGCCGCTGTTTTCGTTTTCGCTATGATACTTCGGCATCCGAAGCAATACTTACCTCCCGCGCCGCGCAACAATAGCGCCCATGCGGCACGCCCATCGAAATTATCGAATTTCGACTCTACCGCGCATCAAAACTAGTGTATTGGTGACTCCAATCCGCTGCTGCATGCATTGCTTAAGAAATTGGGCGACGCATCGGCATCAATACGCTCAACCGTTGCATGCCGGGATTGGTTCGATGAAACGATCCAACGCATCGTCAACATTTCGTGGACGCGCCCGACCCGCCGGCACCGATGGCGGCGCGTCTGTCAGCCTGCTCGTCCTCTACCTTCATTTCGTGCCGGCACGGCACGTAACGGTCGCGAATCATCGCGCAAAGGAGCGCATATGTCGTGGATCACGCAAACGCTGCGCGCGTACCCGGAAATTGCCATCTTCCTGTCACTGGGTATCGGGTATTGGGTCGGCGGCAAGAGCTTCAAGGGCTTCAGCCTGGGCGCCGTGACAGCGACGCTGCTCGCGGCCATCGCCATCGGGCAGCTTGGCATCACGATTTCATCGAACGTGAAGGCGGTCTTCTTTCTGATGTTCCTCTTCGCCGTGGGTTATGGCGTCGGTCCGCAATTCGTTCGCGGCATTGCGAAGGACGGCTTGCCGCAAGCGCTGTTCTCCGTCATTCAATGTGTGCTTTGTCTTGCCGCGCCGTATGCCGCCGCCAAAATGGCGGGCTACGACATCGGATCGGCGGCAGGGCTTTTCGCCGGATCGCAGACCATATCCGCATCCATGGGTCTCGCCACCGACGCCATCAACCGGCTCGGCCTTCCGCCCGCCGAAACCAAGGCGCTGCTCGATGCGATGCCCACGGCCTACGCCGTCACGTATATCTACGGCACGATCGGCTCGGCGGTGATTCTCGCGATGCTCGGGCCGAAGCTGCTGAACATCGATCTCGTCGCGGCATGCAAGGACTATGAGAAGCAACTCGGCGGCGGATCGGCTGAACTCGGCGGCGCGGGTTCGGGCTGGCATCAGTTCGCGCTGCGTGCGTATCGCGTGGCGGAAGAAGGGCGGGCCGCCGGCATGACGGTCGGACAAGCGGAAGCGATGGTCCCGAGCGGCGCACGCCTCTTCATCGAGCGAATTCGCCGCAATGGCGCGATCCAGGAGGCGAAGCTCGAAGACGTGCTGCAGCCGGGCGATGTCGTCGCGATCGTCGGACGGCGCGAGCATCTCGTCGATCTGCTCGGCGGCGCGACCGAAGTGGACGATGCGGAACTGCTGTCGGTGCCGGTCGAGGGCGTCGATATCTATTTGACCGACAAGCGGATCGAAGGCAAGACGCTTGCCGAACTGGCGCAGATGCCGGGCGCGCGCGGCGTGTTCATCCGCAAGATCAAGCGCGGCGCCACCGAGACGCCGATTCCGGTGCTGCCGAGCACGAAGCTGTATCGCGGCGACACGGTGACGATCGTCGGCCGCACGCAGGATACGACCGCGGTGGCGAATGCGGTCGGCGTCATCGACCGGCCGAGCGACGCGGCGGACATGGCGTTCGTCGGCCTCGCCATCACGCTGGGCGCGCTGATCGGCGCGATCGTCGTCCGCTTCGGCGCGATTCCGATCACGCTGTCGACGGCGGGCGGCGCGCTGATCGCGGGCATCGTATTCGGCTGGCTTCGCGCGATACATCCGACGTTCGGCCGCATTCCGTCGCCGACGATCTGGTTCATGAACTCGGTCGGGCTGAACGTGTTCATCGCGGTGGTCGGCATTTCGGCGGGGCCGGGCTTCGTCGCGGGCCTGCAAAAGCTCGGCGTGAGCCTGTTTTTATGGGGCATTTTCGCGTCGTCGGTGCCGCTCATCCTCGGCATGTATATCGCCAAGTACGTGTTCAAGTTTCATCCCGCGATTCTGCTCGGCATCTGCGCGGGCGCGCGCACGACGACCGCGGCGCTCGGCATGATCTGCGATGCCGCGAAGAGCCAGGTTCCGGGTCTCGGCTACACCGTCACCTATGCAGTCGGCAATACGCTGCTGACGATCTGGGGGATGGTCATGGTGATGCTTCTGACCTGAGGGCGCGGCACTTCCGCCTCTCGTGTTTTCCTTCCCGTTTGATTGCTCTATTCTGGGGGTGTTGGATGTCAAAGTCCTCTAAGTCCGGTTCCGACGATCGCGCCGCGATGGCTTCGCTCAGCCCGTTCGAACTCAAGGACGAACTCATCAAGGCAGCAGGCGGCGGCGTGGTCGAGCGCCCGGCCAATGTCGCCATGCTCAACGCGGGGCGCGGCAATCCGAATTTCCTCGCGACGATTCCGCGTCACGGTTTCTGGCAGCTCGGCCTCTTCGCGATGCGCGAGTCGGAGCGCTCCTTCGCCTACATGCCGGAAGGCATCGGCGGTTTTCCGAAGCACGAAGGGCTCGAAGAGCGCTTCGAGATTTTCGCGCGTGAAAACAAGGGCACGCCCGGCATCGACTTCCTGTTCGGCGCGGTATCGTATGTCCGCGATCAGCTCGGCCTCAACGCCGGCGACTTTCTCTATGAGATGTGCGAAGGCATTCTGGCGTCGAATTATCCCGTGCCCGACAGGATGCTTAAGTTATCCGAAGTAATCGTCGGGCAGTATTTGCGGCGCGAGATGATCGGCAAGCATCCGTTCGTCGGCGAGTTCGACATCTTCGCGGTGGAAGGCGGCACGGCGGCGATGACGTACATCTTCAATACGATGCGCGAGAACTTCCTCATCAAGCCGGGCGATACCATCGCGCTCGGCGTCCCGATCTTCACGCCGTACATCGAGATTCCGCGTCTCAACGACTACAAGCTGGAAGTGGTGAATCTCGACGCGGATGTCGCGCGAGGCTGGCAATACTCGAAGGAGGAGCTGGACAAGTTGCGCGATCCGAAGGTCAAGGCGTTCTTCCTCGTGAACCCGAGCAATCCGCCGTCCGTCAAAATGGACGACGAAAGCCTCGCGTACATCGCGGAGATCGTGAAGGAAAGGCCTGACCTTATCCTCCTGACCGACGACGTGTACGGCACCTTCGCCGATGACTTCGTCTCGCTCTTCGCGCTATGCCCGAAGAACACCATTCTCGTCTATTCGTATTCGAAGTATTTCGGTGCGACCGGCTGGCGGCTCGGGACCATCGCGACGCATCGGGAGAACATTTTCGACGAGCAACTGGCCGCGCTTCCCGAGGAGCAGAAGGCGATCCTGCATGAGCGCTATGAATCGATCACGACGGAGCCGGACAAGCTGAAGTTCATCGACCGTCTGGTGGCGGACAGCCGCACCGTCGCGCTGAATCACACGGCGGGTCTCTCGACGCCGCAGCAGGTGCAGATGGTCCTCTTCTCGCTCTTCTCGCTGATGGACACGCCCGACGCGTACAAGAACGCGTTGAAGCGCCTCATTCGCAGCCGCAAGCAGGCGCTGTATCGCGAGCTCGGCATTCCGCTCGAGGACGACGACAAGAATCTCGTCGATTACTACACGATCCTCGATGCGGAATACATCGGCGAGCGCATGCACGGACGCGAGTATGTCGAGTGGATGTTGAAGAACACGCAGCCTTCCGAACTGCTCTTCAGGCTCGCGAAGGAAGCGCGCGTCGTGCTGTTGCCGGGGCGCGGCTTCGGCACGCAGCATCCGTCGGGACGCGTGTCGCTCGCCAATCTCAACGAGAGCGACTACATGCAGATCGGCCGCGCGATCCGCAAGCTGATGAACGAGCGCCTCGCGCAATACGAGGCGGAGAGCAACGGCAAGAAGGGCAAGTAACGCGCATCCGAACGAGAGCGGGCCGCCTGCGCGGCCCGTTTTTCATGCGTGGTTCAGCGCGCGATCAGAACTTGTGACGCACGCCGATGCGGAACGCGAGCTGGTTGTTTTCACCCGCGCCCGACGTGCCGAAGTAGCTCGACGCGGAGCCGATCTGCGCCTGATTCTCAACGCCGCGGTTCGCGCCTGACGCCTTCTGGTAGATCGCGAGCGCGTAGACATCGGTGCGCTTGCTGAGCGCATAGTCGGCGCTCGCATCGATCTGATGCCAGTGGCCCTGGAATGCATCCGACAGGTTCATGTACGTGTAGCCGAGGCCCGCGGTGAAGGCCGGCGTGACCGCGTACTTGCCGCCGATTTCATACGCATTGAACTTCGAGCTGTTGCCCGCGACCGGTTCGAAGCGCGTGTTCGTCCACAGGCCGAACACCGTCGCTGCGCCGAATGCATAGTTCGCGCCGACGCCGAACGTGCGCAGGTCCTTCGCGCCGCCCGTCGCGATGTTCGCGATGGTCGTGCTGAACGCGGGCGTCGCCGCACCGGGGAAGCGGATGTCGGTATAGGCCGCGCCGATGCCGAACGGACCCGCCTTGTAGTTCAGCCCGAAGCTGTATGCGCGCGACGAACCCGCGACCGTCGTGGCGCCTGCCGTCGTGTTCGGCGCACCGGCGAACGCGCCGGCCTGATTCGAGAAGCCGTACATCGCGCCGAAGGTCACGCCGTAGAAGCTCGCGCTGCTGAACTTCACTGCGTTGTTGATGCGGCTCGACGTGAGCTGATCGACGTCGTTGATGTGATACGCGTAGTTGCCCGCGACGGTCTGTCCGCCGATCGAATAGGCCGAGCCGAGGTAGTCGGTCGAGAACGAGTATTGACGGCCGAAGGTCACGGAGCCGATGTCGTTCTTCGAGACGCCGACATACGCCTGACGGCCGAACTCCGCGCCGCCCTGGCCGAGCGCGCCGGTGCCGCTGTTGAAGCCGTTCTCCAGCACGAAGATCGCCTTCAGGCCACCGCCCAGATCTTCCGCGCCGCGCAGGCCCCAGCGGCTGCCCTGCGCCACGCCGTCGTCGTACTTGAACAGATGATCGCTGCCGGTGCGCGTCGCGCTGTTGTTGGCGTAGCTGATACCGGCGTCGATGATGCCGTACAGCGTCACGCTGCTTTGCGCATGAGCGGACGTCGCGATGCAGGCGAATGCGGCGAGCGCGGCGGCTGCCAAAAGATTCTTCTTCAAAACAAGCTCCGTGAGTGAGTTCGCGGTGTGTGGTCGCGCGGCAGCGTGTTGCGGTCAGCTATGCAAGCAGCGCGCGTCGCGGCGCGTTGCGCTCGGAATGGCGCATGGCGGCGACGGGCGCAAATGTAGCGATCGCTGAAGAAAGAAATGTGACAGCGTGGCAGCCGGCGCCGGCTGTATCGCGTGTGCAACGGGGCTGGCGGATGCCCTTCGGATGTGAGCACGCACGCGCGCGGTATCCTTGCGGTTCGATTACCGCGAGCGAGATCATGGACGAAAAAGGAATCCGCGAACTGGAAGAGCAGCTCAGGCAGGCGATGCTGTCGTCGGACGTCAAGGCGCTCGACGCGCTATTGGCCGATGACCTCAGTTTCGTCGACGCCACTGGCAAGGTGTGGACCAAAGCCGACGACCTCAATGGCCATCGCTATGGCGTGCAGCGTATCGACAGGCTCGATGTGGAGGAGCAGAGCGTCCGCGTGCATGGTGCGTTCGCGGTGACGGTGACGCGCGTGGCGCTTTCCGGCACGTTCGCCGGTGCGCCGTTCGCGGGCAGCCTGCGCTACACGCGAACGTGGGGAGAGACCGCCGGCGGCTGGCGTGTCGTGGCCGCCCAGTGCGGTCTCGTGGCTTTCTGATCCCGCCTAGGCCGACAGCAGCGAGCCCGTGCGATAAGCCTTCGCTCCCGCGATGCGCGCGACCTCCAGCCCCGCCGACGCGAAGCGCATGATCTGCCGCGCGTACATCACGCCGGAAGTCGTGCATTTGAGCGTGGTGACGGTGTCGGAGAGCGGATCGATGACATCGGCGATGACTTCGCCCGCATCGATGTACGCGCCGACTTGCGCGCGAAACACGAGCACGCCGGACACGGGCGCGACGATCGGCTCGGCGCCCGCAAGCGGCGTCGCGGGATAGGCGAGCGGAGGTTGCTCGACGGCGGGCGCATCGATCACCCCGCGATGGATCAGATAATTGACGATGGCCTGCGCGTCCTTGTCGCCGAGTTCGTGCGATACGTCGTGCTGGCTGCGCAGTTCGACCGTCACCGAGATTCCGCCGTTCGGAATCGGGAAGCGTTCGCCGAAGCGCGCGCGCAGGTCCGACCAGCAGAAACTGTGAATCTCGTCGAACGGATTGCCGACCGAATTCAGCGCGAGCAGCGACGCCTTCGCATCCAGATAACGCGCGAGCGGCTCGACTTCGTCCCAGATGTCCGGGTTCGTGTACAGGTGCAGCGCGGCGTCGAGGTCGCAGTGCAGATCGAGCACGACATCGGCGTCATAGGAGAGCTTCTGCAGCGCGAGGCGTTGCGATTCGAGCTCGGTGCGCGGCGTCTGCTCGTCGAGCGCTTCCTTCATCGCGGCGCGCACGGCGAGCCGGTTTGCATCGGCGTCGTTCGAGAGCCGGGCCTCGATGCGCGGGCCGATCAGCGCGGCGAGATCGTAGAAATTGCGGTTGAAGTTGTGGCCGCTGTTGGTCTCGAAACGGCCGAGCAGATTGCCGTGCAGGAACTGGCTCAGGCCGATCGGATTCGGCACCGGCACGATCACGACTTCGCCGCGCAGCTTGCCTGCGGCTTCGAATGCGGCGAGCTGGCGGCGCAGCTTCCAGGCGACCAGCATGCCGGGCAATTCGTCCGCATGCAGCGACGATTGAATATAGATTTTCTGTCCGCCGCCGGGGCCGTAATGAAAACTCGTGATGCTGCGGGAGGTGCCGAGCGTCGGCGAGATCAGTTGATGAGTTCTAGTCTGCATAGTGTGCGCGCGCACGCGAGTGCGCGAGGTCTTGCCTCTGTAGGTTACTGAACCGGACGAGTCCCGCGCCGCGGTGTCTCTGTCCGCCGGCGCTGCCTCGGACGTTCGATCTTAGCCGAAATCGGCAGCACGGGAGGCCGGCGCTCGCGCGCCCCGCGCCGGCCGGCTTGACCGCCGGAAACGAAAAAGGCTCCGCGCAGTGAAGCGCGGAGCCCGTCGACCAAGCTGGCTGCGAAGCGATCAGCCGCCGTACACGTCGAAGTCGAAGTACTTCTTCTCGAGCTTCTTGTACGTGCCGTCCTTGATGATATCGGCGATCGCCTTGTCGATCTTCGCCTTCAGATCGGTGTCTTCCTTGCGCAGACCGATGCCCGCGCCGTTGCCGAGGATCTTCGCATCGACGAGATCCTTGCCCGCGAAGTCGTAGCCCGCGCCGCGCGGCGTCTTCAGGAAACCGAGGTCGGCCTGAACCGCGTCCTGCAGCGCGGCGTCGAGACGGCCCGAGGTCAGGTCGGCGTAAACCTGGTCCTGGTTCTGATACGGCGTGACCGTCACGCCCTTCGGCGCCCAATAGGTCTTCGCGTAGGTTTCCTGGATGGTGCCCTGTTCGACGCCGACGTTCTTGCCCTTCAGGCTTTCAGCCGTCGGCATGATGTTGCTGCCCTTCTTCGCGACGAGGCGCGTCGGCGTGTTGAAGAGCTTGCTCGAGAAAGCGATCTGCTCGGCGCGTTGCGGGGTCATCGACATCGACGAGAGGACGCCGTCGAACTTCTTCGCCTTGAGCGCCGGGATCATGCCGTCGAAGTCGTTTTCGATCCACACGCACTTGGCCTTCAGGCGCGCGCAGATTTCGTTGCCGAGATCGATGTCGAAGCCGACCAGCTTGCCGTCCGAGCCCTTCGATTCGAACGGGGGATAGCTTGCGTCGACGCCGAAGCGGATCGTCGAATAGTCCTTGGCGTGAGCCGTGACGGCGGTGAACGACGTGGCGGCGAGAAGGGACATCGACAAGGCGGCAAGCAGTTTCTTCACTTGTTAACTCCAAAGGATGGTCGGTTCAGCCCGAAAGGTCTCGGTTCGGGTGCGGCCGGCGCCGGCGCGGATCGGTCGTGATCGCTCGGAGCGCCGGACGGCGGGCATTCGGCGGATCGTGTCCGCGCAGAATCGGCAGAAGGTTACCAAGCCAAAATAGTACGGGACCTAGTGAAAGCACGGATAGCGGTGCTTTAGAACATTTCCTCGCTTAAAGACAAGTGCTTATTTCCTAATTTCTCGATGATTCGCCGCGCTCCTTGGTTCCGGATGCGCCTTTTTCGCTGGCCCGGAGCGGGGCATCGGTCGGTATTGCTGCGTATCGGCAATTAACTGGGCGGTTAGGATGCGCCCCTGAGCGTGCGGCGTGCGGTTTGCTGCGCCGGAGCGTCCCGTGTGCCAGAATCCGCAGGTCGTTCCCAATAGCCGCCCACTATTCGAATATGTCCGACACGCTCACTCCGGTGGAAGCAGATCATGCGATGCGCAACTGGACCTATCGACCGGAAGGCGCCATTCCGGTCGGGTCCGATGAGCACAAGCGCATGTTTTGCGAAATGCTGCTGACGACGCACAACCCGTATAAACCCGCCGTCATCGACTGGCCGAAGCTGGATGCGGCGGCGCTCAAGCGCGTGACGTCGCTGCCGATCTGGGACATCGCGGTCCAGACGGAAGGGCGCGCGTCGATTCGCGTGGCGACGTACGCGGCGAGCGTCGCCGATCCGCTTTTGCGCGATGCGTTGCAGATGAACGGCGGCGAGGAGGCGCGGCACAAGATCGTGCTGTCGAAGCTGGTGGAGGCTTACGGCATCGCGCTCGCGCCGGAGCCGCCGTATCCCGCTCCCGACGATGCGCTGCGCGCGTGGATGCTGACCGGGTATAGCGAGTGCATCGACAGCTTTTTCGCGTTCGGGCTGTTCGAAGCCGCGCGCCGGTCGGGTTATTTTCCGGAGGCGCTGGTCGAAACGTTCGAGCCGGTCATTCAGGAGGAAGCGCGGCACATCCTGTTCTTCGCGAACTGGGTGGCGTGGTATCGGCGGAGTCTGCCGTGGTATCGCAAGCCGGGATTCATGCTGAAGACGGCGGGCGTGTGGCTTTCGCTGATTCGCGACCGCATATCGCTTGCGCGCGGATTCGACAATAGCGGCGCGGCGCAGGATGCCAATTTCCCGGCGAATGTGGGGGATTCCGTCGCGGGGGATGTGTCGGTCGGGGCGTTGATCGATCTTTGCCTCGCCGAGAACGACCGGCGCATGGGCGGGTATGACGCGCGGCTGCTTCGGCCGGGTACGGTGCCGAGGTTGGCGCGGTGGGTCAGGCGGTTCGTCAAGAAGTAGCGGGCTTCCTGCTTTCCTCGAACCGCCGCGACGCATCCTCCACCTCCTGCCGAAACTGCACGAGCGCAGCCAGTTGTGCATCCGGCGGCTGCAACGCCGCCCACAGCACCTCGATGAGCTCGTCCGCTGTCGTATCGATCTGACTCTGGCTCAGCCGGCGCTTCGGCAGCGTCGCGTCCCACAACACGTGTTCCATCGGCCCGAAAACCAGCGAGCGCAACAGTCGCAGCGGCACATCCGCGCGCACGTGCCCAAGCGACTGCCCGCGCGCGAGCACATCCATCAGCGGCGCGGTGTATCGGCGCTGCAGTTCCGTCAGCGTATCCGACAGGTCGTGCTGCTTCGTGCGCCCCTCCGACAGCACCAGCGAGCACAGTCCCGTGCCGTTCACGAGCATCAGGCGCAAATGCGTCCTCACGATGAACGCGAACTGCTGCCGAACCGAGCCTTCACGCGGCAAGCCGCTTTCGAAGGCATCGATGATCTCGTCATACCAGTCCGCGATCACGCGCGCGCACAGTTCCCGCTTTCCGCTGAAATAACTGAACACAGTCGCCTCGGAAATGCCCGCGCGCTGCGCGATCTCGGCGGTCGTCGCGGCGTCATAACCCTTCTCGGCAAAGACATCGCGGCCGGCTTGCAGAATCTCGCGCACGCGTTGCTGAGATTTCACGCCGGCAGGCGTGCGGCGGCCGGTGGAGGTCGAGTGTGTGGACATGAAGGTCGCCCGGAAGCAGAAGCGGAGTAAATGTGAGCGTAGCTCAAAAACCTATTGACGGCTAGGCGATTTGAGCGTGAAATTGGCGCATTCTGCGGCTGATCGTCCGCTGTGAGTCAGACTCATGCAGCGGCGCGCCGACAACATCGCATCTGGAGGAGACACCCCATGAGCACCGTACCCGGCCTCGACTTCGCGCTGGGCGAAGACATCGACATGTTGCGCGATACGCTCGCCAACTTCGCCTCGAAGGAAATCGCGCCGCGCGCCGGCGAAATCGATCGCACCGACCAGTTCCCGATGGACCTCTGGAAGAAATTCGGCGATCTCGGCGTGCTCGGCATGACCGTTTCGGAAGAATACGGCGGCGCGAACATGGGGTACACCGCGCACATGATCGCGATGGAAGAGATTTCGCGGGCATCGGCGTCGGTCGGCTTGTCGTATGGCGCGCATTCGAATCTGTGCGTCAACCAGATTCATCGCAATGGAACCGAAGCGCAGAAGCGCAAATACCTGCCGAAGCTCGTGTCCGGCGAACACGTCGGCGCACTCGCGATGAGCGAACCGAACGCCGGTTCGGACGTCGTCAGCATGAAGCTGCGCGCCGACGAAAAGGGCGATCACTACGTGCTCAACGGCACGAAAATGTGGATCACCAACGGCCCGGACTGCGACACGCTCGTCGTCTATGCGAAGACCAGCATCGAAGCGGGCGCGAAGGGCATTACCGCGTTTATCGTCGAGAAGGGCATGAAGGGCTTTTCCGTCGCGCAGAAGCTCGACAAGCTCGGCATGCGCGGCTCGCATACCGGCGAACTCGTGTTCGAGAACGTCGAAGTGCCGAAGGAGAACATTCTCGGCGCGTTGGACGGCGGCGCGAAAGTGCTGATGAGCGGCCTCGACTACGAACGCGCCGTGCTCGCGGGCGGACCGACCGGCATCATGCTCGCGTGCATGGACGCGGTCGTGCCGTATATCCACGATCGCAAGCAGTTCGGGCAGCCGATCGGCGAGTTCCAACTGATTCAAGGCAAGGTCGCGGACATGTATTCGACGCTGCAGGCGTGCCGCGCCTATGTGTACGCGGTCGGCCGCCAGCTCGACACCATCGGCGCCGAACATGTGCGCCGCGTGCGCAAGGACTGCGCTGGCGTCATCCTCTACACCGCGGAAAAAGCCACATGGATGGCCGGCGAAGCGATCCAGATTCTCGGCGGCAACGGCTATATCAACGAGTATCCGGTGGGCCGTCTCTGGCGCGATGCGAAGCTCTACGAAATCGGCGCGGGCACGAGCGAGATTCGCCGCATGCTGATCGGCCGTGAACTGTTCGCCGAGACGGCGTGAGGGCGCGACATGGCGATCATCGAATCGAAACTGAATCCGCGCAGCGAAGAGTTCCGCGCGAACGCGGCGGCCCTTGATGCGCTCGTCGCGGACCTGAAAGACAAGGTCGCGAAAATCGCGGAAGGCGGCGGGCCGGCGGCGCGCGACAAGCATCTGTCGCGCAACAAGCTCTTGCCGCGCGATCGCATCGCGCAACTGCTCGATCCGGGCACGCCGTTTCTCGAGCTGTCGCAGCTCGCGGCCTACGGCATGTACAACGACGAAGCGCCGGGCGCGGGCATCATCACCGGCATCGGGCGCATCGCGGGGCAGGAGTGCGTGATCGTCTGCAACGACGCGACCGTCAAGGGCGGCACCTACTATCCCGTCACGGTGAAGAAGCATCTGCGCGCGCAGGAAATCGCCGAGCAGAACCGCTTGCCGTGCGTGTATCTCGTCGATTCGGGCGGCGCGAACCTGCCGAATCAGGACGATGTCTTTCCCGACCGCGATCACTTCGGCCGCATTTTCTACAACCAGGCGAACATGTCGGCGCAGGGCATCGCGCAGATCGCGGTGGTGATGGGATCGTGCACCGCGGGCGGCGCGTATGTACCCGCGATGAGCGATGAATCGATCATCGTAAAGAACCAGGGCACGATTTTTCTGGGCGGCCCGCCCTTGGTGAAGGCCGCAACGGGCGAGGAAGTCAGCGCGGAAGACCTCGGCGGCGGCGATGTGCATACGCGCCTGTCGGGCGTCGTCGATCATCTCGCGCAGAACGATGCCCATGCGCTCGGCATCGCGCGCAGCATCGTCGGCAATCTGAATCGCGTGAAGCAAGCGCCGCTCGCATTGAAGGAGCCGCTGCCGCCGCGTTACGACCCGCAAAGCGTGTACGGCGTCATTCCCGTCGATACCCGCAAGCCCTTCGATGTGCGAGAAGTGATCGCGCGCATCGTCGACGATTCCGCTTTCGACGAATTCAAGGCGCGCTACGGCGCCACGCTCGTGTGCGGATTCGCGCATATCTGGGGGCACCCGGTCGGCATCGTTGCGAACAACGGCATCCTCTTCAGCGAGTCGGCGTTGAAGGGCGCGCATTTCATCGAACTATGCGCGCAACGCAAGATTCCACTCGTGTTCCTGCAGAACATCACGGGCTTCATGGTCGGGCGCAAGTACGAAAACGAAGGCATCGCGCGCAACGGCGCGAAGATGGTCACGGCGGTCGCGACGGCCAAGGTGCCGAAGTTCACGGTGATCATCGGCGGTTCGTTCGGCGCGGGCAATTACGGCATGTGCGGTCGCGCATATTCGCCGCGCTTTCTGTGGATGTGGCCCAACGCGCGCATTTCGGTGATGGGCGGCGAGCAGGCGGCCTCCGTGCTCGCGACGGTGCGGCGCGACGGCATCGAGAAGAAGGGCGGCACGTGGTCGAAGGAGGATGAGGAAGCGTTCAAGGCGCCTATCCGCGATCAATACGAGGTGCAGGGTCATCCGTACTATGCGAGCGCGCGCCTCTGGGACGACGGCGTCATCGATCCCGCGCAAACGCGCGACGTGCTGGGCCTCGGCCTCGCCGCGACGATGAACGCGCCTATCGAAGACACGCGCTTCGGCGTATTCCGGATGTGACGACACGAGTGGGCGCTTTCGCGCCTTACTCCTGTCTCCTACAGAGCAAAGCCATGTTCAACAAAATACTCATAGCGAACCGCGGCGAAATCGCATGCCGCGTGGCGGCGACTGCGAAGCGCCTGAACGTCGGCAGCGTGGCGGTTTATTCGGATGCCGATGCGAAAGCCAAGCACGTCGATGTCTGCGACGAAGCGGTGCACGTCGGCGGATCGGCGGCGTCGGAGAGTTATCTGCGCATCGAGCGCATCGTCGAGGCAGCGAAGCGAACCGGCGCGCAGGCCGTGCATCCCGGTTACGGATTTCTTTCGGAAAACGAAGCGTTCGCCAACGCGTGCGAGGAAACCGGACTGGTGTTCATCGGGCCGCCCGTGGAAGCCATTCGCGCGATGGGGTCCAAGGCCGCAGCCAAGGCGCTGATGCAATCGGCATCGGTGCCGCTCGTGCCGGGCTATCACGGCGACGATCAATCGCCCGATCTGTTGCAGCGCGAAGCCGACCGCATCGGCTATCCGGTGCTGTTGAAGGCCAGTGCGGGCGGCGGCGGCAAGGGCATGCGCGTCGTCGAACGAAGCGAGGACTTCACGCAGGCGCTGGCTTCGTGCAAGCGCGAGGCGGCGTCGAGCTTCGGCAACGATCGCGTGCTGATCGAAAAGTATCTGCTGCGGCCGAGGCACGTCGAAGTTCAGGTGTTTGCGGACAAGCACGGCAACGCCGTCTATCTGTTCGACCGCGATTGCTCCGTGCAGCGCCGCCATCAGAAGGTGCTGGAAGAAGCGCCCGCGCCCGGCCTCTCCGATGAAACCCGCCGTGCGATGGGCGAAGCCGCCGTCGCGGCGGCGCGCGCAGTGAATTACGTCGGCGCGGGCACGGTCGAATTCATCATGACGCAGGACGGCCAGTTCTACTTCATGGAGATGAACACGCGCCTGCAGGTCGAGCATCCGGTGACGGAGATGGTGACCGGCCTCGATCTCGTCGAATGGCAATTGCGCGTGGCGGCCGGCGAGCCGTTGCCTTTGCAGCAGCACGATCTGCGCGTCGATGGTCATGCAATCGAGGCCCGCGTCTATGCCGAGAATCCGTCGCGCGGCTTTTTGCCATCGACGGGCACGCTCAGGCACCTCGCGTTGCCGGATGCGGTGGAGTTCGGAATCGATGGTCACGTGCGCATCGATAGCGGCGTGCGCGAGGGCGACGCGATCACGCCGTTCTACGATCCGATGATCGCGAAGCTGATCGTGCACGGTCGCGACCGCCGCGACGCCCTCGCGCGCATGGCGCGCGCGCTCGCGCAGTGCGAGATCGTCGGATTGCATACGAACGTGGAGTTCCTGCAGCGGATCGTGAAGAGCGAGCCGTTCTCGGGGGGCGAACTCGATACCGGCCTGATCGAGCGTCATCACGATGCGCTCTTCGCGGCTTCACCGGTATCGCGCGACAAGGCGCTCGCGCTCGCCTGCGCTGCATTGCTCACGCGCGAGGGCGGCGAGGCGCACGGCCATTCGCCGTGGGATGCGCTGTCGCACTGGCGCATGTCGGGCGGCTACAGTCAGGATCTGAACTGGCGCGCGGCGGCATCGGATGAAACGTTGAAGGCCGTCTTCACGAAGAACGGCGAGAAGCGTCTGCAACTGAGCGGCGAGAGCGCGCGCTTCGATTGGTCGCATCGCGGGGAAACGGCCTTCAGCGTTCAACTCGACGATGCGCTCATCAAAGGCCACGTTTTCATCGACGGCGACGTTTTCCACGTGTTCCTCGAAGGCGCCGCGTTCGCGTTCGAATGGCAGAACCTGATGGCCCACGCGGGCGACGCCGAGCACGAAGGCCGACTGACCGCGCCGATGCCCGGCAAGGTCATCGCCGTGCTGGTGCAGCCGGGGGCGTCGGTGGAAAAGGGCGCGCCGCTGATCGTGATGGAAGCGATGAAGATGGAGCACACGATCGTCGCGCCCGCAACGGGGAAAATCGGCGAGATTCTGTTCGATGTCGGCGATCAGGTCACCGACGGTTCCCAGTTGCTCGTGCTGGAAACGGAAGGAAATTAGCGCTTCTTCTTCGGCTGCGGTCCGAGCAGGGTGTCCGCACTTTCGGCGCGAATGAGAATCTCGACGCGGCGATTCGCTGCGCGCCCCTGCGGCGTGTCGTTGCTGGCGATGGGCCGCAGATAAGCCATGCCCTTGGTCGTCAGGCGCTCGGCCGGCACGCCGCGCGCGATCAGCGCGCGCGCGACCGCTTCGGCGCGCGCTTCCGAAAGGCTTTGGTTGTAGGCGAGCGGGCCGTCGTTGTCGGTATGGCCTTCGATCAGCACCGGCCGCATGCTGCGCTTGAGCACCGTTGCGGCGCGGTCCAGCGCGGGCAGGCTGCCCTGGCGGATGGCTGCCTCGTCGCTATCGAACAGCGCGACTTCAGGCAGGCGCATTTCAACGCCGCCCTTGACCGTCTGCATCGTGATGCCGTATTGCGCGTTGAGCTTCTCTTCGTCCGACCGGTTGAGTTTCGTCGTACAGCCAGCCAGCAGCGCGATCGACGTGCATGCTCCAATTGCCACCAAGCCTTTGCCCAACATTCCAGGATTCCTTGCGTTGATGCCCGACTCGCGATTATAGGGAGAACATACCGTTGCGTTGTAAAGAACGGTGCAATGACGGCGAGTGCGAAGTGGAATGAACCGTGCGCTTACAATGCAGGCGGCGCTATCGCTTCGCTTTCAGTCGATTCCCTCAAAGGCTCCCTTTCATGGCGATTCCATCGCGCAACGAGGCCGCATCCGACGCAGCCGATCGCACGCGCAAGCTCCAGCGCGCGGCATCGGCGGCGCTTTATGCGGTGCTCGTGCTCATCGCGCTCTATACGGCGCGCACCTTCATCCCGGCTGTCGTATGGGCGGTGGTGATCGCCATCGCGCTGTGGCCCGCGTTCGGCTGGCTTGAACGCCGGCCGGTCTTCAGGCAGCGGCATACGCTGCTTGCCGTCCTGCTGACGCTTGCAATCGGCTTGCTGTTCGTCGTGCCGTTCGGCATCGTCGCGGCGCAGACGCTCGATGAGGCGCACGACACGATGCGCTGGTTCCACGACGTGCTGAGAACCGGCATTCCGATGCCCGCGTTCATCGAGCATCTGCCGATGGGCTCCCAGCAGGCCGCGCGCTGGTGGCAGGACAATCTCGCGACGCCGCTCGAATCGTCGCCGGCGGTAAAGAGCCTGCACGGGGCGACGTTCGTCGCGATGACGCGGCATTTCGGCGGTCGCGTCGTGCATGGCTTCGTCACCTTCGGCTTCATGCTGATGACGCTTTTCTTCATCTTCCAGGCGGGCGCGAAGCTCGGCCGTCAGATGCTCGCCGGGTCGAGCCGCGCATTCGGCGCGGATGGCGCGGCGCTGATGCAGCGCATGGCCGATGCCGTGCGCAGCACCGTCGTGGGGCTCGTGGTGGTGGGACTCGGAGAGGGCGCGCTGCTAGGTGTCGCCTATGCGGTGACAGGCGTGCCGCACGCGACGCTGCTCGGCATGCTGACGGCCGTTGCGGCGATGCTGCCGTTCTGCGCGCCGATCGTCTTTCTCGGCGCGGCGCTCTGGCTGCTCGCGCATGGCTCGATGGCGGCGGCCATCGGCGTCGCGGTCTTCGGACTGGTCGTGGCGTTCGTGGCCGAGCACTTCGTGCGGCCGGTGCTGATCGGCGGCTCGACGCGCCTGCCGTTTCTGCTCGTGCTGTTCGGAATTCTGGGCGGCGCGGAGACGTTCGGGCTGATCGGCCTGTTCATCGGCCCGGCGCTGATGACGATTCTCGTCGTGCTGTGGACCGACTGGGTGCGAGCCTAGTTGCTTGCGCCTGTTCCGCGTTCCTGCACGCACACCCACGGCGACACCACGACCGCCCACAGCTCCGGATCACGCGCGGCGAGATCGGCGGCGGTTCCGGCCTGCACGCGCTCGATCAGTCCCGCGGACAGCCATTGCGTGACCTGTTTCGTATCGTCGCTGGCGACGGCTTCGGCCACGCTCACGAGATCGAGATCGCCTTTCACCCAGATCAGCACGCCCTTCGCGAAGAAACGCTCGAGTTCCGACCAGCCGATCTGCGCGGTTTCGGCAAGGAGCTTGACATAGAGCGGGCTGGGATTGGCGGCGTCGGTCATAACGGAAATAACGGGATTGCGATAAAAACGAAGGCGTCCGACACTATAGCGCAGTGCCGGACGCCTTCGTTCATCGCGGTGCAGCGATCAGGCTCAGAGATCGAAGAACACGGTCTCGTTCGGGCCGCGCAGATGAATATCGAAGCGATACACCGTCGCCCCGGTATGCACTTCGCGCTTCGCGATCAGCGTGTGGCGGCGCTCGGCGGGCACGCTCTGCAGCACGGTGTCCTTCGCATTGGCTTCGGTTTCGTCGTCGAAATAGAGGCGCGTGTAGGTGTGCAGCAGCATGCCGCGCATCAGCACGATGATGTCGAGATGCGGCGCGGAGTCGTCATCGGTCTTGCCGGGCTTCACCGTATCGACGACGAAGCGCAGCTTGGGGTCCGTGCCGGTGCCGACGCGCGCGAAGCCGCGGAATCCCGTCTCGCGCGCTTCTTCCGGACTCTGCACGTAGCGGCCGTTCGAGTCCGCCTGCATCACTTCGATCAGCGCGTCGCCGATCGGCTTGCCTTCCGCGTCGTACACGTTGCCGACGATGGCGATGTGCTCGCCCGGCACTTCGCGATCCGCCGCGGACGCCGTGAAGAGGCTCTTCAGATCGAAGTTGTACTGCTCCGGCACGAGGCCGTAGGCGAAGTACGGTCCGACGGTTTGCGAGGGCGTTTGCTTGAGGGTCGTCATGTCTTCACTCCGTCGGGGTCTGGTCCGGGCCGCGCAGCACGATGTCGAATTCGTAGCCGAGCGCGTAGTTTTCCTGCGTCGTGTCGATCGAGAAGCGCGACACGAGCCGTTGCCGCGCGTGCTCGGGAATGCCCTGATAGATGGGATCGAGTTCGAGCAGCGGATCGCCGGGGAAGTACATCTGCGTGACGAGCCGCGAGCCGAAGTACTCGCCGAACAGCGAGAAGTGGATATGGTTCGGACGCCACGCGTTCGGGTGATTGCCCCACGGGTACGCGCCCGGCTTGATCGTCATGAAGCGATAGCGGCCTTCGTTGTCCGTCAGGCAGCGGCCGGCGCCGAGGAAGTTCGGATCGAGCGGCGCGTCGTGCTGATCGTTCTTGTGGACATAGCGCCCGGCGGCGTTCGCCTGCCAGACTTCCACGAGCGTGTTGCGAACGGGACGGCCGCCCTCGTCGAGCACGCGCCCCGTCACGATGATGCGCTCGCCGAGCGGTTCCCCGTTCTTCGCTGCGTTGCGCGTGAGGTCGTTGTCGAGTGCGCCGAGATCGTCTGCGCCGTAGACCGGCACGCGGCGATTGCGCAGGTTCTCCTTCAACGGGATCAGCGGCAGCGACGGGCTGCGCGAAACCGACGAGCGGTAGCCCGGCGACAGATACGGCGGATGGGATGCCCAGTCGCGCGGCGTGAGGATGGGGGACGTCATGTCACTGTCTCCTGATGTTGTGACGTGAATAGGATATTTCTGGCGGCTACTTTATCGAACGCATCGGGTTATGGAAAATGATGTTTTGTGCGCCGATACATAACGCCTCGTCATGGATAACGACTTCACCAATACGCGCGTCAAGTTCCGTCACCTGCAGTGCTTTCTTGCCGTCACGCAACTGGGCAGCGTGCAGCGCGCGGCGGACAGCCTGTCGATCACGCAGCCGGCGGTATCGAAGACGATCGGCGAACTCGAATCCATTCTAGGCGTGCGCCTCTTCGAGCGTGGCCGGCGCGGCGCGGTTCCGACGCGCGAAGGCCGGCTGTTCGCACCGCACGCGAGCGCCTGTGTCGCGTCGCTGCGCGAGGGCGTCAACATGCTGCTGCGCGAGCGTGGCGACGTGCCGGGCGCGGTGTCGATCGGCGTGTTGCCGACCGTGGCCAATGCGCTGCTGCCGCCCGCCTTCGCTGCTTTCCGGCAACAGTGGCCCGCGATCTCGCTGTCTGTCGCGACCGATTCCAACGCGTCGCTGCTGGACAAGCTCAAGGCGGGCGATGTCGCTCTCGTCGTCGGGCGGCTGTCCGAACCGGAGGCGATGCACGGGCTGTCGTTCGAGCAGATCTATCGGGAGCCGCTTGCGGTCGTCGTGCGACGCGATCATCCGCTCGTGTTCGAAACGCCGCTGACGCCCGCGCTGCTCGCGCGCTTCGCGATCGTCGTGCCGCCGTTCGGCACGCTCATCCGCCAGTCCGCGGAAAGCGTGCTGACGGCGTTCGGCGCACACGCGTTGACGGCGCTGGTCGAAACGCTGTCGGTATCGCTCGGGCGCTCGCTCGCGCTTCACGACGACGCGGTGTGGTTCGTGCCGGCCGGCGCGGTCGAGCACGACATCGCGCTCGGGCTGCTCGCCGCGTTGCCGATGCCCTTCGCCGGAACAGACGAGCCCATCGGCCTGATCCGGCGCAACGACGCGGCGCGCACGCCGGTGGAGGAATCGCTCGTCGATGCGATCCGGGAAGCGGGCCGCTCGCGCGCCGCGACCAAGTAGCAAGCCGCGCGAGCAATTGACCGACGCCCGTCTGCGGCCCGCGGCTTGCTCAGGCAGCATTTACCGCGCAAGTTTGGCGCGAACACAATACTATGACGAAAGGCAGCGAAAGCACGCAAAGCGGCAACGAGAGCAACCGTTCCCGGTCACATCGCACGTTGCCCGCCGTTCCTGTCCGCTCCCAACCGCGCCCGCCCCGTTTGCATGATGAAGACCGTACTGCTCGTCAACGACGACCCCGCCACCATCGAAGCCTGGTCCCTCTGCATGCAGGGCGAGGATTGCAACGTTCTGTGCGCGGCGGACGGCAACGGCGCGTTATCGATACTGGGCGAGCAGGCGGTGGATATCGTGGTGTCCGACTGGATGATGCCCGGACTCGGCGGCGCGCTGCTCTGCCAGACGATGAAGAACGACGCGGCGCTCGCCCACATTCCTTTTCTGATGATCTCGGGGCATCCGAATCCGCCGGCGTTCGTCAGCTACGACGGCTATCTGCGCAAGCCGGTGGACTTCGGCACGCTCGTGGCGGCGGTCAACCGGCTGTGCGCGGCCAAGAAGCGGCCGCTCTACTGACGCCTTTGCCTTAGCGCAGCACGGCCAGCGCTTCGTCCATTTGCGCCTGCGCGAGCCGGTTCAATTCCTGCGGGATATCGCATTCGAGCGGCAGCGCCGGCGTGACGATCACGCGGATATGGCCGCCGCGATCGGGCCAGCCCTTCGCGGGCCAGACCTTCCCTGCGTCATGGACGACCGGCACCACCGGCACTTTCGTCGCGCAGGCGAGCCGCACGCCGCCCGACGCGAGCTTGAGCGGGGCATCGTGCGCGACGCGCGTGCCTTCGGGAAAGATCACGACTGCATCGCCCTTTTTCAAACGCGCCGCGCATTCGCGCGTGACCGCCTGGTGCGCCTGCCGGATCGAGCCGCGATCGAGATGAACCATGTCAAGCCCGCGCAGCACCCAGCCGAAGAACGGAATGTTCATCAGCTCGCGCTTGAACACGAAGCTGATGCGGCGCGGGAACAGCGCCATGAAAGCGAGTGTCTCCCACGTCGATTCATGGCGGCTCAGGATGATGAACGGTCCGTTCGGCAAATGCTCCAGCCCTTCGACCGACGTGGTCACGCCGGCGATGACGCGCATCATCGCGACCATCGCGCGGCACCACAGCCTTGCGAGCCGGTAGCGGCCGTTGCGGCCGACGAACGGAAAGAGCGGCAGGATCAGGATCGACCAGACGGTGCCGCTGCCGAGCAGGTAGGTGGCAAACAGCCACTTGACGAGGGTGCGGCGCATCGGGCTTGGCAATGAAAATGTGAATGATGGACGCGAGGAATCCGCAAGCATAGCGTATCGGTCTTTCGGGAGCTTTCATGCGCGGCTGACCGCGTGATGCAACAATGACTGCACGGAACATTCATGGAGAACGCGTGCGATGGATCAACAGCCGGTGAATTTCGACGAAGGCATGCTCGACGCAGGCGATGGCCATTCGATCTACTGGCGCGCGCAAGGCCCGCGCGACGCGCCCGCGATGCTCGTCGTGCACGGCGGCCCCGGCGGCGCGATGAACGTGAAGTGGGCCGACGTGCTCGAACCGGAAGCATGGCGCGTCGTCTTCTTCGACCAGCGCGGCTGCGGCAAGTCGAGGCCGTTCGGCAAGCTCGAACACAACGGCCTCGATGCGCTCGTCGGCGACATGGAGAAGCTGCGTGAAGCGCTCGACATCGAACGATGGGCGATTTTCGGCGGCTCGTGGGGCACGACGCTCGGGCTCGCATACGGCGTCGCGCATCCGGAGCGGTGCACGGGCTTTCTGCTGCGCGGCGTGTTTCTCGCGCGGCGCGAGGATATCGACTGGTTCCTGTGGGACGCGCGCCGCGTGTTTCCGGAGGCGCATCGCGCGTTTCTCGATGCGATCGAGGCGGCGTGCGGCAAGCGACCGGCGAGCGGGCAGGACATCCTGACGATGACCGAAGCGCCGCTCGCGCGCTTCGACGAAGCCGGGGCGCAGCTCGCGCGTGCGTGGACTCTTTACGAGACGACGCTCTCGGTCGTCAACAAGCCGGCGACGGAACCCGCTGACGCCGACAAGCGCCCGAGCGCCGAGGCGAATGCCGCCGCCGTTTCGATGGCGCTGCTCGAGCGTCACTACATGGCGAACGAGTTGCCGCCGCCGCCGCTCTTGCCGCTCGTCGCGCGCATCGCGCATCTGCCGTGCCGCATCGTGCATGGCCGCTTCGACATGGTCTGCACGGCGGATCAGGCCGTCGAGCTGGCCGCGCACTGGCCGGGCGCAGAACTGGCCGTGATTGGCGGCGCGGGGCATTGGACCTTCGAACCGGGCAACCTGGCGGCGCTGCAAGCCGGCGCTCGAGCGCTGTCCGGTCTGATCCGCAAGACGTGACGCGGCGGAGCGCGTTCAGGGCAAGAGCGTCGGCGCGGTGTCCGAAAGACGCCGCCAGTCGAGATCCGCACCGACGACGATCGTGCGGTCGCCGCGCCGCGTCGCGATGGTGAGCGTCACGCACAGCGACGTCCCCGTGACCGAGAGATACGGCGCGCTCGTGACGATCTGCTGCGGCCGCGCGCAGGCATCGACGAAATAGCCTCGATTGTCCCAGCGCCCGGTCGATGCATCCGCGATCGGCGCGAAGCGCTTGCTGTGCCGCCTTTCGCCCGCCCCCCGCAGCGTCGGGCTGAACTGGCGGCCGGCTTCATCGAGGAAGAAGCAGGCGACCGTGCTCGGCAGCGCGAGCATTTCGGCGCACGCGGCTTCCATGCTCGCGCCGCCCGCGATCCGTCGCGCAGCCTGCGATAGATTCGCGCGGTACGGCATCAGCAGCAGATCGGCGCCCAGGCGCTCGTTGCGGCGCGTCTGCGCGAGCATGTCGAATGCGTCTTCGATGAGCGGCGTCGCCGCGCCGTGCGGGGCGAGTTCCTCGCACGGCTTGCCGAACAGGAAGCCCTGCACGAAATCGACGTTGGAGCGTGCCGCGAGGAGCAGGTCGTCGCGCGTTTCGATGCCTTCCGCGACCACGAACATGCCCGACTGATGCAGGAGTTCGACGAGCTTCGGCATCAGAGCGTCGCGCAGAGGGGCGTGCTTCAGGGCGCTCTGCGCGCGCACAAGACTGCGGTCGAGCTTGACGATGTCCGGCCGCAGCGTGAGCAGCCGGTCGATGTTGGAGTGGCCCGCGCCGAAATCGTCGACGGCGACGAGAAAGCCCTGCGCGCGGAACGTGCGCGTCGCACTGGCGATGCGCTCGACGTCCGTGCCGCCCGACTCCAGCACTTCGATCACGAGCTGCTCGGGCGCGAGACCGGCGTCGCGTGTGCGCGCGGCCAGTTCCTTTGCGTAGCCGGCATCGGTGAAGGTGGCCGGATTCATGTTGACGAAGAGCCAGTGCGCAGCAGGCAGGCGTCTCGCCGCGTTGCGCAGGTGCGTCAGATGGCTCATGCGATCGAGTCCCGTCAGCGTCCCGGCGACGATCGCGCGGGCGAACAGGTCAAAGGGGCCGATGAGCGGGCCGTCGCCGGCGCCTTGCGCCCGCCCCCGCAACAGCGCCTCATAGCCGATCGCCCGTTGATGAGGAAGGCTGTAGATCGGCTGAAGATGCGTCGAAAGCGCGATGCCGTCGACGACCGCGTCGCCCGGCATCAGCACGCACGCATCCTCGGGCGCGGCGCACGGCGCACGGGCGCGGGCCGACGGTCGAAGGAGACACAACACGGGACGATGAACGG
This sequence comes from Caballeronia sp. LZ019, assembly GCF_031450825.1. NCBI lineage: Bacteria > Pseudomonadati > Pseudomonadota > Betaproteobacteria > Burkholderiales > Burkholderiaceae > Caballeronia > Caballeronia sp. LZ019. The sequence goes on along the minus strand of NZ_JARTVZ010000002.1, from coordinate 1,032,066 downwards.
CAGCACGGCAGGCACGCGAGCATGGAAGGGCGATGACTCGTTTATCGGCCCGCTGGCGGCGAACTTGAGCGGGTTATGCGGCGCGCTTCGTGCATCCTATTATTAAGATGCGGTGATACGATCGCGCTGCAACTCGAGCCGCGCGTGGCTCGTCGAATCTGCGTTGAACTTCAAGAGAGACATCGATGGCGCAACAGAAAACCAATCCCAAACTCGAGCAGGCGCTGACGCGCGGCGATCTCGCGATCCGCCAGGCCAACTCGGGCCGCGCCACGGCGGTGCTGCGCGCGCTCGGCAAGATGATCGTCGAGGCGTCGTCGACGATCGGCGTCGAGGCGCACGTCGTCATCCACGATGGCGACAAGATCTACGATCCCGCCGACGGCGTGTGGCCGCAGCAATTGCTGATATCGCTCGACGGGCCGGTGGAGGACAACGACCCGGACGAGATCCGCACCGTCACCTTGCTCGCCGACACCCCCGGCACCGTCTTTCGCTGCGAATGGCAGCGCGCGGACGGCAATATCGGGCGGCAGGAAGGCCGGCCGCTTGCGATGGTCGCCTTCATCACCGACGTTGACATTCCCTGGCTTGACGAAGAAGACTGACATCGCCGGTTCATGGCGGCCGGTGCGAAGCGCGGAAGCGGTTTCCGTGCTTCGCGTATGCACGATAAGCCCGTTCACGGCACGGTCGTGCGCTAAAGCACGCGTGCTTTAGGCAGCGCAACCCAGAAGTGTGCGGCGGCGCACGATTCGAAACCGCGAATCCAATCTCCAGATTTATCTTTCGGACGGGAACCGGTAGGATGCCCAAAAGCGCCGTTGACGGCTTTGCGTCGCCGGTGGGACCGCCGTCCCGGCCGAGCGGCGAAAAAAAGCGAATAGCGAACAAGCCGGACCCCGGCGCGGTCCGGTTGGCCAAGAAGCAGCGATGACGGGGCATCTCGCCCATCGCTGCCGTCCTGCGCTGGTGCAGCGTGATGCGCCGCGTGAACGGGGGTTGTCCAGGTATGGCGTCGGTGATTCCAGCTTCCTTATCGAGATTCAGGCAATCCGGCTCGTGGATCGACGACGCGCTTTACGCGCTTGCCGTCTACACCGTGCCGGTGCTCATCGCGCTGGGCACGCTCGTCACGCTCTATTTCCTGCCGCGCCAATACGACTCGCGCGGCGCCGTCCCGCTGCAATTGCGCGTAATCGCCGATCGCGGCGGCCAGCTGCGCCCCGCCGAAGCGCGGGAAGCATTGCGCGGCGCGCCGCCCGTTCTGAGCTACAGCACGCGGCTCTCCGAGAAGCCCATCTGGTTCACCTTCATCGCGCCTCGCATGGGCGGCGAGTTGTCAACGGCGATCGAATTACCGTCGCGTCACGCGCAAACGGTTGCGTGCTGGGACGCGGCGACGCTTGCGCCCATCGGCATCGCCGACCGCGACGGCGCGAGCGGCGCGATGCATCCGGTGAAGGCGGGCTTCTTCGTGCAGGCGGGACGCCTTGCCGCGCCTCAGACCATCCTGTGCCGGGGCACGTATTCCGGTCCCGCCCAAGTCAGCGTGCTCGCATGGGACGGGCAGGCCTTGCGCCGGTCGGCGCTCGACTTCCAGGAAAGCTCGAGCCTGATCGCCGGCGGTCTGCTGACGCTCGCGGTCTTCGTCTTCGTCACCGCGATGATCAACCGCGAGTGGACCTACGTGATCTTCGCGGCGTGGCTCGTCGGCAATCTGCGCCTGTGCGCGAACGCGATGGGCTGGGACACGCAATGGCTCGGGCGCGTGCTGCCGGCGGAATTCATGCCGCCGCTGCGGCAGATCACGTTCGCCGCGTACTACCTGCTGACCGTCGCGCTTTTCACCCAGCTGTTCAGGCGGGAGCTGCGCGTCGTCGGATACCGATGGCTGCTGCGGGTGATTCAGTACGTCGGCATCGTGCTGCTGGTGGCGGCGCTCGCGCTGCCTTACTCGTCGTTCATCCCGACGCTCTGGGTGAGCGGCGCGCTGGCCATCGGCGTGCTGTTGTTCTTTCTCGCGCGGCTCGTGTGGATGGCGCGCTCCCGCACCGTGCTCTGGTACGTCGGCTCGCTGACCGTAGTGCTCTTCGCGACGTTTTCCGAGCTGCTGGGCGCGGTGCTCGGGCTCAAGGTATTGCTCGGCGGCGTCAATACGGTGATGGCCGCGCTGTCGTCGAGCATGATGGCCGCGTTCGCCATCGCCGAACAGATGCGCGCCGAACGCGACTTCCGGCGTCAGGCGCAGATGGAGTTGCGCAACACATACGAGGTCACGCCGATCGGCCTTTTCACGCTCGATGAAAACGGCCACTTCGTGCGCGCCAATCCGGCCTTGCGCGCGATGCTCGACCTGCAGAAGTCGGACTACCGGCTGCGCCACTGGCACGACTACTTCGAAGCCGGCGCCTGGGGCGCGCTGCAGGCGCTCGCCGCTAAAGGCAGCGACGGCGAGCTGGAAATGAGCGGCTCGGTCGAGCGCGGCACCGGCGAGCGGCGCTATCTGCTGAAGGCGATCCGCTGGAACGGATGGATCGAAGGCTCGCTGCAGGACACCACCGAACGCTCGAAAGCCGTCGAGCGGCTGCGCTTTCTCGCCGAGCACGATCCGCTGACCGGTTCGCTGAACCGTCGCGGTGTCGAAAAGGCGATCGCCGCGCAAAGCGAGGAACCGTTGCCGTACGCGCTCGCTTATGTGGACCTCGACCGCTTCAAGCTCGTCAACGATCTCTTCGGCCATCGCGCCGGCGACGAAGTGCTGCGGCAGGTCGCGGCGCGCATGCGGGCCCACTTTGCACGTAGCTATCCGGTCGGGCGTATCGGCGGGGACGAGTTCGTCTGCGTGATGAACGACACGCCCATCGAAGACGCCATCGCGCAAGCTCGCGAGATGCTCACCATTCTGAGCGACGCACCGTACCAGGTCGGCAATCGCGCTTTCCAGGTGAAGGCGTCGATTGGACTGGTCGAATGCTCGCAGGGCGTGCGGGTCGCCGACGCGCTCTCGCACGCCGATCGCGCCTGCCGGGAGGCGAAGAAGGTCGCGCATACGCATCTCGTCACGTATCGCAAGGGCGCGGCGGCGTTCGAGGAGCGCGCGGAAGAACTCAAGCTCGTCGAAACGCTGGGCGGCAACCGGCTGCCGGCCGGCCTGTTCCTCGTGATGCAGCCGATCATGTCGCTCAAGACGCCGAATGAATCGCTGAACTTCGAAGTGCTGCTGCGCATGCGTGCGCCCGACGGCACGACGCTGCCGGCGGGCAAGGTGATCGTCGCGGCGGAGGAATCCGGGAACATCGCCGCGATCGACCGCTGGGTGATTTCCACGCTGCTCGAATGGATAGAAACGCATCGCCACCAATTGCGCAACACCCAGTTCATCTGCGTGAACCTGTCGGGCGGCTCGCTCAACGACGAGCAGTTCATGGAGGACATCTTCGCGCTCTTCGCCAGGCACCGGTCCGTCGTGCCTTATCTGTGCCTCGAGATCACCGAAAGCGTCGCGCTGCACGATCTCGCGAACACGCAGCGTTTCATCGCACGCGTGCATGAGATGGGCGGCAAGATTGCGCTCGATGACTTCGGCGCGGGCTATACGTCGTTCAAGTATCTGAAGTCGCTTTCCGCCGATGCCCTCAAAATCGACGGCGAATTCGTTCGCTCGATGTGCGCGCATCCCGCGGACGTCGCGATCGTCGAGGCGATCGTCGCGCTTGCCCGGAATCTCGGCATGCAGAGTGTGGCCGAATGGGTCGAGGACCTCGACACGCTCCGCGCGCTGCAGGAAATCGGCGTGGACTACGTGCAGGGCTTCCTCATCGCGCGGCCGCAGGACAGTTCGGCGATTCTTGCGGCGCACTCGGCGGCGAGCTTCGTCAGCAGTCCGGATGTGGTCAGCTTCGTCCAGTGCCTGTCGGACCCCGGCCAGGCGATCGCCGTGGATTTCGAGCGGCGCGCCCGCGCCGTGACTGCGCGCTGAACGCCCATCGCGTCTTATCGCCTTCCAACGCGGCCTAGGCGGCGTTCATCTCGTTCAGTATTTTTCCGGCCGCGATCGGAATGCGCGTGTCGTCCCATTGCGCGAGCCATTGAATCTCCTTGCGCGTGAAGTAACCAGGGTGGTTGCGCAGCGCGAACTGCAGCGCATCGACGACGTGATCGCGGATGATCTGCGGCGCGTCCTCGTCCGTGACGATCGCGTGAAGGGCTTCGAGTGTGCTCATCTGGCTCGTGATCGATAAAAGGCTGCAGCAAACATAACCGGCCAAAATTGGCGAAAAAAACGAATCTCCGCCAGCGCGATGTCTAGACAAGAGGCGTAGTCAGCAACGGCGGGCAGGCAGTAATAGAACCGGGATTTCCCCAATACAACGCAGGTTGTATATACAAGAAGATGAGGCGCATTCCCCGAACCGATGCGCAGGAGCGCCCATGACGTCATCTTCCCGTTTCCGCGATACCCAGATTCGCGCGCCGCGCGGCGCCCGGTTGAACGCCAAGAGCTGGCTCACCGAAGCCCCGCTGCGCATGTTGATGAACAACCTCGATCCCGACGTCGCCGAAAATCCGAACGAACTCGTGGTCTATGGCGGGATCGGGCGGGCGGCGCGGGACTGGGCGTGCTACGACAAGATCGTCGAGACGCTGCAACGCCTGGAAGCCGACGAGACGCTGCTGATCCAGTCCGGCAAGCCGGTCGGCGTCTTCCGCACGCATGAGAACGCGCCGCGTGTTCTGATCGCGAATTCGAATCTAGTGCCGCATTGGGCAAGCTGGGAGCATTTCAACGAACTCGACGCCAAAGGCCTCGCGATGTACGGCCAGATGACGGCGGGAAGCTGGATCTATATCGGCAGTCAGGGCATCGTCCAGGGCACGTATGAAACCTTCGTCGAAGCGGGACGTCAGCATTACGGCGGCGATCTCAAGGGGCGCTGGGTGCTGACGGCGGGCCTCGGCGGCATGGGCGGCGCGCAGCCGCTTGCCGCGACGCTCGCGGGCGCGTGTTCGCTCAACATCGAATGCCAGCAGAGCCGTATCGACTTTCGACTCAAGACGCGTTACGTCGATGAACAAGCCAGCGACCTCGACGACGCCCTCGCGCGCATCCGGCGCCACACGTCGGAGGGCCGCGCCGTGTCGGTGGCGCTGTGCGCGAACGCGGCGGACGTACTGCCCGAGCTCGTGAAGCGCGGCGTGCGTCCCGACATGGTGACCGACCAGACGAGCGCGCACGATCCGCTCAACGGCTATCTGCCGAAAGGCTGGACGTGGGCGCAATACCGCGACCGCGCGCAGACCGATCCGGCGGGCACGGTCAAGGCGGCCAGGCAGTCGATGGCGGAGCACGTCCGCGCAATGCTCGCTTTTCGCGAGCAGGGCGTGCCGACCTTCGACTACGGCAACAACATCCGCCAGATGGCGAAGGAAGAGGGCGTCGAGAACGCGTTCGATTTTCCCGGTTTCGTGCCGGCTTATATCCGGCCGCTGTTTTGCCGCGGCGTCGGGCCGTTTCGCTGGGCGGCGCTGTCGGGCGATCCGGAGGACATCTACAAGACCGATGCCAAGGTGAAGGAACTGATCGCGGACGACGACCATCTGCATCGCTGGCTCGACATGGCGCGCGAGCGCATCCGCTTCCAGGGACTGCCCGCGCGCATCTGCTGGGTGGGGTTGGGGCAGCGCGCGAAGCTCGGTCTCGCGTTCAACGAGATGGTGCGCAACGGCGAACTGTCGGCGCCTGTCGTGATCGGCCGCGATCACCTGGATTCGGGTTCCGTCGCGAGTCCGAATCGCGAGACGGAGGCGATGAAGGACGGCTCCGACGCCGTCTCGGACTGGCCGCTGCTGAATGCGCTCCTGAACACGGCGAGCGGCGCGACGTGGGTGTCGATCCATCACGGCGGCGGCGTCGGCATGGGCTTCTCGCAGCACGCGGGCGTGGTCATCGTCTGCGACGGCAGCCGCGAAGCCGACGAGCGCATCGCACGCGTGCTGCACAACGATCCTGCCACCGGCGTCATGCGTCATGCCGATGCGGGCTACGACATCGCGATCGACTGCGCGCGGGAACAGGGCCTCGACCTGCCGATGATCGCGCGATGAAAAAGCTCTGGCACCACTGCCACGCCGCGACGATGACGGGCGGCGCGTATTCGATCATCGAGGACGCGGCGATCGTGACGGATGGCGCGCGCATCGAGTGGATCGGACCGCGAGCCACGATGCCCGGCGGACTCGACGGCGAGCGCATCGATCTCGGCGGTGCCTGGGTGACGCCCGGTCTGACCGATTGCCACACGCATCTCGTCTTCGGCGGCGACCGGAGCGGGGAATTCGAGGCGCGTTTGCAAGGCGCGAGCTACGCGGAAATCGCGGCGCGCGGCGGCGGTATCGCGAGTACGGTGCGGGCCACGCGCGAGGCCAGCGAGGACGCGTTGTTCGAAACGGCGAAGGCGCGCGCGATCGGCTTGATGCGCGACGGCGTGACCGCGCTGGAAGTGAAGTCGGGCTACGGCCTCGATCTCGCGAACGAGCGCAAGATGCTGCGCGTGGCGCGCCGTCTTGCCGACACGCTCCCGCTGACCGTGCGTACAACGTGTCTCGCGGCGCACGCGCTGCCGCCCGAATTCGCGGGCCGCGCGGACGATTACATCGCCCACGTGTGCGACCACATGTTGCCCGCATTGGTCGATGAAAACCTCGTCGACGCCGTCGATGCCTTCTGCGAGCACATCGCGTTTTCGCCGCACCAAGTCGAACGGCTGTTCCGCGCGGCGCAAAAGCTCGGCCTGCCGGTCAAGCTGCACGCGGAGCAGTTGTCGTCGCTGCACGGTTCGGCGCTCGCGGCCCGGTATGGCGCGCTGTCGGCGGATCATCTGGAGTACATGACCGAAGACGACGCCATTGTGATGGCGAAGGCGGGGACCGTCGCCGTGCTGTTGCCCGGCGCGTTCTACATGCTGCGCGAAACGCAGATGCCCCCGGTCGAGATGCTGCGCCGCCACGGTGTCGCGATGGCGCTCGCAAGCGATCTGAATCCGGGCACATCGCCGGCGCTTTCGCTGCGGATGATGCTCAATATGGGTTGCACGCTGTTTCGCCTGACGCCGGAAGAAGCGCTGGCGGGCGTCACGGTTCACGCGGCGCGCGCGCTCGGCTTGCGCGAGACGCATGGATTGCTGGAAGCGGGCAAGGCGGCTGATTTCGTCGCGTGGGGAATCAATCGCCCGGCCGAACTCGCCTATTGGCTGGGCGGCGTGCTGCCCAACCGCATCGTGCGAAACGGCGAGGAAGTCGTGCTGCCGTCATCGGAGCGATGACGCGACGCCTCGCCGCCTTGCAGTTGACGTGGCGGCGCTACGCGCGTCGTCCGCGGATCATTCCATAGATGACGAGCAGGATGATCGCGCCGATCACCGAGGCGATCCATCCTGCTGGCTGACCCGGCTGATACCAGCCGAGCGCCCGGCCGACGTAACCCGCGATGAGCGAGCCGGCGATGCCGAGCACGATGGTCATGATCCAGCCCATGCTGTCGTTGCCCGGCTTGATAGCGCGCGCGATGAGACCGACGACGAGTCCGACGATCAGAGTACCGATGAAGGCAAGCATGCAGTTGCTCCTTGACTAAGTTTGCTGCTTATTGGCGAAGTGCTTCCGGGGTTTCTCCGGTAGCTTCAAAGTAGCATGGGCGGCCGGGTTTGGGTATGACACCCGCCCGCCCCTGCGCGGGATTGGCCATTCGGCCAGGACTCCTAGCACACCGAATGCCAAGGTGTTGAGCAGGGTAGAATTCGTTGCATTGCTTCACATCGCTGAAACAGCACTGCAACGATATGACCGACTCCGAATTTCCCTCCACCGACGACGCCATCCACGAAGACCGCCTCTGGCGCGACGACGGCTGGACTGCTCGCGTAATCAAGAACGAAGACGACGACGGCTGGGCCGTCGAGATGATCCAGGCAGGCGAGGCGGAACCCGCGCTCGTCGGCCCCTGGACGATGGGCCGCGACAAGAAGAATCCCAAGCCGCTGAGTTCGGACGCTTTCCGTACGCTGGTAAAGACCGCGTCGGAAGTGCTGCGACGCCACGAGCAGCAGCGGCACGCGATGCTGCACAAGAACGTGACCATCGACGTGGGCGGCGAGGAGATCACGGTGTCGCTGGAAATCGTTCCGGACGAGGACGACCCGTACGCGAACCTCAAGGCCTTCGATCCGTTCGGCACCCAACTGGCGCACGTACGCGTGTCGCCTGCGTTCAAGCTCACGAAGGCGAGCGCCGAGCGATGGGCCGAGAACGGCTTTTCCAAGCCGAACTGACGTTTTCTCCTACAGATACGCAAAAAAATGCCGTCGCGCTTGCGCGCGACGGCATTTCTGTCTGACAAACGAATCACGCGGCTTACTTCACGACGAACTCGATGCGACGGTTCGCAAAGCGCCCGCTGGCCGTCTCGTTGTCGGCCACCGGATTTGCGTCGCCGTAGCCCGTTGCCGTGAGCGACTGAGGCGGCACGCCGTTCTTCACGAGAAACGCACGAACGGCTGCGGCGCGTTCCTTCGACATTTCCATCTTGGCAGGCGCGCTGCCGACGCCGTCCGAATAGCCCGCCACTTCGAGCTTCACCATCGAGCCCTTCGCCGCGCAGTTCTTCAGCAGTTGCGCGGTTTCGCCGAGCGTCGCAAATGCGCCGTCGGGCACGGTGGCGCTCGATCGCGCGAAGTTGACGACCTGCAGGTCTAACACACGGGCGAGCTTGTCGCCGGAGCAGGCGTCGTCGGTGGCGAGCAGCGATTTCATCGCGCCGCGAAACGACTGCGTCGCCGTTGCTACGGCGGTGTTGACATCGAAAGAACTCACCTCGAACATGCCGCCCAAGGCCTTCTTCAGGCGTTCTGTCCAGCCGAGCCTGGAGTCGGCGGCCGCACCGCTCAGTTCGACCTTCGAGCCGATCAGCTTCGCCTCGGCGCCCGGCACCGCCATCAGCGGTGCAAGGTCGTTCAGGCGCGAGAGCCACGTGGCGGGAAGTGTGCCGGGAACGACGGAGACGTTCGCGGTGTAGCCGTTGCCGAAGCGGCGACTGAGCGCGTCGATCAGTTCCTGTTTCTCGGCCTCCGTGCCGACCGTTGCCTGCACCGAAGGAACGCCGGCGTCGCTGACATTGAACACGAGGCGTGCATCCTTGCGGTTCGCCGTCGATGCCGACGCGTTCGGCGCCGCAGCGGGCGCTTCGGTCGAAACTGCGGTCGACGCCGGCGCCGCGGCCGGCGCCGGCGCGTGGTCACTGAAGCCCCCGGTTCGCGCCGACGCGTCGCGCGCTGCCTGGCCAACGGTTGCGACTGGCGTGCCGGCGCTGGAACTCAGGTCGACGCTGTCCTTTTGCGTGAAGCCGCGGTAGTAGACCAGGGCGAGAATGCCGGCAAGGATCGCGAACAGCACCCAGACCCACTTGTTCGACCTCTTTTTCGGGCGTGCCTGCGTACGGGGGCGCAGGGGAGCGGACGCCGGCATGGCCGGCGACGCCGGAGCAGCCCGCGGTGGCGTAGGAAGCGGCTTGGGCGCGCTCATCGGCGCATAGGTGGTGGCAGCGCCAGGCGGGACCGCGACCATCGCTGCAGCGTCCTCGGGAAGTCCGAGCGTCGAGCCGACGGCGTCCAGCCGCGCGCCGATGCTGCTGACGAAGCCGTCCACATTGCCGAGTCCGAGCGCGCCTGCGACGCCGGGCGACAGCGATGCGCGCACCTCGCCGATCTGGTCGCGCAGCAAGCCGGGAAGATTCGATACGTTCGCTTGCGAGAGCAGGAAGTGATGCTTGAGGATGCCGAACAACACGGCGGCGAGCATGCCGGCGAGCGCCGAGGTAGCCTGAACGGGCACGCCGGTTTCGGCCGATACGGCATCGGTCAGGGCGTCGATACGCTGACCGCTGGCGCGCGAGGCGAGGGAATGGCCGGATACTTCGAGATGCTTGAGACCGGTCGTCGTGGTGATCGCATTGCGCAACTGGTCGACGACCAACGCGTTTGCCTCGGGCGACATGATGACTGCGTGCACCGACCGTGCACCGTCGCCGATCGCCGAACGGTCCATGATCGACGCGACCAGTCCCGGAACGGTGCGCGCGGCGAGTTGCTGGACGACCGGCGCAGGAATGCCGAATTTGTGCGATAGCTGTTCGGCGATCTCACTCGATATCGCGGTCTTGACCACCTGAACCAGATTGATACTCATCGACTGCTATCCTTTTACTAAAACGCCGAACGCGGGCGTAATGACGCGTGCATTCTATCCGCGCCGGTATCCTGAAAAGACACCGGCATATTTCTTTACAGAAGTGCCGTGCGCGCGCCACTCCATCGAGGATGGCGAGACTTCGCGCTTGACAGCGCGCGCTCAGTGCACATTCGGCACGCGCTTACAGCGGGCGTGATGAAGAATGGGAGAAGAGCCGCGCGACGCACCTGGCGGCGGCGGCAAGCCAGGACTGTTCGGCGAGGCTTTCCGCGCCTTCGTTCGGGCGCGCGGCGCGCACCGACAGAACCGAGCCCGGCGGAACGAACCTGCGATACGATGCGTCGAGCGGCGACGTCCAGGCGCATGTGCGGCAATCGTGCTTCGTGCACGCATTGCAAGGAGGTTGATCGCGATACATGGGAGGGTCCGAATTGGAGTACCTGCGCATGATGTGCGATCTCGTCGCGAATGACGATCGGACGAGTCTGAAGACCTCTTAGAATTGCAGCAAATGGCGGCAAAAAACGTTCGGATAGCCAATCGGCCGACGGATCGGCCCATCAACAAGGAGACGCGAATGCACTATTTATTGATCTACGAACTGGCGCCCGACTATCTGGAGCGCCGGGCGCAGTTTCGCGACGAACACCTCAAGCTGGCGTGGCAAGCGGTCGAGCGCGGAGACGTCGTGCTGGCGGGTGCGCTGGATAGCCCCGCCGACCGCGCGATGCTGCTCTTCGAAGGCGAATCGCCGGCGGCGGCCGAGGCGTTCGCGCAAAGCGATCCCTACGTGACGAACAAGCTCGTCGAACGCTGGGAAGTGCGCAAGTGGAATACGGTGGTGGGCGAGGACGCGGCCACGCCCGTGCGCTGAAGGCGCTGAACGGTCACGCGCCGGCGGTTTCTTCCGAGTGCTGATCGTCGGAACGCCGCCGTGCCGTGCGATACAGGCTCGTGAGCGTATCGTCCACCTGCTGCGAGCGCTCGAACAGCGCCGCGAGCCAGTTGACGAAAGCCGATACGCGCGGCGTCGCCTGCCGGCTTTTGACGAACGCAACCGATACCTTCAGCGGCGGCGATTTCCATTGCGGCAGCACTTCCCGCAACTGCCCGGAGCGCAGGAAAGGCTGCGCCGCGATCCGCAGCGGCTGAATGAGCCCGAGTCCTTCGAGGCCGCACGCGAGATACGCGTGCTCGTCGGCGACCTGCACGAAGCCGCGCATGCTCATCGTGTACGGCTTGCCGTTCACGTCGAATTCGAAATCGGCGGGGCGGCCGCTCTTTTCTGGCATGCAGTTCACCGCGACGTGCTGCGCCAGTTCGTCGAGATTTGCCGGGGCGCCGTGTTTTTCAAGGTACGCAGGGCTCGCGCACGTCACCTGTTCGAGCATTCCGAGCCGCCGCGCGATCAGCCCGGAGTCCGGCAATTCACCCAATTGCACGCTGCAATCGACACCTTCGCCCACCAGATCGACGTTCCGGTTGCCGATGCCGATCGACAGCTCGATCTGCGGATAGCGCGCATGAAACTCCGGCAGCGCGGGCACGACGATCGACGTCGCGACGGTATCCGGCATCTCCACGCGCAGGCGTCCGCGCAGCCGCTCTTCGCCCGCGGCGAAGCCGGAGTCGAGCTCGTCGATATCGGCGAGAATCCGGGCGCAGCGCTCGTAGTAGGCGGCGCCGTCGACGGTGAGGTTCAGGCGCCGTGTCGTGCGGGCGAGCAGTTGCACGCCGACGAGCGCTTCGAGTTGTTGCACGGTCGTCGAAACGCTCGCGCGCGGCATGCCGAGCGATTCGGCGGCGCGCGTGAAGCTGTTCGTATCGACGACACGCGTGAAGACACGCATGGCATGGACGCGATCGATCACGTGAGTTTTCCCTGGTTCCGATGAAATGGCGATGCGATGCGACGCACCGGCGATGACATCATCGTAAGGATCGTGACTGCGCGCGTGAATACATAAAAATCGAGGATTCTTGCCTGATTCTTCCGGGCACGGGTCAAAGCGTCGGCATCTCGCCGCGCAGCCGCCCGGCGACGCCCGAGAAGTCCGTTCCCGACGGCGCCTGATACAGCCGCAAGCCCATCTCCGGAAGAATGGACAGCAGGTGATCGAACACATCGCCCTGAATGCGCTCGTATTGCGCCCACGCGGTCGTCGCGGTGAAACAATACACTTCGATCGGAATGCCTTCCGACTCCGGCTCCATCATGCGGACCATGATCGCCATGTCCTGCCGTATCTCCGGATGATGCTGCAGATACGCAAGCCCGTACGCGCGAAACGTGCCGATGTTCGTGAGCCGCCGGCGATTCGCGGGCTCGGCCGCCAACTCGCCGAGATTGCGGTTCGCCTGTTCGACTTCGGTCTGCTTCTGCTGCAGGTAATCGTGCAGCAGCCGAAAGCGCAGCATGCGTTCTGTTTCGTCATCGGTGAGAAAACGCACGCATTGGGCGTCGATACGCATCGTCCGCTTGATGCGTCTGCCGCCCGATTCGAACATGTGCCGATAGTTGCGATAGCTCTCCGAGAAGAGCTTGTAGGTCGGCACGGTGGTGATCGTGTTGTCCCAGTTCTGCACCTTGACCGTATGCAGCGCGATGTCCTTGACGGCGCCATCCGCGAGCGCTTGCGGCATCTCGATCCAGTCGCCGATGCGCAACATGTCGTTCGACGTGAGCTGCGTGCTCGCCACGAGCGACAGCAGCGTGTCCTTGAACACGAGCAGCAGCACCGCGGATAGCGCGCCCAGACCCGAGAGCATCCAGAGCGGCGAGCGGTCGATGAGGATCGAGAGCACGAGCACGCCGCACACGAGCGCGAGCGCCAGCTTGCCGATCTGAATATAGCCCTTGATCGAGCGCGTCTGCGCCTCCTTGCTCGCGGCATAGACGTCCTGCCACGCCGAAAGCGCGCTGCCCGTCGCGAGGAACACGCAGATCCACGCGCCGCCGTGCGCAATGCGTCCGATCGGCTCGGCCCATCGCCCGATATGCGGCACTTCGCCGATGCAGAGCGCGACGACCGCGAAGGGCGCCGCATACCACAGCCGCTGATACGCGCGATGCCGGATGAACGCCAGGTCCCACGCCGAGTGCCCCGCGAGCACCAGAAGCCGGTGCGCGATGCGCAGCAGCACGCGCGCAATGATCCACTGCACGAACTGCGCGACGACGAACAGCGCGGCCAACCCCACGATCAGTTGCGCCCAGGGTTGCGTCGGCAGGTGTTGCGTGAGGGCGTCGGGAAGAAGGTCGATATTCATGCGTCGATGTCGGCTCGTGAGCGATACGTCCCGTATTGTGCATGAACGTGCACATGCTTTTCGCGCGTCGCGCGGCCTCATCGAAAACCCGAGTCCGATGAAAATGAATTTTTTTCGACGGCCGTTTGGGGTAAATATGCTTTCATCGCGACTACCCGACGAGCGTGCCGCCGAGTCATGTCCCGCCGATTTCCGGTCTCCCCGCCGATGACCGCCGACGAACCGATCGCGACGCGCATCGCCACCGCCATGCCGACGCTCACGCCGATCCATCAGCGCATGGGCGCGTTCGTGATGGCGAACCTGTTTCGCTCGGCAACCATGCGCATCGACGAATTCGCCGATGCGGTCGGCGCGTCCATCGCGACGGCGAACCGCTTCGCGCGGGCGCTCGGCTTCTCGGGCTATCCGGCGTTCCGCGATGCGCTCGTGCGCGGCTTCGAAGCGACCATCGCACCGGTCGAACGCTTGCGCTCGTCGCTCGAAACGTCCGTGAGCGGGGCCGAGGTGTTCCAGGCGGCGCTCGTGCAGGCGGCGTCGAACGTGCGGCTCGCGCAGGCATCGGTCGATGCTTCGAAGGCCGACACGCTCGTCGACGCATTACTCGACGCGCATCGCGTGTTCGTGCTCGGCTACGGCGCGAGCGCGTTTCTCGCCGGGCTGATGGAGCACGGTCTCACGCCGTATTGCGCGAACGTGCAGTCGCTCGCGCTCGTCGGCGGACCGTCGCATGCGGCGCGGCGGCTCTTCACGGCATCGCGCGAGGACGTGCTCGTCGCCATTGCGTTTCCACGTTATGTCGACGACACCATCACGCTCGCGCGGCAGGCCCGCGAGCACGGCGTGCGCGTCGTCGCGCTGACCGACAGCGGCGTGTCCCCGCTTGCGCGCGTCGCGGATCTCGTGCTGACCATTCCCGCCGAACGACGGCTCGCCGCGAATTGCGACACGGCCGTGCTCGCAGTCATCGAAGCACTGTGCGATGCAGTCGCGCATCGCGCGAAACGATCGGTGGAAGCGGCGTCGGGGCTCGCCGAATGCGTATTGCCGTGGCTTGCGACGGCATCGACCGGACAACACACTCGACGGGAGCCGCGCGAATCATGAGCGCCATTCCAGTGATTGCGATACACGGCGGCGCGGGCACGATCCTGCGCTCGGCCATGAACGCCGACACCGAAGCGCGCTATCACGCGGCGCTCGCCGACGTGCTGCGCGCGGGCGAACGCATCCTCGCCAGCGGCGGCCGCGCGCTCGACGCCGTCACCGAAGCGGTGCGTCTGCTCGAAGACTGTCCGCTCTTCAATGCGGCCACGGCGCGGTGTTCACGGCGGCGGGCACGCACGAACTCGACGCGTCGATCATGGACGGTTCGACGCTCGATGCCGGCGCGATCAGTTGCGTGACGCGCGTGAAGAATCCGGTGCTCGCCGCGCGCCGCGTTCTCGATGTCAGCGAGCATGTGATGTTCACTGCCGCCGGTGCGGAAGCGTTCGCGCGCGAACAAGGGCTGGAGTTCGTCGAGCCGTCGTACTTTCATACCGATGCGCGCTATCAGCAATGGCTCAAGGCCCGCGGCACATCGCGCACGCTGCTGGATCACGATGCAGCCGCGCAGGCCACGGACGAAGACGACCCCATCGATCCCGCGAGGAAGTTCGGCACGGTCGGCGCGGTGGCGCTCGATGCGAACGGTCATCTGGCCGCTGCGACATCGACGGGCGGCGTGACGAACAAGCAGGCCGGGCGCGTCGGCGATGCGCCTCTGATCGGCGCGGGCTGCTATGCGAACAATGCGACCTGCGCCGTCTCGACGACCGGCACGGGCGAGATGTTCATCCGCATGCTCGCCGCCTATGACGTGTCGGCGCAGATGGAATATCGCGGCCTCGCGCTCGAAGAAGCGGCACGCGATGTCGTGATGAACAAGCTGCCGCGCATCGACGGACGCGGCGGGCTCATCGCCATCGATGCGAAGGGCAATGTCGCGTTGCCGTTCAATACGGAAGGCATGTATCGCGGCCATGCGCGTGTGAACGAAGCACCCGTCACGGCGATTTACCGCACATGACCGCGACGCTCACCTTGCCCGATGCGCGCGTGATCGAGGTGCATGATCTCTCGGTCACGTTCCGCTCGCGCTCGCGGCTCATCGAAGCCGTGCGCGGCGTCTCGTTCACGGTGGATCGCGGCGAGACGCTTGCGATCGTCGGCGAATCCGGCTCGGGCAAGTCGGTGACGTCGCTTGCGCTGATGCGGCTCGTCGAGCACAGCGGCGGCGCGATTGCTGCGGGCAGCATCGCGTTTTGCAGGCGCAACGGGAACGTGCTCGATCTGGCGCGCGCTTCGTCCGCGACGATGCGTACCGTGCGCGGCGCCGATATCGCGATGATCTTTCAAGAGCCGATGACATCGCTCAATCCGGTTTTCACCGTCGGCGATCAGATCGCGGAGGCGATTGCGCTGCATCAGGGCAAGAGCCGTTCGCAGGCGCGCCAGGAAGTGTTGCGCCTGCTCGACCTCGTACGCATTCCCGAAGCGCGCCGCGTATTCGGACGTTATCCGCATCAGCTCTCGGGCGGGATGCGTCAGCGCGTGATGATCGCGATGGCGCTTTCATGCAGGCCCGCGCTGCTGATCGCCGACGAACCGACGACCGCGCTCGACGTGACCATTCAGGCGCAGATTCTGCAACTCGTGCGCGGCCTGCAGGACGAGATGAACATGGGCGTGATCTTCATCACGCACGATATGGGCGTCGTCGCGGAAGTCGCGGACCGCGTGCTGGTGATGTATCGCGGCGAGAAGGTCGAGGAAGGGGCGTCTGAGACGCTATTTCGGAACCCGAATCATCGCTACACGAAGGCGCTGCTCGCTGCGGTGCCGACGCTCGGCGCGATGCACGGCACGCATCGTCCGGCCAAGTTTCCGATCGTCGAAGTCGAACCGGCGGACGCTGCTCCCGACGATGCCAGCGCGCTGCGGCCATCGGCGGCGGTGGAACATCAGATGCAGCCCGCTGTCGACGAAAGCAGTCCGCCGATTCTGCGCGTGCGCGACCTGATCACGCGCTTTCCCGTCAAAACGGGCCTTTTCGGGCGTACGACCGCGGCGGTGCATGCGGTCGAGCGCGTCAGTTTCGATCTGCGGCAGGGCGAAACACTCGCGCTCGTCGGCGAATCCGGATGCGGCAAGTCGACGACGGGGCGATCGCTTCTGAGGCTCGTCGAAAGCCAGAGCGGTTCGATCGAATTCGACGGACGCGAGATCAGCGCATTGCAAGGCCCCGAGTTGCAGGCTTTGCGCCGCAATATCCAGTTCATCTTTCAGGACCCGTTCGCGTCGCTCAATCCGCGTCTGACTGTCGGATTCTCGGTGATGGAACCGCTGCTCGTGCATGGCGTGGCGAGCGGAAAGGAAGCGCAGGCGCGAGTTGACTGGCTGCTCGAAAAGGTCGGCTTGCCGCCGGAGGCCGCGCAACGCTATCCGCATGAATTCTCCGGCGGGCAGCGTCAGCGCATCGCGATCGCACGCGCGCTTGCGCTCAACCCGAAAGTCGTCATCGCCGATGAATCCGTCTCTGCGCTCGATGTCTCGGTGCGCGCTCAGATCGTCAATCTCATGCTCGATCTCCAGCGCGAACTGGGCATTGCGTATCTCTTCATCTCGCATGACATGGCGGTGGTGGAGCGCGTGAGCCATCGGGTAGCGGTGATGTATCTCGGGCAGATCGTGGAGATCGGGCCGCGCGCCGCCGTCTTCGAAGCGCCGCGTCATCCGTACACGAGGAAGCTGATGAGCGCCGTTCCGGTTGCGGACCCCGCGCGCCGTCATGCGAAGCGCATGCTCGCCGCCGATGAAATTCCGAGCCCGATACGCAAGCTCGGCGACGAGCCGACGGTCGCCAGGCTCGTTGCGGTGGGACCGGATCATTATGTCGCCGAGCATCACGTCGGCGGCGCGTATTAGATGCCGGAAAATCGCCGGAAGCACATCGTAGCGAACCATAACGTCAAGCAAAGGAGTTCACGATGCCGTCCTCTCGTTCGTTCAAGTTTCGCAGTTGCGTTGCAGCGAGTGCAGTCGCCTCGATGTTCGCGCTCGGGCCCGTGACCGCCCATGCGCAAAGCACCGCGGTCATGGCCGTCGCTTCGACGTTCACGACGCTCGATCCCTACGATGCCAACGACACGCTGTCGCAAGCGGTATCGAAGTCGTTCTATCAAGGGCTGTTCGGCTTCGACAAGGACATGAAGATTCAGAACGTGCTTGCGGCGAGCTACGAGGCGAGTCCCGATGCGAAGGTCTATACGATCCACTTGCGTCAGGGCGTGAAGTTCCACGACGGCACCGACTTCAACGCCGATGCAGTGAAGGCATCGTTCGATCGCGTGATCGATCCGGCGAACAAGCTCAAGCGCTACAACCTCTTCAACAAGATCGAGAAGACGGAAGTCATCGACCCTTACACGGTCAGGGTCACGCTGAAGATTCCGTTCTCCGCGTTCATCAACGTGCTCGCGCATCCGTCGGCGGTGATGATGTCGCCGGCCGCGCTCCAGAAGCATGGCAAGGAGATCGCGTTTCATCCGGTCGGCACGGGACCGTTCGAGTTCGTCGAATGGAAACAGACGGACGACCTCAAGGTGAAGAAGTTCGCGGGCTACTGGAAGAAGGGTTATCCGAAGATCGACATGATCGACTGGAAGCCGGTCGTCGATAACAACACGCGTGCGGCGCTCATGCAGACCGGCGAAGCGGACTTCGCGTTCCAGGTGCCGTTCGAACAGGCGGCCACGCTCAAGTCCAGCCCGAAGGTCGATCTGATCGCCGCGCCGTCGATCATTCAGCGCTACATCAGCATGAACATGGGCCAGAAGCCCTTCGATAACCCGAAGGTGCGCGAGGCGCTCAACTATGCGATCAACAAGGAAGCGCTGGTCAAGGTCGCGTTCGCGGGCTATGCGGTGCCGTCCGAAGGCGTCGTGCCGCAGGGCGTCGACTATGCGACGAAGCTCGGCCCCTGGAAATACGATCCGGCCAGGGCTCGCCAGTTGCTGAAGGAAGCCGGCTATCCGAACGGCTTCGAAACGACGCTCTGGTCCGGCTATAACCACACGACGGCCCAGAAGATCATTCAGTTCGTGCAGCAACAGCTCGGGCAAGTAGGCGTGAAGGCGTCGGTCGAAGCGCTGGAAGCGGGGCAGCGCGTGCAGCGCGTGGACAGCGCGCCCGATCCGGCCACCGCTCCCGTGCGGATGTACTACATCGGCTGGTCGTCGTCGACGGGCGAAGCGGACTGGGCCATCTCGCCGTTGCTCGCGAGCTCGTCGATGCCGCCGAAGCTGTCGAATACGGCGTACTACCGGAACGAAAACGTCGACGCCGACTTGCAGAAGGCGCTCGCCACCACCGATCGCAACGAGAAAGCCGCGCTCTATGCGGATGCGCAGAAGCGCATCTGGGCCGATGCGCCGTGGATCTTTCTCGTCACCGAGAAAGTGGTCTATGCGCGCAGCAAGCGGCTTTCCGGCGCATACGTGATGCCTGACGGCTCGTTCAATTTCGACGACATCGCCATCAAGTAACGATGCTCAACTTCCTCGCGAAGCGTCTGCTGGGGCTTCTGCCGACGCTTTTCATCGTCGCGGTGCTGGTTTTCCTGTTCGTGCATCTGCTGCCCGGCGATCCGGCGCGTCTCGCGGCCGGGGCCGAAGCGGACGAAGCGACGGTCGCCCTCGTGCGTGCCGATCTCGGTCTCGACAAGCCGCTGCCGCAGCAACTCGTGAGCTTCTTCAGCAGGGTCGTGCACTTCGACTTCGGCATGTCAACGCGCAGCAAGCGGCCCGTCAGCACGGAAATCGCCGAGCGCTTCATGCCGACGCTATGGCTCACGCTCGCCAGCATGGCGTGGGCCGTGGTGTTCGGAATGGCGATCGGCATTGTGTCGGCGGTGTGGCGCAACAAGTGGCCCGATCGCATCGGCATGACGCTCGCGGTGTCGGGCATATCGTTTCCGGCGTTCGCGCTGGGGATGCTGCTCATCGAGATCTTCTCGGTCAAGCTCGGCTGGCTGCCCATCGTCGGCGACGGCACATGGCAAAGCTACGTGTTGCCATCGCTCACGCTCGGCGCTGCGGTGGCGGCGGTCATGGCGCGCTTCACGCGGGCATCGTTCGTCGAAGTGCTGGGCGAGGACTTCGTGCGTACGGCGCGCGCGAAGGGCGTGCATGAGCCGATGGTCATCGTCAAGCATTGCCTGCGCAACGCGATGATCCCGGTCGTCACGATGATGGGCCTGCAATTCGGCTTCCTGCTCGGCGGCTCGATCGTCGTCGAGAAAGTGTTCAACTGGCCCGGTCTCGGACGCCTGCTCGTGGATGCGGTCGAGATGCGCGACTACCCGGTGATTCAGGCGGAAGTGCTGCTGTTCTCGCTGGAGTTCATCGTCATCAATCTGGTCGTGGACGTGCTGTACGCGGTCATCAACCCGACCATCCGGTTCAAGTGAGGATCGCATGAGTGTGACCGCCCGAGTCGCCGGAAGCACGCAGCAGGAAGTACGCACGCCGTGGAGCGAGTTCTGGCGCAAGTTCCGGCAGCAGCATGTCGCGCTCGTGGCGGCGGTGTTCGTCCTGTTGCTCGTCGTGCTTGCGATCATCGCGCCATATATCGCGCCGTATGACCCCGAGAACTACTTCGATTACGATGCGCTCAACGCGGGGCCGTCGGCGGCGCACTGGTTCGGCGTCGATTCGCTGGGCCGCGATATCCTGAGCCGCATTCTCGTCGGCAGCCGTATCTCGCTGACGGCGGGACTCGTGAGCGTGGTGATCGGCGCGGTCATCGGCACGTTCTTCGGCCTGCTCGCCGGGTATTACGAAGGCTGGTGGGACCGCATCGTGATGCGCATCTCAGACGTCCTGTTCGCGTTTCCCGGCATTTTGCTTGCAATCGGCGTGGTTGCGATTCTCGGCAACGGCATGGTCAACGTCGTGTTCGCCGTCGCCATTTTCAGCATTCCCGCGTTTGCGCGGCTCGTGCGCGGCAACACGCTTGCGCTCAAGCATCTCACGTATATCGAGGCGGCGCGCAGCATCGGCGCTTCGGACTGGACGATCATCGTGCGGCACATTCTGCCGGGCACGATATCGTCGGTGGTCGTCTACTTCACGATGCGCATCGGCACGTCGATCATCACGGCGGCGAGCCTTTCGTTTCTCGGCCTGGGCGCGCAGCCGCCGACGCCCGAGTGGGGCGCGATGCTCAACGAGGCGCGCGCCGACATGACGATGGCCCCGCACGTCGCGATCTTCCCGAGCCTCGCGATCTTCTTCACGGTGCTCGCCTTCAATCTGCTGGGCGACGGCCTGCGCGATGCGCTCGATCCGAAGCTCGACCGGCCGTGATGAACGTACCGCATATCGGCGTGTTCGAAGCGGGAGCACGCGGCACGATCGCGGACGTGGCGGGCGTAGCGGTCGGGCATTGCACATTGAACGACGGCGATATCCGGACCGGCGTCACGGTCGTGCGTCCGCATGACGGCGACATCTATCGCGACAAGGTTCCCGCTGCGGCGTGCGTCATCAATGGCTTCGGCAAGAGCGTCGGACTCGTGCAGCTCGACGAACTCGGCGTCCTCGAAACGCCGGTCGCACTGACGAATACGTTCGGTATCGGCGCCGTCGCGCAGGCGCAGGTTCGTTCGGCATGCGAAGCAAATGCGAAGATCGGCCGCGACTGGCCGAGCGTGAATCCGCTCGTTCTCGAATGCAACGACGGATATCTGAACGACATGCAGGCTTTCGCCGTGGAAGAGGCGCATTATCGCGATGCCCTCGCCGCATGTTCCGCCGACTTCGCTCGCGGCTCGGTCGGCGCGGGACGTGGCATGTCGTGCTTCGAACTGAAGGGCGGCATTGGTGCGGCATCGCGCATTGTCCACATCGAAGGACACGCGTACACGACAGGCGCGCTCGTGCTCGCCAACTTCGGCCGCCTGCCGCAACTCACGATCGCGGGCGATACGGTCGGGCGCCGGCTGCACGCCGCGATGCAATCGAACGCCGCTCCGGAGCAAGGATCGATCATCATGCTGGTCGCCACCGACGCGCCGCTCGATTCGCGCCAGCTACGCCGCGTGGCGATGCGCGCCGCAGCGGGCCTCGCGCGCACCGGCTCCGTCTATGGCCACGGCAGCGGCGACATCGCGCTGGCGTTCTCGACCGCGTACACGGTCCCCCACGAAGCCGCTTTCATCGCGATGCCGCCGCTGCTTGGCGACGCCTTCATCGATCCGCTGTTTCAGTCGACCGCCGACAGCATCGAACAGGCCATTCTCGATGCGCTTTTCAGCGCGAAAAGCGTGACCGGCCGCGACGGTCATCGGCGACTCTCGCTGAAGGACGCGCTTCGAACGCAGCCATGAGCACGCTCGATTGCCATTCGGCAATATCCTTCGTGTTACGGTAAGAGGCTCAAGTATCGTTAGAATGCCGATAGCCGGCTTTCGCAGGCGACGTTCATGCACGATGTAAAGCTCGAACACAACGACGACATGGCGCTCGATCCCGCCGATCCCGCGCTGCTCATGCGCGGCTCGCTCTTCATCGACGGCCACGAGGCGGGCTGCTGGGAAGCGCGGCGCGACGGCACGTGGGCGGCGCATGTGCGGCACGAGCGGGGATGGATCGTCGAGCGAAGCCGGGCTGCGCTCGTCGAACGGCTCGCGCACCTTCATTCAGATAACTAAGCTTATTCATGTACCTGTCGATTTTCGCCGTGGGACTTGGCGGCGGCCTCGGTTCGCTGCTCCGATGGGCGCTCGGGTTGCGCCTGAACGCCATCTTTCCTAACTTGCCGCTCGGCACTTTCACGGCCAATGTCATCGCCGGGTACATCATCGGGGTGGCGGTGGCGTTTTTCGCACGTTTTCCGGATATCTCGGTCGAATGGCGGCTCTTCGTCATCACCGGACTGATGGGCGGGCTGTCCACGTTTTCGACGTTTTCCGCTGAGGTGGTCGCGCATCTTCAGCAGGGGCGGTTCGGCTGGGCGTTCATCGAAATCGCGACGCACGTCGGCGCTTCGCTGCTGATGACCGCGCTCGGAATCGCGACTGTCGCCGCCGCGAGTTGATGCCGCCACACCTTTTGGCGTTTCGCCCGCGCCTGTTTCCTACAATTTCGTCCTGCGTCCCCGACGCTCCACTTCGCTGCGCCTGCAGCGGCTCTACTCTTTGACCGCAAGAAAGAAGGTGAAATACATGTCCGTGTTCCCGCTTATCGAAATCAGACCGTACCGTCCGAGCGATCTCGACGGCATCATCGATCTGTTTCTCCGCGCGGTGCGCGAGACGGCATCGGCCGATTACAACGAAAAGCAGATCGAAGCGTGGGCGCAAGCCGACCCGGACGAATGGGCGCTGGCCCGCGCGAGCCGGCCGACCTGGGTTGCGTTCACGGACGGCCAGCTCGCGGGTTCCGCCGATCTCGAGAAGAACGGACTGATCGACATGATGTTCGTGCACCCGGATCACCAGCGCAAAGGCGTGGCGACGGCGCTGCTCGCGCGCATCGAAGCCGAAGCCGACGAAGCCGGCATCCGTGTGCTGCACACCTATTCCAGCGCGACCGGACGTGAGTTCTTCGAGTACTGCGGCTTCACCATGCTGCTCGCGCGTGCAGTCGTCGTAAGAGGTCAGCGCTTCGTGCAGCTCATCATGGAAAAGGTGTTGTAAAAACACGCTTCATCTGTATAGACAACAGGATGCGTCGTTGGGATTTCATCTCAGTGGAATCCCGTAGTTCCCCTTGTTTCGCCGTTTATGCCCGTTTAGACTGGCGTCTAACTTGTATAGACAGGACGAAACATGATTACGCTGACGCCCGGAAAACTCACGCTGCCGCAACTGCGCCGCATTGCGCGCGGCTCCGACTCGCTGCGCCTCGATCCCGCGAGCTTCGACGCCATCGACGCGAGCGCGCGCGCCGTTGCAGCGATCGCCGCCAAGGGCGATCCCGCCTACGGCATCAACACGGGCTTCGGGCGGCTCGCCAACACGCATATTCCGGCCGATCAACTCGAACTGCTGCAGCGTAATCTCGTGCTGTCGCATGCGGTCGGCGTCGGCGAGCCGATGTCCCGCCCGGTCGTGCGCCTCCTGATGGCGCTCAAGCTGTCGAGTCTCGGGCGCGGTCATTCGGGCATTCGCCGCGAAGTCATCGAGGCGCTCATCACGCTGTTCAACGCCGACGTGCTGCCCATCATCCCGGTCAAGGGCTCGGTCGGCGCATCGGGCGATCTCGCGCCGCTCGCGCATATGTCGACGGTGCTGCTCGGCATCGGCGAAGTGATGGTGCGCGGCGAACGCGCGAGCGCGGTAGACGGCCTTGCAGTCGCCGGACTCAAGCCGCTCACGCTGCAGGCGAAGGAAGGGCTCGCGCTGCTCAACGGCACGCAAGCGTCGGCGGCGCTCGCGCTCTATAACCTCTTCGCAATCGAAGACCTGTTCCGCACGGGGCTCGTGGCGGGTTCCCTATCGGTGGATGCGGCTGCCGGTTCCGTCGTGCCGTTCGATGCGCGCATCCACGAACTGCGCGGACATCGCGGGCAGATGGACGCGGCCGCTGCGTATCGCACGTTGCTGGAAGGCTCGGGCATCAATCTGTCGCACGCGGATTGCGAGAAGGTGCAGGACCCGTACAGCCTGCGCTGCCAGCCGCAAGTGATGGGCGCCTGTCTCGACCAGATGCGCCACGCCGCCGACGTGCTGCTCATCGAAGCGAACGCCGTTTCCGACAATCCGCTCATTTTCCCCGATACGGGCGAGGTGCTTTCGGGCGGCAACTTCCACGCCGAGCCGGTCGCGTTCGCCGCCGACAATCTCGCGCTCGCGGCGGCGGAAATCGGCGCGCTGGCCGAGCGCCGCATCGCGCTGCTGATTGACGCGACGCTCTCCGGCCTGCCGCCGTTCCTCGTGCGCGATGGCGGCGTCAACTCGGGCTTCATGATCGCGCATGTGACGGCGGCGGCGCTGGCATCGGAGAACAAGACGCTCGCGCATCCCGCTTCCGTCGATTCGTTGCCGACCTCCGCGAACCAGGAAGATCACGTTTCAATGGCCACGTTCGCCGCGCGCAAGCTCGGCGATATCGCGAGCAACACGGCCAACATTCTCGCCATCGAACTGCTCGCAGCGGCACAAGGCGTCGATCTGCGCGCGCCGCACCGGACGAGCGAGCGGCTCGACGCCGTGATGAAGACGCTGCGCGCGCGCGTGCCGCACTACGATATCGACCACTACTTCGCGCCCGATATCGCGGCCATCGCGACGCTCGTGCAGGACGGCGAGATCGCGAAGCACAGCCCGTTTTCGTTCGTATCCGAAGCGATGAACGCGGCGGAAACCGGCGCATGAGCACGCCTGCGTATCGCGAGATCAAGGATTACATCCTTGGGCGCATTCACGTCGGCGAATGGAAGGAGGGCGATCAGGTGCCCTCCGAAAACGAGCTGGCGCGGGAATTCAAGGTCGCGCGCATGACGGTGAACCGCGCGCTGCGCGAACTGACGGCCGAGCAGGTGCTGACGCGGGTGCAGGGCGCGGGCACCTTCGTCGCGCAGCCCAAGTACGCGTTGACGCTGGTGGAGATTCGCAGCATTTCCGATGAAATCGTCGCGCGCGGCCATGCGTATCGCGCGGAGGTGCTGCATCTGGGCGCATCCATCGTCGATGAAACGCTCGCCGCCGAAATGCAGCTCGCGCTCGGCAGCCCGGTGTTTCATTCGCGCGTGCTCCACTTCGAGAATGACGAGCCGGTTCAGCTCGAAGAACGCCATGTGAATCCGGCGCTCGCGCCCGAGTACGCGCGGCAGGATTTCACGACGATCACGCCCAATCAGTACCTGATGATCGCCGCGCCGCTGCAGCGTGTGGAGTACCGGATCGAGGCGTCGGTGCCGTCGGCCGGGATTCGTCACGCGCTCGCGATGACCGAGCACGAGCCGTGTCTGCTGCTGCATCGGCGGACGTGGTCGCGCGACACGGTCGCCTCGGTCGCCAATCTCTGGCATCCGGGCGATCGCTATCAGTTCACCGGACACTTCTGACGTGACGATCATTCCCGCCGCTTCGCTCATCGACATGCCGTGGAAAAACGGCGGCGGCGTCACACGCGAGATTGCGGCCAGCCCGCCGGGAGCGTCGCTCGATGCCTTCGCGTGGCGGCTCTCCGTCGCGGATGTATCGGCGGATGGGGCGTTTTCCGCGTTTCCCGGCGTGGACCGCGTGCTCGTGCTGCTCGGCGGCGCGGGCATGCGGCTTACCGAAACGGACGGGCGCGTGCATGCACTGGACCGGCCGCTCGCGATCGCGCGATTCGCAGGCGAAACGCCGATTCACGCGGCCTTGCTTGCCGGACCGACCCGCGACTTCAACGTGATGGTGCGGCGCGATCGGGCGCGGGCGTCGGTGGACGTGCGGCGCGGTGCGGTCTGCGAAACCACGGCCCGGCACGACGTCACGTTCATCCATTGCGTGAGCGGTGGCCTGACCCTGAGAGAGCACGGCGTCACGCTCGACGCCGGCGATACGTTGCGCATCGACCGCACCGCGTCATGCGTCGAAGCCGCGCCGGACAGCGCCTGGCTTCACATCGGCATCGACCTGCTTTGACGGCATCGGAGAGAAGTCACATGAACCTGTTCTTCGCCGACCACGCGCGCCTGCCCGACGGCTGGCGGCGCGACGTGCTCATCGAATGGAACGACGACGGCGCGCTCGTGCGCGTCGAAGCGGACAGCACCGCGCCGGCCGGCGTCGAAAGGGCGAAGGGGCCGGTGCTGCCCGGCATGCCCAATCTGCATTCGCATGCTTTCCAGCGCGCGATGGCGGGCCTGACCGAATATCGCGCGAGCGCCGCCGATACCTTCTGGAGCTGGCGCGACCTGATGTACCGCTTCGCCGCGAAGATCGAGCCGGGCGTGCTCGCGGATATCGCGCACTGGCTCTACATCGAGATGCTGAAGGCCGGTTATACGTCGGTCTGCGAGTTCCATTACGTGCATCACGCGAACGACGGCGGCCCTTACGCGAACCGCGCCGAACTGGCCGAACGCGTCGTCGATTCGGCGGAGCGCGCGGGGATCGGCATCACGATGCTGCCGGTGCTCTACCAATACAGCGGATTCGGCAACGCCGCGCCACGCGACGATCAGCGGCGTTTCATCAACACGCCCGACAGCCTGCTGCACTTGCTCGATACGCTCGCGCAGGCGCGGCCCGAGAACGGCTCGCGGCGTTATGGCGTCGCGCCGCATTCGCTGCGGGCGGTGTCGGGCGAATCGCTGGCGGCGCTGCTCGAAGGGTTCGACGCGCGCTTCGATCGCGGGCCGGTGCATATCCACGTCGCGGAGCAGCTTGCCGAAGTCGATGCGTGCATCGCGCAGACCGGCCAGCGCCCGGTGCAATGGCTGCTCGACCGTTTCGACGTCGATGCGCGCTGGTGCCTCGTGCACGCGACGCATATCGACGCCGCCGAATTGCAGCGCCTCGCCGCGAGCCGTGCCGTCGCGGGCCTGTGCCTGACGACCGAAGCGAACCTCGGCGACGGCGTCTTTCCGGCGCGCGATTATCTCGATGCGGGCGGACGCATCGGCATCGGTTCGGATAGTCACGTGGGCGTCGACTGGCGCTCGGAGTTGCGTCTCTTCGAATACGGCCAGCGTCTATGGCGGCGCGAGCGCAACGTGCTCGCTTCTGCGGAGTCGAGCCGCCCGGCCGACCGTCTGTTCGACGCCGCGCTCGACGGCGGCGCAAGCGCGAGCGGGCGGCGCATCGGCGCGCTCGCGGCCGGCATGCGCGCGGACTGGATCGTGCTGGACGAAGCACATGCGGGCATCGGCGGACATCCATGCGAGAGCTGGCTTTCCAGCGCCGTTTTCTGCGAGCATGGCGAGACGCCCATCCGCGATGTGTTCACGAGCGGCCGCAAGGTGATCGACGCCCGCCGCCACGCCGGCGAAGAGGCGGCGCTCGGGCGTTATCGCGAGGCTGTGCAGACGCTGCTCGCGTGAGCTTCAATGACCGAGACCGCCGACATGGAAACCACCAGAGATTGTTCCATCTACACGCTCAAGCGCGGCACGGCGCCGCTTCTGATCTCGATTCCGCATCGGGGCACGCGCATTCCGGAAGCGCTCGTCGAAGAGATGACGCCGGTCGCGCTCTGCGTCGATGACTGCGACTGGCATCTCGAACGGCTTTATGCCTTCGCACGCGAGATGGGCGCGTCGATCCTGCTGCCGGAATACGCGCGCTACGTCATCGATCTGAATCGCCCGCCCGACGACGCGAACCTCTATCCGGGCCGCGACACGACCGGCCTCTGTCCCGTCGATACCTTCGACAAGGAACCGCTCTATCGGCCCGGGCATGCGCCGTCGCGCGAACAGATCGATGCCCGCCGCGCGTTGTACTGGCAGCCGTATCACGACGCGCTCGCGACCGAACTCGCCGCCCTGCGGGATACGCACGGCCGCGTGCTGCTGTGGGAAGCGCATTCGATCCGCTCGGTCGTGCCGCGCTTCTTCGAGGGCCGCCTGCCCGAGTTCAACTTCGGGACGGCGGATGGCGCGTCGGCGGCGGCGGGGCTGGCCGGGCGGCTGGCGGAAATCGTCGAACGCGACGGTCGATACTCCAGCGTGGCGAACGGACGTTTCAAGGGCGGCTACATTACCCGGCGCTACGGCGATCCTGCGAACGGCATCCACGCGGTTCAACTGGAGCTGACGCAGGCGACGTACATGGAGGAGTCGTCGCCCTATGCCTACGATGAAACCCGCGCGAGCCAGGTCCAGCCGTTGTTGCGCGAATTGCTCGGCGCAGCGACCGACTACGTCGCCGCGCGATGATTCTGGCGCGAACGTGACGGCGGACTGACGCCGGCGCAATGGCCGGTGCTTACAGGTTGCCTTCTCGAACAGCCAGCGCGCTGCTGATTCGCTAGAAAAATCAAGCCCCTGTGCCTTCCATCGATGCGCTAGTGCGTCCCAAGCCCGCGAAGTAGATTGTTGTCGATCCAACAAATATCTTTAGCTGAAATAGGGGTTTCCCCTAGTTCGCTGCCCTCCTAAACTTGCTTTCAACGAAACGAAATCAGACAGCGCTTAAAAAGCTCCCGATTCCGGTTTCGATCTCAAAACAAGACTACTGGAGGTTTCATCATGATCAAGTCCTTTGTTCCGGCTCTCGTCATCGCTTCGGCTCTGGCCGCTCCGACGTTCGCTTTCGCGCAAAACAACGGCGCGCTGACCCGCGAGCAAGTCCGTGCCGAACTCGTTCAACTGGAGAAGGCCGGCTACAACCCGTCGCAAGATCGCGTTTCGTATCCGCAAAATCTGCAGGCTGCGCAGGCGCGCGTGAACGCCGAAGAAGGTGTCGCCGCAACGTCGTACGGTCCGTCGGCGGCCGGCACGGCGCAGTCGGGCTCGCGTTCGGGTGCGACCCTCTCGATGTCGGATCGCAATTCGGTGTACTTCGGCCATTAAGGCGAAGCGCGGTAGTAGTAGAGGTTGGCAGTAGAGGTTGGCGGTAGCAGTGGAAGTGTCGGAAAGCGCCAGTCGTGACGTTCGCGGCTGGCGCTTTTTCATGTGCGCTCGATTCCCGGGGCTTTCACTGCTTTCACACGTCTGCCAGCATAATCCGGCACGCTAACCTTTTGCCCCGCTGGATTGCTGCCGATGCATGTCGTCAAGAAGCTCATCGTATCCGGCGTCGCCGCAACGCTCGGCCTCGCGCTGTCCGCCGCGCGCGCCGCGAATCCCGACGCGCTGTGGGATATCGTCAACGGACAGTGTGTCCCGGCAGCGCGGGGCGCGCCCGTCACGCAACCGTGCGCGGAGGTCGATCTCGCGGGCGGCTATGCCGTGCTGAAGGACATCGTCGGGGTCGCGCAATATCTGCTGATTCCGACGGCGCGCGTGAGTGGCATCGAAAGCCCCGAACTGCTCGCCGCCGACGCCCCGAACTACTGGCGCGATGCCTGGAAAGCCCGCCGTTATGTCAACGACGCATTGCGCCGTCCCTTGCCTCGCGACCGGGTCTCGCTCGCGATCAATTCCGCCAGCGGACGGACGCAAAACCAGTTGCACATTCATATCGATTGCCTCGCGGCGGATGTCGGCGAGGCGCTTCACGAGGCCGGGCCGGGCATCGGCGCGGAGTGGACGCCGCTGCCGATGCGCCTGCGCGGGCATCGCTATCGCGCGATGCGCATTGACGATGCCGATCTCTCGCACACCGATCCGTTCAGGCTGCTCGCAGCGACGCTCGCCCGCGAAGGCCGCGCGATGGGCGATCAGACGCTGCTGCTCGCCGGTGCGTTCCGCCGCGACGGCGCGCCCGCGTTCTATCTGCTCAACGATCAGGTCGGCTTCGGCGACTGGGCGTCGTCGGAAGAGCTTCAGGACCACACCTGCGGATTAGCCGATCGGTCTATCGAAAAACCGTGACGCAGAAGGAAGAATGAGGTGGTGCGGCACGCCGGGTCGCGAACGCAAAAGTTTGTGACACGCATCGCCGCGCGCCTTGTTATTCTTCTTTTTCGTAGTTACGATAAATGCAAATCGACATTCTGTTCGATCCGCTCAAGGACGCGCTGAATCGCAGCCGGCACGGCGTCTCGCTGGAACTGGCGCATCGTATCGACTGGCGCGAAGTCATGTCCGCCGTGGACGATCGGAAAGACTATGGCGAACTCCGCGAGATCGGCTATGCGCCGGTCGAGTCACGGCTCTATTGCGTGGTGTTCACCCAGCGGGGCGCGGCGCTGCGCATCATCAGCGTGCGCCGTGCGAATAATCGTGAGGTAGACAGATATGAACGCAGCATCGAAAAAATTGGCGCGGAACACGCCGGCGGAAGAAGCCGCGATCCAGCGCGGCATCCGGTCCGATCCGGCAACGTTCGTCCCTTCCGACGCCCTGTACGAGACCATGACACGGCGGATCGGCCGTCCGCCGAGTGAATCGCCGAAGGTTCAGCTCACCGTGCGGTATGACGCCGATATCGTCGCGGCGTTTCGCGCGGGCGGCGCGGGCTGGCAGACGCGCATGAACGACGCGTTGCGCGAGTGGCTGCGCGAGCATCCGGTCGCGAGCGGCGGGTGAGCGTCAAACGAATCACTCGCCGATCAGATGCAGCACCAGTTCGCGGTCATGCGGCGACGCCCGATGTTCGAACACGTAGATGCCTTGCCATGTGCCGAGCACCATGCGCCCGGCTTCCACGGGAATCGAAAGCTGCACGTTCGTCAGCGCGGTGCGCAGATGCGCGGGCATGTCGTCGGGGCCTTCCGCAGCGTGGATATAACGGCCCGGCGCTTCCGGCGCGACGGTTTCGAAATAGCGCTCGAGATCGGCGCGCACATCGGGATCGGCATTCTCCTGAATCAGCAGCGATGCCGACGTATGCCGGCAGAAAACCGTCAGCAGACCGGAGCGGATGTCCTGCATGTCGATCCACCGGTCGATATCGCGCGTGACTTCGTGCAGCCCGCGCGAGCGCGTGGCGAGCCTTAGATGATGCATTGCCTGTTTCATTTGGTTTCCGTATCGAGCTGAGTGTTCATGTTGATGTTCTATGCTTTGCCATGGCTGGCTCACGGACGTCACCGATGCGCACATCGCTTTCCAGCAAGTATGCAACGCGCGTGCTCGCTCTTGCGACGCTGATGAGCGCCGCTCACGCCGACGATACGCCCGCCAATCGCGGCAACGATCCCTTCCTCCACGTCTCCAGCGCCATTGTCTCCTGCCCCGCGCCGCGCGGCCCGTTCGAAACCGGGAACGAATGGATCGACGAAGCGCACTACCGCATCGAACGCGGCAATAGCTGCTGGCTGGCGGGCCGCTGCCGTCTGCCGAATAGCTACGCCTATGACAAGGAAATCGCCGAAAGCGTCGCACGCCGCCTGAACGCGCTGAACGCATCGCTGCAATGGCGCGAGAAAACGAGCCTGTGGCTCACCTTGCAGCGCCGCTTCGTTTATATCGACGGCTGCGTGTCGCCCGATTTCGACACGGCGCGCTTCGTCTCCGAACTGGGCGAGACGGCCGATGTCGAGAAAGTCATCGACCGGACGACTGTTCTATCGCCTAAGCTGAAAGCGAGACCGTGAGCGACGCCGGCTGCGGCCGGCGATTGCCGATGACAACGATTTTCGCTGACTGGCTGCTTCTTTTCGTGCGACGCCTCGTGCTGGCGGCCGCGCTCGGCTTCGTCGCGCTGCCGGCCGATGCCGCCGCTCCGGTCGTCGTGATCCCGCTGTCGGGCGCCATCGGCCCGGCGAGCGCGGATTTCGTCGTGCGCTCGCTGTCCCGCGCCGCCGACGAGCACGCGCAACTCGCCGTGCTGCGGATCGACACGCCCGGCGGCCTCGACCTGTCGATGCGCTCGATCATTCAGGCGATGCTCGCGTCGCCCGTGCCGGTGGCTGCGTTCATTGCGCCGAGCGGGGCGCGGGCGGCGAGCGCGGGCACGTACATCGTCTATGCGAGCCATATCGCCGCGATGGCGCCCGGCACGAATCTGGGCGCGGCCACGCCTGTTCAGCTCGGCATGGGCGGCAAGGAGCGGGCGGCGTCATCGCCCGATGAATCGTCCGCCGAAACACGCAAGCAGGTGCAGGACGCCGCCGCGTATATCCGCGGCCTCGCGCAATTGCGGGGCCGCAACGAGCAATGGGCGGAGCGCGCGGTGCGCGAGGCCGTCGCGCTGTCGGCGAACGAGGCGCTCGCGCAGAAAGTCATCGACGTGACCGCGACGGACACGCCCGATCTGCTCGCGAAACTCGACGGCCGCCACGTCCGCACGGCGCTCGGCGAACGCACGCTCGCGACGCGCGCGGCGCCCGTCATCGTCCTTCAGCCGGACTGGCGCAGCCGCTTTCTCGCGGCGATCACCGATCCGAGCGTCGCGCTGATCCTGATGATGATCGGCATGTACGGGCTGTTCTTCGAGTTCGCCAATCCGGGATTCGTGCTGCCGGGCGTCGCGGGCGCGATCTGCCTGCTCGTCGGACTGTTCGCGTTGCAGCTTCTGCCGATCAGCTACGTCGGCCTGGGCCTGATCCTGCTCGGCACCGGCTGTCTGATCGCGGAAATGTTCCTGCCGACGTTCGGTGCGCTCGGCATCGGCGGAATCGTCGCGTTCGCGATCGGCGCGCTGATGCTGATCGATACCGACGTGCCCGGCTTCGGCATTCCGGTGAGCGTCGTGCTTGCGCTCGCGGCGACCACGGCGCTCTTCGTGTTCGCGGTGTCGGGCGCCGCGTTGAAGGCGCGCAAGCGCCCCGTCGTGAGCGGCGGCGAGGCGATGCTGGGCAGCATCGGCGTGATGCTGGAGTCGAACGGCGACAGCGGATGGGCTCGCGTGCACGGCGAACGCTGGCGCGTGCAGACAACAGAGGCGCGCGGCTTGCCCGGCGCGGGCGAGCGAGTGCGGGTCGTCGCGCGCGACGGTCTCACGCTCACCGTCGAGCCGCTCGAAGATCAACGTCAGCAGGCAGCTTGAGAGGCTAGAAACATGGGGCTTACCTTCGGCTTTAGCGGCATCGTGATTGCGCTCGTCGTGTTCATCCTGGCGTCGGCGGTGCGGATTTTTCGGGAGTACGAGCGCGGCGTCGTGTTCATGCTCGGGCGCTTCTGGAAGGTGAAGGGACCGGGGCTCGTGCTGATCATTCCGGTCGTGCAGCAAGTCGTTCGCATGGACCTGCGCACCGTCGTGTTCGACGTGCCGCCGCAGGACGTCATCACACGCGACAACGTGTCTGTGAAGGTGAACGCCGTCGTGTACTTTCGCGTCGTCGATCCGGAGAAGGCCGTGATTCAGGTCGCGCGCTTTCTGGATGCGACGAGCCAGCTGTCGCAGACCACGCTGCGCGCGATTCTCGGCAAGCATGAACTCGACGAACTCCTGTCCGAGCGCGAGCGCCTCAACAGCGACATTCAGCGCGTGCTGGATGCGCAGACCGATGCGTGGGGCATCAAGGTATCGAACGTCGAGATCAAGGACGTGGACATCAACGAGACGATGATTCGCGCGATCGCCCGTCAGGCCGAAGCCGAACGCGAGCGTCGCGCGAAGATCATTCATGCGGAAGGCGAGTTGCAGGCGTCCGAGAAACTGCTGCAGGCGGCGCAGATGCTTGCGCAGGCGCCGCAAGCGATGCAGTTGCGCTATCTGCAGACGCTCACGACGATTGCCGGTGACAAGAACTCGACGATCGTGTTTCCGGTCCCGGTGGATCTCGTGAGCGCGATCGTCGAGCGGTTCTCGAAGAGCTAGACGAGCGCCGGAAAATCCACCGTCGTGTCGTTCACCCGGTTCACCAGGTTCGTGAAGTTGATGACGCTCATCGCGAACAGCGCGTCGATGACCTGCGCCTCCGAATAGCCGGCTTCGCGCACATCTCCGAGCACGCGGGCATCGACCGTACCGCGTGAATCGGCGACTTGCCGCACGAAGCGCACGAGGGCGTCGCGCTTCGCGTTGCCGGTCGCTTCGCCCGCGCGAATCTGCTGCGTTTCCAGTTGCGTCAGGCCGGCCATCTTGCCGACGACCGTATGCGCCGCTGCACAGTAATCGCAACCCGCCAGTTCACTGATGGCGAGCTTGATCGCTTCGGCATCCGCCTTGTCGAGACTGCTCTTC
Source organism: Caballeronia sp. LZ019 (assembly GCF_031450825.1). Taxonomy (NCBI): domain Bacteria; kingdom Pseudomonadati; phylum Pseudomonadota; class Betaproteobacteria; order Burkholderiales; family Burkholderiaceae; genus Caballeronia; species Caballeronia sp. LZ019. Next base: position 997,835 of record NZ_JARTVZ010000002.1, on the reverse strand, counting down.
GCGAGCACGGCATCGTTGGCGAGCGCCGCGCCCAGTGCGCCGGGGCTGTGCGTGCCGATCGTCGCGTACGCGTTCGGCACGCGGCCGGCGGCCTTCCTGATGGCGGCGAAAAGCTCCGCAGTCTTGCCGCTGGCTTCGTTGACGTTGACCTGAGAAAGACGTGACATGGTGTGCTCCTGGTTTCGTTGATCGCCATCTGCATGGCATGGCTCAACTGTAGGGGCGCACCGCATCGACGTGAATGCGCGCGCGTCTCATAGACACGCGCGATCGTCTCAAAGCTACTTCACGCTCTCCAGCACCTTCCGCACGGTCCCGAAGATGTGTTCGATCTGATCATCCTCGACGATGAGCGGCGGCGAGAACGCGAGGATGTCGCCGGTATAGCGCACGAGCACGCCCGCCTCGAAGCACTTGACGAACACCTCGTAGGCGCGTGCGCCCGGCGCGCCATCGCGCGATTCGAGCTCGATTCCCGCGACCAGTCCGAGATTGCGAATGTCCTTCACGAAAGGCGCGTCGCGCAGCGCATGCGCCGCGTTTTCGAACTTCTCCGCCTTCGACGCCGCGCGCTCGAAGAGCTTGTCGCGCGAATAGAGATCGAGCGTGGCGATGGCCGCCGCGGTCGCCGCCGGATGCGCGGAGTACGTGTAGCCGTGAAAGAGTTCGATGGCGTTCGCCGCGCCGGCATCGACGATCGCGTCGTGCACGCGGCGATGCGCCGCGACCGCGCCCATCGGAATCGTCGCGTTGTTGATCGCCTTGGCCATCGTGATGATGTCGGGCGTCACGCCAAAGTACGCGCTCGCCGTGGCCTTGCCGAGACGGCCGAAACCGGTGATGACTTCATCGAAGATCAGCAGGATGCCGTGTTTCGTGCAAATGTCGCGCAGCTTCTGCAGATAGCCCTTCGGCGGAATCAGCACGCCGGTGGAACCGGCGACGGGTTCGACGATCACGGCCGCAATCGTCGATGCATCGTGCAGCGCGACGATGCGCTCGAGTTCGTCCGCGAGGTGTTCGCCCCACGCAGGCTGGCCCTTCGAAAACGCGTTGTGGGCGAGATCGTGCGTATGCGGCAGATGATCGACCGACGGCAACAGCGCGCCCGAGAACGTCTTGCGATTCGGCGCAATGCCGCCCACCGAAATGCCGCCGAAGCCCACGCCGTGATAGCCGCGCTCGCGCCCGATGAACCGCGTGCGCTGTCCTTCGCCGCGCGCGCGATGGTAGGCAATCGCGATCTTCAGCGCGGTATCGACGGACTCGGAACCCGAATTCGTGAAGAAGATGCGATCCAGCCCTTCCGGCATCAGCGCGGCAACCTTCGACGCCGCCTCGAACGCGAGCGGATGGCCCATCTGGAACGTCGGCGCGAAGTCGAGCGTGGCGAGCGCCTTCTGCACGGCATCGACGATCTCGTCCCGGCAATGTCCCGCGTTCACACACCAGAGCCCCGCGCAGCCGTCGAGCACTTCCCGGCCATCGGTCGAGCGGTAGTACATGCCTTTTGCGCTCTCGAGAAGGCGCGGCGCGGCCTTGAACTGGCGGTTGGCGGTGAAGGGCATCCAGAACGACGACAGATCGTCGATGACAGGGCGAGCATTCATAACGGGTCTCCAGGAAGAACGGTCACTCTAGTCGCGGAAAAAATGGTGCGGCATAGACAGTTCTTCTACTGCCCTGCCGACTGTGCTGGCAAAATGCGGCAAACTGTGCTGGCCGGTAGCGGCCGATCGATCCCATGATAGAACTGAAGCTGGAGCGCGGCTCGCGGCAGGCGCCGACGCTCGTCGAACAAATCGTGCGCGCGTTTTCGTCCGCGATCGAAGCGGAAACACTGCGCGCGGGCGCGTTATTGCCGTCGGTGCGGCGTCTCGCCGGGCAGCACGGCTTGAGCACGTTCACGGTGACGGAAGCCTATGGCCGGCTCGTGTCGATGGGGCTCGTCACCGCCCGGCACGGATCGGGCTATCGCGTGGCCCTGCGCGATCATGCCGAACGTGCGCGCCCGGTCGAGTGGCAGCCGCCGAGCCTCACCGCGACATGGCTGCTCTCCGATGTCTTCGCCGATCATTCGGTGCCGATCAAATCCGGCTGCGGCTGGCTGCCGAACGAATGGGTCAACGAAAGCGGCCTGCAACATGCGTTGCGCGCGACGAGCCGCGTGCCGGCGGCGCGCATCGCGGATTACGGGCATCCGTACGGTTTCGCGCCGCTGCGCGAACGCATTGCCGAGCAACTGGATCGTCACGGCTTGCCGGTCGATGCCGCATCCAACGTGCTTCTTACGACCGGCGCGACGCAGGCGCTCGATCTGATCGTGCGTACCTTGCTGCGCCCCGGCGACGCCGTGGTGGTCGAAGATCCCGGCTACTGCAATCTGCTGCAGATTCTCCGGCTCGCCGGACTCGACGTGCATGGCGTGCCGCGTACCGTCGCGGGCATCGATACGGACGTGTTCGAGCGCATTGTCGTCGAGCATCGGCCGAAGGCTGTCTTCCTCAATACCACGCTGCAGAATCCGACGGGCGCGACGTTCAGCATGGCATCGGCGTTCCGCCTGATGCAGATCGCGGAGCGTCATGGCCTGTGGGTCGTCGAGGACGACGTGAACCGCGAGCTCGCGCCACCCGGCGCGCCGGTGCTCGCGGCGATGGAAGGACTCAATCGCGTGTTGTATGTCGGCGGCTTCGCAAAGACCATCACGCCTTCGCTGCGCTGCGGCTATATCGTCGCCGAGCGCGACGTGCTGCGCGAACTGGCGCGCACGAAGATGGCCGTGGGCCTGACGTCCTCGGAGGCGACGGAGCGTATCGTCGAGAAAGTGCTGACGGAAGGTCGTTATGCGCGCCACGTCGAGTTCGTCGCCGACAAGCTCAAGGACGCGCACGCGCTCGTCGAAGAGCGCATGGATGCGCTGGGCGTGACCTTGTTCCGTCGTCCGCGCGCAGGTCTTTTCCTATGGGCGGCCTTACCGATCGATCCGTCCGAGGCAGGCGCGGTCGCGACGCGCGCGCTCGAGCACGGCATCTGGCTCGCGCCCGGTTCGTATTTCCGGCCGGGCGATGCGCCGAGTGCGTGCTTTCGCTTCAACGTCCCTTATTCGGTCAACGACGCGCTCTGGAATTTCTTAGGCGAATTGCTTTAACCGTCCGAGCATTTTCAAGCGCGATGTTCCGCCGTATTCGAACGATGCGAGTGAGTGCGCTGGCGCGCCGGGTTTTTGTTCCCGTTGCGCGACGCCGCGAGATGGGCCTGCAAACGCTCGCATACGTCCTTTCTGCGCACGGGGTTCAGCGGATCGCACAGACGAATGGTCAGCGTTGCCGCTTGCATATGCAGTGGCAATAAAGCATCCGGTTCCGGCGCTTCCCATAGCACGACGGTGTTCGTGCCATCGGAAACCTGCACGATCTGAAAGCGTGCGAGGTCGATCTTTCCGAGCTCGTGAGGTTCGATCGAGTGATGCATGATGTCCCCGAAACAGTTCTCCATGTGCCGCCATCGCATGCAAGCACCGTGCCGATGGCGGCCATCCGCGCAACGCCGAAAACAGCTTGTTTCTCAGTGTAATTTTCAGCGTGGCGTTCGTGCAATAACGACAGTCGCTAACGCATGGGCGCGTCAATCGTCGGAGAAAACCGGACAGTCACTCGCCGTAGATGTCGAAGTCGAAGTACTTCTGCTCGATGCGCTTGTACGTGCCGTCCTTGATCATCGCGGCGATCGCGCCGTCGAGCTTTTCCTTCAGATCAGTGTCTTCCTTGCGCAAGCCGATTGCCGTCCCGGCGCCGAAAATGGCGCTGTCTTCGAGCGCCGGACCGGCGAAACCGTAAGGCTTGCCGCGCGGCGTATCGAGAAAGCCGCGTTCCGCTTGCACCGCGTTTTGCAGCGATGCATCGAGGCGGCCCGTAAGCAGGTCTGCATAGACCTGGTCCTGATCCGCATACGAAACGACCGTCACGCCCTTGGCGCCCCAATGCGCTTTGGCATACGTTTCCTGCATGGAGCCTTGTTCGACGCCGACCGATTTGCCCGCAAGTGATTCGGCCGTAGGCTCGATTTTCGAATCGCGTTTGGCGACGAGGCGCGTCGGCACGTGAAAGAGTTTGCTGGAGAAAGCGATCTGCTTGACGCGCGCGGGCGTCATCGACATGGTGGAGAGCACGCCGTCGAACTTGCGCGATTTGAGGCCCGGAATCATGCCGTCGAATGCGTTTTCAATCCACACGCATTTTGCTTGCACGCGCCGGCACAACTCATTGCCGACATCGATATCGAAACCGACGAGCTTGCCGTCCGGCGCTTTGGATTCGAACGGCGGATAGCTTGCGTCGACGCCAAAGCGAATGGTCGACCAGTCTTTAGCATGCGCGCCGATGGACACGGTCAGCATGGAACCCAACAACACAGTCAACAGCCTGTTCACGATCGTCCCTTTTCTTTAGCAATAGATTGGAATATTTCTGAACTGCCACAAGAATTATAAGGGGCCGCTTAACTGGAATAAAAAATGGCCGCGAGATTCGCGGCCATCGACAGCTTGAGGATTCTTTAGTTCGCACGCACTTCGATGCGGCGCGGACGTGCTTCTTCGCGGCGCGGAATGGTCAGCTTCAGCACGCCATTCGTGAGATTGGCATCGATCTTCGTGGTGTCGAAATCATCGCTGACGGTGAAGGCGCGGGCAAAGCGCGGCGCGCGCACTTCGGTGTGATGGACCCGCAATCCCGCCTGCGCGGATACCACCGCCTCGGCTTCGATATAGAGCCTTGCGTCATGCACTTTCACGTCGAGCCGGTCGCGCGGCACGCCGGGCAGGTCGGCCCATAGCGTGATGCCGTGGCTGTCTTCGACGATATCGACGGACGGGGTGATCGTTGCGCGGCGCACCGTGTCGTCGTTCTTGCGCGTGACTTCGCCTTCGTTGCGCTGGGCAATCTGGGTGGTGTCGGTCATGGTGAACTCCGGTCTTCGATTATTGAATGGTGATGGCGCGCGGCTTCGATGCTTCGCGCTTGCCGACGGTAATGGACAGCATGCCGTTTTCATAACGGGCCGCGACCTTGTTGACGTCCGCGTTCTGCGGCAGTTCGATCACGCGGCGGAAGCTGCCCGTGAAGCGCTCCTTGGCGTAGGTGCGCGCGCCTTCGGTCAGGGCTTCGGCCTTGCGCTCGCCGCTGATCGTGAGCGTGCCTTTGTCGACGGTGACATCGAGCGAGGAAGGATCGACGCCTGGCGCGAACGCCACGATTTCCACTGCGTCATCGGTGCTGCCGATATTCAATTGCGGAAAGACATCGGTGCGGCTCGAACGAATGCTCGAAGGGAGATTGCCGAGCACTGTCGACATTTGCCGCTGCATGCGGTCGAGCTCATGGAACAGGTCGCCGCCAAAGTAGAAGTCACCCATGGTCCGGTCTCCAATAACGTGGATAAGTTGATCGATGAAGGCAGTGAGTGGCCACCGCCGTTGCATCGAAAATAGGAGCCGTGTCTATCGTTTCAATAGTGGACGACGTATTTTCCAGGCGTTTTTTTATTCGCTCTCGAACTCTTGAAAAGCGCTTCCTTGTGCCTAGATTCGATCGTTTGCACCAGTCGTGCGGACAACGCGACTGCTCTTACAATGAGCGCTTCACGGCTCATGGCGAGGACGGCACGATGAAGGTTGGCATATACGGCGCAGGCGCGATCGGCGGGTGGATCGGCGTGAAGCTCGCGCAGGCAGGATGCGATGTCAGCGTCGTCGCACGCGGCGCGACGCTCGACGCGCTCAGGACGCACGGCCTGCGGCTCGTCGAGCAGGACGCAACGCATGCGCTGCAGCTCGAAACGAGCGCGGCACCGGCCGATCTCGGGCCGCAGGACCTCGTCGTGATCGCGGTCAAAGCCCCGGCGATGGAATCGGTGGCCGCGCACATCGCGCCGCTCATCGGACCGCATACGACCGTGCTGACCGCGATGAACGGCGTGCCGTGGTGGTTCTGCGAAGGCCTGGGCGAAGCCTTCGCCGGCAAGCGCCTCGCATCGGTCGATCCGCACGGCGCGATCGCCGCGGCGATCCCCGTTGCGCAGACGGTCGGCTGCGTCGTCCATGCGAGCTGCTTCGTCGAAGCGCCGGGCTTGATTCGTCATCGGCAGGGCAAGGGGCTCATTCTCGGCGAAGCGGGCGGCACGCGTAGCGCGCGCGTCGAATCGCTCGTCGAACTCTTCGCCAGGGCGGGATTCGATGCGTCCATGTCGCCGCAAATTCAGCGTGATGTGTGGTTCAAGCTCTGGGGCAACATGACGATGAACCCGATCAGCGCAATCACCGGTGCGACGACGGACCGCATTCTTAGCGACGACCTGGTGCGCGATTTCGTCACGCGCGTGATGCTGGAAGCGAAAGATATCGGCGCGCGCTTCGGCATTGAAATCGAACAGGAACCGGCCGACCGTCACGCGGTCACGCTCAGGCTCGGGGCGATGAAAACCTCGATGCTGCAAGATGTCGAGGCACGCAAGGCCGTCGAACTCGATGCGCTCGTTGCTTCCGTGCGCGAACTCGGCGTGATGACCGGCGTGCCCACGCCGTTCACCGATGCGCTGCTCGGACTCGCGCGGCTGCATGCGCGCACGCTTGGACTTTATCCCGCGCAATGAGTGAGATCACGAATGAATCAGCAAGAGCCCACGAAGGAAACAAGCGAACTCACTGCGATGCGCGACCTTCTGCGCGAGTTCGTCCGTGAACGCGACTGGAGCCGTTTTCATTCGCCCAAGAACCTCGCGGCGGCGCTAAGCGTCGAAGCAAGCGAATTGCTTGAGCCGTTCACCTGGCTTTCGACCGGCGACAAAACCGAGCTCGATGACGCGAAGCTGCGCGCAGTCCGCCACGAAATGGCCGACGTCCTCGCGTATCTGGTGATGCTCGCCGATGCGCTCGATGTCGACCTGCATGGCGCACTGCTCGAGAAGATGGCGATCAATCGCGCGAAATATCCGGTGCATAAAGTGCGCGGCGATGCGCGCAAGTACAGCGAATACGATGAATGACGAAGGGCGCGCACAGGCTTGAGCTCGTCCGAACCCCAACGAAAACCAAGGACCGCCGATGGACTTTTCGCTTTCGCCAGAACTGACCGATTTGCAAGCCCGCGTGCGTACGTTCATTGCAGAAGAGATCGTGCCGTTCGAGCGCGATCCGCGTTGCACGCCGCATGGGCCCAACGAAGACTTGCGCGCCGAACTCATCGCCAAAGGGCGCAAGGCAGGCTTGTTGTCGAGCCATGTGTCGCCGGAGTTCGGCGGGCTTGGACTGGGACATGTCGCCAAGGCGATTCTTTTCGAAGAAGCGGGTTATTCGCCGCTTGGGCCGGTCGCACTGAATATTGCTGCGCCCGATGAAGGCAACATGCATCTGCTCGAAGCCATCGCGACGCCCGGGCAGAAAGAGCGATGGCTGCGTCCTCTGGCCGCCGGCGACATTCGCTCGTGCTTCTGCATGACGGAGCCGCCGCCGGGTGCGGGCGCCGACCCCGCGATGCTGCAAACCATCGCCACGCGCGATGGCGACGGGTACGTGATCGACGGCCGCAAGTGGTTCATCACCGGTGCGGAAGGCGCGGCCGTTGCGATCATCATGGCGAAGTTCGCCGACGGCCCCGCGACCATGTTTCTCGCCGATATGAAGAGCGAGGGCATCGTGATCGAGCGCTCGATGGATTCGCTCGATACATGCTTTCCGGGCGGTCATGGCGTCGTGCGCTTCGAGGGCCTGCGAGTGCCGGCCGAGAACGTGCTGGGCGAGCCGGGCGAAGGGTTTCGCTATGCACAGGTGCGTCTTTCGCCCGCGCGTCTTACGCACTGCATGCGCTGGCTCGGAGCGGCGCGCCGCGCTCACGATGTCGCGAGCGATTATGCGCGACGGCGTCAGGCGTTCGGCAAGGCGCTCGGCGAACACGAGGGTGTCGGCTTCATGCTTGCGGACAACGAGATGGACCTGCATGTGACGCGCCTCGCCATCTGGCACTGTGCGTGGGTGCTCGACCAGGGCGTGCTCGGCAAGCATGAATCGAGCATCGCGAAGGTCGTGTCGTCGGAGGCGCTATGGCGCGTCGTGGATCGTTCGGTTCAAGTGCTGGGCGGACAGGGCGTTACGCATGAAACCGTTGTCGCGCGGATTTTCGCGGACATGCGCGCGTTTCGCATCTACGATGGCCCGTCAGAAGTGCATCGCTGGAGCATCGCGCGACGCATCCTTCGCGCGGACAAGCCGCGCGCATAGTGTTTCAGGAGCCGGTCAACGCTCGTTGGGTTGCGCCGGCGCAGCGCGTTGCGTGATGACGCGGTTTGCCCTTATCGCGTTGTCGGGATAGTGAAGCCAGTCGTTCGGATCGTAGCCTGCCGCGATCCAGGCAGCCGCTTCCTGACGGACCTGGTCGCGCGTTCTCGGGGCATCGCCCGAAAGGGGTTGCGCGAGGGCGGATACAGTCGAGAATGCAGCCAGTGCAAGGACTGTCGATCGTGCGATTGCTTTCATGACGGTTCTCCAACGAAGCGGACCGGACGTCACGGCGTAACGGTATGTGCTGCACATGCACGGCGTATGCCCGTTACATCTGGTAGCGAACGGGCTTCCATTTTTACTACTTCGCGCGCTAAACGTTTCATCGACACCACGCTCGGGAAAGCCCGTGTTGCGACGCAGCATTGCATTGATTATGCTGTTTAAGCAGCCGGCAATGCCGCAAAGAAACATCGTCCCTGAAAGGGGCTTAAACGAAGCGCCCGTCATCAAGGGCGTTCGTCTGCTGAACAGCGCGGCGAACGTCGACTTGTAGGAGCCGCATTTATGGAACTCACGAGATCATCGAATCCGACGTTACACGTCTTCCATCAGGAAGGCGGCTGGCATTGGGGAATCACTGTCGAACGCGCCGCAGGCGGCGGGATGAAAGTGGTCGCCTATAGCGACGAAGGGTTCGACTCCGAAGGCGAAGCACGCGAAGACGGCGAATACGTGCTGCGCTCGGAAGACTGGCGTTCGCGTCAGAGCTTCAGCCGCAGCGAGCGGCGCACGGGCTGCACGTAATCCTGGCGTAGCCGTTGCCGCTGCGCCTAAGTCGTTCACGTTCTCCTTCTTCGCTGCTTCTCCCGCCTTTCTTTTCCCTGAACCGCAAACGCGCGACACTGCATGTACCGCCGACACCGACGAGGCGCGCGACATGTCCCCCAGCCCCGATGACCCTCGTTTCATCATCCGCCGCATGAGCCAGGCCGACCTCGTGACGGCGCTCGACTGGGCCGCGGCCGAAGGCTGGAATCCCGGCCTCGACGATGCGCGCTGCTTCCACGCCGCTGATCCGGACGGTTTCTTCGTCGGCACATGGGATGGCGAGCCCATCGCCTGCATTTCCGCCGTGGCTTACGACGACGCGTTCGGTTTCATCGGCCTCTATATCGTGCGGCCGGAGTGGCGCGGCAAAGGCTTCGGCATACGTCTGTGGCGCGAGGGCATTGCTTGTCTCGGCGAGCGCAACATCGGCCTCGACGGCGTCGTTGCCCAGCAGTCCAACTATCGCAAGTCGGGCTTCGTGCTGGCGTATCGTAATGTGCGCTATCAGGGCATGGCGATGCACTATGACGCGCGATTGCCGGGCGTGACGGTCGTGGATGCCTCGAGCGTTCCGTTCGATCGTCTGCTCGACTACGACGCACGGTGCTTCGCGTCGATGCGTCCGGTGTTCCTGCGCGCGTGGCTCGCACAACACGAAGCGCGTGCTCTTGCCGCGCTCGATGGCGAAGTCCTGCGAGGTTACGGCGTCATTCGCCGTTGCCGGAGCGGACACAAGATCGGGCCGCTTTTCGCAGACGATTTACCGACTGCACGCGCGCTTTATCGTACGCTGGTTTCATCGGCCGAAGGCGAGGCCGTCTTTCTCGATGTCCCTGAAAGCAATGCATCGGCCGTCGCGCTCGCCGCCGGGCACGACATGACGATGGTGTTCGAAACGGCGCGCATGTACACGCGAGCGGCCCCGGCAGCGCCGCTCGATCATGTATTCGGCGTGACGACGTTCGAACTCGGCTAGCGCGACAAAGATTGCGAGCACCTACGCGCGCGGCCGGTCGATCGGCGGCGTGCCGTCGTGGAATAGCTTCTTCAACTCCGAGCGCAACTCGGGCGAATCTTCATGCCGATGGACGCTTACCGCGTGCTGCACGGCCGCTTCCATCAATTCGTCTTCGGAGTCGGCGGATAAAGCGACCGTGCAGTTCGTGTCGCTTGGAAATTCACGGCAATCGATGAATTTGCGTGCCATGGCATCCTCCTCGCATGAGACGCTATGTTGAGTATAGGCGTTGCTGCGCGCGTGAGGACTGGGTTTGCACGCGGGTTGGCACTCCGGTAACGTGTCGCCATGAATGCGATTCCCGACAAGACGCTCGACGCTTACCGCCTGGCGATTTATCGCGTTGAAGGCGAACCGCCGATCGACATGATCGTCGGAAAGAAAAATGACGCCATTGCTCCGCTCCTGACGCGCCACGGCGTGGCAAGCGCCGTGTTCGTCACGGCGTTCAATCCGTTCGGGCGGGAACTGAGCCAAGACGAGAACACGGCTTTGCAGAAGGCGCTCATCGCGCAGGTTCAACAGTCTGGGCGGACCGCATTGCCGGGCGCGGGCCTCGATCCCGATGGCGCGTGGACAGCAGAGGCCAGTCTTCTCGTGCTCGGCGCCGACGATCACACCGCCGATGAGCTGATGACCGCATTCAAACAAAACGCAGTCGTGATCGTGCAGCAAGACGGTGTGCCACGGCTGCGTCTGCATCCGCGATATCGTTGAACAAGGAGAGATTAATGCCGCTGGTTCGAATCGACCTGATGCAGGGCAAGGACGCGAGTTATCGCGCGACGATCGGAGAAGTGGTCTATGACGCGATGCGCGCCACCCTCGACGTGCCGGAGAACGATCGCTTCCAGATCATCGCGGAGCACGGCGCGGCGCAGTTCATCGTCGATCGCGGTTATCTGGGCATTAGCCGCACGGACGATTGCATCGTCATTCAGGTGACGTTGAATGAAGGACGTGACCTCGCGAAGAAGCGCGCGTTCTACAAGGCAATTGCCGATGGCTTGCACGAGCGGCTCAGCCTGCGACGTGAGGACGTTTTCATCAGCCTCGTCGAAGTGAAGAAGGAGAACTGGTCGTTCGGCAACGGCGAAGCGCAATACGCAGCAACGTAATACGAATGCGGACACAACTCTTGGCAGCAGGCGCGCCATCGGACGTGCGGGTGTGGCGCGTCGATATCGATCTGACCGCAACGCTTCCGCAAGCCGGCGCAAACGAACTGAATGCCACCGAACGCGCCCGCGCGCACCGCTTCTTGCGGCACCAGGACGCCGTTCGCTTCGTGGCAATGCGCGCGGCGCTGCGACGCGTGCTCGCAGCCGAACTCGACGTCGATCCGTCCAGGCTCGCATTCGACGTCGACGCCAACGGCAGACCGTTTCTATCGATGCCCGATGCTCCCGACTTCAACGTGTCGCATTCCGGCATGCACGGTCTGATCGCGGTTTCGTTCGGGCGGCGCGTGGGCGTGGATATCGAGGAAGCGCTGCCTCCGTTCGACTGGCGCGCACTGGAAGGCTCGGTGCTTCATCGCGATGACAAGCGTGCCATCGACGCCATGCCGCAAGCCGAAGCACGCGGCGCATTCTTCGCATGCTGGACCGCCAAGGAAGCCGTGTTGAAAGCACATGGCGATGGCATCGGCGGCAATACGCTGACCATGCCAGGCTTTTCCGTCTTGCCGCGCGAAGGCGTGCGTTATGCGATATCAGCCGAAGCGGGTGCGTTTCAGGCGATTGCGATTGCCGCACCGGCCGGCTATGCCGCAGCGCTGGCGTGGTCCGCAGTCACTCGGCCTTGGTGCGAATCAGATCCCGATGCGTGAGATAAAGCCGCAAATCGAATTCGATCTGATGGTAGCCAGGCTGCATTAATTCGCAAAGGCGATAGAACGCCTTGTTGTGCTCGCTTTCCTTGAGATGCGCGAGTTCGTGCACGATGATCATCCTGAGAAATTCGGGCGCCGTGTCCTTGAACAACGAGGCGACGCGTATCTCTTTCTTCGCCTTGAGCTTGCCGCCCTGCACGCGCGAGATGGCGGTATGCAGGCCGAGCGCATGACGCAGCACATCGAGCTTGCTGTCGTAGCACACCTTGTCGATGGCGGGCGCGACGCGCAAAAACTCATTCTTCAGATCCGTGCAGTACTGATACAGCGCGCGATCCGACTGAACCGCGTGCCGGTTGGGATAGCGCGCGTCGAGATAAGGCCCGAGTTGTTGCTGGGCGATGAGTCGGCGCACCTTGTCCTGTAGCGTATTCGGATAGGCGCTCAGGTATTTCAGGTGTTGCATGACGGCTTGATCGTTAAGAGGCTGATTGGGTCGATCGCACGCGAATTCCGCGCGCAACGGTTCTTGCAATCATTTTAGTCATAGCCGCGCCGGCTCGCCGGCGATGTGCGTCAGCGCCTGTCATCGACGCTCGCATTTGCGTAAGTTTATGTATCCGCATGCTCAGGAAAGGAAGCGTCATGCGAACATGCGCGGTTTCCTCAGCATGCGTTCCCAGGCAGGTTCCCTATGGCATCGAGCAAGGCCCATCACGCGACCGGATGGGCGGCGGGCATCATCGCGGCGGCGCTCGTCACCAAGGCCGCGGCAAGCGTCGATTACTTTGCGTGCGCGCTTGCGCTTCTCGGCGGCGTGGTCGGCGCGACTGCGCCGGATTGGCTTGAAGTGGCGTGGTGGACGAGAAAGCGCAAGCTGTGGATCACGCACCGGACGCTCACGCACTGGGGCATCGGCTGGGCCGCGCTTTTCGCTTTATGCTGGCATTACGTGGGAAGTCATCCGGCAGTGCCTTTCGCTTTGGGCTTTGCATGTGGCGGAATCATGCATCTGCTGGCGGACTGGCCGAATCCGATGGGCGTGCCGTGGATCGCCGGGCGTCACTCGCTGAAGCTATGGACGAGCGGTCATTGCGATCTCATTGTCGTCGGCGCGGCGTGGGTTGCAGCACTCTATGTGGCCGATGGCGTCTGGTTTCACCACGAGTATGGCCGCATGCTGCTTCATGCGCTGCGTGCCTAGAATATCCCGCTGCCTTACATATCGCTCAAGGAAAATTGCCCATGCACTCGAAACACGCGCTACGCGGCTTCTTTATCGCGCTTACCGTCTTTTTCACGATGCTCGCGCTCGGCGGTTGCGCGGGCTTCCTGAATCGTGATCCCATGCGCGTGAATGTTGCGGGCATCGAACCGCTCGAAGGGCAGGGACTCGAGATGCGCTTCGCGGTGAAATTACGCGTGCAGAATCCCAACGATACGCCGATCGATTTCGATGGCGTCGCGCTCGACCTCGATCTGAATGGCCGACCATTTGCGAGCGGCGTCAGTGCGCAGCGTGGCACGGTGCCTCGCTTCGGCGAGACGGTGCTGTCGGTGCCGGTGACGGTATCGGCGTGGTCGGTGGCGCGGCAAGCGCTCGGCTTTGCAAGCGGCGATGCATCGACCAAGGTGGCCTATGAAGCGCGCGGCCGGCTCGCGGGCGGCGCATTCGGCGGCGCACGTTTTTCGGACAAAGGCGCGATCGACTTTCCTGCCAGTGGCGGATTCGGCTATTGATCGTACCGGTTAGCGGCGCTTCTTTCGTCGCGTGCTCTTGGGCGGCGCAAGAGGCGTCAGGGCGGCCGTCCAGAAGTCCTTCATCTGCTTTCGCGCCTGGCGCTTGACGGCGGCTGTCGCATGACCGCGTGCCGATCCCGCGACCGCGTTTGCGCCGGAAAGCCACATGCCCAAATAAGGGTTCTTTCTGGTCCAGGGATTCTTCATGCGGTTCTCCCGTCTGACGCGTGTCATCAGGCGTCGAGAGGCGCATGCTTCGTGCCCGCGACGAGCGCCATGGGCGCTCGTCGCGTTGCACGGCCTGTTCACTGCGCTACTTAATGCGACAGTTGCAGGCCATTCGCGTGATCGTTGCGAATGTCGACGCGTGCGTTGCCCAACGTGGTATCGCGACGGCCAGCTTCTTCTACGCGCTTGTGTTCCTCGCGCACTTCACGATGCTCACGCTCATCGCGATGTTCGCGAGCTTGCTTGACGTTCTCGCGATGCTCTTTGCGCTCGGCCTTTTCGTAGTGCTTGAACTCGTGCGGCTTTGCAAAGACACCCGCCGACAGGCAAGCGATGACAGCGGCGGCAAGCAGTTTCTTCGTCATGGAACAACCTTTCTTGAGGACAGAGCAGACCGGGATGATCTGCATGTCCGAGAAACGCGCGCATCGTCCGAACGTTGACGCTCGCTATTCTGGTGTAAGGACATTTAACACTTAGTACCAAATCTGCCGTATGGGATTCTTCCAGAGACAGTAAGCGATCCATAACTTCACTTAAGACCCGTTTCCGGAAAAGTTGGCCGATGCATGCTAGATGTCATGCGTGAATTTACTGGCGCAGCACTTTACATTCTGCAATGTCGGTCCTTTAATCAACGAGCGGACAGTCACGTCCGTCATCGCAATCCCGCCTTATCGGGCGGATTCCTTGCGCTCTAGCGTTCCAGATGGCAGGGTCAGGCACGTCGCGGCGCGGTTTCTGATGCAGCGAGGTCTTCCATGGTCAACATTCCGGTCGAATCGATCGATACCCTCAAGACGGCAGTGCGCGGCAAGGTCATTGCGCCCGCCGACCCCGATTACGACGAAGCGCGCAAGGTGTGGAACGCGACCATCGACAGGCGCCCCGCATTGATCGTGCGTTGCGCCGGCACGGCCGATGTCATCGCGGCGATCGCGTTCGCGCGCGACAACGGGATGCTGTTATCGATACGCGGCGGCGCGCACAACATCGCGGGCAGCGCGTTCAGCGACGACGCATTGATGATCGATTTGTCCGCGATGAAGTCAGTGCGCGTCGATCCGCAATCGAAACGCGCGTATGTGGAGCCCGGCGCGTTGTTATCGGATCTCGATCACGAAGCGCAAGCCTTCGGACTGGCGACACCGCTCGGCATCAATTCGACGACGGGCGTTGCCGGCCTCACGCTCGGTGGCGGCTTCGGATGGATCAGCCGCAAGTTCGGCGTCACCGTCGATAATCTCGTCGCTGCGGACGTCGTCACGGCGGATGGCCAATGGCGGCGCGTGAGCGTGGAGTCGGAACCCGACTTGTTCTGGGCGTTGCGCGGCGGAGGCGGCAATTTCGGCGTGGTCACGCTGTTCGAATTTCGCCTGCACGAAGTGGGGCCGCAAGTGTATGGCGGGCTCGTGGTGTATCCGCTCGAACAGGCCGAAGAAGTGCTGCCGAAGTATCGTGACTTCGTCGCGGCCAGCCCCGACGAAATGACGGTATGGGCCGTGATGCGTCTTGCGCCGCCTTTGCCGTTCCTTCCGGAGGATGTGCATGGCAAGCCGGTCATTGCGCTAGCAAGCTGCTTTATCGGCCCGGTGGAGGACGGCGCGAAGGCGCTCGAACCCGTGCGGTCGTTCGGCACGCCGTATGGCGAACATCTGGGACCGATGCCCTTCGCCATGTGGCAGAAGGCGTTCGACCCGCTGCTCACGCCGGGTGCGCGCAATTACTGGAAGTCCCACAACTTCGCGTCCTTGAGCGACGAGACCTTCGACGTGCTCACGAAGGCCGTGCTCGCGGTGCCGTCGCCGCATTGCGAAGTGTTCATCGGGGCCATGGGCGGGCAGACCAACCGCGTTCCCGTCGACGCCACCGCGTATGCAAATCGCGACTCCATTTATACGATCAACATCCACGGCCGATGGACCGAAGCTGCGGATGACGAGAAGTGCACGCAATGGACCCGCGACATGTTCGCCGCGTTGACGCCACATGCGATAGGCAGCGTCTACGTGAACTTCCTGACGGGCGACGAGGGGGATCGCGTCAAAGCGGCGTATGGGCGGAACTTCGAGCGGCTTGCGGAAGTCAAGCGGCGTTACGATCCGGATAATCTGTTCCGCAGCAATCAGAACATCCAGCCCGCTTAAGGAATGACACGCGCCGCATAAGCGCTTCAGCGGCGCGCGTCCTGTACATCCACGTTCGATACCTCGTTGCTGCGCGCTTCGTACACCAGCTTCAGCGTTTCGCTGCTCAAACGCTCGCGCAATGCGCCGAGGAACTCCGGCTCGACCGCAAGCCGCAAGCGGTCGAAGCGATGACGCAACCGGCTTTCTTCAAGAAACGATGCGAGTGCTTTAGCGAAAGAGTCGCGGCCTTTGTCGATCGAATCGGCAGCCTGCAGCGCGGGATTTCGAATGTCCTCGACTTGCTGGAGATCGAGCGCGAGGCCCCGCGTTTCGAAGATCCGGGCGCGGCGGCCGTCTGCGGCGAGAACCCACGTAATGGCGGTCATGGTGCTCCTCCTGTCCGCCCGCCTTCGGGCGACGTTCAGGCATTGTGCGCCGAATCTTCGCCGTTGCGAATGCCTCACGTTGTCGATCAGTCGGGAAGCATGGAGCCGGCTTGTGCAAAGCGGGTGTGCAGGGCGAACGCTGCATCGAGCCGATGCGGTGTATGTCCGCCGAGCGCTGCTGCATCGCGATAGTAGTCACGCAAGAGATCGCGATAAAGCGGATGCGCGCAATGCTCGATCACTGCAAGCGCGCGCTCACGCGGCGCCAGACCCGTGAGATTCGCAAGCCCGCGTTCCGTGACGATCACGTCCACGTCGTGCTCGTTGTGATCGCAGTGCGGGACCATCGGAACGATGCTGGAGATGCGGCCGTCCTTCGCGATGGACTTCGTTGCAAACACCGCATACGACGCATTGCGCGCGAAGTCGCCGGAGCCGCCAATGCCGTTCATCATGTGCGTGCCGCCGACATGCGTGGAGTTGACGTTTCCGTAGATGTCCGCTTCGAGCGCGGTGTTGATGGCGATGAGCCCGAGGCGGCGAATCGCTTCGGGATGATTGCTCACCTCTTGCGGACGTAGAACAAGGCGCTCGCGATAGCGGTCGATCTCCCTGAACACTTGCTCCTGGCGCGTGGCAGAAAGCGTGATCGATGCGCCCGATGCAAACGAGAGCTTGCCTGCATCGAAGAGATCGAAAGTGGAATCCTGCAGGACTTCCGAATAAAGCGAGAGCGCTTCGAACGGCGATGCCGCAAAGCCGGACAAAACTGCATTGGCGATCGTGCCGATGCCCGCCTGCAGCGGCGGCAATCGTTTCGGCAGACGGCCGCGCGACACTTCATGCTGGAAGAATTCGACGAGATGTCCCGCGATCAGCGCGGTGTCTTCATCGGCGGGCAGCACAGTTGACGGACTGTCCGGCTGATTCGTCACGACGATCGCCGCGATCCTTTCCGGCGCGATGTCGATAGAGGGCGTCCCCACTCGATCCTCGACGCGCATCAAAGGCAGCGCCGCGCGCCCCGGACGCGGCGCAGGCGACCATACGTCGTGCAGTCCTTCGAGGCCCAGCGGCTGCGCAAGGTTGATCTCGACGATGACCTTCTTCGCCAGCATGGCGAAGGTCGCTGAATTACCGACCGACGTGCTCGGCACGATGCCGCCCGCTTCGGTGATGGCGACGGCTTCGATGATCGCGAGATCGAGCGCGCCGAGGCGATTGTCGCGCAAGAGCTCGACGGTCTCGGACAGATGCTGGTCGATGAACATGACTTCGCCGCGATTGATCGCGCGGCGCAAGGTAGCGTCGACCTGAAAGGGCAGGCGGCGTTCAAGCGCGCCGGCTTCGGTAAGAATGCGATCGATGTCGTTGCCGAGCGATGCACCGGTCATCAACGTGATGCGAAGCGGGCCGCTTTCTTCGCGCGCACGTCGCGCGATTTCCAGCGGCACGGCCTTGGCGTCGCCGGCGCGCGTGAAGCCGCTTGCCCCCACGCGCATGCCGTTGTGTACGAGCTGCGCGGCGACGGCTGCGGAAGTGATCTTTCCGCGCAGGGCGGCACAACGAATACGGTCATCCAACATCGATATCTCCACTAACACTGACTGGCTCGTGCCCCGGCCAGGGTCTCGTCTTCCGCCATTGAAACGGCGTATCAAAGCACGCGCGCTTCATTCAGCATGCATCGATGCGGCGCGTTGATCGGGTATGTCTTGCGTAGGCTTCGATGGTTGGCGGCAATGCGCGACGCCAGGATGCTGCGGACAGAGAGGGCAGGGCAACGGCGCGATTATTCGTTATCCCTCGCTGTTTTCATAGGCGGCGCATCGAAAGCGCAGCCTGCACCATGCGACTCTTTGCGCTTTGTCTAATTCGGCGCGCTTCAGTGTTGCAAACGCGCCGACATCGAACGCGAAGAATCAACTGCCGCCGAAGAAGACACTGCAATAGCTTGCAGGTCCCACGCATTCCTGCGCTCGCTGCGGCGCTTGCTTGGACTGCTGATTCGTGTCGCCTGCGGCTTTGTCAGAGGCAGGCATGGACGTTTGCGCAATCGCGAGCGATGCGCCCGTGAAAATGATTGCGGCAAGCATGATCTTCAACGGCTTCATGGTCTTTTCCTTTGAGACGTGTGCGCTGCGTCGGATGGTCAGGCACGCGGGCACTATAAGTCGCGTCATCCGGCGGATAAATCGTCCTGCGGGTAAGGCACATTTCCAGCTTGAGGAAGGATCGGCCTAGCGATGGGTATCGAAGGGCGCCGTGGGATCGACGAGTGCGCTGCGGATGAAATGCAGGCACGCCAGAACGCGCCGCAGGTCGCGTGCTGCCTGGGGCGCGCGCAGGCATTGGAGCAACGCATCGCTTGCGAATATCGACGATACGACAGCGTTGATCGCACGGCGCAGCGTCGCGCTCGATGGCGTGCGAAACAGCATTGCAACGCCATGCAGCATCTGTGCGATCGATGACGACCATGCGATGCGTACGGATACCGGTGCTTCGTCGATATTCACTGAAGCGCGCAGCGTGCGCAGATCGATCATCCCGTGTCCCACTTCGAGTGTGACGAGCATCCACGCGAGTGCGCGACGATGCTCGCGCGAGGAAGGCGTCATGAGTCCGAGCAATTGCGCCATGAGATCGTGCGTGCCCGAATGAAAGCGCTCGTTCAATCCGGAAATCCGGCCTTCGCAGGCGAGCGCGGCCTGAGCGCGCAATGCGGCCAGCGTCTTGCCGACGAGCCACGGTGTACGAGGCGGCACGATGACAGCGCACGCGGTTGCGGTAACGAGCATCGATACGACGATCGCAATGCCGTTGTTGAGCAAGAGGCCGGGATCGTAGACGACGGCGTTATCCGGTGCGGCGAGCAGACAGAAGAACACGCAGAAGCCGATGCCATACCCGGCGATGACAGAACGCATCGCGATAAATGCGCCTGCTGCAAGCGGCGGCGCGAGCACCACGCACAGGAGCGCAAAGCCGTCGATAGCGGGATACACATGACACAGGTAGACGTAGCCGAGTACCGTTGCAAGGGCCGCGCCGGCCGCCATTTGCGCGACGAACTTCGCCGGCTTCGCCGATGCGGACGACAATGCGCAAGCGAGCGTCGCTGCAATGACCGCGAGTCCGCCGCTCGGCCACGCTGTCGCGATCCAGAACCATGCGACCGCCGCAATGACCACGCCCGAGCGAACGAAAGTCGCCGCGACGACGAAACGATTCGTCGTCGCGGCATAGCGCGGACCGGTGCGCTCATCGCGTGAGGATGGGTAATGCTCTCCGCTTGCGATGGATGCGCGCATCCGCATCAGACGAACGATGTCGCGCGTAAAGCGGCCGAGCAATTCCAGACTGGTCGTGACATCGATGTTCGATGTATCGCTAAGACGTTCGTCTAGCGATGTGGCGAAGCGCTTCAGCGCGCGTTCATCGCAAGGCGATGAAGCCAGCAGGTTCGCGAGCTCGTGAAGACATAATGCAAGCGCGGAATGCTCGTCGATCAAACCGAGCCGTTTGATGCACTGGTCCAGCGCATGCAGACGCGCACAGGCATCCATGAATGCGTTGTTCAATTGCGCGAGTAGCAGACGTTGGCGGCGCAGGGCAGGGTTCTCGTAAGCCGCAATACGCCGTGTCGATTCGAATCCGACAATCTCTTCGACAAGCCTCGCATATCGGCGCTCACGCACGCGGCGCTTCAGGCCACCGCGCAGCACGCTTGCGGCGAAGTCATTGAAACTGGCTTCCCGTTGCTCGAGCGCGGAAACAAGTGTCGCGCTTGCATGACGCGGCAACACGAGCGCACTGACCACGCTCGAGCACAGTATGCCGATCATCACTTCGGCGCCGCGCGTGAGCGTTGCGAGCAGCAATTGATCCGGCGCGGTCACGACAGGCACGCCGATCAAGGCAGCCGTGTATCCCGCCAGCACGAAGCCATACCACCGGAATTGCCGATGCCGCACAGCGAGGGCCGTGCATGCCGCGACCCAGATCGTCAATCCGAATGCATAGAGTTCTGCCGCCTGAACGAACACCGCGCCGAGCAGGAGCGCCGCGATCATGCCGAGCGCCGTGCCCGCGAAGCGATACACGCTCTTTGCGAGTACCATGCCCGAGAACGGCTGCATCAGCACGAACGTCGTCGTCATTGCAATGCGCGGCTGCGAAAGTTCCAGGCGCATGGCGACGCCCATCGCAATGAACGAGGCAAGCAGCGTCTTCAGAAGATGCAGCCAGACACTGCCATCGGTGGCGATCCAGTCGCGCAGGCCGTCGATGACTTCTCGCGCACAAGCTGCGCCTGCACGCGGCTGATCCATGAACGACATGCTTTTGCCCGCTGCGTCCCTTTCGTGAAGCAGCCGATTGTAGGCAGCACCGGATCATGGATTAATGAGGGAATCAGGGAACATTCTTTCCAGATTCGATAACAATGCTTGTGGCAATTGAGCGGACAATACCGTCCCTCTGGCAACTGTGAAGGTTTGATGGACACCCTACAGAACATGCGGGTATTCGCCCGCGTGATCGAAGCCGGCAGCTTCACGGCCGCGGCTCAATCGATGAACTCGACGACAGGCGCGATGTCGCGCGCCGTGTCGGAACTCGAAGCTCACTTGCGCACGCGATTGATGAACCGCTCGACGCGGCGTCTCGCGCTCACGTCGGCTGGCGAGCGCTATCTGAAGCGCGTCTTGCAGATACTCGCCGATATCGACGGCGCGGAAGAAGAAGCAAGCGGCGCGCATGAGCATCCATCGGGCACGCTGCGCATGTTCAGTTTCGCAAGCGTGGGTCAGCACTATATTCTTCCGGCCATCGCCCGTTATCGCGCGCTCTATCCCGACGTGAAGGTGGAGTTGACGCTATCGCAGCGCATGCCGGATCTTTTCGAAGGCAGCAGCGATGTCGCGGTGGTATCGGCGGGAACGTTGTCGGATTCGGAAGTGATATCACATCGGCTCGGAAGCACGTTCAGCATCCTTTGCGCATCGCCGGGCTATATCGATGCACGCGGCACGCCCGAGCAGCCCGCCGACCTCGCCAGTCACGATTGCCTCACCTTGCAGACGCCTGCGTTTCCCGCACGCGAATGGACGCTCGAAGGACCGCAAGGCCGCGAGACGTTGCAGATCAGCGGGACGGTGCAGGTGAATATCGCAGAATCACTCGTGGTGGCGATACGCGAAGGCATGGGTATCGGCATGTTGCCGCTCTACGCTGCAATCGACGGCTTGCGCAATGGCTCGCTCGTGCGCGTGCTGCCGCAGTACACGCTGCAGCATACGAATCTCTATGCGCTTTATGCGTCGCGCAAGTTCGTCGATGCAAAGACGCGCACGTGGGTCGAGTTTCTGCGTGCACATCTGCCCGATGTGATCGCGCGTGATGAAGCGCTGCTCGAGGAACTCGCGCAAGACCATTGAGCGGTCACGTTTCGCTCCACATGCGCAGCAGATTGTGATAGCAGCCGACGAGCGTGCGTTTGGCGGCTTCATCGCCGTTGGTCGCATTCAGGCGTTGAATGGAGTTGTCGAGATCGAATAGCAGCGCGCGCTGGGCGTCGTCGCGAACGAGGCTCTGCGTCCAGAAGAAACTCGCCACACGTGCGCCGCGCGTAACGGGGCGCACCTGATGCAAGCTCGTCGCGGGATACACGATTGCGTGTCCCGCGGGCAGCTTCACTTCCTGCACGCCATACGTGTCTTCGATCACTAGCTCGCCGCCGTCGTAGTCTTCGGGGCGTGAAAGAAACAGTGTGACGGACACATCGGTGCGAACGCGAGCGCCATGTCCCGGCACGATGCGAATGGCGCCATCGACATGACTGCCGAAATGCATGCCGCCTTCATAGCGGTTGAATAGCGGTGGATACACGCGATTCGGCAGCACCGCGCTGATGAAAAGCGGATGACGCTCGAGCGCGCCGACGATCATATCGCCCAGTTCGCGCGCGATGGGCGAGCCTTCTGCAATCTGCTGATTGCGCTTGACCGGCGCGCCCTGATAGCCCGCGGTCGCGCGCCCATCGACCCATGCGTCGCTGGCTTCGAGACGTGCACGCATCGCGGCGGCGTCTTCGGGACTGAGTACGTTCGGTATCGAAAGAATCATGATTCGGCAAGTCACTTGACGCGCGCGCCGCTTCTTCGAGCGATGAAACGGCGCGCGTGGGCATCAACGGAAGCGGTAATTCAACGTCGCGAGGAAGGTGCGGCCGATGCCCGGCACCGCGCGTCCGCCATCGGATGGAATCAGGGCGTCGTAGTACTTCTTGTCCGTCAGATTCCACACGTTGAACTGGATATCGTAGCGCTTCTGATGATACGCGGCCATCACGTCCCAGCGCGTATAGCCGCCCACCTTCACCAGGTTATTGTTGGCTGCATAGCGAGAGGACACATAGGAAGGTCCGCCCCCGAACTCCCAGTTCGGCGTGAAGTTATAGGTCGACCACAGCGTAAGCATGTTGTGCGGCGTATTCGCGAGGGTATTGCCGGTGGTGCCGTCGAGCGCCTTTTCCACCGTGCCGTTCATGTACGTGTAGCCGCCGAACAGCTGCCATTTGTTCGTGAGGTGGCCCGCCACGCCAAGTTGATAGCCCCGCACTCTGACATCGCCATCGAGTGTGTATTCGCCGGTCGAGACCTGCGTGCGCGCGTTCGTCTTTTCGATATTGAAAAGCGATTGCGTCACCGATAGCCCGCCGTTCAACAGGTCCCACTTCGATCCGATCTCATACGAGCGGTTCTTCTCGGGCGGCGTGTTCTGCTGATTGTTCGTGAGCGTGAGCGCTTCGAGCGACGGGTTGAACGATGTCCCATACGACACGTAATAAGACTGCCATTCCGTCGGCTGCCAAACGATGCCGGTGCGGACGCTCGTGAAGTAATTCGTCTGCGTCGCATAGCGCGGCGCGTTGATCGAGTTGTTGATCGACGCTTCGTAGCGGTCCCAGCGCACCCCGCCGATCCACTTCCAGTGCTCGCCGATGGAAATCGTATCGTTCAGGTAGAGGCCGATGCCGTTCGCGCTCGATTCCGCGAGATTGGTCGCCACTTCGCGATAGTTCGAAGGACGCGGCGTATAAGCCGGATTGACGAGCGGCACAATGGCCAGCGTGTTCGAGGGCAGTCCCGGCGTCGTTGCGGTGAAGCTCTGGTTGCTGTACGTCTCGTGACTCAGATCGACGCCCACCAGCATGTCATGCTTGAGAAAGCCGGTTGCGAATTTGCCCTGAAAATCGGTCGCGTTATAGACCGAATGATCGTTGATGTTGCGATCCTTGCCTTGCAGGCGCACATACAAAGAGGACAGCGGCAGCGTCGTGTAATTGCCGTTCGTGAGCGCCGTCGATGTGCCGAGTGGGCCGGTCAGTACGGCCGCTGCGTTCGTCGCGCGCGCTTCGGTGCTGTAGTGGCTGAATTGCGTTTGATTGCGTACCGTGAACATGTCGTTGAAGCGATGCTCGATCCGCGCGTTCAGCGTCTGCACGTCCTGAATGGTGCGATCGTCGGTGAAGCCGTAGAAGGTCTTCGTATCGACAGGAGCGGGATGGCCGTTCAACGGCGGGATGCCGTAGTCAGGCTGATCGTAGTTGTGCTGAATAAGTGCAGACAGCGTGACTTGCGTGGGCGTGCCGATGCCGAACTTCACCTCCGGCGCAATGCCGAAGTCCTTGTTTTTCATCTCGTCGCGCGTCGAGCCGAGCGACTGGCCGAACGCGTTGATGCGAAAGGCGGCGGTATCCGTCAACGGCTGATTGATGTCGACCGTCGTGCGATAGCGGTCATGCGTGCCTGCCTGCAAGGACACGTCGGCGCGCGGCTTGAGGTTCGGCTGCTTGCTGACCTGGTTGATGACGCCGCCCGTCGAGCCGCGTCCGAAATACAGCGACGAAGGACCGTACAGCACGTCGATCGATTCGAGGTTGAAGGTGTCGCGATAGTACTGGCCGCGGTCACGGAAGCCGTCGAGATAAATGTCCGTGCGCGCCGTGAAGCCGCGCAAGTTGATGTTGTTGCCGATCTGGCCGCCTTCGGCCGCGCCCAGCGTTACGCCCGGCACGTTGCGCAGCGCGTCGGAGAACGAGCTCACCGCCTGAGATTGCAGCACGGCTTTCGGCACGACCACGACCGCCTGCGGAATGTCGCGCAGCGCGGTCGGCACTTTGGCGCCGACGCTCGACATCTCGGGCTGGAAGTCGGCAGCGGCGTCGCTTTGTCCGGTCACGGCGACGGCCGGCAGCGTGGCGGCCTGCGCGATGGTCTGGCTGGCCGAAGCGTCCGTGGCGGAAGAGGCTTGCGTCGCGGGCGCTGCTGCTTGCGTGGCTAGCGCGCCCTGCGGTGCGGTCTGCGCATAAAGCGGTGCGGCCATCGGCGCCGCGGCAATTGTGACCAGAGCCGCTGCAAGCGGCGTTTTCCTCAACATGTCGTTCCCCGATACTTGTTAGTAGATTCCGACTGGCGCGAAACGGGATTTCAGCGCCCAGAAGCGATGACGAAACAGCTCGCCCATGTGTCGTTCCAAGGCGGCTGTCGTCATTGGGTCAAGCTATGATCGCAATTGTTAATGCGAATCAGTATCATTACACATTACGGAAATATTTGGAAATGAACGGGTTGACGAGTAGGGCTTTTCGGTGGCTCGGATGCACGCGTGCGGAATTCTGCGTGTTACATGCACGCCGGCGGTGCGCCGCATGCAACACGATCGGTCGGGCCGCACCAAAGCAGCGCGAACGTCACGAGTTGCGGGACGCTGTCGGCACCGACCGGGCGCATGTACGGCAGGGTCCAAGCACCAACCGCATGCAAGATGCACTCGCATGGCCCGGATCTTGCAAAAAGCGCCGCTTTTCAAGATGAGCCACGCACCATGCAGGCCCTTCAATCCGGAACCAACACGCTCTTTCTGCTCCTCGGCGCAGCAATGGTGCTCGCGATGCACGCGGGGTTCGCCTTTCTCGAACTCGGCACCGTCCGCCGCGAGAATCAGGTCAACGCGCTCGTGAAGATCCTCGTCGACTTTGCGGTGTCGACGCTGGCGTACTTCTTCATCGGCTACAACATCGCCTATGGCGTGCAGTTCATGCACGGCGCCGATATCCTCGCGCAGCACAACGGCTATGCGCTCGTGCGCTTCTTCTTCCTGCTGACGTTCGCGGCGGCCATTCCGGCGATCGTCTCCGGCGGGATTGCGGAACGTTCGAAGTTCAATCCGCAATTGTTCGCGACGTGCGTGATCGTCGGCTTCGTCTATCCGCTGCTGGAAGGCGTCGCGTGGAACGAGCGGTTCGGGATCCAGCACTGGCTTGCGCAGACCTTCGGCGCGCCGTTCCATGACTTCGCGGGCTCGGTCGTCGTGCATGCGTTCGGCGGCTGGGTGGCGCTGCCTGCCGTGCTGCTGCTCGGCCCGCGTCATGGGCGCTATCACAAGGACGGGCGCATCGCCGCGCATCCGCCATCGAGCATTCCGTTTCTTGCATTGGGCGCATGGGTGCTCGCGGTCGGCTGGTTCGGCTTCAACGTGATGAGCGCGCAGACCGTCGACAAGATCAGCGGCCTGGTCGCGGTCAACTCGCTGATGGCAATGGTCGGCGGAACGCTCGCCGCATGGTTCGCGGGACGCAATGATCCGGGCTTCACTTATAACGGACCGCTTGCCGGGCTCGTCGCGGTATGCGCAGGCTCGGACCTGATGCATCCGCTGGGCGCGCTGATCGTCGGCGCAGTCGCGGGCGTGTTGTTCGTCCAGATGTTCACTTGCGTTCAGAACCGCTGGCGTATCGACGACGTGCTCGGCGTGTGGCCCCTGCACGGCATGTGCGGCGCATGGGGCGGCATCGCGGCGGGCATCTTCGGGCAGCGGTCGTTCGGCGGCATCGGCGGCGTATCGGTATGGTCGCAGTGCATCGGAACGCTGGGCGCGGTGTTGCTCGCGCTCGCGGGCGGTGCGGCCGTGTATGGCGCCATCAAGATGACCGTTGGCTTGCGGCTCGAACGCGAAGACGAATTCAACGGCGCGGACCTTGCGATACATCGCATATCGTTGACGCCGGATCGCGAACTGGCAGGGTGATGCATCGTTGACAGGGCGGGTGCATGTGGCTATGCGCCATACGCGCCCGCCGGTTACGATAGACGGCCGACTCACGAAAAGGCCGAACGCTTGAACCCTACCGAGAACGGGACACTGGACTTACGGCTTCCGTCGCGCAACTTCGCGCTGACGCGGCGCGTGCTGCTGCTCGTGCTGGCAGCGTCGGTGCTGATACCGCTCGCGTGCCTTTGCATTTATGGCTACTACGACTATCAGCGCCGCTTCGCCGATGCGGAAGAACTGACCGAACGTCTCGCGCGCATCGCAAACGAACATGCGCTCAAGGTGCTGGACCTGAATCAGCAACTCGAGACGCGCGTGGTGGATACGCTCGGTGACAGCGACGATGCCAGCGTCGCGAGCCGTCAGGAAGCGCTGCATCGCGCGCTCGACGACATGAGCGGCACGCTTGCGCAGGTCGCGGCCGTTTCGGTGTTCGGCGCGAACGGTGCGCTGCTCGTGAATAGCCGCTGGTACCCTGCGCCTCAAGTGTCTATCGCGGATCGCGACGACTTCCGCGCTGCGCGCGCCATCGCACCGGTCACGTACTTCTCGCTGCCGTTGCGCGGCAAGGTCGCGAACTCCGACGTCTTCACCACGACGATGGGACGCGTGAGCCAGGACGGTCACTTTCTCGGCGTCGTATCCATTGCGCTGAAACGCGATTATTTCAGCGACTTCTATCATGAGATCGCCGCGGGCGATAACGCGCTCGTCATCGGACTCTATCGACGCGACGGCAGGGTGCTCGTGCGCTACCCTTCAGCGGACGCCGCCGCGCAGCCCGCCACCGACACGCCGTTCACCAACGCCTTTCGCGATAACGAGCTCTATGGCCGGCTGCGGATGACGTTGACCATCGATCAGATCGAACGCGTGCTCGCCTACCGCCGCGTCGCCGATTTCCCGCTCTATGTGGCCACGGGCTACGCGACTTCCGCCGTCAAGGCGCGATGGCGGCATAACCTCGCGCTCGTCTGCGCAATCGCCGCCTTTCCCTGCATGGCCGTGTGGCTGCTGATTGCGTTCTCGATCCGTCGCCTCGATGCCGAACGTGCCGCATGGGAGCGCTGGCAAGCAGAGGTCGCCATGCGCCTTTCCGTCGAAGCATCGAGCCGTCAATTGCGGCGCATGGGGGCGCTCGGCAATCTGGTCGCGAACGTCGCGCATGACTTCAATAACCTGTTGATGGTCGTGTCGTCGAACATGGCGCTTGCGCGTCGAAAGCATTTCAACGATGTCGAAAGCGAAGTGCTCGCGGTCGAACGCGCCACCGCCGGCGCGGAATCGCTTGCTCGCCGGCTCATGAGCGTGGCGCGCAAGCATCCGCGCAAGCAGGAAGCCATCGACCCGTCCGCGTGGCTGACAAGCGTGCTGGATACCGTGAGAAGCGCGGTGCATCCATCGGTCGTGCTGACGCTGGAGTGTGCGGCGGACTCGTGGAACGTCATGGCGGATGCGGTCGAACTCGAGCTCGCGCTCGTCAACATCGCGGTCAATGCGAGCGATGCGATGCCGCACGGCGGGCGCATTGTGATCCGTTGTCAGAACGCGCGCGTGCGCAGCGCCGGGAACGACTTGCCCGACGGCGAATACGTGCTGATCGCCGTCACCGACAACGGCGAAGGCATGAGCGAGTCGGTGCTGCGTCGCGCGTTCGAGCCGTTGTTCACGACGAAAGAGCGCGGCGCGGGAACGGGACTTGGGCTTGCGCAAGTGCTCGCGGCATGCGAGCAGGCGGGCGGCGCCGCACGCATCACGAGCGTGCCGAATGCGGGCACGACCGTGCGGTTGTACCTGCCACGCTATCAGGGGGCGGTTGCATCGACGAAACAGGAGGTAGTTAGTCAACCTGAGCATCGGGTTCCACCGCCGAACGTCGATGAGGACCATCCATTGCGCGGCATGTCCGTGCTGCTCGTCGAAGATAACGCCGATGTCGCCGCGGGCATCACGGCGGTGCTCGAAGTGTTCGGCTGCGCCGTGCATCACGAAGAGAGCGCGGACGCGGCCTTCGCGCTCCTGGGCGAAGGCTATGGCTTCGATCTCGTGTTGTCGGATGTGCAGATGCCTGGCCGCATGAACGGCATCGATCTGGCCGAGCAGATCGTTCAGCGCTTGCCTTCGCAGAAGATCGTGTTGATGACCGGCTACGCGGACGAGATCGAACGCGCGAAGCATCTCGGTGTTCGCATCCTCGCCAAGCCGTTCGATATGGATGAGCTACGCGTCCTGATGGCGGACGGCGTCCCGCATTGAAGCGATGACTCAGCGCTTGTGCTTCGGTATCGCGCGCGCGCCGACGAGCGGATTGAACCCGGCAGGCTTGCGCGACGACGCCTCCTGCTTTTCGGAGCCCTCATCGCTTCGCTTGCCGCCTAGCTGGCTCAACAGGTCTTCGTCGTCGGCAGGCTCTTCGCTGGTATCGTCAGCGACATGCGCCTTCGGCGGACTCCTTCCCGAAAGATGCTCGACCACCGACAAGAAGTCCTTCTGTGCCGAACGCAACGCGCGCCCCGGCATCATGATGAGCACGACCGCTTCCTGAAGCGTTCGGTCATCCACGGTATGCATGGAGCCTGCTTCGTTCCAGTCGATGCCGCTATCCGCATAAGCCGCGATCACCTGATGCAACACAGCGGGTGACAATACGCCCGCGTCGTACAGGCCGACGATCTGCCGCTCCGCAAGTGCGAAGAGCGTGAGCCGAGGCGCGGCCTGCGCTTCTTCTTTAGCCTTGGGCTTGCGCGCGGCCACTTATTTCGACGCGGGCGCGACCCGCCAGACGGTATTGCCGACATCGTCGGCGACGAGCAGGCCACCCGTGCGATCGACTGCCACGCCGACCGGACGCCCGAGCGCGCGTCCATCCGATGACAAGAAGCCCGTCAGTATGTCTTCGGGCGGTCCCGAAGGCTTGCCATTCGCGAATGGAACGAACACGACCTTATAACCGCTCTTCGGCTTGCGGTTCCAAGACCCGTGCTGACCGATGAACGCGCCGTTCCAGTAGCGCTGGGGAAACGCTTTACCATCGTAGAACGCGAGGCCGAGCGATGCCGTATGCGCGCCCAGCGCGTAGTCGGGAACGATGGCCGCGTCCACGAGATCGTCGCGTTGCGGCTTCACGCGATCATCGACGTGCTGCCCGAAATAGCTATAAGGCCAGCCATAGAAACCGCCGTCTTTCACGGCCGTCATATAGTCGGGCACGAGTTCGTTGCCAATTTCGTCGCGCTCGTTCACAGCGGTCCACAGTGCACCGCTTTGCGGTTGCCACGCCATGCCATTAGGATTGCGCAAGCCCGTTGCATAGAGCCGCGATGCTTTACTGGCAATGTCCACTTCGACGATCGCCGCACGTCCGTTCTCGGCGTCGATGCCATTCTCCGCAGCGTTGCTGTTCGAGCCGACCGTGACGTAAAGCCGCTTGCCGTCAGGGCTTGCAATGACGTTCTTGGTCCAGTGATGATTGATCGGCCCGGCGGGCAGGTCGATGAACTTCTCACCGGGCGATGCGATCTGCGTGTCGCCGTTTCGATAAGGAAAGCGCACGACGGCATCGGTATTCGCAACATAGAGATAGTCGCCGACGAGCGCCATTCCGAAGGGCGAATGCAGCTTGTCGATGAACACGGCGCGCGTCTCCGCGACGCCATCGCCGTCGGCGTCGCGCAGCAGCGTGATGCGATCCGCGCTCGGCCCTGCAGCGCCAGCACGCTTCATCACCTTCTTCGTGATGATGCCTTTGAGACCCGCGTTCTCGTCATGCTGCGCAGGCGTATTGCTTTCGGCAACGAGAACGTCGCCGTTGGGCAGCGTCGCAAGCCAGCGCGGATGATCGAGTCCGGCGGCGAACGCAGTCACCCCGAAGCCTTGCGCCGCGACGGGCCGTTGACCCTGCGCCCAGGGTTTTGCAGGCGCGATGTTCACCGTCGGCAGCAATGCTCGCTTTGGGGCTGGCAACGTAGGATTCGGGCCGAAGCCGGGGGCGTAATCGTCGGCGCTGGCTACGGAGCTTGCTAGACCGAGGGCGACGATTGCCGCCGCGCACCGGTGAATGCGGCGCTTCATCAGCCCCCGCCGATGCCTTGCGTCACCTTGCCGGTGCCGCTGCATGTCGGGCATTCGCCGCCGTCCTGCTTGCCGGTGCCGTTGCAGTCCGGACAGATGTCTTCGCCGGTGCCGGGTGCGCCGGGTTCGGCTTCATCGCCCGGGCTGAGAGGAGGTTCTTGCGCCATGGTCGTCTCCTTGTCGATTGCACGGCTAATAGCAAGTCACATTCCCGATGCGTCCGGCGCGCTCAGGGCTTTCGGCCGAACGCCTCGCGCAAGTGCTTTTTGGCCCGTTCCAGTGTCTTGCGTCGCGTCTTCGGCAGATTGCGGCCCGCTCGATTGATATAGAAATTGAGCATCGACATCGCCGATTGAAACGGCGTGCCCTTGCGTCGCGTGCTGCTCGTCGACGAATGCTTGAGCGATTGCGCAATTTCCTCGGCGTTGCCCGTCTTGAAGATGTCGCGCTCGATATCCATTGCATCGCTGGTTTCCATCACGTGATGCGACCAGCGATGATCGTCGTTCCTGGGCTTGGCAGACTTGCTGGATGCGCTGCGCGTCTTCTTCTTGCGATCGCTCGCGAGCGTATGACGTTGGCGCGTGGTCTTAGAAGTCTTTGCAGTCTTGCGGGTGGTTGCCATGAGGTTTCCCGATCAACGTTTGGCTTTCAGCAAGCGATGCGCTTCGCGCAGCGCATCGACGATGGCCTGATACGCGGCATGACGCGTTTCCGGATCGGCCGCGCGCAAAACATACGACGGGTGATAGGTGGCGACGATCACCCGTCCGTCATGCTCGATCGCCTGTCCCATCGAAGCCTGCAGTTTCGCCTTGGAATCGCTCAGCACGGATTTGAGCGCCGTTGCGCCGAGTGCGACGATGACCTTCGGATCGATATCCGCAGTCTCTCGGTCCATCCAGTAATGACATGCATCGATCTCGCGCTGTGCAGGCGTCTTGTGCATGCGTCGCTTGCCGCGCGGTTCCCATTTGAAATGCTTGACTGCGTTCGTGACATAGACATCTTTACGCGCGACACCGGCTTCCTCCAGCGCGCGATCGAGCATGGCGCCCGCAGGGCCGACGAAGGGCTTGCCTTGCAAATCCTCCTGATCGCCGGGCTGCTCGCCGACGACCATCAACGGCGCATGGCGCGGGCCGGCACCGGGCACGCCCTGCGTTGCGTCCTTATAGAGCGCGCAGCGGTGACACTCATCGAGTGATGCGGGCGTTTGATCCGGTTCGACACCGGGTTGCTTGAGCGTTGCCATCAGCGTCAGGCGTTGAGCGTATGTGGGACGACATCAAAGGGCGTTTGCGAAAGCGGGGGCATCGCACTCTCCGTTGTCTAACGAAGAACGACAAGCAATGATCGGACCTCTCGCTCAAAGCGGCTCAGCCATTGCGAAGCGAGTGGAATGTCCGTTGCTGTGCAACAGATCATCAACTCGATAGGAGGCGTGCAATGGGTACCGACGACGATCGTTTGGAAGGGAAAGGCAGCACGGACAAGCCGCTCGGCGATGCCGGCAGCGGCGCGAGCGGAGGCGGCTCTATTGGAAACCTGCCAGGACCCGGGGCGGCAACGGGCGGCGATCCGAAGCAAGGCGTGCGTCAGCCGAATGCAGGCGAAGTCGAACCGGAGAACCGGCGTCTGGAGCAGGACCCGCATCAGACTGCAGAAGTGCCGCTAGGCTCTGGCGACCGGCCTGAGCCGACCGGTAAGGGCGGGCAGGGACCTCAAACAGGACAGGACGTCCCGCCGCGCGGGAATTGAGGTAAAAGGGATTGCAGAGGAAAAAGTACGGCCGCTTGTCGCGGCCGTTTTTTGCAGATTAGCGCGTGGCAATGTACATCGTGATTTCGAAGCCGAAACGCATATCGGTGAAGCTCGGGGTTTCCCACTTCATAAAGCCTCCTTGTGCAATAAGCGGCCTGGCGGATGCCGGGCCGTTGCGCGGTGGTGGTCTGCAAGCGCCGTGCAAAGCCGCGCCCCAATTCGACGCTCTTAAATGCTAGCGGAGTTTGGCGCTTGCATGATTGGAAATCGCCTGCGCGTTCATTTAATTTATTTATAGCGACCTCGGACGATTGCCCGAATCGTCAGGGTTTACGCTGGCCTTGTCGGGATCGGTTGCTTCGTCGCGCTCCAATGCCTCACCGGGACGAGGGATTACCCTATCCGCTTCGTCGGGCGTGATGTTGTTCAGTTCATTGCCGCCCGGTGCATGGGGCTTGTCATGCGTATCGGGTGCTTCGGGAGTTTGAGCCATCACGTGTCCTCGTTTGACGGTTATTCGGCGCGCGAGGCTTCGCGCAGCACAGCGGCATCGCTGTCGTACTTGTGGTCGCGCATCTTGTGCAACAAGGCAATGACTTCACCGTTCGCTCCGTTGCGTTGCGCAAGTGCAATAAGTTTTTCCTTGCCTAGCGGGTATTCAGCGCCCTTTAACGCTTGAGCGATCTCATCCATACGCGGTTCATCTTCGTGCCTCTGGTCCTGCGACTGCGCGGGATGCTGAGACATAAGGCCTCCTTGTTCGGTGTGACGATAACGATGAGACAAACAGCAACGCATGTACCTGTAGCCAGGCGCGTTTGATGCTGCGTTCGTATACCGGTCGCATTGATAAAGGGAGGACAGCAGATGACCATTAGCGCAGACCGCATCTCCGACACGGAAGTCAAGGTCGAGAACACGATCTACACCTTCGACGGCAAGGACAGAGCCGACGCGTTTCAGCAATGTCTCGGCAGCGACAGCGTCGAAACGTGCGCCGCCGATCACGCGCCGCTATCGACGCGCGCCGTTAGTGCAAGCGATACCGCACTGGGAGGCGAGCCCGGCAGCATCATTTCGCCGTCGATGGGCGGCATGCCCTGAACGCAGTGCGTTCACAGCGCCGCGCTGTTCGTCGCGCGCGGCGCGAGAGACGTACGCGTGAGGGCGTGTAAAGGCAAGGGCTTATCGAAGAAATAGCCCTGCGCCTGCGCCGCGCCCATGTCGCGCAGCACGGCAAGCGTTGCCGCGTCTTCCACGCCTTCCGCCACGAGCGTAAGGTCGAGTGATTCGGCCATTCTCACGATCGCACGCACGATTGCGCGGCTGCGTGCGCTTTGAGTGAGTTCGAGAATGAATGACTTGTCGATCTTGAGGCCGCTGAACCGATACTGATGCACATAGCTCAGCGACGAAAATCCCGAACCGAAATCGTCCAGCACGACGGACATGCCGTTATCGGCGAGACGCTGCATGGTGCGGCGCGCGAGATCCGGCTCGGCGACGAGCGCGCCTTCGGTGAGTTCAAGACATACACGCGAAGGCGATACGCGGTAACGACGCAATAACGCAAGGACGTCATCCGCGAATTCGGGGCGCGTCATGCTATAGCTCGAGCAGTTCACATGCACCGGCGGCCAGTGCGCGTAACGCTCGTTCGAGAGAATGGCGGCCACGCGTTCGAGCATATAAAGATCGAGCCGGCCGATGAGTCTCAGGCCTTCCACCGACGGCAGAAATTCACCCGGCCCCACGATGCTTCCATCCGGCTGGCGCCAGCGTATGAGCGCTTCGAGCGCGACGACTTCCCCGCTCTTGACATCGACGATAGGCTGGAAATAGGGCAGTAATTCGTCGTCGCGCTTCATTGCGTTGCGCAGCGCGCCTTCGCGTTCGACCTGGTCCGATACCTCGCGCCGCAATTCCTGGTTGAACACGACAAAGCTGTCGCGCCCCGCATTCTTCACGCGATACATCGCCGTATCGGCATCGCGCAGGAGATCCGCAGGCTCGGTATGGAACTGACTGTCCGCAGTGACGATGCCGATGCTGCACGACGAAAAAACCACATGCTCTTCGATATGAAACGGCAGATCGAATGCGGCGAGAATGCGCCTCGCAATCGCGATGGCGTCGTGAACCGGCGCGTTAGCGGAAAGCACCGCGAACTCATCGCCGCCGAGGCGTGCGAGCAGGTCGGTCGAACGCACGCAATCGCGCAATCGCGCGGCGGCCTGGACGAGCAGCATGTCGCCGAAGTGATGACCCAGACTGTCGTTCACGACCTTGAAGCGGTCGAGGTCGATGAACATCACCGATAGCTCGTGCCCACGCGTGCGGTAGTCGTTCCATGCGCCGCGAAGCCGCTGCATCAGATGACTACGGTTCGGCAGGCTCGTCAGTGAGTCATGCGCGTTTTCGTAGAGAAGACGGGCGTTGGCTTCATCGAGCTCGCGCGTGCGGGCCTGCACGCGTGCTTCGAGTTCGAGGTTGGCCGCATGCAAGGCCTCGGCGTCGCGGCGGCGCGATAACGCGGTATCGATATGACGCGATACGAACGTCAGCAATTCCTGGTCGCGCAGTGAATAACGCACCAGCGGCGAATAGCTTTGCACGGCAAGCACGCCGCGCACGACATCGCCGTCGAAGAGGGGAATGCCGAGCCATGAACGCAGGCGCACGGTGCCCGTTTCGGTCTCGAATGCCCCTTCATCGATGAGCCGCATGGCTTCCTGGTGATCGATCAGCCGCGCGCGACGCTCCCCGATGACGTACTCGGTCAGCCCGCGCTGACCACGACGCGGAGCAGGGCGTTCCTGCACGATTTCGTCGACGTAATACGGAAAGGACACTAACCCCGTATCCGGTTCAATCAATGCGATATAAAAATTTCGCGCATAGAGCAACTCGCCGACGATGCCGTGCAGGCTGCGAAAGAACTCCATCATGTCGCCCGGTTGACTCGACAGTTCAGCGATCTGATAGAGCGCGGCCTGCAAATGCTCGGAACGCTCGCGCTCGGCAATGCCATGACGCAGCGCCGCGTTGAGCTGCGAAAGCTCGGACGTGCGGCGTGCAACCTGTTCTTCGAGATCGGCGCGAT
This sequence comes from Caballeronia sp. LZ019, assembly GCF_031450825.1. NCBI lineage: Bacteria > Pseudomonadati > Pseudomonadota > Betaproteobacteria > Burkholderiales > Burkholderiaceae > Caballeronia > Caballeronia sp. LZ019. The sequence continues at coordinate 962,337 of NZ_JARTVZ010000002.1, read as the reverse complement.
GAAGAATGCGGTCGAGCGCCATGGCCACGTGGCGCGCGACGACGAGAAAGAGCGCACGGTCCTCGGCGGTGTAGATGCGCGACACGTCGTAGACCTGCATCGCGAGCATGCCGAACACTTCGTCGGATGCGTTCTTGAGCGGCGCCCCCATCCAGAACTCGGGGCGGTCTCCAAGGCAATAGAAGCGTCCGTCGCGCTCGGCGGCGGTGATGTCGGCGCGCGTGACGAATAGCGGCTGGCCGCTCGTCAGGACGCGGCCTGTCATCGAGAGATGCGACGGATCGAGGATGTCGTAATTCTCTGCGGCCTGCACGTCGGTATCGATGACATCGACGTAATACGGATAAGTGATCCTGCCACTCTTGCGATCGTAAAGCGCCAGATAAAAGTTCTCGGCGTCGATGAGCGTGCCAAGCCGCTCATGCACGCAGCGCAAGAATTCGGCGCGGTCGCGCACCGAGCTCGCCAGATAGGCAATCTCATACAGCACGCGTTGCGTAAGCTGCGCGCGGGCCAGCGCGTCCGCCTGAACGCGTTCGCCGAGACGCCGGGCAAGGCTCGCCAGTTGCGCATCGTTCTTGTGCACCGCAGGCGCGACGAGCCATCCGAGAACGCCTTCACCACGTCCGGTAGGCCAGCGGTGCCAGCCATGCGCCGCGCATTGCTCGTCGAGCCCTTCTTCCGGGATGCTGCGCGGCCATTTCAGCGACGCGTCGCCGCGATGCGCGAGATGCAATTGCTCGCCCGCGCGATACCACGCCCACTCGCGGCTGCAGTCCATCGAGGCGGCATCGCGCAGCAGCGCTTCTATCGGCTGAGTGTCGGTCACTTCGGTCACGTCGTCCGTTGGGGCCGCGACTAAAGCTGAAACGGGCATCGCGTTATACGCGGAAAACACACTCATCGGCGCTCCAGGCCATTTTTTTCTTGGGGCATTCAGGCCGCCGCGCTGGGGGCCTGGGTCCGCGTTCAGTCGTTAGTCAAGCAATCGCTCTTATTGGGCTAACGGCACGGAGCATACAGGCTTGAGCATCGCGCAAAAAAAATGTAAGGCGCGATTGAACCAACGCGCGCCAATAACGCCGTCTAAGACCCTGTCAAAAGCGCTTCTGCAGAAAAATACGTGGACGTCCGTCATGAAAATCCGCAAGCTCGCCGAAGGTCTCATAGCCGCAGCGCAGGTAAAGATTACGTGCTTGCGGGTTGAGCGTGTCGAGCCAGGCGGCACGGCAGCCGCGCTGTTTCGCCTCTATTTCGGCGGCTTCGAGCGCGCGTGCGGCGAGCCCCTGGCCGCGCATGTCTTCGCGTATCCAGAGCCATTTGACGAAGAGCCAGCCCCAGGCAGTAAAGCCTGCCAGTCCGCCGACGAAGTCGTCATCGACATAGAGCGATACCGCGAGATCGCGATGCCCGCTCGGCCCGAGTTGCGATGCGTTGAATTGGGCGAGCCCGCCCGCGACATCGGCCTCGAACGATTCGTCGATCCAGTCGGTAACGGAAATGGTGATGTCGCGCATAGCGATGGCCCGGGCGCTTGGGGAACATGCAGAATACGCGAAACTCAGGAAAGGGGAATGAGCATGCACGAACCAATCGACAGTCACGCGCTGATTGCGCGCCTGCAATTGCAGCCGCATCCGGAAGGCGGCTACTTTCGCGAGACGTATCGCGCGGACCATCGCGTGTTGCGGGAAGCATCGAATGAAGCACGTTCGGCTTCCACCGCCATTTACTATCTTCTTTGCGATGGCGCGCATTCCGCGTGGCATCGCATTCGCTCCGACGAAGTCTGGCACTTCTACGCGGGCGATCCGGTCGACGTCCATGTGATCGATGCCGACGGCACGTCGACCACGCATCGGCTCGGCAACGCAGTGGCGCATGCGGACGTTGTCTTTCAGGCCGTGGTGAAGGCAGGCGACTGGTTCGCGGCCGAATGCCGCGAGGCATCAGGCGTGGCGCTGGTCGGCTGCACCGTTGCCCCGGGCTTCGAATTCAGTGAGTTCGAACTTGCAGCGCCGGGTGAATTGCAGGCGCGCTATCCGCAGCATCGCGAATTGATTGCGCGGCTCGCCTAAGCATTCGACGCAAGCCCCAAGGTGTCGCATATGAATGCGCCGATGCGTGCTGCGTCATCGAGCGGCAGCGTCGGAAGGGCGGTATCGATCGAGGATGCGTCGTCCGTTGCGATAGCGAGTATCTCGACATCGGTCTTGAAGAGCGGCTCCGTTGCGGTGGATGGTCGCACGACTTCGAGTCGCGGCATCGCTTCACGCGCGAAGCCTTCGACGATGACCAGATCGGCGGGCGCAAGGCGTGCGGCAAGCGTGGCAAGCGGCGGCTCGGCTTCGTCGTTCAGTTCGTGGACGATCGCATACCGGTAGGGCGACGCGATCAGCACTTCGCCTGCGCCTGCGCGGCGAAAGCGCGCACTGTCCTTGGCCGGCGGCTCGAGCTCGATCGAATGATGGCTATGCTTGATGACGTTCACGGTGAGACCGCGTGCGCGAAACCACGGCAGCAGCGCTTCGATCAACGTGGTCTTTCCTTGGCCGGAGCGGCCCGAAATGCCGAAAAACGGCGGGTGCGACGAATTCATGCGACGGTTTTATACGGGGTGAATGAAGCAACGGCGAGTTTAGCGGTTCCGTGGCGAGCCCGGTGATTTCGCGCTATCGTCGGGCATCGCGTTTGCGAACCACGGCAAGCGCGCGACATACCATAGGATCAGACATGGCCGAAGACAATCCGAGCACCGCGCTCGCTCCGCAGCAATTCTCCATCGACGTCATGCTCGAAAAGTACGCCAAGGGCGACGAGGCTCGCGTCGAAGACATTCATCGACGCGTCGCGCGGGGCGTGGCGTTAGCCGAGCCGGCGGAACTGCGCGCGAAGACGGAGGCGGAGTTCGTCGACAACTTCAGACGCGGCGCTCTGGGCGCTGGTCGCATCATGAGCGCGGCGGGCGCGGGCATCGATGCAACGCTCATCAACTGCTTCGTGCAGCCGGTCGGAGATGCGATACAGGGCGTCGATGACAACGGGCTGCCCGGCATCTACGTCGCGCTTCTGCAAGCGGCGGAAACCATGCGGCGCGGCGGCGGAGTGGGCTATAACTTCTCGGCGATCCGTCCGCGCGGCGCGCGAGTGCATTCGACGGGCTCCGCCGCATCCGGCCCGTGCAGCTACATGGACGTCTTCGATGCATCCTGCCGCACGGTCGAGAGCGCGGGCGCGCGGCGCGGCGCGCAAATGGGCATCCTCGATTGCACACATCCGGACCTGCTCGAATTCATCGCGGCGAAGCACACGAAAGGGCGCTGGAACAACTTCAACGTCTCCGTCGCCGTAAGCGATGACTTCATGCAGGCCGTCGCCGACGATGCGATCTGGCAGCTCGTGCACAAGGCGGAGCCATCGCCGGCGCAGCGATCATCGGCGGATATCCGGCAGCGCGAAGACGGATTGTGGGTGTATCGAGAGGTCAGGGCGCGCGAAGTGTGGAACACGATCATGCGTTCTACTTACGATGTCGCCGAGCCGGGCGTCGTCTTCATCTCTCGCATGAACGGCGACAACAACCTGCGCGCGGTCGAATCCATTCGCGCGACGAACCCGTGCGGCGAACAACCCTTGCCCGCTTACGGTTGCTGCAACCTCGGCCCGATCAATCTGACGCGGCTCGTGCGCGACCCGTTCGCGCAGATGCGCGGCGGTGCGCCGTCATTCGACTGGGACGGCCTTGCGCGCGCCACGCGCACGCAAGTGCGCTTCCTCGACGACGTGCTCGATGTCACGCTGTGGCCGTTGCCGGAACAGGCGCGCGAGGCGCAAGCGAAGCGGCGCATCGGCGTGGGATTCACGGGTCTCGGCGATACGCTCGTCATGCTCGGACTACGCTACGACGCACAGGAAGGCCGCGACTTCGCGGCACGCATTGGCCGCGCGATGCGCGACGAAGCGTATCGTGCGTCGGTTGATCTCGCACGCGAACGCGGCGCGTTTCCGCTATTCGACGCCACGCGGTATCTCGAGGAAGGCACGTTCGCATCGCGCCTGCCGGACGATATCCAGAGCGCAATCCGCCTGCACGGCATTCGCAATAGCCACCTGCTTTCCATTGCGCCGACGGGCACCGTGAGCCTCGCGTTCGCGGACAATGCATCGAATGGCATCGAGCCTGCATTCTCGTGGACGTACCAGCGCACGAAGCGCATGGCGGACGGCTCGCGTCAGAGCTTCGCGGTCGAGGATCATGCGTATCGCCTGTATCGCGAGATGGGCGGGGACGTGAACGCACTGCCGGAATACTTCGTGAATGCGCTGCAAATGTCCGCGCATGACCACCTGGAGATGATGGCGGCGGTGCAGCCTTTCGTCGATACGTCGATCTCGAAGACGGTGAATGTCCCCGCCGATTATCCGTTCGACAAGTTCCAGGACCTGTATTTCGAGGCCTGGCGGCGTGGCCTCAAGGGGCTGGCGACGTATCGGCCGAACGAGACGCTGGGCGCGGTGCTGTCCGTGACGCCGCCAGAAACGCCGAGCGATTCGCCCGATCCGGAACTGGACCTCGATCCTCTGCGCATTGCAATCGATCACCGGCCGCGCGGCGAGTTGCCTGCGATCATCGAGAAGGTCGAATATCTGACGCAGGCCGGCAAGAAGTCGCTGTATCTCGCGGTCTCGTTCATTGAAGTGACGGGGCGCATTGCGGGCCAGGACGTGACGATCGAGCGTCCTATCGAATTTTTCATTCCAACGGGCCAGCGCGACGAATCACAGCAGTGGATCACCGCAACCATGCGTTCGCTTTCGCTCGCGGCACGCGGCGGTTTCGCCGCGCGCACGCTTCAGGACATGCGCAAGGTTTCGTGGGATCGCGGACAAGTACGGCTCGGCGATGTGGAGCGGCTCGACGGCCATCGCAGTCCGCGCTGGCACGATTCGGAAGTCGCGGCGCTTGCGTATGCAATCCAGCAGATCCTGCACCGTCGCGGCTTTCTGGATGCGGAGGGAACTCAGATGCCGTCCCGCGTGCTGGCGAAGAAACGCAGCGAGGGCGCCCAACCGGTGCGCGCATTGACGGCAGACGATGAAGCCGAAACGGACGATGCTTCGGATGCCGATGTATCCGCCAGCGATGCGAACGGTCTCGCGCTGATGCACGGACGCAAATGCGCGACGTGCGGCGCCAACGCCGTCATTCGCAAGGACGGTTGCGATTTCTGCACGGCTTGCGGGGAAGTGGGGGCCTGCGGCTAGTGCGATTCGCTCGCCCCCCGGCGCACCGCGCGCACCAGCCGGGCCAGCGACTTCAACGCATTGGCGGGGGCATCGGCGAACTGCGCGGCGACGATCGCCCCATCGACGGCCAGCGCGAGCGCCTGCGCGTCGGCCTTCGCGGTGCGTGACGCGGGCATCAGCGTGCGAATGGCGGCGGTCATGTCGCGCTTGTGCCGTCGTGCGATATCGACGGCTTGCGGCAGCGTGCCGCCGACTTCCACCACCGAATTGATGAACGCGCAGCCGCGATAAGTCTCGCCGCCGAACCATTCGGCGAGCGCCGGCACGAGAGCCGACAGCGTGCCGCCATGACGCGCGAGCGCATCGCGGAACCAGGCCATCCAGTTGTCGTGCCGAAACTCGAGGAACGCGACGATCAGATCGTCCTTGCTCGCGAAATAGCGATAGAACGTCTTCTTCGCGACGCCCGATTCCGCGATCACACGATCGATGCCGGTCGCGCGGATGCCGTCGCGATAGAAAAGGTCGTGCGCGGTGCGAAGGATGCGCGCATCGGGCGCAAGCCCCGCATCATCCGTGACAGATTCGATGATGTTCATGCCGTCGATTGTAGACAGGTTCGTCTACCTGGGCTAGAGTGCTGGCAAGTAGACAGACCTGTCTACCATCACCGACCAGGAGCCGCAATGGAAAGCCGACCGCCTCTTCCGCCGTTCGATGCACACACCGCCGCGCAGAAAGTCCGTCTCGCCGAAGACGGCTGGAACACGCGCGATCCGAAGCGCGTCGCGCTGGCCTATAGCGAAGACACGCGCTGGCGCAACCGCGCGGAGTTCGTCACCGGCCGTGCGCAAGTCGAAGCGTTTCTTCAGCGCAAGTGGGTGCGCGAACTGGACTATCGGCTCATCAAGGAACTGTGGGCTTTCACGGGCAATCGCATCGCGGTGCGCTTCGCGTACGAATGGCATGACGATTCGAACAACTGGTTTCGCAGCTACGGCAACGAGAATTGGGAATTCAACGAGGCGGGGCTGATGACGCATCGTCACGCGTCGATCAACGATCTGCCGATCAGGGAGTCCGAGCGCAAGTATCACTGGCCGCTTGGCCGACGGCCCGACGATCATCCCGGCCTCAGCGACCTCGGCCTGTAGCGACTCACATGTCGCGCCGCCGCCGGAAGCCCACCATCCGGCGAGCACGGTGAAACTCGCGACGACGAGCACGAGCAGCCAGAAGCCGTGATGGTTCTCCGCGAGCGGAATGCCGCCCACGTTCATGCCGAAGAAGCCCGCCACGATGTTGATCGGCAGCGCGAGCACGGTCACGAGCGTCAGTGTGAACAGCGTGCGGTTGCTTTGCTCGTCCATGCGCGTCGCGATCTCTTCCTGCAGCAGCCTGATCCGCTCGACGAGGCCGGCCAGATCGTTCAGCACGAGCGAGAACTCTTCGGTCGCGTCGCGCAAGTCCTGAATATCCTGCGCGTGCAGCCAGCGCGGCGGCCGGGCGAGCAGGCGGAACACGGAGCCGGGTTCGGGGGCGAGCAGCCGTTGCAGCCGAACCAGCACGCGACGAAGCGCGCCGAGGTCGGAGCGCGTTTTGGACGAATGCGTTGACAGAAAATGATCTTCGATGCCATCGACCTCCGCGCTCGTGCGCCGCACGATCTGCACGAGAAGATCGGCCTGATCCCGCAGCAGATGCGCGAGCAGTTCTGCCGGCGAACGAAACACCTCGCCGCGGCGCACCGATTCGCGCAGCGAGTCGATCGAGCGCAGCGGCTTCATGCGCGCCGTGACGAGCAGCTTCTGATGCGTATAGACCCAGAGCGTCGCGATTTGCGAAGGCGTCAGTTCGAAGTCGAACATGACGTCGTTGATGACCGCGAACAGCGCGCCTTCCTGATGCTCGATGCGCGTCGAGTGCGAACCCTCGTGCAGGGTGTCGAAGAACGCGTCCGGCACGCCGAGGCGCGTGCGCATCCAGCGTTCGCACGCGCTGTTGGCGAGATCGAAGTGCAGCCAGATGAATTCCTTCGCCGTGTCGCCGCGGGCGAGCCATGCGCTCGCGGCTTCCGCGTCGATCGGTTCGCCCGGCTCATCGGCACGAAACCGAAAGCCGCAGACGAGGCCGGTGAAGTCGGAGCCGTAGGGCGGTCGGAGCAGGGTGGGAGAATTCATGCGGGCGTTCCGTGCGTTCGATGTGACATGCGCTGCGGCGGCCGGCTCGCGCGTTCAGGCGCTAGTGTGCCACTGGTCGCACCGGAAACGGTCGATGCAACCGTCGCACGTCGTGCAAGAATGGCTGTCATATTGGCGGCGTATCATGGCGCGATGCGAGACGGTCCGCCGACTCCGGCGAGCATGCCGTCGGTCAACTAGGGGAGAAGCGCGGTGGATGATCTGGACGATCTGGACGGCGTGACACAAACGACGGCGGCGGGCCTCATGCGGCTTGCATCCGTGATCGCGACGCTCGCCCGCGACGGCGAGGTGGACACGCGCTTCGGCGCGAAGCTTTTCAAGCGGCTCGACAAGGAAGCGCGGCGGGTTGCCGAGCGCGGCGACGACACGTTCGACGGCGCAGCGCGCGATGCACTTTTCGCGGCGATCGGCGAGCTCGACGTGGCGCTGCGCCAGCGCGACGCCGCTTCACTCGTCGAAGCCAACGCGCGGCTGCGCGAGCGCGAGGAAGCGCCGGCGAAGCGTCGCAAAGGCAAGAAGGAAAGCAACGCCTGAAAGGAAATTGAAGTCAGGCGCGAAACGTGCTGAGAGCCCGGCGATCCATTCAGCGAATCGCCATGTCCGTGAACTTGCATTCCCCTCATTGCGCCGTGTGGACCAGCCGCAGCGTCGACGTGGAGGTCCAGAGCTGGCGGATCCTGGTCGTCGATGACAATGCCTCCAGCGCCGAGGCGCTCGCCGCGGCGCTGACCGCGGACGGCTTCGAGACACGCGTCGCGCTCTCCGGCGTCGACGCGCTGCACGCCATCGACGGCTGGGTGCCGCACATCGTCATCCTCGATATCAGCATGCCCGAACACGACGGCTTTGCGACGGCGCGCGTGCTGCGGCGCATCGCGCGGACGCGTGACGCCGGAATCATCGCGTTCACGGCGCTCGGCGAGGAACTCGTGCGGCCACAAGGGCTGCACGCGGGCTTCGACGCGTATTGTCAAAAAGGCAATTCGCCCGCCACGCTCGTCAATCTGATTCAGCGGCTCGTCCACTGAACACCACTGTTCTGCACGCTCGTGCAGCAAAAGATTGTTCTGTCCCTGCGAAACGGCGCGGTCAGCGAGGAACCTCGTCGTCGCTCGGTACGCCTTAATCCATGCGGCAATCGCCGATTCACGCACGCTCGTGCGGCCAGCGATTGTTGGCGCACGGTGAAAAGTGAATTGAAATATATCGATATAAAAAAACGATAGTAGGGGTATACACTGCATTCCATCGACGTAGCAGACAGTTTCTCGCAATCCGCTGCGGCGCTTTCTGACACGAACGTCAACCGTCTTTGGAGCACACCATGAAACGCAATCTGATCGCTACCCTGCTTATCGCTGCTTCCGCTTCGATCGCCGCACCCGCTTTTGCAAGCGGCTACGGCCCGGCTCCGTCCTACCGCCCGGTCGTCGGCGCGCCCGCTTCGCAGCAAGGCCCGAGCGCACAAACCATCGCCGCTGAAGAAAACGCACACGGCATCGATGCCCGCGCGTTCGGCGGTTCGCGTGACTCGCTGGCTCAATCGGGCAACCGCACGCAAGCGGCTACCAGCACCAACTCGATCTACTTCGGTCACTGATCGAACCGGTCCGGCCGGATGATCCTCCGGCCTCGAGACTGAAGCGACCTTTCGGCGCCCGCTGCAGCAGACTCACGAGGTCTGTCCGCACCGGGCGCCGATGCTTTTTCAGCCCGCGTCGACGAGCGCGCCGCGCATCACGCTGGCAAGCTCGGACGCCACGAACTTCGATACATATGCGTTCGCGCCGACCTTGCGCACGTGCTGCTCGTTCGCCGACCCGGACAGCGACGAGTGGATCACGACCGGAATGTGCTGCAGGCCGGTATCGGCCTTGATGCGCCGGGTCAGCGTGAAGCCGTCCATCTCGGGCATTTCGAGATCGGTGAGCACGAGCGCGATTTCGTCGGCCACTTCGGTGCCGTGCTTGCGCGCCTTGTCGAGCGCCGCTTCGAGCACTTCCCACGCTTCCTGGCCCGTTTTCGTCATCACGTAGGGGACGCCCATCGCGGTCAGGCTCTGCTCGATCAGCGCGCGCGCGACGCCGGAATCGTCCGCCGCGAGCACGCGGGCGCCGGGCTTCAGCTGCAAGCGGCCGGTGCTCGCTTCGGTGACGTCGGCGTCCTGCCCCGGCAGCACGTCGCGCACGATGCGCTCGACATCCAGCACCTGCGCGAGCCGCGTCCCGTCGACATTGCCGTCGAGCCGCGCGAAGCTCGTCACCGTGCGCCCGCCCGAATGCGATTCCGCCGACAACACCTGATTCCACTCCAGCCGCACGATATCGTCGACTTCCTCGACCGCGAATCCCTGCGTCGTGCGCGCGAACTCGGTGACGAGCAGAATCTTCGGCCCGTTCTTCGGACGGCAGCCGGTGATGCGCGCCAGGTCGATCACGGGAATGATCTGACCGCGAATGTCCGCGACGCCCAGAATTTCCTCGCTCGATCCCGCGACGGCCGTGATCGCCGGCATCGCCAGGATTTCGCGCACCTTGAATACATTGATGCCGTAAAGCTCGCGCTGCTCCGAGTTCGGCGCCTCGCCGAGCCTGAACAGAAGCAACTCGAACATGTTGCTGCCCGCGAGCCGCACGCGCTGCTCGATATCCTGCTGTGAACTGCTCATCTTGTCCTCTCTGTCGGCCGAAGCGGGCGCTCGCGCACCGCGATCCGCCCCATGCAACCGGTTGCGGGGCCGCGCGCGTGGCGCACGGCGTTCGCGGATTGCTACTTTTTCCGCGTGATGCCTGATTAGCGGCAACGTTCGGCGAAACTGAAGTCGGGCAAAGCGCGTATGCCGCCGCCGGGCTTGACCTATACTTTTTCCCGAATGGTCGGGTTAATGCCGATGAAGGCATCGAGCGGGAAGCCTTACGCTCGACGGCAGGCGCAGCAACGTATCCCGGATACAACGAAGCGCGCGCTCATCGGTCATTGCCGGGCCGGCGAACACGCGAAGCCAACGGAGGCGCTCGATGGCAACAGTCGCAGAAGTTCTGAATTCGAAACCCGACCAGACGGTCTATACGGTCGCCGAGACATCGCCGGTCTACGACGCCATCAAGCTGATGGCCGACAAGCACATCGGCGCGGTGCTCGTCACGCAGGGCGAGGAGATCGTGGGCATCATGACCGAGCGCGACTACGCGCGCAAAGTCGTGCTGATGGACCGGTCCTCGAAAGAGACGCCGGTGCGCGACATCATGACTTCGCACGTGCGCTACGTGCGCCCCGACCAGACCACCGACGACTGCATGGCGCTCATGACCGACAAGCGCATGCGCCATCTTCCCGTGATCGACAACGGCAAGCTCGTCGGCATGATCTCCATCGGGGATCTGGTGAAGAACATCATCTCCGAGCAGCAGTTCACCATTCAGCAACTCGAGTACTACATCCGGGGCGAGCACACCTGATCCGTGCATCGAACGTTCGGGCTTGTGCTGAATTTGTAAGCCTATCGTTATAATCGGCAAGGTTCGCCGGCCGCCGCGCCGGCGCGCAAACATGCGACGAACCGCAAGGAGCGCTGCCGATGAACGTGCCCGCCGAATCCACCGACGCCGCCTCGAGCGCGCAACTCGCGCGAGGCGCAAGCGCGCTTTCGCCCGATGCGCCGTTCTTCGTCGTGATGAACGCGGGCTCGGGCCGCAAGCAGGTCGATGAAACCTGCGCCGTCCTCGAACGCGAGCTGGGCGCGGCGGGACGCCGCTTCGAATTGTCCGTCGTCGACGATCCGCGCCAACTCGCCGCGACCGCGCAGCAAGCGGCCGAGCGGGCGCGTGCGGATCACGGCGTGCTCGTCGGCGCGGGCGGCGACGGCACCCTCTGCACGGTGGCCGAAGCCGCGCTCACGGCAGGCGTGCCGTTCGCCGTGCTTCCGCGCGGCACCTTCAACTACTTCAGCCGCGATCACGGCATTCCTGCCGATCTCGAAGCATCGACGAAGCTGCTGCTCGATGCCCGGGCGTATCCGGTGCAGGTCGGCTACGTGAACGACCGCATGTTCCTCGTCAACGCGAGCCTCGGGCTGTATCCGAAGCTGCTGGAAGATCGCGAGACCTACAAGCAGCAGTTCGGGCGCAGCCGGCTCGTCGCAATGTGGTCCGCGCTGTTCACGCTGCTGCGGCGGCATCGGCATTTGCGCCTGCATATCCGGCACGAAGGACAAACGCGCGAAGTGCGGTCGTGGACGCTTTTCGTCGGCAACAATCGATTGCAGCTGGAGCAGATCGGCATGGCGGAGGCGAGCGCGGTGGAATACGGCTTGCTCGTTGCAATCGCGCCTCGCCCCGTCGGCCGGCTCGCGCATCTGATGCTCACGCTGCGCGGCGCGGCGGGGCGCCTGAGCGATTCGGACCACGTGATGAGTTTCACCTTCGACCGCATCACGGTGACGCGGCCCTCGCGCCCGAAAGACACGCGTCGCCGCATCAAGATCGCGACCGACGGTGAAATCGCGTGGCTCGACATGCCGCTCGAGTTCCGCGTGTCCGAGCGTCCGCTGTTGCTCCTGAAGCCCGAACCTGCCGTGGCGGAAGCCAATCGCTCATGACTTTGCTGCTGCAGATTTCCGATCCGCATTTCGGCACCGAGCAGCCTCGCGTCGTTGCGGCGCTGTCGCGGCTCATCGAGGAGACGCCGCCCGATCTGGTCATCGTCTCCGGCGACATCACGCAGCGCGCCCGCAAGCGCCAGTTCGCGGCGGCGCGCGCGTTCTTCGATACGCTCGGCGCGACGCCGACGCTCGTCGTGCCCGGCAATCACGATATCCCGCTCTTCAACGTGTTCGCGCGCTTGTTCCAGCCGTACGCGAATCATCAGCGCGCATTCGGCGCGGAGCTCGAGCCGTCGTTCGAATCGCCGGATGTGATCGTGCTGGGCGTCAACACGACGCGGCCGTACCGGCACAAGGACGGCGAAGTGTCGATGCAGCAGGTGAAGCGCGTCGCCGCCCGGCTGGAGTCGGCGAAGGCGCGGCAGTTGCGCATCGTCGTGACGCATCAGCCGGTCGCGGTCACGCGCGCGAAGGACGAGGCCAATCTGCTGCACGGACGCGAGCGCGCGGTGCCGCGCTGGGCGCGCGCGGGTGCGGATCTGATCGTCGGCGGGCATATTCACTTGCCGTATGTGCTGCCGCTCCACGATACCTTCGCGAACCTGCCGCGCCGGATGTGGGCGGTGCAGGCGGGCACGGCGCTGTCGTCGCGCACGCGGGGGAGCATCGGCAATTCGGTGAACGTGATCCGCTATTCCCACGATGCAAGCGATACGGGCGATGCCGGCGCGCGGCGCGTCGTCGTCGAACGATGGGATTACGCCGAATCGGATGACCGCTTCGAGCAGCGCGCGCGGCATGAACTGGCGCTCGACGGCGCGGCGCGAGCGGCGGCGGTGACGTCGGCCGGATGAAGCAGACCGAAGCAGACTGAAGCAGGACAAGGCCGCCGCGCCGGGCACGCGCGCTGCGCACATGACAGAATGAACGCCGCCAGGCCACCCGCCCCGGAGCCCCGATGACCTTCGAACTGACGATGCTCGCGTGGACGCTCGTCCTCGCCCTCGTGCAAGTGCTGTTGCCCGCGCTCGTGCGCAACCGCGAGACGGGCATCCGCTACAACACCGGCCCGCGCGATGGCCCCGCGCCGCCGCCCGGCAAGCTCGCCGGCCGCCTGATGCGCGCGCAGGCCAATCTCTTCGAGACGCTGCCCGTGTTTGCGGTCGCCGTGCTGATCGTCCATGTGACCGGGCGCGAGAACGCGCTCACGCATTACGGCGCGCTGACCTACTTCGTCGCGCGCGTCGTGTATGTGCCGCTATATGCGGCGGGCGTGCCGTTCGTCCGCTCGCTGGTGTGGCTGATTTCGATCGTGGGCATCGTGCAGATGCTCGTCCCCATCATCTGAGGCATACGGAGTCCGCATGACCGATTCACCATCGACCGTCGAAATCGAAACCGCGCCGAATCCCGAGTTCGCCGTGATCCTCATGCACGGCCTCGGCGCGGACGCCAACGACTTCGTGCCCCTCGTGCCCGAGCTGCGCCTGGCCGATGCCCCCGCCGTGCGCTTCGTCTTTCCGAATGCGCCGGAAATCGCCGTGACCGCGAACAACGGCTACGTGATGCGCGCGTGGTACGACATTCTTTCGTTCGAGGGCATCGTGAGGCGCGTCGACGAGGCGGGCATCGATGCGTCCGTGAAAACCGTGCGCGCGCTCATCGCACAGCAGAACGCGCGCGGCATCGCCACCGAGCGCATCTTTCTCGCGGGCTTCTCGCAGGGCGGCGCGATGACGTATCAGGCGGGGCTCACGCATCCCGAGCGGCTCGCCGGGCTGATCGTGCTGTCGGGTTACATGCCGTCGAAAGGCTTGATCGATGCCTCGGTCAGCGACGCGAACCGCCATGCGCCGGTCTTCGCGGCCCACGGCGCTTTCGACGACGTGCTCGACGTTCAGCTCGGCCAGGACGCCTGCGAGTTCGCGCGAGAGCTCGGCTGCGCCGTCGACTGGCACACCTATCCGATGGCGCACACGGTCTGCATGGAAGAAGTCGAAGCGCTGCGCCAATGGTTCGGCGCGCGTCTCGCGGCGGCGCGAAGCTAGCGTCCGGCGATCAGCGACACCATCTCGCGCCGCAACTCGGCCGGGCTCACCGGCTTGCTGAGCACGTCGTGTTCGCACGCGAGCGGCACGATGGTCGCCGCCGGTTCGCCCGTCACCACGAGGCAGGGACACGGGCGCCCGAGCTTCAGCGCGCCCGCCATCGCCACTTCGCGCGCGGTCTTGAAATCGCGCAACCGGTAATCGGTGATGATGAGATCGGGGAAGCGCTCGATCGTCGCGAGAATCTCCTCGAATTCCTCGAACGTCGCGGCGGAGTCGTAGAGCACGCCCCATTGCGACAGCAGCGCTTCTGTCGATGCGCGCACGAGGCCGTCGTCCTCGACGAGCAGCACGTAGCGCCCCGCCAACTGCGCCGCCTCGGCCGCCTCCGAACGCGCCGGCGCGCGGGCCGAGGGCTGGTCCGGCGACGGTCCGCACTGCGGCATCTCGAGCGAAAAGCGCGAGCCGCGCCCTTCGGCAGACTTCAGTTCGATGCGGTGCTCGTCCAGCATCGACACCACCGCATTGACGATCGACAGCCCCAGCCCCAGGCCCTTGTCGCGATCCTGCTCCGGGTTGTCGAGCTGAAAGAACGGCTGAAAGATGGCGTCGAAATAATCGGCCGGAATGCCGATTCCGTTGTCGAGCACGTCGATGCGCGCGCGCGTCGGCGATCGCACGACGCCCACGATGACGGTCGGCTTCGTCGGCTTGCCGGTATCCGCGTACTTGATGCCGTTCGACACGAGGTTCGCGACCGCGCGGCACAGCCAGTGCGAATCGCTGCGCACGCAGACGACATCGTCTTTCGGCAGCCGCAGGCGCAAATCGACGCCACGGCTCGCCGCGAACGGTCGCAACTGCTCCGCCGCTTCCTCGACGATCTGCCGCACGTCGAACACGTGATAGCGCGGCGCCACGCGCCCCGATTCCAGTCGCGACAAGTCGAGCACCGCGTTCAGCAGCCGCGCGAGGATCACCGACGAGCGCCCGCATTCGTCGATCAGCCGCTCGGCCTGCGCGAACTCGCCGTTGCGGATGGCTTCGGCGGCGGCTTGCAGGAAGAGGTTCAGCGCGTGCATCGGCTGGCGAAGATCGTGCGTCGCCGCCGCCAGAAAGTTCGACTTCTCGCGGCTCGCGGTCTGCGCGGCGATCATCTGCTGTTCGCGCAACGCAAGCAGCGCGTGCGTCTTCGTCTCCTGGTCCTTCTTCGAAACTTCGAGTTCGCGGTTCTTGCGTTCGAGCGAGCCGTTGGCCGCGCGCAGTTCGTCGTTGAGCGAGGCCAGCGCGCGCTCCGCCAGATAGCGTTCGCGCGATACCCGTTCGGCGTGAGCACACACGCCGTGGCCGACGACCACGACGTTGAACATATAGAAGAGTCCCGCGAAGAAGTCTTCCGGATTGAGCAGGCGCACGGTGATCTGCAGCAGGACGATTGCCGCCATCGTGACGACGCCGACCATCAGCGCGAGACGAGAGCGCAGGTAGAAAAAGCTGAACTGGAAGAAGAGGGCGAGGTACAGGCCGATGAAATACTGCGTGTAGTTATAGGGCGCGGGGGTAATCGCGACCATCGTCAGGATGAGGCAGAGCAGGCCGTAGATGCCGGTGAGGATGACCCGGTGCGCCGTCGCGTGCGATCGGAACGACGGCCGCAGCACCAGGAAGCCGACGCAGATCAGGAGCGCGACGCCCGCGAAACGCAGCGCGAGGATATCGGCGAGGCGCACGTTGAGCGCCTTGTTGCCGCGCACGAAGCTGAAGTCCCACCACAGGAAGCATGTCCAGATGACGAGCGCGAGCAGCGCGGATGCGCGCCTGAACGCGCAGAACCGCTGGCTGTGATCTTCGAGAAATTGCGCTTCGAGCGCGGGATCGGCGAAGGGCGCGGGGATCGACAGATTGCGCACGAGGCTCGCGCCGGCTTCACGCGCGGCGGCGGCGAGCATGCCTCGGATGCGCACGGTGGCGGCGCTTTGCGGAACGGCCATCGTCGGGTCCCGGTCGGGCGATAAGCGAGAGGATTCACTACTTTAGGCTACGGCGCACGGATCGGAACGTCTTTTTTGGGCGATGCGCGCGGCTGCCGTGCGCGAGAAGGGCACGAAAATGCCGAACGGCGAGCGCATGACAACCCGCTCGCCGTCTGGAAGGACAGCCCCGATCGATGCCCGGCGCGACAAGGGTACTGCGCGCTCAACGCATGGTCACGACTTCGGTTTGGCCTTGGTCGTGCGCTTGGTGACGCTGGTTTCCTTCGCGCCCGTGCTTTTGGTGGTGGACGCTTTGGTGGTTCCGGCCGTCTTCTTGCGGCTCGACATTTCCGTTTCGGCGGGATGGCTCGCCTGAGCCTTGCGTGGCGATGGCATGATGGACCTCCTTCAGTGAGTGTCGAAGCGACACACTGATAACCATAGGATGCGGGTAGCCGCTATTCAAGCGGTCACGGGCCGGTGCGCGCAAAAGCTTCTGACAGCGAAGCATTTCGATGCCGCCGGCCGGAGCTTCACGCCCAGCTCTCGACCGATCAGCCGATCGGCCGATCAGCCGATCAGCTTCAGCCCTGCGGGCAGCGTCTCGCCGAACACGCGGCCTTCGTCGGCGCGATCGAGCGCGACGGTCTCGCGCACCATCGCGATCCACGACTGCGCCGCGCCCATCGTCGTGAGCCGTTCGATGACGGCGGCGCGCACTTCGTCGGACACGTCGCGGGAGCGGTCGCCCGTCATGCGCGCGATCTGCACGGCCGCGAACGCCGCCGGTTCGACCTTCTTCCAGTCGAGCGCGAGTATGGCCGCAAGCCACGCCTCGGCGATGTCCGGCGGCACGACGCCGTGCGCGCTGCCGTAGAACGGCTGCCGCGCGCCGATGCGTCCGACCGCCCACCAGCTTTGCAGGTTCTCGGAAGGCTTCTTGAGGCGCGTGAGCAGCCATTCGCCGGCTTCGACCTTGCGCTCGACCGGCACGCGCTCGAGCGATGCCGCAAGCCGCACCATGTCCTCGTAACCCGCGCGAGCCGCGCCCGCCGCGCGCCGGTAGCGGCTCGCGCCGGGCGGTTGCAGAACGAAGGCCATGTCGTCGAGCAGGCGCAGTTGAGCGGCTTCGTCGAGGCCGCCCGCCGCGCGACGCCAGAGCGTCCACCATTCGGACCAGATCTGATTTTCGTTGACGTACTGGATGCCCTGATCGAAGAGCGTCCACAACTGCTCGACGCGCCACTCGTCGAGCGGGTGCCCGAAGCCGGGCCGCATGCAGTAGCCAGCGAGATTGAGCCACAGGCGCTCGTGATCGGCGGTGCGCCGGCGCTTCTTCGCGCGGTCCCACAGCGCGCCGAATAGCTCGCGCAACAGCGCGATGTCCCACGTATCGCGCGGGCCCAGCGCCTGCTCGAGTTGCGCACGCAGCCGCTTCACTTCCTTCGGGCCGACATCCTGCGCGCGCGTGCCGAAGGTGCGATCGATCAGTTCGATGGCCTTCGGCAGCGCCGGATGCGTCTGCGCCGGCGTCTGCGATGCGGCGGCATCGGCGTCGGGTTCCTCGCGGCGTAGCTGGAATTCGAGGAGCCAGCGTTTCGCGGGATCGTCGATGGCGATGCAGTGCATCTCCAGCGTGCCCACTTCCGTCAACGACGTCGTGAGGTGCACCGGCGTTTCGCGCGGTCCCGAGCCGCTCGGCCCGCCACGGGTCTCGCCGCGCGCATCGACGACAGTGGCGATCGGCGGCAGGCGCACGAAGTCGCCCGCCGATGCGCTGACGTCCGCGATGTCGCCCGCCTTGTATGCGGTATCCGCCACCGACGAAACGAGGTGAAAGCGCACCGGCGCGCCGAGCCGGAGCGCGAAGGTGCGGTCCGCGAGATGGATCGGCTGGCCTTCCTCGGTGCCGCGCGGCAGCACGCAGACGCCGCGCGTGGCGTCGCCTTCCTCGTCGAGCAGCAGAAAATAGCTGCGCGCCGATCCCCCGCCGATCTTCGGCGCGTTCCCCGCGCGCGCGAGCGCATAGGCAACCGCGCCACGCGCGACGGCCACGTCGGGATGGTCGTTGGCGAGCACGTGGACGGGCGCGCCGCGCCACTTGCCGAGCGTATCGGCGATGCGGCGGGCGAGCGGGGCAGCGCGAAAGACGCCGCCGTTGAGAAGCAGCGTGTCGGGGACGGGGAGGTAGGCGGCGGGTTGAGCGGTGTCGCGAGCGCCGGTGGCTTTGCTTGCATTTCCCGCGACTTCCGCGTTCGCCGCCTTCTCGGGATTTTTCCCGTTCCCTGGGACGTTCGCGTTTGTCGCATGCGTCACGTTCGTCGCAATGGCCGCGTTGCCCGCGGTCCGGGTATGCGTCGTATTCGCAGCGTTCCCCGCAACGTTCAGGTTCGTCGCGTTGCCGGCGTTTGTCGCATTCCTCGCGGTCCCCGCAACGTTCGGGTTCGCTGCGTTCCCCGCAACGTTCGCATTCCCCGCATTCGCCGCATTCGCAGCAGCATCCCCATCCCTGTCCTGCGATGCTTGCGGTTCGCTCGTTCGCGCCGCTTCCGCGCGCGCATCGCCGCTCAGTGCTTCGCGCGCCTGCGTCGCGTGCTGCGCGAGAAACGCGGCGACGTGGCGCGTGATGGCGGGATCGCTCGCATAAGGCAGCCCGAATTCGACGATACCGCCGCGCGCCCGCCCCGGCCGCTCGCCGCCCGACACGAGCGGGAAAAAGCCCTCGACGATGATCCGCTCGATCTCCTCGCGCGTCACTTCCGCCGAACGCGCGCCGCCGATCAGCTTCGATCCCGCGCCAAGCAGCGTGATCGACACGGACGCCGGCGCGTGTTCCCCCAGCAATTGCTCTTTGGCCGCGCGACAGCGTTCGACCAGTTGCGACAGTCGCCCCGCCGACAGTCGCCCGTCATCGCCCGCAAGCCGCTTCTCGACGAGATGCGCGAGCGCGAGGTCCATGTTGTCGCCGCCCAGCATCAGATGGTTGCCGACCCCGATGCGCGTGAGAACCGGCTCGCCGCCCGCTATGTTGTTGGGTTCGACCTGGATGAGCGTGAGGTCCGTCGTGCCGCCGCCGACATCGCAGATCAGCACGAGCCGCGTCGCCGCCAGTTCTTCGCCCAGCGTCTCGCGATGGTGAAACAGCCAGTCATAGAACGCGGCCTGCGGCTCTTCCAGCAGGCGCAGCGTCTCGAGCCCCGCCATCTTCGCCGCTTCGAGCGTGAGGGCGCGCGCGCCTTCATCGAAAGAGGCGGGCACCGTCAGCACGACGTCCTGCGCGTCGAGCGGCGCTTCGGGAAAGCGCTCGTTCCATGCCGCGTGCACGTGCGCGAGATAGCTCGCGCTCGCGATCACCGGCGAGATTTTTTCGATGTCGTCGCCCGCGCCCCACGGAAGAATGGGCGCGAGACGATCGACCGCCGCGTGCGACAGCCAGCTCTTGGCGCTCGACACGAGCCGCCCCGGCACCTGCGCGCCGAGCGTCCGCGCGAATCTGCCGATGACGGCGGGCGCTTCCATCTCGCCCCACGGCAATTGCAGGTCTTCGGACCTAAGTTCGCCGGGCGCGAAGTGATAACGCAGCGACGGCAGCAGCGGTTGCGCCGCGACCTCGCCGGCAGCGACGAGCTGATCGATCTCGAAGATGCGGATATCGCCCGAGCCGGCCCGCGCATAAGCGACAACCGTATTGCTCGTGCCGAGATCGATGCCGACGCGATACCGCGCCTGCGCCGGCTTCTGCTTGCGCGCGGCGGACACTTACAGGCCCATGCCCTGATCCGTGCCGACGCCGCCGCGCACGTCGAACTCGACTTTCCACCGTTCGGGCGAATTGCGCGGCAGGGCTTCAAGTTCGAGCGTGCCGGCTTCGGTCACGCGGGCATGCAGCCTGACCGGCACGACTTCACCGGGCGTGCGGCCTTCAGTGGGCAGCGACGCTTCGATTTCTTCGAGCTCCTGCAGTTCGTCCGGTTGCCAGTAATCGAGCAGCGTGCCGACGGTGTCCTGCCGCCGCACCGACGATCCGAAGAAGCGAAAGCGCACCGGCTCGCCGACGACCAGCCCGAATTCCTGCGCGGGCAGCGCGGCTTCGGTGCCTTCTTCCATGCCGAACGGCGCGACGCACAGCGCCTGCACGGGCGGTTCGAGACCGGGAACCGCCGGCATCGCCGATTCGACCGCGACGTAATACGCCCGCGCGGTGCCGCCGCGAATACGCACGCCCTTGCCGCGCCGCACATAGCCGTAGTACGCGGCGCCGCGTGCGACCGCGAGATCGAGGTCCGCGCCTTCGAGCAGACGCGCGGCCGGCGCGTTCTCGGCAGCGAGCCACGCGTTGAGCGTCAACATCACGCGCTCGACCAGCAGAGGCGACTTGAACACGCCTCCGTTGAACAGCACGGCGGTCGGGTGCAGCAGCGTCGCGCCGGCCGGAGCCTGATGCTGCAGGCCTTCGACTTCGGCCAGCGCGTTCACCTGACGGCCGAGGAACGCAGCGAGATGACGCGTGACGGCGGCGTCCTGCGCGTAGGGCAGGCCGAGCTGCGTCAGGCCGACGCGCGCGCGGCTGACCGGACGCGCGGCGGCATCGACCTGAGGGAAGAAGCCTTCGAGCAGAATCTGCGTGAGTTCGGCGCGCGTGAGCTCGGTGCGCAGCGATCCGCCGATCAGCTTCGAGCCGCGGCTCGGCACGACGAGCGGCACGGAGTCGGCGTTCGGATCGGAGAGCAGCGTTTCCTTCGCCGAACGGCACGCGTAGGTGAGCGCGCGAAGTTGCCACGGATCGGGCTGCGTGCCTTGCGCCGCGAGCTTGCGCGCGACGACATGCGCGAGCGCGAGGTCCATGTTGTCGCCGCCGAGCAGGATGTGCTCGCCGACCGCCACGCGATGCAGTTCGAGATTGCCCTCGCGCTCGACCACTGCGATGAGCGACAGGTCGGTGGTGCCGCCGCCGACGTCGACGACGAGGATCACGTCGCCCACTCTGACCTGCTTGCGCCAGCCGCCGGCGGACTTCTGGATCCAGCTATACAGCGCGGCTTGCGGCTCCTCGAGCAGCGTCATGCGGCCGTAGCCGGCGGTCGCGACCGCTTCGGCGGTGAGCTCGCGGGCGGCGGGATCGAACGAGGCGGGGATCGTCACCGTGACGTCCTGCTGATCGAACGGCGCATCCGGATGCGCGTGATTCCACGCTTCGCGCAGGTGCGTCAGGTAGCGCACCGAAGTTTCGAGCGGCGACACGCGCTCGACTTCCTCGGGCGCATCGGCGGGGAGAATCGCCGCGCGACGATCCACGCCGGGGTGACAGAGCCAGCTTTTCGCGCTCGAAACGAGGCGGATGGGCGTGCCCGCGCCACGGCTGCGCGCCAGTTCACCGACGATATACGGCCGCTCCTGCGTCCACGGCAGCGTGAGGTCGCCGGGCGCAAGCTCGTTTGCGTGCGGAAGATAGAGAAACGACGGCAGCAGCTCGCGGTCTTCGGCGGCCCCGGGCGCGGTCAGCTGCGCGATCGACAGCACGCCTTGCGCGGTTTTTTCGCCGTCGCTCGCGGACATGTCGACATACGACAGCGCGCAATGCGTCGTGCCGAGATCGACGCCGATCGAAAAGCGCGCCGGGCCTTGCTCGTTGTATTCGCTCATAGCTCCACCTCGGCGGGCGCGACGATGCTCGCGTCGTGCGACTGCGCGAGCTTCGGCAGCCGCGTTTCCTCGACCTTCCAGCCGCGATGGCTGATGCTCCCGTTGAACGGCGGCTTGCCGACGACGTTGCCGGTGAGACGCACGGCGCTTGCGTCGAAGCCGTCGGGCAGGGTGATGCGGCTGCCTTCGGCTTCGCTGCGCACCGGCCTGATCGTGAAATGCTCGCGCAGCACCGCGCGGCAGCCATCGTGGACGAGGCGCGCAGCCGCGCCGATGTCCGCGTCGCCGTAATTGGCGATGTCCTCTTCGACGAAATCGATGAAGCGCGCGTCGCGTTGCAGAAGCCCCAGCAACTGGAGCGCCGCCACCGGGCTCGCTTCCGTCAGCGGCGACGGCGCGGGCGTGGCGACCGGAGCCGCCGCGGGCGTCGGGGCGTGCGTTTCCGGCGCTTCGGGCGCTTCGGGCGCATGTTGCGCTTCCCGCAGGCGCTGGACGCGCCCTGCGAAATTGCTGTTGCCGAGGATGCCGAAGAAGGCGCCGAAGGCAATGGACAGCCGGCCGAAGAAGGACGGATTCATGTCGGTCATGTGTGAAGCTCCTGTGTTCTTGTCGACCGTTCCGAAGGACGACCTTATCCTCGGGACGGCGCCGGTGGGCGTGTTCGGTGGCGCATCGGCCGCAGCGGGCTGCGTTCGACGATCGCCGTGGATGCCGATTCGGATGCGCTCTCGCCTCGCGAAATGGCCGTGGCGGGCGCACCGCATCCCGATATTGTCCATGATGCCGGTGCATCGCGAGGGAAAAGCGCTGGCGCGGCGCATCCGGCCGGCGGCCGGGCGCCCGCTGGCCGATGCTGCCCGGCCTTCGGGCGGGGCATCATTCTCGCGATTCGCGCGGGCAAGTCAAGGCGCGGCGAGGCGTTGCGTGAGCGGGCGCAACGGCCGCCCGCTCGGGTGCCCGCTCAGGCGCCCGCTCGCGCCGGGCCGCCACATCGCCTCATCAAGCCTTATACCCGATCTGCCGCAGCAGGTCCTTCCGCCACCGCACGTCCTCTTCGCTTTCGATGCCGAGCGGCGGCATTCCATCGACCACGCCGATGATCCCGCGCCCCTCATCCGTCTCCGCGACGAGCACCTGCGTCGGATTCGCCGTCGCGCAGAACACGCGGCAGACCTCGGGCACCGTCTTCACCGCGTTGAGCACGTTGACGGGAAAGAAGCCATCGCCCAACACGATGATGAAGCTGTGTCCCGCACCGATATTCAGCGCGTTGCGCGTGGCCAGTTCGACGAGCCCCTCGTCCGTCCCCGATGCGCGCACGAGCCGCTTGCCCGACGCCTCGCAGAACGCGAGGCCGAAGCGGATGCCCGGCACCGCGCCGACGAGCGTCTCGTGCAGGTCCTCGACGGTCTTGATGAAATGCGACTGGCCGAGAATGAAGTTGGCGTTCTCCGGCTTGTCGATGCCGATGGCGAGCAATTGCATGGCGCACCTCCGTTGCGAGAATCCCTGCATGGCAACGCTAATGGTAGGCGGTCGGCGCGCTATGCGTGCATGTCGAACCCGGAGAGATACGCCTTCGCCGCGCTTCCGTCCCAGACGCGGCCATCGCAGAACGTCGACTTTCGAGTCGCGGCGGGAAGCGCAACGCCTGCCTCCTGCGCCGCCTGTGCATAGAGCGCGGTCTGGTTGACGGCTGCGGCCACGGCGGTGTCGTCGCCATCGCCTGCGAGCATGCCCCATCGCCGATACTGAGTGATGAACCAGAGCCCGTCCGATGCGCGCGGATAGTTCACCGCGCCGCCGTCGAAAAAACGCAGCGGCGCAACGCCTTCGATGGCGCCGAGCCGGGATGCGATCAGCTCGCGCGGGACGCCGAGCAGGTCGGACGCCGCGAGCGCATCCGCGATTTCCGGCCGATGCTCGCGCGCATCGAGCCATTCGCACGCGTCCAGCATGGTGCGGACCAGCGCGCGCGCCGTGTTGGGATAAAGCGCGACGAAATCCCGCCGGCACGCAAGCACTTTCTCCGGGTGATCGGGCCAGATTTCGCCCGTGTACACGACCGTGCGCCCCGCGCCGCGCGCCTCGGCCACCGCATGCCACGGGTCGCCGGCGCAGAAGCCGTCGAGCGTGCCTTCGACGAGCGCATCCGCCATGCGCGGCGGCGGTATCACGACGCTCCGAACGTCGACGAGCGGATGCACGCGTTGCGTTGCGAGCCAGTAGTAGAGCCACATCGCGTGCGTGCCGGTCGGGAAGGTTTGCGCGAGCACCGGCGTGCGTCCCAGCGACGCGAGCGCGTCCTTCACGCTCGCGCCGCGCTGAATGGCGTCGGCGAGCGGATTCGACAGCGTGATCGCCTGGCCGTTGCGGTTGAGCACCATCAGAACGGCCATGTCCGCCTGCGGCCCGCCGATGCCGAGTTGCACGCCGTAGACGAGCCCGTAAAGCGCATGGGCGGCGTCGAGTTCGCCGGACAGCAACTTGTCGCGCACCGCCGCCCACGACGGCTGCCGGCACAGCTCGATGCGGATGCCGTGCCGCCGCCCCATGTCGCGCAATGCGGCGGCCGCGAGCGGCGCGGCGTCGCTCAGGGCGACGAAGCCGAGCCGCAGATGCGATCGCTCGGGCGTGAGGTTGTCGGAAGCGTTCATTCGATGATGTCGGTATATGGCTACCGCAGAAGGTCGGCAAGCGAGAGAAGCCGGCGCGCGATCTCGGCGACCTTGACGCCCTGATCCATCGCGCGTTTTCGAAGCGTCGCGTAGGCGTCGTTCTCCGACAGGCCGCGCCGCTCCATCAGAAGCCGCTTCGCCCGGTCGATGACCTTGCGTTCCGCGAGTTCGTTCTCGACCTGCTCAAGACGCTGGCGCAATTGCGCTTCATGCGCGAAGCGGGCGAGCGCGACCTCGATGATCGGCGCGAGCCGCTCGGGCGCGAGACCTTCGACGGAATACGCGGTTACGCCCGCTCCGACTGCGGCGCGGATGAATTGCTGATCCGCGTCGTTGCTGAACATCAGCACCGGGCGCGGCGCGGCCTTGTTCATCACCGCGAGCTGTTCGAGCGTGTCGCGGGAAGGCGAGTCGGTATCGATGATGACGACGTCCGGCTTCTGACTCTCCACCGCCGCATGCAACTGAGCGGGGGCGGCGGCTTCCGCGAGCATCTCATAGCCGAGACGTGCGAGTTGATCGCGCAGATCGCCGATGGGTTTGTCGGTGTCGGTGACGAGAAGGACGCGAAGCATGTGAGGCGTTTGACGGTGTATCGGTTCGTTGGACTTTAGCGCGATGCACCTTCGCCGCCTATCTGGCCCAATGGCATAGGCCGAATCGCATGGATCACGCCGCGTGCGCGATGCCGTGCCCGATGCGCTCGCGGTGAGCCGCGAATTCGACGGCCTCGCCGATCGCTCCGCCCACGAAGATCACAGCGGGACTGCCGAGGCCGGCGGCGGCTGCATCGTCGGCGAGACGGCCGAGCGTCGTCACGAGCCGCCTTTCCTGCGACGATCCCGCGTGCTGCACGACCGCTGCGGGCGTCGTCGCGGGCAGCCCGTCGAGCAGGGACCGCGCGATGCCCGTGATGCGGCTCATGCCCATGTAGATGGCGAGCGTCATGCCGGTCGCCGCGAGCGCGCGCCAGTCCGGTTCGCCGTGGTCCTGCATGTGAGCGGTGACGAAGGTCACGCCCTGGCAATGGTCGCGATGCGTGAGCGAGATGCCCAGGCCCGCCGCCGCTGCAAATCCCGCCGAAACGCCGTTCACGATCTCTACCGCGATCCCCGCGCCGCGCAACGCCGCGATCTCTTCGCCCGCGCGCCCGAACAGCAGGGCGTCGCCGCCTTTGGCACGCACGACGTGCAGCCCCTTGCGCGCATAACGAAGCATGAGGCGCTGAATGAACGCTTGCGGCGTGGACTTGCAGCCGCCGCGCTTGCCCACGCGAATCACACGGGCTTGCGGTGCGAGCGTCACGATGTCCGCATTGGCGAGATCGTCGACGAGCAGGATATCGGCATCGGCGAGCGTTCTTGCCGCGCGGATCGTCAGCAGGTCGAGATCGCCGGGGCCTGCGCTGAGGAGAGTGACTTTTCCGGAGGTCATCGTCGTGTCCTGTTTGCTTGTATCGGGGGCACGTATCGACGCGGCGAACGCACGAGGCGTCCGCTCGTGTCGGGCACGAGGGACGCCATTGTCCTGGATTCCATGTCCTTGCGTTGCATTTGCCTTGCCGCCAGCGCCGTTGCAGGTGGCAATTCATCAATGCAATAAGCGGGCCATTCGGACGCGGTATGGCTTTGCCGCATCGCGAGCCGCGCGTGAAGCATACGTTGCGTGCAGTTCGAGGAGGCTAACCGAATCGTACAAATTCAGGCGACGCGATGGCGCGCCGCACGTCCGCAGTGCTGCGCCGCACCACGCTTGTGCCGGCCCGCATCACAACGCTGCGTGAAGGCGATGCCCGCGCTCAGTGCGCGCATCCCGCAAAGCCACGCTGCTCAAGCCTCTCCGGGCGATTCGACTCGCATGGCATACCCCTTGCCTTTAGTCCTGCCATCGGATCAACGGCGATCCGTCCTGAACACAGCGCCCCGGCTTCATCGAGCCAGACGGGCATCGGACAACGGCGTCCCCCGCATCTGGCTCGAACGGCCCGGTGCGCGGGACGCCTTTCTTTTTGTGACCAAGAGAATGGATAAAGCCACCCGGATCGATCTCTTCAGCATGCGCAGTGCGCCGATGCGCGCCTTCCATCTCACGTGGATGGCGTTCTTCGTGTGCTTCTTCGCCTGGTTTGCGTGCGCGCCGTTGATGCCGCTCATCAAGCGCGAATATGGCCTCTCCGCCGATCAGATCGCGAACATCAACATCGCCGCAGTGGCCGTGACCATTCTCGTGCGTCTCGTCGTCGGCCCGATGTGCGACCGCTTCGGCCCGCGCAAGGTCTATAGCGCGTTACTGCTCGCCGGCGCATTTCCGGTGATCGGCGCGGCGTTGTCCACCGGATACGAGAGCTTCCTGTGGTGCCGCCTCGCGATCGGCGCGATCGGCGCGAGCTTCGTCATCACGCAGTACCACACGTCGGTGATGTTCGCGCCCAACGTCGTCGGCACCGCGAACGCGACGACCGCCGGCTGGGGCAACGCGGGCGCGGGCGCGGCGCAGGCCATCGTGCCGCTGCTGGTCGCGGCGGCCATCGTGCTCGGGGCGGGCGAAGCATCGGCATGGCGCATCGCGCTGATCGTGCCGGGTATCGCGATGCCGGTCATGGCGTTGCTCTACTGGCGCTATACGCAGGATTGTCCGCAAGGCGATTTCGCGGAACTGCGCCGCGCGGGCATCGCCATCGACGGCGGCAAGAAAGGCGGCTGGGACAGCTTCGTGACCGCGTGCGCGAACTATCGCGTGTGGATGCTTTTCGTGACCTATGGCGCATGCTTCGGCGTCGAAGTCTTCATTCACAACATCGCGGCTGTCTATTACGTCGATCACTTCGGTCTCACGCTCGCGCAGGCAGGCATGGCGGCGGGCAGCTTCGGCCTGCTCGCACTCTTTGCCCGCGCGCTCGGCGGCTGGCTTTCCGACAAGGCCGCCGCGAAGCGCGGCCTCGATATCCGCGCGACGCTGCTCTTCGCGCTCATCGCGGGCGAAGGCATCGGCCTCTATGCGTTCGCACATGCAGGCAGCGCGACGCTCGCCGTCATCGCGATGCTCGCCTTCGGTCTTTTCACGCACATGGCCTGCGGTGCGACGTATGCGCTCGTGCCGTTCATCGACCGCAAGGCGCTCGGCGGCGTGGCCGGCGTGATCGGCGCGGGCGGCAACGTCGGTGCGGTCGCGGCGGGCTTCCTGATGAAAGGCGTCGGCGATGTGCAGCAGACGCTCTCGCTGCTCGGCGTGCTCGTCGCCGGCTCTGCGTTGTGCGCGCTTGCCGTGCGCTTCTCTCCGGAACATAAAGCGCGCGAAGCCGCGCTGCGCGAAAGCGCACTCGCAGTCAACAACAGCGTCGCCCACTGAGGAAGGTCCAGTCATGAAAATCGTCGTCATCGGCCACGGCATGGTCGGCCACAAGTTCCTCGAATGTCTCGCTGAAAGCGGCAACGATGCGGCGCGCGTCACCGTCGTCTGCGAAGAGCCGCGTGCCGCATACGATCGCGTGCATCTGTCGGAATTCTTCGCGGGCAAGTCGGCGGGCGATCTTTCGCTCGTCGAGGAAGGCTTCTTCGAGCGCACCGGTTATGCGCTGAAGCTGAATGCGAAGGCGGTATCGATCGACCGCGCGGCGCGCACGGTCACGGTATCGACGGGCGAAACGCTTGCCTACGACAAGCTCGTCATCGCGACCGGATCGTATCCGTTCGTGCCGCCCGTCGAAGGGCGGGATCGGGACGGATGCTTCGTATACCGAACGATAGATGATCTGGAAGCGATGCAGGCGTTCGGCGCACGCGCGACAACGGGCGCCGTAGTCGGCGGCGGCTTGCTCGGGCTGGAAGCCGCGAAGGCGCTGCGCGACATGGGCCTTGTCACGCATGTCGTCGAATTCGCCCCGCGCCTGATGGCCGTGCAGGTCGATGAAGGCGGCGGGCGCGTCTTGCGCAGCAAGATCGAGGAGCTGGGCGTGACGGTGCATACGAACCGCAACACGCTCGCTATCGTCGATGGCGAGAACGCCGTCAATCGCATGAATTTTGCGGACGGCGGGCATCTCGACACGGACATGATCGTGTTCTCGGCGGGCATTCGTCCGCGCGACGATATCGCGCGCGAAGCGGGGCTCGATATCGGTCCGCGCGGCGGCATCGTCATCGACGATGCATGCCGCACGAGCGATGCCGACATCTACGCCATCGGCGAATGTGCGTTGTGGCAGGGGCAGTTGTTCGGACTGGTCGCGCCGGGCTACGACATGGCGCGCATCGTCGCGAAGCACTTGATGGGCGTCGACGCCGCCTTCGCCGGTGCGGACATGAGCACGAAGCTCAAGCTGATGGGCGTGGACGTCGCGAGCCTCGGCGATGCGCACGGCAAGACGCCGGGCAGCCGCTCGTACCAGTTTAGCGACGAGCGCAAGCAGGTGTACAAGAAGCTCGTCGTCTCCGATTGCGGCAAGTATCTGCTGGGCGGCGTGATGGTCGGGGATGCAGCCGAATACGGCACGCTGCTGCAGATGATGCTGAACAGGATCGAGCTGCCCGAAGCGCCAGAATTCCTGATTCTTCCGCAAAGCGACGGCAAGGCGAGACCGGCGCTCGGCGTCGAAGCGTTGCCCGATGCCGCGCAAATCTGCTCGTGCAATAACGTGAGCAAGGCCGAAATCTGCGCGGCCGTGTGCGCGGGCGCGACGAGCATCGGCGCGATGAAGAGCGCATGCAAGGCGGGGGCTTCGTGCGGCGGCTGCGTGCCGCTCGTCACGCAGGTGATGAAATCGGAGATGGCGCGTCAGGGTCTCGCCGTGAACAACCATCTCTGCGAACACTTTCCGTATTCGCGGCAGGAGCTGTATCACATCGCACGCGTGGAAGGGCATCGCACGTTCGCATCGTTGCTGGCCAAGCATGGCAAGGGACTCGGCTGCGATATCTGCAAGCCGGCCGTCGCCAACATTCTCGCTTCGTGCTGGAACGAATTCGTGCTGAAGAAGGAGCACGCAAGCCTGCAGGATTCGAACGACTACTACCTCGCCAACATTCAGCGCGACGGCACGTACTCTGTCGTGCCGCGTATGCCGGGCGGCGAAGTCACGCCGGACGGACTCATCGCGGTAGGGCAGATTGCGAAGAAGTACGGCCTTTATACGAAGATCACGGGCGGTCAGCGTGTCGACATGTTCGGCGCGCGCGTCGAGCAGTTGCCGCTCATCTGGGAAGAACTGATCGAAGCGGGTTTCGAATCAGGACATGCCTACGGCAAGGCGCTGCGCACGGTGAAGTCGTGCGTCGGCTCGACATGGTGCCGCTATGGCGTCGGCGATTCCGTCGGCCTCGCGGTCGAACTGGAGAACCGCTACAAGGGCCTGCGCACGCCGCACAAGATCAAGTTCGGCGTGTCGGGCTGCACGCGCGAATGCGCCGAAGCGCAGGGCAAGGACATCGGCATCATCGCGACGGAAAAGGGCTGGAACCTCTATGTCTGCGGCAACGGCGGCATGAAGCCGCGTCATGCCGAACTGCTCGCATCGGATCTCGATCAGGCCACGCTCGTGCGTTATATCGACCGCTTCCTGATGTTCTATGTGCGCACGGCGGATCGCCTGCAACGCACGAGCGTATGGCGCGACAACCTCGAAGGCGGGCTCGATTATCTCGTCGATGTCGTCGTGAACGACAAGCTCGATATCGCCGCCGAACTCGAAGCCGAGATGCGGCATGTGGTCGACAGCTACGAGGACGAATGGAAGAAGGCCGTCACCGATCCCGATACGCGCAAGCGCTTCCGTCACTTCGTCAATAGCGACGAGCGCGACGGTAATGTGCGCTTCGTCGAAGAGCGCGGCCAGATTCGTCCGGCGACGCCGGAAGAGCGCACGTCGAAGCAGATCGATATTCCCGTTGTCGTCGAAACCGTCTGAACGAGAGGACCTCATCATGAACGACCGCATCGAACAGGACTGGACGCCCATTTGCGCACTGGACGATATCGTGCCCGACACGGGCGTCTGCGCACTCGTCAACGGCGCACAAGTGGCCGTGTTTCACGTCGCGGGCAATTCGTCCGTCTATGCCATCGACAACTTCGATCCGCATTCGCAAGCGGCCGTGCTGTCGCGCGGCATCGTCGGCAGCATGGGCGAGCGCATCGTCGTGGCGTCGCCGATCTACAAGCAGCACTTCGACCTGCGCACGGGCGAATGCGTCGAAGCGCCCGAACGCTCGGTGAACGCGTATCGCACGCGCGTGGCGGGCGGCAAGGTCTGGATCGCGGCATGAAGACCGAATACGCGGTTGCGGCTGCGGCGGGCGTGATGGCGCGCCAGCGGCTCGTGGTGATCGGCAACGGCATGGCGGGAATGCGTACGGTCGAAGAGCTGCTGAAGATCGCGCCCGAGCTTTACGACATCACGGTGTTCGGCGCGGAGCCGCATGGCAACTACAACCGCATTCTGCTTTCGCCGGTGCTCGCAGGCGAGAAGCAGATGGACGACATCATCATCAATACGCGCGACTGGTATGCGGCGAACGGCATCACGCTGCATGCGGGCGATGCGGTTGTCGACATCGATCGCGGGCGGCGCATCGTCCGTTCGGCGAAGGGCGTCGAGGCGCGATACGATCGTCTGCTGATCGCGACGGGCTCGAAGCCGTTCATCATTCCGGTGCCCGGCTGCGATCTTCCCGGCGTGATCGCGTTTCGCGATATACAGGATGTCGAAGCAATGCTGGAGGCCGCGCGCGATCATCGTCATGCAGTGATCATCGGCGGCGGCCTGCTCGGGCTGGAAGCGGCGAACGGCCTTCAGCGCCAGGGCATGTCGGTCACGGTCGTGCACGCAGGCGACAGCCTGATGGACCGTCAGCTGGATGCGAGCGCAGCGGCGTTGCTCAAGCGTTCGCTCGAAGAAAAGGGCCTGCGTTTCGCGATGGCCGCGCAGACGACGGAGATCGTAGGCGACGATCGCGTGCGCGCCGTGCGCTTCGCAGATGGCGCCGAGATCGATGCCGACCTCGTCGTGATGACAGCGGGCGTGCGTCCCAACATCGCGCTTGCAAAGGCGGCGGGCCTGCATTGCGATCGCGCGATCGTCGTCAACGATACGCTGCAGACCTTCGATCCACGCGTGTATGCGGTCGGCGAATGCGTGCAGCATCGGTCTGCCACGTTCGGCCTCGTTGCGCCGATCTGGGATCAGGCGCGCGTGGCCGGCGCGCATCTCGCGGGCGCAGGGCATCGGCGCTATGTGCAGCGCGCCACCGCGACGAAGCTCAAGGTGACCGGCGTGGACCTTTATTCAGCGGGCGATTTCATCGGCGGCGGCGACAGCGAAGACCTCGTGCTGCGCGATCCGCGCCGCGGTGTCTACAAGCGCGTCGTGCTGCAGGCGGGGCGCGTGATCGGCGCGGTGCTCTACGGCGACGTGAAAGACGGTGCGTGGTACTTCGATCTGATACAGAACCGCACGGATGTATCGCATCTGCGCGGGCGTTTGTTGTTCGGCAAGACGCTTTGCGAAGCGGGCGCATAGACAGCATGGATATGAAAGCGAGCATTCCCATCATCCCGAACGCGCCGGCCGTCGTGCATACGACGTGCCCTTACTGCGGTGTCGGCTGCGGCGTGAAGGCGACGCCGCACAGCGCCCTCGATGTCGCCATCGCCGGTGACGAAGGGCATCCCTCGAATTTCGGGCGGCTGTGCGTGAAGGGCTCGGCGCTCGGCGAAACCGTCGGGCTCGACGGGCGCTTGCTGAATCCGAAGCTGCGCGATCCGGCGACAGGCGCGCTTTCCGACGTCTCCTGGGAACATGCGATCGGCACGGTAGCGAACGGCTTTGCGCGCGTCATCGGCGAGCACGGCGCGGATGCCGTCGCGCTTTACGTGTCGGGGCAATTGCTCACCGAGGACTATTACGTCGCCAACAAGCTGATGAAGGGTTACATCGGCAGCGCGAACATCGATACAAATTCGCGGTTGTGCATGTCGTCGTCGGTGGCGGGACACAAGCGCGCATTCGGCGAAGACCTCGTGCCGATGAATTATGAAGACCTCGAACTGGCGGATCTTATCGTGCTCGTCGGATCGAATACCGCGTGGTGTCATCCGATCCTGTTTCAGCGCATCGTCAAGGTGAAGGAGACGCGGCCGGAGGTGAAGATCGTCGTCATCGATCCTCGCCATACCGCGACGTGCGAGATGGCCGATCTCCATCTGCCGCTGAAGGCCGGCAGCGACGTGCGACTCTTTAACGGGCTCCTCGCGTTTCTCGCGGAACACGGCGCGACCGACTCCGCTTTTATCGATGCACATACGAACGGCTATGATGCCGCTCTCGCAGCGGCAATGCCCGCCGATATCACGCCTATCGCCAAAGACTGCAAGCTCGATGCGAATGACCTGGCGACGTTTTACCGCTTGTTTGCGGGCACGGAACGCGTCGTGACGGTGTACTCGCAGGGGGTGAATCAGTCGAGCGCGGGCACCGACAAGGTCAACAGCATCATCAACTGTCATCTTGCGACGGGACGTATCGGCAAGCCCGGCATGGGGCCGTTCTCGTTCACCGGCCAACCGAACGCGATGGGCGGCCGCGAAGTCGGCGGCCTCGCGAACACGCTTGCGGCGCATCTCGAACTGGACGATGCGCTGCATCGCGAGATCGTGCAGACCTTCTGGAACTCGCCGCGCATCGCGCAACGTGCGGGCTTGAAGGCCGTCGATCTCTTCGATGCGATCGAAGCGGGCCGCGTGAAAGCGGTCTGGATCATGGGCACCAATCCGGTCGTGAGCCTGCCCGATGGCGATCGCGTGAAGCGTGCGCTCGAAAAGTGCGAACTCGTGGTGAGCTCGGACATCGTCGAGAAAACGGATACGAATGCGTTCGCGCATGTGCTGTTGCCCGCGCTCGGCTGGGGCGAGAAGGACGGCACCGTGACCAACTCGGAGCGGCGCATCTCGCGTCAGCGTGCGTTTCTTGCCAAGCCGGGACAAGCGCGCGCGGACTGGCGCATCATCTGCGATGTGGCGCGCCGCCTGGGTTTCGATGGCTTCGATTTCGAAGGCCCGCATGAAGTGTTCGATGAACACGCGCGTCTATCTGCATACCGAAACGATTCGACGGACGGCGTGTATCGCGTGTTCCATATCGGCGGGCTGAGTACGCTCGATCGCGCCGGATACGATGCGCTGGAGCCGGTGCAATGGCCGCTGCGCACGACGAACGAAGCAGGCGGCGCACGGCTTTTCGAAACGCGACGCTTCAGCCACGCGGATGGCCGCGCGCGCCTGATCGCGACCCCGCCGCGCGCGCCCGTCAACGCACCGGATGCCGACTATCCACTCGTACTCAACACGGGGCGCGTGCGGGACCAGTGGCATACGATGACGCGCACGGGCCGTTCGGAGAAGCTTGCCGGACACATCGGCGATTCGTTCATCGATATGCATCCGCAAGACGCGCTTGCATGCGGCGTGCGAGAAGGCGAGCTTGCGCGCATCACGAGCCGCTGGGGCTCGATGATCGCGCGGGTGCAGCATGGCGGAGGCATGGCGCGCGGCAGCGTGTTCGTGCCGATTCACTGGAATGACCAGGTGGCGTCGGATGCGCGAGTCGGGGCAGTGGTGAATCCCGTCGTCGATGCTGTCTCGGGCGAGCCTGAATTCAAGCACACGCCCGTTGCCGTCGAGAAGTTCCACGTCATGTGGCATGGCTTCTCGTTTTCGCGCGGCGTCCCTGCGCTCGATGCCGTCACGCACTGGACGCGCGTGCACGGTGCGCGCTTTGTGCGCTACGAGCTTGCGGGCCGCAATCGTTTCGATGCGGCGCATGGGGATCATCGCGAATGGGCGCGTGCGTTCTTTCATATCGACGATCCGCATGCCGACTGGATCGAATACGAGGACAAGAGCGCGGGCGTGTATCGCGCGGCGCATGTGGTGAACGACCGTATCGAACATTGCATCTTCATCTCCGAGCGCCCGGACCTTCCGGCGCGCGCCTGGCTTGCGAGCCTGTTTTCCAGGGATCGCCTCGACGATGACGACCGCGCGAGCCTCTTGCTCGGTCAGCCGGCCGGCAAGGGCGAGGACACGGGGCCGACGGTGTGCTCGTGCTTTGGCGTGGGCCGCAACACCATCTGCAATGCGATACGCGACAAGAGCCTCAAGACCGCAGCGGAGATCACCGCATGCGTGAAAGCGGGCGGGAACTGCGGCTCGTGCGTGCCGGAGCTGAAGAAGCTGATCGTCGAAACGGAAATGGCGCGGCTGAGTACTGTGTGAACGCGTCTTACCCGGCCGAGCGCACGCCGATCTTTTCGCCGCGCGCCTGCGCATGCTGCGGCACTGGATGCGTCGGCGCTGCGGGACGCTCCTCATTGCCCAAGCGTGCGATGGAGAACGCGAACGTGTTGACGCCGTTCGCGCTCGTCGCCGACACCGTGCCGCGATGCATCTCCGCCACCGCCTTGACGATGGCGAGCCCGAGGCCGTGATTCTCGCGGCTGTTCGTGCGCGAGCTTTCCGCGCGAAAGAAGCGGTCGAAGAGATGCTCCATGATATGCGGCGCAATGGGCTCACCGGGATTCGTCACGGCGATGCGTACGCATCCGTTCTCACGCGCGATAGACACGGCTATCGTCGCGCCCGGCGCGCAATGCTGGATCGCGTTCATCACGAGATTCGACAGCGCGCGGCCGAATAGCGAAGTGTTGACGAAGGCGCGGGCGTCGCCGCTCGACACCGCGCGCACTTGCGCATCTTCGAGCGGAATCTCGAGAAACTCTAGCGTGCGATGCACTTCCGCCGCAAGCGACACTTCGATGAGGCCGGTCGCGCGCTCGCCCTGATCCGCACGCGCGAGGAACAGCATGTCGTTGATGATCGCGCGCACGCGCTCGAATTCCTCAAGGTTGGATTGCAGTGTATGGCGCAGCTCCTCGATGGACCGATCGCGCGTCAAAGCCACTTCCGTTTGCCCGATGAGGATGGTCACCGGCGTGCGCAATTCGTGCGCGACATCGGCGTTGAACGATTCGAGACGCCCATACGCATGATCGAGCCGTTCGAGCGCACCGTTGAAGGACTTCGCGAGGTCTTCGAGTTCGAACGGAAGCGAACGCGTATCCAGGCGTTGCGACCGATTGTTGGGCCGCACATTCTGCGCATCGCGCGTGAGCCGCGTCAGCGGCGCGAGCCCGAGCCGCGCAACCGAGTAACTCAACAGCAGCACGGCAACGGTTGCAAGCGCGAGCAGCGCCGCGAGCGCAAGACCGAAAACGCGCATGGTGCGTACGTTCGGCGAGCAATCGACCGCGACGAACAATTGAAGCGGCGGGCGATCCGCGTAAGGCGGAATGGTGAGCGTGGTCATCAGCATGTCATAGGCGCGGCCTTCGGGCCTGAAGCGCGCGTAGCCGCCGAGCACTCGCTTGACGACACGGCCGGCGGGCGGCAACCCGTAGCTGAAGCGCGCATCGTTGCTCGTCACCGCGAAGAGCGTCGAGCCGTCGCGCGGGGTGATGTCGGCGAGCTTCTCCTTCGCCATCTTCCATTTGTCCGTGTTCGACGCATGAGAGACGATGAGCCGTGCGATTTCCGCGCGGTTATCGAGCGAATCGCGCAAGTGCTGCTCCAGTTGCATGCGAAGCACGAGGAACAGCCCCGAGCCGACGAGCGAAAACACGAACAGCGCGACGAGCGCGAACATCACCGCGAGCCGCCGCGCGATGGAACGCTGCACCTTCATGATGGCCTCGCGTCTTCCCTCGCATCGCGCATGTCGCGCGGCTCGCGCACTTCGAGTACGTAACCCATGCCGCGCACCGTATGCAGCAGTTTCGTGCGGAACGGGCCGTCGAGTTTTGCGCGCAGGCGTTTGATTGCGGTCTCGACGACATTCGTATGGCTTTCGAAATCGACTTCCCATACGAGTTCGGTGATGGCCGTCTTCGAAAGAATGTCGCCATGACGCCGCGCGAGCACGCTCAATAGCTGAAACTCCTTCGCGGTGAGATCGAGTCTCAGGCCATCGCGTGTGGCGCGACGGCCGATCAGGTCGACGTATAGATCGCCGACGGAGATCAGCGTGGATTCCTGCGCGCGCGTGCGGCGTGCCAGCGCGTGCAGCCGTTCGACGAGTTCGAGGAACGAGAAGGGCTTGGTGAGATAGTCGTCCGCTCCTTCGCGCAGGCCGCGCACGCGATCGTTGATGTGATCGCGCGCGGTCAGCATGATGACGGGCGTCGATTTCTGCAGGCGCAGCGCCTTGAGGACCGCGAAGCCATCGCGGCGCGGCAGCATCACGTCGAGCACGATCACGTCGTAATCGTATTCGATGGCCAGATGCGTGCCTTCTTCGCCGTCCATCGCGATATCGACGACCCAGCCTTGCTCGGTCAATCCCGAGCGCAGGTAGTCCACCACCTTGTGTTCGTCTTCCACTATCAGGACTTTCATGCTGGCCCCTGTGCCCGTTCAATGTGTGCTCGCTGCGACAGCGTCTTCGACACTATACGAGCGTTGCAGCTATGTTAGTGGCCAGGCGCCAACGACAATATGACGTGAAAATGGCGCTCTGGTCATTTTCTGGCGTTCGAACGAAAAAAGGTGAAGAGCGATCGCAAGCTGCGCGATCGCTTCATGCGGCGGCTTCAGTTCGCAAGCGAACCGTCCGTGGGGGCGGGGAGGTTACGCGGTGTGGCGGAGCGATAGACGCTCGCGCCAGTATAGATGCCTTCTCTGATATCGAGGAAGCTGCCGAGATAACGCTGGTCGTCGACGCCGGGGTAATAGCCCGCGCGTTCTGCGCGGACGAGGTCGTCGACGACTTGCTGACGCGTGAGGCCGCTGGTTTGCGCCGCCGCGGCGACGGGCGACAGCGCGATGACAGCGACGGCAATGCGCAGGACTGGCTTCATGGCGAACTCCTCATACGAAGGGATCGAGGGACGCGACTACAACGCGCGGCCACGTCATCGCGACGCGGCCCCGTTCATTGTAGGCACGCCCGCGCAGCGAAGTTCGCCCGCGACGGCGCGATTGCAACCAGCGGCGCGAAGGTGTTACTGCGGTGTCTGTCCCGGCGGCGTGGTGGACATCGAGCGGCCCGATGCGGACGTGCCATCCGGCGACGCACCGTACGCGTTGCCCGAGCGGATCTTTTCTTCCGCGGCCTGAATGTTGTTGGGATAGAACGCGTCTCGCTCGGACGGGTTGTAGCCGGCCTGCTCGAGTTGTTTCAGTTGCTCCCTGACCTGCGCGCGCGTGAGCCCTTCCTGGGCGGATGCGACGAGCGGCGAAGCGACGAGGGCGGCGACGGCAATGCGCGTGACTAGCTTCATGGCGGACTCCTCATGCGAGTGATGGGCGATCGCGGCATGCACGCCAGGATCACGTGCGAATTCTATTTGTCGGACCGTGACGACATGCTGGCGTGCGGATGGCGCGTCGGTCAGACGAAACGTCAGCCATGCCCTGAAAGCGCGCGAGCCCGGTGATAGACTCGCCTGCTCTTTACGCCATCCTTTCGCGCTCTTATCGCATGTTCAAATTGCCGACCACGGCGACCGCGCCGTTCTGCCCGTCCGAAGTCAAAGGCTCCGTCATCGTTGCTCCCGGTGCGCCGCTCTGGAAGAAGCTGCTGCAATTCGCGGGGCCGGGCCTGCTGATTTCCATCGGCTATATGGACCCCGGCAACTGGGCGACGGATATCGAAGCCGGATCACGCTACGGCTTCAGCCTCTTGTTCGTCGTCGTTTTGTCGAGTCTTGCGGCGATGGTGCTGCAATGCCTTGCGATGCGGCTCGGCATCGTCACCGGGCGCGATCTCGCGCAACTTTCGCGCGAGCGTTATTCGAAGCCGGTGGCGAATGCGCAATGGATGCTCGCGGAGCTTTCGATCATCGCCTGCGATCTGGCCGAAGTGCTCGGCGGCGCGCTGGCGTTTCACTTGCTGTTCGGCTGCTCGCTGATGTGGGGCGTGGTCTTCACCGCGTTCGACACCATCATCGTGCTAGGCCTCAAAGGCAAGAACTTCCGCGATCTCGAAGCGATCATG
Source organism: Caballeronia sp. LZ019 (assembly GCF_031450825.1). Classification (NCBI taxonomy): domain Bacteria; kingdom Pseudomonadati; phylum Pseudomonadota; class Betaproteobacteria; order Burkholderiales; family Burkholderiaceae; genus Caballeronia; species Caballeronia sp. LZ019. Next base: position 923,903 of record NZ_JARTVZ010000002.1, on the reverse strand, counting down.
CTCGGGCTGATCGCGACCATCGGCGTCGGGTACATCGTGGAGCTGGTGCTGGTGAAACCGCACTGGCCGGCGGTTGCGGCGGGACTCGTGCCGTCCATCGACGTGCTGTCGAGCCGCGAACCGCTCTATCTGGCGATCGGCATTCTCGGCGCGACCGTCATGCCGCATAACCTGTATCTGCATTCGTCGATCGTGCAGACGCGCGTCGTCGCTCGCGATGAAGCGAGCCTTGCTTCGGCTATCCGTCTTTCGCGGCTCGACACGATCGTGTCGCTCGTGCTTGCGCTGCTGATCAACGCGGCGATCCTGATTCTCGCGGCCTCCGCCTTTCACCCGACGGGGCATACGCAAGTCACCGAAATCGAGGATGCGTACAAGCTGCTTGCGCCCATCGTCGGCACCGGGCTCGCGGCCATTCTGTTCGCGGTGACGCTGTTCGCTTCGGGGCAAAGCTCGACCTTCACCGGCACCATCGCGGGACAGGTCATCATGGAAGGATTCTTGCGCCTCAAGATTCCGTGCTATCAGCGCCGCCTGATCACGCGGGCGCTCGCGCTGGTGCCGGCAGTGATCGGCGTGTACCTGATGGGCAACGGGGCGGTCGGCAAGCTCCTCGTGGCGAGCCAGGTCGTGCTGAGCCTGCAGTTGCCGTTCGCGCTTTACCCGTTGATTCGGATGACGAACGACCGCAAGCTGATGGGCAGATTCGCGAACGCCCCGCACATGAAGGCGCTCGCGTGGCTGCTGTTCGCCGTGATCAGCGCGGCGAACGTGTGGCTCGTCGTGCAGACGACGATGGACCGGTTCGCCTGATGCGCGCTTACTTGACGACGCCGACCTGCATCGTCGATTTCGCCGCGACGGCTGCGGGACTCGCGGATTCGCCGGGCAGCGCCTGATCGCTCGTGGTGCGCCCGCCATCGCGGAAGAAGGCGAGCTCGGCCGCCTTGTTCAGCACGAGAATGCTGATTCGGCGATTCGTCGGCTCGTCGACGACGTCCTTGTTGAGCGGCAGCGCATCGGCGAGGCCGCGCACTTGCAGCACCTTGGTTTCGTTCATGCCGCCCGCGACCAGCGCGCGGCGCGCCGCGTTCGCTCGCTCGCCCGACAGTTCCCAGTTCGAATAGCCTTTCTGGCTGCCGGAATACGGCACGGCATCCGTATGGCCCGCGATCGACACGCGATTATCGACATCGTTGAGCGATGCGCCGATGTTCGAGAGAATCGTCGTCACATAGGTTTCGAGCTTCGAGCTGCCCGATGCGAACATCGGCCGCTTCAGCGAATCCACGATCTCGATGCGCAAGCCTTCGCTCGTGATCGCAATGCGAATCTGGTCCTTGAACGCACGCAACGCGGGCGTGTTCTCGATGAGCGCCGTGAGCTTCTGCTTGAGTTGCTGCAGACGCTGCATGTCCTCTGCTGCAACCGAGGCGCGCGCCACCGAAGGCGGCACCGGTTGTGTCTGGCTCTTGCTGGCTTCGCCGGGACGCGAGCTCGACAAGTCCTTGCCACCGCCGTTGATGATGCTCGTATGCGCCGATGCGCCGCCTTCGTTGCCGAAGAGCGCGGACAGCGGCGTGTTGAAGTAGTCTTCGATGCCCGCCTTGTCGTACTTCGACGTGGAGCCGAGCAGCCACATCAGCAGGAAGAACGCCATCATCGCGGTGACGAAGTCGGCATAAGCGATCTTCCATGCACCGCCATGATGCCCGCCGTGGCCGCCGCCCTTCTTCTTGCGGCGCACGACGACAGTGGGGGCGAGCACCGATTGCAACGGGTCGCGTGAGGGTCTATCAGCCATGAGCGTGACTCCTTCTGATCAGGGCTTCGTCAGGCCGACTTCGGCATCTTGGTCGCGCGCACGGCGTCGTCCAGTTCCTGGAAGCTCGGACGGTCCGCGGTGAACAGCACCTTGCGGCCGAACTCCACCGCCACGGTCGGCGCATAACCGTTCATCGATGCGAGCAATACCGACTTCACGCACTGGAACGGCTTGGCTTCGGCCGCGCCCTTCGCGTTGAGCAGGTCCGCGAGCGGGCCGATGAAGCCATACGCGAGCAGAATGCCGAGGAACGTGCCGACGAGCGCGCCCGCGATCATCTCGCCGAGCACGGCGGGCGCGGCGCCGACCGAGCCCATCGTATGCACGACGCCCATCACCGCGGCGACGATGCCGAATGCCGGCAGGCCATCGGCCATCTTCTGAATCGCGTTGGCGGCGATCGAGCTTTCCGCGTGATGCGTCTCCAGTTCTTCGTCCATCAGGTCCTGCAGTTCGAGCGCGTTCACATTGCCGGCCGACATCATGCGCAGGTAATCGACGATGAAGTCGAGCAGGTGATGATCCGCCATCACGTGTTCGTACTTTTGAAAGAGCGGGCTGGATTCGGGCGCGTCGACATCGGCTTCCAGCGCCATCATTCCTTCCTTGCGCGCCTTCTGCAGCAGCTCGTAGAGCAGCGCGATCAGCGAGAGGTATTTCTCTTTAGTATAGCCGCCGCCCTTGAACACCTTCGGCAGCGCCTGAAGCGTTTTCTTGAGCGTCGCGGTCGGGTTCGACACGACGAAAGCGCCGATCGCCGCGCCGAAAATACACAGCAACTCGAAGGGCTGAACGAGCGCGGCCAGGTGACCGCCGACGCCAATGAAGCTCCCGATCACCGAGCCGATGACGAGGACCCATCCGATAACGACAAACATGATTTCTCCGCAAATGTCCGGGCTTTGCGAGCCGTGCGCGCTCGTTCAACGAAACACGCACGGCTCGCAAAGCATTGTCTGCATGATGCTGGGCTTTTTAACGGCGCAGTACACCGGGACATTAGGGTGACCCGTGGAAACATTTCGAAAGCATGTTCCGGGCGGTAAATGTTACGCAGCCATGACGCCGCAGGTAATGGAAGCGCCGGCGCGCTTCCTCTACCATCGACGCATGAACCCGACCCTGACTGCTCACACGCTGCGCGCCCCGCCCGCGACCGTCGGCGCTTTGCTGCGCGAATGGCGGCAGCGAAGGCGCATGAGCCAGCTCGATCTCGCGGGCATTGCCGATATCTCGACACGGCACCTGAGCTTCGTCGAATCCGGACGCTCGATGCCGAGCCGCGACATGCTGATGCGCCTCGCCGAACAACTCGACGTGCCGCTGCGCGAGCGCAACACGCTCTTCGTGGCGGCGGGTTATGCGCCGATGTATCGCGAACGCGCGCTCGCCGATCCGCAACTCGACGCGGCGCGCCGCGCGGTCGATCTCGTGCTGAAGGGCCACGAGCCGTATCCGGCGCTCGCCATCGACCGTCACTGGACGATGGTCGCGGCCAACGCCGCGCTCGCGCCGCTGGTCGCATCGGCGGACGCGTCGCTGCTTCCGCCGCCGTCGAACGTGCTGCGGCTGTCGCTGCATCCGCGCGGGCTGGCGGGCGTCATCGACAACTGGCATGCCTGGCGCGCGCATGTGCTCGCCCGCGTGAGGCGTCAGATCGACGTATCGGGCGATACGACGCTCGCCGCGCTGCTCGCCGAACTGGAGGCGTATCCCGCCCCGCCGCACGCGCTCGCCGAAGCGCACACCGATTTCGACGCGGTCGTCGTGCCGCTCCGATTACGCACGGCACACGGCGTGCTTTCTTTCTTCAGCACGACGACCGTCTTCGGCACACCCGTGGACATCACGCTGTCGGAACTGGCGATCGAAGCGTTCTTCCCGGCCGACGACGCGACGGCCGCCACGCTGCGCGAACTCGCCGACGCACGGCGCTGACGCTTGCGGAGCGGAACCTGCCGCCGTCGACGAGATCAATAATGAAGCAGTCGTGCACGACGCAGTCCAACCAACGCGGAAAAGGCAGCCATGATTCAAACATTCGAACACGTAGTCGGCGGCGAGCGCATGCAATTCTGCGCGAGCATCGCAGAAGGCGGCGGGCCGCAACGCGTCATCATCAGCCGCGCGGATTCGGCGGAATCGCTCGTGATCGTGGAGGCCGACGGCATCATCGGCGCGATCCGGGCGGAAGTGGAAGCGCCCGATACGTTCGTCGCGGACGCGGTGCGCAAGGCGCAGAACGAAGCGCTGATCGAGCGCGCGCTCGAAACAGGCGAAGTGCAGACGACGAGCCTCTGAGGCCCGTCTTCTTTCGACGATGCCCGCGCAGTTCGACGGCTGCGCGGGCATCGTGCTTACATGCGCGGCTCGCCGTTGTGGGGATCGGCGGGCACGAGCGGCGTCGCCGAGTCGGGGCCGTCGGGCATGTCGGGGTCTTCGGGATTCGGCGGTGCGTCGGGATCGAGCAGTTTGTCAGGGTCCGGCTCGATGGTTTCGTCCGGCGAGTGAGGCGTGGTCGACATGATGGCGTGTTCTCCGGAATTGGAACGAAGGCGCGCGTTCGGGCGCTTCCGGCACACGCTGCAACGCGCGTTCCCGATAACGAAGATGGCGCACCCGAACTGCGGTGCGCCATCCATCGACGACTCAGCCGCGATCTTTACCGCGCAGCCGGCGCGTCCTTGATGAAGAGCGTCGTCAGCGCACCCACGACGCACAACGCGCCCACATACAGCGCGGGCGCCATCGGACTGGATTTCATCATCAGCGAGACGACGATCGGCGTGAGTCCGCCGAACACCGCATACGCGACGTTGTAGGAGAACGAGATCCCTGAAAAGCGGACGGCGGGCGGGAACGCCTTGACCATCACGAACGGAATCGCGCCGATCACGCCGACCGTAAAGCCCGTGAACGCATACCACGGCAGCAGCACGGACGCATCCACGGCCACTTGTTTGAAGAGCGCGTAGTACGACACGGCCAGCACGCATCCGCCGATGAAAATCGTCTTGCCCGCGCCGATGCGTCCCGCAATCGCGCCCGCCAGCACGCAGCCGATGGTCAGGCAGAGCGTCGCGGCGCAGTTGGCGGCGAGCACCGTCGCCGGGGCGATGCCGAATTGCTTCTGCAGCAGCGTCGGCGTCATCAGGATCACGACGACGATCGCGGCGGAGAGCATCCACGTCAGCAACATCGATACGATCACCGCGCGTCCGTGGTCGCGCAGCACGGCCTTCAGCGGGATTTCCGCCGCGAGCGACTTGCGCTTCTGCAGTTCCGCGAAGACCGGCGTTTCATGCAGCCAGCGGCGCAGATAGACCGAGCACAATCCGAACACGCCGCCGAGCAGGAACGGCAGACGCCATGCGAAACCGGCGACATCGGCGGGAACGAAGCTCTTGTTGATCGCGGTGGCGACCAGCGAGCCGAGCAGGATGCCCGCCGTGAGACCCGCCGTCAGCGTGCCGCACGCATAGCCGATATGACGGCCCGGCACATGCTCCGACACGAACACCCACGCGCCCGGCACCTCGCCGCCGACCGCCGCGCCCTGCATGACACGGAACAGCAGCAACAGCACGGGCGCCATCATGCCGATCGACGCATACGTGGGCAGCAGGCCCATCAGGAGCGTCGGCACCGACATCAGCAGCACGGACAGCGTGAACATGCGCTTGCGCCCGAGCAGGTCGCCGAAGTGCGCCATGACGATGCCGCCGAGGGGCCGCGCCAGATAGCCCGCCGCAAAGATGCCGAAAGTCTGCAATTGCCGCAGCCAGTCGGGAATCGACGGCGGGAAAAACAACTGGCCGATGACCGGCGCGAAGAACACGAAAATGATGAAGTCGTAAAACTCGAGCGCGCCGCCGAGCGCGGCGAGCGTGAGCGTCTTGTAGTCGCTGCGCGTGAGCGAGCGGCCGGCGGCCTGCGACGCGCCGTCGAAAGGTGTTGCCTGCATCGAATGAGAACCCGTAATGAGAAAAGCCACGCGCGCGGCGAGCGACGCATGGAACGAGGCAATGCCCTGCGGGATGTCGGACGCGCCGGGTGAGCGCGAAACGGGAACGACTCGGGCGCGGATTAGAAGCCGGCCCCCGCCAACCGCACTGCGCGTGACGACGGAGAGCCGCAGCGCACGCCCCCGCAGCGTCTCGGTAAGACGGCGAAGGCGGGATTTCGGCCATTGTGAGCCGAAGGCGGCATGTTACAGGATGTAAGTCGCCACTACACGAAGTTTCGCAAACGAACGATCGCGCGGTTGCATCGGCGAGACGCACCTTAGTCACATGCGTTGACACTTTCGGACCAATCCGATGGGAAAGGGATGCGCGGCTGACCAGAATGCCTGCCTGTATTTGCCGTCTCTTTTTGTAACGAGACGCCCGGGAACCACGTCCCTTAGACTCATCAGGCCTGACACTATGCGCGTCGCCGTTTTGCAAACCGACACAACTTATCGAAATCTCATCAGCGACGTCGTGAAACGCCTCGGCCATACGGTCGTGACTTTCGGCGACGGCCTTCTGCTGTCGAAAGCGCTGTCGCGCTCCACGGTCGACCTGCTGATTCTCGACTGGAATTCGTCGGGTCTCTGCGGTCTCGATCTTCTGAAATCCGTGCGTTCCAGCTTCGGCGAACGCGTGCCGGTCATGTTCGCCACGCCCGACGGCGCGGAACACAACGTCGTGTGCGCGCTGACGGCGGGCGCGGACGACTACGTCGTTTATCCCATTCGTCCCGGCGAATTCGGCGCGCGCATCGAAGCATTGCTGCGCCGCGCGTTCCCGGCCACGTCGAGCGCGTGCCTCGAGATCGGGCCGTATCGCTTCGACTCGCGGCAGCAGACCGTCACCGTGCGCGGCCGTCCGGTGCAGTTGAGCGGCACGCAATTCCGTCTTGCGCAGCTCTTCTTCTCGAACATCGGCCGGGTGCTGTCACGCGATCACATCTTCGCGATGGTCTGGGGCCGCGAGTTCCGCGAAACCACGCGCACCATCGACAGCCACGTGTCGCGCCTGCGCCTCGCGCTGGAAATCGAGCCGGTGAACCACTTCCGCCTGCAGCCGGTGTACAAGAGCGGCTACCGTCTCCTGCATCTTTACGATGAAAGCGAGGATTCCGGCGAAGAACGCGTGGAGCCGGAGCAAGCACGTTTCGCCGCGTAAGCCGATAAGACCGAATCAGCACCATAGAAAATGCCGTCGCAAGACGGCATTTTCATTTCATAACGACGGCAGCGCGGGCCGCGTCTCGATGCTTCGGCGAATCAGCGCCTCGACTTCGCGGCGCTCGTCGCCCGCGAGCGGCAGACGCGGCGGGCGCACCGGCTCCGTGCCGCGGCCGACGATGGCTTCCGCGAGCTTGATGTTCTGCACCAGCTTGTGCGACACATCGAGCGCGAGCATCGGCGCGAACCAGCGATAAATCGTGCGCGCTTCCTCGATGCGTCCCGCGCGCAGCAGCCGGTAGATCGTCACCGTCTCCTGCGGAAACGCGCACACGAGGCCCGCCACCCAGCCGTGCGCGCCCATCAGCATGGCTTCCATCGCCAGATTATCGACGCCGCAAAAGAGCGCGTAGCGTTCGCCGACTTCGTTGATGAGATCGGTGATGCGCCGCACGTCGCCGCTCGATTCCTTGATCGCTGCGAACTTCGCGTCCTCCGCGAGTTCCGCGAACATCCTGGGCGTGACATCGACGCCATACGCGAGCGGATTGTTGTAGACCATCAGCGGCACGGGACTCGCGTTGGCGACCATGCGGAAATGGTTCAGCGTCTCGCGCCGGTCGGACAGATAGCGCAGCCCCGGCAGCACCATGTAGCCCGCCGCCCCACGCGAGGCCGCGCGTTCGGCCTGGCGGCATCCGTCGAGTGTGCTGTTTTCCGCGATGGTCAGCAGCACCGGCACGCGGCCGCGCGACGCATCGACGGCGATGTCAAGCACGTCGAGCTTCTCATCGAGCGACAGCGTCGACGCTTCCCCGAGCGATCCGCACACAATGACGCCGTCGACGCCCGCATCGATCTGCGCTTCAATATTCTTCTTCGTCCACGCGCGGTCTATGCTGAAATCCGCGTTGAACTTGGTGGTGACGGCGGGCATCACGCCTTCCCAGATATGCGCCACGGCGGCTCTCCGAAAGTGTTGGACGGCTCGCAGTTTAGGTAGCGGAAATCGCGCCGTCTTGCGCGTTTCGCGCGTGCGCCATGCCGATTTCGGCACAGTCGAAAAGGCCGCCCGTTATGCCGATATCGTCACCAAAATCGCCTAGCCGCGCCAAGACGCCCGGCGCGTGCATTTCTACGATAGGCGGCATGAAAACCATCGACATCATCGACTCGCATACGGGCGGCGAACCCACGCGCCTCGTCGTCGCGGGCGGCCCGGACCTCGGCGGCGGCACGCTGGCCCAACGGCTGGACGCGTTTCGCACGCAATTCGACGACTGGCGGCGCGCCATCGTGACCGAGCCGCGCGGCTCGGACGTGATGGTCGGCGCGCTGCTGTGCGCGCCCGACGACCCGGATACGGCGGCGGGCGTCATCTTCTTCAACAACGTCGGTTATCTGGGCATGTGCGGGCACGGGACGATCGGACTCGTCGCGTCGCTCGCGCATTCGGGCGGGATTGTGCCGGGGCGGCATCGGATCGACACCCCCGTCGGCCCGGTCGATGCGACGCTCAACGCGAACGGCAGCGTCAGCGTGCGCAACGTGCCGGCGTATCGGCACCGGCATGCGGTGACGGTCGAGGTGCCCGGGCACGGCCCGCTGACCGGCGACGTCGCGTGGGGCGGCAACTGGTTCTTCCTCGCCGCGGAGCATGGCCGCGAACTCGTGCCGGCGCGCATCGGCGAGTTGACGGCTTTCACCGAGGCCATCCGCGACGCGTTGCACGCCGAAGGTGTGACGGGCGCGGACGGCGCGTATATCGACCACATCGAACTGTTCGCGGACTCGCCGCGCGCCGGGCTCGACAGCCGCAATTTCGTGCTGTGCCCCGGCAGCGCGTACGACCGTTCGCCGTGCGGCACCGGCACGAGCGCGAAGCTCGCCTGCCTCGCGGCGGACGGCCTGCTCGCGCCGGGCGCCGTCTGGCGGCAGGAGAGCATCATCGGGAGCGTGTTCGAGGCGAGCTATGCGCGCGCCGGCGACGATCTCGTTCCGACCATCACCGGCTACGCGCACATCATGGGCGAAGGGCGGCTCGTCATCGACGAGCGCGATCCGTTCGCCTGGGGCGTCCTGACCGGCGCGGCGAGCGCGAGAGAATGACGGCGGATGTGATCGTCGTCGGGGCCGGCATCGTCGGCGCGGCGTGCGCGGCGGAACTGGCGGCGCGCGGCCTGGCCGTCGATGTGCTCGACGCGGGCGGGATCGGCGGCGGGGCGACGGCGGCGGGCATGGGCCATATCGTCCTGATGAACGAATCGCCGGCCGAATTCGCGCTGTCGCGCCTGTCGCGCGATCTGTGGCTTGCGCTTGCGCCGGACCTGCGGGCGCGCGATGCGTTTTCCCAATGCGGCTCGCTGTGGGTCGCCGCAGACGACGAAGAGTGCGCCGCCGCCCGCGCGATGCAGTCCGCGCTCGCGGCCGCCAGCGTGCGCGCGCGTCTGCTCGACGCCGCCGCGCTGCGCGACGAGGAGCCGTCGCTCAGTCACGCGATGCAGGGCGGACTCGTCGTCGACGACGACGCCATCGTCTACGCGCCCGCCGCCGCGCAGTTCCTGCTGACGTGTTCGGCCGGCGCGAGCCGCATCCGCGTATCGACGCAACGCGCGGTCGTGGCGGTCGAAGCGAACGCGGCGCACGCGAGCGTCACATTCGCGGACGGCGAGCGGCGCACCGCCGCGCATGTCGTGGTCGCGAACGGGCTGGCGGCGTCGCGACTCGTCGACGGCGTGCCGCTCGAAGCGAAGAAAGGCCATTTGCTGATCACGGACCGTTATCCGGGGACGATCCGGCATCAGATCGCGGAACTCGGCTATATCAAAAGCGCGCATCACGCGCGCGGCACCTCCGTCGCGTTCAACGCGCAGCCGCGTCCGACGGGTCAGGTGATGATCGGTTCGTCGCGGCAATTCGGGACGACCGATCCCGCCGTCGAGATGGACGTGCTCGGCGCGATGCTGAAGCGGGCGTCGCGCTATCTGCCGGGCATCGGCAAAATGAACGCGATCCGCACGTGGACCGGCTTGCGGGCCGCGACGCCGGACGGCCTGCCGATCATCGGCGCGGCGGGGCATGACCATGACCGGCTGTGGCTCGCGACCGGGCACGAAGGGCTGGGCGTGACCACCTCGCTGGCAACGGCGAAGGTGCTGGCCGGGCAGATGCTGGGCGATCCGCCCATGCCCGAGTTGCCCGATGTCGCGCCGTTCTCGCCGCGACGGTTCCTGGAAGCGCACGCGCATGAGTGACGCGATCGACGGTTCATCGCCCGGATGGCGCGACGTCACGCCTTTGCGTCCGCGACGAATCGCGCAGGCGCACGCGCATGACCGGCGCTGGACGAATCGAAGCCCGATGGCCCCACATGCACGCTATCGACGCGCGCTTGCCGCTGAACGAACCGTGCGCCCACGCCGATACGAGGCCAACCATCCAACGTCCGCGCTAGCCGATGACTGAACGCGTTCACATCACGATCGACGGTCAATCGCTCACCGTTGCCGAATACACGACCGTCGCCGCCGCGCTCGCGATTCACGGCCGCGCCGCCGCGCGCCGCTCCGTCAGCGGGGAAGCGCGCGCCGCGTTGTGCGGCATGGGCGTGTGCCACGAATGCCGCGTCACCATCGATGGCCGCGCGCACGTGCTCGCGTGTCAGACGCTGTGCCGCGACGGCCTCGTCATCGAGACGGCGCGATGAAGGCCGCGCATTTCGATATCGCGATCATCGGCGCGGGACCGGCGGGCCTCGCTGCCGCGCGCGTGGCGGCCGCCGGTGCGGGCGTTCGCGTCGCGCTGATCGACGACAATCCGCGTCCCGGCGGGCAGATCTGGCGTCAGGGGCCGGACGCCGCGCCGTCGCCGTTCCTGCGCGACTGGCTCACCACCACGGCCCCGCGCGCGAATCTCGAACACATGGGCGCGACGAAAGTCGCCGCCGCGCCGGGCGACAAGCGGCTCCTTCTCGAACGCGACGGCGCGCCCGCCGTCATCGGCTATACGAAGCTGATCCTCGTCACCGGCGCGCGCGAGCGGCTGCTGCCTTTCGAGGGCTGGACGCTGCCTGGCGTGACCGGCGCGGGCGGCCTGCAGGCGCTGGTGAAGGGCGGCTCGCCGGTGCGGGGCGAGCGCATCGTCGTCGCGGGAAGCGGGCCGCTGCTGCTCGCCGTCGCCGATACCGCGCGCCGCCACGGCGCCGAAGTCCGCGCGGTGATCGAGCAGGCGCCGATGGCGCGCGTCGCGGGTTTCGTCGCATCGCTTGCCGCGACGCCGGGCAAGCTCGCGCAGGCAATATCGCTCGGGCGGGCGCTCGGTGTGTCGCGGTATCGCGCGGGGAGCGTCGTCGTGAAGGCCGAAGGCCGGGGGCGCGTCGAAGCGGTGACGATCCGCTCGCGCAACGGCGAGGAGATCGTCGAAACGGATCGCATCGCGTGCGGCTACGGGCTCGTGCCGAACGCGACGCTTGCACTGGCGCTCGGCTGTGCGGTCGATGAACGCGGCGCGATCCGCATCGACGATAACCAGCGCACGTCGCTTGCCGATGTGTTCGCCGCCGGCGAATGCACGGGCATCGGCGGCATGGAACTGTCGCGGGCGGAAGGGACGTGCGCGGCACATGCGGCGCTGGGCGTGCCGATCGACGCGCGGCTGGCGCGTGAACGAAACCGGTGGCGGGCTTTCGCGGCGCGCGTCGATCGCGCGTTCTCGCTCGGGGCCGACGCCCGCGCGATGCCGCCCGCCGACACGCTGATCTGCCGCTGCGAGGACGTACGCATCGGCGATGTCGCGGCGCACGGCAACTGGCGCGAGGCCAAGCTGCAGACCCGTTGCGGCATGGGGGCGTGCCAGGGGCGCGTCTGCGGCGAGGCGGCGGCGCTTTATTTCGGCTGGCCGCGCGCGGCGGCGCGGGAGCCCTTCACGCCCGTCAGAATCGATACGCTGATCGCCGGGTGCGAGGCCGCCCCGTCGAAAGAAGGATGACGGCAAGAAAGAATAGTGGGGACAGCGCGAATATTGGCGCGATCCGGGCGTCACTATAATCGTCCCAAAAATGACGACCCGCGAACGCACGATGAGCACGCAAGGCCTGATTGCCGGACACGCTTCGCCTGGCGCGGCGAGGGCCGATGCACCGGAGCTACCGGCGCCGCCGCCTTCGACGCTGCGCGACATGCTCTCGCATTTCGCGCTGCTCGCGCCGGTATTCGACGCGATGCCCGACATCGTCTTCTTCGTGAAGGACCGCGACGCGCGCTACGCGATGGTCAACCGCACGCTCGCGCGTCGTTGCGGCCACAAGGACGACAAGACCGCGCTCCTCGGCAGGACGGCGGAAGACGTGTTCCCGCGCCGCTTCGGGCGCATCTATACGGCGCAGGATCAGGCGATCATCGCGCAGGGCGTGCAACTGATCGATCAGCTCGAACTGCATCTGTATCCCGGACGCGAGCCGGGCTGGTGCATGACCTGCAAGCAGCCGCTCTATGACACTCAAGGGACCATCGTCGGACTTGCCGGAATTTCGCGCGACCTGCAAGCCGCCGAGAGCACGCATCCGGCGTATAGCCGGCTCGCGGCGGTCGTCCAGCATATTCAGGAAAATTACGTGCAGCCGCTCAACATGCGCGATCTCGCGCGGATGGCGAACATGTCGATCGCGCAGCTCGAACGCTACTTTCACAAGGTTTTTCATCTGACGCCGCGACAAGTGCTGCTCAAGACCCGGCTCGATGCCGCGACGGCGCTGCTCGTCACCCACGACAAGGTCACGGATGTGGCCGCGTTGTGCGGATACACCGATCACAGCGCGTTCACCCGTCAGTTCAAGGCGACCGTGGGCATCACGCCGACGGAGTACCGGACCCTGTTGCAATCAGCGCCAGCGCGGGCGGACACGGCGAGCCTTGCGAACGTCTGACGAGAAAGAAGGGCGCGCGTACGACGAAATTACACGGTCGTGCTCCTCGATGAGAAGCGGGAAGAATTCACCGAAACCGCGCACGCCGCCTGGAGCGGCGCCGACACGGCAGCGCTTCTCGCCGGTCCGGATATTGCTCGTTGTCATCTGCCGGGCTACGGCGGCCGTCCTTGTCGGGCGGCGCTCCCTGGACACCGCGAGACGTTCCGCACCGGCGCACGCGCGGCAAAAAAACACGGTGCGTTCGGAATTCCTGCCACGTTTTTCTGTCAACGAAAGCGCACGAGCGCAAGGTAGACGGATCAGACGAAGCGGCGAGCCGTGGAGACCGTGCGCGAGAATTCCGTTTTTGGCAGTCGAAAACAAAATCATGAGCGAAGTTGCAAGACTGGGGCATACGCGGATCGTACTCGTCGAAGACGATCCCGAAAGCAGAGCTTCACTGCAGATGTTGCTGGAAGAAGAAGGGGCCGATGTCATCGCCGTGGCCGACGCCGAAGACGGCGCGGAAACCGCGACCCGCGTGCTGCCCGATGCAGTGATCTGCGATCTCGACCTTCCGGGAATGGACGGTTTCTACCTCATTCAACGTTTGCGCGACCACGAGATACGCGGGAATCTGCCGCCTTCCGTCGCCATCGCGCTGACGGGGCATGACGGCGACGAATATCGATTACGAAGCATCGGCGAAGGCTTTCAGCACTTCATGACGAAGCCCGCGCATCCCGATGAACTCGTCACGCTGATTCAGGATGCGCTCAACGCGCGCGTCGCGGCCTGATGCCGGGCCACGCGCCGCGCATGGCAGCGCGTGGCGCGTGGCGATCAGGAACGGTCGCGGTTGCGCGCCCGCGTGGCGCCCGTGATCACGGCGATTCCGAGCAGGATGACGGCAACAATGGCGATTGTGTGCTGCGCCACGTGCATGGCGACGAGCGCCCACGACACTCCGCCGATAAAAATGAGCCAGCCCACGAGGTAAATGATGAGCGTCATCGAGTTCTCCTTTTGCTTGGGTTCGACGTGTTGATGGAAACACTATCTGCAAGATGCGTACCGTCATGCTGACCATCCATCACCTCAACAATTCGCGGTCGCAACGGGTGCTGTGGATGCTCGAAGAACTCGGCGTCGAGTATGAACTCAAGCGGTACGAACGCGATCCCCGCACGATGCTCGCGCCGCCCGAATTGCGCGCGGTGCACCCGCTCGGCAAGTCGCCCGTCATCACCGACGGCCCGCTGACCATCGCGGAGTCGGGCGCGATCATCGACTATCTCGTCGACCGCTACGGCGAAGGACGCTTCGCTCCGCCGCATGGCGCGTCGCCGGAACGCGTGCGCTACAACTACTGGATGCACTACGCGGAAGGATCGGCGATGCCGCCGCTGTTGCTCAAGCTCGTCGCATCGCGCATCGCGAACGCGAAGATGCCGTTCTTCGCCAGGCCGATTGCAAGGCGCATCGCGCGAACGCTGCAGTCGAGCTTCATCGATCCCCAGCTGAAGCTGCATTTCGGCTACATCGACAGCGAACTCGCGAAATTACCGTGGTTCACGGGCGATACGTTCACCGCCGCCGACGTGCAGATGAGCTTCCCGCTCGAAGCGGCCAGCCAGCGCGCGGGCGCGAAGCACCTGCCGCATATCCGCGCGTTCCTCGAACGTATCCACGCGCGGCCGGCGTATCGACGCGCACTCGAACGCGGCGGCCGATACGACTACGCGGATTGACGCTTGCGTACAATGAGGCGCACAGCAGGCGCACGCGACGCCTGATCCTCACGCCAAAGGTAACGCATGGCCCGAATCGTTCCCGACGACTGGAAGAACCTCGAAGCGACCGGCGCCGCCGCGCGCGAACTGGAAACGCTCACGCTGCTCGAAAGACTGCCCGACGACTACACGGTCTATCACGGCGTTCACTGGACGCGCATCAACGAAGGCTTCTCCGTCTTCGGCGAAGCGGATTTCGTCGTCGTCGCGCCGTCCGGCCGCGTGCTGATGATCGAGATGAAAGCCGGCTTCCTGCGTGAAACCAGCGCGGGGCTCGTCAAGGTTTATCTGCAGAAGGAGCGCAATGTCGCCATTCAGCTTGCGCGCACGCTGGAGAACCTGCATCGGCGCTTCACCGCGGCGTTCGGGGCGGGGACGTATCGCATCGAGGAGCTGCTGTATTGCCCGGACTACACGGTGAAGGACGCGGCGATCGCAGGCGTGCCGCCCGGGCGAATCGTCGATGCGAGCCGCAAGGCGCAACTCGCGCGCGTCGTGCTGGAGATCCTTCCGCCCGACGAGCCGCGCTTCGAAGCCGCCGCGCGCATCCATCACTTTCTCGCGGATGAACTCTCGCTCACGCCCGATACGAACGCGCTCGTCGGCGCGGCCAATACGCTCGTCACGCGTCTGTCGGGCGGTCTCGCGACGTGGGCGCGCCGGCTCGAATTCGAGCCGTTCCGTCTGCGCGTGATCGCCACCGCGGGCGCGGGCAAGACACAACTGGCCGTGCGCGTCATGCGCGATGCGCTCGCCGCCGGCAAGAGCGTGCTGTACGTCTGCTTCAACCGGCCGCTCGCGGACCATATCCGCGCGATTGCGCCGAAGGAAGCGAAGATCGCGAACTACCATCAGCTGAGCGCGGCGGTCGCGCGCGATGCCGGCAGTCCGCCCGATTTCAGCCAGCCCAACGTCTTCACGACGCTCGAGGAGCGCTTCGCCGCCGTGCCGGTCCCGGACCACTGGAAGACGGATGTGCTGATCGTTGACGAGGGCCAGGATTTTCATGCGGCGTGGGTCGAATCGCTGGAACGGCTGCTCAATCCGGACGGCGCGTGGTGGTGGCTCGAAGACCCGATGCAAAACCTCTATCTGCGCGAGCCGGTTGCGCTGCCCGGCTGGACGATCCTGCGCGAAAGCACGAACTATCGCAGTCCGCGCGACGTGCTCGGGTTCATCCGCAAGATCGTCGGGCCGAACGTGCGGGTCGATTCGGGCAGTCCGTTCGATGGCTCGGATGTCACCGTGTCCACTTACGAGGACGGCCATCCGGAGGAAGTCATCGAAGCGACCAAGCGGGCGATCACGCATGCGCTGTCGCTCGGCTTCCGCAAGCAGGACATCGCCGTGCTGTCGTTTCGCGGGCGCGAGGGTTCGGCGCTGACGGCCGTCGATCATCTCGGACCGCATCGGCTGCGCGCGTTCACCGGCACGTACGATCTCTTCGGCAATCCGGAGTATCGGGAAGGCGACGTGCTGCTCGAATCGATCTATCGCTTCAAGGGGCAATCCGCGCCGTGCGTGATTCTGACCGAAGTCGATTTCGATGTCCTCGACGATCAGGCCGCGCGCAAGGTCTTCGTGGGCGCGACGCGCGCGACGATGAAGCTGATCGTGGTCGCGTCCGAGCGCGCGGCGCGCGACATCGACGCGCTCGGCTGATCGGCTGATCCGCATATAGCACGCGACGCCCGCAACGATCGCATATGGCCATCACCCGCACCGACTCTCCGCTTCGCACGCCGACTGCGCGTCCGTGGCTGCGCCGGCTCTGGTATGCCGTGATGCTCGCGCTCGCGGTGGCGCCGCCGTTCGGCGTCGTCGGCTACATGGTGTATTCCGGGCTCGTCGCGCGCGAGACGCATCATCTCGTGATGCCCTACGAAGGGCTCTACTGGGACGCCGCGCAGTTGCAGATCGCGTATGAGCGGTTCGAGACGCAGGTGCTGCTCTTTCGCAATGGCATCGACGAAGACGGCGACGCCGTGCGCGAAAGCTATGCGCGGCTGCTAGGACGCCTGAACGACGCCTCCGATAACGCGCACACGCCCGAAGGACACGAAGCGCTGCTCGCGCGTCAGGACGAGATTCTGCGGCAGCTGCGCACGGCGCTCGGTTCCATCGAATTCGACGTGCAGAACATCAGCGGCGAACGGCAGCGCACGTTGCGCATCATTGGCGTGCTGCGGCAGAACGCGCCCGCCGTTTCGGAACTCGCGAGCGGCCGGCGGCTCATGGACGCCGCCGAGCACGAGGCGATCCGCTACGACTTCCAGGCGAAGCGCCGGTATCTGATCTATAGCGGCATCCTGCTCGGCCTGCTGTCGGCGGGGGCGACTTCACTGCTTCTTTTCAACGGCTACCGGCGCACGCGGCTGATCGAACAGCAACGCGCCGCGCTCGCCGCCGAGCATCAGGCGACGCGAGCGGCGCGCGAGGCGGGCGTCGCGAAGGACACCTTTCTCGGCATGATCAGCCACGAACTGCGCACGCCGCTGCACGCCATCGTGTCGTCGATCGAACTGCTCGGGCTCAACCTGCGCAACGAGGCGGACCGCAAGATCATCCAGCGGCTGGAGACCGGTGCGCGTCATCTCGAAGCACAGATGCGCGATCTCACTGACTACGCGCGCCTCGGCGCGGGCAAGCTCGAACTGCGCATGGCCGTGTTCGATCCGGTGGATCTGCTCGAATCCATCGTGGATGCAAACGCGCCCGCCGCGACCGCCAAAGGCCTGCACTTGCACGGCGACTACGTGGGCAAGCGCGGGCCGCTCGAATCGGACCCGCATCGCGTGCGGCAGATCGTGACGAATCTCGTCACCAACGCAATCAAGTACACGGATACCGGTTCCATCGACGTGCATTTCGCGCGCTCGGACAAGCGCCTCGACATCACCGTCAAGGACACCGGCCCGGGCATTGCGCGAGAGCAGTTGCCGCTGATCTTTCAGGAGTTCACGCAACTGGACTCGTCCAGCACGCGGCGTTTCGACGGCGCCGGCATGGGCCTCGCGGTCGTGCGCGGACTCGTCGAACTGCTCGGCGGGAGCATCGAGGTATCGAGCGAAGTGGGCGAGGGCGCGGCGTTCCGCGTGAGCTTGCCGGCGGTGGCGGTCGAACGGATGCCCGAGCCCGGCGAATACCATGCCGATGCGCCCGGCTCGCGCAAGTCGCGCGTGCTCGTCATCGACGATCACGAGGCGATCCGCGAATCGCTGATCGAGATGCTCACGCATCTGGGCTACTGGGCCGTCGCCGTGCCGGATGTCAACAGCGCGCTCGCCTGGCTGCGCGCCTATGACGCCGACGTGATCCTCGCGGACCTGCACATGCCGGGCAAGGACGGGTATTCGTTCGCGAATGAATATCGCGCGCGCACCGCGCCGGGCGGCAGCGTGCCGATCATCGCGGTGAGCGCATACGTGCCGGAACTCGTGGACCCGAGCGCGTCGGTGCTGTTCTTCGACTATCTGCTCAAGCCCGTGCGATACGAAGTGCTGAAGGCTGCCGTGCATCGCGCGGCGACAGCGCGGCGGCGCGCGGCCTGATGCGCCGCGCGTGCGGTCTCAGGCGCGCAGCAGCCGCTTGGACAGATCCGCGACGAGAATGCCGAGCCGCGCGGGTTTCTCGAAGCACGTGACGTTGTAATCGCGGATGATCTGGCTGATCTCCGACTCGCTCGCCTTGCCCGTCATCAGTTCGCCCGTCAGGACGAACACCGGCGCATCGGGGTTGTCCGACTCGCGCACCGCCTTGATCGCGCCCGCGGACGTATGCGCGCCGAACAGCCAGTCGATGACCACCGCATCGAACACCTGCGACTGGAGCGCGTCGAGAAACGCGTCGAGGCCGTAGAAGGCCATCGCGGTGAAGCCGGTCATCTCCAGATAGTCGTGGAGGTTGTCGGCGGACGCGTGATCGTCGTCGACCACGGCGATGATCGGCTTGTCCGTATCCGCGCGGCGCGGGAGGATTTCGATCTTGTGGACGTCGCAGGCTTCCTGCAGCAGCACGCCTTCGTGACGCGTCACGACCCAGCGGCCGTTGACCTTCTGCGTGATGAAATCCGGCCGCGTGCCGGGCTCGAGCGCATTGCCGATCCACGCGGTGCACGGAATCTCGACCACACCGAGCTTAAGCACGGCGTCGTGCGGCGCGCCTTCGGTGTCGTCCGGGCGCGCGTCGATGGCGTCGAAGAGCTTGAGCGCGGGTTCGTCGAAGGCGTCGGCGACGCGGCGAATCTGCGCGATCGTCCACGGACTGTTGCCGCGCAATTTTCTGTGCCCCTGCGAAAAGCTGAGGTCCAGAATGCGGCACAACTCGGCTGTCTGCTGCCGTTTGCCGATGCCGTGACGGCTCATGAGCTCGCGCACGCGCTCGGCGACGGCGAGCGATTCTGAAGATGACGTTTCAGTGACCATGCTGCCAGGCGAGTGCTGTAGGTGGCGGCGCGAAGTGGCGCCGGGGCGCATCGCGGGCACGCGGCCGATGCGCAGTAAACGCTGATTGTAAACGTCGACGCATCCTGCCTGAAAAAGCGAAACGGCCAGACCTCCGATATTACGCGCCGCTGACAGTCGATGGCGTACGCTGCCGCGCACTGCGAGCGATCACAGGTCGTCGATGACCGCATCGACGAGTTCGCGCGGCGTCCCGAATGCGCCGGTAGCGGCGGCGAGACCGTCGAGACGCTTGTCGATCAGCAGCGAGGCCAGGCCGTGCACATAAGCCCAGGCGGACGCCATCGCGATGGCCTGCGCGCGTGCGGTCTGGCCGAACGCGCTCGTGCCTTCATCGACATGTGTCACAGGCTCATCGGCGGATGCGGTCTCGAAGACGCCCGCCAGGCCGCGCGCCGACATCCGCCGCGCCTCGACCAGTGACGGACGGTTCGTGTCGAGCAACTCATTGCGGGACATCAGGCGGAACAGGTCGGGATTCTCGACGGCGAAATCGATGTAGCCGTGTGCAATGGCGTGTTGCCGCTCGCGGTCCTCGCCGGCTGCGGCCGCGCGATGCGCCATGAACTGCGCCAGCCGCCGATGCCCGCTCGCGGCAAGCTCGCTGAGCACGCCGGCGGTATCGCCGAAATGATGCTGAGGCGCCGTGTGCGATACCCCCGCTTCGCGCGCGATGGCGCGCAGCGTCAGTCCCCGCAGGCCGTCACGCCGGAGCACCGCTTCGGCGGCGTGCAGCAACGCGTCGGGCAACGACCCGTGGTGGTAGGGGTGCGGCGTCGATTTGATCGCGGGACGGCCGCGTTTGCGCGCAACAGGAGAATTCTGCATAGGAATGGAAAGTCGTGAGCCGATCAATCTTTACAATGTAAATTTATGTTGACGCACGGTCGTTGCAAAGTCAAAATCTTTCCAACGTAAAGATTGACCGGCGACGCGAAGGCGCAGAGCCGGCGAACCATTTACCGCATCATTCATGGAGAACGATCATGTCTTTCGCAGCGATTGTGTCGGGAACGCCGGTCTGGGTCTGGATTCTTCTGGCAGTGCTGGTTTCGCGCGGCCTGAAGGCGATGAAGGGCGGCACGGCGCCGCTCTCGAAACTGGCTATCGTTCCGGCTTTATTCGCCGGATGGGGCCTGTTGCACGTCTTGACGGGGCCGGCCGCAGGGGCCGAGACGGCGCTGATGTGGTTCGTCGGCGGGCTCCTCGGCACCGGCGCTGGCGTGGTGCAGGCGAGGGCGAGCGGACTGAGCGTCGATCGCGTTCGGCGGACGGTGACGCTGACGGGATCGGTCGTGCCGCTTGCGCTGATTCTCGTGACGTTCGCGTCCAAGTTCTGGATCGGCGTCGAACTGGCGACGAGCGCATCGGTAGGCGTCGACTCGATGTTCGTCGTGCTGAACGGACTCGTGTCGGGCGTGGTTGCCGGGATATTCGCGGGGCGTTTCCTGATCTACTGGCTGGCGTTGCGTCCGGCGGCAGCGCCCGCCCTGGACCGCGCCTGACCGTCGAAAAAAAGCCGTGAGGGTTTTCGCCCTCACGGCTTCTGTTTGGTGCGGCCGATTACTGCGGCTGAATGTTCGCGGCCTGCAGACCTTTCGGGCCCTGGCGCACTTCGAACAACACCTTTTGATTCTCCTGCAGCGACTTATAGCCGTCCGCGCGGATTTCCGAGAAATGCGCGAACACGTCGGGCGTGCCGTCATCCGGCTTGATGAAACCGAAGCCCTTCGTGTCGTTGAACCATTTCACAGTGCCAGTTGCCATTGCTTCCTCTTCTTCTGCAGCGTTGAGCGGGGGATGTCCCCGCGTGATGGATCGATTTCAGTTTGTTCGACGTGCGCGTCACGCCATTGCGGCTTCTTCGGGCATTTCGTCGAGCAGGGTGGCGAGCTGGCTGTCCGAATCGCGTCCGCTGAATTCGCGCAAGGTCGCGAGGAGCGTGCGCCACGGCGCGGGCCAGCGCGTTTCGCGCACGCATCGGCCGGTGCTGGCATCGGTGATTCGGAGCAACGTGGTGTCGGGAAAGTAAGTCAGGGTGACGGGCATGCCGTCGAGAACACAGGTCGCGGTACAGGCTTTTGGTTTGAACATGCTTTTTTGGTCGATAAAGTCGCTGTGATTCAGCGGTGCGTCGCTTAGAGCAACGCCTGTGCCTGACGGGCACGTGCACGCCGTCCATCGAAAGAATTCGAACTTTCGATTCACTTTGTTGAAAGAAGTATTGTCGACTTGGCTGTCAATTAAACGAAGTTACCGTTTTATACTGCGATGCAACATGCATTGGAGATTATGTTCGTCGCGCTTCTTCTTTTGTGTCCCGTCGGCATCGCTGCGCTTTTTGCCTTTGCGCTCTTCGCCGACAAGGTTTTTCACGACGCCCGTCTTCCGAAACCGCCAGCCCTGCTCGTTCCGCAGGTGCCACGTCGCCTCAAGGTACGGCGTCGCTGACGGCGGTCCGATCCGGTTTCGCTATCGAACGATCGCCCTTTCGAATTGTTGCGTTATTGCTCCCGGTCTATAGTGCGTTGTCACGGCACGTAGCCGATGCAGAACAACGACAGGAGACAGGGCATGAACCGTATCGATCTGGCAGGCCGCAGTGTCGTCATCACCGGTGGTGCGCGGGGCATCGGCCTCGCGGTTGCAGAGCGCGCGCTGGCGTCGGGCGCGAACGTCGCGCTGTGGGATCTCGACGCCGAGCGGCTGCAGCGCACGAGCGGGGAACTCGCATCGAAGAACAAGGAGCGCATCGTCAGCGACGCCGTCGTCGAACTGACCGATGAAGCCTCCGTCGAAGCCGCCGTGCAGAAGACGCTCGCCGCGCACGGGAGAATCGACGTGCTCGTGAACAACGCGGGCATCACGGGCGGCAACGGCACGACGTGGGAACTCGCCCCCGACGTGTGGCGGCGCGTGATCGACGTCAATCTGATCGGGCCGTTCCTCACGTGCCGGGCCGTCGTGCCGCACATGCTGAAGGCGGGCTATGGGCGCATCGTCAACATCGCGTCGATCGCGGGCAAGGAAGGCAATCCGAACGCCTCGCATTACAGCGCGTCGAAAGCCGGGCTGATCGGCCTCACCAAATCGCTCGGCAAGGAACTGGCGGGTAAAAACGTTCTCGTCAACGCAGTCACGCCGGCTGCCGCCAAAACCGAAATCTTCGATTCGATGTCGCAGCAGCACATCGACTACATGCTCTCCAAGATCCCGATGAACCGCTTCCTGATGCCGGAGGAAGCGGCATCGCTCATTCTCTGGCTCTCGTCAGAGGACTGCGCGTTCAGCACGGGCGCGGTGTTCGATCTGTCGGGCGGACGCGCGACTTACTGATCCGCACGGTTCACCGGAGAGAGACATGGAACATTCCGCATCGGCGGAAGGGGCGGTCACGTCTCGCGTGATGCGCCGTCTGCTGCCGTTCCTCTTGCTGATGTACGTGCTGGCGTTCCTCGACCGCGCGAACATCGGCTTCGCGCAGAAGGCGCTGCAACAGGACACCGGGCTCACGAACGCCGCGTTCGCGTTCGGCGCAGGCGTGTTCTTCGTCGGCTACGCCATCTTCGAAGTGCCGAGCAACCTGCTGCTGCATCGCGTGGGCGCGAAGCTGTGGATGTGCCGCATCATGGTCACGTGGGGCATCGTTTCGGCGGCGATGGCTTTCGCGCATTCCGCGACCACCTTCTATGCGCTGCGCTTTCTCCTCGGCGTGGCGGAGGCCGGCTTCTTTCCCGGCATCGTCTATTACCTGACGCGCTGGTTTCCGCAAGCATCGCGTGCGCGGGCGCTCGGCGTCTTCTATTTCGGCGCGCCGCTCGCGTTTATCTTCGGTGCGCCGCTTTCGGGGCTGCTGCTCGATCTGCACGGCATGTTCGGGCTCAAGGGCTGGCAGTGGCTCTTTCTCGTGGAAGGACTGCTCGCGTCGGTCGTCGGGGCGTGGGCGTTCTGGTTTCTCGACGACGACCCGGCTCGCGCACGATGGCTCACGCAGGAACAGCGCGCACTGCTCGTCGCGCGTCTCGCGGATGACTCGCGCCAGGCGTCGTCGCACGGACCGAAGAGCGTGCTCGCCGCGCTCGTCGATCCACGCGTGCTCGTGCTGTGCTGCGTGTACTTCCTGATCCAGGCGGCGGTGTATGGCGTCGTGTTCTACCTGCCTCAACAGGTCTCGGCGCTGCTCGGCACGAAGGTCGGCTTTCGGGTCGGGCTCGTGACCGCGCTGCCGTGGATCGCGGCGGTCGTCGTCACGTGGATCGTCCCGCGCTATGCGGATCGCACGTCGAAGCACCGAAGCTGCGCCGTCGCGCTGCTCGTGATGTCCGGTGTGGCGATCGCCGTGTCGGGCATCGCGAACACGCCGGTCGTTTCGCTGATCGCGCTGTGTTGCGCCGCGAGCGGATTCATCGCCGCGCAGCCGCTTTTCTGGACCTTCCCCACGCGCTACCTGACGGGCGCAGCGGCCGCCGCCGGCATCGCGCTCATCAACTCGCTCGGCGGACTCGGCGGATTCTTCGCGCCGATGGCCCGCACCGCCGCCGAAGCCGCGTTCCATTCGACGAGCGCCGGTCTGGCCGTGCTCGGCGCGGCGAGCGTGCTGGCCGCGCTCGTCATCGTCGCGCTGGTGCGCGTGCCGCAGCGTCATCCGATTCCGGGCGGCAAGGCCGCCAACGCATCCTGATCAGAAGGAGACAAACGATGTCCATGCCGACCATCAAGCACGTGCGCGCCTTTACCGTCCGCGGCGGCGGCGCCGATTACCACGACCAGGGCGCCGACCACTGGATCGACGATCACGTCGCGACGCCGATGGCGCGTTACCCGGAGTATCGGAAGAGCCGGCAGTCGTTCGGGCTGAACGTGCTCGGTTCGCTCGTCGTCGAGATCGAAGCGAGCGACGGCACCGTCGGCTTCGCAGTGACGACGGGCGGCGAGATCGGCGCGTTCATCGTCGAGAAGCATCTCGCGCGATTCCTCGAAGGGCAGCGCGTGACGGACATCGAAAAGATGTGGGACCAGATGTACAACGCGACGCTCTATTACGGGCGCAAGGGCATCGTGCTCAATGCCATATCGGGTGTCGATCTCGCGCTGTGGGACTTGCTCGCGAAGGTGCGCGAGGAGCCGGTGTTCCAGTTGCTCGGCGGCCCGGTGCGCGACGAACTGCAGTTCTACGCGACCGGCGCGCGTCCCGATCTGGCGAAGGAGATGGGCTTCATCGGCGGCAAGATGCCGTTGCAGCACGGCCCGGCGGAAGGCGAGGAAGGGCTGGCCGCGAACATCGCGAAGCTCGCCGACATGCGCGCGAAAGTCGGCGACGACTTCTGGCTGATGTTCGATTGCTGGATGTCGCTCGACCTGAACTACGCGAAGCGTCTCGCCACGGCGGCCCACGAATACGGCCTGAAGTGGCTCGAAGAAACGCTTCCGCCCGACGACTATTGGGGCTACGCCGAACTGCGCCGTTCCGTGCCGCGCGGCATGATGGTGACGACGGGCGAACACGAAGCGACGCGCTGGGGTTTTCGCATGCTTTTCGAAATGGGCTGCGCGGACCTCGTGCAGCCGGACGTCGGCTGGTGCGGCGGCATCACGGAGCTGATCAAGATATCGGCGCTCGCCGATGCGCATAACGTGCTCGTCGTGCCGCACGGATCGTCGGTGTACAGCTATCACTTCGTCGTGACGCGGCACAACTCGCCGTTCGCGGAGTTCCTGATGATGGCCCCGAAAGCCGACGAAGTCGTGCCGATGTTCAACCCCTTGCTGCTCGACGAGCCCGTGCCCGTCAACGGCCGCATGAAGGTGCCGGAGACGCCGGGCTTCGGCGTGCGGCTCAATCCGGAATGCGCGCTCACGCGCCCTTACACCCACTGACGAGGCGCTCATGCTGCTCGAAAACAAGGTCGTGATCGTGACGGGCGGCTCGCGCGGCATCGGCCGGGCGATCGCGCTCGCCAGCGCGCGCGAAGGCGCGAACGTGGCGATCAACTACTGGCGCGACAACGATCAGTCTTACGGCAAGGCATCGGCGGTGGAATCGATCGTCGGCGAGATCGAGGCGCTCGGGCGGCGCGCGATTGCGGTCGAAGGCAATGTCGCCGAACGCGAGACGGGCATCGAACTGGTGCGGCGCACCGTGGACGCGTTCGGGCGCGTGGACGTGCTGTCGAGCAACGCGGGCATCTGTCCGTTCCACGCGTTTCTCGACATGCCGCCATCGGTGTATGAAACCACGGTCGCGGTGAATCTGAACGGCGCGTTCTATGTGACGCAAGCGGTCGCGAACCAGATGAAGTCGCAAGGCACGGGCGGCGCGATCGTCGCGACGAGTTCGATCAGCGCGCTTGTCGGCGGCGGCATGCAGACGCACTACACGCCGACCAAGGCGGGCGTGCATTCGCTGATGCAGTCGTGCGCGATTGCGCTCGGGCCTGACGGCATCCGCTGCAATTCGGTGATGCCCGGCACCATCGCGACGGACCTGAACGCCGGCGACCTGTCCGATGCGGACAAGCGCGCCTACATGGAGAAGCGCATTCCGCTAGGACGCCTCGGCGCACCCGACGATGTCGCGCAATGCGTGGTGTTTCTCGCCTCCGACCGGGCGCGCTATGTGACGGGCGCATCGCTGCTGGTGGACGGCGGCTTGTTCGTCAACCTGCAGTGAGCGCAAGCGACGCCGCCGAGTACTTTCGAAGCAGCGCGATGAAGTATTCGGCCGGCTCGCTCAGCGTTTCGGATTTGCGTCGCAAGAGGCCGAAACCCGACAAGCTCTTGCCGATCTCGATCGGCAGTTCCGCAAGCAATCCCGCGCGCAGGTAGTCGCGCACGACGGACTCGGGGAGCATGGCGACGGCGTCGCTGTTCTGCAGCAGTTGCAAGGTGGCGAAGATGGACGCGCATTCGACGATATCGGCGGGCGTCGTGAGTCCCGCGCGCGCGAGCTCCTCTTCGAAGAGGCCGCGCGCGGGGCTCGTGATCGGCTGAAGAATCCACGGCCAGCCGACGAGCGTATCGAGCGCGAGCGATGTCTTCGCCGCAAGCGGATGCGTCGCGCGCACGACGAGGCGCATGGCTTCGCGTGCGAGCGGCTCGAAGTCGAAGTCGTTGTGTTGCAGGGGCGTGGTCAGCCGGCCGAGCGCGAGATCCACTTCGCGCCGATGCAGCAGCTGCACGACCTGATCGCTGGTTTCGCCGAGAATGCGCACGTTCAGGAGCGGGCGCTCGGACTTCAGTTCGGTGACGGCCATCGCGAGCACGTCGGGCGCGGCGCCCATGATCGCGCCGACGGTCAACTGGCCGTGGCCGCCGCGCCGCTTGTTGTCGAGATCGTCGGCGAAGCGCGTGAGATCCGCGAGCGAGCGCCGCGCGTAGGCGAGCGCGGCGGTGCCAAGCGGCGTCGGATGCATGCCGCGCGCGTTGCGCTCGAAGAGCAGAAAGCCGAATGCTTCCTCGATGTCCGCGAGCATCCGGCTCGCGCTCGGCTGCGCGACGTTGACGGTGTCGGCGGCCTGATGAAGATTGCGCGTGTCGTCCAGCGCGACGAGCAGCGCGAGGTGCTTGAATTTGAGGCGGTTGACGAGCGATATCTGGGAGACGTTCTGATTCATTTGGCTGTCCGGATGATGCAACGCAACGCAGCAACGTATAGAAGATAAGCCGACTCGTGCGATACGCTTTTGCGATCGGCCAATCCTGCTTTCGAATTGTCGTGTTATCGGTCGGCGAATTATAGTCGCAGCACAACGCGCCTCGACACACGTGAAGGCGCACAAACATAAGAAGGCGGGCCGCCATGGAGACAGTGGCATTGCGCATGACCCTGAAGCCCGGCATGCGCGAGGAATACGAACGGCGCCATCGCGAGTTATGGCCCGAACTGGCCGATGCCCTGCGCGCCGCAGGCATCCGCGATTACCGCATCTTTCTCGACGAAGCGACGGGGCATCTGTTCGCCGTCTATCAGCGCACGGCTTCGCATACGGTCGATGCGCTGCCCACGCTGCCGATCATGCGCAAATGGTGGGACTACATGGCGGAACTGATGGACACGCACGCGGATCACGCGCCCGTCGCGGTACCGCTCGTGCCGGTGTTTCACCTTCCCTGAAGCGCATCGCTCACGAGGAACCATCATGCAGGTCGTCGATCCGCATATCCACTTGTGGGACCTTTCCACGCATCACTATCCGTGGCTCGCGAATCCGCAAACATCGTTCGTGGGCGATGCGCGCGAGCTGAAGCACGACTACTTGATGCGCGACCTGCTGCGCGATGCGGGCAGCGTCGCCGTGCTGAAAGTCGTGCATGTCGATGCGAATCACGACCCCGCCGATCCGGTGGAGGAAACGCGCTGGCTGCAAGGCATCGCCGATGGAGAAGGGCGCGGCATGCCCGACGGCATCGTGGCGGGCGCGGATTTATCGGCAGACAACGCGCCGCAAGTGCTCGAAGCGCACGCGGCGTTCGCGAACACGAGAGGCATTCGCCAGATCCTGAACGTGCACGACGATCCGCTCTACGACTATGTCGGACGCCATTACATGCACGAGCCGCAATGGCGCCGGCATTTCGCGCTGCTCGAACGTCATGGCCTGTCGTTCGATCTGCAACTGTATCCATCGCAGATGAGCGATGCGGC
This sequence comes from Caballeronia sp. LZ019, assembly GCF_031450825.1. Lineage (NCBI taxonomy): Bacteria > Pseudomonadati > Pseudomonadota > Betaproteobacteria > Burkholderiales > Burkholderiaceae > Caballeronia > Caballeronia sp. LZ019. The sequence continues at coordinate 896,100 of NZ_JARTVZ010000002.1, read as the reverse complement.
GGCGCTCGCCCGCGAGCATCCGGGCACGCAATTCATCGTCAATCACGCGGGCATGTTCGTGGATCGCGCATCGCCTTCGGGGTATCGCGCGTGGCGTGAAGGGATGCGGACGCTGGCCGCGTGCCCGAACGTCGCGGTCAAGATCAGTGGCCTCGCGATGTTCGATCACGACTGGACCATCGAGAGCTTCCGTCCTTACGTGCTCGAAACCATCGATACGTTCGGCTGCGAGCGCGCCATGTTCGCATCGAACTTTCCGGTCAACCGGCTCTTCGGCTCGTACACGGCGATATGGAACGCGTATGCGCGCATCGTCGCCGATGCGAGCGAGAGCGAGAAAGACGCGCTTTTCGTGCGCAACGCCGAGCGCATCTATCGCATCTAGGAGACATGGCGATGACCCCCAGACTCGAACTGAGGCACGCGAGCAAGGCGTTCGGCCGCGTGCGCGCGCTCGGCGATGGCAGCCTGCAACTCTTTCCCGGCGAAGTGCATGCGCTGCTCGGTGAGAACGGCGCGGGCAAGTCGACGCTCGTGAAACTGCTCGCGGGCGTGTATCGGCCCGATGCGGGCGAGTTGCTCGTCGACGGCGCCGCGCGCCGCTTCGCGACTCCCGCCGAAGCGCGCGATGCAGGCATCGCCGTCATCTATCAGGAGCCGACGCTGTTCGCGGACCTGTCGATCGCGGAGAACATCTACATGGGCCGCCAGCCGCGCGACCGGCTCGGGCGCATTCGCTACGACGAGATGCATCGCGAAGTGGACGCGCTGCTCGCATCGCTCGGCGTGAACCTGCGCGCGCAGAGGCTCGTACGCGGGCTGTCGATTGCGGACCAGCAGGTCGTCGAGATCGCGAAGGCGCTGTCGCTCGATGCGAACGTGCTGATCATGGACGAGCCGACCGCCGCGTTGTCGCTGCCCGAAGTCGAGCGCCTCTTCGCCATCGTGCGCGCGCTGAAAGAGCGCGATGTCGCGATCCTCTTCATCACGCATCGGCTCGACGAAGTCTTCGCGCTCACGCAGCGCATGACGATCATGCGCGACGGCATGAAGGTCCACGACGCGCTCACCGCCGACATGACCATCGACGCGATCGTGAGCCGGATGGTCGGCCGCGATCTCGACACGTTCTATCCGAAAGCCGACGTCAGGCCCGGCGACGTGCGGCTCGCGGTGCGCAACCTCACGCGCGAGGGCGTGTTCAGAAACGTTTCCTTCGATGTCCGCGCGGGCGAGATCGTCGCGCTCGCGGGTCTCGTCGGCGCGGGACGCAGCGAAGTCGCGCGCGCGATCTTCGGCATCGATCCGGTCGATGGCGGCGAGGTCGTCGTCGCCGGAAGCAAGCTCGCGTTGGGCAAGCCAGCGGCGGCGGTGCGCGCGGGCCTCGCGCTCGTGCCGGAAGACCGCCGCGCGCAAGGACTCGCGATGGAGCTGTCGATTGCACGCAACGCATCGCTCACCGTGCTCGGCCGATTGATGCGTCACGGCCTCATCTCGGCGCGAAGCGAATCGACGCTCGCCGCCGACTGGGGCAAGCGCCTGCGCCTCAAAGCCAGCGATCTCGATGCGCCCGTCGGCACGCTGTCGGGCGGCAATCAGCAGAAGGTCGTGCTCGGCAAGTGGCTGGCGACGAACCCGAAGGTGCTGATCATCGATGAGCCGACGCGCGGCATCGACGTGGGCGCGAAGGCGGAGGTGTATCGCACGTTGGCCGAACTGGTGAAGGAGGGCATGGCCGTGTTGATGATTTCGAGCGAATTGCCGGAAGTGCTCGGCATGGCGGATCGCGTGCTGGTGATGCACGAAGGCCGCATCAGCGCGGACATCGCGCGCGCCGAGGCGAACGAGGAGCGGGTGATGAGCGCGGCGCTGGGCGCGTCGCCCTCGATGGGGCACGCAGCATGATGACGAGACACTCTCCGGCCATGCCCGCGATGCCGCCCGCCGAAACGAAGCGCGACAGCCTCGCCGTATCCATCGCGAAGAGCCGCGAACTGACGCTCTTCATCGTGCTGCTCGTGCTCGTCGGCGCGACGGCCGCCGTCAAGCCCGACTTCCTGAATCTGCAAAACCTGCGCGACGTATTGCTCAATGTGTCGATCATCGGCTTGCTGACGGCGGGCATGACCATCGTGATGCTGATGCGGCACATCGATCTGTCGGTCGCGTCGATCGTCGGCGTGAGCGCGTATGCGGTCGGCAGTCTCTTCGTGATGTTCCCGCAGATGCCCGTGCTCGTCGCGATGGTCGCGGGCGTCGGCGTCGGCCTGGCCATAGGCGCAGTCAACGGCGCGCTCGTCACCTTCGGGCGCGTGCCGTCGCTCGTCGCCACGCTGTCGACGCTGTACATCGTGCGCGGCGCGGACTATGCCTGGGTTCACGGCGGACAAATCAACGCGACGAGCCTGCCCGATGCGTTCGCCGCGATCGCGACCGGCGCGCTGTTCGGCGTGCCGAATCTCGTGTTGATCGCGCTCGCCGTGCTGGTCGCGCTGTCGGTGTATCTGAAGCAGTATCGCGGCGGGCGCGAGCACTATGCGATCGGCTCGAATCCCGAAGCGGCGCGGCTCGCGGGCATCCGCGTGGATCGCCGCGTGATGATCGGCTTCCTGTTGTCCGGCGCGATAGCGGGGCTTGCGGGCGTGCTGTGGCTCGCGCGCTTCGGCACCGTCGACGCCAGCACGGCCAAGGGCATCGAGTTGCAGGTGGTCGCGGCGGCGGTCGTCGGCAGCGTCGCGATCACGGGCGGCGTCGGCACCATCGCCGGGGCGACGCTCGGCGCGCTCGTGCTCGGCGTCATCAACATCGCCCTCGTGGTGCTGCGCGTGTCGCCGTTCTGGCAACAGGCGATTCAGGGCGCGCTGATCGTCGCGGCGATCACGCTCGATACCTTGCTCGCGCGTTCCGTCGCGCGCCGCATGATGAGGAAACGCGATCATGGCTAAGCCCGATTCCGCTTTGTCCACGGCGAAGCGCCGTCACGTGCAGTGGGAAGCGATGCTCGTCGTCGTGCTCGTGGTCTCGCTCGCGGCCGGACGCATGCTGTCGCCGATGTTCCTCTCGTCCGCGAATCTCTCGAACATGCTGGCGGATTTCACCGAGATCGCGCTGATCGCCTTGCCGATGACGCTCGTGATCGTCGCCGCGGAGATCGACTTGTCGGTGGCGTCGGTGCTCGGCGCATCGAGCGCGCTGATGGGCGTGCTGTGGCACATGGGCTTGCCGATGCCGCTCGTCATCGTCATCGTGCTCGCGTTCGGCACGCTCGCGGGACTGCTCAACGGGCTCGTGATCGTGCGCTTCGGCCTGCCGTCGCTCGCGGTCACCATCGGCACGCTGGCGCTCTTTCGCGGGCTGGCTTACGTGCTGCTCGGCGATCAGGCAATCGCGGATTTCCCCGCGTCGTACACGGCGTTCGGCATCGAGACCGTCGCCGGTACGTTTCTGCCGATGCCGTTCGTGCTCGTCATCGCGGGCGCGATCGTCTTCACGGTCCTTCTGCAAGCGACGCCGTTCGGCCGCAGCCTCTATGCGATCGGCGCGAACCCGACGGCCGCGCAGTTCTCGGGCATCGACGTCGCGAAGACGAAACTCCGGCTTTTCATGATGTCCGGCGCGATGGCCGCGCTGGCGGGCGTCGTCTATACGCTGCGCTTCACGAGCGCGCGCGGCGACAACGGCGAGGGCTTCGAGCTTTCCGTGATCGCGGCGGTGCTGTTCGGCGGCGTGAGCATCTTCGGCGGACGCGGCTCGATGATCGGCGTGCTGTTGTCGCTCGTGATCATCGGCGTGCTGCGCAACGCGCTGACGCTCGCGGACGTATCGAGCGAAACGCTAACGATCGTGACGGGCGCGCTGCTGCTGTCGTCCGTGCTGATACCGAATCTCGTCGCGCGCTGGCGGGCGGCGCGCGAGAAGCGCCTGATGGCGCAGTTGCCCTGAAGGCGTGCCGCGCCCGTTGATAACCCGCGCAGTCCTGCGTAATGACGAATGACAGGAGACTTTTCGACATGAAGACACCATACCGACTCATGCGCGCCCCGATGCTCGCGGCGGCCCTGCTCGCGGCAAGCGTCGCGCTGACGGCGAGCGCCGCCGAAGTGAAGAGCGGCCTCAAGATCGCGTTCCTGCCGAAGCAGATCAACAATCCTTACGAAGTCATCGCCGACGATGGCGGAATGGCCGCGATCAAGGAGTTCAAGGGCGAGGGCAAGGTCGTCGGCCCGTCGGATGCGGGGGCGTCGTCGCAGGTGAGCTACATCAACACGCTGATCACGCAGCGTCAGAACGCGATCGTGATCGCGGCCAACGATGCGAACGCGGTCGTGCCGTATCTGAAAAAAGCGATGTCGCAAGGCATCAAGGTCGTCACGTTCGATTCCGACACCGCGCCCGACGGACGTCAGATCTTCGTCAATCAGGCGGATTCGGAGGCGATCGGGCGCGGGCAGATTCAACTGCTGTCGAAGCTCGTCGGCGGCGAGGGCGAGTTCGCGATTCTCTCCGCGACGCCGAACGCGACGAATCAGAACACCTGGATCAAGTGGATGCAGGACGAGTTGAAGAAGCCCGAGTATGCGAAGCTGAAGCTCGTCAAGATCGCTCACGGCAACGACGACGATCAGAAGTCGTTCGTCGAAACGCAAGGCTTGTTGCAGGCGTATCCGAACCTGAAGGGCATCGTCGCGCCGACATCGGTGGGGATCGCGGCGGCGGCACGCTATATCTCGACATCGCCGGCGAAGGGCAAGGTCGTCGTCACCGGGCTCGGCACGCCTAACCAGATGCGTGCGTTCGTGAAGAACGGCACCGTCACCGCGTTCCAGTTGTGGGACCCGGGCCAGTTGGGCTATCTGGCCGCGTTCGCTGCGGCGAATCTCGCGTCCGGGACCATCACCGGCAAGGAAGGCGATTCCTTTGATGCCGGCAAGCTCGGCAAGCGCACCGTCGGCAAGAGCGGCGAAGTGATTCTCGGCCCGCCCACGACGTTCGATGCGAGCAACATCGACCGCTTCAACTTCTGAGTGCTACTGATGGCGGAGCGCCGGCGCGACGCCGCGCTTCGCCTCGGCATCAACGCCGCGACTTGGACAGCACATGCGCGAGCCCGAGATTCGTCGCGATCTGCCAGACATAGACGCGCGAGTAGCGCACGCCGTAGCGCCGTTCGATCACCTCGCGCAAGCGCGCGTTCGTCCACGCATCGCTTTCGAAGCCGTGGTCGCGCGCCGAGCCCTGCAGCGCCGTCGCGATCCAGCCGAGCGCATCCTGATCCAGCACCGATGCCCGCCCGCCGACGCCCATTTTGGCGAGCGCGTCGAGGCCGCCTTCCGACACCATCGCCTTGTAGCGGCGCACCGTCTGCAACGACAGATGCAGCTCGTCCGCCACCTGTTCCACCGATACGCCTTCGAGCAGCATGCGGCCCGCCGTCATGCGGCGCACGACGCTCGGCAGCGAGTCGGAGCGGGAATGCATGGCTCGCCCCTCGCGGATCAGTGGAGCCCGCGCACCGCGGCTCAGGCGCGACAGCCCGAAGCGCGATCGCCGGCCGGCGTTCGCGCCGGCAGTGATGGATGCGCATCGGGGGTGAGCTCGCGGCGTGCCTGTGCATTCATGCGTGGCTCCTCTCGACCGTGGGCGTTCGGACGACTCGACGAAGTCGATGCGCGGCGGCATTCCGCCCGCCGGCTTCAGAGGAGAGCAATAAACCGTTTCCGGCACGATGGCGATGCATCGCCGAAAATTTTTGAACTTGATAAACGGCAGCGAATTGCCTATGGCACGACGGCCCTGCGATACGCGATGCGTAACGCCGCGCGAATCGATTTCGCGCGCTTCACGGGCGACGTGAGAGGCATCGCCTCAGACGCGGTAAAACTCGATGTCCTGTCCTGCATGCACCGCGCGTTTGAGCCATTCGGGCATATCGCCGACGCCGTCCCAGGTGTCGCCACTGGCGTTGCGGAACACCGGCTGATCGCCGTGGCTTTGCGGCATGATGGGGAGTTGCGGCATCGCCCGTCTGGGTTTCTGCGCGCCATTTGCTCCGTTGGTTTTCGTGAGCATGGGCGGCGGCGGGGGCGGTTCCGACGCTTCGGCTAATGCTTCGGCCAATGCGCTTTCGGTGATGCCGAATTCGGCCATACGGCTGCGCAAATACGCAATGATGCTATCTCGCTTTCTTTCGTCCACGGCTTTCCTGATTCAGCTTTTTGATTTGCAGAAGACGAACCGATGCTCCGCGCGGACCGGGGCGGTTCGATGGCCTGAAGTTATATTTAATACAAGCGTGGCGCAGCGCCTGCCGCGCGTCAATTAGTGTATTTACCGCAAGGCTGCTTTAATCCGCCGGTCGTTGCCTGAATAGCCGGCACCCGGCCGATTGCAGATAACGCCAGTTCAGGGATCACCGTGACGGACGCGCGACGGGCGTGCGCGCGGGAAGTCACGCCGCATAAGCCGAAAACGGCCATGATCCGTGGAACACGAGGCTCGCGCCGCATGGCGGCAACCTCGCTTTGAACTCTATTGTATGCTGCGCGCGGCCATTATTAAAAAAGTTTTAACGGGTATGCTGCTCTCCCGGTAATTCCGCGCCGTGCGCGCGAATGGCGGCAATGAGTTCCGCGGGCGTAATCTCATAACGCACTTCACGATGAATCCCGGGTTTGCGCTCGTCGATTTCGATGAGCAGGACGGCCTTGCCGTCCGCGGCGGGTTCGAGCCGCAGCGAACGCACTTCCTGGCCGCTCGCCTCATCGTATTCGGTCAGGAGCGTCATGGCTCCGGTGGCAGCGCTTTTCGGCATCGACATTCTTCCTCCCTCTTGCGACATCGTTGTTGTTGTCCGCCGCATCGTCCGGCCGCGCGCAGGGACAGCGTGCGCGCTTCAGGGAGATGCTTGGCGGGTAAGGCAGACGCGAAGCGCGCGGTCCATGCGGCGGCGGTGCGGCTCCGGCATCTCATTATTGCCTGTCAAAAGCGCGCGCGTCCAGCATGGGGCGTTTTGCCGTCGTGTCCGGGCGCGGGATTCAGGCGTTCGCGCCGATGGCGTCCCGCGCTTCGGCGGTGATTTCGAACGAGCGCAGACGCGCCTTGTGGTCGAAAATCTGCGCCGTCACGATGAGTTCGTCCGCGCGCGTCTGATCGATGACCGAGCGCAGCCCCGCCTCGACATCCGCGCGATTCCCCACGACCGAGCACGCGAGCGAGTGCTCGACGCCCGCGCGCTCCGCCGGCGACCACGCGATCGACTCGACGGGCGGCGGCAGTTGCCCCGGCGTGCCACGCCGCAGATTGACGAACTGCTGCTCGAGCGACGTGAACAGGAAGCGCGCCTCCTCGGTGGTATCGGCGGCGAAGACGTTGACGCCGACCATCGCGTAAGGCTTCTTGAGCGTCGCCGAAGGACGGAACTGGGAGCGGTAGACGTCCAGCGCCGTCAGCAGATAGTCCGGGGCGAAATGGGACGCGAACGCGAACGGCAGCCCGAGCGCGGCGGCGAGCTGCGCCGAAAACAGCGACGAGCCGAGCAGCCAGATCGGCACATGGAGGCCGGCGCCCGGCACCGCGCGCACGCGCTGACCTTCGACGGGATCGGCGAAAAAGCGTTGCAGCTCGACGACATCGTCCGGGAACGAGTCCGCGCTGCCCTGCAGGTCGCGACGCAGCGCCCGCGCAGTGGTCTGGTCCGTGCCCGGCGCGCGGCCCAGCCCCAGGTCGATGCGCCCCGGAAACAGCGAGGCCAGCGTGCCGAACTGTTCGGCGATGACGAGCGGCGCGTGATTCGGCAGCATGATGCCGCCCGAGCCGACGCGAATCGTCTTCGTGCCGGCCGCGATATGGCCGATCACCACCGACGTCGCCGCACTGGCGATGCCCGTCATGTTGTGATGCTCCGCGAGCCAGTAGCGCAGGTAACCCCAGCGTTCGGCGTGCTGCGCGAGATCGAGCGAATGAGCGAAGGCATCGGCGGCGGTCGAGCCGAGCGGGATGGGCGAAAGGTCGAGCAGCGAGAAGGGGATCATTGCGGATTGTTGGCTTTCGGTGACGTGGCAATTCGCGCACGGCGAACGCGGCTACGCGCGGGAAAACCCGATTGTGCCGAAAGTCCGGGAAGTCTGCCGGGACCGGCCGAGGCCGGGCGCGGTGTGCGAGGCGCGTGCGGCAATTATTGACAAGTGCCGAATGCAGCCCGTGATATACATCCGCGCCGCGGTCTGTCCCCTAAGGAGTTGCAAGCACTATTCCCGACGGGCCGCCGATCAAAACAACAACGAAGGATTCGGACAATGAGCACGCCAAACGAAATGCGTCCTGCCCTGACCTATGACGGGGATCTCGGCGATATGTACGCCGTCTACTTCAAAAATCTGCTGTCGAGCATTATCACGCTGGGAATTTATCGGTTCTGGGGCGTCACGAATATGCGCCGCTATGTGTGGTCGCATGTGCGCTTTCAGGATGAACGATTCGAATACACCGGCACCGGCGGCGAGCTGTTGCGAGGCTTTCTTCTCGCGGGCGCCGTGCTGGTCGGTGCGAGCGTGGCGGCGTTGATCGTCGGCGGCGTGCTGAAGGCCGCCACCGGCAGCGCGGTGGTTGCGTCGCTGCCTGTGTTCGTCCTTTATGTGGTCGTCTTCGTCCTGGCGCTCGGCGCGTATTACAGTGCGGAGCGGTATCGACTGAGCCGCACGGTCTGGCGCGGCATTCGCGGCGGGATGACCGGATCGGCGTTCGCGTACGGGCTGAAGTCGCTGCTGTACGCGCTGCTTTGTGTCGTGACGCTTTACCAACTGGTGCCCTGGGTGACGATGCGGCTCCTCGAAAGCCGCATCAACGCAAGCAGCTTCGGCGACCAGTCCTTCAGTTTTCAGGGGCAGGCCGGCAAGGTCTACGGCGCATTTCTCATTGCATTGCTTGGCTCCCTTGCGCTCGCCGCCGCGCTCGGCCTGCTGATCGTCTGGCCGGTCGCGACGTTCATTCAGCAATCGCACGATTCCCTCGGCGGCCTCTATCTCGCGGTCCTGGCGGGCATTTTTATGGGCGGCGTGGTCCTGGTGCTGTTCATCATCGGTTCGTGGGTGATGAGTTGCTTTTACTTCGCGAGCCTGTCCCGCCACGTGGCGGCCAACACGACGTTCGGCGCACTGCGATTCGAAAGCCGTGTGACCGCGTTTCGCGTCATGCGCCTCGTGCTGGGCAACCTGGCCATTCTCGCGGTGACGGCTGGCCTCGGGTATCCGATCGCCCTGCATCGCGGCTTGCGCTTTGCCGCCACGACGCTGTTCGTCGCCGGCGAAATCGATCCGGCCGCATTGCATCAGACCACGCTGCGCGCGCCCGCGGCGGGCGAAGGCATGCTGAACGCGCTCGATCACGGCGCGGTGCTGTGAAGACGACGGTCCGCTTCTTCGACGGCAAGTGCGGCGCCGAGCATCGCGGGAGTTTGCGCATCGACGATGGATGCATGGTCATCGTCGATGAAGGGACCGGACGCGAGCACGCGCGTTGGCCGCTGCACGCGATGCACAGTGGCGATCCGAACCCGGACGGCGTTGTCGCTCTGTGGTGCAAGGGCGAGCCGGGCCGCGTGCTGGCCAATTGCGCCGCGTTACCGTCCGAACTGCCGCGCCGGCGTGCCCGGCCGCGCCACGTGGCGTGGGTCGCGTCGATGGCGGTCGTGTTCGCTTTTCTGGCGGCGGGCGCGGCGTTCGTGCGCGACCCGTCGCTGGCCGTGAAGCTGGTCCCGCTCTCGGTGGAAGCCCACTTGGGCGATGCCGCGCAAGCCGCGCTCACGAGCACGAACCGCGTTTGCGAGGGCGCTGCGGGCCAGGCGGCCTTGAGCGCGCTCGAAGCCCGCCTTGCGCGTGCGGCGGGTATCGCTCGTCCGGTGAGCGTGATCGTCGTGGACGACGATCAGATCAACGCGTTCGCGCTGCCGGGGCGGCGCATCGTCGTGATGAAGGGGCTGATCGATCATGCGAGCGACGCCAACCAGCTTGCGGGCGTGCTCGCGCACGAGACGGCGCACATCGCGAACCGCGATCCGCTGACCGGCGCGATGCGCCAGCTCGGCATCCGCGCCGTCGCGACGATGTTCGGCGTGGACATCGGATACGGCGATGTTTCGTCGATTGCGGGCCACTTCCTGACGCTATCGTACGGTCGCGAGGCGGAGCGCGCCGCCGATGCGCGGGGCATCGCCTATCTGCATGCAGCGGGTCTGCGCAGCGACGGCCTCGCCGCCTTTTTGATGTCGATGACAAAGCGCGAGGGCGAATTCGCGCTGCCGCCGTTCCTGTCCGATCATCCCCGCACCGATGACCGCGTGCGTGACAGTCAGGGTTCATCGACCGGCGACGACGCGATGAGCGACGCGCAATGGCGGGCGATTTCGAAGATGTGCGCGCCGTGAAGTCACGCGAGCCGCGGATACCCAAGCTCGATCGACTCGCGCTCGTATCGGTCGATGCAAGCGTAATCCGCTTGCGGTAAGCGCAGCATTGAGCGAAGCATCAGCCGCTTCGCCAACTCGCCGTCTTCCGCGACTGCATCGGAAAGCGCGATGGCGAGCGCATCGACGATGGGTTGCGCAACGCGCTTCGACGCGATGAACGGCAAGGCAGGCGCGCTCGCCGTGAACCCGATCTCGCGGATGCCCGCCGCGAGTTCCGGCCGATGCGCCCGCACGAACGCGAGCGTGACGCAATCAATGGCGGCGACATCGCCCGAGCGCTCGACGGTGAGCGCGCGCAGCGACGCCAGATGCCCGCCGCTCTTCGTGACCGCCGAAAAGAACCGTCCGTTCGATGCGAACGGCGCGACCGCGTGGCGGAACAGGTTCATGCCGCTGTTGGAATCGTCATCGTTATAGACAGCGTGCAGCTCGCGGCACGCTTCGAGCGACGAGGCGCCGACGTGCGCGCCGGCCACCAGCACGCTGCGATAGCCGCCGCGCTCGCAGCCGGGCGCATCGAACGCGGGCGTCGCGACGAGCTGAACGCGCTCGTCGAGCGCATGCAGCAGCGGATAGCCGCAGGTCTGCGAGAGCAGCACATCGTCACGCAGCCAGAAGGCGGTGAGATCCGCGCCGGGATCGACGATCTGCACGGTATCGCCGCGCGCATCGAGCCACGGCGAAACGCGCGTCAGCACGGCGTCGAGCAGGGTGCGCCAGTCGTCCGCGAGAGCGGGCGCGACGTTGTACATCGGCAAGGCGGCGATCCACTGCATGAAGGCGGGCAATCAGGCGGAAGGAGACTGCATCGTACCGAGTTCGCCACGGCCTCGCCGAAACCGCGCGGGGGCGTGCACGCCGGCATCGCCCGCAAACGGATGCACCGGCGACGCCGCTTTCGTGAACGCATGCCGCGCGAGCCACTCGCCATATCCCTGCACGACGAACCCGCCGTTATTCACCCGATACGCCTCGCGCCGCTGCGCATACAGCTCGCCGAGGCCGTACCACGGCACGCCCGGCAAGTCGTGATGCACCGCGTGATAGTTGTTGTTGAGAAAGAGCAGCCGCCAGGGCCACGCAGCCTCGTTGATGACCGTGCGTTCGCGCTCGTCATGGACTGCACGATGCTCGCGAAACGATCGCACCGAAGCCAGCGCGAGTGACGCGTAGCCGACGCCGAAAACGAACGCGCGCCACGGAATGCCGCATCGCGCATCGAGCCACCATGCGAGCGCGGCGAGCGCTAGCGCGTGAACGGCCCAGCTTCCGACGATCCGCCATTGCCGTGTCGCAAGCGCCTGCGCCGCTTCGCGCCACGACGCGGCGATCGAAAACCACGGGCCGATCAGCATGCGCCCCGCGAACGTGTTGCGCGCGGCAATCGCGGCCCGCAGCAGCGCACCGGCGTTCTCCCATTGCTCGGGCGTGACGTAATAGCTTTCCGGATCGCGGCCGGGAACGGTGAGATGGTCATCGTCGTGATGGCGAAGATGCGAGTCGCGATAAACCGCGTACGGGAACCACACCGCGAGCGGCGCGATGCCGAACAGCATGTTGACGAACGGCCAGCGCGTCGGATGACCGTGCAGCAACTCGTGCTGCAGCGACATGTACCAGCAGGACAGCACCGCCAGCAGGCCGAGCGCGAGCGGCAGGCCGAGCGCGCGCGCGTTGATCGCGACCGCGAACCAGCCGCCATGTACCGCGACGATCACGAGCCACGTCGGCCATTCGCTGCGCCAGCGCGACGACGCGCGCCGATCCTGGATTGCATCGCGTTGTGCGTCGTCGAGATAGCGTGGCATGGCGGGCTCTGTTCAGCGGAAGGGCCATGTTAGCCGCGCGCGCTCATTCGCCCAACGAACGAATCGGCCTATGTTTTTCGCGGCGAAGGGAAAGGCGCGGCGTCCCACGCGCGGACCCGGAGTTTGCAAATGTTGACAAAGTGAACCGGACGCCCGTGCTATACCTTTGGCCGCTTTGAGTAAGCGCATCCGGAACATGCCGACATCGGTCGATCGTTAGACATGCCAACGTGATGCAGTCACGGCCGCGGCGATGCTGTCCGCGACGCCAATTTCATGAGCAAGGAGAAAGAGTTGAATAAGCTGATGGCTATGAGCGCCTGCGTGGCCGCCATTTCCGTGCTGACGGGTTGTTCCGGCCTGAACCGCACGAACGAGGAAGCGCTGAACCGCGCGGCCGGCATCGAAGTGACGAAGACGGAAGAGGGTGTCGATGTCCGTCTGCCGGAGAAGGTGCTGTTCGACTTCGACAAGTCCGTATTGCGCGCCGGTTCCGCCGCCGCCATCGACCGCTCGGCCATCCTGATCCAGCGCAGCAAGAAGCCGGTTCTGGTCGAAGGCCATACCGACAACATCGGCGATCACGCGTACAACCAGACGCTGTCGCAGGAGCGCGCCGAGACGGTCGCGCGGGCCATCGCGGCCAAGGGTGTGGATCCTGCTCGCATCAACTACAAGGGCCTGGCGTACGACCGTCCCGTCGCGAGCAACGACACCGACGAAGGCCGCGCGCGCAATCGCCGCACGGAAATCGTGATCATCGGCGAATCGGTCGATACGATCATGGGCAAGTAAGCGGTCTCGTTGCCGAATCGTCCGGTCGCCCGGCCGTCGCATTGCTCGCGGCGGCCGGGCGATCTCGCTTTTGGCGGGCGCCAATATTGGCCGGAGACCGAAGCAGGGTATTCTCTGACCCTCCGCTCAAGTCCGCGCGCATATGGCCCGACCTCCCGAACCCGGCACCGCGTCACGTTCTCCGAATCCTTCCGTCACGCCCCGGCTGCCGCGCCGGTCGATGCGCCTCCTCGCCGGGCTCGTCGCGTTCAATATCCTCGCCTGGGTCTGGGCGCTCGTCGCCTTTCGTCACTATCCGCTGCTGCTCGGCACGTCGATGCTCGCGTATTCGCTGGGGCTTCGTCATGCCGTCGACGCCGACCACATCGCCGCCATCGACAACGTCACGCGCAAGCTGATGCAGCAGGGCAAGCGGCCGCTCGGCGTCGGCATCTTCTTTTCGCTCGGTCATTCCACGGTCGTCGTGCTGGCGACGGCGCTCATCGCGGCGACCGCGCTCGCGGTGCAGGAGCGCTTCGCGTCGTTTCGCGAGATCGGCGGGCTGATTGGCACGTCGGTGTCCGCGCTCTTTCTCTTCGCCATCGCGGCGATGAACCTGTTCGTGCTGCGCGGCGTGTGGCGTGCGTTCCGGCGCGTGCGTCGCGGCGACGCCATCGCCCGGGACGATGCCGACACGCTCGCCATCGCCGGCGGCCCGCTCGCGCGCATCGCGCGTCCGTTATTCGGACTGGTCGGCAAGAGCTGGCACATGTATCCGCTCGGCTTCCTGTTCGGACTCGGTTTCGATACCGCCACGGAAATCGGCCTGATGGGCATCGCGGCGTCCGAGGCCACGCGCGGCTTGCCGGTGTGGTCGATCCTCGTGTTTCCGGTGCTGTTCACGGCGGGCATGTCGCTGATCGATACCGCCGACAGCATGCTCATGCTGGGCGCGTACGGCTGGGCCTTCACGAAGCCGGTCCGCAAGCTCTACTACAACCTGACGGTCACGCTCGTGTCCGTCGTGATCGCCGTGTTCGTCGGGGGCGTCGAGGCGCTCGGCCTGATCGCAGATCGGCTTCAGCTCAAAGGCGGCTTATGGGATGTCGCCGCGATGCTCTCGGAGCACTTCGGCGCGCTCGGCTATGCGATCGTCGGGCTGTTCGCGGCCTGCTGGCTCGTGTCGGCGCTCATCTATAAATGGCGCGGCTACGATGCGCAGGACGCCGTCAACGCGCGCTGACTGACGTTTCCGTTACACGGGCATCGTTCCTGCTGTCACCGTGCGCCTGCCGCCCATCGATCCCGCATCGGGCGGCCTTCACGGAGAACGATCATGGCAGAGCCGGACAAGAACCCGTCCGCGGGAAAAGAGTCACCTCACCTCGACCGCGACGAACGCGAACAGGCCGCCGAGCATTCGACGCCGCACGCGCTCGTGATTCACGAGATCGTGCGCGAAGAGGGCGAAGCCGCGATGGAGCGCACGTTTGCCGCGCTCATGTGGTCCGCGCTCGCCGCCGGCCTTTCGATGGGCTTCTCGTTCCTCGTTCAGTCCATTCTCGAAAGCGAGTTGCCGGACACGAGCTGGCGCAGCCTCGTCGCGAGCTTCGGCTATACGATCGGCTTCGTCTTCGTCATCCTCGGACGCCAGCAGCTCTTCACCGAAAGCACGCTGACGGCGGTGCTGCCCGTTCTCGTGCGGCGCGACCTGAAGACGCTCGGCAAGACGTTCCGGCTATGGGGCATCGTGATCTTCTTCAACCTGATCGGCACCGTGATCTTCGCCGGCCTGTTGCAGATACCCGGCGTATTTTCTCCGGAGGTGACAGAAGCGCTGGCGAAGGTGGCCAAAGCGCCGTTCTCAGGCGATTTCGGCGTGACCGTCGTGCGCGCGATGTTCGCCGGCTGGCTGATCGCGCTGATGGTGTGGCTGCTGCCGAGCGCGCGGTCGGCGCGGCTTCTCACGATCCTGCTCGTCACCTATACCGTCGCCGTGAGCAAGCTGTCGCACGTGATCGCGGGATCGGTGGAATCGGCATATGCGGTGATGACCGGCGCGCACAGCGTCTCCGACTACTTCCTCGTGTTCCTGCTGCCGACGTTCATCGGCAATGTGATCGGCGGCGTGTCGCTGGTGGCGATCGTCAATCACGCGGCCATCGCGCCGGAGATCAACGGGTCGTCGCATCACGCGGACTGAACGCCGGGATCGGCCCGCGAGCTGCGGTGCGGGTTATTTGTTGTTGCCCGCGCCGGTGCCGTACAGGCCGTTGTTGAATCCGCCTGCGCCGTCGGTCTTGTGTTCCTTGCCGACGGTCGCGCCGCGCGCCTTGCCGGCGGCATCCTTCGATTGCGGGCGCTGCGATTCATGCACCACCGTTCCCGACGGATTGGCCCGGCCCGTCGAATCCGACGTGCGGCTCTCCTGCTGGTCGGAACCCGCAGGCTGCGTGATCTGGGCGTGGCTGGCCGTGCCGAATGCGGCGGCAGCGCACGCGAAAAGAGTGGCGGCGATTCGATGTGACGTGACGGACATGGCGCCTCCAGGCGTGACTCATAGGAGTGTCCAGTCGAGCACGAACGATGCCTGACGCCGATTCGCCTGCCGGGTAGTGCAAGCACGCGCGGCATGTCTCGCGCGTGAGGATCGGGGATCGCGCCGCGGCGCGAGTGGCGAAAGCGGCCGGCTTCAGGCCGCTTTCGCCCAAAGCCTGTTGGTCGTCCTTTTGCGGCTGCCGCCGTCGCGTGGCGTGCTTCGCATGGCGTCGAGCGCGAGGCGCAGCGCTTCGATGCGCTGCTTCTGCGCCGGCACGAGCGCATAGCCGTTCACCACGGCCGCGAGCCGTTCACGCCAGTATTCGACGTTGAGGGCGCCCGGCGACTGATTGTTCATTGTGCGAAGCTGCGCGACCGCGCGCTCGATATGCTGAAGTTCGACATCCGCCAAAGCCGACGGCAACAGGCTGCCCGTGGCCTCGCTCTTTTTCTTCTTCATCGCTGGTCTTCCTCTCAGCCGCGCGGCGCACGCTCTTCGTCGTTACGCCGGCGGGCACCCCGTTTCACCCGCGCGATTTCTGATGAATCGTCGCAGGCGGCCCTTGCTCGTTATCTTTACGATCGTGACCGTTGTGCTGTCTTTGAGTCTTTGTCGATCAAAGGTACGACCGTTGAGCAAAATGTACGCAACGGGGCCCATGTGGCTCCGTCTGTCAACGCACACTTAATGCCGCGGCGCGCTTCTTTCGATGCTGCGATGCGCCACCCGGCGGCGCATCGCCTCATTCGTCTTCATCGGATGGCGGCCGGTCCGCGCGCTTTCCGCTGCGTCCGATTTGCGCTTCCATCGCCTGATCGAGCTTGCTGACCTTGCGCGGCCTGGCCGGCTCTCGCGCGTTCACGAACGCGATGAAGTCGTCCATCGGGAGCGGGTCGCAGAGCTTGCTCGCGCCTTGCGCGGAGCGTTCGATGAGATAGAAGTAGCCGCCCGGCATGCTGACGGCCGCGTAGTGCGGATTGCCGCTGCGGGTCTTGAGCCGTTCGACGGCATGGATGGCTTTAGTGGAGCGCATGCGGTTCTATGCTCCGTGCGACGTCACGGCGCGCACTTCTTGCCCGCGCCTTCGAGCCAGAGGTTCGATGCGTGGCGCTCGCCCGGATAAAAGCGATACACCGTCTGGCCGTTGTCGTAACGAACCTTGATGACGTTCGAATCGCCGAATTCGAGCATCGCGCCTTGCGGAATTGCCGTCTGCTTGAATGTGGCGTTGTGTTTCTTCGCTTCGTCGGCAATGCACTGGACGATGCTGCTGACCTTGTTTTCCGTCGATGCCGTATCGACTTCCGGCTGGCCGGCATCGGCGTTGTGAAAGCGGCCGCAAGCCGCGAGGAGCATGGGCAGCGCGAGGGCCGCGATGAGTTTTTTCATGGTCTTCCCGTTGTCGTGTTGGCAGGCGGATCGCGTGATTAGAGCACAGCGTCTTTACAGTTCGGACAGCTTGCGCAGCAACGTCCGCGCCCGCCTGTGTTCGCGCTTCATCCGTCTTCACGCGTCGGGCGGGATGCCGAGCAGCGGCAGCGTCGCGCCGACGATGCCCGAGAAGACCGGACCCGCGACCGTTCCGCCGTAGTACGTGCCGCCCGACGGCTCGTCGATCATCACCGCGACGATCACGCGAGGATCGCTCATCGGCGCGATGCCGACGAACGACGCGCGATACTTGTTCGCCGCATACGCGCGCCCGATTTGCTTGCGCGCCGTGCCGGTCTTGCCGCCGACGCGATAGCCTTCGACCGCGGCGGCGCGTCCGGTGCCGTTCGGGCCCATCGCCATCTCGAGCATGTTGCGCACGGCGGCGGCGGTCGCGGGCTTGACGACGGGCACGCTCTCGCGCCGTTTCTCGCCGTGAATGAGCGTGGCCGCGTGGAAGTGTCCATCGCCGGCATAAGGCGTGTAGAGCTGCGCGATCTGCAGAAGCGACAAGGAGAGGCCGTAGCCATAGGCCATCGTCGCCTGCTCGATGGGCTTCCATCGCTCGGGCGAGCGCAGCCGTCCCGTCGCCGCGCCGGGGAACGTGAGCTCCGGCGCGCGCCCGATGCCGTATTCGCGATACTTGTCCCAGATGGTTTGCGCGGGCAGTTGCAGCGCGAGCTTCGTCAGCGCGACGTTGCTCGACATCTGCACCGCTTCGGACACGGTGATGACGCCGTGATTCGACGTGTCGTGAATCACGTTCGGGCCGATCTTCATGGTGCCGGGCGCCGTATCGATGCGCGTGTCCGGCCGCACCTTGCCGAGATCGATGGCGAGCGCCGCCACCAGCGGCTTGATGGTCGAGCCGGGTTCGAACGTATCCGTCAGCGCGCGATTGCGCAACTGCTCGCCGGTGAGGTGGCTGCGGTCGTTCGGATCGAAGCTCGGATAGTTCGCGAGCGCGAGCACTTCGCCGTTCTTCGCATCGAGCACGACGACGCTGCCCGCGCGCGCGCGATGTTTCGCGATCGCCGTCTTCAGTTGCGAATGCGCGAGCTGCTGGATGCGCCGGTCGATGGTCAGCTGAATCGTTTCGCCGTTCTGCGGCAAGTCTGTCTCGCCGATCTGCAAGACGACGCGCCCCAGGCGATCGCGAATGACTTCGCGCTGACCCGCTTCGCCGGCGAGACGCGCATCGGCGGCCAGTTCGACGCCTTCCTGGCCCTTGTCCTCGTTATCCGTGAAGCCGACGACATGCGCCGCCGATTCGCCCTCGGGATAGAAGCGCTTCGTATCCGGCACGAGCGTGACGCCCGCGCGCCCGATTTCGGCGATGTGCTCGGCGGCTTGCGCCTCGACCTGACGTTTGAGGAGCACGAAGCGGCGATCGGTGTCGAGACGCCGCGCAAGCTCGCGCGGCGGCATGCCGAGCAGCCGGGCAATGTCGTCGTTGCGCGCGCCGTCGAAGCGTTTCGGGTTCGCCCACACTTCGTACGTGGACAGGCTCACGGCGAGCATCGCGCCGTGCCGGTTGACGATGCGTCCGCGGGTCGCCGCGAGCGCGAGCGTGCGCTGATAGCGCTTCTGTCCTTCGCCGATGTAGAACTCGTGGTCGACCACCTGGACCCACATCGCGCGCCCGGCGAGCGCGAGAAACGCCGCCGTCACGCCGGCGAAGACGAGCCGCGAACGCCAGGCGGGCAGGCGGCTTCCGAGCATCGTGCTGCGGTGATGCGTGTGGAACTCGCGGCCGCCGGTTGTTTTTTTTCTGAACATCGATCGAGTGGGATCAGGCCGGACCGGATGCAGCGAGCCGCGCGAGCGCGGCGTCCAGATCGGCGGGGGAAACGGGATTCGAGCAATCGGGCGCATCCGGCAGATGGATGCCGATCTCTTCGCTCAACGTGCGGCGCAGGTCGGCCACGGTGGACGATTCGCGATGCGTCGTGCCTTCGTGATCGTCGTGAGACGAGAAGCGCTGGTTGAACACGCCGTACCGGCGACCCGGCGCAAGGCGGGCGGCAAGCAGGTTATGCACGAAGATGGATTGCGGATACGTCGAGACGAAGTGGTTCGACATCTCGTAGTCGATGTCGTATTGCGGATCGAAGTCGAAGCGATAGACAGGCGTCCACTTGCCCTCGATCAGCGCATCCAGCCGATAGTGCGGCAGCCGGGCGCCCGGCTCGATGCGCTCGAGGCGAAACGCGCCGTGCGGCGTGATCTGCTCCAGTCCGCTCGAGAGCGCGAGCGGCGCGGACAGCGTCATGCCGCCGAAGCCGACATCGGTGACGAACGCGCCTTCGTCCAGATCGACGACCAGCAGCATGTGCGAACGCGGCGGCATCGCGGTATCGGCGCGGCCCCACAGCACGCGCGCCGCGTAGCTTCGGACGCGAAAACCCAGCGCTTCGAGTACGCTGCGAAAAAGCAGGTTGTGTTCGTAGCAGTAGCCGCCGCGCCGCTCGCTCACGAGCTTGCGCTGCAGCGACGCGAGATCCAGCCGCACCGGACGGCCGAGCAGGACGTCGAGATTTTCGAACGGTATCGCCTGGGGATGAAGCAGATGCAGCGCCCGCAAAGTGTCGAGCGTCGGCGCGGGACGTTCTTCCTCGCGATAGCCGATGCGTGCGAAGTAAGCGGACAAGTCGATGGAAGTGTCGGTTGCATTCATGTGAGTGAGCGGTGAATTGCGACGCGTCGTCCGTGAGCGCGGACATTTTACGACACGAAAGGCGTGAAATTACAGAAAGCATACAAAGAAGCGCGCATGCCGAAAGACACGACGCTCGATTGAACTGTGCCGCATCGGCGAGAGTCTTTCCAGCTTCAGCCCAACGGATGAGGATTCCAGTTCATGGCAAATGACGTGAAACAGTCGAGCGATTCGGAACCATCGACGAGGCGGCGCGCGCCCGCCTGCACGCTGGTCATCTTCGGCGCTGCGGGCGATCTCACCAGGCGGCTTCTGATGCCCGCGCTCTATAACCTCTCGGCTCAGGGACTGCTCGACGACGACATGCGGATCATCGGCGTCAATCATGGCGCGCGGGCGACCGATCAATGGCGCGATGAACTGACCCAGGCGCTGCGCAAGTTCGCCGCCGACAAGGCCAGCACCTTCCACACATCGGAGCTGAACGACGATGCGTGGAACCGCATCGCGCAAAAGCTCGAATACTTCGCGGGAGAGTTCGCCGACGACGAGACCTTCACGCGCCTCAAGGAACGGCTCGCGCAGCAGCAGAGCGGCAATGTCGTGTTCTATCTGGCGGTGAGCGCGCGCTTCTTCGCGCCGATCGCCGAACGGCTCGGCCGCACCGGCCTGCTCGAACAGAAGGACGGCGCGTTCAGGCGGCTCGTGATCGAAAAGCCGTTCGGCACGGACCTCGCCTCCGCGAAGGAGCTGAACCGCTGCATCCTCGCGCATGCCGAGGAATCGCAGGTGTATCGCATCGATCATTTTCTCGGCAAGGACACCGTGCAGAGCATTCTCGCGGTGCGCTTCGCCAACGCGATGTTCGAACCCGTGTGGCGGCGCGAGTACATCGACCACGTGCAGATCACGGCGGCGGAGACCATCGGCGTGGAAGGGCGCGGCAGCTTCTACGAGCAGACGGGCGCATTCCGCGACATGTTGCCGAATCATCTGTTCCAGTTGCTCGGCATGGTCGCGATGGAGCCGCCCAATTCGTTCGACGCCGAAAGCGTGCGCGACAGGAAGGCCGATGTCTTCGATGCGATCAAGCCGCTATCCGCGAACGACGTCGTGCTCGGCCAGTACGAAGCCGGACCCGCCGGCCCGGCGTACAGGGACGAGCCGGGCGTCGCGAAGGACAGCCGCACGGAAACCTACGCGGCGGCGCGCGTTCATGTCGAGAACTGGCGATGGGCGGGCGTGCCGTTCTATCTGCGCACCGGCAAGCGGCTGACGGAACGGCGCACGGAGATATCGGTGCAGCTGAAAGCTGTGCCGTTCCGCCTTTTCCGCGATACTCCCGTCGATGCGCTGACGCCGAACGTCTACACGCTGCGCATCGATCCCGGGCACGGCACGAGCTTCGACTTCAACGTGAAGATGCCCGGCCCGCTGATGCAGATCGGCGCGGTGCGATCGGCGTTCGATTACAGCGACTTCTTCGCGGCAAGCGCAAATGTCGGCTATGAGACGCTGCTCTACGACTGCATGCTCGGCGACCCGACACTGTTCCAGCGCGCGGACAGCATCGAGACGGCGTGGGCGGCGGTGGATCGCGTGCTGCATCCGGATGCCGAACTGCCGGTGCATGGCTATGCGTCGGGCAGCGCAGGCCCGGAAGCCGCGGACCAACTGCTCGCCGCCGACGGCCGCGCGTGGCGTTCGCTGACGGACGATGCCGGCAAGAAGTGAACTCTTTCTCGACCGAGGACAAGAAGCGTGAGCACGGAATCGAAAACGAAGCACAGGACGCGCGTTTCCACGACCAAGGGCGCGCCGAAGGCTGACCGCATCCTGGCCATCGACATCGGCGGCACGGGGTTGAAGGCCGCTGTCCTGTCGGAAGACGGGGAGATGAAAAGCGAGCGCGTGCGCGTTCCGACACCGAAGCCCGCCACGCCCGATGCCGTCGTCGATACGCTGATGACGCTCGTCGCACCGATTACCGGGGAGCCGCCGACGCATCTCTCGATCGGCTTTCCCGGCGTCGTGCGCGACAACGTCGTGCTGACCGCGCCGAATCTGGGCAACGAATACTGGTATCGCGTCCCGCTCGCCGACATGATCTCCGCGCGTCTTGGCGGCGTGCCGGCGCGGATGATCAACGACGCGGAGATGCAGGGCCTTGCCGCGATAGAAGGCGGCGGCATCGAAATGGTCCTCACGCTCGGCACCGGCGCGGGCACCGCGCTATTCCGCGACGGCGAACTGATGCCGCATCTGGAGCTTGCGCATCATCCGGTATCGAAGGGGCGCACTTACGACGAATACATCGGCAACGCGGCGCGCGAGAAGGCGGGCAACAAGCGCTGGAACAGGCGCGTCGAGAAAATCATCGGCATACTGGCGACGCTCGTGAACTTCGACAAACTCTGGATCGGCGGGGGCAACGCCGCGCATCTGAAGTTCGACCTGCCGCCGAACGTCGCTGTCGTGTCGAACGCGGCGGGCATCGAAGGCGGCGCGAAGCTGTGGCATCCGCGTTCGGTGCGCGAGACTCGTCAACTGCCTCACTTCAATCAGCGCGAAGGAGCGCTCTCATGAACGGCAAAGGCCAATACGGTTTGCATAGCGTGAACGGCGACGGCGCCGCCGCCTTCGAGGCGCTCGCGCGCGTGGAGCTCGTCGTATCGGATTGCGACGGCACGCTGCTTCATACCGACAAGTCGATCAGCGAAGCCGCGAAGGACGCGGTGCGCCGGCTGCACGAAGCGGGCGTCGCCTTCACGGTCGCGAGCAGCCGGCCGGGGGCGGGCATGCGCAATATCGTCGAGACGCTTGCCGTCGACATGCCTTACGCGTCGTACAACGGCGGCAATCTCGTCGATCCGCGCACGCGGGAAGTGCTGGCCGCGCACAAGCTGCCGCGCGACGCGGTGCAGGCCTCGCTCGAAGCGCTCGCCGCGGCGGGCGTCGATGCGTGGGTGTTCGTTGGGGACGTGTGGTATCTGACGAATCCGGACGGCGCATACGTGCCGCGCGAGCGCCGCACGGTCGGCTACGACGGCGTGCTCGTGCAGCGTTTCGACGACGTGGATCTCGATGCGGTCGACAAGATCGTCGGCTCGACCGCCGATGCGCCGCTGCTCGAACGCGTCGAGCAGCAATTGCAGGCGCGCCTCGAAGGGCGCGCGAACGCGGCGCGCTCGCAGAGCTACTACCTGGATATCACCCACCTGCTCGCCAACAAGGGCGATGCGGTGCGCGAACTCGCGCGTCGCAAGAACGTGCCGCTGGAACGCGTGGCCGTGCTCGGCGACATGACCAACGACATCGCGATGTTCGAGATTGCGGGGGTGTCGATTGCGATGGGGCAGGCGTCGGAAGGCGTGCAAAGCCGCGCGAGCCTGGTATCGGCAACCAATGACGACGATGGATTCGCCGTGGGGATCGACGCGCTGCTGGCGGCGCGTGCCTGAGGGGAACCGCCCGCCGCGGATCGGGGCTTCGGACCAAACTTCGGACCGGCCAACGGATCAGCGGTGGACGCTAATGCTGACGAACGACGCCGGATGAGTTAGCGCCGGCGCATCGGTGCGCGTGCCATGCCGCCGCCTGCGCGTTCGTCCTTGTGACGGAAGTTGATGCGGCCTTTGGTGAGGTCGTACACGGACAGTTCCAGTGTGACGCGATCGCCGGCCAGAATACGAATGTGGTTCTTCCGCATGCGGCCCGATGCATACGCGCCCACGACGACGCCGTTGTCGAGCGTCACGCGATAGCGGCTGTCGGGGAGCACTTCGTCAACGATGCCATCGAGTTCGATGAGTTCTTCTTTCGCCATGTGAGCTCCTGTTGAGGGTGTTGTAGGGTGCTGCGCTCGCCTGTTTCACGTCCATTGCGCGCGCTTCGCCAGCACACGACGCCGGTTCGCGAATGGAGGCATGAGCGGCTGCGCCAGAAGGCATCGTCGCTGCAATGCGTCGGAAGCGATGTAAAGCGTGGTCCGGCACGCTCGACTGAACGAGCGCGCCACGTCTCATTTCAGGCTCGTGCTGAGCTTGACGGCATAGGCCGGAACAACTGCGTTCGCCTCGAGGCGGCGAACCCTGGCCGGCGTGACCGGGACGGCGAGATTGGCGCGGCAACCGCTCTGATGCATGATCAGGCGACGGCACGACGCCAACGTGCGGTGTGATGCGTGACTGCAGGGGTGAACGTGTCTGCTGTTGCTACCACGTGCGGCCAACGGGCCGAATTGCAAGGCATAGGTTCCAGCAAACATGTCCGATTAGACAGACGATACCGCGCAAGAGTTCCCGCGCGATGCCCTATGAATGATCGAAAATCGATGCAGACTTCGCATCGAAGGAGCCATTATAACCAACCTGCCCTTTTGAAGCGCAGGTAAAGCAGGATGTCGACGATCAGCATCACCGCGATGCACGCCGGATAGCCATACTTCCAGTCCAGCTCCGGTATGCGATGGAAATTCATGCCGTAGATGCCGGCGATCATCGTCGGGACCGCGAAAAGCGCCGCGAACGAGCCAAGGCGCTTGGTCACTTCGCTTTCCGCAAGCGCGATGAGGCCGAGGTTCACCTGAATCGCCGTGACGATCATTTCCCGGCGGCCTTCGATGGTCTTCACGATGCGCAGCAAATGATCGTACACGTCGCGAAAGTAGTCCTGCATGCCCGCGCACACGCCGGGCGGACGCCCGCCGTAGAGCTTGCTGACCGCCTCCAGCAAAGGCGCGGTGTGATGCTGCAGGAGCGTCATACGGCGCTTGAGCGAATACAGGTCTTCGATGATCTCCCGCGACGCCGCTGAACCGTTGTGCTCGAAGATGCGCTCCTCCACTTCGTCGAGATCCGCGCCGAGCGTCTCGAGGATAGGGAAATAGCGATCGACGACGGCATCGACGAGCGCGTACATCACGAAGGCCGGGCCGTGCTTGAGCAGTTGCGGCTCGCGTTCGCAGCGCTTGCGCACTTCCTGGAAGCCTTGCGTCGTGCGGTTACGCACCGAGATCACGTAGTTCCGTCCGACGAACACGTTGATTTCGCCGACGAGCAACTCGCCTTCTTCATCGAACTCGACGGTATGGAACACGGCGAAGAGCGAATCGCCGTATTCCTCGATTTTCGGCCGCTGATGCCCGTGCTGTGCGTCTTCGACAGCGAGCTCATGCAGTCCGAATTGATGCGCCATGTGAGCGAGTTCGCCCGGCCCCGGTTCCTTCAGTGCAACCCAGATGAAAGAGTCGGGCAGGTCGCGATACGCGTTGATGTCGTCGATATGTACGTCTGCCAGCTTCCGGCCGTTCTGATAAGCCGCGCAATTGACCAGCATGGGGCGCCCTTGTCGTCTCGATGTAATGAGCCGCGCATCATGCCCGGCGGGCGAGAGCGAGCGGCGTCGTCATCGTCGAATCTTAGCGGATCGGCTTGCTGAGCGGGCCTCGGCTTCCCATGCCGATGCGGTATTCGCGCGCCTCAGCTTGCCGAGTAATCGAGCGCGGGCACGACTTCCGCGGCCGGCAGCGCGGGCGGGCTCGACTGCATCGATTCGAGCTTGGTCAGCTTGCCTTCGACCGTCGCGCCGACATCCATGCGCAGCTTCTGATAGTAGATGTTGCCGTGAACGTGCGCGTTCGATTGCAGTTCGACGAAATGCGCGACCATCACGTCCCCGACCACGCGCCCGTTGATGATGACGTCATACGCGCTGACGTTGCCGTGAATCGCGCCCTGATCGCTGACGACGAGGAGCGATTCGTCGCCGGGGCGGCCGGTGACGTTGCCGGTCACCTGACCATCCATGCGCAGCCCTTCGCTGAATTCCAGGTCGCCGGAGATATGCACGTTATGTGCGACGAGCGTGGAGAGCTTGGCGGGCTTCACGCCCTGCGAGTCTTTCTTCGATGAAAACATGGCCAGTCCTTGCGATGCGATAAAAGTTGCTTCGAACGGCCACGCCATGCGGCGCGACCGGGTTGTCCGGGGGGAATCAGCGTTGCTTCTTCAGGAAAGCGAGGTCCGTCTGCAATCGTTCGATCTGCGCGGCGCCTTGCGCGACCCGCTGCTCGAGCGCGGCGCGGGTGGCGGCTTCCTGTTCGAGCGCGAATTGCGCGTGCGTCAGTTGCTCTTGCAGCTTCTGTTCGGAGGCGGGCGGCGCGCACAGCACGTCGAGCTTGCGCGACTGGTCCTGCGAGTTCTTGAGCGCGAACCCCGCCGCCACGAGCGCCCCGACCGCGCAAACCGCGGCGATGACGCCGGGTAGGTAGGCGGCGTTGCGCTTGGGCGTGAGGGAATAGCTATGCTGCGTGAGCTTCAGCGACGCGCGTTTGGAATCAGCTTTGCGCATTGAGCTTGGGCCTGAAAAGCGAGAGATAGGGCTTCGGATCGAGCTGTGCGCCGCCGACGATGACTTCGAAGTGCAGATGCGGCCCGGTCGAGCGGCCGGTCGAGCCGACTTCGGCGATTTCGTCGCCCGGCATCACGAACTGCCCTTCCTTCACGAGCACGCGCGATGCATGGCCATAGCGCGTGACGACGCCGTTCGAATGGCGAATGTCGACGGAATTGCCGTAGCCGTTGCGCTCGCCTGCCTGCACGACGCGGCCGCCCGCGCTTGCGAGGATCGCGGTGCCGGTCGGCGCGACCATATCGAGTCCCGGATGGAAACTCATGTGGCCCGTGAACGGATCGACGCGATTGCCGTATGGCGAGCCGTAGCGCGCACCCGGCGCGGGATTGCGGCCGGGAAACGCCATGTAGGCGGTGTAGTGGGCGAGCGTCTGACCCTGCAACTGCGAGAGCGTGTCGTCGAGACATCCGACGATCTTCTCCGCGGCCTTGAGCCTTTGCGCCGGCGTACCCGCGCTTGCGCGATCGGCATTGCACAGGCGCGGCGGCAGTTCCGGGCCGCCCGCGCCGTCGAGCGCCGTCGCGGATTCCTCGCTGTCCGGCAGCGGCGGCACGTCGTGCACGCCGGATGCCGTGCCGCTGCCGGGCGAGCCCTTCAGCCGGCTGTCGAAGTCGCGCAGTTCGCCGACTTGCGCCGAAAGCGCCGCGACGCGCGGCGCGAGCGCGCTCAGATCGGCATCGATGCGGCCGAGCTGCTCGATCTCGAACGAACGCCGCGCGGCAAGCGCCTGCTTCTCGCCGAGATGCGTGCGGGCGAACATCGTGCCGATGACGATGCCGAGCGCGAGCGCGGCAATGAGAAGCGCGATCAGCGCGATCACCGCGATGGCGCGCGCCGTGCGCGCCTCGACGAAGCGGACGCGCTGGCTGGAGACCGACCGCCTGGACCAGATGACGAACGACATCAGCGGGTGGCGAACGGTCGACGGGGTTGAACGACACGGGATTCGAAGCGAATCCCGCGAGGTATCGACGATTGATCGGGATAGCGAATCAAAGTATTACGGAACGGTTGTTGACGTCGTGTGGCGATGTGCGAGACATCGCTGGAAAGCGGCATTAAAACACTTGGCCGCGATAACAACGTCAAAAAGGTTGGACGCGCGATGAGGGCGCGTAAGCGTCACGCAGGCGCGATGTCCGCGAAGCCCATGCTGGGCGCGTCGCCCATGAGGAACGCATGATTGACTTCGGCCGCCGCGCGCAGGAAGTCCCACACGGCGGTGATGCGCCGCAGCCGGCGCAAGTCTTCGCGGCACGAGAGAAAGAAGGCGCGCGTCACGACGATCCGATCGGCGAGCACCGGCACGAGCCGCGCATCGGGCGAGGCCATGAAGCACGGCAGGATCGCGAGTGAGCGGCCTTCGAGCGCCGCGTGGTACTGCGCGATCGCGCTCGTGCTGCGCCAGTGCGACACCGCGCCCGGCACCGCGCGTTCCAGGTACAGCAGTTCGTGGCTGAACGCGAGATCGTCGATATAGCTCGCGAAGCGATGCCCGCGCAGGTCGTCGGCGGTGCGGATCGGCGGGTGCGCGGCGAGGTATCCCGGCGTCGCGTAAAGCCTCAGCCGATAGTCGCAGAGCTTCGTATAGACGTACTGGCCGTGCTCGGGGCGCTCGAGCGTCACCGCGATATCCGCTTCGCGCTTCGACAGGCTCACGAAGTGCGGCACGGGCAGCAAGTCGATCGATATGTTCGGATGCGCGTCCTGAAAGCGCGCGAGTTGCGGCGCGAGGAAGAAGCAGCCGAAGCCTTCTGTCGAACCGACGCGCACGTGTCCCGACAGCGCGTGGCCCGTATTCGCGATCTGCTCGGTGGCGGATTGCACCGTGGTTTCCATCGCATCGACAAAACCGAGCAGCCGCTGGCCCTCCGCCGTCAGCACGAAGCCGCCGCTGCGCGACTTGTCGAAGAGCAGGGTGCCGAGCGCGTCCTCGAGCGCACGCACGCGCCGCGCGACGGTCGTGTAATCCACGCCCAGGCGCTTCGCCGCGCCGCTCGCGCGCTGCGTTCGCGCGACTTCGAGGAAGTAGCGCAGGTCGTCCCAGTTGAGTCTGGCGGGGTCGAAAGCCGGGCGTTCTTGCATATCGATCGGGTGTTTTTCTAGTGCCTTGCGAGACTTTTGCATCACTATACTCAAAGGCACGAGCCTGCCGAATAGCGGGCCGATACCTATAACGGAGACGCCGCGCCCGATTCTCCCCGACGCTTTCGCGCGTCCTCTCCGTTTCCTTGCGCACGCTTTCCGACCAGGGAGACATCCGTGAACATCGTTGCTGAACAACCGGCGCAGCGCGCGTCCGTCCGCACCGCGAAGCTGCTGATCGACGGCGAGTTCGTCGATTCCAGGACGAGCGAGTGGCGCGACATCGTCAATCCGGCGACGCAGGAAGTCGTGGGCCGCGTGCCGTTCGCGACGGCCGACGAAGTGAGCGCCGCCGTCGCCGCTGCGCAAAAGGCTTATCAGACGTGGCGCACGACGCCGCTCGGCACGCGCATGCGGCTCATGCTGCGTCTGCAGGACCTGATCCGGCAGAACATGAAGCGCATCGCCCAGACGCTGACGGCCGAGCAGGGCAAGACGCTCGCGGATGCCGAAGGCGACATCTTCCGCGGGCTCGAAGTAGTCGAGCACGCGTGCTCGATCAGCACGCTGCAACAGGGCGAATTCGCGGAGAACGTCGCGGGCGGCGTCGATACGTACACGCTGCGGCAGCCGATCGGCGTCTGCGCGGGCATCACGCCGTTCAACTTCCCCGCGATGATCCCGCTCTGGATGTTCCCGATGGCCATCGTGTGCGGCAACACCTTCGTGCTGAAGCCGTCCGAGCAGGACCCGCTTTCGACGATGGAGCTCGTCGAACTGGCGATGCAAGCGGGCATTCCGCCGGGCGTGCTGAACGTCGTGCACGGCGGCAAGGATGTCGTCGATGCGCTCTGCACGCATCCCGACATCAGGGCGATATCGTTCGTCGGCTCGACGGCTGTCGGCACGCACGTCTACAACCTCGGCAGCCAGCACGGCAAGCGCGTCCAGTCGATGATGGGCGCGAAGAATCACGCCGTCGTGCTGCCCGACGCGAACAGGGAACAAACGCTCAACGCGCTGGCGGGCGCGGGCTTCGGGGCGGCGGGCCAGCGCTGCATGGCGACGTCGGTGGTGGTGCTCGTGGGCGCCTCGAAGGAATGGCTGCCGGATCTGGTCGACCGGGCGCGCGCGCTCAAGGTCAACGCGGGCGCGGAGCCGGGCGCGGACCTCGGACCTGTCGTGTCGCGGGCCGCGAAGGAACGCATCCTCGGGCTCATCGACAAAGGCG
Organism: Caballeronia sp. LZ019; assembly: GCF_031450825.1. Lineage (NCBI taxonomy): Bacteria > Pseudomonadati > Pseudomonadota > Betaproteobacteria > Burkholderiales > Burkholderiaceae > Caballeronia > Caballeronia sp. LZ019. The sequence continues at coordinate 866,697 of NZ_JARTVZ010000002.1, read as the reverse complement.
TCGAAGAGGGCGCGACACTCGCGCTCGACGGACGCGGCATCGCGGTATCGGGCTATGAGCACGGCAACTTCATCGGCCCGACGATCTTCTCGAATGTCACGACCGACATGACCATCTACAAGACCGAGATTTTCGGGCCGGTGTTATGCGTGCTCGAAGCGGCGACGCTCGATGACGCCATCGCGCTCGTCAATCGCAATCCGATGGGCAACGGCGTCGGCCTCTTCACGCAAAGCGGCGCGGCGGCGCGCAAGTTCCAGAGCGAGATCGACATCGGCCAGGTCGGCATCAACATTCCAATTCCGGTGCCCGTGCCGTCGTTCAGCTTCACCGGTTCGCGCGGCTCGAAGCTCGGCGATCTCGGTCCGTACGGCAAGCAGGTCGTGCAGTTCTACACGCAGACCAAGACCGTGACGGCGCGCTGGTTCGACGACGCCACCGTGAACGACGGCGTCAACACGACCATCGCGCTGCGATAAAAACAGGAGAGACGGCGATGCAAATCGGTTTTATCGGCCTCGGCCACATGGGCGGCCCGATGGCTGCGAATCTGCTGAAGGCGGGGCATGCGCTGACCGCTTTCGATCTGTCCGCAGCCGCGCTCGATGCGGCGAAAGCGGCGGGCGCAACGCTCGCCGAGTCGCCGCGCGCGGCGGCGCAGGAAGCGGAAGCCGTGATTACGATGCTCCCCGCCGCGCAGCACGTGAAGGCGGTCTATCTGAGCGATGACGGGGTGCTCGCGGGCGTTCGCGCGGGCGTGCCGCTCATCGACAGCAGCACGATCGATCCCGCGACCGCCAGGTTCATCGGCGAAGCGGCGGCCGCGCACGGCAATCCGTTCGCGGATGCGCCGGTGTCCGGCGGCGTCGTCGGCGCGCAGGCGGGCACGCTGACCTTCATGGTCGGCGCGGACGAGGCGCTCTTCGAAACGCTGCGTCCGGTGCTTGCCGGCATGGGCAAGAATATGGTGCGCTGCGGCGAAACGGGCACCGGTCAGATCGCGAAGATATGCAATAACCTGCTGCTCGCGGTCTCGATGATCGGCGTCGCCGAGGCGATGACGCTCGGCGAAACGCTAGGCATCGATCCGGCGAAGCTGGCGAGCATCATCAACACGTCGACGGGGCGCTGCTGGAGCGCGGACACGTGCAATCCGTATCCCGGCATCGTGGAAACGGCGCCGGCCTCGCGCGGTTATAGCGGCGGGTTCGGCGCGGACCTGATGCTGAAAGACCTGGGACTTGCCGTCGATGCGGCGCGCGGCGTCAGGCAGCCGGTTTTCATGGGCGCGCTGGCGCAGCAGCTCTATCAGTCGATGAGTCAGCAGGGACTCGGCGGACTCGACTTTTCAGGCATCATCAAGCTGTATGGCAATCATTAAAGCGGCACGCACGTGCGTGCGAAACGTGCGCTGATAACTAGCCGTTTTATTAAGTTGCACTGCACAACGTCTCGTGCTCTGCCTTAGTGGTCGAACTGATCGGGAATACGATGATTCGCTTTCCCGAAAATTGTCCTATTCTGAAAGCACGACGCGCGTGTCCCGTTGTATTAAGCGTCTCGCTAAACGCCGGGTCAAGCGACTCAACGCGCGTCACCGATGCAGGCGAAAAGCCCGGCCTTTCGGGCTATCAGATGAGGAGTACGCGATGCAAGTCACACGACACTTGAACATGGAATTGCGGCACGCTACGGTGCCGACTTATGTCGCCAGCTATTTCTTTCCGTTGCTTTTATTGGCATACGAAGCGTGGCGAGTGGGATCGTGGGTCGCGGTGAACGGCTTCAACTTCAGCAACTTCAACGCGATGGGGTACGAGTTCGCATTGATGATTGCTGTATTCGCCATGCAGGTCATCGTTGAAATCGCGTTTCTGGCGGGCGCCGTGCTCACGCGGCACAAGGACGTCGGTCATCGGCTGGCGAATCTGTCGCTGGGCCTCTTCTGCTCGATGGTCGTGCTCGGCTTCGACCTTGCGCTGCAATATGGACTGAGCGGAGGCTGATCGGTTGCGGACGCATCGCAATGGCAAAGGCCGGCTTTTCAGCCGGCCTTTCTTTTTCGAATGGGCGATTCAGCAACCCGCCGCGCCGGGCAATCGGGGCGGTGTCTCCGAGCGTTCCTCGTAGCATTTCCTGTTGGCGTCCTTCAACGCGGTGCGCAAGCCTTCCTCCACGACCGGGTGATAGAACGGCAGCCTGAGCGCGTCGTCGAGTGTCAGCTCCAGTTGAATCGCCCACGCGAGCAGATGCCCGAGATGCTCCATCGCGGGACCGCAGCCTTGCGCGCCGCGCAGCTTGCCGGTCCTGGCATCGGCATAGACGTGCAGCAGGCCGCGATTCTTGCGCATCACGCGGCTTCGGCCCTGCGTCTCGAACGATGCTTCGCCGGTCACGGTCATCTGCTTGTCGAGATCGTCGTACGATGCCCCGACGATCACCGCCTGCGGCTCGCAGAATACGATCGAGAACGGCACCTTGCGCTTGACCGCCTGCAGGTCCGGATAGCGCGCGGCGTTGTCGCCGGCGAGCTTGCCTTCGTCGGCGGCGTCGTGAAGCCAGGGACGGGCGCCATCGCAATCGCCCGCGATGAAAATCGCGCTTCGGCCGCACTGCATCGTCGTTTCGTCGAACTGCGGCACGCCCTTGTCGTTCAGTGCGATACCCGCCTTATCGAGCGCGAGCGGCTCGAGGTTCGGCGCGCGGCCCGTGGCGGCCAGCACGAGATCGAACCGTTCGGTGCGCGCAGCGCCTTCGGGCGATGTGAAGCGCAGCGTCGGCTGACCGTTGTCCAGCGACATTGCGTCGATATCGGCGTCGGGATCGAAGTAGAACTCGCTCGCGAGAGCGGCAGTCAGCGCATCGCGTACCGGCGTATCCGACAGCGCCGCCACGCTGCCGCCCTTGCCGAACACGAAGACTTCGACCGACAGCCGCGCGAGCGCCTGCCCGAGTTCCAGCGCGAGCGGCCCCGCGCCGAACACGGCGATGCGCTTGGGCAGCGCGGGCAGTTCGAAGAGATCGTCGCTCGTGATGACTTTGTCGCCGAATACTTTCAGCTCGTCGGGGATGCTTGGCCGTGCGCCCGTCGCAATGACGACGCCTTTTGCTTCGACGCATACCTGTTCGCCGACGATCAGGCGTCCCGGCGATTCGAAGCGCGCCTGACCGCGCAACAGCGATCCTTCCGGGAACTCCCGCGTTTCCTCGATGACGCCGCTCACGAAGTAATCGCGTTCGCGCCGCACGTAAGCCATCACGCGGGCTGAGTCGGCACGAAGCGCATCGCCGCCGTCGATGCCGCGCGGTTCAAGCCCGCGGGCATCGTGCAAGCCGTTCGCGGCGGCGAGCAGCAGCTTCGACGGCATGCAGCCGACGCGCGCGCAAGTTGTCCCCAGTTCGCCGCTTTCGATGAGCACGGCTCTCGCCCCTGCATCGCGCGCCGCCCGAAACGCGGCCATGCCGGCCGTGCCCGCGCCGATCACGGCGACATCGACTTCGATCGTTTGCATTGAACTCCCGTTCTGTTGCCGGCCGCGCGTCAGCCGTTGCCCGCGAAGCCGGGATAAAGCGTCATCCCGCCATCGACGAAAAGCGTGGTGCCGACGACGTAATCGCTCTCGTCCGAAGCCAGCCACACCGCCGCGCGCCCGATGTCCTCCACTTCGCCGATGCGCCCGTACGGCACGAGCGTCAGCAGCCGGTCCATCGCGTCCTTCGATGCCCACGCCTCCTGGTTGATCGGCGTGCGGATCGCGCCGGGGGCGATCGAATTCACGCGGATGCGCTGGGGCGCGACTTCCTGCGCGAGCGACTTCATCAGCATCTGAATGCCGCCCTTCGACGCCGCGTAGTTCACATGGCCCGCCCACGGAATCACTTCGTGCACGGAACTCATGCAAATGATCTTGCCGAGCGCCTTCGACACCGGGCGCGGTCCGCGCCGCTGAAACTCCCGCACCGCGCGCTGTGCGGTCAGGAATTGACCCGTGAGATTCGTATCGATGACCTTGCGCCAGTCGGCGAGCGTCATTTCGGCGAAGGCGGCATCCTGCTGCAAGCCCGAATTCGCGACGACGATATCGACGGTGCCGAAGCGTGCGACGACGGCTTCGAACATGGCGTCCACGTCGTTTTCGTCGGAGACATCGGCGCCGACGGGCAGCGCTTCGCCGCCGAGCGATGCAATTTCATCGGCGAGCTTTTCGGCCGGCTCCGCGTGCGAGTGATAGTTGATGGCGACGTGCGCGCCCGCCTCGGCGAGCGCCTTCGCGACGCCCGCGCCGATACCCGAGCTCGCGCCCGTCACGAGCGCGATCTGGCCTGCGAGTGCCTTTTGCATGGATGTCCCTGTTGTCGTGTGAATGCATCGCTGGCGAGCAAGGGACGCGCCCGCGTCACGACGCAAGCAGCCCCTGATAGACGTCCGCGTAACGGAGCGCCGCCGATTCCCAGCCGAAATTCTGCGCCATCGCGCGCTTGACGACGGCCTTCCACTCCGTGCGGCGTCCCTTGAGCGCGAATGCCCGGCGGATTGCCGCGACGATGCCCGCGCGGTCGAAGTGTTCGAAGACGAAGCCCGTCGCGAGCCCGTCCGCGAGATTTTCGAGCGAGCAATCGGCGACGGTATCCGCGAGTCCGCCCACGCGATGCACGAGCGGCAGCGCGCCGTAGGCGAGAGCATAAAGCTGCGTCAGCCCGCAGGGCTCGAAGCGCGACGGCACCATGACGACGTCGCTGCCCGCGATGATCGAATGCGAGAGCGTCTCATCGAAACCCAGCACCACCGCGACCGCGCCGGGATGCGCCGCCGCCGCGTTCTTCATGCCGGCTTCGAGCGCCGGGTCGCCGGTGCCGAGCACGACGAGTTGCCCGCCGCGCTGCACGATGTCGGGCACCGCCGAGAGCAGCAGGTCGAGTCCCTTTTGTTCGGTCAACCGGCTGACGACGCCGAAGAGCAGGGCGTCCTCGTCGCGCGTGATGCCGACGCGTTCCTGCAGCGCCGTCTTGCATCTGCTCTTGGCGGCCGGCTTGGCGGCCGTGTAGCGGGAGGCGATGGCGTCGTCGACCGAAGGGCTCCAGATCGTATAGTCGACGCCGTTCAGGATGCCGCTGATGTCGTGCGTGCGGGTCTGCAGGAGGCCGTGCAGTCCCGCGCCGTGTGCCTGCGTCTGAATCTCGCGGGCGTAGGTCGGGCTGACGGTGGTGATGCGGTCGGCGTAGAAGAGCCCCGCCTTCAGGAAGGAGACGTGGCCGTAGAACTCGAGGCCGTCGACTGCGTAGAAATCGTCCGGCAACTGGAGCGTGCCGAATTGCGACGCGGGGAAGACGCCCTGATAGGCGAGGTTATGCACGGTCATCACGCTTGCGACATGCGGTGCGCCGCCGCGCTCGAACGCGCGCAGATAGGCTGGCGCGAGGCCTGCGTGCCAGTCGTGCGCGTGGACGATGTGCGGCTTCCAGTCGGGATCGACACCGGTGGCGATACGCGCCGCGGTCCAGCCGAGCAGTGCGAAGCGGCGGTCGTTGTCCGCATACGGGCGATGCGCGGCATCGAGATACGGATTGCCGGGGCGATCATAGAAGGCGTCGGCGCGCACGACGTAGACGACGACTCCGTGCGGTTTCAGCACGCCGCGTTCGAGGCGGACGTCGGCGGCGCCGAAGGCGGTTCCGAGATCGGCGACGGGCGTGAGATCGTCGAGGCCTGCCAGCACGGCGGGGAAGCCGGGCAGCACGACGCGCACGTCCATGCCCAGTTGCGATTGGGCGGGCGGCAGTGCGCCGGCGACATCGGCGAGGCCGCCGGTTTTCAGAAGCGGAAACATTTCTGCTGCGACGTGCAGCACGCATACGGTCATTGGCGCTCCTGTCGACCAGAGTTGGCGCTTTAGCGCCTTACTCTGGTCCCATGCCACGAAGTGGCGGTTGACCAGAGTTGGCGCTTTAGCGCCTTACTCTGGTCCCATGTCATAAAGTGGCGGTCGATCAGAGTTGGGGCTTTAGCGCCTTACTCTGGTCCCATGTCACAACGTGGCGGTCGGCCGGAGTTTGCGCTTCAGCGCCTTACTCCGGTCCCACGTCATAAAGTGGCGGTCGACCGGCGTTGGCGCTTTAGCGCCTTACTCTGGTCCCATGCCACGAAGTGGCGGTCGATCAGAGTTGGCGCTTCAGCGCCTTAGTCTGGTCCCATGCCATAAAGTGGCGGTCGACCGGCGTTGGCGCTTCAGCGTCTTACTCCGATTCCATTCCACGAAGTGACGATCGACGGAACTGGCGCTTTAGCGCCTTGCTCCGGTCCCAAACTACAAAGTGACGATCGATGGAACTGGCGCTTTAGCGCCTCACTCCGGTCCCAAACTACAAAATTGACGGTCAACGAAACTGGCGCTTCAGCGCCTTACCCTGGTCCATTCCACAAAGCGGCGGTCGACCAGAGCTGGCGCTTCACCGCCTTCTACTCCCGTCCCGAACCAGAAAATGGCCATGCAACGTGGCGACGCGCGCACCGGAGCAAGCGGTGCAACGCTTCGCTCCGGCATCATCGCGGTCGGTTTTCAATCGACTTCGCTCCCGACGGCTAAAGCGCGCCTGCTGCACTAACGCTGCCCGAGCCGCGCAAGCGCCTCGCGCGTGACGAGCGTCACGCCCGACTCCGTGCGGAAGAAGCGCGCGGCGTCATCGTCCGGGTCTTCGCCGATCACGAGTCCCTCCGGCACCGTGCAGCCGCGATCCACCACGACGCGCTGCAATCGGCAACTCGGTCCGACGGTGACTTGCGGCAACAGGACCGCCTCGTTGATGTTGCAGAACGAATGCACCCGCACTGCCGACGAAAACACCGACTTCGACACTTGCGATCCCGAGATCACACAGCCGCCGCACACGAGCAGATTCGTGATCGCCCCTTGTTGCCCGTTCAGGTCGCGCACGAACTTGCCCGGCGGCAGTTGCTCCTGATTCGTCCAGATCGGCCAGTTGCGGTCGTACAGGTCGAGCTGAGGAATCGTCGATGCAAGGTCGAGATTCGCTGCCCAGTAGGCATCGACGGTGCCGACATCGCGCCAGTACGCCGGCGCGTTCGGATCCGCGTCGGACGTCACGCACGACATGCTGAACGGATGCGCGATCGCGCGGCCGCTCGTCACCACGCGCGGAATGATGTCCTTGCCGAAGTCGTGATCCGTGCTCGATGCGGCGATGTTCTCTTCCAGCAAGTGATACAGATACTTCGCGCTGAACACGTAGATGCCCATGCTCGCGAGCGCGATATCCGGCTTGCCGGGCATCGCGGGCGGATCGGCGGGCTTCTCCAGGAAGTCGGTGACGCGGCGGTTTTCATCGACATGCATCACGCCGAAAGCGGTCGCCTCCATGCGCGGCACTTCGATGCACCCGACCGTGCAGTCCGCGCCGCTCTCGACGTGGTCGAGCACCATGCGCGTGTAATCCATCTTGTAGACATGATCGCCCGCGAGCACGATGATGAATTGCGGCGCGATGGAGCGGATGATGTCGAGATTCTGGAAGACGGCATCGGCGGTGCCGCGATACCAGCTCGAATCGACGCGCTGCTGCGCGGGCCAGATATCGATGAATTCGTTGAACTCGCCGCGCAGGAAGCCCCAGCCGCGCTGCAGATGGCGCAACAGCGAATGCGCCTTGTATTGCGTGACGACCGCGATGCGGCGAATGCCCGAGTTGAGGCAGTTGGACAGCGCGAAATCGACGATGCGATATTTGCCGCCGAAGTGGACGGCGGGCTTCACGCGTTTGTCCGTGAGCGGCCCGAGACGCGTGCCGCGCCCGCCGGCAAGGACGATGGCGAGGGTCGACTTTTGCAAATCGGTGCGATTCTTAGACGGCGTCTCCATGTCAGCTCCTGATTTGACTTAGCTTCGTTGATGTCGTGTATGCGGGTGGTGCGCGGGTCCTCGTGTGATGGCTGTGCGCGGGCGATGCGCCTCGTGCAGTCGTTGCATTATCCGGCGCGCCTTCGAATTCGTGTGCTGAAGTCGTTCGATTTTTTATCGCGTGGCTCAACGCATATGTCCGCGGCCCACGAGTGCACGGCATCGGCGACGGAAGGAGCAAGCATCATGCCGTCGCGCACTCGGAGGCTGTTGCAGGCGCGCGACTGGCCGGGCAGCTTTGCCGCAATTTATAACGGACACACCATGCCGCAGCGCGTCGAGGCACGGCACAATACGGAGCACGTTCGGGCGTGCCTGGCCCGCACGCCCGCCGCTCAACGCCCATGTCTCGCCCCGGAATCGCACTATGAATAACGTCCTGAGTATCCAGTCGCACGTCGTCTTCGGGCATGCGGGCAACAGCGCGGCGGTGTTTCCCATGCGCAGGCTCGGCGTCAACGTGTGGCCGCTCAATACGGTTCAGTTTTCGAATCACACGCAATACGGCCGCTGGACCGGCGGCGTGGTCGATGCCGACGAACTGCAGGGCGTGATCGAAGGCATCGGCGCGATCGGCGTGCTGGGCCGCTGCAACGCGGTGCTGTCGGGCTATCTCGGTGCAACCGAACAAGGCCGGGCGGTCGTCGAGATCGTGAAGATGGTGAAGGCGGTGAATCCGCGCGCGCTTTACTTCTGCGATCCGGTCATGGGCACGACAGGCGGCTGCACGGTCGCGCCGGGCATCGAAGATTTTCTGGTCACGACCATGCCCACCGTCGCCGACGCGATGATGCCGAACCACACCGAACTGGAGAAGCTCGTCGGGCGCACCATCGAAACGGTGGAAGAAGCGGTGGATGCCTGCCGCGAAGTGATTGCTCGCGGACCGCGCATCATGCTGGTCAAGCATCTGCTGGATCGCAACAGCCGCGCCGACACGTTCAACATGCTCGCCGTCACGTCGGGCGAAGCATGGTTCGCGCAGCGGCCGTTGTACCCGTTCGCGCGGCAACCGGTCGGCGTCGGCGATCTGACGAGCGCGGTGTTCGTCGCGCGCACGCTGCTCGGCGATTCCCTGCGCAATGCGCTCGAACATACGCTCGCGGCGGTGAACGCCGTCGTCAAGACAACCTACGATGCCGGCCGTTACGAGCTCGAAATCGTGGCTTCGCAGGATGAAATCGCGAAGCCCACGGATCGGTTCCCGGCTATCCGCGTGACGGGCGGCGAGGCCGCGCGGCGCGGCTGAGCTTCGCACCGGGATCAGGCAGCCGCGGCGGCTGCCATCGCCCTGAAGTTCTCGGGCGTGGCGAACGCAAGGTATTGAGCCTGCATCTCGGGCGTGAGGAATTCGAGCATCGTCGAATTCTCGACCCAGAACTCGATCACATCGAAGAAATCGTTGCCGCGCGTGCATCGCACCGTGCGCCATCCTTCGCGCTCGCCGATCGCCATCACCTGCCCGGCGCTCAGCCGCGTGCCGATCGCCATATGGAACGCGCTGTACTGCGGGCGCTCCGCCGAACCCGCGCCATAAGTCACGCTGGTCTCCTGGCCGCCGCCCGGCGTGATGACGCGATCGCCCGGATACACCTCGATGATGCTGCCGCGATCGTCGCCGGCCACGGCCATCCAGGCATCCGGAAACGGCGAGAAGGGCGCGGCGAAGCCGTCCCACAGTTCGGCGAGTACGTGAGCGACGTGCTTGGGGTCGCGGGCGGGAATGGATGCGTGGAAGATCATGGAGTGCTCCGGTCGGGTAAGGAGACTGCGCCGGGATGCTTTCATGCGGCTGTCGGCGCTGTCAATCGGCGTTTTCGGCCGGATTGCGGATTAATACTTTATTTTGTCTTCCGCGATGGTTGAGTATGACCATATGAACGATTAAATCCACGGCTAAAATCCGCTCGCGGAGAAATGCGGCACATTCCCACTTGCGACGACGCAGTTTGAACGTTACGCTTCGTCTCACCGGCGAAATCGCTCGCCGTATTGACTGTATTGCGATTCATATTAATCACTGTTCGGTGATTGATTAACCCGCGCCCGTCCGGGCGTTATTCCGTGGCCTTCGGCACGAGGTCGGCTAAATCGACCGAACCGCCGTGGCCATACACGGCAAAACTTGCGTGCATAAGACCCGCGCCCGGAGCGGAACGAATCGTTCTGTCTGTCTTATGCCGTTTTCACTAGTTTTGCGAGTGTGCTCGATTCACGCGGACAAGGCATGCACGCGCATGCCATCTAATGCGTCGTGCGTTTAAATGCGCCCCTCGCCACAAGAGTTTGATTAACGAAAAGCGGAGTTGAGACATGAAAGAAGGAAAGCGTGCATATTGGATGAGTGCGATTGCTTCGGCGGCGGCGCTCGTCGTGCTGGCCGGTTGCGGAGGCGGCGGAGACGATTCGTCGAGCACCTCGTCCGGCTCCGGCGCGGGGGCGCCCTCCGGCGCGAGCACGCCGGCCACCACGACGCCCACGCTCGCCGCAGCCACGGCCGTCATCGACGGCACCACGATCGGCGCGTCGCAATGGCCCGATGGCTCGACGGCAAGCGGCGGCAGCACCGGCCAGCCGGTCGGCGGCCTGAGCTGCGCACCGGCAGGCGCCTCGTACACCTACTCGCATCTTTCCATCTACCAGAACGGCAAGCAGCTCGCGCTACCGGCGAACATCGGCACCCTGGGCTCGAGCCTGACGCTGCAGCGCGGCTGCGTGTATCCGGTCCATACCGACGACGCGAGCGGCAAGATCCGCATCGATGCGACGACCAACACGCAATACACGCTGGGCCAGTTCTTCGCCGTCTGGGGCGAGCCGCTGTCGTCGACGAACGTTGCGGGCGTCACCGGACCGGTCACGGCATGGGTGAACACGGGCGGCGCGCTCACCAAGTACACCGGCGACCTGTCGAGCCTCGTGCTGCCGCGCAATGGCGAAGTGACGCTGGAAGTCGGCACGCCGCTCACGCAAATTCCGACCTACACGTGGACCAATCCGCCGGCGCTCGCCGCCACGCCGATCACGCTGACCTATGGCGGCACGGTGGGCAGCCTTTACTGGCCGGACGGCTCGACCTCGACGGGCGGAAAGGGCTCCCCGGTGGATGGCGTCATCTGCGGATCGGGGATGACCGAGACGTATCACGTGCATACGCATCTGTCGATCGTCTATAACGGGCAAGCGCGTGCGCTGCCGGCCAATATCGGGCTTCCCGGCTCGTGCAACTATGAACTGCATACGCACGACAACACCGGCATCATTCACGTCGAAACGCCGTACAACAAGGTGTTCACGCTCGGTCAGTTCTTCGATATCTGGGGCGAGCCGCTCACGGTGACGAACGTCGCCGGCCTGAGCGGGGACGTCGTGGTGTATATCCGCGATAACGGCGACATCCGCCGCTACATGGGCGATCCGCGCAACATCCAGCTCGGTTCGCTGCGCGAGATCACGCTGCAGGTCGGAACGCCTCCTATCAGTTCCATCGCCCAGTACAACTGGTACGAAGCGCAGTAAGCGTGTGAGTTGAACTTGCCGGATGAAGCCGCCGTTCCCGCAACGGCGGCTTTTTCTTTGGGCGCAAAAAAAAGCCGCCCGAGGTGGTAGGCGGCGAGAGCGCGTCCGTTGCGAGACTGTCCCTGTCGGGGAACGGACGCGTGAGGAGACAACTGGATCCCGGTCAGTATGGCAAATGCCGATGACCGGCTCAATCGTCTGTTTGAAGCAGTGCGTTTCGGTTCGCCGCGCTTATGCCGATGCCCCGATACGCCGCCTCCTCAACATTCGTTCGATGACATCAGTCGCGGATAACCCGGCTGCCCTGAATCGATGGTGGTCACGCACGCGCCGTCCGGCAGATCGAGCGTGCTGTCGATCTCTCGTCTCGCGCCGTCGCGCGTCTGAATGCTGTAGCGATAGACCTTCGCCGTCGGCTCCGGGCTTCGGTCGAAGAGACTCGTCAGGTCGAAGCTCAGGCCTGCGCCCGCGCCAACGCCGCTCCATCCGCCGCCGCCGATGCCGCCCGCGCCCACGCCGACGCTCGGCCCCGACGACGCCGCCGCGCCGGTCGCGACCGTCGTCAGATATTGCTTGCCCGCGACGCGTCCGCTCGCGAGTTTCGCATCCGGCGGAATCGCGGTGGATGCGCCCGGTCCGCTCGCGCATGCCGCAAGCAGCGCCAGTGCGGCGACGGCGGCGCATGCCCGCGCCGCGCGATTAAAGATGCGTTCGTTGAAATTCATCACAGCTTCGTTGACCTCTGATTGACCCTCTATGTCCGCCGGCGGCGTCGCGGTGGTGTCGCGGCGGGAGCATCGGATAAAAAAATGCCGCCCGTGAAAGGGCGGCTGCTCGATGCAAGCCACGAGTGCGGCTTTTTGCGATGCGGGGCCGGCGTGCGCTCCCGAGGGGACGATGGCGCGGCGCTATGGTGCAGCAACGCGCCGGCCGTTTGAACCAGACTGCTCCGATTCCCAACGGCGCTTGGGTCAGCGTCAGCCCTCGATCAGATAGTTGACGATCGCGTCGCACACGCGCCCGAACATCTGCGTGCCGGTGACGGTCGGACAGCCGCGCGCGCGCGCCGCTTCGATGAACGGCGTGAGCGGCGGCTTCGTCACGACATCGCCGACGAAAGTCGCAGGCGTCAGGCGCGATACGTCGATCGGCAGCGGATCGCCCGGCCTCATGCCCGCCGGCGACGCATTCACGACGATGTCGTACGTCTCGGCGCCCGCATCATCGGCGATACGGACCGTGCCGCGCCCGAGCGTTGCGAGCCGTGAGGCGAGGGCGTCGGTGCGCGCGGCATCGAAATCGCGGATGGCGAGCGTCGCCACTCCCGCCTCGACGAGCGCATGGCCGATGGCCGAACCCGCGCCGCCCGCGCCGATCAGCAGCGCGCGCTTGCCCTGCGGCTCGCAGCCCGCGTCCGCGAGCGCCGCGACCATGGCGACGCCGTCGGACATTGCGCCGTGCCATGTGCCGTCGGCGTTGCGTCGGAGCATGTTCGTCGCGCCGAGAAATGCGGATTCGCTCGCGAGCGTGCCGCAATACTTCGTCGCGCTGAATTTGTACGGCACCGTGATGATGACGCCATCGACGTTCTGCATCCGCGTGACGCCGGCGAAGAACGCGTCGAGGTCGGCGGGCGCGACATGCGCCGGAATCACGATCGCGTCGCGTCCGGTTGCGCGCAAGGCCGCCGTCACGCCGGACGGCGAGCGCACCTGCGCGATCGGATCGCCGACGATGAAATAGACGCGCGTTGCACCGCTCAAGCCCTTATCGAGGGATGCGGAAAAGGTTGTGTCCTGCGCCATGCTGTCGATGTCTCCTTGAAGCGCCCGCCGTTGAATGCCGGGCGCGTAATGATCGATGAAAAAATTCGTCAACGCACGAACGAAACTGTAGTTGAAAATGGAATAGCATTCAACAAATGCGGATTATCGTGTAAGGCAACTAACTGTCGACTATTTTCAACCACAGCAATCTGGAGGAACACGCGCATGACCAAGAAACGGCTGGCAATTGCGGGAGCGGGAGCCATCGGACGGATGCATATCGAGCGGGCGCGGCTGCACCCGGACTGCGAGGTCGTCGCGGTGGCGGATCCGTCAGCGGGCGCGCAGACGTTCGCGCGAGAGCACGGCGCAAGCTGCTTCGCCACCATCGACGCGATGCTCGACGCGGCATCGCCCGACGGCGTCATCGTCGCGACGCCGAACGCAACGCACGTCGATGCGGGGCTCGCGTGCATCGCGCGCGGCATTCCTGTGCTGATCGAGAAGCCCATCGCCGATACCGTTGAACAGGCGCGCGTACTCGTCGATGCCGCCGCGAAGGCCCGTGTGCCGCTGCTCGTCGGGCATCACCGGCGTCATAGCCCGATTCTGCGGCGCGCCCGGGAAATCGTGGCGAGCGGACGCATAGGCAAGCCGGTGGCGGCGAACGCGCTCGCGACGTTCTACAAGCCCGATCCCTACTTCGATGTCGACTGGCGCAGGCGAGCGGGCGGCGGCCCGGTGCTGATCAATCTGATCCACGACATCGACATGATGCGGTTCCTGCTCGGCGAAATCGTGGAAGTGCAGGCGCTGACGTCGAACGCGGTGCGCGGCTTCGAGGTCGAGGATACGGCCGCCGTGTTGCTGCGCTTCGCGAACGGCGCGCTCGGCACGCTGACGGTGTCGGACTGCGCGGTATCGCCGTGGAACTGGGATCTGGCGGCAGGCGAGGCGGCGCACTATCCGCGGCAGAGCGTCAACACGCACTTCGTCTCCGGCACGGATGCGTCGCTCGCATTGCCGCAGCTCGACGTCTGGGAGTATCGCGCGGCCAAAGGCTGGCACGATCCGCTGACCGTCGAGCGCGCCGCGCCGCACGCCGGCGATCCGTATCACGAGCAACTGCGCCACTTCGCGGCCGTGATCGACGGAACGGAAACGCCGCTCTGTTCCGGCGATGACGGCGCGCGCACGCTCGCCGCGACGCTCGCGGTGCATCGATCGGCGCAGGAGCGCGCGCCGGTCGCGCCCGCCTGCTGACGAGGCATCGCCAAAAACTGCTTGGCAGGCGGCGCGGTTCTGGAATAGCATTCCACAATCAAATCAAGTTCCGATTAAGGAGCGAAAGATGGTGGAGACGCTAACGAGCCTGAGCGGCAACGAGTCGTTCGATGTAGTCGTGATCGGCGCGGGCGGCGCGGGCATGTCGGCGGCGCTGTTCGCGGCGATCGACGGGGCGCGCGTGCTGCTCGTCGAAAGCACGGAGCATGTCGGCGGAACAACCGCCTATTCGGCGGGCACGACGTGGATTCCCGCGTCGATGCACATGGCGAGCGTGAATCGCGAGGATTCGCCGGCTACGGCGGAAGCCTTTCTGACCCGCGCGGTCGGCGCACGCAGCAGCGCCGCGATGCGCCGCGCGTTTCTGGATGCAGGACCGAAGCCGGTCGCGCATATCGAAGCGAACTCCGATGTGAAATATCGCGCGCGCCCGTTTCATCCCGACTATCTCTCGGAACTCGAAGGCTCGACGCTCTGCGGCCGCGCGCTGGAGCCGCTGCCCTTCGATGGCCGCAAGCTGGGCCGCGCATTCGGGCTCATTCGTCCGCCGATTCCGGAGTTCACCGTGCTGGGCGGCATGATGATCGATCGCGACGATATCGCGCATCTGCTTAGGATGACGAAATCGTTCGCGTCGTTCAAACATGCGGCGAAGCTGCTGGCGCGTCATGCGCGCGACCGCATCGGATCCCCGCGCGGCACGCGGCTCGTCATGGGTAACGCGCTGATCGGCCGCCTGCTTCTTTCGCTGATGCAGCGCGGCGTCACGGTGCTGACGCGCACGACGGTCGAGGCGCTGAACAAGAGCGAGCGGGGTATCGATGGCGTGACGCTCGTTCAGGGCGCCGAGCGGCGGCGCGTTGCGGTGACGGGCGGTGTCATTCTCGCAAGCGGCGGCTTCAATCGTCACCCCGCGCGACGCGCCGCTATGCTGCCGGGCGCCGATGCCGCATGGTGTCCGGGCGCGCCGGGGCACGCCGGGCGCGCGCAGGATCTCGCGCTTGCCGTGGGCGCGCGCTTTGGCGAAGGGGCGTTGTCGCACGCGTTCTGGGCACCGGTTTCCGTGCGCAAACGGGCCGATGGCACGACAGCCGTGTTCCCGCATTTTCTGATGGATCGCGGCAAGCCGGGCATGATCGTCGTCGATGAAAGCGGCAAGCGCTTCCTCAACGAAAACACGTCGTATCACCTTTTCGGCATCGCGATGCAGAAGGACGATCGCGCGAGCGCGACAGTTCCCGCCTATCTCGTTACGGATTCCGAAGGATTGAGAAAGTATGGTCTCGGCATGGTTCGGCCCGGAGGCAAGCGACTCAAGCCCTTTATCGACGACGGCTATCTCACGCACGCCGCCACGCTCGACGAACTCGCGGCGAAGCTCGGCATCGACCAGGCGGGGCTCGCGGACAGCGTCGCGCGCATGAATCGATATGCGCAAACGGGCGTCGATCCTGAGTTTCAGCGCGGCGCCACCGACTATCAGCGCGTGAACGGCGACGCCAACTGGACGGGGCCGAATCCGTGTCTCGGCCCGATCGCGCGCGCGCCGTTCTACGCAGTGCGGCTTTATCCCGGCGATATCGGTGCGGCGACCGGACTCGTCACGGATACCAGCGCGCGCGTCTTGAACCGCGACGACCAGCCGATCGCCGGCCTTTACGCTTGCGGCAACGACATGCAGTCGGTCATGGGCGGCGTCTATCCGGGGCCGGGCATCACGCTCGGGCCGGGGCTTGCTTTCGCCTATCTGGCCGGACGGCATGCGGCGGCGCGGGCGACATCGCCGCAAGCCGGACATGCCGATGCACGCGAAGAAGCGCGGGTGCAGGCATCATGAGCGCGCTGCAATGCGATGTCCTCGTGCTCGGCTCGGGCGCAGGCGGGCTGTCGACGGCCGTCACTGCGGCAACGCTCGGTTTGTCGGTCATCGTGTGTGAGAAGGAGGACGTGTTCGGCGGAACGACCGCATGGTCGGGCGGCTGGATGTGGATACCGCGCAATCCGCTCGCGATGCGCGCGGGTATCGTCGAACATGCCGATGCGCCGCGCACCTATCTGCGCAACGAACTCGGCACGCACTATGACGCTGCGAAAGCCGATGCGCTCATCGAGCACGGCCCGCGCATGATCGAGTTCTTCGAGCGCAATACGTCGATGCGCTTCGTCGACGGCAATCGCATTCCCGACTTTCACACGACACGAGGCGCGGGCAGCGGCGGCCGCTCCGTGTGCGCGATGCCCTTCGATGGCCGCGCGCTCGGCCCGCTCATCGGCAAATTGCGTGCGCCGCTCACGGAGATGACGATCGACGGCATGGCGATCGCATCGGGGCAAGACCTCGCGCATTTCTTCAACGCGACGCGTTCGGCGCGGTCGCTGTGGCATGTCACGAAGCGCCTGGCCGCGTTCGCGATGCACAAGCTGCGCCATGGCCGCTCGATGCATCTCGTGAACGGCAACGCGCTCGTCGCGCGGCTTCTGAAGTCCGCCGCCGATCTCGGCGTGCGGCTGGAGACACGCGCGAAGGCGGTCGAACTGATACGCGACGGCGCACGCGTGACGGGCGCGCGCGTGGAGATGAACGGCGTGCTGAGTGACGTCGTCGCGCGGCGAGGCGTCGTGCTCGCGTGCGGCGGCTATCCGCATGACCGCGCCCGCCGCGCGTGCACTTTCGCCTACACGCCATCGGGCGATGAGCATTGGTCCGCCGCGCCGCGCAGCAATACGGGCGACGGCGTGCGTTTAGGCGAAGCGGCCGGCGCGCATTTCGATGCATCGCTGAAAGCGCCGGCGGCGTGGGCGCCCGTATCGCTTGCGCCCAGGCGCGATGGCGATGCCGTCGCGTTCGCGCATCTGATCGAGCGGGCCAAGCCGGGCGTGATCGCGGTAACGCGCGCGGGGCGGCGCTTCGTGAATGAGGCGTCGTCGTATTACGACTTCGTCTCCGCGATGATCGACGTCACGCCGCCCGGCGATGAAGTTTGCGCGTGGCTCGTCTGCGATCATCGTTTTCAGCGGCGCTACGGGCTCGGTGCGGCGAAGCCGTTTCCGTTCCCGCTGCATCCGCATGAGCGCTCGGGCTATCTGATCACCGCGCCGACGATCGAGGCGCTCGCCGGTCGATGCGGCATCGACGCCGAGGCGTTGAGCGAAACCGTCGCGCGCTACAACGCGCATGCGGAATACGGCGCCGATCCGCAGTTCGGCAAGGGATCGACGCCGTACAACCGCATACAGGGCGATGCATCGCAAAAGCCGAATCCATGCGTTGCGCCAATCGTTGACGGTCCGTTTCACGCGGTGAAGGTGCTGCCCGGCAGCCTCGGCACGTTCGCGGGACTGGCCAACGATGCCCGCGCCCGCGTGCTCGACTCGACGCGCACGCCGATTGCCGGCCTCTACGCCGTGGGCAACGACGCGGCCAGCATGATGGGCGGCCATTATCCGGCGGGCGGCATCACGCTCGGACCGGCGATGACGTTCGGCTATCTCGCGGGACACGACCTCGCACGGCCCGTCGATGCGCCACGCGATCCACTCCCCATTCACGCAAGGACCCTCTCATGAATCTTTACGACACAGTCACGCTCACGGTCAAAATCGGCACGAACGCGCAGGTCTTCGAAAACATTCAGGCGAGCGCCGCGCAGCCCGGTTCGACGCTGCTCGGCTGCTGGTATTCGGATATCGGCGTGCTCGGCCGTGTGATGGTGCTGCGCGGTTTCGAATCGGAAGCGGCGTTGATCGGCGAGCGCAGGCGGCTTCTGCTCGAAGGCAATCCCTTCGGCTGCGGCGAGTTCGTCACCGATGTCGAAGTGCACGGCTACGCGCTCTTTCCGTTTCTCCCGCCGATCCAGCCTGCCGAGCATGGCGGCATCTACGAGATGCGGGTCTACGGCACGAAGCTCGCGAGCCTGCAGCACACCATCGACGCGTGGGAGAACGCCGTCCCCGAGCGCACCAGGCGTTCGCCGCTGACCGGGGCGATGTTCGCACTCGACGGCGCCGTGCCGCGTTTTCTCAACATCTGGCCGTACAAGAGCGTGGACGAGCGCTCGCGCATTCGCGCCGAAGCGGTGAAAGACGGCATCTGGCCGCCGAAGGGAGGCCCCGCGCATCTCACGACGATGGAATCCACCATTTACGTGCCTGCGCCGTTTTCGCCGCTGCGCTGAGGATCGCGACATGACGACGCCAACACGCAAGCTGTCGCTCTCCGCCCTCACGGTGCTCGAACTGACGCCGCCGCAGATGGTCGAGTGCGCCGCGCAAGCGGGCTACGATTTCGTCGGCCTGCGGCTGCTGCCCGCGACCGAGACCGAGGTGCGGCACGAGATCGTCGGCGCGACGCCGCTCAAGCGCGAGACGCTCGCGGCCCTGCGCGATACGGGCATCGGCGTGCTCGATACCGAGATTTTGCGGCTCAGGCCCGACACGAATGTCGCCGACTACGCGCCGATGCTCGATACCGCCGCCGAGCTGGGCGCGCGCTTCGTGCTCGTCGCGGGCAACGATCCCGATGAGGCGCGCACCGCGGATCGGCTCGCGCAGTTGTGCGATCTCGCGAAGCCCTACGGCCTCGCGCCGAGCCTCGAACCGATGCCGTGGACCGACGTGAAGGACATCGTGCAGGGCGCGCGCATCGTGCAGGCAGCGGGGCGCGCGAATACGGGTTTGATCGTCGATCCGATTCACTTCGATCGCGCCGGCTCGTCCGTCGAAACGTTGCGTGCGCTGCCGCGTGAGTACTTCGGCTATCTGCAATTCTGCGACGCGCCCGCCGAGCGACCGGCCGATCTGGCGACGCTGCTGCATCAGGCTCGGTGCGCGCGCAGGGTGCCGGGCGAAGGCGGCATCGACCTTGCCGCCATTCTTCGCGCGCTGCCGGACCATTTGCCGCTTTCCGTCGAAGCGCCGATGGACGAATGGGCGAGAACCGCGACGGCGCTCGAACGCGCGAAGCGTCTGCGGGAAGCGACGCTGAACGTACTCGATGCGACATACGGTTGAATTCCGCGGTGGAATCGTGTTCTCATTCCGAACCGGACATTCGAACGAGAAACAAAATGGCAGGAAACCTCGAGCGCGCGTTGTCGATCATCGAACTGCTCGCAAAGAACGGCGGGCGCATGCCGCTCGCCACCATCGCCGATACGCTCAACATCCCGCGCAGCGGCACGCATCGGCTGCTCGCCATGCTGATCGATGAAGGCTATGTGCGTCAGGACGAAGATCACGGCGAGTACATGCTGGCGCTGAAGCTCGTGTCGCTGGCGCTCATCTATCTGTCGACGGGCGGCGTGCTCGATGTCTCGCAGCCAGTGCTCGACCGGCTTGCGGCGGCGTCGGGGGAACTGGCGCGGCTCGGCGTCGTCGAGGACGATCACATCACGTTCGTCGGCAAGGCGCAGGGCGCGAAGTCCGGCCTGCGCTACGACCCGGACATGGGCAGCCAGCCGCCGCTGCATTGCACGGCGAGCGGGCAGGCGTGGCTGTCGTCGTTGTCGGACGAGGAAGCGCTTGCGCTGGTATCGAAGCAGGGCGGGCTCGGCAAGCCGGGACAGAGCGGCCCGAAGGCGCCGAAGACCATTCAGCAGTTTCTCGCGGACCTGCACGCGGCGAGAAAGCGCGGATACGGCATTGCGAGCGAGACGTACGAGGCCGGCATGACCTCGATGGCCGCGCCGATTCATCACCCGGTGACGGGCGCGGTGGTGGGCGTCGTGAGCCTCGCCGGGCCGACGAGCCGCTTGCCCGACGCGCGGCTCAAGGAACTGGCGCCTGCGTTGCTGGAGGCTGCGTCGGATATGGGCGCGGCGACATTGAGCTCGCCGTATTTCAAACGTTCGTCGGCGACGGCGGATGCTTCGGGGCCGGCGAAGGCAGCTGCAAAGAAGCGCAAGACGGCGGTTTGACGGCGGTCTCACGACCTTCCGAATGGCCGAACGGCAGAGGCGACGGGCGCATTGACCGTGCAGTATCATGGTTTGCATGGGCAGACGAGACATTGATAGCACTACCCCGCTCGACCTCATCGTGTCCGAATTCACAACCGTCGAAGAAGCCGAGGCTTACGACAAGTGGTATCGCGCGAAAGTGCAGCGGTCCATGGCGGATACGCGGCCGCGTGTGGGGCATGAGGAGGTGATGGATGAACTGGAGCAGATCATTCTCGCTGCCGAGAAACGTGCTCGTGAGAGGGCCGCTTGACACTGCAGGCACTTTGAACCACGAAGCACGTTTCGATATTCACGAATCATTCGATACATCGCGGGGCAGCGCGCTCGATCAAGGACGGGCTAGAAGCAGCGCCGGACCTTGCAGCACTCAAACCCGAGTTGTTTCGCGGGGTCGCATTGCTGGCACGTGGGAGATCGTCGTTCACCCTAACTGAATCGTCGTGTATCGAGTCATCAACGTCGTGCACGCGCGCCAGCGTTATCCGTTCGACCGAAATGCTGCACAAGAAAAGGAAACCGCCGTGCAACGAGTCGATGCCGAATCATTCACCCCCGAACTCGCCGTCGATGCCCTGCTGAACGGCCCCGGCGCCATCTGTATACGAGGCTTGTTCAGCGCGACGCAAATCGGCGAAGCGCGGCGCATCGTCATGGCGCATTCCGACGATCGGGCCCATACGGTCACGCATTTCCAGGGGCAAGCCGCGCAAGAAGACAAGCTGCACTTGCAGCGCCGCGTGTGGAATCTGCTCGCCAAAGGCGACGTATTCTCGCAGATGGCCGAGCAGGACAGCATCGTCGCGGCGATGCGCCGCTTCCTCGGCGACGACTTCGTCATGGGCTCCATCGCGGCGAATCGCATTCTGCCCGGCGGGCCGGGACAGGAGCCGCATATCGACTACCCGTACTGGGACTATCACATGCCCGCCACGTTTCCGGCCGGCATCAACACGAGCTTCCCGCTCAACGCGCAAGTCACCATTCCGCTCGATCCGTTCACCGCCGAAACCGGCGCGACGGCATTCGTGCCGCATACGCAGCATACGCTTCGCTATCCGAATGAAAGCGACCGCTTCTTCGAGCGCGCCGCGCGCATGGAGGCGGAACCGGGCGATGCCATCGTGTTCTTCGGGGCAACCTGGCATTGCGCGATGCCGAATCACAGCCCACGCGACCGCAGCGCCGTGCTGATCCAGTACCTTCCCAAATTCGTCAAGCCGATGGAAGACCTGCGGGCGATGGTCGGCGAAGCCTTCGTCAGGCGCGCAAGCAAGACGATGCGGCAGTTGCTCGGCCTGAACTACCCGTATCCGCAGAATCTGGAAGCCGTCGATCAGGCCACGAACGCCGAAGGCCGCACGAACGCCAAACGCTACTGAGCGACGGGCGGCACGCTGCCGCCGGTGGCCATCCACAGCACTTCTGCGTCGTCTTCGCTCGTCGAAATCGCTGCATGGCCGGTGCGGCTGTCGAAGTAGAGGCTGTCGCCGGCGTTCAGGTGCGTCGGGGCGTAGAGTTCCGAATAGAGACACACGCTGCCGCTGATCACATACAGGAATTCCTCGCCTTCATGACGACCCCAGTCATCGAATGCGTCGAGCGTGTGCGCGGAAATGCGGATGCGAAAAGGCAGCATCGCCTTATGCGCGAGATCGGTGGCGAGCAATTCCATCTGATAGCCGCGATACGCATGACGCTGGCCCTCGTTGCAACGCGTCAGAGCGCGGCGGCCGCTCGCGGCGGGCGCGCTGACGCTGCCGAATAGTTCGCCGAGATCGATCCGCAAGCCGCGCACGATCTTCTGCAACACGTCGAAAGTCGGCGACATCAGACCGTTCTCGATCTTCGACAACGCGGAGCGCGACACGCCGCACAAACGGCTCGCGGTTTCGAGCGTCATGTCGTGCGCGACGCGCGCCTGTCTCACCCTGCGGCCGAGATCGGCGAGAGACGGTTCGGGCGAGTTGTTCGTGCGAATGGCGTTCATGGAGGGACGGAGCGTTTGTTTCCGATCATACATCAGCGACCGGCCGCTCGAGACGACTGGCGAAAACCCGAATATTGGCCGGATTGTGAGTGCTTGCAACGACGCGTATAGTCACCCGGACAGCGAAAGTTTCTGATCAGAAACACGCGACGCCCTCCAACGCATCAGCTTCCAAAGGAATTGCATCGTGGATGCTCAATCGATTCTTTCCGAACTCGGCATCGGCAGCCAAGTCGCTGACGGCGAGATCGCCGTAACATCGCCGATCACGGGCGAAGTCATCGGACGCGTGAAACGTCACACGTCCGCGCAAGTTGACGCAACGCTCGCCAAGGCCCGCACCGCATTCGCTGACTGGCGCAACGTCCCCGCGCCGCGCCGCGGTGAACTCGTGCGGCTGCTCGGCAATCGCCTGCGCGACAAGAAGGCGGCGCTCGGGCGGCTCGTGTCGCTCGAAGCGGGCAAGATTCTTCAGGAAGGCCTGGGCGAAGTGCAGGAAATGATCGATATCTGCGATTTCGCCGTCGGCCTGTCGCGGCAGCTATATGGGCTCACGATCGCTTCCGAGCGCCCGGGGCATCGCATGGCGGAGACGTGGCATCCGCTCGGCGTCTGCACCATCATTTCGGCGTTCAATTTTCCGGTTGCGGTGTGGTCGTGGAATGCGGCGCTCGCGCTCGTCTGCGGCAACGCGGTCGTGTGGAAGCCGTCCGAGAAGACGCCGCTCACCGCGCTTGCCGTCGATCGCATTCTGCGCGACGCCATCGACGAATTCGGCAGCGCGCCCGAAGGCCTCGCGTCGGTCGTGATCGGCGACAGGGACATCGGCGCGCAGCTTGTCGCGGACAAGCGTTCGGACATCGTCAGCGCGACGGGCAGCACGGAGATGGGCCGCGCGGTGGGCGTCGAAGTGGCGCGGCGCTTCGGGCGCCCCATTCTCGAACTCGGCGGCAACAACGCGGGCATCGTGTCCCAGACGGCCAATCGCGATCTCGCGTTGCGCGGCATTCTCTTTTCGGCGGTCGGCACGGCGGGGCAGCGCTGCACATCGCTGCGGCGTCTCTTCGTGCACGACAGCATCTACGACGAGACCGTCGCGCGTCTCAAGGATCTCTACGCGAAGGTGCCGGTCGGCAATCCGCTCGAATCCGGCGTGCTGATGGGCCCGCTCATTGACGTGCAGGCGTTCGCTCGCATGCAGGATGCAATCGAACAGGCGAAGGGCGAGGGCGGCAAGGTATTCGGCGGCGAGCGGGTGACGGTGGACGGGGGCGAGGGCGGCTATTACGTGCGTCCGGCGCTTGTCGAGATGCCCGCGCAAACCGACATCGTGCTGAAGGAGACTTTCGCGCCGATTCTCTACGTGATGCGCTACACCGATTTCGACGAAGCCATCGCCGCGAACAATGCGGCCGTGCACGGTTTGTCGTCGTGCGTCTTCACCACCGACCTGCGCGAGGCCGAGCGCTTCCTCGCGGCGTCGGGCAGCGATTGCGGCATCGCCAACGTCAACATCGGGCCGAGCGGCGCGGAAATCGGCGGCGCATTCGGCGGCGAAAAGGAAACGGGCGGCGGGCGCGAGTCCGGGTCGGACGCGTGGAAGGCGTACATGCGGCGCGCGACGAACACCATCAATTACTCGTCGGCGTTGCCGCTCGCGCAGGGCATCGACTTCAATCTCGGCTGACGCGTTTCGGGACGGGGGCGGCGTGGCTTCTCAAGTGGTGATCGTCGGGGGCGGGGTGATCGGCAGTTCGGTGGCGTATTTCCTGCGCGCATCGGACCCGACCGTGCAGGTGACGGTGATCGAGCGCGATCCGACGTACGCGCGCTCGTCGTCGGCGTTGTCGGCGGCATCCATCCGGCAGCAGTTTTCGACGCCGCTTTCCGTGCGGATGTCGCTCTTTGGCATCGATTTCCTGCGGACGATCGGCGAGCGGCTGGAAGTCGATGGCGAGCGTCCTTGCATCGACCTGCACGAGGGCGGCTATCTGTTTCTCGCGACGCCTCGCGGCGAAGCGACGCTGCGCGAGAATCATGCAATGCAACGCGGTCTCGGCGCCGACATCGCGCTGCTCGATCCGGCCGGTTTGCGCACGCGTTTCCCGTGGCTGAACACCGACGATCTCGCAGCGGGCGCGTTCGGCGAAAGCGGCGAGGGCTGGTTCGACGGCTATGGGCTCGTGCAGGCGCTGCGACGCAAAGCTATGTCGCTCGGCGCGCGATACGTCGCGGCGGAAGTCGTGGATATCGAGCACGAGGGACGGCGTGCCACGCGCGTGCGCGCGTCCAACGGCGAGGCGTATGCGTGCGATGTCGTCGTGAACGCGGCGGGCGCATGGTCGCGTGCGCCTGCGGCCATGCTCGGCATCGACATTCCCGTTCATGCGCGGCGGCGCAGCATTTTCAACGTGTCGTCGCCGGCGAAACTGGAAAACAGTCCGCTTCTCATCGATCCGACCGGCGTTTATTTTCGCCCCGAAGGACGCACTTATATTTGCGGAACGTCGCCCGCCGCGGACAACGATCCCGACGACCTTCCGCTCGATGAAGTGGATCACGCGCTTTTCGACGACGTCATCTGGCCGACGCTCGCGCATCGCGTGCCGCAATTCGAGGCTCTCCGCGTGGAGCATTGCTGGTCCGGCTATTACGAATACAACGTCCTCGACCAGAATGCGATCATCGGCGCGCATCCGGGCATCGACAATTGCTTCTTTGCAAGCGGCTTTAGCGGACACGGCTTGCAGCACGGACCGGCGACGGGACGCGGCATTAGCGAACTGATTCTGCACGGACGATTTACGACGCTCGATTTGTCGCCGCTCGGCTGGGCGCGCATTATTGAAGGGCAGCCGATCTTGGAGAAAAACGTGGTGTGAAAGAATTGCGCGAGATACCGTGCTGCCGGTATGGCAGGCATTGTTCTGGCTGATACAAGACAGGCGGGTTGCGTTATCAGCAGATGCGTCCGCCAGACGCGCATTCTTTATATCATCCGCACTGGTTCGGACTGCGTCCATCGATGAAATCCACTAGGGCCAGTTGGCCCGGAGAGGCGCATTCTGGAACCGTCACGGAAAAAGGAGGCGAAAGATGGATGCTCGATCGAATACGTCCAACACGCGTTTTGCAGAATGGATGGACGACTCCGAAGCACCCGGCGACACCACCGCTCACGCATCGCATCGGTCCAGCCAGGTCAGTGCCGAGCCGGAATATGTTGCCGAAATCTGCGGGCGTTTCGCAGGCGAGAAAGCCGAAGAGGAACAAAAGTCTTGCGTGGTTCGCGGATATAACTAATCGTTTTGCTGCGTGATCGATTGCGCGCGCCAATGCCATTAAGCGGCGCGCGCAGTTGCATTGTCTGATAGTCGAAGCAGTGGACGCTTTATCCGGTATTGCTCTCCATTTCATTTCCCCGCAAAATCTGCCGACGTTTGATCGCAACACGGCGTCGCTGAGCGCGATTATCGTGGTCGCGTAGGGTGGCGATTGCTGCCGCATTTATCCACCGCCCGCTTCGGCTGCCGCATGTCATGGTCGCTGATCGAAGTTCCCTGGGAAGTCCACGCCCACAGCAGCAGCGAGCAATGGGCTGCGATCATCACGGCGAAGGCGCTGCTGATGCTCGTCGCCGGGCTGCCCCTGCACGGGCAGCGCACCGCCCGCTATGTGTTGCTTTTCGTCTGCCTCACAAGCGTGCTCGCCATTGCGCCCGAATTGCCTGCCGAGTGCGTCAACGCGCCGGGAATCGCCGTGTTGTCGACTGTCGAATGCTGACGAAGCTCGCGCTGATGGCGCTGCACATGAAGCCCCGCGTGCGCTGACATCGCACGAAGGGGCGCGGCGAGCGCGGCGGGCCGATGGCACAATCCCTTGCAAGGTCACGACCATCGACGCAGGGAGACTACAGCTTGGCGAATCTGGATCTCGACAATCCTTTCCTCGAAGCACTCGGCGCGACGCTGACCGAATGGCGCGCCGGCTACGCCGAATTCACGATGCCCATTCATGCAGGCCATCTGAACCGTCAGCGCATCCTTCAGGGCGGCGCCATCGCGACGCTGCTCGACGTAGCCTGTGGCTACACCGGCCTTTTCACGACGGAACCGACGCCTGTTCACGGCTTCACGTTATCGCTGACCGTGAATTATCTCGATCGCGGTATCGGCGACAAGGTCGTTGCCAAAGGCTTTCTTGAACGGCAGGGCAGATCGGTCTACTTCGCGCGCGGCGAAGCATGGGTCGACGGCAGGCTGATGATCGCGAGCGCGCAAGGCACGTTCAAGTACGCACGATGAGCGGATTGCACGCGGTATGCAACGCGCTGCACGCCGCATGCAAGATGCCGACTTAGCCGGCCAGCATCCGCCGGCAATGGCGTGCGATCTGCCTCTCTTCATCCGTCGCGATGACGCGATGCTCGGCATGCAAAAAACCAAGTCCATCGAGAATTTGCGCGCGGATCGGCTCGGCATGTTCGCCGATTCCGCCGCTGAACACGATCAGATCGACGCCGCCCAGCAGCGCCGCGTACGCGCCGATCGTCTTGCGCACCGCAATGCAGAACACGTCGATGGCGAGCGCGGCGTCGGCATCGCCGCGAGCGCGTCGGGAGAGCAGCGCTTGCATGTCGTCGTCGGACGCGGATAACGCCTTCATGCCGCTTGCGCGATTCACGAGCGCTTCGAGCGCATCGGCATCGAGCGATTCGTGGCGCAGCAGATGAATGAGCACGCCGGGATCCAGATCGCCGCTGCGCGTGGCCATCGGAATGCCGCCGGTAGGCGTCATGCCCATCGACGTATCGACGGAACGCCCATCCTTCAGCGCGCACAGGCTCGCGCCGGAGCCGAGATGCGCGATCACCACGCGCGAAGGCAACTGCGCGCCGAGCGTATTGACGATCGATTCATACGAGAGCCCGTGAAAGCCATACCGCAAGACGCCGCGCTCCGCATATTCTGGCGGTAAGGCGAAACGCGTCGCACGCTCGGGCATCGTGCGATGAAACACCGTGTCGAAGCATGCAAAGTGCGGCACGCTCGGAAAAATACGCTGCGCCTCGTCGACAAGCGCGAGCGATTGCGGCAGATGCAACGGCGCGAAGGGCGCCGCTTCACGCAACGCATGCTTCACGTCCGCAGAAAGCTCGCAGTGCGCGCGCACATGCGGTCCGCCATGCACGACACGATGCCCCACACCCGCAAGCGGCTCGCGCAAGTGGCTCGCGAGCGCATCGGCGACGCGCTGCAACGCATCGTGCTGCGATTCCATCAGATGGTCCTGCGCGATGTCGATGCCTCCGTCCGACGAGCGCATCGACAACGAACCGTTGGCACGTCCGATGCCTTTCGCGCTGCCCGTGAGCCATGCTTCTTCGTCGCCGTCATGCGCGACGAACACGCCGAACTTCAGCGACGACGAGCCGCTGTTGAGCACGAGGATGCCTTGTGTCATGGCCTCAGCCCTTCCATGTCCAGTCGCGGATTTCCTCGCGATCGATGCCTTCCTCGTGCGCGTAACGCACGCTCTCGATGATGCGGTTTTTCAAGCGCTCCTTCGTATGCGCGGCGGTGCTCGAGAGGCCCGGCACGCGATCGATGACGTCGATGGCGAGCGAATATCGATCGACCCCGTTGATGATCGCAAGCTCGAACGGCGTGTTGATGTTGCCGCGCTCGCGATAGCCGTGCACGTGCATGTTCGCGTGGTTCGTGCGGTTATACGTGAGCTTGTGCACGAGCGATGCATACGAGTGGAAGTTGAAAATCACCGGCTTGTCGCGCGTGAAGATGGAATCGAAGTCGCGATGCGAGAGGCCGTGCGGATGATCCGTGTCCGGCATCAGCCTGAAAAGATCGACGATATTGACGAAGCGAATCTTCAGCTCGCGGCATTCCGCCTTCAGTATCTCGACGGCGGCGAGGGCTTCCATCGTCGCCATGTCGCCGGCGCATGCAATCACCACATCGGGTTCGTGCCCTTGATCCGTCGAGGCCCAGTCCCATATGCCGATGCCCTTCGCGCAATGCACGATCGCATCCTGCATGCCGAGATACTGCAAATGCGGCTGCTTGTCCGCGACGACCACGTTCACGTAGTCATGCGAGCGCAGGCAATGATCCGCGACGCTCAGCAGACAGTTCGCATCCGGCGGCAGGTAAATGCGGACGACGCCGGGGCTTTTGTTCGTGACGACATCGAGAAAGCCCGGGTCCTGATGCGTGAAGCCGTTGTGGTCCTGCCGCCAGACGAGCGACGTGATGAGCAGATTGATCGATGGCACGGGCGCACGCCACGCCAGTTCGTTCTTTGCCTTCTCCAGCCACTTGGCGTGCTGGTTGAACATCGAATCGATCACATGCACGAACGCTTCGTAGGTCGCGAGGAGACCGTGGCGGCCCGTCAGCACGTAGCCTTCGAACCAGCCTTCGAGCGTGTGCTCGGAGAGCATCTCCATCACGCGGCCATCGGGCGTCAGCGCGCCGCCGTCCGCGTCTTCGGGCTTCGTTTGGGCGAGCCACCGCTTGCCGGATGCTTCATAGACGCCATCGAGCTTGTTGCTCGCGGTTTCATCCGGACCGAAGAGGCGGAACGTCTTCATGTTGCGGCGGATCACATCGCGCAGGAACGTGGCGAGCACAGCGGTCGGCGATTGATAGACCGCGCCGGGCTTCTCCACTTCGAACGCATACGCGCGAATGTCCGGCATGTCGAGCGATTCGCGCAACACGCCGCCGTTGGCATGCGGATTCGCGCTGATGCGCCGCGTGCCGTCCGGCGCGAGTTGCCGCAGGCTTTCGATGAGCCGCCCTTCGTCGTCGAACAGTTCTTCGGGCTTGTAACTGCGCATCCATTCTTCGAGCACGACGAGGCTCTTGGGATTCGTCGCGGGATCGGGCACGGGCACCTGATGCGAGCGCCAGAAATCTTCCACCTTGTGGCCCGCGAATTCCTTCGGGCCGGTCCATCCTTTCGGAGTTCGAAGCACGATCATCGGCCAGCGCGGACGCACGACATCGCCAACATTCTCTCGCGCGTCTTGCTGAATCGCCCTGATGTCGCCGATACAGCGTTCCAGCGTCGCGGCCATCAGTTGATGCATGCGTTCAGGCTCGTCGCCTTCGACGAAATGCGGCTCGTAGCCGTAGCCCCTGAACAGCGCTTCCAGTTCGTCATGCGGAATGCGTGCGAGGACCGTCGGATTGGCGATCTTGTAGCCGTTGAGATGAAGGATCGGCAACACGGCGCCATCGGTTGCCGGGTTGAGAAACTTGTTCGAATGCCACGATGTCGCGAGCGGTCCCGTCTCGGCTTCGCCATCGCCGACTATCGTCGCGACGATCAGCTGCGGGTTGTCGAAAGCCGCGCCGAATGCGTGCGACAGGCTATAGCCCAGTTCCCCGCCTTCATGGATGGACCCGGGCGTTTCCGGCGTGCAATGCGAACCGATGCCGCCCGGCGACGAAAACGCGCGAAACAGCCGGAGCATGCCGCGTTCGTCGTAGCTGCGGTCGGGATAGATCTCCGAGTAATGGCCTTCGAGATAGGAATTGGCGAGCGTCGCGGGCGCGCCGTGCCCGGGACCCGACACGAACAGCACATCGAGGTCGTCGCGCTTGATGAGCCGGTTCAGATGCACCCAGACGAACGATTGACCGGGGTCCGAGCCCCAATGCCCGAGCAGGCGCCGCTTGATGTGTTCAGGCTTGAGCGGTTCGCGCAGCAACGGATTCGCGCGCAGATAGATCATGCCGACGGAGAGGTAATTGCACGCGCGCCAGTACGCGTCGATATTGCGCAGAAGGTCGGCGGAGAGCGGTGCCGGGGTCGCGGTCTTGCCCTGGACGTCGTCGTTCACTTGCTATCTCCTTGCGGTGAGAGTTGAGTGGAGCGTCGGTCTTGCGGCTTGATGCTGGAAGCGTGAGAGCAGCGTCGCGAAACATCATACTTGCGTTCCCGCGACGCGTTTTTGACAAAAGCGATGCGTGCGCTCACTCCATGGCTGCCTGCGTGATGTCGTAGTCCATCAGCAGCGCCTTGTGATCTTCCCACGCGCCGATGTAATGAACCATGAAGCTGTCCGGACGCCGATACGTCCACGGCGTATTCCAGTCGATGAAGGACGCGATATGCGTCGCGTCGAAGCTCGCATGCTGCTCGAACTCGCGGATGAAGAAATACTGGTCGCCGAGATTGGCATAGACGCTCGACTTGTCCTGAAGTTGCGCGCAGGTGTCGAGAATGCGCTGAAATGCATCGTAGTTCTGCTGCGTCCGCTTGTAGCCCATGATGCCGGAATTAAAGGCCCAGGTGCCGACATCGCGGGCAAACAGCGCGTCGTGTCCGTGCATGATCGATTCGAGGTTGCGGCTCATGTCGTTGAAGAGCACGTCGGCATCGACCCAGAACACCCACCTGTGATGCGGCAGATACTCGCGCAACAACGCCGGCTTCAGCCAGTTGCCGGCAGTGTTGCCGTCGTTCAGATGCGATGGAATCTCGCGGTGCACGTAGAGCGTATAGCCGTGAAGCTCGCAATAGCGCCTGAAGTTGGCCTCCGCGATGCGCCCGTAACGCGCGACATTCGGCGTATAGAGCGTGACGACCGCGATCGGCTGGCCGGGCTGATAGACGCTGTGCGGCTCCGCATCGCAAGCCGGGGTGGCGGGGAACGAAAGAAGCGGCAGACCGTGCGCCGTGCGCTCGTTGATATGCGTGATCAGCGCCTCACGAAAACGCCGGTGATGCTTCTCGTCGCGAATGCTGACGGCGAACGTGCTCCACGTCGCCCACACGCTTTCCAGGTTCGCCGCGGCGGGGACGACCACGCACGCATCGGCGATCTTGTGGCGCGAGGGCAGTGCTTCGAACTCGCACAAAAGCCCGCCTTCATCGGCGGGAAGTTCGACACTGAACCGGCAATGCGTGACAGCCTTCAGCAGCTTGCGGCGAACGCGCTCGGTGTTGCGCCACATCTGAATATCCGTCTGAGGAAGCGGCGATTCCGCGCAGGCCAGCAGCCAGTCGCGGCCGTCGAGCAGCGTGGGAAGCGGCGTCGAGCCGAGAATCACCGCGTTCTCGCTGAGCAGCAGCACGATCTCTCCCGCTTCGGCCTGCTTCAACTCATGCAGCAGCGCTTCGTACTTGTACGTCCACAAGATCTCGTGCGTGCTGCCGGACAGGTGCGACATGTCGATCTGCACATGCCGATACCCCTGCATGCGCGCATAGCGCCGATGATTGGCGAGCGCGCCCGGCGCGTGGTCGAAAAAGAGGCTGATGACGATCATGAAAAGCGGGAAGCGAGCGATTGAAACCGCGTAGCATCGCCGCAAATAAGACCCGTTCGGATGGGAAGTCTCCTAAAACCACGCCGGACACCGGTGAATGCAGCTTGCGCGTCGTGTCGCGCGCGCCCCTAGAATGTTCCGATGACCCCTGATCCCTCTTTGTCCGATACCGCGCTCGACGGCTTTCATCCGGCCGTCGTCAACTGGTTTCGCGCGCATTTCGCGGCGCCGACCGCCGCCCAGGCGCGCGCCTGGCCGCTGATCCGCGCACGCCGCTCGACGCTCGTGGCCGCGCCGACCGGCTCGGGCAAGACGCTGACCGCGTTTCTCGCGGCGCTGGACGAGCTGGTGCGCGACGGCATCGCGGGCGGCGGAGTGCTTCCGGACGAGACGCGCGTCGTCTATGTGTCGCCGCTGAAGGCCCTGTCGAACGATATCCGCGTCAACCTGCAGGAACCCCTTGCGGGTATCGCGGAGCAATTGCAGGAGACCGGCGCGGCCGCGCCGGAAATCCGCGCGGCGGTGCGTACCGGCGACACGACCCAGCAGGAACGCAACGCCGTGCGCAAGCGTCCGCCGCATATCCTCGTGACGACGCCCGAATCGCTCTACGTGCTGCTGTCGTCCGATTCCGGGCGCGCGATGCTGTCGACCACGCGCACGGTGATCGTCGATGAAATCCACGCCGTTGCCGGAACGAAGCGCGGCTCGCACCTGAGCCTGAGCCTCGAACGCCTCGATGCGCTTTGCGAGGCGCGCGGCGCGGCGCGTCCGGTGCGCGTCGGCTTGTCGGCGACGCAGAAGCCCATCGAGCTCGTCGCACGGTTTCTCGCGGGCGAGGGGCAGCCGTGCGAAATCGTCGATGTCGGGCACGTGCGCGCACGCGATCTCGCGCTCGAACTGCCGCCGATGCCCCTCGAAGCGATCATGTCGAACGACATGTGGGAGCGCGTCTATGACCGGCTCGCGGAACTGTCGGCGCAGCACCGGACGACGCTCGTCTTCGTCAACACGCGACGCATGGCCGAGCGCGCGGCGCGGCATCTGACCGACCGGCTGGGCAAGGACGCCGTCGCGGCGCATCACGGCAGCCTCGCGCGGGAGCATCGGCTGGACGCGGAGCAGCGGCTCAAGCGCGGCGAGCTGCGCGTGCTGATCGCGACGGCGTCGCTGGAGCTGGGCATCGATATCGGCGATGTCGATCTCGTCTGCCAGATCGGCTCGCCTGGCTCGATCGGCGCGTTCCTGCAGCGCGTGGGGCGCTCGGGGCATCACGTCGGCGGCGTGCCGAAAGGGCGGCTGTTCCCGACTTCCCGCGACGATCTGATCGAATGCGCGGCGCTGCTCGACTGCGTCCGGCGCGGCGAACTCGATGCGCTGACGATTCCCCGCGCGCCGCTCGACGTGCTCGCGCAGCAGATCACCGCCGAAGTCGCATTTCGCGAGTGGGGCGAGGACGAGCTCTTCGGGCGCATCCGGCGCGCGTATCCGTATGCGACGCTCGAACGCGCGCGCTACGACGCCGTGCTCAGGACGCTCGCCGAAGGCTATACGGGACGGCAGGGCGTGCGCGGCGCTTATGTGCATCGCGATGCGGTGAGCCGAACGCTGCGCGGCCGGCGCGGCGGCAAGCTGACGGCGGTGACATCGGGCGGCGCCATCCCCGACAACGCGGATTTCGCGGTGCTGCTGGAGCCGCAGGGCTTGCAGATCGGCACGGTGAACGAGGATTTCGCGGTCGAGAGTCTCGCCGGCGATGTCTTTCAGCTCGGCAATACGTCGTATCGGATCGTGCGGGTCGAGGGCGGACGCGTGCGCGTGGAGAACGCGAACGGGCAGCCGCCGAACATTCCGTTCTGGCTCGGGGAAGCGCCGGGGCGCAGCGATGAGCTGTCGTTCGCGATCGCACGCTTGCGGGCGAATATCGACGCGCGGCTTGGCGGTGCCGACGACGCGGGCGCGGCGAATCGACCGGGAGTGAAGCAGAGCGGCGAAGCGGCGCAGGTCGCGCCTGCGGCTTTCCAGGCATCCGACGCCGCCACGGCCTGGCTTGCCGAGGAAGCCGGCATCGGCATGGAGGCCGCGCGCCAGATCGTCGATTATCTGGCCCGCTCACGCGCCGCGCTTTCCGTGCTGCCGACGCAGGACACGCTCGTGATGGAGCGCTTCTTCGACGAATCCGGCGGCACGCAGCTCGTCATCCATGCGCCGTTCGGCAGTCGCGTGAATCGCGCATGGGGTCTCGCGTTGCGCAAGCGCTTTTGCCGCACCTTCAACTTCGAACTGCAGGCGGCGGCGACCGAGGACGCCATCGTGCTGTCGCTGACGGCGAGTCACAGCTTCGCGCTCGACGAAGTGTGGCGCTATCTGAAGCCGGCCACGGCCGAGCATCTGCTGATCCAGGCGCTGCTCGACGCGCCGCTCTTCGGCGTGCGCTGGCGCTGGAACGCGACCAACGCCCTCGCGCTGCCGCGTTATGCGGGCGGGCGCAAGGTCGCGCCGCAATTGCAGCGAATGAAAAGCGAAGACCTGCTGGCCGCCGTGTTTCCGGATCAGGTCGCGTGCGCGGAAAACGTCGTCGGGGAGCGCGACGTGCCGGCGCATCCGCTCGTCGAACAGACGATCGACGATTGCCTGCACGACGCAATGGACAGCGACGCCTGGCTCGCGCTGCTGCGGCGCATCGAGGAAGGCGCGGTGCGGCTCGTGACGCGCGACTTGCCCGCGCCGTCGCCGCTCGCCGCCGAAATCCTGTCGGCGCGGCCCTACGCGTTCCTGGACGATGCCCCGCTCGAAGAACGCCGCACGCAGGCCGTGCTCGCGCGGCGCTGGACCGATCCGCAATCGACCGGCGATCTCGGCGCACTCGATGCCGAAGCGATCGCGAGCGTCCGCGGGGAGGCGTGGCCGTCGGTGACGAGCGCCGATGAAATGCACGAGGCATTGACGGGGCTGTCCTGCATTACCGATGCGGAAGCCGCCGCGAGCGATGGCTGGCCCGCGTGGCTCGATGCGCTCGCCCGCGCCGGCCGCGCGACGCGCCTGCGAATCGCCGACGACGACGCGCTGTGGACACCGGTCGAGCGCCTCGCGTGCGTGCGCGCCGTCTATGCTCATGCGCCGATGCATCCGCGCCTTGCGCCGCCGCCCGGCTTCGACGCTGCGTGGAGCGAAGACGACGCGCTCGTGGAAATCGTGCGCGCGCGCCTGTCGGGCTTCGGGCCGCTGACCGTGGCGGAAATCGCGCGGCCGCTCGCGCTGCCGGCATCGGCCATTGCGATTGCGCTGACGCGGCTCGAAAGCGAAGGCTACGTGATGCGCGGGCATTTCACGCCCGGCGCGGACGAACAATGGTGCGAGCGTCATCTGCTCGCGCGAATCCATCGATACACCGTGCGGCGGCTGCGTCGTGAAATCGAACCCGTGGAGCGGCAGGACTTCATGCGCTTCCTGTTCGAATGGCAGCGGGTGGCCCCCGACACCCACGGCGAGGGCCGCGACGCGCTCGCCGCCGTGCTCGAACAACTGGAAGGCTTCGAGGCGCCCGCCGTCGCGTGGGAGGACGAGATTCTGCCTGCACGCATCGCCGATTATTCGGGCATCTGGCTCGATGAAATCTGCCGCGCGGGAAAGATCGTCTGGTCGCGGCCGGCCGGGCGTTCGCGCGCGACCGGCGGGCCGGTGCGAGGCACGCCGATCGTCCTGTTGCCGCGTCGCCAGCTTGCGGCGTGGAACGCGCTGATGGCCGGCGATGAAGCGCCGGAACAGTCATCGCGTGCCGAGCGCGTCTTCGAAGCGCTGAGCGCGCACGGCGCGATGTTCTTCGACGAACTGCTCGCCGATACGCGGCTCCTGCGCACCGAACTGGAAGACGCGCTCGGCGAACTCGTGGCGCTCGGTCTCGTCAACGCCGACAGTTTCGCGGGCCTGCGCGCGCTGCTCGCGCCCGCCGCGAAGCGCAACGCGCTGTCGCGCCGATCGCGCGGGCGCGCGGGCGGCCTCTTCATCGGCGGAATGGACGACGCCGGGCGCTGGGCGTTATTGCGCCGCGCGAACGCCGCCGAGCAGGGCGGCGACATCCAGCATGTTGCGCGCACGCTGTTGCGCCGGTACGGCGTCGTCTTCTGGCGGCTGCTGGAGCGCGAGGCGCAATGGCTGCCGCCGTGGCGCGATCTGCTGCGCGTCTATCATCGGCTGGAGGCGCGCGGCGAGATTCGCGGCGGGCGCTTCGTCGCGGGGCTCGCGGGCGAACAGTTCGCGTTGGCCGAAGCGGTGCCGCTGCTGCGCGACATGCGGCGGCGGCCGAAGGACGGCGTGTTCGTCGCGCTGAGCGCCGTGGACCCGCTCAATCTCGTCGGCACGCTCTTGCCCGGCGAAAAGGTGCCGGCGCTCGCGGGCAATCGCGTGCTGTATCGGGATGGCGTGCCGGTCGGCGCTGTCATCGCGGGCAAGACGCGCTATTTCGCCGATGCCCGCGACATGGACGGCGAAACCCGTGAACGCATGCGTCTCGCGCTCGCCAGACGCACGGCGCGCTCGGTGAGTGCGAGCGCCGTCGCGCACGGCTGATGCATCATCGGGAAACGATCCTGTTCTTGAATGGCCCCGGTTGCTGCACCGGCACGTCTTTCACCGGTACGCCGGGATAATCCACGACGCGCCCCGGATTCGACGCGCGTATGCGAAACAGCGGATGCGCCGCCTCGCGCGCGCCGCCGGCGATCGTCGTCATTGCCTGCCGGTCGAGTTCGACACTATCCGCGAGATCCCTGATCTTGATGACGGCCATGACTGCTTCCTCCTGGTAATGGAGTCGCTCGCTTCGAGTATAGGCAATCCCGGCCGGCTCCTTGCCGGGACCGCTGTCAGCGGCCAGAAGCGGCCAGAAGCGGCCAAGAGCGGCGAGAGGCCGAAGCCTTTCGCCGCCGACGCTTCTACCGCTGCGAGTGTCAACGCGTCACAGCGACACCCCTGCGTTGAGCGTGCCGATCTGCATCGGGCTGATGTCGAAGTGCGGCGACACGCCCGCGCCGACATAGCCGATGTTGCTCAGCGCCGTGACGTCGACCTTCTGGATCTGCGTGAGATTCTGAAGGATGCCGACGTTCACTTCGACGTTCGCATAAGGCCCGTAGCCTTGCCCGCCGGATACGGCGGACATCGCGCGACAGTCGAGTTCCTTGCTGTGGGACAGGTCCCGTACGATGATGGACGACATGGTGGTGCTCCTCGCGAAGGGTTTCGTCGTTGCGGTTCAGGCCCAGGCGAGCCCGCCGCCGATGTTGATGTTGCTCGTGTTGCGTGCCTTCTGATC
Source organism: Caballeronia sp. LZ019 (assembly GCF_031450825.1). Classification (NCBI taxonomy): domain Bacteria; kingdom Pseudomonadati; phylum Pseudomonadota; class Betaproteobacteria; order Burkholderiales; family Burkholderiaceae; genus Caballeronia; species Caballeronia sp. LZ019. The sequence continues at coordinate 829,655 of NZ_JARTVZ010000002.1, read as the reverse complement.
CGGCTGGACCTTCGAGTGGATGTCGTCGGCGAAGGCGACATTGACGCCGTTTTCGTTGAACGTCTTTTGGTCCTGTTGCACCATCTGTTGCGTGTTGAACGAGAGCGAAACCTTCGACATGTCGAAGACCGGCACGAAATAGCCGGTGCCGCCCCGCACGGCCGACATCGCGCGGCGATCGAGTTGTTCGGTGACAGGCAGGTCCTTGATGGTCAGCGTCTTCATTGCGGTTCTCCTTGGGTGCGCGTCGCGCGTTCGGTGGTGGTTCGAGCAACATGTCTGCTCGGGCCAGTTCAATGCATCACGTATGCCAGGCGTGATGCCACGGCGCGAAGCATCGCTGTATGCCTTGCACGGCGGGCGTTCGCCGCAAACGGACTAGCGCGCCTCCGCATCGCGGGTCTCATGCAATGCCGTCGCCCGGCCGACAGCCGTCGCGATGTGTCGGTATCCGAACGACATGTGCGCGACGCCGCGCTTCATCGAAAACGCCATTTGCCTAAGCCGCATGCGAGGGCTAGTATCGAACGAGCATCGGTTGTTTGGTACGACAAGTGAGATTGTCGGTCGATTGGAGCCGCAACGAGTCGCACAGATGACTAGCTTCCGAGAAGCGCTTCGCACATATCGGGGCGATGGCGGATCGCGCGACGCGTTCTTTGCAGGGGTCGATGGCGCACTGGCCGCCGATCGCACGCCGGGCGCGCGGCTCATCGAGATCCTCGACGAGGAAAACGCGGCGAATCCCTTGCCGCGCGATATCTATTCGGCCATTCGCCGCCGCATCGAGCATACGGCGCGCATGCGCTCGCCGGACCCCGGCACGACCTATCAGCCAGGCCGCGATGAAACGCGCCTGCACGTGACGCCCGATGCGCCGCCGCCGCTGCCCTCGCGCGCGACGGGCAACGCTGGCGCGGGCGCCGACACGACCGGCGCGACATCGGGACAGGCGACGCAAGTGCTTTCCGAGGCCGATCAGGTCAAAGGCGTCGGGGATACGCTGAACAATCGCTTCGTGCTCGAGGAATGCCTTGGCATCGGCGGGATGGGAACCGTGTACAAGGCGCTCGATCTGCGCAAGCTCGAGGCCTCGGACCGGCGTCCTTATGTGGCCATCAAGGTGCTGAACCTGCAGTTTCGCGGCAATCCGAAATCGCTGATCGCGCTGCAACGCGAGGCCCGCAAGGCGCAGCAACTGGCGCATCGCAACATCGTCACCGTGTATGACTTCGACCGCGACGGAGCCATCGTCTATCTGACGATGGAATATCTGTCCGGTCAGCCGCTATCGAAGATACTTCGGTCCCCGAAATTCAAGGGCATGCCGTTCCATGAGATGTTCCGGATTTTCAAGGGCATGGCCACCGCGCTCGCCTACGCGCATGAGCGCGGCTTCGTGCACTGCGACTTCAAGCCGGCGAACGTGTTCGTCACCGATGCGGCGGAAGTGAAGGTCATTGACTTCGGCATTGCGCGCGTGATCCAGCGGCCCGAGGAAGACACCGAAGCCACGGTCTTCGATCCCGGCAGCCTCGGCGCGCTGACGCCCGCGTACGCAAGTCCCGAAATGCTGGAACATCGCGAGCCGGACCCGCGCGACGATATCTACGCGCTCGGCTGCATCGCCTACGAGCTGTTGACGGGCAAGCATCCTTTCGACCGCGTGCCCGCCTTGCAGGCGAAGTCTGCGGGAATGAAGCCGCAACGTCCCGACAATCTCGGCAACAAGCAGTGGAAGGCGCTGAAAGCGGCCCTCGCTTTCGAGCGCGAGGAGCGGACGCCGACGGTCGCGCAGTTTCTCGACGAACTCAGCGAGGAACAGCCCGCCGCACCGGCGCAAGCGAAGACGAAACGCATCGCGGCGCCGAAGCTCGCCATCGGCGCGTTGGCGCTCGTGTTGATCGCGGGCGCGGGGTACGTGCTTGTCACGCACCAGGAGGCATCCACGCCTGCTGCATCGGTTCCGATCCCCACGCCCGAAAAGCCCGCCATCACGCCGGCGCTTCCGGCCGCGCCCGCGCCGACGCTCACCATGGCCGCCGTCACGCCGGTGCTCGCGAGCGCGCCGTGTTCGGCGCTCGTTGCGTCGGTGCACGATCAGACCGTTGACGTGCAAGGCTTCGTGTCGGAGAAATACGGACTCGCGCGGCTGAAGGAATCGCTCGGGCGCGTGGCGGGCGTTCGCGCGACGAACTTCGGCGTGCAGCAAGTGAGCGACGACAAGTGCGACCTGCTGACCATGCTCGCGCCGTACTGGACGGCCAATCGGCAAGCGGGGCGTCCGGCGTCGGTGCATACGCGATCGAGCCAGACGCGGCTCACGGAAGGCGATCCGCTGATCGTCGAGCTGATGACGCCCGCATTCGATTCCTACGTGAACATCGATTACTTCATGCTGGACGGCAGCGTCGTTCATCTGCTGCCGAACGGGCGGTCGCGCGACAACCAGGCGCCGCCGAGTTATAGCGCGACCATCGGAGCGATGGGCGAGTGGGTCGTCGGCAAGCCGTTCGGCGCGGAGATGATCGTGCTGACAGTGGCGCCCGCGCCGCTCTTCGACGCGCCACGCCCCGACAGCGAAGCGAAGCCCGAGTACTTGCGTGCAGTAGACAAACGCCTGAAGGCGCTCGCGGCCCGTTACGGACGCGAGCGGGTACTGGTCGATATCTTCCAGATCACGACGCAGCCGAAGAAATGACCCTAGCTCTGCGGCTTTTCGATGGCCGCCTTCAGCTCCTGCAGCGCCTCTTCGACGCGCTGCGTCACGAGTGCGTAGGCTTCGGCCTGCGTCTGCTGCGTGGTGCGCGCAATGTCCTGCATGTCGGCGAGCGCATTGTGCAGGGTGCGCTGCACGACTTCATTCGCATTGAACGGCGGTTTCGCCGATGACGACGCAAACTGCTTTGCGATGTCCTCCAGATCGCCAAGCGTGCGGCGCAGGATTTCGAGCTGCTTGTCGCGCAACGCCTCGATGCCGCCGAATGCCACGCGATTCGTCGCGGCAAGCGCCTCGACGTCCTTGCGCCGCGATTCCATGATCGCGGTGACATCGAAGCCCGGCAACTGATACTGCTGGAACATGGCGGCAAACTGGCTGAACGGATCGCTGAATTTAGATTGATTCATCTTGCCTCCCAGGTTCTTCTCGTATGAGCGCGAGCAGGGCCGTGAACACCGGCGCCGCCGCGCGGCAATGTGCGGTTGCGGCAATTGCAGCAAGCCGCAGCCCGAACCCGATACTACCAATATAAGCGCCCGAAATGGGGCAAGGGAAAACACCAGAACGGCGGGCCGGCATTGACGCAGGTCAATACCGATACCGCAGCAGCACCGACGATGAAACTGAAGGTGCCGTGCGGTGCAGAAGGGGAAAGAGATGATAAGCAGCGAAGCGCGGATCGTCGCGGCGGCGATCGCGGTCTTCACCGCGCTGGCGGGAATTTTCGCCGCGCTGCACGGGCTCGTCTTCGACAAGGCGAGCGTGCTCAACTATGGCGTGCTGACGATCCTCGTCGGGGTCGCGTCGTTCGCCGTCATGCTGATGCCGATGCCGGAAGACGGACCCTGACTTTCTATCGCGCGGCGGGTTCCTTGCCGATGCTATACCCGCCAGGTATCTTCCTCGCCGGCGAATACGCTGTGCTCGGCCTTGATCTGCGCCCAGTCGATGCACTGCACATGCCAGCGGCCCGCGCATTCTCGACGCGCCGCATCCCCATACCACACGACGCGCCCCGCAAGACCTTCGTCCGGTCCGCCGGGCGCGTCGACATCGAGTTGCTCGAGCACGCAGATGGGCTGCTGCGTGTGCTGATCGCAAATCATCGTGCTGTTCGAACCGGAGCGCAGGCCGCCCCAGTCGGGCACGTCGATCGCCTGATGGCCTTCGCGCGACCAGCGGCGGGATTCCCTGTCGAGCCACAGGATGGCGTACGCGGCGTCGTCGGCGCCTTCGAACCCATCCAGCTTGACGGTGATACGCATGTCATCCTCCATGAACATCCAGTTCAGCGAATACGACGCTCCGGCGCGTCTTGCGCGGGTCAGGAGCGTCTTCGGTTGAATGGCGGCATTTCACCCGGACGTCGGGTCGTCTTGCGCCGCTCATCGTGCATCGATTGAATCGCGTGCATGCCGCAGTTTCGACAGGCCGGCATGACTGCTTGCGAATACGATTCGATCGGCCGAACGGCTTTCGGTTCGCAGTTCGTGATGCAAAAGATCTTGTGCGACGCACCAGCGTCGCGAACGCCTGAAGCAAGTCCGGTGCCGAACGATGGATCACGCTTATTCATGGCTTCTGCCTTTAGCTTAGCGCCGCAATTTGACGCCAGCGCGACAACCGTCATAGGCATGTGGGATTGTTTCTTCAGATCGTGCGCCGTCGCCGTGCATGCGCGCACCGCATTAGCGGCTCGCGCCCCAACGTGTCGCGTAAATGCTAAGGCGTGCGTTGCATCGCAGCACGCAGGCGTTCACCCCACGCCTTCGAGACGCGCGCGATCCACGATCCGCAATTGCCGCCCGTGAAGCGAAATTGCGCCGGCACGCTGCAGCTTCGACAGCATGCGGCTCACGGTTTCGAGTTCGAGACCGAGATAGCTGCCGATATCAGCGCGCGTCATCGGCAGCGTGACGTCCCCGGGGGTGCACGGCCGCGCGCCGCTCGCATCGAGCCGGCCAGACAAGTCCAGCAGGAACGCGCCGACCCGTGCGAGCGCGGGCATCGTGCCGAGCATCAGCGTGAGCCGCGCGGCGCGCACGATCTCCGCACTCATGATCGCGAGCAACGCATGCTGCATCGGCGCAAATTCGCGGCAAAGCGGCTCCAGAATGCCGACCGGCATGATGCGCACGACGCTGTCTTCGAGCGCAACCGCGTCGCTTTCATGATGACCGGTGCAGATGCCATCCAGCGCGAGGGTTTCATCGATCAGATGGAACGCGGTGACCTGTGCATGGGGCGGGCCGTCGTCGCTTGCGCTCGGATAGGTGGCCACGCTCTTGAAGCATCCGGACTGCACCGTGTACAGGCTTCGCAAAGGCTCGCCCGCGCAATAAAGCGCGTCGCCGCGAGCGATGGAACGCGTCGGAAACGGAAGCGCATCCATGTTCGCGAGATGGACGTGCAGGACGGGGACACGCTGTCGTGCGCCGGGACCCGCTGCTGTGCCCATGGCCGTCTCTCCTGCCGGTTCACCGCTTTCAGTATGGTCGATGGCGGCGTAATGGGTACTGCGTTCGCTTCATGGCTGCGTTGCGTTTGTCGCTGCGCCCATCGGCAGCATGATGACCGCTTCGACGCCGCCGCCTTCACGCGCGCGCAGGTCGAACGTGCCGCCGTGCAGCCGCGCGATGCGATCGACAATCGCAAGCCCGAGTCCCGTGCCCTTCGGCTGACCTTCGCCACCGCCGCGCTTGAACGGCTGCTTGAGCGAATCCGGGTCGTGCGCGCCGAGCCCCTTGCCGCGATCCGCCACGACGATGCAGGCCGCGTTCCTCTCCTCATCGGTCCATGTACGCACTTCGAGTTCGCTGATGCCATACAGCACCGCGTTCTGCATCACGTTCATCAGCATCCGCATCATGCTGATCGGACGAAACGCGAACGTTCGGATGTCGCCGAGCGATAGCGCGAACTCATGCCCGAGCCCCGCGAAGTCCGCAGCGAGACTGGCGACGAGCGCATTGATATCGCCGGCAATCGGCGTTTCCTTTGCCCCGCTGCCCGCGTAATCCATGAACTGCTGAAGAATGCTGTCGATCTGATCGAGATAGCCTTCCGCCGATGCCGCGAACGCCGCATCCGTCGATGGCGCCGTGGACATCGCCATGGCGAGACGCAGCTTGGTCATCGGCGTGCGAATGTCGTGCGAGATGCCGGCAAGCATCAGAGCGCGCGTCGCTTCGGCTTCGGCGAGCGCGGCCGTCATGCGATTGAAGGCGTCGCTGACTTGCGCGATCTCGGTCGGGCCGTCGGTCGGCAACACGCCGGGTTCCTCGCCACTGGAGACGCGGCGGGCGGCATCGGCGAGATGTTCGAGCGGGCGGTTCAGATGCCGCTGGATCGCATACGCCGTCGCCACCGCCAGCGCGCCCAGCCCGAGCGAGAGCAAGAGCGCCGTCGCGAGACCATCGTCGTGCGCGGCTTCGGGAACGGGCAGCGCCATCCACTGCGGCTCGCCGGAAACATGCACGCGAATCCAGAGCCGCTGCTGTCCATCGGCGGATGACTCGGCGCTTTGCCAGCGCACGGGCATATCGGCGGGCAGATGACGCCGCAGGCTTTCGATGAACGTCTCGCGCTGATACGTCCGATAGAACCGCCAGCGCGATTCGTCGGCGTTCGCGCGCGCCGTTGCGGGTAATTCGCGGCGCACGTCCAGGCGCGCACTATTCGGCGGCGCCGCCCGCAGCACCGTATCGAGCGTCCGGATGTAGCTGGCGAACGTGGCGGCCGCCCGTTCGATGCGCGGCGTCTGAATGAAATGCAGCAGCACGGCGAGGGCGCAGACCTGACTCACGGCGACCAGCGCGACGAGCAGCAGCACATTGCGCGCGAACAACGAGCGCGGCACGAGCCTCACGATTCGACATCCGCGAGAAGCATATAGCCGACGCCCCACACCGTCTTGATGAAGCGCGGCTTGGCCGGATCGTCTTCGATCAGCTGACGCAGCCGCAACACTTGCACGTCGATGCTGCGATCGAGGGCGTCGTGATCGCGGCCGCGCGTGCGGGCGATGAGATTGTCGCGGCTGACCGCGCGATTCGGCGACGAGCCGAGCGCATTGAGCAACTGCATCTGCGCGGAGTGAATCTCAAACGCTTCGCCGCCGCGATAAAGCCGCTGCTTGCCGAGGTCGAGCCGGAAATCGCCGAAGCGGATGACCTGCGATGTCAGCGTCGGATCGCCGGCTGCGATCTTCTGGCGGCGCAGCAGCGCGCGCACGCGGGCGACGAGTTCCTGCGGAAGAAAGGGCTTGGCGAGGTAATCGTCCGCGCCGGTTTCGAGGCCGACCACCTTGTCGACCGGATCGCCCTTCGCGGTCAGCATCAGGATCGGCAGCGTGTGACCCTCGGTGCGCAATCGGCGGCAGACGGAGAGGCCGTCTTCCGGCTCCATCATCCAGTCGAGCACGAGCAGGTCGTACGGTTCGCGCTGAAGATAGCGGTCGAGCCGCTTGCCGTTCTCGACGACGCGCACGTCGAAGCCCTGCGCTGTCAGGAAACGCTGAAGCATGTTGCGCAGCTCGGCTTCGTCGTCGAGCACGATGATCTTCGGCAGGGCTTCCATGAAGCGGCCTCCGTGGAAATTCAGCGTTGCGCCGCGTGCTCGCGCAGGAAGACTTCGATTTGCGGCAGCGTGACATAACCGTTCTTTTGCGCGTCGATTTCGTCGAAGTGCCTGGCGACCATCGGCATGCCTGTTGCGGCCTGATCGCGCGTGAGCTTGCCGTCGTGCGTGGTGTTGGCCTGCGCGAAACGCGTCCTGAGCTTCGGCATGACCTGGGCGGCCTGCCCGATGTGCGGGCTCGCGCCCATCGGCTGCGTCGCGGTTTGCGCGTGCGCCGCGCCCGCGACCAGGGCGGCGCAAAAGGCGAGCACGGCGGCGATCTTGTGCATGTTTTCTCCTCGATTCGAACGCAACGTCGATGTGATTCTATTGAGCCGCGCGCCGATGGCAATGTCAGGGATGCTACGAAACATGTCGGCATGTTTCATCGCACCGCAGCGGGGCGTGCGCCGACATCGGGCGACACATCTTTCCGCTCACGATTCGCGCGGTCCTTCGCTATCGTTCTGCTGGCCGGCTCAGCCGCCCTTACTTTCGATGATCGAGGACATCCATGATGAACATCCGTCTTTTCAGCGCCACTGCCGTCGCCGCAATCGGTCTGACATGTGCGCAAGGCGCATCGGCCGCAACGACCGTCAGCGTCGCGTATGTCGCGCCCGCCGTGGTCTATGCGCCGCCGCGCCCGGTGTACTACTACGGGCCGCGCTACTACGTGCCTGCGCGGACCGTCGTCGTTGCGCCGGCGGTCGCGCCGGTTGCCGTCCTTCCGCCGCCACCGCCTCCGATCCCCGTGTATGCGCCTCCGGTGCGCGTCACGTATGCGCAGCGGGTGGTCGTTGCGCCTGTCGTCGTGATGCATTGAGGATAGTGCATCGTGAGCGCCGCGATATGCACGCGGGTCCGCTCCTTGCGCATCGCCTGCGATGCCGCCGTCATCGGCTCCTATACTGGATGAAACCGCATTGGACGAACGCGCCGATGCGGCATCGCCGGAAGGAGGGCCGAGCCATGCTATTCATCGTGAACTGGACCGCGCTGCCCGAAGTGCAGAAAACGGCAGCCGAACGCTTCTTGCAAAGCGGCGGTGCGCCGCCCGATGGCGTGCGCCTGCTGGGGCGCTGGCACGGCATCGGTTCGATACGCGGCTTCGCGGTGTGCGAGTGCAGCGAGGTCGAACCGATTGCGCAATGGGCGCTCGCGTGGGCCGACCTGTTCTCGCTCGACATCGTGCCCGCGATGACGGACGAACAGGTCGGCAAGCTGCTCGCACAAGCGGCCGGACGGTAAGGATCGTCGAAGGCGGGCATCGGTCATTCAAAAGGAGACAAGCGTGACGCAAGCCACCACCACCGAACCGTGCATCATATCCGTCGCCATTACGGGGTCCGTGCCGCGCAAGAAGGACAATCCCGCAGTGCCCATCACCATCGCCGAGCAGATCGAAAGCACGCACGAGGCTTACGAAGCGGGCGCGACGCTCGTTCATCTGCACGTTCGCGACGAGGACGAGAAGTCGAGCTCGGACCGGCATCGCTTTGCGGACCTTCAAGAGGGCATCCGCAAGCATTGCCCCGATATCATCATTCAGTTCTCCACAGGCGGGCGCGGACGATCGTTCGAGCAACGCGGCGCAATGCTCGACCTGAAGCCGGACATGGCGTCGCTGGCGACGGGATCGGTTAATTTCCCGACGATCGTCTATGAAAATCCGCCCGACTTCGTGCGCTCGCTCGCGCAACTCATGCTCGATCACGACGTGAAGCCCGAGATCGAAATCTTCGATCTGGCGATGCTCTACAGCACGGTCGATCTCGTGAATCAGGGCTTGCTCAGGCGGCCCGTCCACGTGCAGTTCGTGCTGGGTGTGAAGAACGCACTGCCGGCGCGTCGCGAGATTCTCGAATTCGAAGTCGCGCAACTGAAAAACCTGCTGCCCGATGCGACGTGGACGGCGGCGGGCATCGGACGTCATCAGCTCGAAGTGAATCACTGGACGCTGCAAATGGGCGGCCATTGCCGCACGGGGCTGGAAGACAACGTGCGCTGGGACAAGGACACGCTCGCGAAAAGCAATGCGCAACTCGTGGAACGCGTGGCGGCGTTGTGCGCGGAGTATGGGCGGCCGGTTGCGAGTGCGAAGGAGGCGCGGTTGTTGTTATCGCTCTGAGCGGGGTGGCGAGACGACTGGCGAAGCAGGGGGTTGCGGTTGTTCTTTGGACGGCAGTTACGGAATCTGTCTTACAATCGACTCCCAACCTGACAAGCACGCCACGGCGCGAACATGAACGAGCGCAAATCGCACGGCCTCGCCGACCGCATTTATAGCGATATCCTCAGCAGCATCATCGAAGGCGAGTTCAAGGAAGGCGATCGGCTCATGACCGAGCACGCGCTCGCCGAACGCTTCGCGACATCGCGGCCGACCGTCCGCGAGGCGCTGGCGCGTTTGCGCGCCGACGGGATCATCGTGACGCGACGCGGATCGGGGACCACGGTCGGCCGTCGGCCCGATCCGGACGTGCGCCGCTTCGCACCGCTCGAAACGCTGTCGGACATCCGGCGCTGCTACGAATTCCGCATCGTCACCGAAGCGGGCGCCGCCGAACTGGCGGCGCAGAAGGCGGACGACGACGACATCCGCGCGATTCAGGACGCGTGGGACCAGTTGCAACGCATCGTCGAAGCGCAGCAGGGCATCGGTGCAAGCGACGATTTCGCGTTTCACCTTGCCGTGGCCCGCGCCTCCAGAAATCAGTTCTTCATCTCGGCGTTGTCGTTCATCGAAGAGCAGGTGGTATTCAGCATGAACCTGTCGCGCAATCTGTCGCTCGTGAAGACGTTGGAGCGGCAGCGGCTCGTTCAGCGCGAACATCTCGATGTGCTCGAGGCGATCCGCGCCGGAGATTCTGCTCGCGCCGCGCACTCGATGAAAACGCATCTCGAAAGCGCGCTGAACCGCATGTTCGGCGACTAGTTGTCATACGACTCATGTAAGCGTCCTCGCAGGCGGCTGAAGTTGTTTGACAACTTTGAATCCGCTTGATACTTTCGCCCATCCACCCAATGCGATGAGGCGCCATGAAAGTCGATCCTGTAGCAGTCAGCGAGTTCTCCGAGTCCGTCATGGCCGTGCCGCCGCTCGCGCGACGCACCGACCTGACGCTTGCGCCGGAGCAGAACCGCGTGCTGGTCCGCCATATCGAGGCGGGCGGAATACGCACGCTCCTGTACGGCGGCAACGCGAACCTTTATCACGTCGCGGTCAGCGAATACCAAGAGTTGCTTGACATGTTGGCCGAAAGCGCCGGTCCGCAAACGCGCGTGATTCCGGCTATCGGCCCGGACTACGGCAAGATGCTCGACCAGGCGCGCATCCTCGCGCAGACGCAGTACCGCACAGCGATGGTCCTGCCCCTCGCCGGCTTCACGACGCCGCGAGGCGTGGCCGATGGACTGAAGCGCCTCTGCGATATCGCCGGGATGCCGTTCACGCTTTATATCAAGAGCGAGGACTATATCGACGTCGATACGCTCGCCGCGCTGGTCGCCGATGGCACGCTGCTCGCCGTGAAGTACGCGATCGTCCGCGCCGATCCGTCTGACGACCCTTATCTGCGCCGCTTGCTGCAGAGCGTGCCGGCATCGCAGGTCGTGTCGGGGATGGGAGAGCGTCCGTCGCTCATCCATATACGCAACTTTGGGCTGGCTACGTGGACGACCGGCTCCGGCTGCATCGCGCCGCACGCAGTGATGGCGCTGCTGCGCGCCGCCAGATCCGCCGATTGCGGCCCGGCCCGGCTCATTCACGAGCGCTTCCTCCCGCTCGAAACCCTGCGCGACGATATCTCGCTGATTCGCGTGCTCCATGATGCCGTGACGCTTTCGGGCATCGCCGACATGGGCCCGATTCTGCCGCTGCTCAGCGCCACGCCCGAACACGCGCTGCCCGCCGTCGAAAGTGAAGCGCGCGCGCTGCTCGCTTTCGACCGCTCCGTGGTGAACGGCGTGACCGCGTAACACGAAGGAAAACCCGGTTAAAAAGCGGTTAAACAAGTCGGGTAACAAGCGGTTCGGGTATATCCCGAGCATTTCGTCCAGCGCCACGACACACGCGGACAAGACGCCTTTCGCCGCGTCTGGGAAACACGCGGAGCCGCTTGCGATTTGCTTGACATACGATGATTCGGTTGGCTATTTTTCAGCTTCGTGAGCTAATGACGGACCGCGAGGACGCAAACCGACACGACAAGACCACGCGGCCCCGGCACAAAACCAGAACGAAGTTCCAACAGCGGTTGCGAGAGAAGTGAGGAGACAACATGGCTTTCAAGGCAGGACTGTCAGTGAGACTGGCGGCGGTGTGCGTCGCCGTGAGCGCGGCGTTCGCGACTAGCGCGGCCCATGCGGCCGACCCCGTGGCGATCAACATCGTCGATGTCGCGGGCAATCTTCAACTGACGCAAAAGGGCTTCGAGGCGTTCAAGGCCAAGTACCCGAACCTGGTTTCGAGCATCACGTTCACCAACGCGCCCGCGCCGCAGCTGCCGGGCAAGATCAAGGCGATGCAGGCGGCCGGCCGCTCGGACATCGACCTCGTCGTGACGGGCACCGATGCGCTCGCCGCAGGCATCCAGCAAGGTCTGTGGGAAAAGCTGCTGCCCGAGCAGTCGGCTGTGTTCCCCGGCGTGCTCGACAAGTACGCGCCGGGTCCGCGCAAGATGCAGGACATCGCGCAGGGTTACGGGCTGGAAGTCACCTACATGCCCGCCGGTCCGCTGCTCGAATACAACCCGGCGAAGGTCAGCGATCCGCCGAAGACGCCCGAGCAGTTGCTCGCATGGTGCAAGGCGCATCCGAACAAGCTGATCTACGCGCGCCCGGCCAACTCCGGTCCCGGCCGCACCTTCCTGATGGGCCTGCCTTACGTGCTCGGCGACAAGAATCCGACCGATCCGATCAACGGCTGGGACAAGACCTGGGCGTTCCTCAAGCAGCTGAACGAATGTATTCCTTACTATCCGGGCGGAACATCGGCGGTGATGAAGGAGCTCGGTGAAGGCACGCGCGACATGACCGTCACCGTCACCGGATGGGACATCAACCCGCGCGCGCTCGGCATCGTGCCGGCCGAGTTCAGGGTGCAGGCGTTCGACAACATGACGTGGGTGAACGACGCCCACTACATGGTGATCCCGAAGGGCGTGCCGAAAGAAAAGCTCGACGTGCTCTACAAGCTGATGAACTTCATGCTCGAGCCCGCGCAGCAGGCGATGACGTATGACGACGGCTACTTCTATCCCGGCCCCGCCGTGAAAGACGTGCCGCTGTCCGCCGCGCCCGCGAAGAGTCAGGAAGTGATCCAGAAGTTCGGCCGCCCAGAGTACGCGAAGCTGCTCGCCGACCGTCCGCACGTGGTGCCGCTGAATGCGCAATCGATGGTCGCCGCGTTCCAGAAATGGGACCGCGAAATCGGCGCGCAGAAGACCAAGTAACCGGCGGGGCATTGCCATGAGACGGCGGCGCTCCTTCCGAGGGGCGTCGCCGCTTGCACGAAGAGCACAGCAAGAGCGCGGAAAGAGCGCGGGAAATCGTCATGAAGCACACTTTTGAGCAGTTGCGCCTGGATTCGGTCTCGCGCAGCTTCACCAACGCGGAAGGGCATCAGCTCGCCGCGCTGAAGGGCCTCGATCTCGACATTCAGCGCGGCGAATTCATCGCGCTGCTGGGACCGTCGGGTTGCGGCAAGTCCACCGCGCTGAACTGCATCGCCGGCTTGCAGCCGTTGACGGGCGGCGGCATCTGGCTGGACGACAAGCGTATCGACATCCTGCCGCCCGAGAAGCGCGGCTTCGGCATGGTGTTCCAGAACTACGCGCTGTTTCCGCACATGTCCGTGCTCGATAACGTCGGCTTCGGACTGAAGATGCGCGGCGTGTCGAAGGCCGAGGCGGTCAGGCGCGCGAAAGCGGCGCTGCAACTGGTGCAGCTTATCGGCCACGACGCCAAGCTGCCCGGACAACTGTCGGGCGGCCAGCAGCAGCGCGTGGCGATCGCGCGCGCGATCGTCATTGAACCGCCGCTCGTGCTGATGGACGAGCCGCTGTCCAACCTCGATACCAAGCTGCGCATCGAAATGCGTGCCGAGATCCGGCGCATTCACGGCAAGCTCGAACGCGCGACGATCTACGTGACGCACGACCAGGACGAAGCATTGTCGATGGCCGATCGCATCGTCGTGATGAAAGAGGGCGTGGTGCAGCAAGTGGCGTCGCCGAAGGAAGTCTATTCGCGGCCGAAGAACCTGCACGTCGCGCGCTTCATGGGCTTTCGCAATGTCGTGCCGTTCATGCTCGAAGGCACGCAGGGCGAGTCGGTCGCCGCGAGCGCGAACGGCGTGCGGCTGCTGGGCACGCCGATGGAAGGCTTCGACAGCAAGAACGTCAGCTTCGCGCTGCGTCCCGAAGACATCGAGCGTGCATCGCCCGGCGATCAGAACGCGTTCGATGCCCACGTCGAAACCGTCGAGTACGGCGGCCGCGATTCGCTCATCATCGTGAACACGGCGTTCGGCAAGCTGTGGGCGCGCATCGTGGGCGAGTGCGCGGAAGGCGAGCGCATTGCGTTGCGCGTCGCGCCGTCGAAGGCGCTCGTCTATGGACAAGAACGCGGAGAAGTCAAATGATCGCGGCCCCCGCGCAGCCACGCGATCCGAAAGGCTGGCTCGTCACGCCGGCGCTGGTTTTCATCGTCGCGCTGTTCATTTATCCGTTCGCCTACGGACTGATGCTGTCGTTCAATCCGATGAACGGCGGCGGCGTCTGGGCCAACTACATCACGTTCTTCACCGATACGTCGATGTGGCCGACGATCATCGTCACGCTGAAGCTCGCGGTGTCGGCGACGATCATCAACGTCGGCGTGTCGGTGCCGGTGGCGTTCGCGCTCAGGCGTTCGTCGCCGTATCAGAAGTTCGCGACGACGCTGCTCGTGATTCCGGTCACGCTCGGCACCGTGTTGATCGCCGACGGCATGCTCACGTACTTCAGCCCGAACGGCTGGTTCCCGCAGGCCGTGCAGGCGCTGCATCTCTATGGCGACGAAGTGCGGCTCACGCACAACTACTGGGGCGTGCTGATTTCGCTCATCGTGTCGGGCTTTCCGTTCGCGTTCCTGCTGACGCTTTCGTACGTGACGGGCATCGACCCGACGCTCGCGCGCGCAGCGGCCACGCTCGGCGCGAGTCCGTGGCAGCAGTTTCGGCAGATTTATCTGCCGCTGCTGCTGCCGGGCCTCACGATGACCGCGTGCCTGTCGTTCGTGCAGGCGTTCTCGGTGTTCCCGTCGGCGGTGCTGCTCGGCGCGCCGGCAGGCCCGACGCGCGTCATTTCGATCGCCGCATCGGAGGCCGCGTTCGAGAATTACGACTACTCGCTGGCATCGACGATCGCGATCGTCATGGGCTTCGTGCAGCTGCTCGTCGTGGGCGGCATGCTCGGCGCACGGCGCTTCTTCTACACGGGTCCGGTGACGGGAGGCAAGGGATAATGGCTACCGACAATCGCGCGGCTTCCGCCTGGCAAGCCCCGGCTCCGACTCAACGATCCGGCAAGAACATGAAACAGCATGCGAGCCTGCGCGACAGGCTTTGGAAGTTCTTCGTCTGGACGACGATGGGCTTCTTTCTCCTCAACGTCCTGTTGCTGATCGCGACGGTGGCGGTGAATTCCATCGCGACGCGCTGGTTCGGCACGCTGCTGCCGCAGGGCTTCACGCTGCACTGGTATGCGCAGGCCTGGAGCGATTTCCAGCTGTCGAGCGTGTTGCTCGTGACGCTCGAAGTGGTCGGCGCGGTGGTGCTGCTGTCCATCGTGCTCGGCGTGCCGGCCGCGTATGCGCTTGCGCGCGTGCAGTTTCCCGGCAAGCGCATCGCGATGCTGATCTTCCTGCTGCCGCTGATGGTCCCGCCCGTGACGTACGGCATTCCGATGGCGACGGTCATGTACAAGTTCCATCTGGCCGGCACGCTGACCGGCGTGATCCTCGCGAATCTCGTGCCGGCGCTGCCGTTCGTGATTCTCGTGATGACGCCGTTCATCGAACAGATCGACCCGAATCTGGAATCCGCCGCGCGTATCTTCGGGGCGAACACGGCCCGGTATTTCCGCTACGTGCTGTTGCCGCTGCTCGTGCCCGGCATGCTGGCGGCGGGGCTGCTGGTGCTGGTGCGGACCATCGGCATGTTCGAGCTGACGTTCTTCACCGCGGGGCCGACGACACAGACGCTCGTCGTCGCCCTGTACTACGCGGTCTTTTCGACGGGCGTGCGCGCGCCGCAATCCATCGACGCAATGGCGATGATCTACATGGCCATCACGCTGATCTGGGTGCTGATTGCGCTGCAGTTCGTGAGTCCGACGCAGCTCGTCTCGCGCGTGAAGGAGCAGCGGCAGTGACGCGCGCGGTCGCCGCGTTGAAGGCGGAGCCGCTGCTGCGGATCGCGAGCGGGGCGCATCGTCTGGTGGTCGCGCCAGCGGCGGGCGGGCGCATCACGCGCTTCACGAGCGACGATGCTCGAGGCACGCACGACTGGCTCGTGCCGGTCACCGCGTCGGCCTGGCCGTGCGACGCGTGGCCGAAGGGCGGCAGCTATCCGCTCGTGCCGTTTTCGAATCGCGTGCGCGACGCGCATTTCCCCGCACCCGATGGCGCGCGCATCGAACTGGCCACGTTTCCCGGCATGACGCACGCGCTGCACGGCTTCGGCCAGTACGCGGCGTGGCGCGTCGAGCGGCACGATGCGGACCGCATCGAAATGCACTATTCGCATCGCGAAGGCGAGCACGGCTGGCCGTGGGCGTTCGAAGCGATACAGACGGTCGAAGCGACTGCCGATGGCGCGCGCCTGTCGATGCGCGTCATCAATCGTTCCTCACGGCCGATGCCCGCGGGCTTCGGTTTCCATCCGTATTTCGCCGCGCACGAAGCCGAACTGGACGCCACGACGCTCTGGCGTCACGAAGGGGAAATTGCGGTCGGCCTGTCGGACGAAGCGCCGCCGCATCGTCATGTCAGGGAGGACGACGGTTATACGCGCTATCTCAGCGGCTGGAACGGCCGCGCGACGCTGCGTTATGCCGATGGCCGCACGCTCGCGCTCGTCGCCGACGGCGCGTTGAATCACGTCGTCGTGCATTGTCCGGCGGGCGCGGGGTATCTGTGCGTCGAGCCGGTTTCGCACGTCAGCGACGGTTTCAACCTGCATGCGCAGGGCATGGCCGGGACCGGTATCGTCGTGGCGCCGCCAGGTAGTGAAATAAAGGCGTCGCTCGTGATGGCAGCCGGCGCAAGCCCGCACGCGCACCGCGCCGGCGGCGCCGCCTGACCCGCGCTTCGACGCAGCGGCACGCGTTCGTCGAGTGCATGGCGCTCACCTGGCAACGGGCGTGGAGAAGAACGCATCGACCATATCGACGATGCGCCATGTCGAACACGGCCGGCGGCAATGCGCGTCGAAGCCGGCGTCCTTCAGCGATTCGACGGAATCGGCAGGCCATACGTTGCTCATCGCGACGAGCAGACGCCCGGTGACGCCGGCATCCATGCGCAGCGTGCGGATGAACACATAGCCCGATTCGCTGTCGAGACTCGTATCGAGCGCGAGTGCCTGCGGACGCCAGCTGTGCACGAGCGAGCGCACCGAGCCGAGATCCTGCGAATGAATGACCTGCAGGCCTTTGCCTCGCAGTTGCAGCGCGAGCGAATCGCCGATCGACTTGTCCCGGTGCGCGATCAGGACGCGCCGCGCTGAACCGCCGGCGGGTGCGCGCTTGATGCGCCACAACGCGAATTCGCTTTCGTGATCGGCTGATCGGGGCGACATGGCATCCTCCTCTTCGTCATGCGCCCAGTGTCGACCTTGCGCCGCCGCAGCCCAACCCGGCTCCGGCGGGGAGTTACGGAGTTTTTCGGATACCCGCGCATGTATCCCTTCGAAAGGAGGGATGGGAAGCCGGGCAGGGCGCGCGTAACATCGAAAGCGTTCTCGGGGACTCGCAATGGAAAACGGCTATTTCAAAACAGTATTGCTGGTGGAGGACGAGGGGCTCACCAGGAGCGCGATGAAAAGCCTCATCCTGGCGAACGAGCCGCTGCTCGATATCGACGAGGCCGACGGCTTCGAGCAGGCGAAAGCCAAGCTCGCGGCGAACTCGTACGATCTCATGTTCCTCGACTACAACCTGCGCGGCCAGGCGACCGGCATCGATTTGCTCAACTGGATACGCGAGGAGGAGCGCGAGGTTCAGACCATCATGCTGTCCGCGCAGGACGACCGCGATACCGTGCTCGAATGCATCCGCCAGGGCGCGTGCGGATTCATCTCCAAGGGCAGCGAGCAGGGCGCGAGCGTGTTTCGCGAGGCGCTCAAGACCATCCTCAACGGACGCGTCTATCTGCCGAACACCGTGCTCGGCAAGGGCGGCCACAGTCCCAAGCCGGTTTCCACGCATTCCGGCGTGACCATCGAATCGCTCGATCTGCCGCCGCGCCTCACCGAAACACTGCGCTATCTGCTGCAAGGGCTGTCGAACAAGGCCATCGCGCGCAAGATGAATATCAGCGAAAACACCGCAAAGGAATACTCGAGCGACCTGCTCGCGCGCTTTCACGTGACGCGGCGAACGTTTCTCATCGTCGAGATGGCGCGGCGGGGAATCGAGATGCCGATGGGGAATACCTCGTCGGCTTCGTGAGTCTTCAGACGGCGTCTGTCCTTATTCTCAAAAATCCGAGCATTGCCCGCCGGGATGGTAAGGTAACGCCAGGACTATTTCTAAGACGGGATGAGTGCAGGTGAATAGCAGGTCGATGGTCAACAGAATGAAAGGCGCCGGCAAGGCGCTCGCGTGTTTCGCGGCAATTTCAACGGCGTTCGCCCTCGGCGCGTGCGCGCCCCTTCCCGAGCAGCAAGCCAGTGCCGACGCGGCCGCGGCCGCTTCTGCCGCATCGGCGGCACGGGCGGCGAGCGCCGCTGCCGCGGCATCCAAGGCCGCCGCGCCCGCGCCGGGGCCGACGGAACAGCGCATCGTCGTGGGCGGGGCGAGCGGGTATCGCATGACCGTCAAGGCGACGCCGCCCGCGCAGGTCTGCGACAACCAGGCGTTCGCCGATGGCGTCCGATACGGCTACGCGCTGACCTGGAACCGGCTCGTCGGCGAGGAAATGCGCAGCGGCACCGGCAAGTTGACCAGGCGCAAGCTCGGCAAGTTCGACGCGTCCGCCGTCCACTCGCTCGACGACGAATACAAAATCCAGTGGAACGGCAAGGAGCGCACCAACGCCTGCGCGTCGGACGGCTATCTGATCGGGCGCATCATCGGCACGCATCTGGCGGGCGAGGACCTGCGCAACGGCAAGCCCTCGTAAGCGCGAGCCGTCAGTCGCACGCGTGCGTGGCCGTCACATAGCGGCTCGCCGCGATGTCGCCATAGACCGTATAGCCGGTGCCTCTCGCGGCGGGTTGCGCGACGACGAGCACCACCGATGCGCCGCCCGCCCCTTTCACCGACACCGCCTGGCTATCCGTGCCGAGTGCGTACTCGCGCACCGGGCCGCCGAGCGGCGTCCATCTGTCCTTCACGCAGCGGGCGAAATCGAAGGTCGCCAGCGTCGACGTGCCCGAGCCGATCGGCACGGTCTTGAGTAGGGCGTCGTCCGTGGTCGCGCATCCCGCCAACGCCAGCGTGAAACAGCCCATTAACGCATTTGCGACAGTTTTTCTCATATATCCGAAGCCTCCGTGAGCGGGTTTCGCTTAGTCTGTGCGTCGCTGATCCGCGATGCGCTACCTCCGGGAGCAGCCATCGCTCCCGGCAACGACGGATCACGCGATAGCAGTCAAGTCGGGTCAACCGTAGCCGTTATACAGACGTTTCCTACTGCGGAACGTTTCATACGGTGCGAGCGCAACGGCGAAGAGCCGAAGCCGCTCCTACTGTGCATCACACGCGGCCCCACACAACGATTGGCGCAGCAGCCGGCGGTTTCATCGTCAGGCAGCGGCGCGAGCAGGTTCACACTACGCATGTCTCGCAGAAAGTTGTTCGCACGGCTTCGCGCCCACTCGACGCCCGGAAATTCCGAAGGCACCCCCGCCGATCTGCAGCGCTTCGTGACGCCCGCGCTGACGGTCGTCGTGTGTGCGCTGCTGCTGGTCGTCTTTCAGCACCTGTCCCATTCGGTCGATTACAAGTCGGTCGTCCGTTCGCTGCGTCTGCTCACGCCGCAAGCGTGGGGCGGCGCGCTGTTCGCAACCGCGCTCAGCTTTGCCGCGCTCGTCGGGCGCGACGCCATCGGCTTGCGTCATATCGGCGCGACCGTGCCGCGCTCGCTGCTGTGGGTCGGTGCGACGGTCGGTTCCGCGCTCGGCAACGTCACCGGCTTCGGCGCGCTGACAGGCGGTGCGGTGCGCTGCCGCGTGTACGGCGCAGCCGACGTCACCCCCGCGCAAGTGGGCCGTCTGTCGGTGTTCACGGGCGTGACGCTCGCGCTGTCGCTCGCATTCATGACGGCGGTCGGCATGGTCGCTTCGGCGGGCACGCTCGCCGGCATGATGCATCTTTCCCCTGCCACGCTCCGTGCGATCGGCGCGGCGCTGCTCGCCGTGTTCGCCGCGATGCTCGTGTTCTGCGGACGGGAGCAGCGGACGCTGCGTTCCCGCTGGAAGTGGCTCGCGTTCAACGTGCCGACGCGCCGCGATTTCATCGCGCAGACGGCGCTCGCCATCTTCGATGTCTTCGGCGCAGGGCTCGCGCTCTGGGCGATGCTGCCGGGCACGCACGTCGGTCTCGGCGACTTCATGACGGTCTTCTCGGCGGCGATGCTGCTCGGCATGATCGGCCATACGCCGGGCGGGGTCGGCGTGTTCGAGGCGGCGATGGTCTTCGCGCTCGGCCGCGACGTCGCGACGCCCGACGTGCTTGCCGCGCTGCTCGCGTACCGCGCCATCTACTTCGGCCTGCCGCTGATCCTCTCCGCCGGCGTGATGGCCGCGTTCGAAGGCCGCGCGCTGAAAGGACGCTTCGCGTTCCTGCATCCACATCGCGTATCGCAGCTTGCGCCGCTGTTTCTCGCGATCGTCACGTTCGCAGCCGGCTCGATGCTCGTGATCTCCGGCGCGACGCCCGCGTTCAAGATGCGCATCGCGTTGCTGCAGACAGTCGTGCCGCTGTGGGTGCTCGAAAGCTCGCAACTGCTCGGCAGCGTGCTCGGCGTGCTGCTGCTGTTCGTCGCGCGCGGTCTGATGCGCCGGCTCGACGCCGCGTGGTGGCTCGCGCTGATCCTCGCGGTGGCGAACTTCGCGCTGTCGCTGGCAAAGGGTCTGGCCTTCATCGAAGCGGGCGTGCTCGCGTTCCTGATCGTGCTGCTCGTGGCGACGCGCGAGCGCTTCAATCGGCGGGCATCGCTCTTTGCGGAACGCTTCACGCTGACGTGGCTGTTCTCGGTCGGCATGGTGATGGCGGTGGCCGTGTGGATCATGTTCTTCGCTTTCCGCGACGTCCCGTACGACACCGACCTCTGGTGGCAATTCGCCTTCGACGAGCGCGCGCCGCGTGCGTTGCGGGCGACGCTGGCCGCGGGTCTGTTCGCCTCGGCGTTCGCGGTGTGGCAACTGTTGCGTCCGGCGGCGGGCCGCTTCGTGAAGCCCGCGCCGCAGGACCTCGCCGATGCCGCGCGCATCTTTCGCGCACAGGAGCGCAGCGACGCGGGCCTCGCGATGATGGGCGACAAGAGTTTCCTCTTCTCCGAATCGCGCGAAGTCTTCCTGATGTACGCAAAGCACGGCCGCACGTGGGCGGCGCTGCACGATCCCGTCGGCCCGCGCAGCGAGTGGGCGGGGCTGATCCGCGAGTTCGTCGCGCTCGCGCACAGGCATAACGGCCGCGCGGCCTTCTATCAGGTGCGCGCCGATGCGCTGCCGCTCTATCTCGACGCCGGCCTCACGCTCATGAAACTCGGCGAGGAAGCGCACGTCGCGCTGTCGGATTTCGACCTGAAGGGATCGCACCGCGCCCATCTGCGCTATGCGCTCAAGCGCGGCGAACGCGACGGCTTCGACACCGAGCTGATCGGTCCCGAGCGCATCGCCGAATGCATGCCGATGCTGCGGGAGATTTCCGACGCCTGGCTCGACAGCCGCTCCGCGCGCGAGAAGAGCTTCTCGGTTGCCGCGTTCAACGACGACTATCTGGCGGCGCAATCCGTGCTGCTCGTGCGCCAGCAGGGCGCGCCGGTCGCGTTCGTCACGTTCATGACGACGGACCTCAACACCGAAGCGACCGTCGGCGTGATGCGCCATGTCGCGGATGCATCGCCGTATGCGATGGAGTACCTCTTCACGAAGCTCGCGCTGCATCTGAAGGAAGCCGGGTTCCGCTCGCTGTCGCTCGGCATCGCACCGCTTTCGGGGATGGAGCCGACGCCGCTTGCGTCGCACTGGCATCGGCTGGCAGGGCTGGTATGGCGTTTCGGCGGGCGTTTCTACAACTTCCGCGGCTTGCGCGGATTCAAGAGCAAGTTTCAGCCGCACTGGGAGCCGCGCTATCTGGCGGCATCCGGTTCGGTCGGCGTATTTTTCACTTTGGCGGACCTTTCGCTGCTGGCGGGAGGCTGGCGTTCATGATTCATTCTTGCAAGAAACTGGCGGCGCTCGCGGCAGCCGCCGTGTGCGGCATGTCGATGTTCGGCGCGGCGCACGCAACCACCATTGCGGGCGGCCGCTACGGGCAGGTGACGCTCACGAAGCCGGCAGGCGAACTGACGGGCTTCGTCGTCCTGTTCTCCGATAAAACCGGCTGGAGTCCCGCCGATACGCAGGCCGCCGATGCGCTCGCCGCCAAAGGCGCCATGGTCGTCGGCGTCGATACGCCTCGCTATGCCGCGCGCCTCGCGACCGAGAAGAAGGAGACGTGCCACAACCTCGTCGGCGATGCCGAGGACATGAGCCATCAACTCGAACGCACGGTGCAGACGAGCCGCTATTTCTCGCCGATCTTCGCGGGCACGGGACAAGGCGCGATGGTGAGCGAGCAGGCCTTGACGCAGGCGCCCGACAACACGGTGGCGGGCGCGGTGTCGCTGGCGGCGGATGCGCAGCTCGATGCGCGCTTCAAGCCCTGTCCGCCCGATCCGACGATCATCCATATGAAGGGGCTGCCCGGTTTCATGGAACGCGCCGCGCTGCAGCCGGGCCGCGCGAGAGCCGATGCGATCGTCGCAATGACGGCGCCGCATCTGAAGAAGCCCGACGCACCCGTCGATAACGATGTCTCCGATCTGCCGCTCATCGAACTGCGCGCCGCGCGGCCAACCGATCTGCTCGCGATCGTCATTTCCGGCGACGGCGGCTGGCGCGACCTCGACAAGACGATGGCGCTCGCGCTGCAGCGTGATGGCGTATCGGTGATCGGCATCGACTCGCTGCGTTATTTCTGGAGCGAGAAGTCGCCCGAACGAACGGCAGCGGATCTCGCGCGCGTGATTCGCACGTACAACGCGCGCTGGCATACGAGCCATGTGGCGCTGGTCGGCTATTCGTTCGGCGCGGACGTGATGCCGTTCGCGTACAACCGCCTGCCCGATGCGGTGCGCGGGCAGGTGTCCTATGTCTCGCTGATGGGCTTCGCGCCCGAGGCGGATTTTCAGATTCGCGTAACGGGCTGGCTCGGCATGAAAGCGAGCGGGAAAGCGCTGAAGGTCAAGCCGGAACTGGCGAAGCTGCCGCCCGCGATGGTCCAGTGCATTTATGGCGAAAAAGAAGACGATACCCTGTGCCCGACGCTCACGAAATCGGGCGTCGAAGTGGTGAAGCTGCCCGGCGATCACCACTTCGGCGGCGATTACGACGCGCTCGCGCGGCGCATCCTGGCCGGCTGGCGCAAGCAGATCGCGGCGCGCGCCGGGGCGTGAGTCGCCTCGAGCGCCGGACGCTTCAGGCTGACGCTCAGTTCAGCGCGCCGAGATAATCGCGCTTGCCGATCGGCGCGCCCAGATGGCGCAGGATGTCGTGCGTCGTCACGACGTGGAAGTAGAAGTTCGGCAGCCCGAAGCCCAGCAGATAGTCCACGCCTGAAAACGATGGCGAGAAGTCCGGGAACTTGAGCGTGACCGTGCGCGTTTCGCTATCGGCGAGCGCGGCCTTGTCGATGCTTTTCAGATACGCGACGGTCTTCGCAATGCGCTCCTGCAATGCCGCGAAGCTGTCCTCGTCGTCCTCGAAACGCGGCGCTTCGACGCCCGACAGGCGTTGCGCGGAGAGCTTCGCCGTATCGCTGGCGCGCTGGACCTGCGCGGCGAGCGGCAACATGTCGGGCGCGAGGCGCGCGCCGATGACATCCGCGTGAGCGAGGCCTTTTTCATCGGCGAAGGCGGCGCCTTTTTGCAGCAGGGACGCGCAAACCTCCAGCCCGCGAATGAAAACCGGAATCGACGCGCGATACATCGAAAGGGACATGGTCTTGCGCTCCTTGGCGTTGTGCGGACCGCGATGGTCCTTTTGTCGAAAGGACGACAAGGATAGCGCTGTGCGTTGCGGGACGCTCGAATGGCCGGCCGCTATCCGTGCGCGCCCGGCGCATGCCGCGCTTCCCACGCGCGCAATTGCTGTTCGTAGCGTTCGAGCGCTTCGTCGTAGCGATCGAAGACGCACGGATGACAGCCGCTATGACAGCAATCGTCCGGCGACGGGCGCTCGGGCGGCGCCGGGCGTGGATCGTCGGCGGATGAGTCGGCAATTACATTGGACAAGGTCGTTTTCTCGCTTTGGCGCACGCACGCTCCCATTGTGCAACTCGCCGATGCATTGCTGCTGACGCGCGAGGCGGCCACCGTCCGCGGCTAGCTTTTGGCGGTGCACGCGCGCCGCACGGTGCGATACTGGCCGACAACCCGCCCGTGCTACCACCCGACCGCACGATCAAAGGGACCGTGACCAAAGGACCGTGACCGATGAATGAGACCGTCAGGCGTGCGATGCTCGGCGCGCTCGCCATTGCGATGCTCGCTGGCTGCGCCGCGTCGAATGAGGCGTCCGAGCGCGCCGACGACGCGCCGTATCGCGCCGAAATCCGCCGCACGCAATCGGGCATTCCGCACATTCGCGCCGGCGACTGGGGCAGCCTCGGCTACGGTTACGGCTACGCGCAGGCACAGGACAATCTGTGCTCGCTCGCCGATGGCTTCGTCACCTGGCGCGGCGAGCGGTCCGAACATTTCGGCGCCGACGCGCGTCCCCCGAACGCGTCGATCTTCGGCCAGCCGCGCAATCTGGACTCCGACTTCTTCTTCCGCCTTGTCGATGACGAGACCGCCGTCGATCGCTATCGCGCCGCGCAACCGCCGGACTTGCGCGGTCTCATCGACGGATTCGCCGCGGGCTACGACCGTTATCTCGCCGATCTCGACGCAGGCAATTTCCCCGGCGCGCACGCGGCCTGCCGGGGCCAGCCGTGGGTCGCGAAAATCGGTCCGGACGATATCTGCCGGCGGCTGATCGCGGCGAATCTGGCGGGCGGATCGGCAAGATTCGTGCAGGCGATCGCAGCGGCGCATCCGCAGAGGGCGGGGGCGGCGGTATCGAGCGATGCGAACGACTTGCGCTACGCCGTCGGCGATCTGCCCGGCATCGGCAGCAATGCGCTGGCCTTCGGCGCGCCGATCACGCGCGACAAGCGCAGCATTCTTTTCGGCAATCCGCACTGGTTCTGGCGCGGCCCGGACCGCTTCTATCAGGCGCATCTCACGATCCCCGGCCGGCTCGACGCGGCGGGCGTTTCGTTTCTCGGCGTGCCGCTGATCGTGCTCGGCTTCAACGAGAACATCGCGTGGACGCATACGGTCTCCACCGCGCGCCGCTTCGGCATCTTCGAACTGACGCTCGATCCCGCCGATCCCACGCGCTACCGGTTCGATGGCGCGACCGAGCCGATGACGCCCGTGCCGCTCACCGTGCGCGCGCGCCGCGCCGACGGTTCGCTGGAACCGGTGACGCGCACGCTGTATCGCACGCGCTTCGGGCCGGTCGTCGATCTGTCGCCGCTCAACGCCGCGCTCGGCTGGAACGCGCAGCGCGCCTACGCGCTCGCGGACGCCAACGCGAACAACGTGCGCAGCTTCGAAAACTTCTTCGCGTGGAACCAGGCGCGTTCGCTCGACGATTTCATCGCCATCCAGAAGCGCTACGCGGCGATTCCGTGGGCCAACACGTTCGCAATCGGCCGTGGCGATGCCCGCGCGTGGTTCGCCGACATCGGCGTCATTCCCGGCGTGCCGGACGCCCTCGCTGATGCCTGCACGCCGCCCGCCGGCCGTGCGCTGGCGGGCCGCATGCCCGGCGTGCCGTTCCTCGACGGTTCGAAAAGCGCGTGCGCGTGGACGCAGACGGGAATGCTCCCCGTCGATCAGATGCCGAGCGCGGCGCGCGGCGACTACGTCGGCAACTTCAACGACAGCTACTGGCTCACGAATGCGAACGTGCCGCTTTCGGGCTATCCGCGCATCGCGGGCGTGGCGCGCTACGAACAGTCGCTGCGCACGCGCTACGGGCATCAGCTTGCCGCGCGGCTGCAGCGGGAAAGCGGCGGCGTCACGCGGGAAGCGGTGGAATCGGCGGTGCTGGAAGCGAGATCGATGTCGGAGACGCTGTATCGACAGCCGCTGCTCGACGCCGTCTGCGCCCCCGGCGACGCCGCGAGCGCGCTCAACGACGCCTGCGACGTGCTGCGCAAGTGGAACGGCACGGCGGATATCGACGCGCGGGGCGCGAATCTGTGGGACGAGCTGTGGCAGCGGCTGATGCGCATCCCGCCCGAGCGTCTCTTCGCGACGCGCTTCGATCCGTCCCGCCCGCTGACGACGCCGAGCGGGCTGAACACCCGCGATCCTGCCGTCGTTCAGGAGATCCGGCAGGCGCTCGGCGGCGCGGCGCTCGCGCTGCGGCTGCACGGCTTCGCTCTCGATTCGCGTCGCGGCGATCTCCTCTACACCGTGCGCGACGGCGCGCGCATTCCGCTCTTCGGCGGCTGCGACGAAGCGGGCTATTTCACGGTCGTGTGCGCGGGGCGTCCGCTCGACGCGAAGGGCTATGCGATGGACGCGAACGGCGAGGGCGACAGCTATCTGCAAGTCGTCACGTTCACCGAGAACGGGCCGCAGGGCGTCGAAGCCGACACGCTGCTCGCGCCCGCCGAATCGGACGACCCGGCCTCGCCGCACTTCGGCGACGCGACGCGCCTCTTCGCCGGCAAAGAGTGGCAGCGCTTTCCGTTCACGGACGAGGCCATCAGCGCGAATTTGGCGGGGACGCCGCTCGTCGTCACCGGTCGTCGCTGACGAACCGGCGCATTGTTCATACGACAAGACGGCACGCGAATCGTAAAGATTCCCGTCTATGATGGAGGTTTGCCCGCATGGAACCTCTGTCATGACACCTGGCGACAGCACACAACATGAAGAAGCAGTACGGCTCGATTCGTCCGCACTGCAGGAATTCGTCAATCGCAAGTGGGACGACGAGATCGTTCCCGCGCTGACCGACTACATCGCGGTGCCTGCGAAAAGCCCGATGTTCGACGCCGACTGGGCGCGTCAGGGTTTCATCGAGCGCGTGGTGACGGACGCCGTCGACTGGGTGAAGACGCAGCCGGTGAAGGGGCTGAAGGTCGAAATCGTGCGACTTTCCGGCCGCACGCCGGTCATCTTCTTCGAAGCGCCCGCGACGCGATCGGGCAGCGCGGAAACCGTCGTCCTCTACGGGCACCTCGACAAGCAGCCGGAATTCGAAGGCTGGCGCAGCGATCTCGGCCCCTGGACGCCCAAGCTCGAAGACGGCAAGCTCTACGGCCGCGGCGGCGCCGACGACGGCTACGCGACCTACGCCAGCATCACCGCGCTGGCGGCGCTCGATGCGCAGGGCGTCGAGCGGCCGCGCTGCGTCGGCATCATCGAGACGTGCGAGGAATCGGGCAGCTACGACCTGTTGCCGTACATCGACGCCTTGCGCGACCGGCTCGGCGATGTCGGCCTCGTGATCTGCCTCGACTCGGGCGCGGGCAACTACGACCAACTGTGGCTCACCACGTCGCTGCGCGGCCTCGTCGCGGGCGATCTCGAAGTGCAGGTGCTGGAAGAGGGCCTGCATTCGGGCGGCTACGGCGGCATCGCGCCGTTGACGTTCCGCATCATGCGGCAACTGTTCGAAAGGCTGGAAGACGCCGCGACCGGCAACCTGCTGCCGAAGAACTTCCATTGTCCGATTCCCGCGCAACGGCTGAAGGAAGCCGAAGCGACGGCGCACATCCTCGGCGACGATGTCTGGAAGAAGCTGCCGTGGAGTTGCGGCCAGGACGGCGGCACCGTGCTGCCGACCACCACCGATCCGAGAGAAGCGCTGCTCAATTCGACGTGGCGTCCGTCGCTGACGGTGACGGGCGCGGCCGGACTGCCTCCGCTCGCCGATGCCGGCAATGTGCTCGCGCCGCGCACGGCGTTCAAACTGTCGCTGCGCCTGCCGCCGCTCGTCGAAGCGACCGCAGCCGTTGCCCAGTTGAAATCGCTGCTGGAGCTCGATCCGCCGTATAACGCGAAGGTCACGTTCAAGCCCGAAGCCGGCGCGGCCACGGGCTGGAGCGCGCCGGAGCTTGCGCCGTGGCTGGCGTCGTCGCTGAACGACGCGTCGCTTCGTCATTTCGGCGCGGACGTCGCCTATATCGGCCAAGGCGGCACCATTCCGCTGATGAACACGCTGAAGGAAGGCTTCCCGCGCTCGCAGTTCATGGTGTGCGGCGTGCTCGGGCCGAAGTCCAACGCGCACGGCCCGAACGAGTTTCTGCACGTGCCGTACGCCAGAAAGCTGACGGCGGCCGTAGCGGAAGTGATCGCTGCCGCGCCCTGACCGGCAAACCGTCCTGACGAAAGACGACGCCCGCCACGAGCGGGCGTTTTTTCGCCGTTTTCAGCGATTTCTCAAAAACAAACTGGTCAGGCCAGTTGATCGTCTGTAAAGTGATAGGCCGCGCGCTTCTCAAGAAAGCGTCGAAATCCGCAATCGATCAAGGAGACGAGAGTCGCAATGAACGAAACCAGCAAACCCGAACAACGCATTGCCGCCGATACGCTGCACGCCTATGTCCGCGCGATCTGGGAACGCGCCGGCAGCGCGCCGCGCGAAGCCGAACTGGTCGCCGATCACGTCGTGATGTCGAACCTGTCGGGACACGACTCGCACGGCGTCGGGATGATCCCGCGCTATGTGTCGTCGCTCGGGGACGGGCAGTTGCAACTGAACACGCACGCGGAAATCGTCCGCGACGCCGGCGCGGTGCTGACCGTCGACGGCCGGAAGGGCTTCGGGCAAGTCGTCGCCTACGAGGCGATGGAGTACGGCATCGAGCGCGCGAAGAAGTTCGGCGTCTGCGCGGTCGGCCTGCGCAACGCGCATCACATCGGGCGTATCGGACACTGGGCGGAGCAGTGCGCGAACGCCGGGCTCGTGTCGTTCCATTTCGTGAACGTGGCGGGCGATCCGCTCGTCGCGCCGTTCGGCGGCATCGACCGGCGCTTCGGCACGAATCCGTTCTGCGCGGCGTATCCGCGTGATGGCAAGAACCCGCTCGTGCTCGATTTTGCGACGGCCGGAATCGCTTACGGCAAGACGCGTGTCGCCTACAACAAGGGCGTGCAGGTCGCGCCCGGCATGCTGCTCGACCACGAAGGCCGGCCGACGGTGGAACCCAAGGTCATGCATGAGCAGCCATTCGGCTCGTTGACCGCGTTCGGTCTGCACAAGGGATCGGGCCTCGCCGCGCTGTGCGAGATTTTCGGCGGAGCGCTCTCGGGCGGTTATACGACGCACGAAAGCACGCTGGAGAAAACGAGCGCGATCATGAACTGCATGACGTCCGTGATTCTCGATCCCAACGCCTTCGACGCCCCCGCCGCTCAGGCCGAAGCCGAAGCGTTCCTCGAATGGATGAAGGCATCGCCGCGCGCCGAGGGCATTGACGCGATCTATGCGCCGGGCGAGCCGGAAGAAGCGCGCCGCGCGGAGCGCCGCGCGAACGGCGTCCCCATCGATCCGACTACGTGGAAGCAGATCCGCGAATCCGCGCAGAAGTCGGGCATGGCCGAAGCCGATATCGAGCAGTTCGCCAGCGCGTTGAAGTAAGACCAACGGAAACGCGGCGAAATTGGTCAAGCCAATTTCGCCGCGCGTTCGGCACTTCCGGATCAGCGGACCATTTCCTTTTCGATCCATTCGATGACCGACGTGCGCTTCGGCTGCCAGTCGAGCAGTTTGCGCGCGCGTTCCCCGCGCACTCGGCTGTTCGAGCCGAGGCCGTAAGACGCCATCTCGTAACCCCATTCTTCGATCGCCTGTTCGAGCGGCCAGTCTTCCGGTCCGCGCAGGCCGAACGCCTTCGCCATTGCCGCCGTCATGTCGCGGAACTGCGCTTCGCCGCTTTCGACGAAATAGAACGTGCCTGCGGGCGTCTTGTCGAGCGCGCGCCGATAAACGTCGACCACATCGTCGATATGCACGTTCGACCAGATGTTCAGGCCGGGCCCCACATGCCGCACGACGCCGCTTTTCTTCGCTTGCCGCTCGAGGCGCGGCAGCTGCACGCTGGCCGTGTCCGGGATGGCGCCGTGACCGTAGATCAGCGTGTTGCACAGCACGGCCGAGCGCACGCCGCGCTTGGCGGCATCCAGCACCAGATTGTCGATGGCGACGCGCGGCGCCTTGTCGGCGGTCGGCTCCGGCAGCGCGTCCTCCGTATAAATCGCGTCCGACGCCTTGCCGCCGGACGCATCGCCGACGATGCTCGATCCGCTCGTATGCAGCAACGGCTTGTCCGAACCTCCAAGCGCGCCGATCAGCGCTTCCACCGCCCCACGATGATCGCTGCTGGCTGCATTGATGACGGCATCGGCCGCGCGCGCTTCGGCGGCGAGCAGGGCGGCATCGTCGAGGCTGCCGACGACCGGCTCGATACCGGCCTCGCTGAGCGCGTCGCTTTGCTCTGCCCGGCGAATGAGTCCGCGCACTCGATGGCCGTCGCGCACGAGGCCCGCTGCAATCGAACCGCCGATGAAACCGCTCGCGCCGGTGATGAAGATATTCATGTGCTTCGCTCCAGGAGATGAATCAGTGCGCACAGTATCGTCCGCTTCGACTTTCGCAAAAAGAGTGGTAGTCTCAAATAAACCTTGACTGAGAATCAATAATCCCGTGCGCCCCCATGAAAACGAATACCGATGAACTGCTCGTTTTCGTCACCGTGATCGACAGCGGTTCGATGACGGCCGCCGCCGAAACGCTGCAACAGACGGTTTCCGGCGTCAGCCGCACGCTGACACGCCTCGAGAAGAAGCTCGGTGCAACGCTCGTCCGGCGCACCACGCGCCGCCTGCAACTGACGGAGGAAGGCGAATTGTTCCTCGCCCGCGCCCGCGCGATTCTCGCCGCGATGGACGACGCCGAGGAAGCCATCTCGCGACGGCGCGAGCGGCCTGCCGGGCGGCTGCGCGTGGATGCAGCGTCGCCCTTCATGCTTCATTGCGTGGTCCCGCATGTGAGGGCGTTCGCATCGCTTTATCCGGAGATATCGCTGGAACTGACGAGCAACGAGCGTATCGTCGATTTGCTGGAGCAGCGGGTGGATATCGCGATACGAATCGGCGCGCTGCAGGATTCCACACTGCACGCGCGCGCACTCGGCAGCAGCAGGCTGCGCGTGCTTGCCAGTCCCGCCTATCTCGCGGAGCACGGCGAACCGCGCGATGTCGAAGAGCTGATGCGCGCGCGGCTCATCGGCTTTACCGCGCCGGAAAGCCTCAACGACTGGCCGCTGCGCGATGGCCGCGCGGCGTTCGTCACGATCCGGCCCGCGGTGTCGGCGTCGAGCGGCGAGACCATCCGGCAACTCGCGATCGACGGCGGCGGCGTTGCCTGTCTAGCCGATTTCATGACCGCCGCCGACGTCGAAGCCGGCCGCCTCCGCACGATCCTCGACGACGCGCTCGAAGACGTCCGGCAACCCGTCAGCGCGGTCTATTACCAGAGCGAATCGATGGCGGCCCGCGCCCGCGCATTCCTCGATTTCCTGGCGGGCAGGCTCGCGCTCTGATCCACGAACTCTCGACTGCCAACGAAGATGACACCGATAGAAACCATCAACGCCCCCGGCCTGCCGATTCCCGCCGGCCACTACAGCCACGCGACGCGCGCCGGCAACCTCGTGTGCGTCTCCGGCCAGTTGCCGATGCGCGCCGACGGCACGCATACCGGCGACCGTCCGTTCGATGAGCAGGCCGAACAGGCCTTGCGCAACCTGCGAACCGTGCTCGAAGCCGCGGGCGGCGGCCTGAAGGACTGCATGGAGGTCACGGTATATCTCGTCGGCGTCGAGCACTGGAAGACGTTCAACGAGATATACGAGCGGCACTTCGGCGCGTGGAAACCGGCGCGCGCCGTCGTGCCCGTCGGCGCGCTGCATTACGGCTCTGCTGGAGATATCGGCGCGCGCGTGGATCGAGCGCGGCTAGGCGAGGTCGAGTGAAGCGGTGAGATCGCCGAGCGGCGCTTCGCCGTTCGCCGCGAAAGCCCGGTCACGCGCGACGACGCCATCGAGCGGTGCGAGGTCGTGCACGCGCGAGATGAAGCGCAGGATCGAATTCGTGTCGTAAACGGTGTGATCGACGTAGCCTTTTTTTGCGAGCGGCGACACGACGATTGCCGGAATGCGCGAACCCGGTCCCCAGCGATCGCCCTTCGGCGGCGCAACGTGGTCCCACCAGCCGCCGTTTTCGTCGACCGTCACGATCACGACCGTGTTTTCCCACTGCGGCCCGCGCCGGATGCGTTCGATCACGTTCGAAATATGCCGGTCGCCCGATGCGACATCCGCGTAGCCCGCGTGCATGTTCAGGTTGCCTTGCGGCTTGTAGAACGTGACGGGCGGCAGGCGGCCCGCGTCGATATCGGCGAGCAGCTTGTTCGTGGAAGGATCGTCGCCGAGGCCGGCGTCGCGCAGATGCCGTTCGCGCGCTGCCGTTCCCGGCGCGAAGTTGCGGAAGTAGTTGAACGGCTGATGGTGATACTGAAAATCGGGCACCGCGCCGGTGTCCCGATGCTCGATTGCGTATTGCCACGCGCCGCTGTACCACGCCCAGTCGATGCCCTTCCCGGACAGGCGGTCGCCGATGGTCGCGTACGTCTGCGGCGGCAGCACGTTCGCGTTCGACGTATCGGCGAAGCGCGGGTCGCCGTCCGGCGCGGGCTTGACCATGCTCGGCTGGAACGGCGCGGCCATCGTGTTGACCGCGTAGCCATCGGCGGTGAGCGAGCTGTCGCGCACGAACTTCGGCGGTCCTTCGAGCGCAGACTTCGGCGAATCGGGCGCGAGCTTCAGGCGCGAGCCGGTCGGATCGTCGCCTTCGACCACGGATATCAGTTTGGACGCGGGGCTGTTGCGCGCATCGGGATAGAACGGCGCCTGCGCGGAAATCAGGAAGATGTGATTCAGCCAGGAACCGCCGAACGCCGACATGAAGAAGTTGTCGCAGAGCGTGTATTGCTGCGCGAGTCCCCAGAGCTTCAGAGTATCCGGCGAGTTCCGGTAGTGGCCCATGACGAGACCGCCCGAGTCGCTCCACGCGGCGAACTGATTGTTGCGCCCGGCGTTGATTTGCATCTGGTTCTGATAGAAGCGATGCACGAGGTCGCGTGTGATGACGCCGGTCGGCAGAGGGTCGCCTTGCGCGTCCGCAAGCCGGAACGGGCCGTTGCGCAGCGCGGCGATCTGATTCTCCGCGATGGCGTAGCGCTTGCCGTCGAATTCCTGCGACTGCGGCACGAGACCGCCCCAGATTCTGGGCAGCGTGGGCAGCGGCGTGATGCCGTCCCGGTCGAACTGCGTGTACTGCGACGCCGACACGGCCGACAGCGGATACTGCACGCCCGGAAAGTCGCCGTAAAGGTTGGTGAAGCTGCGGTTTTCCGCGTAGATCACGACGATCTGCCGCACCTTCGCGGCGAGCGTGCGGTCCAGCGAAAGGTCGGCGGCGGTCTTGGGCGCCGACGGCTTGTGCTCGAAGAGGTTGCATCCGCCGAGCGACAGGCCGGCAAGCCCGACGCCGGCCGCGATCAGACGCCGGCGCGCGGGATCGGCGGGCGCGTCGTTGTCGGCGGGGAGGTCCTGATGCAGATGCTCGTTCTCTTTCATTGCCTGACTCCTCGTGAACCCGCAGGCCGCCGGCTTGCGCTCGCAATATCGACGGCAAGGAACGGCGCGCGTATCGCGATGTCTGTGCACCACGCCGCGCCGCCGGAATGGCTGCGCGTGTTTGAAGCGGCGCGTCAGCCGATTGACAGCGCATGATGCCGCATCGGCCGGCCGCGTGATACTCGGTCAAACGGCTAGGCCAGCGGCGGAGCTGCGATTTCGCCTATGCCATCCGGCCGACTGTGCATCGCCGGGCGCGGTGACTAGGATCAGCTCAACACGAGTTTTGCGCCGACGAGCACGAGCGTTGCGGCAAGGACGTGGCGCAGCAGCGCTTCGGGCGCTTTCGACGACAGCGCGCTGCCGATGGCGATGCCCGGAATCGACCCGACGAGCAGCGAAAGGAGCAGCGCCCAGTCGACGGAGCCGACCATCCAGTGTCCGGCGCCCGCAATCAGCGTGAGCGGGACGGCGTGCGCCACGTCGGAACCGACGATGCGCGCGGTCGCGAGACGGGGATACAGCAGCAGCAGCACGGTCACGCCGATCGCGCCCGCGCCGACCGAAGTGATGGACACCAGCACGCCGAGGATCGCGCCGGTGAGAATCGTCCACGCGGCGGTGCGCGCCGGGTTCTCGGGGCGGCTGCGTCCCTTCTGATAGGCGAGACGTGCGAGTTGCGTGCGGAAGACGAGCGAAACGGCGGTGATGAGGAGCGCGGTGCCGAGGATCAACTGGATGAGCCGCGCCGTATCGGGGGAAGTCATGC
This sequence comes from Caballeronia sp. LZ019, assembly GCF_031450825.1. NCBI lineage: Bacteria > Pseudomonadati > Pseudomonadota > Betaproteobacteria > Burkholderiales > Burkholderiaceae > Caballeronia > Caballeronia sp. LZ019. The sequence goes on along the minus strand of NZ_JARTVZ010000002.1, from coordinate 795,304 downwards.
CGTGCCGGTGAAGGAAGTAGAGCGTCACGGCCGCAGCCGGCACGCTGCCCGCGGCGAGCCGCCCGGTGATGCGCCAGTCGACCGAGCCTTTCAGGCCATGCACGAGCGTGCCGGCGGTCTTGGTTGCGGCGGCGTAGAGCAGGTCGGTGCCGACGGCCGTCGCTGGATGAATGCCGAACAGGAGGACGAGCAGCGGCGTCATCAGGGAGCCGCCGCCCACGCCAGTCAGGCCGACGAGGAATCCGACCGCGAGCCCGGAGGCGGAATAGAGTAAATCGATATGCGGGAATGACATCGAGCGGAAGAGGACTCGTCAGGCGAGGGTGGAGTCGAAGAACCGTTGATGATAGCGGGTAAGACGCTCGGGTGCTGTGCGGGGGGAATAGAGACCTCCGCTGCCAGTTCTTTTCGGGGCCTTGTCAGTGGTTGCTTCCCGCGTGCATCACAACTGTTACAGACTCACGCGAAATTTAGGACGTTTCTGACGATTGGACGTTAGCAAACATCACATACTGTGTTGCACCGTCATGGTGGCTCGTCAGCCTGACGAAATGCGGCTTGGTTTCATCGGCGGTGAAGTCGCATACCTCGATCCACGAAGTACGCACAGTAGTAGTCCCCTGCGCACGCAACACAGACAACAGCAGCGGATTCCGCAGGCGGTGCCAATCTCAACTTTCCCTCGAGCGTCGAACCGCACATCTGATGGACCCCCGCCTGCTTCCGCTCTACGACCGCGAACGCCTCTACATGCAGGCGTTGGGCGGTGAGTTCGCCCTTGGGCATCCCAAGATCGCAAGACGCCTTCTGATGCTCGGCTCCGAGACGGGCGATTCTTTCGTCAATCGCCTGATCCAGTCGTCGTCGTTCGTGAACGCACGCATGCAGATGCGTTTCGACGACGAGTTCCCGCTGCTCACGCAGGCTTTGCTGTCGTCGGTCTATCCGGGTTACCTGTCGCCTACGCCGTCCATCGCAGTGGCGCGTTTCTACGCGGGTGGAAAGGCCGCAGGTTTCGTCTCGGGCCACACGGTTGAGCGTGGTGCGGAGCTCACGTCGCTGCGGTTGCCCGATGGCGAGAAGACGGCCTGCACCTTTAGCACGACCCAGGACGTTGCGCTGTTCCCGATCCAATTGGTTGATGGCCGGCTGACCCACGTTCCGCCCGATGTTCAGGGGCAAGATCGCTATGTACCGCCGCACCGGCGGGTGCGCGGCGCCTTGCGTCTGCGTTTGCGCACGCTCGAGGGCATACCGTTCTCCTCGCTACAAGGACTGGACCGCCTGCAGATATACCTCGCTGGGGATGAACGCGTCGCGTCACACCTCCATGAATTGATCCATACCGGCGCTGTCGTCTCGCTTGTGGGCGAGCCGGGACGATTCAGCGAGGCGGGCTATGTGCCGCATGTGGTTGCATCCGATCCTGTCGTCCACGACGGCCTCACCGCCGACGAAGCGGTGCTGCCGCTCGCCGCGCCGAAGTTCATCGGCCACAACCTCGTGAACGAGTATTTCTCCTGTCCGAGCCGATTCTATTTCTTCACGCTGACGGGATTGCAGGCGGGGCTTTCGCGCATCAACGGCAGCGAGGCGGAGATCATCGTGCTGCTGGACCGCTCGACGAGCGAGCTGGCCGAGCGCGTGAACGCCGACATGTTCGCGCTCTTTTGCGTGCCGGTCGTCAACCTCTTCAAGGCGCGCACGGCGGCTGTGCGGACGCAGGACCTGGGGCCCGTGATTCACCTCACGCCGTTCGGCAAGGCGGCGCTCGATCACGAGGTGCATTCCGTCGACAAGGCGATCGGCCAGGCCAGCGAAGAAGAGGACTCGGAGGAATTGCCCTTCCATTCGCTCCACGATGCGCTGCTGCATGATGAAGAAGGCCACGGACGTTATTTCACGGTGCGTCGCGAGCAGCGCCTGGCCAAGGCCAAGGGGCGCTCGTATGGCACACGTGCGCCCTACATCAACACCGAATCGTTTCTCTCGCTGGTCGGGCGAGATGGCCTGCCGTACACGCCGGGCGAGCATGACGCGCCGATCAACTACCTGTCGTTCGATGTGTGGCTCACCAACCGCGACCTGCCGGGCCTGCTCGACTGCAACGGCGTGAGCGACGTGAAGCTGCCCGGGTCCGCGCCGCTCGCCAGCGTGGGCCTCGTGCGCGCGCCGAGCCGATCGAGGCCGCCGCTAGGCGTGGGCATCAAAGCGTGGCAATTGCTCGCGCAACTGGCGATCGAACACGCGGATTTCGATGACCGCTACGACGAGCCGAATCCCGGCGAGGGCTTGCGCAGCCTCCTGCGGCTTTATCTCTCGGCGGATATGCCCGCGTTGCGGCGGCAGGTAGAGAGCCTGTCCTCGGCGACGCTCACGCCGGTCAACTGCGTCGTTCCTCATGCGATTCCGCCGATGGTGCGTGCGCTGGAATGCGCCGTGACGGTCGATGAAGAGGGCTTCGAAGGCGTGAGTCCCTATGCGTTGGGGCTGGTCCTGGAACGGTATCTCGCACGACACGCCTCCGCGCATTCGTACACCCAGGCATTGCTCGTATCGGAGCAGCGCGGGCGCATTGCGGAGTGGCCGCCTCGGCCGGGCACCCGCAGCGTGGCGTGAGGCCCGCAAAGCGGAGCAGATAAAGAGTCGAATCGAATTCCTGCACGGCAAGCACCGTGACCTAATCAAAATAATCAGGGAGCAGTATCAGATGTTCAATCCGCTGCAAAGCCGCACGCTGAAGATCGAGTGCCAGGCGCTGCCCACCTGGGGCGGCGCCGGCATCCTCATCCCTCAGCGCGTCAAGGGTGTCGAGGCGCTCGGGGAGCTCTTCGAATACGAGGTCGATTTCGCCTCGGTCGACAGCCCGACGTTCCGCATCTGGAATGCGCGCGACCTCGTCAAACCCGATGAACTGATCGGCAAACCGATCGAAATACAAGTCGAATTCGAGGGCAAGGGAACCTTCGTTCCGGGCCTGCCCGGCAATCTGGGTGCAGGCAACGTCGGCGCAGGCGTGCGCAGGATCAACGGCCTCATCACTGAAGTGCAGCAGACCGGCAGTGATGAGCGGCGCGTCTATTACCGGTTCACAGTCAGACCTTGGCTCTGGCTGGCATCGCAGAATCGAGATAATCGGGTGTTCCAGGACGTGAGCGTCCTGGACGTCACGGAGGCGGTGCTGAAGGGCTACACGTTCCCATGGGACAAGCGCCTGGCCGCCGTCGCGCTGAACAACAACGTCTTTCCGAAGCGCGACTTCATCAGACAGTTCTGGCAAAGCGACTACGAATTTCTAAAGCAACTGTGGACCGAGTGGGGGCTGTATTACTACTTCGATGGCATGAAACTCATGCTGTGCGATTCGCCCGGCTCGCACAAGAAGCACGGCAATGCGTATGACTCGGTACTGTATCACTCGCCCGAGGGCAAGCGCATTGACGAGGAGCACATCCATAGTCTGAAGGTGCTGCGTGTCAACGCCGACTGAAACCTGACCCACATTTCTGGGTTTCGCCGAAGTAAATGTGACCCACCCGGGTCGTTGATCACGCGGCTACTTTCGTGCTGGCCCGCGTGCCTGTTTGTCCCGCCTTTCTTTTGTCCTTTAGTCGATAGCTCTCGCCGCTGATTTGCACGATATGAGCGTGATGCAGGAGCCGGTCGAGCATTGCAGCCGTCAGCGTCTGGTCATCGGCGAATGCTGTCGCCCACTGTGTGAACGGCAGGTTGCTGGTCAATACGATTGAGCCGCGCTCGTAGCGTTTCGCCACGACATTGAAGAATAGGTTCGCCTCCTCCCGTCCAAATGGCAGATAGCCGATTTCGTCGATAACCAGCAGCCGGGGTCCAATGACCGCGCGATTGAAGAACTCCCGCAGGCGGTTCTGCTGCCGGGCAGCGGCCAGTTGCATCATCAGGTCAGCGGCGGTGATGAACCGCGTCTTGATGCCGGCCTGCGCAGCGCGGTAAGCAAGCGAGGTCGCGATATGCGTCTTACCCACCCCGGATGGTCCGAGCAGCACGATGTTCTCGGCCCGTTCGACGAACGCCAGACTTGCCAGTTCCTGAATCTGCGCACGTGGCGCGCCGCTGGCGAAGCTGAAGTCGTATTGCTCAAGCGTCTTGATGCCAGGCAACGCTGCCAGCTTCGTGAGCACCTGACGCTTGCGCTGCTCGCGCGCGCCAAGTTCCGCTTGCAGAAGTTGTTCAAGGAAGTCGGCCATACTCGAATCGGTCGTTGCATTGCGTTGTGCAAGCGGCGCCCAATCGGTCGCGACGCAGTCCAGCTTCAGTTGTGCGCATAGCGCGCCAATCCGTTCATGTTGCAGATTCATGCTGCGACCTCCAGCAATGCGTCGTAGACCGCTAGCGGATGCTGCAGGCTCTCGCGTGGCAGCACCCGTCGGTTGTCTGGCGCTGCGAGCGCTGGCGCCTGGGTTGGTAACGGCAGGAGCGCCGCCTGCTCCGAACAAAGCAGGACCGCCGGACGCTCACCTGTCGTCGCGTGGCGGCGTACATTGGCAACTTCTGATAGCCAACGGCCAATTTGCGCATTGGCGGCCTCAACATCAAGCTTCAACCCCGAGGACCTGAGCGTCGCGGCAAGCGGCACAACGAAGCTCTCCTTGAGATAGCGGTTGAAGCGTTCCACCTTACCCTTGGTCTTCGCGCGATACGGACGACACACCTTCGGCGTGAAGCCGTAGGTCTCAGCCAGCGCAAGCAGCTGTGGGTTCCAGCGATGCTCGCCTTCGCCGAATGCATCGCGTTCGATGACCACCGACTTCGCGTTGTCGAACAGCACATGTTCTGGCGTGCCACCGAAATAGACGAGTGCTTCACGTAGGCATTCGCATAGCGTCGCGGCGTCCTCACGCGAGGTGAAACGCACGAAACTCGCACGGCTGTAACCCATCGTCGCGACCAGCGCGAGCAATGGCTCGCGCCCTCGTCGAATAACGGTGAAATCGGCCTGCAACTGCTTGCCCGGCGCGGTTTCGAAGCGCACCACCGGTTCAGCTTCGGGACGCTTGTAGGGCATCAGAAATGCCTTGAGTTGACTGATGCCGCCTTCGTACCCAGCTTCCTGCAGTTCGCGAAGCAGGACCGTTGCCGGAATCCAGTGCGGCCGCGCGGCGGCGACGCGCTCCAGCAGATAGTCCTTAAACGGGTCGAGCTTCGTGGCTCGCGGCTCACGCTGGCTGTAACGGCTCGCCTGCTCATCCCTCAAATATCGGCGCACAGTGTTGCGTGATAAACCCGTTTGCCTTGCTATCTCACGTACCGCCGTCCCGCGCCGGGCCAATACCTTGATTTCCAATGTTTGCTCCTGAGTCAGCATCGGCGGCAAAAGCCGCCATCGTCTCCCAGGTGGGTCATGTTTACTTCGGCGCCAGGGTCATTTTTACATCGGCGCTAACAGCTGCGGCAGATCGACGTCCATCGACATCCAGAATCCGGATGAACTCACCGCCACGCCCGGTAGCGATGCACAGTATCACTGCGTGACAGAGATGGTGCTCCAGCCGGCCGATGTGTTCTTCAAGCTGATGCCGATGGAGAAGCCGCGCGCGCACCCGGAGACGGCGGTGGTCGTCGGGCCGGAGAAGCAGCCGCTGTGGCTCGATGGCTACGCGCGCGTGCGTATCCAGTTCAAGTGGGACCGGCTCGGTCAGATGGACCAGAATTCGAGTTGCTGGGTGCGCGTGTCGCTGCCCTGGCATGGCGGGCCGCATAATCACCACGCTGCAGGACGAATCACGGGTGTTGTTGCGATTTGCCGATCCGCAGGTTTTCATGCATCTGCTCTGGATTCTGCCGCTCAAGGCGCTGGCATCGATTTGCGAAGCCACGACCCGGTGGTCGGTTCCGTTCCTAGGCGGATGGTATGAAATTCAGTTCAATCAAAGGCCCGAAGCAGAATGGCAGCCGCTTGATGAACCGCGTTCAGTGGCGCTATTCAATGTCCCTCTGATCAACCGAGTTCTGACCGCTGGCCCCTTCGATGGGCCGGACGCGTACTGGCGCGATGCCACGGAAGCCAACGAATGGCTACGTGTCGCACAGGACCGGTTCGCGTTGACGAATGGCGACGATTGCGTGTCATTCGCTCAACACGCGATGAAATTCGGTGGCAAGTTCGCGACGCACGGAACCATTGCGTCGTATCTGACAGAAGCTCGGTCGCAGCCCGGAGCCTACGCATCCAGGACTAACGCCATGTCGACGCGTGAGTGGAATAGCCTGGTGGCTAATACTTAACCTACAAGTAGGAAAAACATCTTGACCAGTTCAGAAAATAATTCCGGCAGCCTTGCGAAGACCAATGCACAGACTTTGCATCTGCAGTCTCTGCCGGACCCTCTGCCGCCATTTGAACCTTCACCGGCGAACCCCTTGGACAAGGCGCGCCAAGCCGCAACGGGTACCTGCGAGTTCTGCGATAAGCATGGCTTGGCGATTTTTCCTGTTCGTCCCGGAGTCATGCATTTGGACTCCGGGGCGCCAGAGCTGCCCGCAGGTTTTCGGCCGACAGCGAACGACGGGGCGACGTTGCCCGTCGGCGGGCCTTCGCAATACACCGCGAGAACGCTTCGCGGTGGTTATTTGTACGTCTATGACGAACGCGGTTTCTGGGAATGGTACTGGGTGACGAAATTGGGGTATCTGATGAAGCTGCCCCGACCCGGCGTGCCGATGAATCCAGCCTACGCGGTAGGGCGCGAGCCGTGCGACAAGATGGGGCACAAGGAGATCGCGTCCTGTATCACTGTGAAGGACCCGTCCAATGCGAAGCGCATTTGGGTAGCATTTTCGGATGCGGAATGGACGCCTCGTGTGCTCGGGCTGCATCAGGACGAGGCGTATCGAAAGCGTCATATGCGGGAGTTCGATGTGAAGGCGTGGCTGTCCCTACAGCGCGCCGCGCACGCTAAGCCGATCACTGTGGTGAACACGCTGGTCGCTGAGTACTGTGGCAAGACGAAAGTCCAGATGTTCGCCTTCTCCCCTTTCGGGTTCAAGTCGCGCGCATCCACTTACGATGCACTGCTCGGAGCAGTGAAGTCCTGTGGTTCCGCTCCGGGCGCGGTGCTGATGCTCAACGATCCCGTTGCAGTCGCCTCGGAAGTTGCATCTCGCCTGACCGAGTTGCGCCATGAGTTCATGAGCCAAAATGATCGTGAACGCAAGCTCAGCGCGTCGACGGCTATTCTCGGTTTGCAAGCGGCGACGTCGGACAAGTCAGAGTACGACTCCCTGGATGGAAGAGATTGGTTCGACGAGGACAACCACTGGACCGTCGATGGAACAGGTCGGCCGAGGTACAACATGAAGGCGGCGACGCTGCCGGAAGTGAGTAAAGAAGAGTTGAAGACGGCAGCAAAAAATTCTTGGACTAAATATCTGGGCGACTACGACGAACAGGCGCGCGCCGCGTGGCATAAACAGTTTAAGGCGGACTATGACGCTTACCTTAGCAAAACCTTGCTGCCGCTGGCCACAGCACATGCGGCGTGGATGAAAAGCAGCCAGATGGCGCATTCTCGAGACGGTAGATCGATGGTTTGTGGAACGTGGAAACTTAAACTTCGGCTGTTTGCTTTGCATTACTGCAATGCTCGCTTTTCTCGTCATGATGTTGGTTCTAGTCATCACTCTTGGGTTCAATCGCGTTTTTTCAACAAATGACTGGTTGGTGGAAGGACTAGCGATTTCGGCTTATGTAACTTTATGGACTGTCCTGATCTGGGGCCTGACAAGAGAATCTTTCCGTTGGACACATTTTCCCATCCGCTTCAACTACCGCAATCGCATGGTGTATGTTTTCTGCCTCGATGGTGTCGTCCGGTCTGCGAAGTGGGACGACTTGTTCTTTACACTTGGCAGAGGTCAAAGGATGCCGTCCGGCCGGTACGTATGGGACATTCGAGGCCATGCTCTTAAAGCGGATCGCGAGACGGTCGAGTGGACATTCGCCTTACGGGGCGATAGCCTGGATCCGCAACAACTCAAGCATGTGTGGGAATTTGTACGGCGCTACATGGAGGAGGGGCCTGCCTCAGTCTATCGAGACGTTTTATGGTGCCACGATATCGCGACGAAGAAAGAGACCTTCCGTGCTGGCCTCAATGTACTGTTTCTGATGTTCAACGGATTGCCGATTCTCCAATGGATCTCCGCGCCGATGCTTTGGCTTACTGCAGTGGGCCGGTGGTTTGCGATGAAAACTAGCAAGATACCTCGATGGCCCGCTGACGTAGAGGCAAAGTGTTCAGTCGATGCGTTTGATCCATATAGACGCACGGCTGCTCAGAACCCGGCGAAGATCCCGACGGAGCCGGGCAGCGTTGCATGGAAGCGGATCGGTTCGTGATCGTTTTTTAGCGTTCGAGCTATGGCCAGAAGGAGGCGAGATGTGCGAACGAAGAGTTCGATCGGTATCCGGTGCATCTGCGCAGAGGCCAGATAGGATTTCTATAGATCGGTTCATGCTGCATGAAACCGGGCGGGCTCCTGATCTCGTGCTGAACAGCGCGGCTAAGAAGAGAAAGCAGAAAATGCTGAGAGATGCGAACAAGAACATATTTCCGTACATGGGTGCAATCGTTGCTCCTTCTGGGTCTCATTTATATAATGAGCCGACGAATGCACAAGTGTCGGGTGCAAAAGTCGAGTCTCTTGCGTCATTCGATCAAGGGTCGCCCCTTGCTATGGCGCCGGGGTTAGAGAGTCCTCGCGGGAACAGTATCGAACGGGCTTTGCGGAAAGTAGCGCTGCTCGACTGCGAACGCCGTACTGACCTGGTCTCCACTTGTACGGCTGAAATTTGGATGAAACTAGATGTATCAATGCCAGTGCCGAGATCTAGCCCGCCCAATATGTCGAGGGTGACTCTGGACCACGTCTATCGTGATGGCGCGTGGCATGTAGCGGATGAGGAGCGCGATTGGGCCGGGGGATTGATTGTGGACAAGTTAATGCGTGGTGAACTGTATGCCGATTAGCGGTTTGCTGCTAAGTCATATCTTCGAACATGAGCGCTTTGGTCAGAAACTATGAGTCTTCCAGTTATCTGCGTCGGTGACCGAACGGACCACGGCGGCAAGGTGATCACCGGTTCATCGACGCATAAGATTAGCGGGCGTAGTGTTGCGCGCTTGAATGATCTTGTCGACTGTCCGCAAACGTATCCCGACGGGCGTCCACATGGCATCAACAAGATCATCGAGGCGCATCCGACCTTTATAGTCGGCGGGCAGCGAGTTGCCTTGCACGGACACCATAGCGAATGCGGGTGTACGCTGATCGGTAGCACGAGCGCAACCATTGGCGATTAGTTTTTATGCAAGCGCATTCAACGACTGCACTGATGCCGGGTTAGCAGCGATGGCCGGTGGACCCAGTTTTCTGGCATCGTGAGGTTTGGTTGATGGATCGGATATTGCCCCAAATGCTGCTGCCGCAAGAGTGGCCCTCGGCACTGCAAATCGTATACTTGCAACTAGAGGCCTGGCGTTACGGCTTTTCGCCGCTTCTGCGCCGTGTAGCCGCAACTGGCAAGCGCGGCTGATGTCCGGATCGGGCCGGGCAGTAGATACTGCCCGTTCGAATGCGCGAGCGGTCATCGCTGAGACGCGCAGGAAGAAAAATCGCCGAGGGCGTACGGTGTGCGCGCCACGACGAAATGGGCTGCGCAAGTCAGTAAGAGATGCTGTGCACCAAACGGCTGGTTCGGGTGCACGAGGCGGTATACCGTCACGACGCTGAACGTCTGGGAAGCGAGTTCACGAATTCCAAGACAGACAACAGTTCCGCTCCAAGCGAAAGTGGCTTCTCAAGTATCTGGCGCAACCTACCCGCAACCACTGCCCCCGCCGGGCAGCACCGCCGCCAGCGGAGCCACCGGCCTCCCCATCAAACCGCCACGCTCCCCACATAGTTCTCCGCCAGCGCCGTAGCCGCCGCGCGCGACGTCGTCACATGCTCCAGCTCCGCCACCTGCAATCGCTGTTCGAACGGCGAGGTGTCATCGAGCTTATGCAGCATGCGCGTCATCCACCACGAGAAATGCTCCGCGCGCCAGATGCGCTTGAGCGCCGTCTCGGTGTATCGCGCGAGCTTGTCGGCGCTGCCATCCTGATAGAAACCGACAAGCCCCGCAGTCAGCACGCGCACGTCCGACACCGCCAGATTCAGCCCCTTCGCCCCCGTCGGCGGCACGATATGCGCGGCGTCGCCGGCGAGGAAGAGCTTGCCCGACTGCATCGGCGTGGAAACGAAGCTGCGCATCCCGACGATGTTCTTCTGAAAAATCCTGCCCTCGGTGATCTGCCAGCCGTCCGCGGTATCGACGCGTGCGTGCAGTTCCGCCCAGATGCGGTCGTCGGACCAGGCATCGACGGAATCCTTCGGGTCGCACTGGAAGTACATGCGCTGCACGCCCGGCGAACGCGTGCTGATCAGCGCAAAGCCGCGATCGTGCCGCGCGTAGATCAGCTCGTCCGACGAAGGCGGCGCCTCCACCAGAATGCCGAACCAGCCGAACGGGTACACGCGCTGATAATCCTGCCGAATCGCTTCCGGAATCGATTGGCGCGACACCCCCTGGGAACCGTCGCAACCGATGATGAAATCGCACTCCAGCTCTTCGTCCCGTCCTTCGTGGCGATACTTGATGCGCGGGCTCCGATCGCTGTTCTCCGCGAAATCGTGAAGCGAGACATTCGACACGTTGAACTTCAGCGCGCCGTTCGCCGCCACGCGCGCCGCGACGAGATCCTTGATGACTTCGTGCTGCGCATAGACCGTGATCGAGTGACCGGTCAGTTCGGTCAGCGCGATGCGCCGGCGCTGCCCTTCGAACGCCAGCTCGAAGCCATGATGCAGCGCGCCTTCCGCCTGCATGCGCGCGCCGAGACCGGCTTCGTTGAGCAGGTCCATCGTGCCTTGTTCGAGCACGCCCGCGCGAATGGTCGATTCGATGTCCTGCCGGCTGCGCGCTTCCAGCACGACCGATTCGATACCGCGCTGATGCAGGAGATGAGAGAGCAGGAGCCCGGCCGGGCCCGCGCCGACAATGCCGACTTGAGTACGCATGAATGTCTCCGTTGCGTCGTGATGTTGTGCGTACAGTGTCGGCAACGCGGCCTTATGCCGCAACGCGATACGGTGGATAGCGCCTATCGGCAATCAGGATAAAGGCCGGAAAAGCGCTTGAAATCGGGTCCGGTGCTTGCTGAATGAGGGTTTATCCCGACTCTTCATCAGCGAGGACACCCATGAACACCAATGCTTATCCCACGCCGCCTTTCGCGGAGCAGCAGCAGGACCGCACGCCCGGTCTCACCGCACCGATGGACCCGAAGCCCGATCACGGCGAGCAAAGCTACAAGGGCAGCGGCAGGCTGGCAGGAAAAGCGGCGCTCATCACCGGCGCGGACAGCGGCATCGGGCGCGCAGTGGCGATCGCTTATGCGCGGGAAGGCGCGGACGTCGCCATCGCCTATCTGGACGAACACGACGACGCAAAGGAAACCGCGCGCTGGGTCGAGGAAGCAGGGCGCAAGGCCTTGCTGCTGCCGGGCGATATCACCGACCGCGAGTTCTGCAAGGAACTGGTCGCGAAGACCGTCGACGCCTTCGGACGTATCGACGTGCTCGTGAACAATGCGGCCTATCAGATGACCTACGACAGCCTCGAGGAAATCAGCGACGACGAATGGGACAAGACCTATTCGACGAACATCGGCGCGATGTTCCGCATCACGAAGGCGGCGCTCGCGCACATGAAGGAGGGCGGGGCGATCGTCAATACGACGTCCGTCAACGCCGACAATCCGAATCCCGGGCTGATCGCCTACGCGAGCACGAAGGGCGCGATCCAGAACTTCACCGGCGGCCTCGCGCAATTGCTGGCCGAGCGCGGCATCCGCGTGAACTGCGTGGCGCCGGGGCCGATCTGGACACCGCTGATTCCATCGACGATGCCGCCCGAGAAGGTCAAGAACTTCGGCTCGCAGGTGCCGATGAAGCGCGCCGGCCAGCCTGCCGAACTCGCCGCCGCGTACGTGATGCTCGCATCCGACGAGGCCAGCTACGTCTCCGGCGCGACCATTGCGGTAACGGGCGGCAAGCCGATTATCTGACCGGCCTGCCTCGAGCGACGAAACTTACTCGCCCGCCGCTTCCTTCAACTGGTTGCGGCGGTATTCGCCTTGCCGCGTGAGCATCCAGCCTGGGTACTCGGACGGCAACTGGCTGACTTCGTCGAGGGCGGCGAGTTCGTCGCTGTCGAGCTTCACGCTCGTCGCCGCGATGTTGTCATCGAGCTGTTCCACGCGCTTCGCGCCCACGATCACGCTCGTCACCACCTGCTGATGCAGCAGCCACGCGAGCGCGATCTGCGCGACCGACACCCCCTTGCTCTCCGCGATACGCCGCATCACGTCGATGCAGTCGTACGCACGTTCGACGTTCACCGGCGGGAAATCGAACTTCGTGCGGCGGCTGCCTTCTTCCTTGCCGCCTTCGCGCGTGTACTTGCCCGACAGCAAGCCGCCCGCGAGCGGACTCCACACCATCAGGCCGACGTTCTCGCTTTGCAGGAGCGGCACGAGCTCGCGTTCGAGATCGCGGCCGGCGACCGTGTAATACGCCTGCAGTGACTCGAAGCGCGCAAGCCCGAGCCGCTCGGAGATGCCGAGCGCCTTCATGATCTGCCAGGCCGCCCAGTTCGACACGCCGATGTAGCGCACGTGACCGTGCTGCACGAGCGTATCGAGGGCGCGCAGCGTTTCCTCGATCGGCGTCGCGGGATCGAATCCGTGAATCTGGTACAGGTCGACGTGATCGAGTTGCAGACGCCTGAGGCTTTCCTTCACGCCATCGATGATGTGAAACCGCGACGCGCCGCGCGAGTTCACGCCCTTGGTGCCCGCTTCGCCGAGAATTTTCGTCGCGACGACGACGTTCTCGCGCGGCACTTTCAGGTTCTTCAACGCCTGACCGGTGATGATTTCCGAGCGGCCATCGGCGTAGACGTCGGCGGTATCGATGAAATTGATGCCCGCATCGAGCGAACGGCCGACGAGCTTGTCGGCATCGGCTTGCTGAAGCTGGCCGATGTTGTCCCAGATGCCGCCGGTGCCGCCGCCGAAGGTCATCGTGCCGAGGCACAGCTCCGAGACGAACAGGCCGGTGTTGCCGAATTTCTTGTAGCGCATGATGGGCTCCTGTGTGAAAGGTGGGCGAAACCGTCGAAAGGCGCCTTCGCGAAAATTGACGAGCGTTCGCCAGCCCGTGCAGTATCGTCCGTCAACGCGGGCCGTTCATAGCCTGATCCTGTCGGATCATTGCCTTTTCCTGCAAACGCGGGGCCGCCGCGCGCGCACGATCGCGCCCGCGCGAGTAAGCTATCGACACTCTTCCACGCTTCTCTCCCCGCGGACACCATGGCGCTGAACGACATGCCCGGCCTCGCCGGTAAAGATGCTCACGATTCACCTCCCGACACCCGCCGCAACGGGCCGCTCGACGCCGCGCTCGATCAGGCGCGCGTCGACCTGGTCTCGCTGCTCGACCGCTTCACGGCCGGATGCGAGGGCTCGCTGGAAACGCCGGTGCCGGGCGTGTTCCTGCATCGCATCACGAATCCCGGCGGGCCGAAGCCCGGCATGCAGACGCCCGCGCTGGCGCTGATCGCGCAAGGCAGCAAGCGCGTGATGGTCGGCGACGATGTCTACGTCTACGACCCGATGCACTATCTCGTCTCGTCGGTCGATCTGCCGGTGATCGGGCAGGTCACGGCCGCGAGCGAAACCGAGCCGTATCTCGGCATGAGGCTCGATCTCGACGTCGAGGAAATCACCTCGCTCATTCAGGATCAGAACCTTCCGCCCGCGACCCAGGCCGATGCCTCGCGCGGCCTTTACGTGAACCGTCTCGGCACTTCGATGCTCGATGCCGTGCTGCGGCTGCTGCGGCTCATCGATACCCCCGAGGACGTGCCGATCGTCGCGCCGCTCGTGAAGCGCGAGATTCTGTATCGCTTGCTGATGAACGGCTCGGGCGCGCGCCTGCGCCAGATCGCGCTGCAGGACAGCCAGACGCAGCGAATCGCGAAGGCCATTTCGCTGCTGCGCCGGCACTTCGACCAGCCATTGCGCGTGGAGGACATCGCAAAGGATGTGCATATGAGCGTGTCGTCGCTGCATCATCACTTCAAGGCGGTGACCGCGATGAGCCCGCTGCAGTATCAGAAGCAGTTGCGCCTGCAGGAAGCCCGCCGGCTGATGCTGCTCGATATCGCCGATGCCGCGACGGCGGCGCATCGCGTGGGATACGAAAGCGCATCGCAGTTCAGCCGCGAGTACAGCCGGCTTTTCGGCGCGCCGCCGCTGCGCGACACGCGGCGCTGGCGCGACGCCGCAGCCGGCGCGTGACGGCATGAGCGGGCGCGGATTTATTTCATCGCTTGTGGAATAGACCGGCCGCGCCGGACGTTCCACGAACACTCCACCGTAGCGCGACGTAAAGGAAGATGAGATGAACAGGCAAATCGGGTTGGCGCTGGCCGCTGTCGCGGCCGTCGGCTGCATCGCGTCGGAAGCGTTCGCGGCGGCGCCGAAGGAATCCAACGGCGTCTTCGTCGACGAAAACGGCATGACGCTCTATACCTTCGACAAGGACACCAAGGGCAGCCCGAGCGCATGCACCGGCGGTTGCGCGCAGGCGTGGCCGGCGGCGATGGCGGCCGGCTCGGATCAGCCGAGCGGCAAATGGACGCTCGAGTCCGCCGACGGCGGCAAGCAGTGGGCGTATGACGGCAAGCGCGTGTACCGCTTCGCGAAGGACACGAAGCCCGGCGACAAGAACGGCGACAACTTCCGCGACGTGTGGCACGCGGTCAAGCCCTGAGCGTCGCGACGCCCGCGCGGGACGGCTCGGCATCGCCGCGATGAGCTTCGAGAGCGATCTCCTCGCGCACCTTCCGCAGTTGCGCCGTTATGCCCGCGCGCTGACGGGCGATCGCGCGTGGGCCGACGACCTCGTTCAGGACGCGACGGAACGCGCATTGAATCGCGCGAGCGCTTTTCGCTCGGGCACGAACCTGCGCGCGTGGCTGTTCACCATCATGCGCAATCTCTATATCGATCAATTGCGCGGACGCCGCGACATCGCTGTCGACGATGAAACCGCGCCCTGGCGGCAGATGGCCGCGCCGCGCGGCGAGGTCGACGGACTCGTGCTGCGCGACGTGCAGCGCGCGCTCTATTGCCTGCCCGTCGAGCAGCGCGAAGTCATGTTGCTCGTATGCGTCGAAGAGATGAGTTATCAGGAGGCTTCGCAGGTGTTGAACGTGCCAGCGGGCACGATCATGTCGCGTCTTTCGCGGGCACGCGAGCACATGCGCGTGCTGCTCGGGGAAGAAGCGGGACGCAAGGCGTCGTCGCTCAAGGTAGTGAGCCGGTCATGACGAATCACGAGCACGCATCTCACGGCAACGAGCGCGACCTTCAGGCGCTGTCCGCGTATATCGACGGCGAACTGAGCCACGAGGAACGGGCCGCCGTCACCGATCGCATCGCGAGCGATCCCGCCAGCGCAGCGACGGTCGGCGCCTATCGCGCGCAGGACGACGCATTGCGCGCGCTCTTCGCCGCCGATGAGCCGCAACCGCAAGTCATCGTGATGCGCCCGCGTGCACGCGGGCGTTATCTGCTCGCGGCGAGCTTTCTCGTCGTCGGGATCGCATGCGGGTATCTCGCTCATCTGCTGCTGCCGAATCTCGGCGACGCGCGCCCGCGGTTCGCCGAACGCGCGGATATCGCTTATGCGGTGTATGCGCCCGAGCAGCGTCATGCGGTGGAAGTGGCGGCGTCGCAGCGGGACCATCTCGTGACATGGCTATCGAAGCGCCTGAACCGTTCGCTCACGATACCGTCGCTCGCCGAATACGGCTTTCAACTCGTCGGAGGGCGCCTGTTGCCGGGCGAGAACGGACCGGCCGCGCAGATCATGTATCAGAACGCGGCGGGCGAACGCCTCACGCTCTATACCACGTCGGTCGCGCGCAAGGACGCGAAGATCCGCTCGTTGCGCGACGGCCCCCGCACCACTTACTACTGGACATACGACAGCGTGGGCTATGCGCTTTCAGGGCAGATCGGTGAGACGAAGCTGCAGGCGATCGCCTACGACACGTGCAAGGAACTCGGCGGCGATCCTGCGAATTGGTAACGCAGTATCGAAAAAAACCGCAGCGGACGCTGCCCGCTGCGGCTTGAGCATCAACGATGCGCCGGTTCCATGTGACGCGGATGATGACGTTCCCACTCGGTACGCGCCCAATAGCGGTGACCGTCCCAGTAACGCTCGCCGTGCCAGCCGACCTTGACTGCATGATGCGGTTCGTGATGCACCGCCGCCGATGCGGCGTGCACGAGGCCGAGTCCGAGCGACGCGGCAACCGATGCGATCAGCAGGCTCTTCTTCGTCTTGTCGAACATCATCGTTCTCCTTTTGAGTTCATGGCTACGTTCGATCCGCGTCTTAGCGGTAGTAGTCGCGATGGTGGTGATAACCGCCGCCATCACCCGGCAGAATGATGCAGCCCGACAACGTGCTTCCCAGCACAACGCTCAGTACTGCAAGGATCGCCAGCTTCTTCATGGGTTTCTCCGTGTGAATCCATGAAGCGAAATTTAGCCGCTCGCCAAATGACAAGCCGTGATCGTTTGTAAGCAAACGTGTAACGTGAAATATTTACGAAGGCGGCTGCGACCGGCGAGGCGCACATGTGGACACCGCCCACATGTGAAGCGGGCGGAGCAGGACGCGCTATCGAGCGATCGGCTCGTTAGCGGACGATCTTCGGCTTGAGATTCGGCGTGAGCGCCACACCGACGACATGACCATCGCGCACGCCGCACCGGCTGTCGACGCGCGTCCATTGCGCCTTGCCGCGTGCTTTCGCGAACGCGCGCATCACGATGACCTGATCGACGGGAATCGGATTGCCGGCATCGAAGATCGGCGTCCGGCTGTCGATCTTCGCGGACAGCACGCGCCGGTCGGGGACGATCAGCTTGTCGTACTTGGGTGCGTCCTCGACCCAGCGGTCGAACGCCGCGACGCATTGCACGACGGTATCCGGAACATGCAGCCGGGCGAGATACGAATAGTCTTCCGATGCGTCGGGCGTCTCTTGCGCCTGAACGAGCTGGAACGCGGAAGCCGAAAGCAAAAGCGCGGCGAGCGCCGAAGCGAAAGAGAGTTTCATGCGATGACGATGAGAATGGCGGCAGACAGCGCGACGGCGCGAGGCGCATCGCGGCGCAAGAGCGATGGCGATGGCTGGCCCACGAAGCCATGCGCTTTTTCGAGATGATGCAAAGTATACCGTGCGATGTTTTTATGCGTCGAGCGAATCGTGCATTCTGAATGCAAACCGTAAGCTCGCTCGCCGCAGCTTCGGAGTGCACGTTGTATGCTTTCCTGCCGATGACGCAAACCGAGGTCTTCCATGAAAGCGGTGCGATGGTCGCAGCAGGACGGGGCAGGGCTGGAGCATCTGCTGTTCGATGCGCGGCCCGATGGCGTCGTCGCGGAGAGTGCGGTCGTGGGCGAAGACGAGGGGCAGACTTTCGGGCTGATGTATCGCATCGAATGCAACATGCAATGGCAGGTCACGCGTCTCGCGGCGCGTCTTGCGGGCGGTCCCACGCTCGACCTGCGGCGTCAGGTGGACGATACCGGCGTCCTTCAGGCATGGACCGACGCGGCGGGCGCGCCGCAACGGATGCTCGGCGACTGCATCGACGTGGACATCACGGCGACGCCCTTCACCAACACGCTGCCCATACGCCGCCTGCAGTTGCAGCCCGGCAAGCGGCGTGTGATTCGCGTCGTGTATGTGCGTGTTCCGTCGATGACCGTGAGCGTTGTCGAGCATGCCTATACGTGTCTCGAAGCGGATCGGCGGTATCGCTTCGAAGGGCTCGACACGGGCTTCGTAGCGGATATCGCGACCGACGGCGATGGGCTCGTCATCGACTATCCCGGCCTTTTCAGGCGCGTCCGGTAAAAGACGCCCGAAGCCGCGAGCGGCGATAATGCATGCACTGAACGAACTTTCCGCAAGACATACACGATGACCATCACGCACGAAACCACGAACGCCCCGCGACTCACGAGCCTTTCGCATGGCGGCGGCTGCGGCTGCAAGATCGCCCCCGGCGTGCTTGCGGAACTGCTCAAGCGCACGACGCCGATGGCCGCGTTCCCCGATCTTCTCGTCGGCAACGACACCGCCGACGACGCCGCCGTCTACCGGCTCAACGACGAGCAGGCCATCGTCGCGACGACGGACTTCTTCATGCCGATCGTCGACGATCCTTTCGACTTCGGCCGCATCGCGGCGACCAACGCGCTCTCCGATGTGTACGCGATGGGCGGCAAGCCGATTCTTGCGCTCGCGCTGGTCGGCATGCCGATCAACGTGCTGCCGCATGAGGTGATCGCGCAAGTGCTGAAGGGCGGCGAGGCCGTTTGCGCAGAGGCGGGCATTCCGGTCGCGGGCGGTCATTCGATCGATTCCGTCGAGCCGATATACGGGCTGGCCGCGCTTGGCATCGTGCATCCGTCGCGCGTGAAGCGTAATGCAGCGGCGCGCGCGGGCGATGTGCTCGTCCTCGGCAAGCCGCTCGGCGTCGGCGTGCTGTCGGCGGCGCTGAAGAAAGACCGGCTCGATGCGGCCGGCTATGCCGCGATGATCGCCGCGACGACGAAGCTGAATCGTCCGGGCGCGGACCTCGCGCAACTCGATGGCGTTCATGCGCTGACCGATGTAACCGGCTTCGGCCTGCTCGGTCATACGCTGGAACTGGCGCGCGGCGCGGGCCTCACGGCGCGCATCCGTTATGCCGACTTGCCGTGGCTGCCGCAGGTGCGGGACTTCGTGAGCGAGGGCATTTTCACGGGCGCGTCGGGGCGCAACTGGACGGCGTACGGCGCGGAGGTATCGCTTGCCGAGTCGATCGATGGTTCGCTGGAAGCGGCCCGCGCCTTGCTTACGGATCCGCAAACATCCGGCGGGCTGCTCGTCTCGTGCGCGCCCGAATCCGTCGACGACGTGCTCGCGATTTTCCGTGCCGATGGCTTCGACCAAGCAGCGGTAATCGGCGAGATGAGTGACGGAGCGGGCCGTGTCGAGGTGCGCTGAGCCGCCAATACCGACGACAAGGTGGACATGAAGGAAGAATCGCCGAAAGCCATTTTCTACGCGCTCGCCGCGAATCTGGGCATTGCCGTTTGCAAGTATGGCGCGGCTGCGTTCACGGGTTCCGGCTCGATGTTCGCCGAAGCCATCCATTCCACCGCCGATTGCGGCAATCAGTTGCTGCTGCTTCTGGGCCTGAAGCGTTCGCAGGCGCCGGCTAATGCGTTGCATCCGCTCGGCTCCGGGCGCGAGGTCTATTTTTACTCGCTGATCGTTGCGCTGCTGCTGTTCTTTGTCGGCGGGGCGTTTTCGGTGTATGAGGGCGCGCATCGCCTGCTGCATCACGAGCCTTTGTCGAATCCGATCGTCGCGTTGGTGATATTGGGCGTATCGGTCGTGCTGGAGGCGTTTTCTCTCGCGGGCGCATTGCGTGAGATTCGCAAGGGCGCGCCGAACAAGACTTTATGGCGATGGTTCCGCGAGACGCGCGAGTCGGAATTGCTGGTCGTAGCGGGTGAAGACGTGGCGGCGCTTGCGGGTCTGGCGATAGCGTTCGCGGCGGTTTTGATGACGATGCTGACGGGCAATGCGGCTTACGATGCGGCGGGTTCGATCGGCGTGGGCGTCTTGCTGATGGTGATTGCATTCTTGGTGGCGCGTGAAGTGAAGTCGATGATCGTGGGGGAATCGGCGAGCCCGGAGGTGCGCAAGGCGATTGATGCACATTTGAGAGACCGGCCGGAGGTGACGCGCATCATTAGCTTGATTACGTTGCAGTGGGGCAAGCACATAGTGGTGGCGGTGCAGGCGGAGATGATCGATTTCGCGAGTGGCCGCGCGATGATTGATGCGATCAACGTCATCGAGGAGGACTTGCAGAATGCGTTTCCGCAGGTACGTTGGGTATTTTTCGAGCCGGATGTAGGACGTGAAGCGAGCGAGCGCGCGGCAGCATGACTCCTAACCACCCGTTGGTGTGAACGAGCCAAAGGGCTCGGAGGACGTGAGTAGTCAGTGGGCGTGGAAGGTGATTCAGGGCTGTGTCAAACTGAGTGCCACCGATGTTCTACGAAGTGGACACACGGTTTGCGTTGCGGGCCGAAAAGCTGCTCTCTTTGGTTGCCTTCTTTGCATGGGACCAGAGTAAGGCGCTGAAGCGCCAACTCTGGTCGACAGCCAAGAAAGGGGTGCACTAATAGACCGCCGCGAAATCAAGCTTCATAGAAGACAAGAGAAGAGAGAGAAAAGCGCCCAGGTTCACAACGTGCTACATCCCCAACAGCACGAATTCGAAGTAACGCCACGGCAGACCGAAAAGACCCCGCGTTAGCCCATAACGCAAAAAGCACCCCGCATCGAGTCCCCGAACTTTCCGAGATCTTCATCGACCCATGCGTAGATTATTTCTAGCTTTCTATCTGATCGTAGCGACGATCATCGTAAATAACGCCGAAGCGGCGACATCGCAACCGGCGTCGGCCCCAGCGGTAGCACTGACCCCGCAACAAGCCCGCGATGCGCTATCGGTCCTTAACGATCCTCAACGCCGGGCGCAAGTCGCCGACACGCTAAGAGCCGTAGCCGCAGCCGGCGCATTGGCCGCCCCTGCAAGCGCGACGCAAGCCGCATCGGCAGCAGCGCCGGCATCGGAAGCATCCGGCGTGCTTGCCAATTCACTGACCGCGAACGGCCTCGCATCGCAACTATCGCGACAGGCGGGTAACTGGCTGGTCCAGTTCGGCACAGGCTTGCGGCACTCCGCGGCCGCGTTGCTCAACATACGCTCCGTGGTGTACTGGTGGCGCGACCGCATCAACACCGAGCAGGAACGCACGCTTTTGCTGCACGTCGTGGGAACGGTCCTGCTCTCGCTACTGCCGGCGTTGCTGATCGAATACTTCGCATCGAAACTCCTGCGCAGACCGCGCGAGAAGGTCGCGGCACGCGGCATCGCGGATACGGAAGCGAACGAGCCGCAACTGGTGCAAGAGCAACGCGCCGCCGAGCGTGCCGAAGACACGGCGCAGCGCACCGGCGATGAAGTCGCGATGCATGTCGCCGAGCGCAAGGCCGATGCCGCGCGCGGAAAGCGCCACGCCGCGCATCACTGGACCTTGCTGCAACGACTGCCGAACGCACTGCTTTACCTGCTGTACAACCTGATCCCGCTCGGCGTCTTCATGGGCGCGGTGACGATCCTGATGTCCATCTTCATCGATGACAACACGACGGAAGCCCACGTCGCGGGCGCGCTCATCGACGTCTATCTCGTCTGTCGCGCCGTGATGATTCTCTGCGCATTCTTCGTCGCACCGCGCGCCAGGGGACTGCGCCTGATCCAGATGCGCGACCAGTACGCGATCTACACGACGCGCTGGCTGCGGCGCATCGTGATCGTCGGCGGGGCGGGCATCGCGCTCGCGAACGGCTGCGAGCCGCTCGGGCTGTCCGAACCGGCGCATATCGCGATCCTCAAGGTCGTCACGCTCGTCGTGCATCTGATGATCGCGTGGGTGATCTTCGAATCGCGCAATGTCGTGGGCGAGCGCATCCGTCAGCGCATGACGGCGCATCGCTCGGTCGCGCTCGTCGGCAGCTGGGTGGCCGACGTCTGGGCGGGCGTCGCCATCTTCTTCGTCATGGCGATGTGGTTCGTCT
The DNA here is from genome assembly GCF_031450825.1 of Caballeronia sp. LZ019. Classification (NCBI taxonomy): domain Bacteria; kingdom Pseudomonadati; phylum Pseudomonadota; class Betaproteobacteria; order Burkholderiales; family Burkholderiaceae; genus Caballeronia; species Caballeronia sp. LZ019. The sequence continues at coordinate 773,424 of NZ_JARTVZ010000002.1, read as the reverse complement.
GGGCGCTCGGCGTGCAGAACGGCTACGCGACGCTCTTCCATCTCGGCGGCGTATCGCTGCTGGTCCTGGTCGGATCGCGCGTCGCGGCGATCGTCGCGTTCGGCGCGCTCGGCCGCGTCTTCCGCGATAACGACGAGGAGGACTTCGCGAGCAAGTCGATCGCGCATCGGCACGCTTACCGCTATTACCCGGCGCTGCGCCGCATCGTGCAGACGGTGATCGGCGTGGCGACCGTGATCGCGCTGCTCGAAGTGTGGGGCGTGCACATCCTGCGGTTCTTCACGTCGGGCGGCGTCGGCAACCGGCTCGCGTCTGCACTGCTGACTATCGCGGTCGCCGCCGTGTTCGCGGTCATCGTGTGGGAATCGGCGAATGTGTTCGTCGAACGACGCCTCGAGCAATGGAACGCGACCGGCGATCGCGTGCGCGCGGCGCGCTTGCGCACGCTCCTGCCGATGATGCGTACCGGCCTCTTCATCGTCATCGCGATGGTCGTCGTGCTGACCGGTCTTTCGGAGATCGGCGTGAACACGGCGCCGCTGCTCGCGAGCGCGAGTATCTTCGGCGTCGCGCTCGGTTTCGGCTCGCAAAAGCTCGTGCAGGACTTCATCACGGGCATCTTCCTGTTGATGGAAAACGCGATGCAGGTCGGCGACTGGGTGACGGTGTCGGGCGTTTCGGGAACGGTGGAGTATCTGTCGATTCGCACCGTGCGCCTGCGCGGCGGTGACGGCTCGCTCTATACGGTGCCGTTCAGTTCGGTGACGACGGTGAACAACACGAATCGCGGCATCGGCAATGCGGCCGTGCGCGTGTCGATTGCGCTGGGCCAGGACGTCGATCTGGCGATCTCGACGCTCAAGGAAATCGGCGCGGCCCTGCGCAACGACGAGGCGTTCCGCGACGGCATCCTGTCCGACTTCAGCTTCTGGGGCGTCGATGCCGTCGACGGTTCGACCGTCACGCTCGCCGGCCAGATCCAGTGCCGTGACAGTTCCCGCTGGCCGGTGCAACGCGAATTCAATCGCCGCATCCTGAACGAGTTCACCGCGCGCGGCATCGAGATCGCGAATCCGCAGCGCAACTTCGTCATCGTCAACGGCAGCGCGCAGGATTCCTCGCAAGACATGCAGGACGATAGTGACAAGGCCGGCGCGGATCAGCGCGCGGAGCCGTCGAGGGCGGCGCAGCATCCGACCAACGAAGCGGCCGCCGGCAACGATGCGGCATCGAGCGCGCCGCCGCCGCGCGGAGCGCAAAGCGGAACGTAAGCCGATGAACGCGCCGTTCGACGAAACGGCGCGCTTTCACGCAGCATTCGAAGCCGTCGCGGCGTTGTGCAGGCCCTCTACACGCTCACGCGCTTGCCGGTATCGCGGCCGGGTCGATGCTGAATGCTGCGCGTCGATCCGGCAGCGGACGTTTCGGGCGATGCACGTCCCGCCGAGGTACTGATCGTCACCCGGTTCGAGGCGAGGGCGCACGCCTGGACCGTGGCGGAGGGGCGGCCTACAGGGACTGCCGGCGACTATCCCGACGTGCATTGCAATGTCGACGACATCCGCGTTGCGACAAACGGAATGGGTCTGCTCGACTGCGCCGCGCAAGAGGACTTGCGCCTGCCACCGAGCATGTGTAACTAGCGGGCGGTCCGCTCGTTCGCGAAATCGTCTCACACTCGGATGGGCGGAGAATCCGCGTGAGAACGCGTCGAAACTGGCGAAGCAATCGGCTTCAGCGGCGCGTAACTCGCGAAGCGCAAAAATTACTCCATCACGCTTGATTCGGTAAAACCGGTTTTGCCGACTTCTTTACCGCATTACACCGTCTTCGTCCCTCTCAAAAATACCCTTCAAAGCTGTCAACCGACGCCCGCAAGTCCCCGTTCTTGCTGGCGTCGCGCGATTATTACTACCAAAACCCACCCCGCGACCTGGCAACCGATTCAGCGGTCGATCGGACAAAACGACACGGTCACTTTTGCTTACCCCAAACTTACCGGCGCAAAGTGTTGTTTGAAACAAAATATTATTGAGATGGTCTTGCGTTCGGGTAAGGGCGTACTTAGAATCCGTTTCACAGAGTTGTTACGAGTTGTAACGGCCTGTATCAAAGTACGTAGCCGGTCGAAACCGGCACGGCGAGGGAATAAAAAAGATAGCGGCAGCAAGCCGGCGGGAAATTCGGGGATTTACTGGAAGCAGCAACCATGAACGGTCGCGAAACGCTGGAATCGATCCGGGAAATCAACTTGTCTTACATCATGCTCGCTCAGCGTCTGCTGCGCGAGGACCGGGCCATCGGGATGTTCCGGCTCGGGCTGTCGAAGGAACTGGCTGACTTGCTGTCCGGGCTCACGCTCGCACAGGTCGTCAAGCTCGCGCAATCCGACAATCTGCTGTGCGCTTTCCGCTTCAACGATCACACGATGCTGTCGGCACTGACGCAACCGGCGAAGAACGCCGACATCGCGCCGACGCACGCGGCAATCCTGCTGGCTGGCCAGCCGGCTGAACAGTTCGCTTAAGTGAAGACGGAGCGAGCCATGCTGAAGAAGAGCCTCACGGAAGACGCCCAGGAAGTGTTTCGCGCCATCGCGCTGATCGAGCTTGGCGCGCGCATGCAAGTGCTGGAGAGCGAACTGACGCTTTCGCGCGACCGCATGATCCGTCTGTATCGCGAAGTGAAGGGTGTATCGCCGCCCAAGGGCATGTTGCCGTTTTCGGCGGACTGGTACATGACGTGGCTCGCCAACATTCATGCATCGCTGTTTTACAACACCTATACGTTCCTCAAGAACGAAGCCGGTTGTTCGCATCTCGATGCGTTGACCAAAGGGTATCGGCTGTATCTCGAGCACTGCAAGCATAGCGGCGCCGAGGCGGTACTCGATCTTACGCGGGCCTGGACTCTTGTGCGCTTCTTCGACGCGGGCATGCTGCAGATGACGCCCTGCTGCCGCTGTACCGGGAAGTTCGTCGCACACAAACATGATTTGCAGAACAACGTGGTGTGCGGGGCCTGCCAGCCGCCGTCACGCGCGGGGAAGACCAAGAAAGCGGCGGCGGCCCGACAGGCCGTACAAGAAGCCGCTCTGGAGGTAGTGTCCGTCAATCACGAAGTGCCGCAAGCGCCGGGTCATCCGGAGCGGATTGCACTCGAGAACGTTGCGGCGATGCAGTCGCAGCGTGCAAGCCTGGTCGCACAGGCTGCTTAGGCGGTAGCGGCGCCGGTCGCCCAGCGAGGGCCATCCGCTGGATGGTGGACGACCGGCATGCCGCTGCCGTGTTTTACTTTTCTCGGCGCCGTCCGTGCGTCGCGCAGCGTCCATCAGGCCCCAAGTAAAATGCTTCGACAGCACGCGCTATCGAAGGATTCGCCTTGGTTCAGGCATCGCAGACATCAAAGCAAGGCTTCTTGCTGACGCGTCATTGGCGCGATACGGCAACCGGCACGGAGGTCGAGTTCTGGCTCGCCACCGATGACGGCCCGCGCAAGATCCGCATTGCTCCGCAAACCCCCGTCGCATTCATTCGCGCCGAAGACCGCGTTCGAGCCGAGCCGTTCGTTCGTGCTGTGCGCGATGCACGATTGCGTGAATTGCCGCTCCGGGACTTTCGCCAAAAGCCTGTGCTCGGGCTTTATTGCCCGCAGTATCGGCAGTTGCTCGGGCTCGAAAAAACGCTCAGGAATGCAGGCGTCGATGTCTTCGAAGCCGATATCCGCCCGACCGAGCGCTATCTGATGGAGCGCTTCATCACCGCGCCTGTTTCGTTCGATGGCGAGACGAGCGGCGATGTAACTCATAGCGAACTGAAGCCGGCAGCAGACTATCGTCCGTCGTTGAAGCTCGTCTCGCTGGACATTGAAACCAGCGCGAAGGGCGCGCTCTATTCGATTGCGCTCGAAGGCTGCGGCGCGCGCCAGGTCTTCATGCTCGGCCCGCCAAACGGCGACGCAACAGCCCCGCTGGACTTCGATCTCGACTATTGCGCGAGCCGCGCCGAGATGCTGCAGCGTTTCAATGCATGGATCGCACAACATGACCCGGACGCGATCATCGGCTGGAACGTCGTGCAGTTCGATCTGCGCGTGCTGCAGAAACATGCCGACGACTATGGCGTGCCGCTTGCACTGGGGCGCGATGGCAGCGCGGTCGAATGGCGCGAGCACGGCATGAAGCGCAATCATTTCTTCGTGTCGATTGCGGGACGTCTCGTGATCGACGGCATCGAGGCCCTGCGTTCCGCGACGTGGAACTTTCCGTCGTTCAGCCTCGAATACGTGTCGCAATCCTTGCTCGGCGAAGGCAAGGCGATTGATAGCCCCTATGCCCGCATGGATGAAATCGAGCGGCGCTTTCAGGAGGACAAGCCCGCGCTCGCGCACTACAACCTGACCGACTGCGAACTCGTGACAAAGGTCTTCGAAAAGACCGAACTGCTGCCGTTCTTGCTGGAGCGCGCGACCGTTACGGGACTGGCCGTCGATCGCAGCGGGGGATCGGTGGCGGCGTTCACGCATCTGTACATGCCGCGTATGCATCGGCTGGGCTATGTCGCGCCGAATCTCGGCGACGTGCCGGAAGAAGCGAGCCCCGGCGGCTTCGTCATGGACTCGCGGCCCGGCCTCTATGACTCGGTGCTCGTGCTCGACTACAAGAGCCTTTATCCGTCGATCATCCGCACGTTCCTGATCGATCCCGTTGGCCTCGCGCAAGGCATGAGCGAAACGGACGCGACGCGCACCGTGCCCGGCTTTCGCGGCGCGTTGTTCTCGCGCGACAAGCATTGTCTGCCGGCAATCGTCGAGCAGGTCTGGCAAGGCCGCGAGGCCGCGAAGCGTCAGCGCAACAAGCCGCTTTCGCAGGCGCTCAAGATCATCATGAACTCGTTCTATGGCGTGTTGGGATCGAGCGGATGCCGCTTCTTCGATCCACGTCTCGCATCGTCGATCACGATGCGCGGCCACGAGATCATGCATCGCACGCGCGAACTGATCGAAGCGCGCGGTTACAGCGTCATCTACGGCGATACCGACTCGACCTTCGTCTGGCTGCGCCGTGCACGCGATGACGACGACGCCGCGCGCATCGGCCGCGCGCTCGTCGATTACGTGAACGAATACTGGCGCGAGCATCTGCATGAAGCGTTCGGACTCGAAAGCGCGCTCGAACTGCAGTTCGAAACGCACTTCAGGCGCTTTCTCATGCCGACGATCCGTGGCGCCGAAGAAGGCAGCAAGAAGCGTTACGCCGGACTCACGCAACGTGCGGACGGCAGCGAAGAAATCATCTATAAAGGGCTTGAGACGGTACGCACCGACTGGACCCCGCTCGCACAGCGTTTTCAGCAAGAGCTTTACATGCGCATCTTCAAGGGCAAGCCGTATGCGGACTACGTGCGCGATTACGTCGAACGCACGCGGCGCGGCGAACTGGATGCGTTGCTGATCTATCGCAAGCGCCTGCGCCGCAGCCTCGATGAGTATCAGCGCAACGTGCCGCCGCATGTCCGCGCCGCGCGCACCGCCGACGAATTCAACGCGCGGCAGGGACGTCCGTTGCAATATCAGAACGGCGGATGGATCAGCTATGTCATGACGCTCGGCGGACCGGAGCCGGTCGAGGCGCGGTCCGCACCGATCGACTACGAGCACTACGTGAGCAGGCAGCTTCAGCCCGTGGCGGATGGCATCCTGCCTTTCATGCGCGACGATTTCGCCGCGCTGATGTCCGGGCAGCAAGCGTTGTTCTGAGCGTTGCCGTGGCGGGTTGCGATGCGCGGGCGCGGCATTTGCTGCCGCATCCCACGTTGTCCGCATCGGGAAATCGACAATGGAAGCATGCACATGATGACTGCGTCCACGGAAATCAGCCGCTCGCAACTGCGCAACCGCATCGTGAGCGATCTTGCGCAGGCGATCTGGAAGTTTCGCCTGCAAACGCTCGCCGCGGTCACGCTGATGATCGCGTCGCGTCTTGCGGTCGTGTCCGTGCCGCTGATGCTGAAGCATGTGATCGACGAATTCAGCCGGCCGACGGCCAACGCCGTCTTCCCGGTGTTCGTCATCCTGACCTACGTGCTGATGCGCTATCTCGGCGATGTGCTCAACGAAGCGCGCGACATCATCTTCAGCATCGTGACGCAGCGCACGGTTGCATCGTTCACCGAACGTACGTTCTCGCATCTGCACGGCATGGGGGCGCGTTTTCATGCGCAGCGCGAAACGGGAGGCGTCGTGCGCGACGTGCAGAAGGGCGCGGACGGCATCGGCTTCCTGCTGGGCGTCGCGATCTTCACCATCGTGCCGACGTTGATCGAGATCGGCACTGTCGTCGCGATCATGATGAGCCAGTACGCGCGCACATTCACCATTGCAATCGGCGTGACCTTCGTGTGCTATGCGGTCTATACGCTGATTTTCACGCGCTATCGCATGCGCTTTCAGCGCGCCGTGAACCGGCTCGAAGCGCAGTCGGACAGCCGGCTCGTCGACAGTCTGCTCAACTACGAAACGGTCAAGCTCTTCGCGAGCGAGGACGTCGAGCGCAAGCGCCTTTCGACCGTGCTGGACAAATGGGTGACGGCGCGCACCGCCAACCAGCGCGCATTGACCATCCTTCATGTGGGGCAAAGCACGGTCATTGCGATCGGCATTGCAGCGGTGATGCTCCTCGCCGCGCAGAACGTGGTGGCCGGCACGATGAGCGTCGGCGACCTCGTGCTGGTGAATGCATACATCGTGCAGGTCTGCGCGCCGCTCAATACGCTTGGGTTCGTGTTTCGCGAGACCAACGATGCCATTGTCAACGTCGAACGCATGTTCGAAATACTGCTTGCGCGCGGGCGTCGCGGTGAAGACGTCGACGAAATCGACGCCAAGCCGCTCGACGTGACCGCGGGCGAGATCGAATTCCAGCACGTCGATTTCGGCTATGATCCCGCGCGTCAGATCTTGCGCGATATCGATTTTCGCGCGCATCCCGGCAAGAAACTCGCGGTCGTCGGCGGCAGCGGCTCGGGCAAGTCCACACTGATGAAGCTGCTCTTCAGGCTCTATCAGCCGACGGCCGGCGTCGTCACCATAGACGGCCAGGACATTCGGCACGTCACCCAACAGAGCCTCCGCGAAGCCATCGGCATCGTGCCGCAGGACACCGTGCTCTTCAACGATACGATCGCCTACAACATCGCGTACGGGCGTCCGTCGGCCACGCGCGCCGATGTGGTCCGCGCGGCGCGTGCGGCGCAACTGGATACGTTCATCGAACGCCTGCCTGATCACTACGACACGCGCGTCGGCGAGCGCGGCGTGCGGCTTTCGGGCGGCGAACGGCAACGCATCGCGATTGCGCGCGCCATTCTCAAGGACCCGCGCATCATCGTGTTCGACGAAGCCACTTCCGCGCTCGATACACGCTCCGAACGCGCGATTCAGAGCGAGCTCGACAGGCTGGCACAGGGGCGCACATCGATTGTGATCGCGCATCGGCTATCGACTGTCGTCAATGCGGACTGGATTCTCGTGATGGAGCACGGGCGTATCGTCGAGCAGGGGCAGCATGCGGAACTGATCGAACGCGGCGGTGTTTATGCGCGAATGTGGTCGCTGCAGTCGCAACAGGGCGAGCTCGCGCAAGTGCAGCGCAAGGTATCGGCGCAACCGGTTCATCTGGGCGCGCTGATCGCGGGCGTGGTCGATGGCTTGCATGAGGAAATCGTCGAACATGGCGTGCAGCTTTACACGATGTTGCCCGAGGACGATCTGCGCGTGACGGGCGACCCCGGCGTGCTGCAGCTCGTGATCGCGGACCTGTGCCGCACCGAGATCGATGCTGCGGATCGCGGCGAACGCGTGGAATTGCGCGTGGAGCGCGAAGCGAATCAGGTGCGCGTCTGCGTGCTCGGCCGTCGCGCGCAGCCGGCGCCGCTATCGCAAGAGCAGGGCCGCAGGCTCGAAGAAGCGCTGAGCGAAACAGGCGGCACGTTCACCGTGAGTTATGTGGACGGCCACCTCGCCTATGTGGCGATGATGCCGCTGCGCCCCGTCGTCGATGCCGACGGCCAGGCGAGCCCGCAAGCCGATGTCACCGGCAATCTCGAGGGTCTCTGCGTGATGGTGCTGGACGATCAGGAAGCCGCACGCGAAGCATTGGGCGCGGTGCTTGAAACGACCGGCGCAGGCGTGCGCCTCGCGGCATCGGGCAAGGAAGCACTCGAATGGCTCGCACACACGCCGACCGAACAATGGCCGGATGCGTTGCTATGCGACATCGTGCTCGGCGAGGAGAATGGTTATCAGGTGCTGCGTCGCGTGCGCGAACTGGAGGCGAGCCGGCGCGTGTCGCTCGATCGACGCATGCCTGCAATCGCGCTGACGGGGCACACGCAGACGGAAGACCGCTTGCGTGCGCAGATGGCGGGCTTCCAGATGCACATGATGAAGCCCGTGCCCGCCGAGCGGCTCATCGCGGCGATCCGACAAGTCGCCGTGCGTACGGAAGCGTGAGGGAGCATCGCATGGACGAGCAGGCATTCGCACGCATCGATGAACTGAGGCCGACGCAAGGTGCACTCGGCATGGAGCATGTACGCGAGAAGATGCGCCTCACGAGCGAGCAGGCCGACGGCGAGCGTGCGGCTTTCATGCAGGAACATGCGCTGTGCCTCGTGCGCGGGCCGGGCGGCACGCTGCACGTGATCGACCATCATCACTGGGCGCGCGCGTGGCATGAACTCGGCGTCGAAGTCGTGCCGGTGAAGATCGCACGCGACTTCAGCGACCGCGATCACGACGCGTTCCTTGCGGCCATGCGCGAAGAAGGCTGGCTTCATCCGTTCGATGCTCAGGGTAACGAAACATCGGTGGAGGCGTTGCCGCCGACATTAGGCGCCATGCCCGACGACCCTTATCTGAGCCTCGCCGCCTTCGCGCGCATGGCGGGTGTCTTCGAGGATTCGCCGGAGTTCAACGCCAAATTCGCCTGGGCCGATTACTTCCGCGAGCGCATAGACGGCGATTTCACGACGACTTCGGGTTTCGCCAAGGCGCTCGCGCAGGCAGTCGCCGCTTCGCGCGAAGACGAAGCGCGCGAACTGCCGGGCTTCAAAGCGTAGCCATCGCCGCGCGCGTTTCCTGCGCTTCGATGATCTGACGGAAGTAGGCCGCCGTGCGCCGCAGGCCTTCGTCGAGCACGGTGACGGGCTGCCAGTCCAGCAGCGCGCGCGCCTGCGTGATATCCGGCTGACGATGCCACGGATCGTCCATCGGCAACGGACGGAACACGATCTCCGACTTCGATCCCGTCAGCGCAACGATACGCTGTGCAATCTCCAGCATCGACAGTTCGTGCGGATTGCCGAGATTCACCGGCCCCGTGACTTCATCCGGCGTGTTCATCAGGCGGATGAAAGCATCCACCATGTCGTCGACATAGCAGAACGAACGCGTCTGCGTGCCTTCGCCATACACGGTGATCGGCTCGCCGGCGAGCGCCTGCATCATGAAGTTCGACACCACGCGGCCATCGCTCGGATGCATGCGCGGACCATATGTGTTGAAGATGCGCGCGATCTTGATGTTGAGCCCATGCTGACGGCGATAGTCCATGAAAAGCGTCTCCGCGCAGCGCTTGCCTTCGTCGTAGCACGAACGCGGACCGATCGGATTCACGTTGCCCCAATACGCTTCCTGCTGCGGATGCACGCGCGCATCGCCATAGACTTCGCTCGTCAACGCCTGGAAAATCTTGGCTTTTACGCGCTTGGCGAGACCCAGCATGTTGATCGCGCCGTGCACGCTCGTCTTCGTCGTCTGCACCGGGTCATGCTGATAGTGAACCGGCGACGCGGGACACGCGAGGTTATAGATTTCGTCGACCTCCACGTACAGCGGGAACGTGACGTCATGGCGCATCAGCTCGAAGTTCGGGCTGTCGAGCAGATGCGCGATGTTGTCTTTCGTGCCGGTATAGAAGTTGTCGACGCATAACACGTCGTGCCCTTGCGCGAGCAGGCGCTCGCAAAGATGCGAGCCCAGAAAACCCGCTCCCCCTGTCACCAGAATGCGCTTGCGAAATGCTTCTTTCATGACGATTCCCTTTGATGTGAGTGCATCCTGATGCGCTAATTGCAGACGTGCCGCAGCGTCGCTTCCCATTCGGCGGCGAAACGGTCGATATGGAAACGCTCGAGCGCGAGGCGTCGTGCGCCTTCGCCCATGCGTCGCGCTTCGGCGGGATCGCGAAGCAACTGCTGCATGGCATCGACGAGCGCGTTCGTATCCGTGTGAACGAAGCCGCTCTCGCCATTGCGGATGACGGTAGCAAGTTCGGTCGTCGCAAGACCGACGATCGGCATGCCGATGGTCATTGCCTCTACGATTGCAAGACCGAGACTGGTCCAGCGAATCGGATTGAAAAAGAAGCGATATTGCGCGGTGAATGCGGCCAGATCCAGATTGCCCACTTCACCGAGCCCGCCCGCCGATTCCGCGTCCATGCCGACGAGGTCGAGCGGCACGCGTTGCGCCGCATCCGCGAACACGTCGTTGCCGAGCCTTCGTCCGCGCTGCCGCAAGTGATTGATGACGACGATGCCGCGCTCCTTCTCGCCGCTATAACGCACGCCTTCGGGCACGACGACGCCGTGTTCGATTACGCGTGTCGGCGTCTCGCCGCTGTCCCACATCAGGCGATTGAAGTGCGTCACGTGCACGAGCAGAGTGTCGGGATCGTTCACCCAGTGGCGCTGTTCGAACGGATTTTCTTGCGGCGGGTCATGCTCGATATAAACGCGCGGCAAGCGCCGCTGCGCATCGGAGAGCAGGTTGACGCGATCGTCGTCCCAATGCGTGCGATGCTGAAACAGCACCACGTCGAACTGTTGCGAAGCCACTTGATCCGCAGCGACTTCATGCACGTTGTCGCCCCACGGCAGCACGCCGACCTTGCCCGCGTAGCCGGGTGGATGACCGGGCTTCGTCACGAGATAGAAGTCGTGCTTCGCCTGGCTCAGGTAATACATGTAGTTGCCGTGGACATGCCACGTGAGCACGCGCAGGCGTCGTTGATTAGCAGTGGGCATCGGTTTCCAGTTTTTCTGCGGGCAACTGAGTTCGCGCAGCATCCAGCACTTGCGCGACGCTGATATTGAGTGCGCACGGATGCCCGTACGGACATTCGCGAAACGCACAGGGGCGGCACGGCGGATAGTCCGCGAGCACGCGATGACGTTCACGATCGAGCGGCGCCCAGCGCCGCGTATCGCTGCCGGATGCGATGACGACGCTCTTCGTGCGCATCGCCGCCGCGACGTGAGAGAGACCGGTGTCGTTGCATACGACGAGCCGCGCGCGCGCAACGAGCGCAGCCAGTGCACCGAGCGATGTCTTGCCGGTGAGATCGATGGCATCGACGCCGGGCGTATCGGCGATCCTTGCTGCGATGTCCGCTTCGCCAGCGCTGCCCGTCAACGCGACTTGCCAGCCATCGGCTGCGAGCGCGGCTGCGACTTGCGCGAATCGTTCGGCAGGCCAGCGCCGCGAGGGCAATTGCGAACCTGCATGTACGAGCACGAGACGAGAAGCATCGAGCGCATGGTGTTCGATCAGCGCGTCGCATTCGCGCGTGTCCTGCTGCGTCAGCGGAATCTCGAGTTGCGTATCGCTTGCATCGATGCCGAGCGCATCCATGAGCGCGTTGTAACGTGCAATCTCCTGCAGTTCATCGGGCCACGGAATGAAGACACCTTCGCGCGTGGCTTCATCCGGCTTGAGAAAGCCCGCGTCGGTGCACGCATGCATCTGCCCGACGATATCGTTGGCCACGCCGCCGCTGCCGTGCAACTGGATCGCGAGATCGAAGCGGCGCGCACGCATCGCATCGTAGAAGGCGGGCAAGTGCGCATCGGTCTCCTCCTGCTCCGGAAAGCCGATAGCGCCGGGAAAGACGATCAGTTCGTCGAGCAGATGCGCGTAACGCTCGACGAAGCTGTGCGCCCAGGGCAGGCCGATCAACGCGATATGCGCTTCAGGATACGCACGGCGCAACGCGCGCAATGCAGGCACGGCGCACAGCATGTCGCCGAGCTGGAGCGCCCTGAAAATGGCGATGCGCTCTACGTTGGCGGGCTTCATACGAACAGCACGCGGAATTTAACCGCGCCGTAGAGCCGCCAATAGATCGAAAGGAAGGGAATCCATAGGGACGTCCAGGCCATTTCGAGTATATGAGCGCGGGTCAGCGCCGTCGTTCTTAGGCGCTTGATGCAGAACCACGCGCTCAAGGCAATCCAGATTTCGATGCCCAGTAGCCCTAGCGTGGCGTTGCCGTTGGCGAATGCAAGCAAGGCAATCACCACCACCGCGAGTATCGCGTAGTAGAGCAAAGGGGGCGTGCTTCTGATGCGCTCCTTGAAGAGCGTGCGATGCTTCTTGTAGAGCAACGCATCGAACTGGCTTTTCTTCTGCTGCGAAAGACTCACGCCCCAGCGCGCGGGACGCACCGGATGCAGCACGATCGCGTGCTCGGAGCGGACGATATCCGCGCCCGATCGCATGAGCTTGAACTGAAGATCCGAGTCCTCGCGCCATGCCGATGTAAAGCGGGCATCGAAGCCGCCGACGCGCTTCAACGCGGCACGCGTGACGAACGTATTGGCCGTCGCGAACTCCGTATGCGCAAGGCCCGCGGCGTCCTGTTCGTAGTCGGTCGGTCGCGGGCCGAGCGGCACCACGATACGGCCGGATACCGCATCGGCGCCGGCTCGCAACTCTTCGACGCCATTCGCGAGCCAGCGCGGATCGGGGATCGTATCGTCATCGGTGAACGCGATCCATGCAGCACCCGATGCGCGCCATCCCGCGTTGCGTGCGCCGGCCGGTCCCTGCGTCGCCGTCACGGGCACATAGCGGATGCGCGGACCCGCATCGAATTCGCGTGCAAGCGATGCGACGCGCGAACGCGTGGCGTCGTCGGGACCGTCGTCGCATACGATGATCTCGAATCGCGTCTTGTCAAAGTCCTGCGCGACGATCGCGCGCAGGCAACGCTCGAGCATGTCGGGCCGCTGATACGTCGGCACGACGACGGACACATCGAACGCGTCACCCGTCGCAGTGCTCGCATCGTGCGCTGCGGCGTCGCGCGCGGGATCGCTTGCGCCGTCGTAGGGGAACGAGCCTGCGATGGCGCTCATGCAGGCACCCCCGGCTTCTCGATCAGGAACGGGCCGATGACGAGCGCATCGAGCGGCGAGGTCCAGAACGATTCGACCGCATCGCGCGGCGAATTGACCATCGGCTCGCCACGCGTATTGAACGACGTGTTGACCAGAACCGGCACGCCGGTGCGCGCCTTGAACGCGGCGAGCAGATCGTAGTAAAGCGGATGTTGCGAGCGGTTCACGGTCTGCACGCGTGCAGTGCCGTCGATATGCGTGACCGCCGGAATGCGCGCTTTCATGTCCTCGCGCACATCGAACACGAAGAGCATGAAGGGCGCGACGCGTGCGTCGACGAACCAGTCGGCCGCGTGCTCTTCCATTACGACCGGTGCGACAGGACGAAAGTCCTCGCGATCCTTGATTTCGTTCAGGCGCGCCTGCATCGACGGATCGATCGGCGATGCGAGAATCGAGCGGGCGCCCAGCGCGCGCGGCCCGAACTCCGTGCGTCCCTGGTACCAGCCGATCACACGGTTCGACGCCAGAATATCGGCTGTTTCAGCGGCGATATCGTTGAGCCGGCGATACGGCGTCTTCGACCACTTCAGGAAAGATTCGATGTCCTCTTCGCTATAGCACGGCCCGAGGTATGCATGATTCATGTGCCAGCGGCGGCTGCGATCGCCTTCCTTCACGCGCTCCTGATAGTCGGTCCAGAGCGCAGCGCCGAGCGCAGTGCCGGCGTCGCCCGCAGCAGGTTGCACCCAGATATCTTCGAACGGGCCGCGATCGCGCAGCCGTGCGTTCATCACGCAATTCAGCGCGACGCCGCCGGCCATCGCGAGATGCTTGAGGCCGGTGCGTTCATGCAGCCAGCGCGCGAGTTCCAGCGCGGTCTCTTCGAGCACGAACTGCAGCGAATGAGCGATATCGTAATGATGCTGCGTCAGCGGGCCGCCGCGCTCCCGTCGCGGACCGAAGCGTTCGACGAGACGCGGCGCATCGACGGTATAGCTGCCGTCATTGCGATACTTCACGATCTCGCGGAATTGATCGACATACACAGGCTTGCCGAAGGAAGCCAGCGCCATGACCTTGTACTCGTCGGACGAGTGCAGGAAGCCGAGATAGTCCGTCACTGCTTCATAGAGCAGCCCGAGCGAATGCGGCAGTTCCACTTGCTTGACACGCCGATACTCGCCATCGACGAACTGACCGAGACTGGTCGTCACGCCTTCGCCGCGGCCATCCATGGTCAGGACCGCGGTGTTTTCATACGGGGCGGCAAGGAACGCGCTCGCTTCATGCGAGAGATGGTGGTCAACGTTATGCCATTCGAAGCGCGGCGCACGCCCGCCGCTCAAGAAACGCTTCTTCAGGTGATGCGGCGCGCCGTCGAGAAGCTGGCCGCGCGCATTGGCGATATAGCTGAGAAAGAGCGGGTCCCACGGCGATTCCGAGGGATTCGTGCTCACGTGCTCCGACGGCATGAACGGCAGCGTGATGGTCGCCTTCGCCTGCTTCGGCATGCCCGAGAACAGCTGCGGATCATACGAGTAAGCGATGTGATCCACGTCCGCGAGTTCGATGCCCGCTTCCTTCAGGCAATAGTCGATGGCGTCGAACGGAAGCTGCCACGTCGAGAAGGGCACGGGACGCTTGGCGTGCTTCACATGCGTAAAGCGCTCGTCTTCGGCCGCCGCGATCACGACGCCGTCGTGAACCAGCGCCGCGGCGCTGTCGTGATAGACCGCATTGATTCCGAGTGTGTACATAAGGCGCGTCTCTCAGGGTAATGTCAGATGAGCAGGTTGGTGTTCGGTGCGGGCATCGAGCAGGGACATCGCGGCGTCAACGACTTCGTCGACGCTCACGCCGAGCAGACACTGGTGATGCCCTTCGGGACACACGCTGCGATAGCACCAGCGGCAGGGCACATCGCGATAGAGCACGCGGTGCGGCGTTTGCCACGGCATGTGCTGCGGATTCGTGAGCGCATACAGGTCGACGACGGGCGTTCCGAGCGCCGACGCGATATGCACGGGACCACTGTTGTTCGAAATCAGCACGCGCGCCTGCCTGATGAGCGCCGCGAGTTCGCCGAGTTCCAGCGTGCCCGCGAGATCGACGATGCGTGCATCGCCTGCGCTGACGGACTCGCACAATGCGGCTTCGCCCGCGGAGCCGGTGACGAGCACGGGCCATCCGGTGCGCGTGGCCAGCACGCGTGCGGCTTGCGAGAAACGTTCCGGCGGATAGCGGCGCGATGCAGCAGTCGCGCCTGGATGCATGACGAAGCAGGGCGCGTCGGCATCGATGCCGCGATCGGCGAGCTTGCGAGCGAGCGAGGCTTCGTCTGCCGCGCGCAAGTCGAAGCGCATGCGCGTATCGCTGGCATGTGCGCCGACGCTTGCAACGAGTGCAAGCTGACGCTCCACTTCATGCCGCGTGCCGTGCTGCGGCTCGGATTCCGCCACCCAATCCGTCAGCAGGCCGTATGGATTTTCGCGGCAATGCGCAAGCCTTCGCGGGATATTCGACAGATGGCACAGCATCGCTGCAGGCAGCGGATTCTGGCTGTAGACGCTGAAGATCACGGCGGCGTCGAAGCCGAGCGATGCAAGACGTTCGCGCATCGCGAGATCGGCGGCGGGGTCGATCGGTTGGTCGTGCTTGACCCACGGCGCGTGATATTCGATCACGTCGTCGATGTCGTCGATGAAACGCGCCGCCTGCGCGCCGGAACCCGACGCGAGCAAGGTCAGATGCCGTCCGGGATACGCATGCTTCAACGCATGAATCGCGGGCGTGGTCATCAATACATCGCCGAGATTGTCGGGACGAATGCACAGAATGCGTCGCACGTCCTCGCCCCAGACGCGCTGGACGGCAGTGGCCGGTGCGCGTGCATGGGCGGTGACGGGCTGCAGCGTGAGCGGAATCTCGCGCTTCATGTCGAGAGCTCCGTCTCATGCCACGCCCGTTCGATGATGCGCGCGGCTTCGCTCATGTCCTTTGCAATTGCATCCGGCTCGCGCAGCGGGCCGCGCTGCCATACGGTTTCGTTGCCGTTGTCGATGAGCACCGCGCGGCAGCCCGCACGATGGCCCGCTTCGATATCGTCGAGAATGTCGCCGACGAACCAGCTTCGTTCGGGATCGAGACCGAGTTCACGCGCGGCACGCCGGATCATGCCGGACGCAGGCTTGCGGCAATCACACGCGAGCGCGTAACGCGCGACCGTCCCCTGCGGATGATGCGGACACCAGTACACGCCTGCGAGCTTCACGCCGGCAGTGGCTGCGAGCGCATGCAGTTTCTGTTCGACATGAACGAGCGCGGCTTCATCGAACTTGCCGAGGGCGACGCCGCTTTGATTGCTGATGACCACGACCGGCACGTTCATGCGCGCGAACGTCGCCAGTGCATCGAACGCGCCGCGCGCAAGACGCATCTTGTCGGGATCGACGTTATAGGGCACGTCATCGAGCAACGTGCCGTCCTTGTCGAGAAAGACAGCGGGCTTCATGCGCTCGCGCCGCCGTATGCCGCGCGGCGAGTGCGATCATCGCTTGCCATGTCAACATCGGCCACGCGCGCATAGACGCGCTCGAGCGATTGCGCCACGCTCGCCCACGTGAACATCGCGCGTGCGCGTTCGAGTCCCGCCGCGCCCATGCGTTCGGCGAGCGCGGCATCGCGCTTGAGGGTGGCGAGCGCATCGGCCAGTGCGGCGGGGTCTTTCGGCGGCACCAGCAGGCCCGTCTCGCGATGCGCGACCGAATAGCGAATGCCGCCCACGTCCGCGCCGATCACAGGCCGGCCGCACGCCATCGCTTCGAGCGGCGTGATGCCGAACGGCTCATACCACGGTGTCGTGACGAACACGTCGGCGGCGTTATAGAAGACCTTCAGGCGTTGCCGTCCATGACGGCCGAGGAAGTTGACCTTGTCCGCCACGCCGCATTCCCGTGCGATGCCACGCAGGCGGCCGATCTCCGGCGTCGCGATCTCGTTGGCTTCGTCCGAGTTGCCGCCGATCACATACAGGTGCGCCTCTTCGTTGAGCTTACGATTGCAGAGGCCGATGCCGCGCACCACGTTGTCGATGCCCTTGCGCGGCACCATGCGGCCCAGCTGCAATACGATGAAGCGGTCCTGCGGCCAGCCGAGGCGTTCGCGCGCTTCGGACTTCTTCATCGGATGAAACTCGGTGCTGTCGAAGCCGCATGGCACGAGATCGATACGCGAGGCATCCGCGTGATACAGCGAGAGCAGATCGGCTTCATCCTGCGGGCATTCCGCGATCACCGAGTCCGATTCGCGCACGAGCGCGTCCTCGATATCGAAGCGCTCGTCGGGAAAGCCGTCGCCTGCGCCCTGATGAATGCGGCGCACGCGGCCGAGCGCGTGAAACGTCGTGACGAGCGGCGTGCCGAGCGCTTCCCTGATGCGCATGCCGACAAGCCCGGACATGAAGAAGTTCGCATGCACGACGTGATAGGGCGTCGCCTGCTTCCTGAAGTAGCCGATCATGAAGCGGGCGAACTCGTCCATGTGCGGCAGAAGCTGTTCTTTCGGCAACTGCACCGGCGGGCCTGCCGGCACATTGATGACGCGTATGTTCTGGATGCCTTCGAAGCGCGACACGAGCGGCAGCAGCGAACGGTCGCGGCGTGTGAAGACATCGACTTCATGGCCATTGCGCGCAAGGTGCCGCGCCACATGCGCGACGTAGATGTTCTGCCCGCCGCTGTCGACGCCGCCCGCCACCGCAAGAGGCGACGCATGCTCACTGATAAGTGCGATCTTCACGTGATGGCCCCTTGATCCGCGTTGTATGAGATGGCCCCGGAAGCGCTCGCGGCCCAAGGATTGCGAGCGCGCTTCGAAACACGCTGGCGGTTGAGCATTCGTTGTGCCACGCCTGCAAAAATGCGCAGAATCGTTTGTTCGTTGGGAGACGAAAGCAATTTCGTTAAAACGCTTCTCAACCAGGGACACGCTTTTACACGCTGCTTGTAGTTATGAGTAATTTCGTGAGTTCGCGCGCGCCGCGCTTATCGTGCTTCTCGACGGCGATCGTCATCACGAACGATCGCACGCATCATCTGGACGTGGCGGCCTATCACACGACGCCGCGTCAGCGCCCAGGGAAGGCCGCGCAGCAGTTGCAGCGCATCGCGCGGCAAGGTGCGCTCGCGACGCATGACGCTGAGCGCACGCAGGCTCGCGCCGATCGCTTCACGCAAAGGCAGCCGAAGCCATGCGACCCACGCCGCGTTGCGGGCAAGAAGACGGCGACGCAACGCGCTGTCGCGTATCGGCGACGGATGATGATGAAGCACGAGTTCATCGGCATAAACGAGTGCGTGGCCATGATCGAGCATGTCGAGCGCAAGCAGCGATTCTTCACCGCCGATGAAAAGGCGCGGTTCATAGCCGCCCATCGCCTTGAATACGTTCGTGCGAAACACGCTCGCGCCTGCCATATAACCGACGAGCGATGGCCCGGGCAAGCCGCGCGCACCGAGCGGACTCACGCGCATGCGTTCGCATGTTTCATCGGCGGCGCCGTCTTCACCGACGACCACGCGCGCACTGAGCACTGCGACGCGCGGAGCGGCATCGAGGATATCGACGGCGCGTGATAAGGAGCCTGCGCTCCACCAGGTATCGTCATCGCAGAAGGCGACGTATTCGGTGCTCACGCGGTCGACGCCGAGATTGCGGCCCGCCGCGCCCATGTTCGACGGCGCGACGACGAGCTCGACGAACGGAAACGCTTGGGCGATGCGCTCGGCCGTGTCATCGGTGGATGCATTGTCAACCACGACGATCTCGATGCGATCGGGCAATGCAGCAAGCCTTGCGAGCGTATCGAGCACCTGCTCGGCGCGGTTATACGTAAGCACGACAACGCTGATGCGAGCGGCGCGGTCGTCATGTGGATGCGTCGATGCTTGCGGCACGGCGCTCATCGACGGTCCTTCGCAGGCGCGAGCTGCCAGTACCGCTCGGGCATGAAGACGTCGTCGTAGCCATCGTCGCCGAACGCCTTCAACTGGCTTGCATAGGCACTGACGGCTTCGTGCTTCAGTGCATGGCGCCGCTGCAGTTCCGCTGGCGCGGGAAGCGGCGGATTGAACGGCGTCGCCTCGATGCCGCGTTCGAGCAGATCGGCCATGCGCTGCTGCACAGCGCCACTCATGCGGCGATATAGCCCTTCCTCATACCCGTAGCACGTCACGCCGGGACGCTTCTGCCACGCATCGCAAGCCGCTTCGTGCACGAGGATATGGTCGGAATGAAAGAGTCCGAGCGGAATCAGGAGCGCATCCGGGCGATGCTCGTCGATGGCGTCGGTCAACGCATGCGCAATCGATTCGCGTGTCGGCTTCGCGGACTGCGCCGCATCGGGAACGTATTGCGAATCGAGAAAGCCCAAATGAAAGGGCGCCGCGCCGAGTATGCCGAGCGCCCGCTTGTCCTCTTCGATGCGCGCGGCCATCGCTTGCAGTGCGCTCGTGAAGCCGCATTGCGCGTCCCAGTCGGTATGAAGGTCTTGCGCCGGACAGCCGGTAAAGACCGTGCAGACGCGCGGATGTGACGCGCCCGCGAGCGATGCGCCGCAGCCGAACACGGCGTCATCGAGATGCGGAGAAATCACCAGAAGTCTGGGCGTGGTTTCGAACATAGGGCGGGCATCCGTGCTGGGAACGGCTCGTCCGCGTGCAAGTAACGGGCCACGTCCCGTTGCCTGCGCAAGCCGGCGCGCTAGAAGCGCATGCCGACGCCCGCCTCGATGATGTCCGCGTCGCGGTCGTAACGCGTCACCATGCGGTTCCACGTGAGGCGCGCGAGCCAGCGGTTCGTGAAGCGATAACTCGCCGACAGCGAAACGAGCCCGGAGAAGCGTCCGTCGCCGGTGCGGTTTTGCGGGAGATCGTCGTTCTGCGTGATGGACAGATACGGGCCCGCGCCGACGCCCAGCGTGAGGCGGTCATCGAAGAAGGCGCGTGTCGCCCAGAGTTGCGCGGCGACGCCGTCGCGACGCGACTGCACATGCCCGCCTTCATGCAGGTACGACGCGGTGAAATCGACATAACGCCACAGCCCGCGCCGATATTCGATGCCCGCCGCGAGCTTCGTCTCCGAGTCGAGGCTGTTCAGCACGGTGGTGCCGAGCATGACGGTGACTTCGTTGCCGGTGACGTTGGTCGTGCGCGAAGGCGCGCTATCACGCGGACCGTGGCCGTTCGGTGCATCCAGCTGATAGCCGATGCCGAAGAGGAGGGCGGTCGTATCCGGACCGCCGAAAGCCTGCACCCGGTTGAGCTTCAGTTGCGCGATCCATCGATTGTCGAAGTAGTACGCGGCGCGCAGCGTCAGCATCGCGCCCCAGCCGTGCGTGTTCGAATAGTCGCCGCCCGCTTGCGCCTCGCTGGTATCGAAGTATCGATACGGCCCCGCTCCCGCCGACAACTCGAGCCGGTTGTTCATCAGCGGCAGCCGGCCCCACAACTGCACCGACTGACCATCCCGATGATGATTCGGAATGTGGCCTTCGTTGAGCCAGGAGAAACTCCACGCGGCATAGGGGCCGAGCCCCTCGCGATAGTTCGCTTCCCATGAGTACGTGTTCTGACTGCCGCTCTTCAGCGGGCCGGCGAGCACCGAGAATTCCTGGGCGTGCGCGCTCGAGCCGATGAGCGCCGCAGCGGCGCAGGCAATTGCCCAGCCGGTGCTTTTGAGTTTCAGTTGCGGTCGAATTGGTGTCATCGAAGAGGGCTTGGATTGCGGTCGTCAGCCGTCCTCGTCCTGGACGGCACGTCGAGCATACCGGCTAAACGCGAATCATGCACAAACGGGGCCAAGGCGGTCGCGGCAAATGTTCGTCGACGAACGTGCAGATTCGCCGATCGGCGATACAAATGACGCATGCGGGCCCGCTTCGCGACATCACGCAGGCGAGCTTCTTCCGACGCGCGGTCTTTGGGTGAATCGACTGCATCGTCCGGCCAAATCAATCGTAGCGAGGTCAGCAATGGACTCCATTCCAGTCAACTATCAGGGCTGTGAGTTGTCGGCGGTCGTCGTGCATGCGGCGGGCGAATTCGTATCGACGGTGCTGATCGAGCGGCCGGGAGGCGTGCGGCGGGCGGTCGGACCGTTTCGGCCGTTCGACACGGCGCGGGCGGCAGCGCAGTTCGCCATTCAGTATGGGAAGGACGAACTCGATGGCCGGCACGCGCCCGGCGCGATGCACATGGCGGCGGGGTAAGCGCGGCTTTCATCTGGAGGCTGCATGCGCGCTGTCGAGCCACGCCGTCAGCGCCGCAGCCGAGCATTCGCTGCTTCTGAAGCCGATATGTCCATCGGGCCGAACGGCCCAGATCATGCCGCTGCGCGCGCCGAACGCGGCGGCGAATTCTCCAGCCGAATCGGTCAGCGCGCGATATGTCGCGCCTGCGCGGCTTGTGGCCCCGGGCGCGGCGATCCGCACCGCGTTCGCTGCGTCCCCGAGCGCAGCGCGCCAGGCATCGACGGTGGCGGCGAAGGAAGTGTCGTCGGTGCAGTAGCCGATGAGCGTGTGTCTCCCGTGGCCGATATGCGCGGCGATCCGCTGCCGATGACCGATGAAGTCCTCCGACAAGCCGCCGATCTCCGGCACGCGGTCGCCCGGCGAGGGCCACGCTGGCGCGAGGTTATCGCACGCATCCGCGACGATCGGGCTGCCGCGATATCCGATAAGCAACTGCGTCTCGCGCATCGCCGGCCTCACTTCGCCATGCGCCAACACGGTGTCGAGCGCGCGGCTCGTCGATTCCACCACGTCGAGCCCGACCGGACGCCGCTCCGCCTCGTAGCTCTCGAGCAGCGACGACCCCGCGAGTCCTCGCGCGGCGAGCGTCAGCTTCCACGCCAGGTTGTGCGCGTCCTGCAAGCCCGTGTTCATGCCCTGACCGCCGACCGGCGGATGGATATGCGCGGCGTCGCCGGCGAGGAAGACGCGGCCGCATGCGTAACGCGCCGCGATCCGGTGACTCACGCGATACACCGACGACCAGCGCATCGACGACAGCCGCGTGCCGTCCGGCAGGACCGGCAGCATGATGCGCTCAATTTCCGCGAACTCCGGCGCGGAGATGGAAGCGAGGCGGGCGGCGTCGTCGGGCGCGAGAACCATCGACAGGCGGTATCGGCGCGGCGATCCGCGCACCGGCACCGCTGCGAGCGTCGCCGGGCCGCGGCCCTCGCCGGTCGCCGAGTGACTGATGCGAATCATCGGGCCGCGCGGCAGATGCCAGTCGACATCGACGTCGGCGAGCATGAACGTCTGCGGATATTGGTCGCCTTCGAACGGCACATTCAGATGCCTGCGCACGGTGCTGCGCGCGCCGTCGCAACCGACAAGCCATCGGCAGCGCAGTTCGCGTGCATCGCCCGCAGCGGTTCGCACGGTGCATGACACGCCGTCCGCATCCGCTTTGAAATCCACGAGCGTGGCGCCGTATTCGACGCGCCCGCCGTGTCGCGCCAGCGCGCGCTCGAGGATGCGCTCGGTTTCATGCTGCGCGAGCGACAACGCACCATACGGCAGCCCTTCGCGCGGCACCGGCGTGCTCGATGCCAGCGCGCCGTCACGATAGGCGTCGGCCCCGGTCAGCCAGACGCCCGCATCGATCGCCTCGTGAACGACGCCGAGGTCGTCGAAGAGTTCGAGCGTGCGCGCCGTCACGCCCAGCGCCTTCACGAAGAACGAGCGCCCCGCTTGAGCGTCGATCACGCGGACATCGACCCCGTCGCGGCGCAATTCGGCGCCGAGCATCAGGCCGACCGGGCCTGCGCCTGCAATCAGCACGTCGGTCGTTTCGGGCATGTGCGGACTCCTGTCGAAGAACGGCGTGCATGGTGCAGCGAGGGCTCGCGTCCGTTACCATGCGTGCGCCGAGATCGGCGTCATCGCCATGAATCGACGAACGAACATGAAAAACGATACACAACACGACACGAAACACCCAATAGACCAGCCGGTGCAGCGCGTCAATTACTGGGCGGTGGTTTCCGTGCTGCTCGGCACGTTTCTCGGCAATCTCGATTCGTCGATCGCAAACGTCGCGTTGCCGACGATCGCGCACAACCTCTCTCGCTCCGCCGCCGATACCGTGTGGGTCGTGACCGCGTATCAACTGGCCGTCGCGGTGTCCGTGCTGCCGCTCGCCGCACTTGGCGAAATGCTCGGCTTCAAGCGCGTTTTCCTGTGGGGCGTCGTGCTGTTCACGCTTGCATCGGTGGCCTGCGCGGCGGCTCCGACGCTGCCGCTGCTCATCGCTGCGCGCGCGTTGCAGGGCGTCGGCGGGGCGTGCATGTCGACCATCGTTCCCGCGCTGTTGCGGCAGGTCTATCCGCCGAAGCTCGTCGGGCGCGGCATCGCGTTGCTCGGGCTGACCGTCGCGCTGTCCGCCGCGCTCGGGCCGACGGTCGCGGCCGGCATCCTGTCGGTGGCGGGCTGGCGATGGCTCTTCGCGGTCAACGTGCCGCTCGGCATCTTCGGCCTGTGCCTCGCCAGCACCATGCTGCCCGCCGGCATGCCCGGCGCGCCGCGCCGCTTCGACTTCGCCGGTGCGGGCTTGAGCGCAATCGCGATTGCGCTCTTCATTCTCGGCATCGGCGGGCTCGGTGGCGGCGAGGGCGATCCGGGCGGCCGTGCGCAGTTGCACGCGCTGCCGGTCGTCGAAATCGTTCTTGCGTGCGTGGCGGGCTTCGCATTGATCCGGCACCAGCGCGGACGGCCCGCGCCGCTCGTGCCGCTCGATCTGCTGCGCATCCCGATTCTTTCTCTTTCCTCGGTGACGTCGATCTGCTCGTATGTCGCGCAGACGCTCGCGTATCTCGCGTTGCCGTTCATGTTGCAGCATCAGTTCGCGCGCAGTGCAACCATGACCGGCCTGCTCGTCACGCCGTGGCCGCTCGTGATCGTATTCGTCGCGCCGCTCGCGGGACGCTTGTCCGATCGTCACGCGCCCGGACTGATCGGCGGCATCGGACTCGCGATCATGACCATCGGGCTATGCCTCCTGATCGGCTTGCCAGCTGCGCCGTCGAATGCCGATATCGCGTGGCGCGTCGCAGTTTGCGGCATCGGCTTCGGACTCTTTCAGACGCCGAACAATCGCATCATGCTGACATCCGCGCCGCACGAACGCAGCGGCGCGGCAGGCGGTCTCATGACGATGGCGCGCATGATCGGCCTGTCGCTCGGGGCGGCGCTCGCCGCGGCCGCGTTCGGCCTGTTCGGGCAGAGCGGGGCGCTGGTGGCGCTGATCGGCGGAGCGGTGTCGGCGGCGCTGGGCGTCGCGGCGGGTGTGGTTCGTGTGATCAAGACATGACGACGACGCCATGCGGGCCGCCGCGCGTCCTACAATTCAGTGCGGGATAGCTGCGCCGCTCACTGCCAATGCTTCGAATGACGCAATAATTTGCAAGTCGGTCAGCGCTGACGGATATGCTAGGTCCCCTTCGCGCGGCGCGTAAGTCCGTGCCTCATGCCTTCGCACATTCGACTCAAAATCGACATGGTCACACTTCATAGCTGTTTCTCCGACCGTCACGCGATTTTTTCGCGAGACAATCACGCGGAGTATTGCCGCAGAACACACACGGCGCACGTCAACGAATGCCTCTCGAGCAGCGTCGATTCGCCCGAACTCGGCGTGCTGTTCAAGTATCAGATGATCAGCGACCGTCTCGCGCAAGCCGCGGACGGCGAGATTCTGATCTTCGCGACCGAGAATGCGCTCTTCATTCGATTCGAGCACTTCGAGCGCATCATGGAAGGGCGCGACAGTCTCGTGACGAAAGGGCACTTCGGCGTGAACACGGAATTATTCGTCATCCGAAGCAATGAGGAAACACGGCGCATTGCGCGTGGCATGGCCGCGCGATGCCGCCAGTTCTTCGACTTCGGCAAGTTCGTGACCGAAGAGGAACTCCTGGAAGCGTTTCCCAGCGTGCCGGACTGGGATCTTCTCAATGGCGTCACTCCTATTGCATCGATGTGGTCGGGCCAGCATCCGGATCTTCGCGGCATGCCGGTTGTCGCGGTGTCGCTGGTCTTCACGCCCCGGCTCTATAGCAAGTACGGCCCGCGCTGGCGCGCTGTCTTCGCTCGTCATGTCAACGATTGCCACGCAGCCGGCGATCGCCTGGTCTTCGACATGCCTGAGCCGGAACCTGTCACCAATGAGCCGGTCACCGTGTATCAGCCGGGCAGGCCAATCGCGGTCGTGATGCTGTACACGCCGAACATCGCCAGATACGCACGCTATGGAGAAGCCAGCCTGCGCGCTTATTGCGAACGCCGCGGCTACACGCTCTATCAACACCGCGATGTTCCCGTCGATTTCCCACGCGAAGCGTGCGGCAACTGGTCGAAGCCATTCTTGCTGGGGAAGTATCTGCCGCACCACGAGTGGGTGTTCTGGGTGGACGCAGAAATTCTCGTGATGGACCCGACGGTCGGGCTGGAACGGTTCACGGAAGGCCGCGATCGCGTGTTGACCGCCGATATCGCCGGCTGGCGGTTCAACTCGGGCTTGATGGGCTTTCGTCGCACCGAAGCGAATGCAGCCGTCCTCCAAAGCATTCTCGCGCGCGTGCTCGAAATCGAGGACGTCAAGCACACGTTTTCCAGCAACGGCGACCAAATGGTCTTCCTGGAACAAATGATTTCACACGGACTGTGCCCGGAGCCGGATTCACCTGAACTCGTCGGTTTCAATGAGCTGAATACGCCGTGGTACTTCGCCAAACCGGACACGTTCACCTGTCACTTTCACGGACTCAGCACCGAATTGCGCATGCTGTTCATGTCGATGAACGCGGTGCCCGAAGGCGGCTTCGAGTCGATCGAGGACGGCAGGCGGTAGCGACGGGACCGTGGCTTGCTGCGTCGCCAGGCGAACTGCTGTTTCTAACCGATGGAGGTCAGCATGACTCAGACGCCAGGCGAGACGCCCGTGCCCCGCACGACCGCCGACGATATGGACGAACCGCTCAGCGAAGCGACTCCCGCTAGCGATACGCGTCAGGAAAGCCTCGACGCACAGGAGCAGCGCAAGCACGAAGCAAGCGAGAATGCGCTGCCGTCATCGCAGGACAAGAATCCGGTCCCGCCGGACTCGACGCATCCTTAACGAGGAGCCGTTCATGAGCGATTACATCGACTGCATCGCCAAGCTCGATCGCTGCGCGGCGGCCTGCCACAACTGCGCGTCGGCGTGCATCGCGGAAGGGCGCCTCCCGGAGATGGAGAAGTGCATCCGCCTCGATCTCGATTGCGCCGCGCTTTGCCGCTTCACCTCCGAATCGCTCGCACGCGACACGCAATTCATGCGCGATTTCTGCGATTTGTGCGCGCGCATTTGCGATGCATGCGCCGACGAATGCAGCCGGCATCCCGCCGATCATTGTCAGGCGTGCAGCGACGCCTGCCGCCAGTGCGCGGAAGCCTGCCGCGCACTGTAGCGTTTCACGCCGCAGCCGTGCTTGCGCGCGCTTGCGGCATCTCCTGGAGCGCGGCATCCGCCGAGCCCTTGAACGCGTGGCTGCGTGCGCGCACGCGCCTGGCCGGCCGCACGCTCTGACGCTTGCGCACGAGCGTCCGAACCGCGCGAGCGAGGGCGAGATCGATCGCGCCTCGCCAGTCGCGTGCGATCGACGTCGCGACGACCTTGTGCTCCCGATTCACCTGCAATTCGACCTGACAGCGCTTGTCAACGCCACCGCGCGGCCCGTTGATATCGGACAGGCTGACCGTCGCCCGCGAAATCAGCCAGGCAAGCCGGCGGAATACGAATTCGCTGCGCGCCCTTGCAAGCTCGTGCATCGAAATGGCTTCGGGTTCGCGCGATTTGAACAAGAGTTTCATGGATGTCTCCGTGTTGAACGTGAGTCCAGCGTAAGGGCGCGAGGCAATCGGAAAAAGCAGAAGCATTCGAAGACGAACTTCGAGAAAACCGATGTTATGCATTCACGCCGGCGAGCACGCGTTGCGTGAGCGGATGATGCCGTCCGCGACGCGACACGATGGCGTGCACCTCTTCCTTCACGTCCGGCGAGCGGCCGAGCCAGCGCAGGCCGCGTAACAGCGGGACATCGCCCGCGCCGAACTCCGCGAGCGGAAAAACGCCGAGGCCACGCGCACCGAAGACCGCCATCAGCGCGCTGTCTTCGAACTCGCCGACGACGCGCGGCGCGATGCGCTGCGTCTCGAGCCATCGATCGAGCCGCGAGCGCAGCGACGAATGCCCGGTCGGCATCAGGATCGGGAGCGAGGCGAGGCTCTTGGGGAAGTGATCGATGGCGCTCTTGCGCACGATCGACGCGGGCCCATACCAGTCCACCGGCGAGGCAACGAGCCTTTCACTCGTGAGCCGCATGTTCTGGTTATGCGGAGCGGGCTGACTGGCCAACACGAGATCGAGACGATGCAGCGCGAGTTCGCCGAGCAGTTCGTCCGTCTCGCCTTCGTGACACAACAGACGCAGCGAGGGATCACCCAGCACGGGCGCGAGCAGCGCCTGCGCCGCCAGTTTGGATATGCCATCCGACAGCCCGACAGCGAAGCGCGCCAGCGTGCCGCTCGCCGCTTCGCGCACTTCGTCGTGAATCAGCTGGCCGATCTCGAAGATTTCTTCCGCGCGCGCGAAGGCAGCCTGTCCTGCTTCGGTCATCGTCACGCCGCGTCCCGCCGGCTTGAGCAATTGGTGCCCCAGCGACTTTTCCAGCTCGCGCACTTGCGCGCTGATGGTCTGCACGGCCATGTCGAGCCGCTCGGCCGCGCGGGCGAAGCCGCCTTCCTTCACGACGACCCAGTAGTAGTGCAGATGCCGATAGTTGAGCATCGCTGTGCTCCTTCCCGTTTCCGTTCGGTTCGGATAAACCGAACTGTCGATTCGATTATCGCTGATTTTTCCGGCCTCACGCCATGACGATGATCGTGGTTCAGCGAACATCGTATCGACCAATCAACCATCATGGACTATCTTCTTTCGCTTGCCGCCGATCCCGCCGTCTGGGCCGCCCTCGTCACGCTGATCGCGATGGAAGTGGTGCTCGGTATCGACAACCTCGTGTTCATCTCCATCCTGACCAACAAGCTCCCGCCGAAGCATCGCGCACGCACGCAGCGCCTCGGCATCATGCTCGCGCTCGTCATGCGGCTTGCATTGCTTGGCACCGTCGCATGGATCGCGCGTTTGACGCAGCCCGTGTTTTCCGTCTTCGATCATGCGTTCTCCTGGCGCGACGTGATTCTGCTTGCGGGCGGACTGTTCCTCGTGTGGAAAGCGACGATAGAAATGCATCATCACGTGCGCAAGGATTTCGAAGCGCCCGGCGTCGTCCCGAGTGCGGGCACGATCACCGCGTGGGCTGCCATCGGCCAGATACTGATGCTCGATCTCGTGTTCTCCGTCGATAGCATCATCACCGCAGTCGGGATGACGGAGCATCTGCCGATCATGTATATCGCCGTCATCTTCGCCGTCGCGACGATGCTGTTCGCCGCGCAACCGCTCGCGCGCTTCATCGAACGCAATCCGACCGTCGTGACGCTGGCCTTGAGTTTCCTTCTGGTGATCGCGATGATGCTGATCGCGGAGGGCTTCGGCACGCATGTACCGAAGGGCTACATCTACGCCGCGATGGGCTTTGCAGGTTTTGTCGAGGGCCTGAACCTGCTGGCGCGCAACAGGCGTTCCGGCGCGAAAGAGGTCTCATTGGAGGGCGAACTATCCACAGTTTCGGTGAACAAGCCTGTGGACAAACCGGGGACCCGCACGCTATCCGCTTGAACGGACAGCGAATCTTCGACGCGCACGCCAATGCGCGCCGGCACACTGACGGTGTCCTCGTTTGCTGTTAGATTCGCAGGCTTCGCCGAACCGATCGCATTGAAGGAGCAGGGATGAGAAGCAAATCGTCGGGCGTGGCAGTGGTCGCGGTGCTCGTCGGCGTCGCCGTCGCGGTGACGCTTTTCATTGCGGGCATGGGGAAGTCGTCGCGACATGCCGACGTATCGCCTGCTCATGGCGAAGCAGTCGCCGCACAAGATCTGTCCGCGAGCGACGCCGCGTTCCGCGCCACGACGATGCAGCCCGCTTCCGGCAGCGATGAACGAACTGCTGCGCGTTAGTGCCGCAGTATTATCCATCACGGGAATAGGCCTTGCTTGACCGCTTGCCAAAGTCAAGCCGGAGCAAGCCACGATGGGCCACCCGTCTCAGCAAGTTTCACTCGCCGCGCTGCCTGTCGATGCACGCGGTGTGATCGGTAACATGAAGACGGCTGCGCTTGTTTCGCTGCGCGGTGCGATCGATTTCATGTGTTACCCGCGCATTGATTCCCCTACGGTTTTCGCGTCGCTGCTCGATCACGAGCACGGCGGGGCGTTTTCTATCGCTCCACGAGAAGCCGGCGCGAACGTCAAGCAGATGTATCTGCCGGAGACGAACGTGCTGCTCACGCGCTTCATGACGGGGGAAGGCGTGTGCGAACTGCTCGATGTGATGCCGGTCCCGTCGTCCGAGGCGCGCGTGGACGATGTGCCGAACTGCGTGATGCGCATCGTGCGGATCGTGTATGGACGCATGACGCTCGACGTGCGATGCGATCCTCGATTCGACTACGCGCGTGCGAAGCACACGGCGCATGCGGTGGAGAAGGGCGTCGAATTCAGACGCGCCGATGACGCACCGCCGTTGCAGTTGCGTGCGAGCGTGCCGCTATCGATAGTTGAAAGCGGCGCACGCGCGACGCTGGAAATGCGCGAAGGCGATTCGGCATGCTTCGCACTCGGCGCCGCCGACGAACTGTCGAAGCTCGACTCGAAGGAAAAGTTCGACGGCATGCTGCAGGAGACCATCGACTTCTGGAAGGCGTGGTCGTCGCGATCGACGTATCGCGGGCGGTATCGCGAAGTCGTGCTGCGATCGGCGCTTACGCTCAAGCTCCTCAGCTCGGACGAGTACGGCGCGATTGTCGCGGCGCCGACGTTCGGTTTGCCAGAAGCGCAGGACGGCTCGCGACGCTGGGATTATCGCTTCACATGGATACGGGACGCCGCGTTTTCCGTCTATGCGTTGTTGCGGCTCGGCTATACGGGCGAGGCTGAACGGTTCATGCGATGGATCGCCGAGCGCAATCGCGATTGCGGTTCGGACGGCTCGCTCAGCGTGATGTACGCAGTGGACGGTGAACAGGCGATGGAGGAAGCGGAGCTGTCGAGTCTCGAACCGTCGTTACCCGGCAAGGTATTCATCGGCAACGGCGCGCGCGATCAGACGCAGCTCGATGTCTACGGCGCGCTGCTTGATTCGGTGTATCTGTACAACAAGTACGGCGCGGCTATCTCTTATAAGGGATGGCAGCATGTGACGCGTACCGTCGATTACGTCGTCGCGCATTGGCGCGAAGCGGATCATGGCATCTGGGAGTTTCGTAACGGCACGAGGCCGCTCTTGCATTCGAGGCTGATGTGCTGGGTGACGGTGGATCGTGCGCTGCGGCTGGCGCAGAAGCGTTCGCTTCCCGCGCCGCTCGCGACATGGTTCCAGACGCGTGACGATATTCATCGCGACATACACGAGCGATTTTTCAACGAGGAGTTGCAGGCGTTCGTGCAGACGCCGGGGTCATCGACGCTCGATGCATCGGCGCTGATGATGCCGCTCGTGCGCTTCATCGGCCCGAAGGATCCGCGCTGGACCGGCACGCTGGATGCGATCGGCCGCGACTTGCGCGTCGATCCGTTGATTTTCAGGTACACGCGCGGCGATACGCTCGACGGCTTGCCCGGCATGGAAGGCGGTTTCAGCGCGTGTTCGTTCTGGTATGCGGAGGCGCTTGCGCGCGCGGGCCGTGTCGATGAGGGGCGGCTCGTGTTCGAAAAGATGCTGGCTTATGCGAATCATGTCGGGCTTTTTTCGGAGGAAGTCTCGACGAGTGGCGAGGCGCTCGGTAATTTTCCGCAGGCGCTGACGCATCTGGCGTTGATCAGCGCGGCGTATCAGCTCGACAGGGATCTGGATCGCACGCATGTGGCTTGGACGTGAGGGGGGTCGCCGGATACGATCCGGTCGATCTCACAGTTTACATAACATAAATTAGCGACATTTTAATAAATGCTCCATACGTCGCCGTAGAGAGTCTGGGGAACCTGTCACCAGACTCCTTGCCACGCTCTAAGCCTTCTTCAGCGGAACAGCCGGCGCACGAACCGCGATAACCGGTTGCGTCACTGGCACGTTCGTCTCCTTGCTGACGCTCTCACACAACGCAATGATCTGCGCGGAGCTTGCGGGATTGAAAAGCGAATGATCGACATCCGAAAACGTCAGCACGCGCACGCTCCTGTAACGCGCGAGGCGCGTGCCGAGCTTGCCGCAATGCGCCGCGAGCACATCCAGACCTGCATCGTAGCTGCCGTAGACGAGGACCGTCCTGACGCCCTTAGCGTCGAGCGCACGAGCGATGGACTGAGGCGTCGTCGCCTGCTCGGGCGGCGTATGCGTAAGGCTGTCGAGCCTGAACGCATCGGCAATACGGGAACGCGCACGCGTCGTCACATAGCTGCCGATGAAACCAAGCACGCGCAGAAGATTCTTGTCGCCGCGCAGAATCGCTTTCCACTTGTTCAACTCGAACATCGACGCTGCGTAACCCGCCATCGAGTTGCGCGTCGATTCACGCATCCCTTCGGCCGTCTTGTCTTCCGGCTGCTTGAACGTCGGAATATTCACGGCGACCACGCCCGTAATAGCCGTTTCGATCACCGCGGCCTTGAGTGCGTGATAACCGCCCGAGCAAATGCCGAACGACAGGATCGACTTATAGCCCTGGCGCGACAGCCAACGGGCCGCAGCAGCCGTGTCTTGCGTCGCCACGGGGTTGTAGATGCGGTTATAAGGCGTGTCCGAATGCGCGATACCCGGCACAGCCGGACTATCGCCACGGCCACGCGCATCGAATCGCAACGAAGCGATGCCGCGCCTCGCGAGATCCCGCGCGATACGCACGGAGAGTCTGCTGTCGCCGACCCGCGAACTCGATGACGTATTCGCAAGCAGGTACACCGCACCCCGCGACGCTGCAAGGCGCGGCTCACACAGAATGCCGAAGATCCCCTCCTCGCCGATGCAAACGGGCCGCTCGATCGCTTCCGGCGTTTCGATGCGCAAGTCTTCTTCAGGCCACGGCGAAAATGATTTGACCGCTTGTCGAGGCTGATCCCCCGCGATCCATTCGACGACCTTCGCAAAGGCCGCATTCGGCGTCACAGTGAACGCGGATTCCTGAATGAAGCCGGTCATGTCTTCGAAAGCCTGCGACTGAGCGTCGACGCCGACTTCGACGAGTGCATCGCGTAGCGGGTCTTTGGAGCCGACACGTCCGTGCATCAGCAACGCGCGGCGCGCAGGCGCAACGCCCGCGCGCT
Organism: Caballeronia sp. LZ019; assembly: GCF_031450825.1. Lineage (NCBI taxonomy): Bacteria > Pseudomonadati > Pseudomonadota > Betaproteobacteria > Burkholderiales > Burkholderiaceae > Caballeronia > Caballeronia sp. LZ019. The sequence continues at coordinate 740,757 of NZ_JARTVZ010000002.1, read as the reverse complement.
TGACACTTGCGGCCAGATCGATGCATTCGAGATCACGTTTCAGATCGTCGCCATAAACCTGCCCGAGCACGTTGAACGGCCCGTCCTGCGGCTGTATCTCGCGCAGCGGCGCGGCAAGCTGATCGAACCATGTCTTGCGCGTCACACTGAGCTCACGCATATAAGTGCGCCCGCTTACGACGGGCGCCAGCAATACGAGATCATCGACAGGACGGCGCAGCGCCGCCTGCACCGCGAATGCCGTGCCGACGCGAAAGCCGCACAGCGTCACATGCTGGATGCCTGTTTGCGCCTTGAGAAAGTCGACGGCCGCGCCGATGTCATCTATCGACGATTCGAACTGCCCGGGCGCCGCATCTTCTCCGGATGAGTCCCCCGTGCCGCGATAGTCGAAACGCAAGACCCAGACGCCCTGTGCCGCAAGCGCTTCCGCGAGCACACGCATACCGCTATAGGTCCATACGTATTCGTGACCGTATGTGTTGCACAGCACGACGCCGCGCTTGCTGGCGCCTGCATGCAGCCATCCGAAACGGCTGCCGAATACCACCGGTTTCATTGTTATGTCCTCGTCTCTGGCGGCGTACAAAGTAAGGGATGCCCCCGCTCCCTGTGCCTTGACTTTGCGCGCAATCACGCATGCTTGAATGCATGTGCGACGCCTGACCTGCCCTCGAAATAAACGCGACGGGCGGGCCATTCCGTGCAATTGTAGAAATCAGGACGGCTTCGCTAAGTCGCCTTTCCAACATTTCTGCCTAAGCGACCATTGATTTGCTGCTCGAAAGCCAGCTTGCATAGACTGATTCGTGCAATGCAAATCAAAATGCGTGCGCTTGCATGAGCGTATGTACGCTCGCCAACGCGCAGCGCTTCAACGCATGAGTGAATTGGTCGCAGATGGATGGAAAGCGAGATGAGTGCCGGAAACGACAATTCGAAGGAAGGCCTCGGCAGTCGGCCGAGGCCCTTATGCCCGTCACGCAGCGATGACGGACTTTGCAGGCTCTTCGTCGGCTGCGCGGGCGTGCGCGTAGACGCGAGCACGCTCGCTCGCCACGAGGGCCTTCTTGCGGGCGAGTGTCTGCCGTTGATATTTTGGATCGCCCATCGTCTGGATGTATTCGCTATGACGATAGCGAAGATAACGCTGGAAAAACTCTGTGCCGGGCAGTCCGCTATCTAACGCAAGAAGTACCCCATAATCTATGTCGCGCAAGTCGCCTAGCGCTTGCACGGCAGACTCCAGTGCAGCATAACGTTGTACCAGTGGCACCCCCTTGTCACATAATGAATGAAAACGCTGATACGTCAGCAATTGCCGATGAGACGCGCAGCGCCGCAATGCTTTAGCAAGCCGTTGGCTCAGTTCCGTTTCCACGTTTCCTCCGCAAAGTCTCCGGATGACAAGCACAAAGCTTCCTCGCGTCATTCAATTCGAATGACGTCACTGTATGTGGATGGCACCTGCAATAAGCCAGGATTAATTGCGGTCCGACCGTGCGTCGCCGCTGATAGATTCCGTGCGACGTATTCGGTGGACGTGTCGTATCGCAACGCACGTTGGTGCATTGCATTTCTAGAAGCATTCTTTCTTGAGAGAGGCGTTCGGTCGGAAGGGCATGAGTTGCTGACTTCTGCCGAGGCGGGGAATCGTTTGCGCGCGACTCTCTGTGTACATGCTAGCAAACATGCAGCATCAAACCAAGAAATGTTTGCTGTCTTTTCTTCGCCCTGCTTTGATGCATTTGTTTAAGCGGAATTTATTGCTGGCAGGCGATATCTGTCTTGCCCGGGCAAATTCGGTGACTGCCCTGACGAGACAACGTTAACTCGCGAAGGTCACTCGCCGAAGCCTTCTGATTGAAACGGCGGGGGATTGGAATCGCACCAATGCGGGCGGTGCATCGCTTAAGGCTGGTTTAAGCGGCAAGGACTAAAACATCTTAGGCGGTTGTTTCAATTATTAAGTTTCCACGCGGATGATCACACCGGGCAACGTCGCCGGCGCACGCAACGGCGTCGGGGACGCGGGGCTATGATCATCCCATTTGGGCCCGGCATACGTGCCGGGCCTCTTTTTTGGAACCTACTGATCACCGCAAAAACTCGAGAGCCCTCAATGACCGAAATAGACGGACTGATTGTTTGAATTCATCGGCCGCAACGCGCGCATCCCGGCTGCCGACCTTCCGCTATTCGCGCCACCGTATTCGCTCTGATTACCCGACATGGCGCCGTCCTGCTGAGAGACGCGGCGCTCAGCGGCCTGTACATCGCTCGGATACGTGGTGCGGTCCGACTGCCCGGGGTTATAACCCGCAGCTTCCACTTGCCGCAGATCCTGCTGGACCTGGCTGCGCGTCATCGAAGAATTGTCCTGGGCGAAGCAAAGCGCCGGCGCGACCAGGACGGCAGCAGCGGCCACAGCTTTAACGAATGACTTCATGGCGAACCTCCGGTTTGTAAGGCAGCACAATTCGCTATGTGCTTGCCCCAAACATTGAGCATAGCCTGTGCCCGCGCTAGTCCTTGCTGCGCTCGCCCTCGAGCAGCTTGACCAGCACGTGCAGCATGCGATTCGCGGGCGTCGGCACGCCTAATGCCTCGCCACGCCGCACGATCAATCCATTCAGATGATCGATTTCGCTGCGTTTGCCGCGCGCCATGTCCTGGGCAGTCGAGGAAAATTGATTGGGCATTGTCTCTGCGATACCGCGCACCGATGCGCCGACGTCGCCGGGTATGGCGACGTTATCCGCTTTAGCGACGGCAAGGCATTCGTCGACCACATCGCGCATGGCCCGCGTGACGCCCTCACCTTGCACGAGGCGTCCGTAGGGCGTCTGCGCAATTGCCGACAGCGCGTTGTAAGCGCAATTGAGTACGAGCTTGGCCCAGAGCGCACCGCGCACGTTGTCCGAGATTTGAGTGGGCACCGATGCAGCGGACAGCGTACGTGCAAGCTCCTCGCTTACGGTCGATGGCTCGATTACCAGTTCGCCACGGCCATGATGGCGAATATGCCCCAGCCCTGCCATTTCGGCCGCGACATAGACGACGGCCGCCGCGACTTCCTGCGGCAGCAGTTCACGCAAGCGTTCCGCGTTTTCTACGCCGTTTTGCATCGACACGACGAGCGTGCGTTCGCTCAGATACGGCTCGAGCGCAATTGCAGCGCTGTCGGTATCCGTCAACTTGACGCAGAAGAGCACGACCTCCGCGCCGTCAGCCGCGCTCGCCTCGGTGCTTGCTGAAACACACACGTGTTCATCGAAAGACCTGGTGTCCAGACGGAGCCCGTTCCGCTGAATCGCTTCGACGTGTTGCGGCCGTGCGATCAATACGACCTCGTGACCGGCACGCGCGAGCATGCCGCCGTAATAGCAGCCCACGGCGCCCGCGCCCATTACTGCGAATTTCATATCCTTTTCCTCGTAGCTCCACGACCGCATCGCCGCATCGATGATGCTTGCGACAAGAAAATAGCATAAAGCGCTGTCCACTAATTGTTGAGCGGCCTCAAAGCGCAAACGCTTGCGCACTGGAACGATGCCATTGCTTTGTGGGCGGACGCACCATAGTCAGTCGAATTCGCGGTGAACCATATTGTTAAACCGTAGCGCGGGACGATACGCTTGCTTCAGCGGATCGACGGGTGGTTTCAAACAATGGCCGACCGCTATGGGGTATGTGCTGCGCCGGTCCGCAATCCGCAATGAGGATTGGAACCGCGACCGCGGCACACGGGAGACCGACTCACGGCGCACCGAGGCGTCACATCAGCACGAGCAAAAAATGCGGCAGCGGCCTCTCAAAGGGCATCGCGCAGCCGAAGCGTGGGCGTTTTCACGAGAACAAAAATATGAACCATGGATATGAAGCATCGCTCGTCAAGCGCGTGGTCAATCAGCTTGTCGCGAGCATCGTCAACGGAGAATACAAAGACAATGTCCTGCCGCCACAAGTAATTCTTTCGAAGAAGCATGGCGTCTCGCGGACCATCATGCGGGAAGCGCTGAGCGTGCTCATCTCGCGACGCATGCTCGACGTACGTCCGAAGACCGGCACCCGCATCAGGCCGGCGAACGAGTGGCTCATCATCGATGCCGAAGTCGCGGAGTGGCGCCTGCGCGCCGTGCCCGACCCCGACTGCATGCGCCGGCTCATCCACTTCCGCTCACTGGTCGATCCCCCCGCCGCTGCCCTGGCCGCCACGCGCGCGAACCGGCATCAACGCATCGGAATCAATGCAGCTTTTCAGCGGCTCGTGCATGCCTCGCCGTCCGAGGACTTGCAGTCGCAGGCAGAGGATGCATTGCTGACGACCATTATCGATGCAAGCGGCGACGAAGTGTTGCGGCAAATGGGAAGCGTCGTGCGCGTGGGCCTGAGGGCAATGAAAGCGTCCTTGCGCGTGCAGCCGCATGCGCTTGCACGCGTCTCCGAATCGCAATTGAGCGACTACGGCCGTGTCGTGCGTGCAATCGATACGGCAGACGGCGGCGGCGCTCGTCTCGCGATGTCCCAAGTGCTCGGGCGAGCGTCGATGTGGGTCGAAGAACCGGTTTGAGTGCGTCAGCACGCCGACGGCAATCAATGACTACAATGATCGAGTGCCCTCACTGGCCGTAACGCGCTTTGCAACGCAATGACGGAGGCAACGATGGCGGAGCTCGACAAGGAAGAGGTCGTTGGCGTCTTGAACCGGATTCTGGAATCCGAACTCGCTGGCGTCGTGCGCTATACGCACTATTCGTTTCTGGTGTTCGGCTTCGGCCGCATTCCGATCGTAGCGTGGCTGCGCGCACAGGCGGACGAATCGCTGACGCACGCGCATCTGGCCGGCGAATGGATCACGACGCTAGGCGCTTATCCGTCGCTCGAAATCGGCCCGCTTCTCGACAATCACACATTCGATATCGCGACGATTCTGCGCGAATCGCTGCAGGCGGAGAATGTTGCGCTAGACCTTTATCGCCAGTTGCTGAAGCTCGTGGAAGATCGGTCGGTGGCGCTAGAGGAATACGCCCGGCAAATGATTCATACCGAAGAGTTGCATGCCGGCGAGGTCGACAAGATGCTGCGCCGTCCCGGCGAAGTCGAGACGTCGCCCGAAAGACGGACCGGGCATGTATGAAAAACGCGCCGTCCCGAGAAGGACAGCGCGTTTTCAGCAACACAACGAGATCACTTGGGCTGCGCCACCGTGCGCAGATAAGGCTTCAGCGTCCTGAAGCCTTCCGGGTATTTCTTCTTTGCGTCTTCGTCCGAGACCGACGTCGGAATGATCACGTCCTCACCCGGTTTCCAGTTCACCGGCGTCGCAACCGTATGTTTCGCGTTAAGTTGCAGCGCATCCAGCAAGCGGAGCACCTCGTCGAAGTTGCGGCCCGCGCTCATCGGGTAAGTGAACGTCGCCTTGATCTTCTTGTCCGGTCCAACGATAAACACCGCACGAATGGTCGCATTGTCGACCGCCGTTCGCGGGCCGCCGCCGCTCGCGTTGGGATGGATCATGTCGTAGAGCTTGGCCACGTTCAGGTCCGCATCGCCGATCATCGGATAGTTCACGGCTGCGCCCTGCGTTTCCTCGATGTCCTTTGCCCATTTGGAATGGTTATCCACGGGATCGATGGACAGCCCGATGATCTTCGTATTGCGCTTGTCGAACTCCGGCTTGAGCTTGGCCATATAGCCGAGTTCCGTGGTGCAGACGGGCGTGAAGTCCTTCGGGTGCGAGAAAAGAATCGCCCACTGGTCGCCAATCCATTCATGAAAACGAATCTGGCCTTGCGTGGTCTCTGCGGTGAAATCGGGGGCTTCGTCACCAATACGGATGGACATATTTGATCTCCACGTTAAAGAGTAGTCGGAGAGCGTTTCGCGCCGATGCGAAACGGATTCCGGATGTGAGAGCGCAACAGACAAGCCGATTATAGTGCCGCGCGCAGGCGCGGCGGACCGGCGCGCGAATTCCCGCGCTGACGACAGGGTCAGGGGCATAAGAAATGCTAAGGCGAACGGGCGTTCACGGCAGACGCCTCTGGCAAGCTCGTATTCCTTAGGGAAATCTGCTATCACGGAACAGCATTCATCTCGACGGCCGGCTGGCTGTCCCACAGGAGGCGATTGTGACCGTCATGCGAAAGAAAGCCGTTGCTGCGCTGCAAAGCGAGGCGGCAGAAACCGATGAGATGCTTCAGGAAACGCATGGCGGCCATGCATTGAAACGTTCGCTGTCGTCGCTCGATGTCGTGTTGCTCGGCATCGGCTGCATCATCGGCGCGGGCATTTTCGTGCTGACGGGTCACGCGGCCGCGACGAATGCGGGCCCAGCAATCAGCATTTCATTCGTCCTCGGCGCAATCGTATGCGCGCTCGCCGGGCTCTGCTACGCGGAAATGGCGTCGACGGTGCCCGTCTCGGGCAGCGCATACACCTATGCGTATGCGACGATGGGCGAGTTGATAGCGTGGCTCATCGGCTGGGATCTCATACTCGAATATGCCGTTGGCGCAACGACGGTCGCGATCGGGTGGTCAGGCTATGTCGTGAGCTTTCTGCATTCCTTGCATATCGATATACCCGCGCAACTCTCTCAGGCGCCCTTCGCTTACGAGCCGGGCAAGGGATGGAGCCATGCTGGCGCGATCCTGAACGTTCCTGCCATGGTGATCGTCGGGCTCATCACGCTTTTGCTTGTCATCGGCATTCGCGAATCGGCGCGCGTCAATAGCATTATCGTCGTCATCAAGGTGCTGATCGTGCTTGCGTTCATCGCGGCGGGCATCGCGTATGTCGATACGAGTCATTGGGTGACGCCGAACAACCCGACCGGCGCTTTCATCCCGCCGAATACCGGCGAGTCCGGCGTGTTCGGCATGAGCGGCGTCTTGCGCGGCGCAGCGGTGGTCTTCTTCGCGTATATCGGTTTCGATTCGGTCTCGTGCGTGGCGCAGGAAACGCGCAATCCAAGACGCGACATGCCTATCGGGCTGCTCGGCTCGCTTACCGTCTGCACCATCCTGTATGTGCTCGTCTCGTACGTGCTGACAGGCATCGTGTCCTATGACAAGCTCAACGTGGCGGACCCCATTGCGGTCGGCGTCGATGCGATCGGCATGCGCTGGCTGTCGCCCATCGTCAAGCTCGGGGCGATTTTCGGCCTGACGTCGGTCATTCTCGTCCTGTTGCTTAGCCAGCCACGCATCTTCTATTCGATGGCAAGAGACGGCTTGCTCCCGCCCTTTGCTTCAAAGATTCATCCGCGTTTCCACACCCCGTACATCACGACGATCGTGACCGGACTCATCGTGATGGTTCTCGCCGGCTTGCTGCCGATCGGTCTCGTCGGCGAACTCGTGAGCATCGGCACGCTGTTCGCATTTGCAGTCGTGTGTATCGGCGTGCTGGTCTTGCGCATCACGCAACCGGAGCTCAAGCGCGCGTTCAAGACGCCCGCGGTTTTCATCGTTGCTCCGCTAGGCGCAATTTCATCGGTCTTCCTGATGACGGGACTGCCCGCCGATACGTGGATACGTCTCATCGTCTGGATGGGCATTGGCATCGTCATTTACTTCGTCTACGGCATCCGCCATAGCAGGCTGCGCCGCGCGGAACAAACGCCGCCCGCGCACACTGCCAGGAATTGACGACAGCTTCAGGAACCGCGTCGTGTACCGTGCTCGCGCGCTTCTTGCGCGCTCTCATAGATATACGGCGCGACGCCCCGCTGTTTGAGCGCATCGCCGAGCTTCATTCGCAGGAAACTGCTCGTGGTATAGCGCGTGACGCCGTCGTAAAGGCCGCTGACGAGTCCCGTGACCATCTCCGAATACGCATCGAGCATCTCGGGACGGATGGAGAAGTTGTCGTAGTTGACGATGACGTGCGGCTTCGTCGTTACGCCCGCGAGCTGCTTTTCCACTTCGCGGCGTATGTCTTCGACGTCCTTCAGACTGGCCACTTCATGCCCTTCGAAGTTGATGAAGAAAAGATTCTTCTCTGCGTCATAGCTGAAGCGTTCGGACAAGCCCAGCCCTAGAAGCGTCTCGCGCAGGCCCATCGGCGTGTCGCGAAAAATGCAGTCATTCATCAGGCGCGGCGCCGACTTCATCACGGGCCTGAAGCCCATTTGCGCGACGATATCGCGCTCGATATCGATCCCCGGCGCGACTTCGGTCAACGCGAGCCCTTCTTCGGTCAGCTCGAACACACAGCGTTCCGTGACATAAAGCACCGTCTGGCCGCGCTCCACCGCGTGACGGCCACTGAAGGTACGATGCTCGACCGCATCGACGAACTTGCGGGAATCGCCTTCGCGGCGAATATGCAGCTTGCCGGCGTCGATTGCTATGTCGAGCTTGCCTGCGTTGAACGTGCCAACGAACACCACTTTCTTGGCCGACTGACTGATGTTGATGAAACCGCCAGCACCCGCGAGCTTGGGCCCGAACTTACTGACATTCAGATTGCCTTCTCGATCGGCTTGCGCAAGACCCAGGAAAGCAATGTCGAGGCCGCCGCCATCATAGAAATCGAACTGATAGGGCTGATCGATGATGGCCTGCGTATTCGTGGCGGCACCGAAATTGAGTCCGCCCGCGGGAATGCCGCCGATCACGCCAGGCTCGGTCGTCATCGTGAACAGGTCGATGACCTGCTCCTCGTTCGCGACGCTTGCAATGCCTTCCGGCATGCCGATGCCGAGATTCACGACGCTATTGGCCATCAACTCGAATGCGGCGCGGCGCGCGATCACCTTGCGCTCATTGAGCGGCATGGGTTGCACGGAACTCGCGGCGACACGCAGTTCGCTGGAGAACGCGGCGCTGTATTGCTCGCCGAACGTTTGCCAATGATTCTCCGGCCGTGCGACGACGACGCAATCGACCATTACGCCGGGAATCTTCACTTGCCTCGAATTGAGCGTGTTGGATTCGGCAAGCCGCTCCACTTGCGCGATCACGATGCCGCCCGAATTGCGCGCGGCCATCGCAATGGAAAGCGCTTCGAGCGTAAGCGCCTCTTTCTCCATTGTGATATTGCCGTTGAGATCGGCAGTCGTGCCTCTCACGATCGCGACATCGATTGGGAATGCCTTGTAGTACAGGTATTCGACGCCGTCGATTTGCATGAGGCGCACGATGTCCTCGGTCGTGCGCGCATTCAGCTTGCCGCCGCCATTGCGCGGATCGACGAACGTGCCGAGTCCCACGCTTGAAAGTTGTCCGGGCCGATGCGCGGCAATGTCGCGAAAGAGTTGGGAAATCACGCCTTGAGGCAGGTTATATGCCTCGATGCGATTCTCTATGGCGAGCTTTTGCAAGCCGGGAACCAGTCCCCAATGTCCGCCGATGACTCGCTTGACCAGCCCTTCATGCGCGAAATGGTTCAGACCTTTGGTGCGGCCATCGCCCTGACCTGCAGCATAAACAATCGTCAGGTCCTTGATCGGCTCTTGCGCTTCGGAAGGGGCTTGCTCATTGCTCTCGAGAAAGCGTGCTTCAAGCGCAATGGCCACCTCCTCCGCGAAGCCCACACCGACGAAGCCGCTCGTCGCGATGGTATCCCCCGAGCGAATCAACCGCACCGCCTCGCGCGCGGAGACGATCTTTCCGCGTTCCACGAGGCGCGTTGACGACGGGAACGGGTGACGAGGCGTGGCGGTCATGGTGTCTCCTTTATCCGATGCTCGTGCTAATCACTCTCACGATGCTTCGCATCACGGTATCACCGATTCTCAATCAATGGCTCGCCCCGAGATATGCCGCCTTGACGGAAGGATCGTTGCGCAACTGCTCCGCTGGCCCATGCGTGGCAACACGGCCGTTTTCGAGGACGTAACCGTAATCCGCGACGTTGAGCGCAGCAGCGGCGAACTGCTCCACGAGCAGCATCGTCACCCCGTCCTGCTTGAGACGCTCGATGATACGAAAGACCTCTTCGACGAGAATCGGCGCAAGGCCCATGGACGGCTCGTCGAGCAGCACGAGATCGGGATTCAGCATGATGGCGCGCGCCATTGCAAGCATTTGCTGTTCGCCGCCGCTCAGCGTTCCTGCGAGCTGGTGCCGGCGCTCCTTCAGTCGCGGAAACAACTCGATCGCCCGTTCGAGGTCCGCTGCCACATCGCCTTTTGGACGCGCCCAGGTCAGGCGTGGAAATGCGCCTAGCAACAGATTGTCGGTGACAGACATCGTCGCGAACACGCGTCTTCCTTCCGGCGAATGCGCCAGGCCGAGGCGCGCGATCTTATGCGAGTCCATTGCGTCGATACGCTTTGCGGCATTGCCGACGCCCATGGTAATTTCGCCGTCCGTCGGCCTGATCATGCCGGAGATTGCGCGCATGGTCGTTGTCTTGCCCGCGCCGTTCGAGCCTATCAGCGTGACCACTTTGGCCTTGGGTACGTCAAGCGAGATGCCGTGCAGCACTTTCACCTTGCCATAGCCCGCGTGGAGGTTCTTGATCGTTAGCATCGGTGATCCTCAGGCTGCTTGCGCGGCTTTGCCGCCCAGGTAGGCTTCAATGACTTTCTCGTTAGCCTGAATATCGGCAGGCTTGCCTTCAGCGATCTTCTGCCCGAAGTCGAGTACCGACACGGTATCGCACACGCTCATGACGACATCCATGTGATGCTCGATCAGCACGAGCGTAATGCCGTGATTGCGCACCTTGCGAATGATCGCGACAAGCTCGCGAATATCCGGCGCGGTAAGGCCCGCAGCGGGTTCGTCGAGCAGGAGCAATTGCGGATCGAGCGCAAGCGCTCGCGCAATCTCGAGCAGGCGCTGCTTGCCATAAGGAAGATTGCGCGCCTCTTCGCTCGCCACATGCTCGAGCCCCACGAAACGCAGCATGTTGAACGCGCGCTCACGTGCCGCCTGCTCCTCTCGCCGATAACGACGGCTCATCACGCCGACATCCGCGAAGTTCGAGCGGAAAGTATGGTGCAGGCCGACGAGCACATTCTCGAGCGCCGTCATCTCGCCGAACAGCTGCACGTTCTGGAAAGTGCGCGCGATGCCCGAGAGCGCGATCTTCGACGAAGTACGCCCGCCTAACGATTGTCCCTGGTATTGAATCACGCCCGACGTAGGCACATAGATGCCCGTCAGGACATTCATCATCGTGCTCTTGCCCGATCCGTTTGGTCCGATCAGGCCATGAATCGTGCCGCGTCTGACCGTCAGGCTGACGTCGTTGAGTGCTTTGAGCCCGCTGAACTGCATCAGCACGCCGCGTACGTCGAGAATGGCATCCGCCCCTTCTCGTGCGACGGCGGCTACTGCATCGTCTTCGCGTGTATCGCTTGCAAGGGCGTCGGTATCGACCTTCGTGACGCGCACACGTCCGAGACGAAGCGTCTTTCGCACGAAGCCGACGATGCCGTCCTGCAAGTAATAAACGACGAGCAGGATCATCAGGCCGAATATCGTCAGACGCCAGTCGGTCAGTGCATCGATCCAGAACGAGAATGCGGCGAGGCCCGCAGTGCCGATCATCGGGATCGCCACGCGTTGCGGCGTGGTCGTCTTGCGTGCGAGTGCGAGCGCCGCGCCCGCAACGACGAGCACGGCGAGTGCGGTAGCAACGACCCGAAAGTTCGCGATATCGTCGAGCAGTTTGGGCAGCAACACGATGACCGTCGAACCGATGATCGCACCGGTGCGGGTCTTGCGTCCGCCCATGATGATTGCAAGCAGGAAAAGAATCGTGAGTTCGAAGTTATAGGTATTGGGCGAAATGTATTGCTCGGAATACGAATAGAGACAGCCTGCCAGCCCGGCAAAACCCGCGCTGATGACGAACGCATAGACCTTGTAGCGATAAACCGACACACCCATGCAGTCCGATGCAATGGGGCTATCCCGCAAGGCTTCGAACGCACGTCCGAGATGCGACTTCAGCACGCGATGCACCACGATCAGCGAGGCCACCAGAAGCGCGGCAACGAGCCAGTAATATTCGACCTCGTCCAGCCTGTGCGCGCCGAATGTCGGCTTGGGAATCTTGAGTCCCATGGGGCCGTTCGTTAAGAAATCCATCTCGTTGATGAGGATCTGAATGATGGTGCCGAATGCGAGCGTGACCATCGCGAGATAGGGACCGGACACACGCAGCGCGGGCAAGGCGAGTATCGCGCCGAATGCGGCAGTGACAGCGATTGCGAGCGGTGCGGTCACGTAGAACGGCATGCCGAGCTTGGCGAAGAGCACGCCTGCCGTATATGCGCCGACGCCGAAGAGGCCAGCATGACCCAACGATACCTGGCCCGTATAGCCCACCACGATATCGAGCCCGAACAGCAGGATCGCATAAATCATGATGGTTTCGACGAGATGGATGTAATACGGATTGCCCGATACGACCGGGAATATTGCAAGCGCCGCAAGGCCGATCAGGGCCGCAATCCAGTTCTTTGCTTTCGTCATGGCCGCCTCAGACTTTCTTGATTGCCGTCTTGCCGAAAAGACCCGCAGGCTTGACCGCCAGCACGATCAGGAGCAACACGAGGCCAGGCACATCCTTGTAGCCGGTGGAGAGATAAAAGCCGGTCGTCGTCTCGGCGATACCGAGAATCATGCCGCCGACGATGATGCCCATCCCGCTCGACAAGCCGCCGATGATCGCCACGGCGAACGCTTTCAGCCCGAGCACGGCGCCCATCGTTGCACCCGTCAGTGTAAGCGGCGCGATCAGGACGCCGGCGAATGAAGCGGTCAGCGACGACAGCGCATACGAGAACGTGATGACGAGTCCCGTATTGATACCCATCAGCGCAGCGGCATCCCTGTCGTTCGCCGTCGCTACGACCGCCTTGCCGAAGATCGTCTTGCGGTTGAAGAATTCCACCGCGAGCATCATGACGAGCGCGCCCGCCACGACGAGCAATTCCATCGGCAATACATTTGCGCCGAAGACCTGAAGCGGCGCTTCGGGCAATGGCGAGGGAAAGCGCAGGTCGTCGCGTCCCCATACGTTTTCCGCGACGTTCTTGAAGATGATGCCAAGCGCAATCGTCGACATGATCCAGCCGAATTCGGACTTGATCTTGATAGCGGGCCGCACGCCGATTCGCTCGACGAACGAACCTTGCAAGAGACCGAACAGGCACACGAGCGGAATCATCAGCCAGTAGTTGACGCCGGCGGAAACGAGCGTCAGCCCCACGAGTGCGCCGAGCATGAGCGCATCGCCCTGACCGAAATTGAGCGTGCCGGACGTCGCGAATGTGAGCTGATAGCCGAATGCGATCACCGCGTAGATCATGCCGAGCGCGATGCCGCTATAAATGAGCTGAAGAAGAATCATCGTCTGGACGCCTCTGGATCGAAACACCAAGCGCATACGTCAAGCCGCGCCCACCACAGCGGCGGGCGCGGCTCTTACCCTCGGAATGGAACTCGTGCGTCAGTTCGAAGCGGTCGTCGTCTGCTTGGTGCGCAGCGTACTGCCGCCTTTCTTGTCCGCGTCGTAAGCGTAGATGACCCGCCCGCCCTTCACTTCGCCGATGACCGGCACGTTGGGGCTGATCGCTTCGTGATCTGCCTTCGTGAATGGCTTGTCGTAAGACATCACCACGCCGTTGACCTTGGTGTTGAGACTTTCCAGCGCTTCCTTCACCTTGGGACCATCGGTCGAGCCCGCCTGCTTGATGGCCGCCGCAAGCAGATAAATCGAGTCATAGCCTTGCGCCGCCGAGACGGGCGAATCGATACGATCGTTCTTCGGCTTGAATTCCTTGAGATACGCTTCGATGAACGCTTTGCGCTTCGGCGTGTTCGCATCCTGAATGAAGGTCTGCGGCATGCGAGCGCCTTCGCCATTCGTTCCGGCATTGTCGATATAGTTCGCCATGGAAAGTGTCCAGCTGCCGATCAGAGGCACTTTCCAGCCGAGCTTGGCCATGCCGTTCGCAATCTGCGCGAGCTCTGGCCCGATGCCGTAAGTCAGGACGGCTTCTGCGCCCGCCGCCTTTGCCTTGAGCAATTGAGCGGTCATGTCGACGTCCTTGATGTTGAATTTCTCGACTGCTACCGGCTTGACGCCTTTGGACGCCAGTGCCTTTTCGAGGTCTTCCCGGCCAAGCTGGCCATAGTTGGTCGAATCTGCAAGGATCGCGACTTTCTTGAAGCCGCGCTTGGTGATGGCTTCCTCGACGATCATCGGCGCCTGAATGCGGTCGGCGGCAGCATTGCGGAAGACATAGTTGTCGGGTTGATCGTCGAATTGCTTAGTGACGACCGACCCTGTCGCGACATTGTTGAAGACGGGAATCTTTGCTTCCTGAAAGAAGCGCTGAGACGCAAGCGCAACGCCGGTGTTGATATAACCGACGACTGCGACCACTTTCTCCTTGTTGATGAGTTCCTGTGCGATCTGCACGCCGCGCTCGTTCTTGGCTTCGTCGTCGCGTTCGACGAGAACGATTTGCCGCCCGAGCACGCCGCCCGACTTGTTGATTTCCGCAGTCGCGAGCCGCACGCCGTCGCGCATGCTGACGCCCATCGACGACGAGCCGCCCGTGAAAGGGCCATCGACGCCGATCTTGATCGGATCAGCCGCATAGGCCGACGAAAAAACGCCGAACGCGAGCATCCCCGCGATAAGCTTCATCTGCATTCCCATTTCTGTCTCCGTCGCTTGAACCGCTTTGTGAAAGCCTGCCCGCCCGCTTTTTATCGTTGTCGCTTTAATTAGGCGCTTGGTGAGCGAGTTTAGAAAAATGTAAGGATCAGACCATATTCGGACATACCCGAACGGCACGAGCGTTAGCGCACATCGAAACGGAAAAACGGCGGCATCCCGAAGCGGCCGCTTCGGGATGCAAAGAAAGAGCCTTGAGCGCAATGCACCGCTTTAGCGCGGCGCGCCGTGCTCGATGGCCTGCGTGAACTGCCGCAACACCGCGCTGGACGCGTCCGTCACGGCCCAGAACGTCATGCCGTCGTGGTGCCAGCGGGCCAGCGCGTAGCCGTCGTCGGACTGCGTAACGACGGACTGTCCATCCTTTAGGAGAGGCTTCTCGGGGAAAACATAGACGTCGATGGGATGCTTCAGATAGCGATAGACGACCACGGCAACCGGCCGATGCCCGACGTAATCGAGCCTTCCTCCGACGAGAGCGAAGCCCGGTCCTGCCGGATCGACCACAGGCGGCGCATAGTCGATACGGCCGTTGAACCACGGCTTGACCGTGTGTTTGTCGCTGGACAATACGTCGATGGCCCGGTCCGACATCAACGCGCGCACATGGCTCGACACGATCTCTTGCGCGATAGGCGCATCGCTCGCAAGACGCGGCGCGGTCTGGAACCACAGGATTGCGCCTAAAACCATCGCGCTCAGCGTCGCGCCCGTGAATGCACCGCCGAAGAACGGCCACGGCGAGGCGAGCGCAAGACGCCAATGACGGCGATTCCGGCTTTGCCCGGTCTTCTGCGCGCGACGACTTTCCTCGCGCACACGCGCCAGCACTTGAGCGCGCAAGTGCACCGGCGCGCGCTGATACAGCGAGCCATCGTTCAGCCTCGTTTGGAGCGAAGCGGTTTCGTTATTGTCCATTGCCCGACTCCTCGGAATGACCCGGCTCCGACTTGCGCACGAGCCGCACGCTCGGTCTGTCGCATTGCGCCGCGCGCACCGCCCCCGCCAGCATCTTGCGGCCACGCGCAAGGCGCGACATCACTGTTCCTATCGGCACGCCCGTGATTGCCGCGACTTCCTTGTAACTCATGTCTTCGAGTTCGCGCAGCACCAGCACTTCGCGAAAGGCAAGCGGCAAGGCTTCCAATGCGCGGTGCACGAGATGTATTTCGTCCTTGCGCACGGCAAGCGTCTCGGGATTCACGCCCGCTTCGTCGGACCAGCCGGGCAAGGCTTCATCGCCGCCGATGTCTTCATCGTAGGGCGTCCCATCGGCTATTTGCACGCGCTTGCGCCACTCCGTGAACCACGTATTGCGCACGATAGCCAGAAGCCACGCGCGCGCATTCGCGTTTTCACCGCCTTCGAAGCCGCTAAAGAAACGGAAAGCGCGCAAATAGGCTTCCTGCACGACATCGTCTGCGTCGCTGGCACTGCCGGATAGCCAGCGCGCAAGGTTATATGCGGCGTCGATGTGCGGCATCACGGTCGCCTCGAAGCGCGCATGCGGGGAATTCTCTCTCGACCTGCTGTGCCACATCGCGCGGGTCTCCTCAAGGCGAATCAACGCACGCTTGATGTCACGCGTGCACGTCTTCCATTACTTCTCCGGGGACCGCTTTATTCCCTCTCTCCGAGAAAATCTTCAAGGAATATCGCGCCGCGTCTGCCGGTTCGATGGACGGATGCCCGCTGCGTCATTCAGAGCCTCTTACATCACTCGCAAAGGAACCGTCATGAACACCGAATCCAGGGATTTGCCGCCCGCGTCCGAACTGGACGATCACGGCAAGCGCCGGCGCACCGCTCTCTCCTGCATGGCGTGGGCGGGTGCGGGCGTGTTATGGACGATCAGTGGCGGAGTGCCGCGCTCGCGCCTGATTTCCTCGGCTTATGCTGAGGAAAGCGCGCAGTCCTTCAGTTTCGTGCAGATCAGCGATAGCCATATCGGTTTCAACAAGGACCCGAACACGGAACCGACGAGTACGCTCGAAGCAGCTATCGGCCAGGTGCGCAAAATGCCCCAGCGCCCCGCCTTCATGATTCATACCGGCGACATTACGCATCTCTCCGCGCCCGCACAGTTCGATGCTGCGACGCAAATCATCGGCAATGCCGGCATGCCGGTGCATTACGTCCCCGGTGAACATGACGTACTAGTCGATAACGGCGCCCCGTTCTTCACGCGCTTTTCCGGCCAGTATGGACGCGGCAGCACGCGTCACTGGTATAGCTTCGACGAGGGCGGCGTTCATTTCATCGGCTTGACGAACGTAATCGACCTCAAGGGCGGGGGCCTCGGCTTTCTAGGCAATGAACAACTCGCATGGCTCAAGCAGGACCTGCAAGGAAGGACGAGCAGCACGCCCATCGTGGCATTCGCGCATATCCCGCTATGGGCGCTTTATCCCGCGTGGGGCTGGGGTACCGACGACAGCGCGCAAGCCCTTGCCTTGCTGAAGCGTTTCGGCTCGGTAACGGTACTGAACGGACATGTGCATCAGGTCGCGCAGAAAGTGGAAGGCAACATGCGGTTTTACTCGGCCATGTCGACCGCGTTTCCCCAACCCGCGCCCGGCGCCGCCGCGGGACCCGGACCGATGAAAGTCGGTGCGGACCGCTTGCGATCGATGCTCGGCCTGCGCGCCGTGACGCACGTCACAGGACGCGAGCAACTCGCTATCGTCGATACATCGCTTGCGGAGGCATGAGCATGAACACCACGCTCATTCGACAATGCGCCCGCCAGCTTGCAATCGCGCTCGCGGTCAAGGGTCTCATCGGCGCAATGCCCTTCGCTTGCGCCGAGGAACCCGCGCAGCAGGTTGCGGCAATCGGCGCGCCGGTCGTGTCCATCGACAATTTCGCGTTCAATAAGGACACGCTGACGGTCCCTGTCGGCACGAAGGTGACATGGATGAATCACGACGACATGCTGCATACGATCGTCGACGAAGGCAAGTCATTCAAGTCCGACCCGCTCGACAATGGCGATAGCTTCTCGCATGTTTTCGACAAGCCGGGAACCTATAAGTATTTCTGTTCGCTGCATCCGCACATGACGGGGACCATCATCGTGCGATGAACGCGTGACGCCACGGCATCCCTTCAGCTTCGCGCCCTGGCGATTGCATCGAGGTTGCCTTCGCCGAACCCGTGATGCCCGCGCCGTTCGACGATCTCGAAGAACATATCGCCGGGTTCGCGTTCGATGAAGGTCTGCAAGAAGAGTTGCGGCGTGCCGTCGGGCAGGATTTCGCCATCGACGAGAATGCCGCGCGTGCGCAGCTTGTCGATATCGAGGCCGTGACCAGGCAGGCGGGCGTCGATCTCATCGTAATAGCGCTGCGGGGGCATCAGGAAACGCACGCCCCGGGCGCTAAGCGCATCGACGGAAGCAAAGATATCGGCGGATGCGAGGGCGATATGCTGAACGCCCTCGCCTTCATGATCGGGCAAATATTGCTGCATGAGGCCCGTGCGATACGTGCCTTCCTCATAGACGGTGATGCGAATCGAGCCGCACGGCGAGATCGTGACGGCGGAATCCTGCGACACGTGCCAGTCCGGATGCACTTGATGAATCTCGCGGAAGTGCAGCACGTCGTCGTAAAAATCGAGCCATTCGCGGATGCGGCCAGCGCCGACCGTCTGCGTGAAGTGATCGACTTCGAGCAGGCCCGCGCCTTTCGTATCGGCGCTTGCATCGGGAATTGCACGGAAATCGATGTCGTATATCGATGCTTCGCCGCTATTCTTGCCCGGCCACTGGTCGACGAAATACATATGGGAATCGCCGATGCCTTGAATAGCCGGTATTGCCAGTTCGTTAGGGCCAATCTTCTCGCCCTCGAAATCCCATGCGCCGTAATCGACGGCCCGCTCATGCGCCGTTTGTGCATCCATCACGCGAATGCCGATGGCGGCAATGCCCACGCCATGCGTTTGCGCGAACCGCGTCGCGAATGAATCCGGCTCCGAGTTCAAAAGAAAATTCATGCTGCCCTGACGATACAGCGTGACCGCCTTGCTGACATGCTGCGCAACGGGCGTGAAGCCTAGCCGCCCGAATAACCCGGCGAGTCCCTGTGGATCGGGACTCGAAAACTCTACGAACTCCAGCCCCGCAATGCCGAGCGGATTGCCGCCGATTCGAGAGTCGGCGGCCGCGCTGGCGGACGGCGGAAAGTCAGCGGAGTCGGACTGGGTCATCGGCAATACCTCGGTCTGTACGAACTGGTTCACGGATGCGAAACCTACCATGACTACCGCATCGTGTGCCACGGTCACGTTTGCGCATCGCATCTTCCCAGCTAGAGTAGCGGCAGCCTGTCGTCCGTGTCAAAGCCGCGCCCTCGGGCCTCAGGCCGCGAGCCGTGCTGCGCTCATCGAGGGACGCCTTACCTGCGGCGGAAATACATTCCAGCTGCCGTCGTCGTGCCGGAAGAAGAGGATCGCGATGACGCCGCCTGCATGCCATGCCTCGATGCAGACGAAGCGCATGCCCGTGACAGGCGAACGGCACAGCCGCACGACGCGTGCCGGATGCGCCGGCGAAGGTGCGAGCCACTTGTCAACGGCCCAGTGAAGCGAATTTTCGGGGATGTCCATGATTGGTCTCCTCACATGACTAAAGACGTATCCATTCCGCTATTTGCAAACGCACTGCGCCTGCCGCGCCGTTCGGCCCAGAGATAAGTCTTGAGCAGTCCCCTGAGCGCATCGAGCGCGACGCCCGGATGAACGAGGCACGCGCGCACCTGACTGCTGCGGGCTTCGCCGAACAGGCACCAGGAAACGAAGTGCTCGCAGTTGTTCGTCAAGAGGCGATAACGGTCTTCGCCGAGCCTGCTGCGTGCGCGCCGCACCGCTTCCTTGCCGGTGAAACGGGCGGCAGCATTCGGGCGCATCGTCACGGCATAGCCGCCCGCAAACTGCGCGAGAGTCACTTCCTCGATCGGGCCGCGATGAAGCGATTTCGCAAAGCCGGCATAGTGGATAACCATGCCGTTGCCCGCATATATTCCGTGATGTTCATATCCGGAGCGGCGCGTGACGACCTCTGCGCCGAGCGAAAAGCCGTAGTCGACGGCTTCTTCTTCGATCGATCCGGACGGTTCGCTGCATGACATGGCTCGCTCCGCTTCGATTTTCTTAGGCTGGCGCCAAGTGTTTGTGCGGCGCCTCGTTGCGGTGTCTTTTGCAGCTTTCTTGCCAGTTTTATAATCCCTTGATTTTTATGGCATTAGCGATTCATCGTGCGTGCCTGGCAGCGTGTGGTGTCTGCGTTGAACAAACGACGCCTGATCGATTCTGTTGGCCGCGAGCCGTCCTTTCATGCGAGTCAGGCGTGTCGGTCATGGACTGACGCGTGCATTGTGAAAGTCGGTCCCAAACCAACGCCAGGTGTCGCGGACCCGCCCGCGGCGGACCCTCAGCGCGATTCTCTGCGTCGGCATACGACTTGCATTGGCTCGTGCGTCTCGAGAGCTTTGCGGAGAACTGATATGAGCGCCCTTTTCGTTGCCGACCTCGAATGCGATCGCGAACTCAGCCGTGCCGATATGGCGTTCATCAGGGGCGGCGGCGGCGCACCGTGGGTCTACGGCTGGATCACGCCGTATATATCGGGGCGGCAGGAAGGGTTCGGGGGTGTCGTCAACATCTACGAAATCACGAACAACTTCACGGCGGACCAGATGATCAATCAGTTCCAGTCGGTCGATGTTCATAATTCCGGCAATGGCGCCAGCTTGAACGTCAGCCCGAACGCAAACTCGGCGAACAGCGTGAGTTAGCGGCTGGCGCCTTTAGCGCGGAGAATGTTAGGCGCACAATCGGCGGATCGCTTGCTTGCTTCGAACCAAGGGAGGTTGTCGTGACCTTCACCGCTGACTTCGTATGGACATCGGCTGCCCGGTCCGATGTCGGATGCATTCGGCAAATCAACGAAGACGCCCTGCTCGACTCGCCCGAGCGCGGCCTATGGGCCGTCGCCGATGGCATGGGCGGGCACGCCGTAGGCGATCTCGCGAGCCGCATGGTCATCGAGAGCCTGTCGGCTATCTCTTCGGATGGCGGGCTCGCCAGCGTCATTGCTGATGCGCGCGAACGCCTCATCGACGTGAACGAGAAATTGCGCGTGGAGGCTGCCCGGCGGCTGGTATCGCGGATAGGCAGCACGGTCGTGGTGCTTGCCGCTCGCGACGGCGCATGTGCGTGTCTGTGGGCTGGCGACAGCCGGATCTATCTCTTCAGAAATGGACGGCTCGTGCAATTGACCCGCGATCATAGCCACGTCGAAGACCTCAAAGCGCGCGGACAGTTGACCGCCGAAGAAGCGTTGCATCATCCGGCGCAGCATTTGATCACGCGTGCAGTGGGCGCGCTCGACGTGCTCGATCTCGATGAAAGCACCGTCCCGCTAAACGATGGCGATACCTTTCTCTTATGCAGCGATGGTTTGTCGAACGAACTGAGCGAAGCGGAGATGGCGAGCGAACTCACGGCCGGAGATTGCGAACTCGCGGCGCAAAGACTCCTTGAAAAAGCACTCGAACGCGGCGGGCGAGACAACATCTCGCTAGTCGTCGCGCATGCCGAAGATGTGATGGCAATGGACAGAACGCAGGTCAATCCGTCGATTTAGCTTCTTTTGCCTTCTGCGCGGCAAGCCGGAAGTCCTTCGAATGCAGCCCATGCTTCTTCAACAGCATTTGCAGGTGCGAACGGTTCATTTCATAGCGCCGGGCAAGTTCCGCAACCGTTCCGCCCACTTCCTGCAAGCCGCGCTCCAGAAATGCCCGCTCCGCTTCATCGCTTGCAACGCGCTTGGCCTCACTCAGAGAACTTGCCGTGGCAATGCGATTGCCATTGGCCGATGCCCCGCCGATCGCGAGCGAAAGCGGCGATTTGGGCCGTATGTCCAGCGGAAGATGCTCGATATCCGCCATCTCTCCCGCGAGACAAGCAAGCCGGTACACCACGTTGCGCAGTTCGCGGATATTGCCGGGATAGTCGTAATTGCGCAAAAAATCACGCAGGCGCGGCGACATTCTTACAGGGCGGCGCTTGAGCGTGGCCGCAGCTTCATCGCCGAAGTAGGCGAGCAGGAGCGGTATCTCGTCGCGACGCTCGCGCAGCGCCGGCAACGTCACGTGAATGACGCTCAGGCGATAGAACAAGTCCTCGCGAAAACGCCCTTCGTCGCAAAAACGCCGTAAATTGCGGTTCGTTGCCGCGACGATGCGCGTGTCGACCGCTATCGGTTCGTCCGACCCTACGCGCTGAATCTCATGCGCTTCGAGCACGCGAAGCAATTTGACTTGCCCTGAAAGCGGCAGCTCGCCGATCTCGTCGAGAAAGATGGTCCCCGTATGCGCACTCTCGAATTTTCCTTTGCGGTCGTTCGTCGCGCCGGTGAAAGCGCCCTTCCGATGCCCGAACAGTTCGGATTCCAGCAGATTCTCCGGAATGGCGCCGCAGTTGACTGAAATATAGGGCTTGTCCGCCCGAGAGCCGTTGGCGTGAATGACCTTGGCCATCAACTCCTTGCCGGTGCCGCTTTCGCCATCGATCAGAACGGGCAGATCCGTCGGTGCAGCTTTTTCCGCTATTTCCAGTGCTTCCAGCAGTTTTGGATTGTCACCGAACGTGCCTTCGAATACGAAGCTGCGTTCGATCAGTGCCTGCCGTCGCGCGCCGGCCGACAGCTCACGCTTGGGCTCTGCAGCTGCGGCTTGCACGAAGCGCTCCTTGTGCGAAAGCTGCATGACTTCGTCGCGCAAGGCGCTTGCCTGACGCAACAGCTTTTCGATCTCCGGGCGCTCGAGCCGGGATGTCCATCGCAGCGTCGAGCGCAATATCTCGATCTTTTCGATGATTCCCGCATACGAGATCGCCGATGCAGGCGCGCCGCTGTCGCTTTCGGGTTGGTCGAGTATCTTCATGCTGCGCTCAATTGCTTCTGCACGAGTTGGTAATACATGCCTTTTCCCGCGACGAGTTCGTCGTGCTTGCCCTGCTCGACGATCCCGCCTTCATAGAGCACGAGAATCTTGTCGGCGCGCATGATCGTCGAAAGGCGATGCGCGATGATGACTGCGGTGCGTCCCTTCAGGATCTCCTGCATGTTGCCGAGAATATTGCTTTCCGATTGCGTGTCGAGTGCGGACGTAGCTTCGTCGAACACGAGCAGGCGCGGATCGTGATAGAGCGCGCGGGCGATGCATAGCCGCTGGATCTGCCCGCCCGACAGCCCGACGCCCCGCTCGCCGACCACTTGTTCATAGCCGAGCGGCATGCGCGTGATGAACGCGTGGGCATCGGCCATCTTCGCGACTTCCTCGATGCGCCTCCGGTCCGGCGCTTCATCGCCGCTCGCTATGTTGTCGGCAATCGTGCCGGAGAAGAGCAGATTGCTTTGCATTACATAGCCGATTTGCGCGCGATAAAAGCCTTTGTCGATCACGTTGATGTCATAGCCATCGACCGTCATCTTGCCTTCGCTCGGCGCATAGAAGCCGACCAGCAGTTTGGCAAGCGTCGTCTTGCCCGACCCGCTGCGGCCGACTACCGCGATCAGTTCACCCGGCTTGATATCGAAGCTGATGTTCTCCAGGACATAAGGGGTGTCGCCATCGCCATAACGGAAGTACACGCCGTTGAAGCTGATATTGCCCTGAAGGTCGGGCAACATGACGCGCTGCTGCATTTCCGATGGCTTTTGCTCGGGCTCGATATCGAGTACATCGCCGAGCCGCTCCATTGCGACGCCCGCATCGTTGAGCAGGCTCCACAAGCCGATGAGTCCCATGAGCGGCGACAGCACGCTTCCCATGAATGCGTTGAACGCAATGAGTTGACCAATGGTCAGTTCCCGCGAAAGCACGAGATTGGCGCCAACCCATAGCACGGCGATGGTCGTCGCGGCGTTCAATAACTGACTGCACAGACCGACTGCAATATTGAATCGCTGCGACTTGTACTGCACTTCCAGTGACTTCGCGTATTTCTTTTCCCACTTGAGGCGCACCGCGCGCTCGATACCCATCCCCTTGACGGTTTCGACGCCGCCCAAGGCTTCCATCAGATAAGACCGGGCGTCCGTGCTGGAAGAGAACGTCTCGCGCGCATTGTGCTTGATGCGCGGCGTCGCCAGCACCGTCAGGGCCATGAGTGGAATCACGAATGCGATGAGCAACAACGTGAGCTTCACGTTGTACAGGAACATGATGGTGAAGTAGATGAACACCATCAGGAGATTCAGCACCGTCGTGACCGTGGACTCGGTGAGAAACGCGCGGATCGTATGGTTTTCCTGAAAGCGCGCGAATACGTCGCCAGTCTTGCGTTTCGCAAAGAAGATGAACGGAAGCGAGAACGTATGCTTGAAGAACTGCGACATCATGGAGAAATCCATGTTACGCACCATGAAGTTCGCGAGATAGGCGCGTATGGTGGACATCAGCTGCGAAAAGAGATTCGCAACGATGAGCCCTGCGATGAGCACATGCAGCAGCCCGACGTTTTGATGCACGATCACGCCGTCCAGTATGTTCTGGATGATGAGCGGCGGCACGACGCCCAGGACCTGAATGACAAAGGTGGCAAGGAAAAGGTGAAGCAGTATCTTGCGATAAGGCTTCAAATAGCCGACGAAGCGTATCCACGGTGAATTCGACACCGCCTTCTGCACGAGGTCGTGCGCAGGCGTGAACAGCAGACATGTGCCGCCCCAGCCGCGCTCGAACTCGCCCGCCGTCATCTTTCTGAACCCGATTGCCGGGTCCGCTACCCAGACGTTCTCCGTCGATATCCCATAGACGATGATGTAGTGGTAGCCCTCCCAATGCGCGATGAACGGCAATTCAAAGCCGCGTAGCGATTCATACGTGCATTGCATGCCGCGCGTCGTGAATCCGAGTGCCTCGCCCGCGCGCGCGAGACTGTCCAGCGTCGCGCCTTGTGTCGTCACGTTAGCGAGTTCGCGGAGTTTGCCGAGCGTCATGCCGATGCCGTAATGCCGGCATATCATGGCGAGACACGCAGCGCCGCAGTCCATTTCTTCCGCCTGCTCGACCCAGGCAAAGCGCTTGATGATGCGCTCGCCCAGTTCGGGCTTCGTTTGCAGGTCCAGCATCGCGGGCAGCTTGCGACGCTCCGCGAGCTTCCTTTGCCGCTGCAGTTCACGCTCGATGTATCGAATGCGTTCTTCAAGCACCTCGCGCAGTTTGACATTGCGTTCGATGATGAAATGAACCGTCTTCTCGGGTATGACGAGCAAGCGCGTATCGACGGTCGCAATGGCCGAAGCGATTTGCTCCTGACGCATCACGCAAGCCTTTTCGCCGAAGATCTCGCCGGGGCCGAGCGTCGCCAGCACATGCTGCTGGCCGCCTTCTTCCCGCACGATGCGCACTTCTCCCTGACGAACGACATAGAGACGCCTGTCATCACGCGAATCCTGCTTGAAGATTTCCTTGCCTTCGCCGATACGCTTGACGCCGACACTGCGCACGCATTCTTCCAGTTCCGCCTTGTTCAGCTTGCCGCGCAGATCGAACAGCTTTGCGACGAAGCCTCCCGCCGAAGCAATGGCGACATAGCTCGTGACGAAGGCAAGCGCGGCAGGATTCTTTGCAATGACCGGCTCGATGACACTGCGCGGAATGAATAGCAGTTCCGTCTTGCCAGACGAGCGCACGGACGATTCATGCCGATACTCACGCAACATTGCGATATCGGCGAACGTCTCACGCTCCTTCTTGACCCCCATGCTGATTTCTTTGCCGTGCTCCTCCGTGAAGATGCGCACAGAGCCGGCCCTGACGATAAAAAGTCCGTCTGCAGGATCACCGGCATTGCATACGGTCTCGCCGAAACCATAGCGCCGCGACTCCACGTGAGCGGCCAATTGCTCCGTCTCCTCGCGCGAGAACGGTGAAAGAATTTCGACGGCCGCAAGAAAATCGGCGGTCGAATCGAAATTGGCAGGGGCGTCCATTGGCGTGGCGATGGGGTCAGCGAGCTTCGATCACATGCTCTTGCGCACGCGCAAGCAGCCATTCTTCGCGCAACAGCCGGCGTATTTCGGCGGTCACGTCTTCATCCAGCGCCGCGGGATATTTGGCCGTGACCGCGAAGATCTCATAGGCAGAGCCATCGGCGGAAACGAAGGGGCCGAGCAAATCGCCGGGTGCGGCGTTGAAAACTTTCGCTTCGATTTCGGGTTTGAGTTGCCCGCGCATGACGCGCCCTATTACGCCACCACTTTCGCGGGTATCGGCAAGCGAGTGTTCGCGCGCCATGTCCGCGAAGCTGTCGGGATCGTCGCTTAGATAGGAAATCATTTCCTTGGCGCTTCCTTCTGTGTCTAGCACGATATGACTGACTTCGATGCTGTCGAATTTCGGCGAATTGAGCTGGAAATATTCTTCGATGGCGGGCTGCGTGCCGACCTTGTCGAGCATCTTCTCCTGATACAGCGTGTCGGTGATGAAGACTTCGAATTCGTCGAGACTCACGCTCAGCGCATCGAGATAGTTGTTCATATCGGCCGCGCGATGCAGCCCGCGTATGCGCCGGAACTGGTCGGCGCGCGTCTGGATCTCATCGGCCGTCAACTCGATCCCCGCCTTCCTGGCGGCGCGCACCGTGAGCTTGTCGCGCACCAGTTGCTCGATGAGTCCGTCGAACTGGCCATTGAGTTTCAGAAGCCGGATGAACTCGCCTACATCGACCACTTCTTCATCGATACGCACGATTGCCGTCATATCGCTCTCCGTTTGGATTAGCCAGCCACGTTGCGGAATGGATCGAGGCCCAGATCGATAAGCCGCCTTTCACGCACGACGACTTCCGCTGAGGCAGTCATGCCGTAGCGCAGCGGATAGCGCGTGCCGCCGATCTGGTAGTAATCGCGATCCAGCGTGACGCGCCCTTCGTACACCGGCTGTTTAGTGGCCGGGCTCGGCTTGGTTGCGGGCGAAATGAAGGCGAGCGTGCCATCGATCACGCCATACCGTTGATAAGGAAACGCATTGAACTTGAGCTTGACGCGCTGCCCTTCTCTCAGGAATGCGCGATCATGCTCGGCAATTTCGATCTTCAGTACTGGCCGCGCATTGGCGGGCGCAATGCCGCCGAGCGGCGTATTGGCCTGAATCTTGTCGCCGGGCTGCGTGGATGTCACGTCGGTGACGACGCCCGACACCGGCGCGAGAATCAACAGAAAATTGTCCTTGTCGATGTTCTCGAAGCGAATGCGCGCCGCTGCATCCGCGACGAGGCGCGCGGTTTGCAACTGCAGGCGCAGCTTGTCTTCCGTGCTCGCCACTTCGCGCATCGCCGCTTCGTATTGCAGCCTTAAGTTAGTGGACTCCTGACCGCTCGTTTCGAGCTGCGCCTTGGCCTGCGTAAATTCGTGGCTCAAACGGAAGTCCAGCTCGGCGAGCTTCGCCTGCTCCACGCGATACGCCCCGTCAGCTTCGAGATAGATATTGCGCTTCGCATCCACTTGCGATTCGGACACCCCACCGCCGCCCGGCAACGCGAACAGGCGAGCGAAGCGATCCAGTTCGTTCTTTGCAGCATCGCGCGCACGTCGTGCGTTTTCAAGCGTGCTGCGCTGCTCCTGCAGTTGCGCCTTCTGACCTTCTGCCAGCTTGCTCGTGCCTTCAGTCACGCGCTGCTGATGCTGATGCTCCTCGATCTCCATCTGATTCTTGAGCGCCACGATCCTGCGCTCCATGAGCAGTTTCTTTTCGGGGAACTGCTTCCATTCGCGCTCGGCGTCGTCCAGCTTGAGCTGAGCTTCGAGCGCATTCGTGGCCGCTTCGATCGCGCCGCGTGCGTTGAGACGAGCGACGACATCGTCCTTGCGAACGGGTTGTCCTTCCGCGATGTACAGATCGGCAAGCTCGCCATCGATCGGCGCATAGAAGCGTCGCACTTCCGATTCCGGTGCTAGCGTGCCCTGCGCCGTCACCATGACATCGGCATGACCGACGAAGGACCACACGAGCGCAGCGACCACGAGCGATACCATTGCATACACGAGCGCCCGCGTCAGCCTGAGCGGCTCGGCCGTCAGGATGGCGATGCCTTCCGCGCCGTGATCCTCCAGCGCTTCGGAGAAGGGCTTAAGGGGCGCGTCGCGTTTCATCGGCGCCTCCTTTCAGCAACGCGAGCTTGCTCTGCAGCAAAGCGGGTTCGAGCACCATGCGAAGGTCCTGCAGGGAACGCCGTTGCAGGTCCACTTCGTTGTCGATGTCGCCCTTCAGCGCGCTCCATTTATCCGGATCGCCGTTCACCTGTTTCAGGATGCGCATGCCACGCGATGCTGTGTCTTGCGCAGCCAACAAGAGGTGCGCCTGCGTGCGGAACGCGTCGGATACGCCCGATTCCAGCCGTTGTGATCCGCCTATGCCGCCGTTGGTCCGATACTGCGCCCAAAGCGCTTGCGCCTGATTCATCAACGATTGGGCGCGCGACGCTGCTCTGCTCTTTAGCGCAGCAATGTCGGGATCGACTGCCTTGGCGAAATAAGTGTCGCCTTGGGCATCGAGCGTTTCGTTGAAGGACAGCACTGCATCTTCATACTGTTTCGAGCCGCGCGCTTTTTGCAACTCTGCGAACTGGGCGGCCACCGATTGTTTATGCGCGATTTCCTTTTGCACGGTCGGCGACCACGTTCCTTGCGGCAGCCTTCTCAGCGCATCGATGGCGCTTGCGCTATTTCCATTCGCCCAGGCAGCCGACACTGCCGCATATTGGGCGCGCACATCCGGCGAAGGTAACTGGCTTGCGTTCAGGAGCGCAAGTCGCTCCCTGAACGGCGGTGTCGAGAAGTCCGCCTTGTTCAAAGCCGTAATCAGAGGCGCAAGGCTCGGCTCGCTCATTGCGCGCTTGACGTTCGCATAGCCGCTTGCATCGGCACGAATGCGATCCAGACCGCTCAGGCGCGGGTACTTCTCCGCGTATTCCTTGAGGACCGCGTCGATGGCGTCGAGGTCGTCATCGGCAAGACTCTTTGCAACGCTCGCATTCAGCCGGTCGATGGCCGCCAGATATGCCGAATCGTCACTCTGCAGCTTGCGCAAGTGGCTTAGCGCCAGTGCATACGGATCGCGAAACTCGGGTACATATCCCGCGATGCGATCCAGATCGCGCTGATGGCCGGAAGCGTCCGCTTCCCAATGCCTGAGGATGTCCGCGATGCTGGCCTCATCCGCGTAGATGCGAATGGGCGCATCCGGTCCACCGCGCCCCATGACGAAGCGTTCGAGCTTGCCTATCCAGCCGAGTTCATCGAGCATCGAACGCACGTCGGTATTGTGTGCCGAGAGCGTTTTCATTTGCGTGAGGATGGCATCTGCGTCGGCGTGCTTCCCAGCACGCAAGGCGTCGAGCCAGCGCGGCACGCCGGACTTCAGCACGGCCTCCGTGTTCATCGCCGTAAAGCGCATGTCGTTCGCATGTGCTTGCAGATACTCGTCGCTGAAGGCGGCGGCTCGCGCGTAGTCGCCGCTTGCCATCAGCGACTTTGCATGACGCTCCGGGAAGCCTCCATGAAAGAGCGCGACGCCGACCCCGATCAATGCGACGACAGCGCATGCCGCCACGATGCGTGCGCGTCTCGCGGCGCGAATGTCCTCGGCGGCGAATGCCTTGCGCAGTTCCGTCATGAAGAGCGCGACTTTTCCACGCTTGCCCGCATGAGTCGAAGCGGATGCGTCCTTGAGGGCGGCGTGCGCGTCCTCGTTCACTTCGTCGTCGGCGGGCGCGGACTGATCGATGCAAAAGATATCGAGGAACGAGTGTGCGGAACCGACGAAGGTCGTTTTGTCGCTATCGTGTTCAGCGTCGATTTTCCGATTGGGCTCCGATGGCACGGCCATCTCGGTAAGCGTAGACTCGCCCTCCTCGTCATGAAGATGCACGCGATAGGCGAAGTGTGTCCCGCCGAACGCCAGCGTGTCGCCATTCTTGAGTTCGACGGCGTGATCGCTCATTCGCTGTCCGTTGACGAACGTGCCATTGGTGCTGCCGAGGTCCTCGACGAAAGGCGCACCGCCCCGGAGGAACACGTGTGCATGGCGGCGCGATACGTAGTTCACCTGATGCGGGTAGTCGTTGCGATAACGCGCGAACGTCTCATCGGTTTTGCTCACCAGAAACGGGAACTTCGTCAGCTCTATGGGCGACAGGCCGCGATCGTCGTGTTGCGGGTCGAGCGTCAACGCGAGCGGCTTGGGCGCATGCGTGCGCCGTCTGCGCGGCACGAACTGAACGCGATACGCAAGCCGGTTCCCAAAGGCAATCTCGTCGCCATTTGCGAGGCGCATGGGTACGTCACGCACGGGCGTGCCATTCAGCGCCGTGCCGTTCTTGCTGGCGAGGTCCGCGATATATGCGTGGCCGTGCTCGATGAAAATGCGCGCGTGCCGGCGCGACAGCTGGGTGACGGCATCGGGCGGGCTTTCGTCGAACGGCGGTTCTGCGCGTCCGATTGCGAAGAGATTTTCATCGATGCGTATTTCGCTGAGCGGATCGTCCAGACCGCCGCGCGATACGGGCTTGAGAACGATGTCGAACGCCTCGCCCACGCTTGGCTGCTGTTCCGCTATCGGATCGCCTGGAGCCATGTTCACGTCGCAAGGTTCGTCCAGCCGCCATCGAAATAGACGCCATGCGGCGGCTGTCTTGAGTTTAAGTCACGCATCGTCTTAGTCAATTAGCAGCGCTTTGCGCGTCGACCGTGGACCATCCGCCGCCGAGCGCCTTGTAGAGCGTCACCGTGTCGGAGAGCATCTGCTGATGGTTGGCGAGCAACGCAAGCTGCGCGGCCAGAAGCGTACGCTCGGTCTCGAATACTTCGAGCTGCGAAATCACGCCTTCCTTGAGTTGCGCATCGATTTGCGCCGCAACGACGGTCAGATGCGCGACTTCTTGCTGCAACTCGCCGCGCTGCTTCGTATGCGCATCGAGATTGACGAGCGCGTTCTCCACTTCCTCGAAAGCGCTCATGACCGTGCTGCGGTATTGCTGTTCGGCGACCGTGGTTTGCGCCTGAGTGGTCTTGACGCGAGCGCGGACAGCCGGATCGAGAATCGGGATGTTGATGCTCGGCAAGAAGCTGAACGTGAAGGACTTCAGTAAATCCGTTAGCGCGAAGCTCGCTGTTCCGCCGCGCCCCGTCAGGCTGATCGTCGGCAATTGCGCGAGCTTCGCCTGGCCGACGAGATCGTACGATTCGAGCACACGGTATTCGGCGGCAATGAGATCGGGCCGACGCGACAGCAATTGCGACGGCAAGCCCGCCGGCACGGGCGGAATCTGCACGCGCTTTTGCAACTGGCCATCCGGCACTCTGAATTCGCCAGCGGGAACGCCCATTAGCGTTGCAAGTGCGTTGTTCGCAAGATCGCGCGAGCGGCGCAACTCCAGCAGATCGCGCGTCAGACGATTCAGTTCCGCGCGCTGCGTCAGCACTTGCGTATGCGGCACGAGGCCATTTCTTTCCATTCCTTCGAATATCGTGAGGATTTGCTGATTCGTCGTGATGGTCTGTTTTTGCTGCGCGATCTGATCATCGAACTGAAGAATCTGAAAGTACGTCGTCGACACGCCTGCCACGAGTTGCAGATAGCCCGCGCGCCAGTCTGCCTCAGTCGCGTGAAACTCGGCCTTCTGAGCCTGGACGCCCTTCTCCACGGCTCCCCAGATATCGATGTCCCAGTTGACCTGCGTGCCGAGGTTGTATTGCCTGGAGAACGGCTGACCCGTCGTTTTTTCGAAGCTCGCCCCCGCGCCGACATCCATCGTAGGCAGCGCGCCCGCTCGCGCCTCGCCGATCTGCGCGCCTGCAACCTGTATGCGTGCGGCGAGTACCTTGATATCGAAGTTGCCCTGAATGGCCTTGTCGACGAGCGCATCGAGATAGGGATCGCGGAACTGCTTCCACCAGTCCGGCTGAATGGTGTCGGCGGCGGCGACCTTCGAGGAATCGAACGTCGTAAAGGCGGTTTTCTCAGGAGTGTCGGGACGCTTGTACGCCGGGACTTTCACATCGATACACCCCGTCAGCAGCACGCAAGCGCAGAGACTCGCGCATCCGATGGTCCGGCACAACGATGACAACAGAGCTCGCACGATTGACTCCCGCGCTAACGCCGATAGTGGGAATTCGCGCGCCAGTGACACAACGCGCGCACGATGCGGATCGATCGCCGTCTCGGGAACGACGGTCGATCCGCGCCGCCGTTAAAGGCAGTTGAAGCAGCGGAGCTCCCCGTACTCCGGTTTTGCTACAGCCGCGCGCTGCGGGGCTTCATGCAGACACGGTTACATCGCGTACGGCGTGAACACATTGATGTTGCTGTCGTTGCGCGCCTTCTGCTGCGGCTCGACCCTGGACTTGATGTCATGCGCGAAAGCGTCGTTCACGCCGTTGACGTTGAACGTCTGCTGCGCCTGATCGGCGAGTTGCTGCGTGTTCGCGCTCAGGTTATAGCTCGAGTTGTAGCTCGGGAAAAACAGGCTCATGCCGCCGCGCACGGCGGACATGTCAGCGCCGTTCATTTCGGCGTGATGGGCGAGATCGTGAATGCTCAAGGTGGACATGATTTCAGGCTCCTGGCTAAGCGTAGGCGGTTTTGGCAAGCAAGCAGGCCGCTTAGCGGACCATGAAGCCCGAACCGATGTTGATGTTGCTGGTGTTGTGCGCTTCCTGCTTCGGCTTTACGTTCGAGGTGATGTCCTCGCCGAACGCGACATTCACACCGTTATGGCTCTCGGTGCTTTGCTTCTGGTCGATGAGCTGTTGCGTGTTGAACGTCAGGTCGTACTTGGAGACATAGCCCGGGAAGTAGAACGAACTGCCTCCGCGCACGGCCGACATCGCGCGGCGATCGAGTTGTTCGGTCACGGGAAGGTCCTGGATGGTCAGCGTCTTCATGGTGAGTCTCCTTGGTGCGCGTCGCGCGTTGGGTGGGTTCGAGCAAGCTGTCTGCTCGGGCCACTTAAACGCATGAGGCGTGCCATCTTTCGCGCTTTTAGCCGCTTCGCTTGCTGCGCAAGCCTGACAGCGAATGACTGCATGCGTTCACCGATACCGCACTGACTCTTCATCACCGACACTTCGTAGTCCAACTGTTTCCTCGGCACCAACATCGTTCACTTGACGTAGATCGTGATCTTCTTCGAATAGATCGGCGGGTTATGCGGGATATGCCGGTCATCGCCCATCAGGAGCTGAAGCGTGTGCTTGCCTGGCGGAAGCTCGATCATCGCTTCGGTCTCGCCCGCCCCGTAGTGCAGATGATTGCGGTCCGACGGAATCTCCTGATCGAGCGGCGGCAAGTCGGTATCGATCAAAAGATGGTGATGGCCGGTGTTCGGAAACTTCACGCCGCGCGGCGCGACGCCCATGAACCGCAAGCCGAACCACACGCGAAACGGCTTTCCCGCAGGCATCGTCTGTCCGTTGTTCGGATAGCCGATGTATGCATAAGCGTTGGCCGGCGCGGGCGTCGGCCCGCCTTCCGCCAGGCTCGTGTGGAACGGCGCCGCGAGCATCGCGACGAGCAGGATCGAACGGCAGCGCGCAAGCGCGCCAGTCTTAAGCGATGTCATGTCGTTTGCCCTCGGCGAGTACGCGTGCAAAGCCTGTCGTTCAGGCGCGAGAATCACGCCCGCCTCACGTCACCGTGATCGTGATCTTCTTGGAATAGACGGGCGGATCGTGCGGCACATGGTTGTAATCGCCCATCAAGAGTTGCAGCGTATGTTTTCCAGGCGGCAATTCGAGGCGCGCATCCGTTTCTCCCGCGCCGTAGTGCAGATGATTGCGGTCCGACGGGATCTCCTGATCGAGCGGCGGCAAGTCCGTGTCGATCAGAAGATGGTGATGGCCGACGTTCACCATGTCGATGCCCTTTGGACAGACGCCCATGTTGCGCAAGCCCATGCGTACCCATAGCTTACCGCCGCTTATCACTGCGCCGTCCGACGGCCAGATGATGTAAGCCTCCGCATTCGCCGGCGCGGGCGTGCGGCCACGGCCTGCGGAGAAAGACGAGTCGGCGGCTAAAGCGGCAAGCGAAGCCAATGCACCCAGCACGGTTCTTCTCAGCATGTCGTGATTGCCTCTTCAGAAAGCCAGCAGAAAATCGGCAGCCGCGCGTGATTCGCGATGAGACGCACGTCCGTGCTCGACATGCCGCGTGGAGTTCGCTTCCAGATTAGGACGTAACGTTTTAAAAAGATACGTGCGTCGGAAGGGACACGCATGCCGCATTCGCATACCTTCTTATAGGGGATTAAACGCAGAAAGACAGCGTGCTATCGTTGTTGGGTAGGCCAGCGATGCACCGGCAAGACGTCCGGCGTACTTGCGCTCATTCCAGCCGAACGGACAGGGTATGAAGATGTGGCGAATTCTATTGATCGCGGGCATGTTCATCACGATCGGCGCGGCATTCGCGCGGTCTGCGTCGCCGCCCTCTCCGCCTGAGTTGCACAAGGTTGCACTCGTCATCGGTAATGCAGACTATGCGGAGCGTGCGTTGCCAGGCGCGCAGCATGATGCCGACGACATCAGCGCCGCGCTCTCATCGCTAGGCTTTGGCGTGACACGGCTGACCAACGTTGGCGCAGACGCAATGCAGCATGAGATAGATTCATTCGTCGATCGTCTCGGCCCACGCGATACCGCGCTCGTTTATTTCGCGGGACACGGCATTCAGGTGGCCGGCGACGCGATGATGTTGCCCATCGACGCCCTCGGCAATGCGCCGCCTGACGTGTTGGCCAAAGGTATTGCGGTGAGAGACGTCGTCGCGCGAATGACTCATCGAAGGCCGCTTGCGAATAACGTGATCGTGCTCGATATGTGCCTTGGCGATCCCTTCGGCAAGTTCCCCGCCCGCGCGCTGGATTTGCCGCCGCGCACGCTCGTTGCGTTCGCTGCATCGCAGGATGCGCTGGCATCCGAAGGCGAACGCAACGGCGTGTTCACCGCCGCGATTCTTCGGCAACTGCGCATACGGAAGCACGCATCGTCCGCATCGTTCGATGCTGCCGCTGTAAACGTCGCTCAGAGAACGCACGGGGCGCAGAGACCGTGGATCGCATCGACTCTAAGCAGTGCAGTTTCGCTGGGCCGGCAAGCATCCATCGTGCAAATGGCGGCGAGCGATGAAACGCCCTTGCGGACACGCGGCATCCTTCCTAAAGACAGCAACGAACAATACGAACTGACTTTCTGGGAGTCGATCAAGGACAGCACTTATCCAAGCGACTACGAAGCCTATCTCAAGGCTTATCCCAACGGGCGCTTTGCGGCGCTCGCTAAAGCGCGCATAGACCGGCTCCGTGCCAGCGCAAATGCAAAACCGGCGGCGCCGCCGCCTGCCAAGCCCGCATCGCCTTCCGTTGCGACAGAAAAGCCTCGCCAGGACGCAGCCGTGGCGACGAAACCCGCGACCAACACGAACACGACCACTAGAGCCGCCGCCAGCGAAATCAAGGACTGCCCTGCTTGCCCGTTGCTGATTCCGATTGCGCCTGGCAGCTTCACGATGGGCAGCAACAACGACGATCCCGCCGAGAAGCCGCCGCATCATGTGACGATTGCGCGGCCCTTCGCCATCGGCAAATACGAAGTGACCGTCGAGCAATGGAACGCCTGTGCGGATGCGGGCGCGTGCACGCGCATCACATCGGATACCGGCGCCGCTGCGCCCGTCGCCAATTCGCCGATGCGCAATGTCAGTTGGGACGACGCACAGGTCTACGTGAAATGGCTGAGCAAGGTGGGCGGCAAGCCGTATCGCCTGCCGACGGAAGCCGAGTGGGAATTCGCCGCGCGCGGCGGCACGCAAAGCACTTACTGGTGGGGCGAGCAGATGAAGAAAGGCACCGCCGATTGCAAGGATTGCGGCGAGCCCTATCGCGCCGAGGCTCCGACGCCAGCCGGATCGTTCGCCGCCAATCCCTTCGGCTTATACGACACCAACGGCAGCGTATGGGAATGGGTCGCGGATTGCTGGCATAGTTCGTACAGGAACGCTCCCGCCGATGGCCGCGCATGGGACGACCCTTCATGTTCGGTGCGCGTGATTCGCGGCGGATCGTGGCGCGAAGGCGCGGCCTACATGCAATCCGCGACGCGCTTCAAATACAGCGCAAGCGTGCGTCAATCGCAGAACGGCTTTCGCGTCGCACGCGATGTGCAATGAAGCGGCTCATCGTCGGGATGCCTTGACGATGATCTGCGCTTGCGTATCGCGCTCTATTTTCTTGAGCACGGGCAGCGCCGCCTGAAAATCATCCGGCGAACAGACCTGCTTGCCGAAACGCGCCTCGAGCCTGCGCGATACCTGGATCGTGTTGCTCGACGGATCGAATACATAGCGCGAACGATAGTCGAAGAAGGCGCTCGTCAGGTCGACATCGTCCGGAACCTCGACGACCTGCATCGCTTTCGGAAGCGCGATCTGCGCGACTTCGTCAAAAGCGCCGCCGACACACAGATACGGCTGCGTGCGCGTGCGTTCGGCCAGCCAGTTGCGCGTCTGACTCGCGATGCCGCCCGACAAGCTCGTCAACGCGGGCAACGCGGTCGTGCCGGTCGGCCATACGATCTCGTCGAGCGTGCCGCGCAGCGTGGTGGCGAAGGGGCCGCTGGTGGCGTCGACATCGCTCGTGGTCAGCGCGCCCGCGCCACGCAGATTGGTGTATCGCAGGCGGTCTGCCGCAATCTGGTCGCGCCGCTGGCTGCTCGCGAGCCGAAGGTTCATCCGTTCGATCTCCGCGCTCCATCCCGCATCCTCGACCCAGTAGGCGAAGCTCGCGACGCCCTCGGGGGCGACATCGATCTGCAGGCGCGCCGTGCGGGAAAGCGGCTGCGTCGGCGGCGTGCGCGACACCACGCCCGATTCGACGAGCACCGTCGGCCGGTCCATGTCGGCGAGAGGCAAGAAGCCGAACTCGACGCTCGAGGCCGTGCTGTCCGCATAGATTCCGAGATCGGGGAGATACGTGATGACGTGATTGATCGCGCCCGATCCGTAACCCGGCGCCGATGGCAACGCGTACACCGAGCCGAGCCCGATCAGCGCCGCTTCGTTGCGCACGCCGACGGCATCGAGCAGTGCGCCGTACAGCGCAACGTGGTCCTTGCAATCGCCATAACGGTTCGCGAGCACTTCCGTCACGCGATGCGGCGCGGCCGGACTCTGGCCGATGAACATCGCCACGTAGCGGATGTTGCGGCGCACCCAGTCGTAGAGCGTCTTCGCCTTCGCACGGGCATCGGCGTCGCGGGCGGTCAGCGATTCGGCGAGCGCGCGGATCGCCGGATCGGTTGCGGTGGCGTCGACGGCCGGTCCGCGATAGCTCGCCGCAAACGCCGCGTAGTCCGCAAACGTGGAGACCATCAGCCGATCGCCGTACTGCGCATAGCCGACCGAGCCGCTCTCGATTCGTGCAATCCGCTCCCGGCGATAACGAAACGCATAGCGCGTGCGGCCATTCGCGGTTTGAGGCGGATCGGCGAAGAAACCGCGGGCATCGGCATGAAGCGGTTTGCCCGCAGGCAGATCGAACACGAGGCGCTGTTCGAGCACGGGCCGCTGCCCCGGCTCGACAAAATAGTTGAATTGCCCGGCGATGACGGGGCTTGCCTGACTTTTCCTGAAATGCAGATGCACCGTGGAGCCGACGCCGACTGCCGGAAAAATCACCGCACGCAGTTTCGCGTCCTGAAACGTCGGCGCGCCCGCCGAGCGCGGCTCCTGAATGTCGCGAATCTGATCGGGCGATACGTCGTGGCGCGCGCCGTTCGCATCGACGGAATAGGCCTCGACGATCTCCACCTTCGACACGCTGCGGTCGTACCAGACATAGCGCTGCGCGATCTCGTCGATGCCCGCCGGCGTGTTCGCGCGCAGCACGGTTTCGTCGTCCTCGGTGACGGAGCCGTCGTCCGCGACGATGAACTCGTGCACGTCGCTCACGATGGTCGAAGGATCGTCGCCGCCCGGCGTCCCGGGCGTCGCGGCGAACGCCGGAAGCGCGGCCACCAGCCACGCAAGCGCATGCGGGAATCGCATCATGGGTATCGACGGAAGGCAACGAGGCGAGCGTTCATCGTACAGGAACGAAACCGGGTGCGACGATTTGTATCATATTGAGATATAATTTCACGCTTTGGCGCGCACCGCCCGGCGCCGCCGTTCCCATTCGCCATCTCCACTTCACGATCAAGCAACGTGTCGCGCCCCGCTTTGCTCCGCTGGTTACACGGCTTCCTTCCCGCTCCGGTCACGCTCCGCTGGACCGAACGCCTGCGCGCGGGCGTCGGCGCGCTCATCGGCATTGCGCTGACGGGCGGCATCGCGCATCTGCTGGTCGGTGATGCATCGGCGATACCGTTTCTGATCGCACCGATGGGCGCGTCGGCCGTGCTGCTGTTCGCGGTCCCCGCGAGCCCGCTCGCGCAGCCGTGGTCGATCATCGGCGGCAATCTGGTCTCCGCGATCGTCGGCGTGACGTGCGCCGCGCTGATCCACGATCCGGTCGATGCCGCCGCGCTCGCCATTGCGCTCGCGATCTGCGCGATGTTCGCGCTGCGCTGCGTGCATCCGCCGTCGGGCGCGGTCGCGTTGACGGCGGTGCTCGGCGGGCCGTCGATCCACGCGCTCGGCTACGGCTTCGTGCTCGCGCCGGTCGCGATCCAGTCGTTCGCGCTGCTGGGCTCGGCGATCGTGTTCCATGCGCTGACGGGGCACCGGTATCCGCACGTCGCGCAGGTTGCGCCGAAGACGCCCGATGCCGCGTCTTTCCTGCGCGCCGATCTCGAAGCCGTGCTGGCGCGGCGCAGCGAAATGCTCGACATCGATCCGGACGATCTCGAAGCGCTGCTGCGCGAAACGCAATTGCAGGCCTATGCGCGCCGCTTCACCGAGTTCGCGTGCGCGGACATCATGTCGCGCGGGGTCGTCGCCGTGTCGCCGGAAACGACGGCACAGGAGGCGCTGTCGCTGCTGCTCAAGCATCGCGTGAAGGCGCTGCCCGTCATCGATGCGACGCGCCGTGTGATCGGCATCGTCACGCGCGCGGACATTGCGCCCGCCCTCCGCGCGACGCCCCGCAGCGGGTTTGCGCGCGCTGTCGAGCGGATCATGCGCGACGCATCGGCGACGCCGCCGCGCATCGCCGCATTGATGACGACCGACGTGTGCACCGTGGACGCGCGCACGGCCATCGCCGAGCTCGTGCCGATGTTCGCGGACTTCGGCCACCATCACATTCCGGTGGTGGATGGCCACGAGCGGCTCGTCGGCATGATCACCGAAACCGACCTGATATCGGGGCTGTACCGGCAGAGCTTCGCCGGCGAGCGCAAGAGCGCGTGAACGATCGATGAAACCCCCGCGCACGCTCGCCAAGCCCGACTTCGAACAGCTATCCGAATTCCGCTATCAGATGCGGCGGTTCGAGCGATTCTCCGAGCGCGCGGCGCAGGAGGAAGGCATCACGCCGCTGCAATACCTGTTGCTGCTGCATATCAAGGGCTACCCGGGCCGCGCATGGGCGACCGTCGGCGAGCTGGCCGAACGGCTGCAATCGCAGCATCACGGCGTGGTCGCGCTGGTCACGCGATGCGAGGCGCTCGGGCTCGTGCGACGCGAACCCAGCGCGGAGGACCGGCGGCAGGTTCAGGTCCATCTCGAAGCGCGCGGCGAACAGGTGCTCGCGCGGCTGGCGGCACTGCATCGCGCGGAGCTGAAGTCGCTGCAAGGCGCGTTTCGCGTGCCGCAGATCGACCTTTGAGTCATCCGCAGTTTTCTGGTTCTGGAGCGAAAGCATGAATCATCACAAACGCGACTTCTCCGTCAACGACAGGCTGCTGCGCATCTGCGGACTCGCGGCGATCATCGGGGGCATCAGCACGCTCGCGGCGGCCGTGCTGCTCGCGCTCATCCACCTGTTCACCAATCTGTTCTTTTTCGGGGCTTTCTCCATCGCGGACCGCTCGCCTGCGCTCAACACGCTCGGCGCGTGGGTCATCGCAATACCGGTGATCGGCGGATTGATCGTCGGCATGATGGCGCGATTCGGCTCCGAGAAGATTCGCGGCCACGGCATCCCCGAAGCGATCGAGGCCATTCTGTTCGGCAAGAGCCGCATGTCGCCGAAAGTGGCGGTGCTGAAGCCGCTGTCGTCGGGCATCGTCATCGGCAGCGGCGGGCCGTTCGGCGCGGAAGGCCCGATCATCATGACGGGCGGCGCGCTCGGTTCGCTGATCGCGCAGTGCATCGACGTGACGGCGGCCGAGCGCAAGACGCTGCTCGTCGCGGGCGCGGCGGCGGGCATGACCGCCGTGTTCGGCACGCCGGTCGCGGCCGTGCTGCTCGCGGTCGAACTGCTGCTCTTTGAATGGCGGCCGCGCAGCTTTCTGCCGGTGGCGCTCGCCTGCGCGGTGGCCGGCTTCGCGCGCGCGATGGTTTTCGGCACCGGCGCGCTTTTCCCGATGCAGACCGAGCCGCCGGAGATGCTGTCGCTGCTGTCCTGCCTCGTCGCGGGCTTGCTGTCGGGTGCGCTGGCCTCGGGGCTGTCCGCGGCGCTCTACAAGCTCGAGGATGCGTTCGGCAAGCTGCCGCTGCACTGGATGTGGTGGCCGGCGATCGGCGGGCTGGTGGTCGGCATCGGCGGATTCATCGAGCCGCGCGCGCTGGGCGTGGGCTATGACGTGATCGGCGATCTGCTGCATCAGCACATTGCGATTCAGGTTGCGCTCGCGATCCTCGCCGTCAAGGCGGTGATCTGGGTCGTCGCGCTGGCGTCGGGCACCTCGGGCGGCGTGCTCGCGCCGCTCCTGATGCTGGGCGCGGGACTCGGCACCGTACTCGGCGCGGTGCTGCCCGGCCACGACGCCGCGCTATGGCCGCTCGTCTGCATGGCTGCGACGCTGGGCGCCACACTGGGCGCGCCGCTGACCGCGATCGTGTTCGCGTTCGGCCTCACGCACGACAGCAATGCGCTGTTGCCGCTGCTCGCGGCCACGCTCGTCGCCCACGGTTTCGCGACGGTCGTCATGCGCCGCTCGATCATGACCGAGAAAATCGCGCGGCGCGGGTATCACATCTATCGCGAATACGGCGTGGATCCGCTCGAGCGTCATCATGTCGACGAAGTGATGACGCGCGATGTCCGCACGATCGACGCCGCCACGCCGATCGACGATGTCCTCGCGCAGCATTTCGGGCCGCAGCAGGCGCATCGGGCGTATCCGGTGGTGCGCGACGGCGCGCTCGTCGGCATGCTGGATCGCGCGGCCCTGCTCGATGCCTCCGATGCCACGACTGCCGGCGAAGCGCTGTCGCGCCGCGCGGATGCCGCGCCGGTGGTCGCGTTTCCCGGCGAGCCCTGCCGCCTGGCCGCGACGCGTCTCGCGGTGCATGAACTGGAGCGCCTGCCGGTGGTCACGGACGCGACGTCGATGACGCTCGTGGGCATCGTGTCGCGCAGCGATCTGGTGAAGCCGGCGCGCGCGCACTTCGACGAGGAGCATCGGCGGGAACGTTTCCGGACGTTCCGGCGCGCCGCGGCCCTGAAAAAGCCCTAAGCGCGTCTCGTGGCCGCCAACTGCGCCAGATCCGCCCGCATATCGGCAAGCGGCGCCGACCAGTCGCCCAGCTGCTCCTGGCGATAAAGC
Source organism: Caballeronia sp. LZ019 (assembly GCF_031450825.1). Classification (NCBI taxonomy): domain Bacteria; kingdom Pseudomonadati; phylum Pseudomonadota; class Betaproteobacteria; order Burkholderiales; family Burkholderiaceae; genus Caballeronia; species Caballeronia sp. LZ019. The sequence continues at coordinate 699,377 of NZ_JARTVZ010000002.1, read as the reverse complement.
CGCATCGACGGATACCACGGCGTATAACGCCGGCAGTCGTACCAGCGGTGATCGCAGGCCTGCGCGAGCAGCATCCACACCGGACGATCCAGCGCGCCCGCCAGATGCGCGGCGCCGGTATCGATGGAAATGACGAGATCGAGTTGCTCGTACGCGCGGCCCGTGTCGCCGAAGCTGTGCACGTGCGGCGCGAGGTCGGCGACATCGTGTGCGCGCATCATGGCGCGCTCGGCATCGCTCAGATCGCCCACTTGCAGCGAATAGAAGCGGCAACCCGGAACGGCGAGCACGTCGGCCAGTTGCGTCAGCTGAATCGAGCGATACGGCTCATGCCGCACGCCGCTCGTGCTGCGCCACACGAGACCTACTTTCAGCCGCGACTCTCCCTCGGCGAGCATCGCGCGGATTTCGGCCGGCAAAGGCCGCGCGGTGTCGAGCGAGATCAGCGCGGCGGGATTGTGCTGGGGGAAATACGGCGAAGCCTGATAGCGCGGCCAAAGATGGAACGCGGTGGCGATACGGTCGCACCCATGCGATTCGGCGATGCGAGCTTCGTGCGTCGGTTCGGCGGTGCGCACGCCGGGGCGCCGACGGATGACATCGGTCCAGAAGTCGAACGCCTCTATCACCACTTCGCGCGCGCCGTCGTTCAACAGGGCGTCGATGTATCGCGAGAACAGGACCAGATCGCCGAAGCCGCCCTCCGTGAACAGCAGGATCGACTTGCCGGCGACGGGTTCGTCGAAGCCGAGCAACTTGGGCTTCATCAGATCGATCCACGACTGATCGCCGTTGAATAGCGTGGAGAGCAGCCATTCGGCGCGCGGCAGATCGCGGTTCATGCGGTAAAGCGCATGCGCCTCATGGTATTTGCCCCGCGCGTACAACAGCATGAGCAATTCCTCGGTGAGTTGATAGCGGACGAGGTCGCTCAGCGAATCGCAGAGGCTGCGTTTGAGCAGCGATTCCGCTTCGGCGTGCATGCCGAGGCAATGCATATCGACGCCCAGCTGCCCCGTCCACACGCCGCCCTGGTCCGGCAATGCCGCGAGCTGGCGGATCATCGCCTGCGCCTCGGACGCGCGGCCCGCCAGGCGCAAGGCGCGAACGTTGTCGATGGTGATACGCAGGGTGGAGCTCATTTGGGGCGGTCCGGCAAGGCTTAGGCTCAGTTGGACGATATGGTAATGCGGCGCGCTGACGCGGATGCAAAGAAAGGTTGAAACGTGCTCGCATCGCACCGGATTGCACCGCGTCCCGGTTTGCAATCCGGTGCGCTTGCTGATATGGTCGCTGCACCGTAATGTCGGCGTTTCTTTACGGCTTGCTTGTATTGCTCTGCGTGCGCAGAGATAGACCATCTGGAAGTTCAGAGATGATGTAGGTTAATCATTGCTCCTCCGCTCTGCGGAGACCTTAGAGGAGTTTCAGTCCGGCTGAAACTCCTCTTTCTGCCCGATACCGTTATCCCGAAGCTGTCGTCTTTTAGTACGCGGGGAACGGCTAAATCCCGAGAAGGTCCCAGGCATTTCGCGTCTTTTTGGCAGCGTTGTTCGAGAGACATATTCTTCTCGTCAATCGACTTCGCTCATTCACTGCGCAAAGGACGCTGTTCCCCCGATTACCCGCTAGTAAATAGGAAATATCTAGTTCATTTCAGTGGGCAACTCTCTATACGATCTTCAACACGAACTCTGGCAGTTCCGAGGTATCCCACTTCTCTAAAAAAATCGTATTCGAGGCAAGAAATGAAAAACAAAAGTTTCTGTACCCGGTGCAGCACGGACGGAGCCGAATCGCCCGCCAAGCGATGGAAAGGCAAAAAACGCGGCAGCGTACTTGCAGAGCGACATCGGAATTCGCCACCGCCTGTTCGACTAGCCGCATTCCTCCGTGCTCTGGTGCTGTTCAGTCTTGTTTTTCTGACTCATATTGCACTGTCCCATCACGTCGATGTGACGATTATCGCGAGCATTGCCCGGTAAGCGTCAACGAAATGTTGCTCCATAATGCCATGCCACCGTGCTACAGTCTCGCCCCGCCAGTGGACCAGCAACATCGATTCATCATGGAATACCTGCGTCAACGTGCGCCAATCATCGCGAGCACAGCCGCGCTCTTTCTCGTGACGCTCGTCGCGAATGAGTTGCTCTTTCCGGCTTCGGAGTATGTGCGAGGCGCGAACTGGATCTATCTGCCAGCAGGCATGCGGCTCTTATGCACGCTCCTCTTCGGCGATGCAGGCGCAATCGGCATGTTATGCGCCGCGTGGGTCAGTTGCATTTTCCTGTATTTCCCCGACGACCCGGTGCGCTCATTCATGTACGGCACCATCTCGGCGCTCGCGCCGTACCTGATTTATCTTTTCGCGACGCGCGTGCTCGGCTTGCGTACGTCACTGTCGAATCTCACGGCGCGCAGGCTGCTTTTGCTCATCGTGCTCTACGCAATCGCGAGTCCGTTGCTGCATCAGCTCTGGCTTGCAATGCGCGGTGAAATCGCAGGCGCCGACAAGCGCTTCATGGTGATGGTGGTGGGCGATTTATCCGGCAGTCTGATTATCATCTATACGATCAAGCTGACCTTGTGGGCGATAATGACGCTCGCGCCATTGCGACGCCGCCCAGGCGATTAGCACGATGAACCACGCGACAAAGCGCGAGCCCATAAAAAAATGCCGCCTCGCACGAAACGAGGCGGCGCGGCACACCACTTTTCTCTTGTTCTCTCAGGTTCTCGCGTAGACGATGACGTATGTCCATCATCGCCAACCCGATGACTGCATGATAGCAGTCGCTTATCAGTTTGATAAGTTACTTTCTGTCGGCGCGCGACCGAGTATGATGAACCGCACACCGAAGCAACTCAACGCAGCGCCGAAGGAAGCGCATCATCATGGCCAATAAACACCTCGTCGACGCTTATTTCCGATTCCTGAATCTCGCGCAGGCGGTTCAGGCGTTGCCATCCGTGCCGAAACTGGATGCCGCCGAGGAACGGCTGCTGGAAGCGCTCACGGCCGCGTGGCATACCGGCCGCGCGCTGACCGTGACCGAGACGATGGCGCTGTCGATGGCGGGCGCGCCGGCCACCGTGCATCGCAAGCTCACGCGGCTCAAGGAGCAAGGCCTCGTCAGGCTGGACGAAACGGGCGCCGATCTGCGCACGAAGTCGGTCGTGCCCACGGGCAAGGCGCTCGCTTATTTCGAGCAACTCGCCGCTTGCCTGGAAGAAGCGAAGAAGAAGTAGCGCGCGCCCGGTCCGACGGGGCGGGTTATGCTGGGGCTCGAACGCGAAGGAACATCACGCCATGAGCCGCGCCCTGAAACCGACCGCTCCCAACAGCATCGTCACCGCCCGGCGAGACTTTCTGCGCGCCGCAACGGCCGTTGCGCTCTATGCGCAAGCCGGGGACGTATCGACTGCCGGATCAGCCGAATTTTCGCCGATGCTCAAGCGCCCCATTCCATCGACGGGAGAAGCGTTGCCTATCGTCGGATGCGGCACCTGGCGCACATTCGATGTCGGCGACGATCCCGCCCGCGGCGCCGAACTCGCCGCCGTGCTGCGGGTGCTCTTCGCGGCCGGCGGCTCGGTCATCGATTCCTCGCCGATGTACGGCACATCCGAAGCCGTCGCCGGCGCGCTGCTCACGGAACTCCACGCCCGCGACAAGGCGTTCATCGCCACCAAAGTCTGGACGGAGGGCCGCGCGGAAGGCGTCGCGCAGATGCGGCAGTCGATGCACCGCCTCGCCGCCCCGCGCATCGACCTGATGCAGATTCACAATCTGCTCGACTGGCGCACGCAGCTCGCCACGCTGCGCGACTGGAAGGCGGCGGGACGCATCCGTTACATCGGCGTGACGCATTACACGTCCAGTGCGTTTCCCCAGGTCGAAGCGGTCTTGCGCTCGGAGCGCGTCGACTTCGTGCAGATCAACTATGCCGCCAACGACCGCGACGCCGAAGCGCGCCTGCTTCCGCTCGCGGCGGAACGCGGCGTCGCGGTCATCGTGAATCAGCCGTTCGGCGGCGGATCGCTGCTGTCGGGGCTGCGCGGCCGGCCCTTGCCGCCGTTCGCGTCCGAACTCGGCTGCACGAGCTGGGCACAGCTTCTGCTCAAGTTCGTGCTGGGCCATCCGGCCGTGACGTGCGTGATTCCCGGCACGGGACGGCGCGAATACATGATCGACAACGTGCGCGCAGGCATCGGCGCCTATCCGGATGCGGCGCTGCGGGAGCGCATCGCGCAAGCCGTAGCCTGAGCGCATTCACGCACGCGACGGGAGACGCGCGATGAGCGATCCGTTTCACCTTCAACGCTTCGTCGATGCGCAAGCCGGCGTCATCGACGACGTGCGCGCCGAGCTGAGCGCAGGCCGCAAGCGCACGCACTGGATGTGGTTCGTGTTCCCGCAGATCGCGGGGCTCGGACATAGCCAGATGGCGCAGCATTATGCGATTCAGTCGCGCGCCGAAGCCGAGGCGTATCTCGCGCATCCGGTGCTGGGCGCGCGGCTCGTCGAATTGACGGGCATCGTCAACGGCATGCGGGATCGCGGCATCGAAGAGATTTTCGGCTATCCGGACGACATGAAGTTTCATTCGTCGATGACGCTCTTCGCCCGCTGCGCGCCCGACCCCGCCGTGTTCGATGAAGCCTTGCGCCGCTACTTCGGCGGCCGCCCCGACGACGCGACGCTTGCGCGGCTGCGCTGACGGGCATGGCCGTTGCGCGGGCCGCGGGCGTTGCGATCATCCGAGGATAACGTCATGAGTCACAGCCTGAAACTGCACGACCACGTGAGCTGGAACACGCCGCAAGGCGAAACGACCGGCCGCATCGTGCGGGTGATTTCCGAGCGCACGAAGCTCGACGGTCATACGGTCAATGCGTCGCACGACGATCCGCACTACGAAGTGGAAAGCGACAAGAGCGGCAAACGCGCCGTGCACAAGGGCGATGCGCTGAAGCGAATCTCCCGCTGAGCGCGGCCGCCGCGCGTGATGCGACGCGTCACGATTCCTGCAGAAGCCACGGTAAACGGTCACACTGCTACCGCGCTACACGGTTCCTTCGTCGATGAAGCGCCGACGAAGCCTGTGCGTGTCAAGTCGAGAAACGTCTGCCAAATCTTTTGAGGAGCATCGAATGAACTTGAAACTCGTGGCATCGCTCATCGCTTCGTCGGCCATTGGGCTCGTGTCCGCTCAGTCGTTCGCGCAGGTCGCGGGCGCGCAGCCGCTCGGCGTGTCGGTCGAAGTGTCGACCGCGATCATCGACGGATGGAGTGTCAGGAAGTCCATTCTCAACAAACCTGTTGTCAATGACCAGGGCGCGCGCGTCGGCGTGATCCACGACATCATCGTCGCGCCCGACCGTTCGGTTTCTTTCGCGATCATCTCGGCGAACCAGTTCCTCGGCGTGTCGCGTCACGATGTCGCCATTCCCGTCGAGCAACTCGACTTCAAGAACGGCAAGCTCGTGCTCGCGGGCGCGACGAAGGACGCGATCAAGGCGCTGCCGGAATTCCAGTACACGAAGGTGAAGGCGACGCCGGTTGCGCGCGCGGATTTCGAGCATCATTGATTCGCGCAGGATGTGTCCGGGCAGCGGCGCGGGTTGCCGCTGCTTGTCCCAATCGCCAACTGGAACGCTCATGTTCAACGCCCTCTTGCTCGACAAACAGGAAGATCGCACCGTCGCGTCCATTCAGTCGATCGACGAATCCCGGCTGGAAACGGGCGAGGTGCTCGTGCGTATCGACTATTCGACGCTCAATTACAAGGACGCGCTCGCGATCACCGGGAAGGCGCCGGTCGTGCGCAAGTTTCCGATGGTGCCGGGCATCGACTTCGCGGGCATCGTCGAGGAAAGCACGCATGCGGATTACAAGCCGGGCGACGCGGTCGTGCTGAACGGCTGGGGCGCGGGCGAAACGCATTGGGGCGGGCTCGCTCAGAAAGCGCGGGTCTCGGGCGATCATCTGATCCCGCTGCCCGGCGGCCTGACGGCGCGTCAGGCGATGGCCGTCGGCACTGCGGGCTATACGGCGATGCTGTGCGTGCAGGCGCTCGAGAAGCACGGCGTCGCGCCGCAGGATGGCGACGTGCTCGTGACGGGCGCAAACGGCGGGGTCGGCAGCTTTGCGGTGGCGATTCTTGCGAAGCGTGGGTATCGCGTGGTGGCATCGACGGGACGGCCGGAGGAAGCCGCGCGGCTGCGTGAGCTGGGCGCAGCGGATATCGTCGATCGGGCGACGCTTTCCGAGCCCGGCAAGCCGCTTCAGAAGGAGCGCTTTGCGGCGGCGGTCGATTGCGTCGGCAGCCATACGCTTGCGAACGTCTGCGCGAGCTTGCGCTACGGCGGCGCGGTCGCGGCGTGCGGCCTTGCACAAGGGATGGATTTTCCGGCGACGGTCGCGCCGTTTATTCTTCGCGGTGTTGCGTTGTTGGGAGTCGATAGCGTTTATGTACCGCGTGGACGGCGGATCGCTGCCTGGAATGCGATCGCCGATGAGTTGCCTGCGGCGATCATCGAAGGGGTTGCGGCGACGGTTGGGCTTTCTCAGGCCGTGGAAGTCGCTGGGCAGTTGTTGCGCGGGGAGGTCAAGGGGCGGGTTGTCGTGGATGTGAATGGGTGAACGAGCGGGTTTGACGTCTCGTTTTAAGGGCTGCGGTTTGTCACTCACCGTCCGAGTAAGGTCGACGTCGCGCCGCCTTTATGCCGTCCGAAGCCGCAGCCACGAGTACCGAAGGGAAACAAACGGCAAAGAACGAGCTGCCCGGACGGCTGACCATGCCAGAAAGATAGACACAGCGCCGCGCAAGAGCCGTCGCAGGCGTCCCGCCGATTCCTCGTGCAAGCAGCTTCCCAGGTTTTCTTTTGACCAGAAGAACCGGATGGTCCTTGCTTTGCCGGAATCTGGCTAGACGCCCGGGAACGCAATAAGTCGCCATCTTTCAGTCCGTGCGTGAAGCGTCGCTATCACCGCCGCAGGACAATACTCACCGAGCATGTCTGGATGAAGCAGTGCATCCGCTTCGTCCAGACAGACCGACAGACTGCAGCCTCAAACCGCAAACACCCTCACCACCTCCTCCAGCCTGCGCCCCTGATCCTCCAGCGCCTGCGATGCCGCCGCCGCTTCCTCCACCAGCGCCGCGTTCTGCTGCGTCACCTGATCCATCTGCGTGATCGCCTGATTGATCTGCTCGATGCCGCGTCCCTGCTCCGCCGACGCCGCCGCGATCTCTTCCATGATGTCCGTCACGCGCGCGATCGCCTGTGTCACTTCGGTCATCGTCGTGCCCGCTTCGCCCGCCAGCGCCGAGCCGCCGCGCACCTGGTCCACCGAACCCGCGATCAGCTCGCGAATCTCCTTCGCCGCCGTCGATGAACGCTGCGCCAGACTGCGCACCTCGCTCGCGACCACCGCAAAGCCGCGTCCCTGCTCGCCCGCCCGCGCCGCCTCCACCGCCGCGTTGAGCGCCAGAATGTTCGTCTGGAACGCGATGCCTTCGATCATCCCCGTGATCTCCGCAATCTTCGTCGAACTGTTGCTGATGCCCTGCATCGTCGAAACCACGCGCCCCACCACGTCGCTCCCCTTTCTCGCCACCTCCGACGCGTTCGACGCCAGCGCGCTCGCCTGCTGCGCATTCTCCGCGTTCTGCCGCACGGTAGACGTCAGTTGCTCCATGCTCGCCGCCGTCTCCTCCAGCGACGCCGCCTGCTCCTCCGTGCGCTGGCTCAGGTTCGTATTGCCGCTCGCCAGTTCCTTCGCCGCGCCGCCCACGGCGCCGCTGCTCTCGCGCACGCGGCCGACGGTCTCGGTCAGGCGGGCATTCATCTCGGCCAGCGCGCGCAACAGGTCGCCCGTTTCGTCCTTCCTCGTCGCATCGATACGGCTGCGCAGATCGCCGCGCGCGACCGTCCGGGCGACATCCACCGCAACGCCGATCGGCGCAGTGATCGAACGCGTGATCGCGATCCCGGCCAGCACCGCGAACAGCGCGCCGATCGTGCACATCGCGACCAGCAGATTGCGCTGCATCCGATAGTTCGCCTCATACGCACGCACCATCTCGTCGCGGCGATGATTCGTGTAAGTCATGTAGTCGTCCGTGGCCTTGACCAGTTGCGCGAGCAGCGGACGGCACGCTTCGTCGAGCTTGACGATGGCCTCTTCGCGATGCCCGCCGAGCGCGAGACCCGCGATGTCCGTGGCCACCGGCCCGTAGAGCGCCTCGACGCGCTTCATTTCGGCGACGAGCGCGCGTGCGTGCTCGCTCGTATCGGCCGCGGCGGCGATCATGTCGTCGAGTTGCCTGAGTCGCGCCTTCACGTCGTCGTGCGCGCGGAGCGCTTCGGCCTCTTCGAGATCGATGTCGGCTGGCTTCGTGACGAGCACGAGATTGCGCGCCGCGATCGCACGGCGGTCAACGGCCGTGCGGACCTGAGCGGCCACATCGGCGCGGGCGTTGATCCCGTGGACGTAGTGGGTGAAGTCATCGGTGGCGACCGACAGCGCGCGCAGCGACACGCCCGCGACGACCATGACGAGGACGGCGAGCACGCCGAAGCCGGCAATGAGCTTGTTCTTGATCGTGATGTTATGGAGATTCACTTGTGGCCTTTTCCCTGGATGGGTCGGAATGACTGGCGCCTGTCGTCCGCACATGCACGAAACCGCACTCGGTAACGTTTGCCTGCACGAGAACGCGGGACGCTCTTCTTGCCTCTATTTACGGCGCGTTCCCGCCGCTCTTAAGGCTTCACCCGTACGAATCGTCGGACATTCGTCCATGCGGGCTGCCCGGCGCGTCGGAAATTCGGAGATTCGGCGATACTGAGCGACTCCCGCTTCCAGACGACACCTCATGTCCGATCTGCTCGACCTCCGCACGCCCGAATTCAAAGCCGCAATCGCCACGCTGCCGCCGACGCCCGCGCTCGGCGTCGACGAAAACTACTGGGACGCCGTGCGCGGGCTGTATCGACAGTCGGACGCGCTAATCAATCTGGAGAACGGCTACTGGGGCCCCATGACCGAGCCGGTCAAATCGATGTTCCATTACTGGACCGATCGCGTGAACTACGAGACGACCACGCTCGTGCGCGCGCACTGGCCGGCAGTTCACGATGGCCTGCGCGAGCGCGTGGCGACGGCGATGGGCTGCGGCATCGACGAAATCGAACTGACGCGCAACGCGACCGAAGCGCTGCTCGCGCTCATCAGCGGCTATCACCGCCTCGCACCCGGCGACACGGTGCTCTACAGCGACCTCGATTACCCCTGCGGCAAGGACGCGATGGAGTGGCTACGCGAGCGGCGTGGCGTCACGCCCGTGCGGATCACGATTCCCGAGCCGGGCGCGTCGCAGGACGCATTCCGCCAGCGCGTGATCGAGACGTATGCGGCGGCGCTGCGGGCGCATCCGCGCACGCGGCTCGTACTGGTCTCGCATGTGTGCTTTGCGACCGGGCTCATCATGCCCGTGACCCAAATCTCGGCGATGGCGAAGGATGCCGGCGCGGACGTCATCGCCGATGCCGCGCACTCCTGGGGCATGCTCGATTTCGACGTGCCGTCGCTCGATGCGCCCTTCGTCGCGCTCAATCTGCACAAGTGGATCGGCGCGCCGCTCGGCTGCGGAGCGATGTTCATTCGAAAGGGACATGTTGGCGCGATCGATCCGTATCTCGGCGACCGCACCTGGCCCGCCGATGACATCCGCGCGCGCGTGCATACCGGATCGCCGAACTTCGCGGCATGGCTCACGCTGCCATCCGCGCTGGAACTGCATCGCCGGATCGGGGCGCATGCCAAGGAAACGCGTCTGCGCGCGTTGCGCGATGCCTGGGTCCGACCGGCGCGCGAGCTGCCGGGCGTGCAGGTCATGACGCCGGATGGACCGTCGATGACAGCGGGCATCAGCGCGTTCCGGCTGCACGGGCAGTCGCCCAAAGCCACGAGCGATGCGCTGCGCGAGCGCTTCGGCGTCTTCACGGTGACGCGGCCGGGACCGGACGCCGGCGAAGTCGTGCGCGTCACGCCGGCGCTGTTCACGCGCATGTCCGACGTGCAAAGGCTCGTCGACGCGCTGACGGTGCTCGCCCGCGAAGCAGCCTAGCGCACGGCCGAGGCGCGCTCGTCGAGCCGGTCGATCAGCTCGTTGAGCGCATCGGAGCAAGGCGCTTCGACCTTCAGCGCGAGCAGCGCATCCGCTCGCGTCTTGCCGATGTTGATCGCCGCGATCGGCTTGCCGCTCTTCGCCGCCCATTCGCAGAACCGGAAGCCCGAATACACCATCAGCGACGAGCCGATGACGAGCATCGCGTCCGCCGCATCGAGCGCGCTCGCCGCGTCGTGAACCAGTTCGCGCGGCACGCTCTCGCCGAAAAAAACGACATCGGGTTTCAGCATGCCGCCGCAATGCGTGCAGCCCGGGACATCGAAAGCAGCGAAGTCGAGGTCTTCGATCAGCGCGTCGCCGTCCGGCACCGCAGGCGCGGTATGGCCGATGAAATCCGGGTTCGCCGCTTCGAGCAGCCGCTGCACCGCCGCGCGTTCGTGCCGCGCGCCGCACGTCATGCAGCGCACCCGCCCGATGTTCCCATGCAGTTCGATCACGTCGGGATTGCCGGCGCGCGTATGCAGTCCATCGACATTCTGCGTCACCAGCCGATGCACCCGCGAACGCGCCGCCAGCGCCCGCACCGCATGATGCGCGGCGTTCGGCTTCGCATTCGCGACCACCGGCCAGCCGATCATGCTGCGCGCCCAGTATCGGCGGCGCGCGTAGTCGGAATCGAGAAAGTCCTTGAGCATGATCGGCGCGCGGCCGGTGCGCTGGCCATCGCGGTCGCGATAACACGGAATGCCGGACTCGGTGCTGATGCCCGCGCCCGAAAGCACGAAGAGCCGCGGATGCCGCTCGACGAAGTCATGAAGTGAAAGCACGTGCCGTCTCTTGAGCCGAAGTATCGTGGAAATATACGGGCAAACGCGCGGGCGCGCTCGGCGGCGCGGTTCAAAAGTGGCCTTACCACTTGTGTAGGGTGAATAACTGGCTTGACCAAACGCCGTCACATCGATAGATTGATGCGCTTCCCTGCCCTCACCTAGAACGAGACCCACGATGCTGACCGTCATCTGCGAAACTCCCGGAACCCTGAAGGCCGAACAGCGCGAGAAACCGCAGCGCGGCGACAACGAAGTGCTGCTGCGCGTGAAGCGCGTCGGCGTGTGCGGCACGGACCTGCACATCTTCACCGGCAACCAGCCGTATCTGTCGTATCCGCGCGTGATGGGCCACGAGCTTTCCGGAGTGATCGAGGAAGCGGACGCGTCGAGCGGCCTCAAGGCGGGCGACACCGTCTACGTGATGCCGTATCTGTCGTGCGGCAAGTGCGTCGCGTGCCGTCAGGGCAAGACCAACTGCTGCGTGAATATCCAGGTGCTCGGCGTGCATCGCGACGGCGCGTTCACCGAATACCTGAACCTGCCCGCGCAGTTCGTCCACAAGGCGGAAGGCGTGACGCTCGATCAGGCCGCGATGATCGAATTTCTCGCGATCGGCGCACACGCCGTGCGGCGCGCGGACGTGCAGCCGGGGCAACGCGTGCTGGTCGTCGGCACGGGGCCCATCGGCATGGCGGCCATCACGTTCTCGCGGCTGCGCGGCGCGAACGTGACAGCGCTCGACACGCGGGAGGACCGGCTGGCGTTCTGCCGGCGCGAGCTGGGCGTCGATTCGACCGTGCAGATCGGCGAGCGCGACAAGGAAGAACTGTCGCAACTGACGAACGGCGAGTTCTTCGATGTGGTCTTCGATGCGACCGGCAATCCGCGCGCGATGGAGCGCGGCTTCGAGTTCATCGCGCACGGCGGGAAGTACGTGCTCGTGTCGATCGTGCCGGATCGTCTCTCGTTCGCCGATCCCGAATTCCACAAGCGCGAAGCGACGCTGCTCGCGAGCCGCAACGCGACGCCGGAAGACTTCGAAACCGTGCTCGCCGCGATGCGCGCGGGCAAGGTTCCGACCGATGCGCTCAACACGCACCGCCTGGCGCTCAACGACGTGCCCGAAAAGTTTTCGACGCTGCTCGACCCAAAGGCCGGCGTGGTGAAGGCGATCGTCGAATGCTGAAGCGGCGTTAGTCGGGGCGGCTGCGCGGATAACGCGGCCGCCCTCGAGCGTCGTGCCACGGCTCGGCCGTCTTGCACCAGATCTCGTAGGCGGGCGGATAAAGGCCGGGTTCATCGAAGATGCCGGCCGGCACTTCGATTTCCGGCACGCCGTCGAAGGCGAGAAAGACGGGCGAACCGCATGTCGGGCAATGATGACGGCGGCCCGTCAACGAGCTTTGCCAGGCGATGGTGTCGCCCGAGACCTGAACGGCATCGCGTTCGAAGATCGCATAGACGGCGAACGGCGCGCCGTGGATGCGGCGGCATGTCATGCAATGGCACAGATTCACGTCCTTCGGCTTAGCGAGGACGCTCACGCTGACTGCGCCGCATGCGCAGTGTCCCTGGTGGATCGGAGTTCGGTTCATGCGTGGCTCCCGATGTGGCCGCCCTCGCAGGATACCGCGACCCTATCGCACGAAATACCCTTTGCCCTGCATGCAGTCGCTATAGGCGCGCCAGTAGCGGGCCATCGGTGGTTCCGGTGGCGGCAGCGGCGGCATTTTCATATCGCCGCCGAGGATCGCATCCGAAGCGCCCGAGGGCATCGCCACCTCAGACGCCGGCATCGCAGCCGATGCGCCCGCCGCCACTGTCGCCGAAGCCCCCGACGCCGCGACCGCGCCCGAAGCACCGGATGCGGCGAGCGCGCCCGACGGCACCGCCGGCAGCGGCGGCTCGACGGGACGCGGCGAAATCAGCGTGCGCGTCTGGGTCTCGCTGTGCTTCGGCGGCGTTTGCGATTCACGCGCCATGTTGACCTTCGTGGTCTGATTGGCGAAGGCGTAGCAGGCTGCCGTATCGACGGACTGTTGCCACGTGCTTTGACTGCGGCCGGGCAACGTCATCGGCTGCTGTGCGAGCGCGGTGCAGGACACCGCGAGCAACGCGAATCCCGCGTAAGTGGAAGGTTTCATTGGCGTGCGTTTCCCCGATGCGGTGTTTTTAGTCGTTGCAGTCTCGCGCCCTTCGCGCCTCTCCGTTGGCTGCGCGTCGTTCGGCAAAGGGCCGCGAGTCTGCGCCGGGCCTGCTGTCAAGGATACCGCGCGCGTCATTGCGCGCACCACGCCAGAAGCACCGGCTTCTTCCGCCAAATTCGTGTTACCGGGGAAGCGCGTGCATCAGAACTTCATGCCGACGCCCAGACCGAGCACCCACGGATCGATCTTGAGCGACCCGAGATCGGCGCCGCCTGCCGACGCGCTCGTACGCATCCATATCTTCTTGACGTCCGCATTGACGAAGAGCGTCTTCGTCACCTGCACGTCAACGCCGGCCTGCAGCGCGGGGCCGAAGCTGCTCCGCCTGATGGCGACGGGGGTATCCCCGGCCTTGAGCTTGTCGTTATAGAAGTACGTGTAGTTGAGGCCCGCGCCGACGTATGGGCGCACGCGTCCCTGATGATTGAAGTGATACTGCAGCAGCACGGTCGGCGGCAGCACGCCGACGCCGCCGAGCCCGCCGATATCGGACGTCACCTGATGCCGCGACGTCGCGAGAATGAGCTCGACGCCGATGTCATCGCGAATCATGTATGTGAAGTCGAGTTCGGGAACGATCGCGTTGTTCACGTCGACGCCGAGCGAGCCGAGCGCGCCGCCCGCGCTGACCTGCGGCTGAATGCTGATGGCGCGAAGCCGCACGAGGACATCGCCGGCGTGGATGCCGCTCGTCGTATCGCCCGTCGATACCGCAGGGTCCGCATGCGCCGCACCGGCGAACAGCGACGCACAGGCCAGGACCATTGCTCCGAGACTTCTTCCCATTTGCTTTCCCCATTGAAAGCCTGATTGTCTCGGGGGCGAATGCACGAGCGTTTGATGGCCGACAAGCCACCGTTTCGGCCGATGCGCGCGCCACGCGCAACCTTGCGCGACGACAAACAATGAGCGCGGCAGGACCGGTGTTTGCTTCGACAGAACAAACCGCAGAACATACGGAGGACGAGATGAGACCCACTTCGAAGATACTCGGCGGCGTCGCGGCGATGCTCATCGGCGGCACGATTGCGATGACCGCGAACGCGCAGAATCCGACGGCCACGCCCACGCCGAAGCCATCCGGGCAACAGGAAACCCAACCGAACTCGCCGAAACCCAGCCGGCTGGATAACGACAGCACGCCGGCTTACCAAGAGCGCAACGTGACGCCGCCGGGCCACGCGGCCACTGCCGCGAGCGGCGCGTTGAAAACGGACTCGGGCAAGACATCGGCGGGAAAACAGCCGCCGCCGAAAAGGCCGAACGGCATCGGCTTCGACACCGATGCGGGCAGCATGGGCAAGAAGCCCTGACGCTTGATTGGTGCGAGCGGCATGTCGCCGCTTGCGCTTACTTCTTGTTCGGCCAGGGCCACGTCGCGTAACGCGACGGCTCCTTCTTCGCGCTGACTTCCTTTCTGGTGCTGGCCTCGACGGGCTTTGTCGGCGCGACGCTTTCCTTCTTCGTTTCGCGCGCCGGCACCGGCTCGGATTCAGGCTCAGCCACTGCCGGATGCGCTGGCGCCGCGCTCTGAGCGACTTCGGGGACGTCCTCGCCGAACCAGGCCACTTCCGCGCGCCGCTCGTCAACATAGGCGCGCCAGCCGGCCGCGTTGTCGTCGAAGAGATCGGATTTGACGGTGCTCGCGAGCATGGGACGATTGAGCGACGCGTCGAGCAGCGCCTTCGGCCAGATGAAGAATGCGCCCGACGCACGACGAATGAAGTCGCGCGGCGTCATGCGCTGATCGACGAAGCCGAGCAGCGTGAAGCTCGCGAGCGCATCGTTGCCGCGCACCGCATCGCCGATGCTCGCGTAGTCGTCGGCGCATTGGCTCAGGCAAAAGACCGTCTCCAGCACATCGCCGAGATGCAGCAGCAGTGCGCGTCGTTCATAGGGTTCTTGCGTGGCGGCCTCTTTCGTCATTCGCTCTTCCGTTCGGTAAAGGGTGAATTAAGGGCGAGCGCCGGTGGTGCTCGAGCGCCGCGTTCATGTCGATTCTATCGAACCTGAAGCCGCTCACCATGCGGCGTGTTTTCATCGGCAGATTCGATACGGGCCCATGTCCACATGGAAATGCGTTCGATGCAGCGCGTTGTAGTCGGGGCCGAGCGTCGTATCGAAAGAACGGCACGCGCCGTCGTGGACGCGGCGCAGGAAATCCGCATCGAGCGAGCCGGCGTCGTTCCAGTCATTGAGCGTGATGCGCTTTCCATCGGCAAGCACGAAGCCCGTCAGGTCGATGGCGTTCGCGCTCGCATGCTGGCTCAGCGCCGCGTCTTTCTGATGATTCACGTTGCGGCACGCATAGCTGCCCACATGCTCGATGCGCGCAACGCGCTTCCCGAACACTTCGACGGCTGCGGGCTGGAGATACTGCGCTTCGAAGAACGCCATGCCGACGGCGAGCGGGCATGTTGCGAGAAACGGCGCGCTGAAGCGCACGTCTTCCGACTGCGAGACGCGCACCACGTCTTTCAGCTCGCAGCCGCCTGCGCCCGTCGTGTCGGCCATCGGCTTATAGACGAAGCCGGACTTTGCGAGCGCGGCGTCGCAGAGCTTCGGGTCATGCGTTGCGCGCCAGAGCTTGTACGCGGTGAGCGGACCGCGCGGGGCGCGGACATCCAGCGGCGCGAACGGATCGTATCGCTCGGGCACGGCGATGCGCCGCGAATACACCGCATAGCCCAACGCGAGCGCCGCCACGAACCCAAGCAGCAACAGCCATCCGGCGATGCGCGCGATCATCGCCGGCACCGCGCCTTATTCGGCGGCACTGGCCTGCACGCGCTCGGCGAGCTTCGCGTCGTAACTCGAATGGACGTGCACGCGTTTCTTGTCGGGATACGCATACGCATAGGCTCGGCGCAAAGCAAGCGATGCCTCATGAAAGCCCGACAGAATGAGCTTTTGCTTGTTCGGATACTGCGCGATATCGCCAACCGCGAAGATGCCCGGCCGCGACGATTCGTAATTCGAAGTATCCACTTCGATGCGCCCGCCGCGCACGTCGAGGTTCCACTGCGCGATCGGCCCGAGGTCCGCGACGAGACCGTACAGCACGAGCAGCTTGTCGGCGGCGATATCCGTCGTGCCCTCGATGTGCTTGATTCGCACGGCGCGCAGCGCATCGTCGGGCGCGTCGAGCGAATCGATCATGCCGACGACGAAATTCATCGCGCCCGCTTCGACCTTGCTCTTCATCGCCGCGACCGACGCCGCTGCCGCCGAGAAGCCGTTGCGCCGATGCACGAGCGTCAGCTTGCGCGCGACGCCGCATAGGGCGAGCGCCCAGTCGAGCGCGGAATCGCCGCCGCCCGCGATCACGACGTCGCGATCGCGCAAATCGTCGATGCGCGGCACGCTGTAGAGCACGTCGCGATCTTCGAGCGCATCGGCTTGCGGCACTTGCAGACGCTGCGGCACGAATGCGCCGTTGCCGGCCGCGATCAGGATGGCGGCCACATCGAAGGTCAGGCCCTGTTCCGTCTGCACCGTCCAGCGATGATCGTCCCGCTGTACGACCGTCTGCACGCGCTGCGACAGATGAATGGGGACGTCGAACGGGCGAATCTGCGTCATCAGGCGATCGACGAGTTCGCGCGCCGTGCATGACGGAATCGCGGGAATATCGTAGATCGGCTTGTCGGGATAAAGCTCGATGCATTGTCCGCCGATCCGCCCGAGCGCATCGACGATATGGCATGAAAGCCCGATGACGCCCGCCTCGAACGCCGCGAAAAGCCCGACGGGGCCCGCGCCGATGATCAACACGTCGGTGCGGATCGGACTGCTGTGTGGTTCCATGTGATCGTTTTCCGTGAGTGCGGCTGTGCGTGCTTCTCGCCTGTCGCACAGCATTCTTCGGTCCACGATACAGAAAGCGTCGGCACGGAGCAACGAAGCCCCTGCCCTTCGAGCGGCGATTGTCTAGCCTCGCGCGTTGAACGCGTCGTCGAAGGAGACGATGCCCGCGGGCATCGCGCCGCGGAACTTCAGCGCCTGGAAATACGGCGCGGGAACGCCGGGCAACACGAGCGCGGGAGTCGCGCTGAAGCCGAAGCGGCCGTAATACGCGGGATCGCCGAGCACGACGCAGCCTGCCGCGCCGGACGCCTCCAGCCGCCCGAGCGCGTGTGCGGCGAGCGCGCTGCCGATGCCTTGCCGCTGCCGCACCGGTGCGACGGCGAGCGGTCCGAGGCCGAACCATTCCTGGTCGCGTCCATCGATCAGAACGGGCGACAGCGCCACATGCCCGATCACGCTGCCGCCCTCCACCGCCACCAGCGACACCGACAAGCGCCCGGCTTCCCGAAGCGCGTCAACGATGAAGTGCTCGGTGTGACTCGAGTGCGGCGCATCGAGAAACGCAGCCGCCGTCAACGCAGCGATGGCCGCGATGTCGGACGGCCGCTCGCATCGAATATCGAACGTGATGCTCACTGCCTGTTCAGCTCCCGCGCATAGTAGTTGGAAGCCGCGTCGATTTCTTCGGGCGTCATGTTGCGCGCGACGTTGCGCATGACTTCGTTGATGTCGTTGGTGCGCGTGCCGTTGGCGAAGGCGATCAGCTGCGACTTCGTATAGGCCGCCGGAAGACCATCGATCCACGGGCTGCCCGCCTTGTTGTCGATGCCGCCATGACACGCCGCGCACGGCGCGATATTGCGCATCGGCGCACCGTGGGACACGATCGTCGGCGCGAGCGCATCGCTCACCTTGCGCTGCGCGGGCGGCCTCGGCAGATTCGCGTAGTACGCGGCGAGATCGCGCATGTCCTGATCGCTCAGGTTGACGGCCATCGGCGACATCACCGCGTTGTTGCGCGCGCCCGTCTGAAAATCGATCAGTTGCTTGTAGATGACCGACGCATACTGCCCCGCGAGATTCGGCGAATTCGCTTCGCTCATGCCGCGTTCGCCGTGGCACATCGTGCATCGGAGGGCGAGCGTCGCGCCGCGTCCGATGGAGTTCGCGCTTGCGTTGGCGAGCAGTTGCGGCGTCACTTCGACGGCGCTGAGCTTCTTTTTCGGCTCTACATTCGTATCGCCCGAATACCAGTTGCGCGGCACGCCCGCCGCGCTGCAGATCGCATTCCAGATGCCGGTGAACGACGCACCGCGCTGAACGGACGGCAGCCACACGAAGCCGATCACCGCCGATACCGCCGCGATGCCGATCGTCCCTAATACGCTGGTCGCGAACCAGCGATTGCGGAAAGTGAAGAGGCGCTCGTCGTTCATCGCTGCGCTCCGATGGGAACAGCGGGCACCGATGTATCCGAGCGCGCGAGAAGCTGCGCGATCGGATAGCCGTAGTTGACGAGCGTGAGGCCGATCATCAGCGCGAGCCACAGCGCGAAGCTATTCAGCGCGACCGGAATCGTGCGCGGCTCATGCACCGCGCGGCTGAACGTGTATTGCTCGACGCTCACTCGCTGCGCGCGATGCCCGCGTATCAGCACGACGAAGAACAGCACCGCCGACACGACCAGAATGAAGCCGCCGATGACCGACATGATGACGGACGCGGCCTGATGCGCGATCTGCGGATCGCCGTAGTCGTAGAACGCCATGCGTCGCGGCATGCCGAGAATGCCGGTGTAATGCCACGGGAACGTCAGCACGATCATGCCGATGAACCACAGCCACAGTTGCCAGCGCATGAGGCGGATGCTCTGCAGCGCGCGGCCCGTGAGATGCGGCCAGAGGTCATAGGCGATCGCGAAGTACATGATGACGATCGCGCCCGCGAAAATCAGATGGAAGTGGCCCGTCACCCATTGCGTGTTGTGAACGGTCGAGTCGAGCTGATAACTCATGTTGATGAGGCCGCCCGCGCCGCCGAAGCCGAGCATCACGAACGAGAACGCGACGGCCAGCATCATCGGATTGCTCCACGGCAGCGCCTTGACCCAGCCGAACGCGCCCTTGCCGCCGCGCAGCCGCGCCGCGATCTCAACCGATGCGCAGATGGTGAACACGGTCAGCAGCGTGGGCACGGCGACGAGCGCGGTGAACACCGAATGCATGAACTTGAAGCCCGAGCCCACTTGCGGATCGGCGAACAGGTGGTGAATGCCGATGGGCATCGAGACCACGAGGAACAGGATGAACGAGATGCGCGCCATCGCATCGCTATAGAGGCGTCCGCCGATGGCGCGCGGAATGATCGTGTAATACGCGATATACGCGGGCATCAGCCAGAAATAGACGATCGCGTGCAGCGTCCACGAGAAGAACACGCGCGCGAGGCCGGCATCGATCGTGGACTTCCAGCCGAGCGCCACCGGCAGGATCATGAACAGGACTTCGATGGCCGCGCCTACCGCCGTCCAGCCCCACAGATACGCGCCCGCGACGGTGGCGAACATCGGCAGCGGCACGGTCCTGCCGCGATTGTCGCGCTTCCAGGCGTGCAGATTCACCGACATCAGCGCGACCCAGATCCACGATCCCACTACGACGAGCACCACGCCGAGGTAATAGAACGCGCTGCCGATCATCGGCGGATAGAACGTGTAGAGCACGGAGGCGAGGCCCATCGCGACCGGGATCATCGCCATGACGGAGCCGACCGCGACGAGCCAGAAGCCGATCCACGCCCAGCGCACGCCCACGAGCGTGCGCTTGAGCGATAGTTCCGTGACCGCGTAGCCGAAGCCCATCGCGATGAGCGTCGGGAACACGTAGCCCATCGCGGAGCCGTGAGCCGTCACCGAGCGATAGTAGATCTCGGGATTCTGCAGCCCGGCGAAGAGCGGGCTGCGCGCGAACATCTGCCACGCGCCGAGCACGAGCGCGACGCCGAACGCGATGAACGCAAGCCAGAAGTGCGCGAGGATGAGGCGCTTGCTATTTAACACAGGACAGTCTCCGCGAATCGGCCGGCAGCTTGTCGGCCATCTGCATGAACTCGTTGCGATCGATCACCTTCACATGCGCCCACATGCCGTGATGGCCGACGCCGCAGAACTCGTGGCACGGCATCAGATGGTCGCCGGGTTCGTCGAACGTGGTCTTGAAGGTCGAGACATAGCCCGGCTCCAGCATCGAATTGATGTTCGTCTTGGTGATGAGAAAGCCGTGCACGACATCCGAACTCGTCGCGCGGAACGTGACCGGCACGCCTGCGGGTACGACGATGCACTGCGGCGTGAACGAGTACTGCTGGGCCACGACGCGCACCGTCACCGAGCCGTCGCTTTCGGGCGCGGTGCCGAGATTGCTTTCGATGAATTCGCCCGACACGTGCAGCGTTTCGGGCCGCACGGTCTCGACGCGCGAAGGCGGCATCATCGCCCAGTGCAGGCCGGTGTAGACGACCATCGCGACGAGCACGACGACGATCGCGATGACGAGCATCGCCCAGCGTTTTTCGACGCGTTCGGCGACTTCGTGTGAATGCGGATTGATGGCCATAGGTTCACTGAATGACGCCGCGCGGCAAGAACACGGCGAAGTAGAAGACGAACCAGCTTCCGATGACGATGGCCGTCGCGACGCCCGCGACGGCGAGCGCACCGCCGGGGCCGCTTCTCACGATTTCATCGACGTTCGCGTCTTCGTTGGGATCTTCGTTCATGGTGTCGTCGATGCTCAATAAAGTGGTGCGGAGCGCAGTTCGTTCACTTCCTTCACCGATACCGGCGCGCCGCGATTGCCCCACGCCGTGCGGATATACGTGACCACCGCCGCGACCTCGACATCCGACAGCGATTGCGCGAACGGCGGCATGCCGTAAGGCTTCGGATTCTTGAACGTGCCGGGCGGATAGCCGCCGTTCAGCACCATGCGGATCGGGTTCACGGCGGAACTCATCACGATGGACTGGTTGTTCGCGAGCGGCGGAAAATCGGGCGGCTTGCCCTGTCCCTGCGCGGCATGGCATTCGGCGCATTGCGCGTCATAAATCTTCTTGCCGAGCGGCGAGAGGCTCGTGCGCTGCTCCGTGACGGCCTGGCTCGGCGGTTCGGACTTGTCGCCGGCGCGCGCGGGCAGCGCCTTCAGATAGACGGCCATCGCGCGCACGTCTTCTTCGCTCAGATATTGCAGGCTGTCGTAGACGACCTCGGCCATCGGCCCATATACCGCGCCGCGATTGCTCACGCCCGCATGCAGCAGGCCGACGATTTCGTCGATGCTCCAGTCGCCCAGCCCCGCCTCGCGGTTCGACGTAAGCGAAGGCGCATACCAGTTCTGGATCGGGATCAGCCCGCCCTCGAACGCCTTCGACGACACATTGCCGCCGAGCGCGTTGATCGCGGTATGGCACATCGAGCAATGCCCGAGCCCTTCGACGAGATACGCGCCGCGATTCCATTCGACCGACTGCTTCGGGTCCGGCTGATACTCGCCCTGCTTGAAAAACAGCGACCGCCAGCCGAGCAGCAGTTCACGCCGGTTGAACGGAAAGCGCAGTTCATGCTGACGGTTCGGCTGATGCACGGGCGGCGTGGACATCAGGAACGCGTAGATGGCGTCGGAGTCGGCGCGCGTGACCTTCGTATAGGAGGTGAACGGCATCGCCGGATAAAGCAGCGAGCCGTCGCGCGAGCGGCCCGTGTGCATCATGTTGTAGAACTCGTCGGCGGTCCATTGACCGAGTCCCGTCTCCTTGTCCGATGAGATGTTCGGCGTGAAGAGCGTGCCGAACGGCGTCTCCATCGGGCGGCCGCCGCCGAAGGTCTTGCCCGCCGGCAACGTGTGACACGCGATGCAATCGCCCGCACGCGCCAGATACTCGCCGCGCTTGACGGTGGCGGCGTCATAAGTCCTGGCTTGCGCGGCCGCGTCCTTGACAGGCCCGATCCACGCAGCGATCAGGACCGCGATCAGGACCGTTATGGCAAGCGCCCCAAGTTGTCGGAAACGAAGCACGTCGGGTCCTCTTCAGTTGTGAACGCTGCCGCAGGCGAGCGGCATCTTCAATGATCCGGCCGCGACCGGCGCCGGATTGGCCGGCGCGGGGAGCGAAGCGAGATAGGCGGAAATCGCGGTGATGTCGCGCTCGCTCAGAAGTTGCGAAACCTGGCGCATGCAGTCGGGCGCGAAGGTCGTTCGCGTGCCGTAGCGCCATGCACCGAGCTGCGCGCTGATGTAGTCCGCGTGCAGGCCGAGCAGGCCGGGAATCGCGGGCTCCATGCCGCTCATCGACGCGCCGTGACAGCTCACGCACGCCGGCACCTTGCGCGACGGATCGCCCTTCATGACGAGCGTCTTGCCGAGATCGAGCGTTTTGGCGTCAACGGTGACGGGGCCGGGCTGCGGGAACGGCGGACGTTCGACGGCGAAGTAATCGGCGATCTGCTTGAGGTAGGCATCGGGCAGATACGCGAGCAGGTAGTTCATCGGCGGGTACTTGCGGCGCCCGTCGCGAAACGCGAGCAACTGGTTGTAGAGATAGCCTGCGGGCTTGCCGGCCAGGCGCGGGAAGTAATCGTTGTCGGTGCCCTCGCCGTGCGCGCCGTGGCAGGAGGCGCATCCCATCACGCGAGCCTGCATCGTGTCCGGTGCGCGTTCGAGCGGCGCGCCCGCGGCGCTCGCCGTCGGCGCGTCTGCGGCGAACGCCGCGATACTGCAAAACGCGAAGAGCGCGGAGAACACCATCCGGGCGCTGCGCTGAGCCGCGTGTCCGGCATTTGCGACGTTTGCCACGTTTCCCACGTATCCCCCGTGTCGAGTTGCCGTTCTTGACGCGCCGCGAAGGTTCGATCCCACGTTCGATCCATGCCGGCGCGCTTCTTCAAAGCACTGCAAAGGTCTTGCCGATGACGGGTTGTGCCTGGCTTCTCGAATGTTAGGAGGAAGTCCCCGTTTTCTCCAGCCCGGAGATTGTCTCAATACTTGTTATCGATACGCGTGACAAGAAGACACGTTTCTTTGCGTTTGGACAAAGAGACGCATTATTTTGGGATGTTCAACTGAGCGGTAGATCGCATGAGACGCGCGCCGGTGCTGCGCCGTCGGCGTGCGACGACCATTTTCGAGACGCCGCCCGACGCGTCACTTGAGACCGAGCCGGCGTGCGAGCCGATTCAGGTTCGCGCGGTCGATGCCCAGCTCCCGCGCGGTCGATGCCCAGTTCTGACCGTTGCGCGCGAGCGAATCGAGGATCAGCGTGCGCTCGTAGGCGGTCACGGCTTCGCGGAAATCCGCGCCCGGCGCAGTCGATACCGGCGCGGGCGGCGATGCGGCGTTCGCGGTATCGGCGATGCCGAAGTCGCCGGCCGTCAGCGTGAGAATGCGCGGCCGCTCCCGATGCGCCGCGAGCGCCTTCAGCGCGCTGCGTCCGATCAGATGCTCGAGCTCGCGCACGTTCCCGGGCCAGCGATAGGCCAGCAGCGCGGCCTGCGCGTCGGCCGACAGCCGCAAGCTCAGCAGGCCGAGCCGCGAACGGTTCTCTTCCAGGAAGTAGCCCGCGAGCAGCAAGACATCGCGGCCCCGCTCGCGCAGCGGCGGCACCACGAGCGGATAGACCGACAGCCGGTGATACAGGTCAGCCCGGAAACGCCCGGCGCGCACTTCGTCGGCGAGATCGCGATTGGTGGCGGCGATCAGCCGCACATCCACCCGATGCTCGCTGTCCGATCCGATCCGCTGCAACTGACCGTTCTGCAAGACGCGCAGCAGCTTCGCCTGAATGGCGAGCGGCAACTCGCCGACTTCGTCGAGAAAGAGCGTGCCGCCGTCCGCGAGTTCGAACTTCCCGCGCCTGTCCGCCGATGCACCCGAGAACGCCCCGCGCACATGCCCGAAGAGTTCGCTCTCGACGAGCGTGTCCGGCAGCGCGGCGCAATTGAGGCTCACGAGCGGCTTGTCCGCGCGCGGCGACAGCGCGTGAATCTCACTCGCGACGAGTTCCTTGCCGACGCCCGTTTCGCCCGTCACGAGCACGGTGAGATCGCTCGACGCGACAATCGCGATCTCGTCCATCAGATGCCTGTGACTCGCGCTGCTGCCGATCATCTCCTTGCGGCGCGGGCCGCTCGCCTGCCGATACACCTCCGCGCGCTGGCGTTCGGCCTCGCTTGTCCGCGCGAGCCTGTCGATGCGCTCCGCGACGCTCACGGTCGCCGCCGCGAGACTCAGAAACGCCTGCAACGAAGCCATGTCGATGCCGTCGAAGCGCGCGGGATCGAGCGCATCGAGTGTCAGCAATCCCCACGGTCGCCCGTCAACGAAAAGCGGGCTGCCGAGGCAGTCGTGGACTTCGAGGCTCGCGCCCGCGTGCTTGACGAGGCCGTCGTAGGGATCGGGAAGCTCGGAGTTGGCGGGAAAGCGCGTCGGTTCCGGGCGGGCGAGGATTCGCGCGAAGCGGGGATGCTCGCCAACGCGGAAGCGCCGGCCGAGCGTATCGCTCGCGAGGCCGTCGATGGCCAGCGGCACGAGCGTATCGCCGTCGAGGCGCAACAACGCTGCGGCATCGCCGGGAAAGAGTGCACGCAGTGTGCTGAGCAAACGCCGGTAGCGTTCGGTGTCCGGCATGTCGCGCGACAGGTCTTCAATGAGCGGCACCAGCGCGTCGAGCAGGACGCGCGAGGTCATTGCGACTACGTCGGCAGTCCGTTTGACCAGTGTTGTATCGACCATGGCGCGAGTTAAGCAGTTGATTATGTGGAGATTCTATACTGGCACAGAATCTGTATAAGATTCGGCCGAACGCGAAGCACACCCTTTGCCATTGTCACGAGGACTACAACCATGCTGTCAGCAGAACACCGCGCCATCGTCAAAGCTACTGTTCCGCTGCTGGAAAGCGGCGGCGAGGCGCTCACCCGCCACTTCTACGCGATGATGCTCAACGAGTATCCGGAAGTGCGGCCGATGTTCAATCAGGCACACCAGGCCAGCGGCGCGCAGCAGCGCGCGCTGGCCAACGGCGTGCTGATGTACGCGCGTCACATCGATGAACTCGAAAAGCTCGGCGGCCTCGTCGGGCAGATCATCAACAAGCACGTCGCGCTCGACATTCAGGCGGAGCATTATCCGATCGTCGGAAAGTGCCTGTTGCGCGCCATCCGCGAAGTGCTCGGCGAAGAGATCGCCACCGATGCCGTCATCGAGGCATGGGCCGCGGCGTATCAGCAACTGGCCGACTTGCTGATCGGCCTCGAAGAAGGCATCTACAGCGAGCGGGAGAAGGCGCCGGGCGGATGGCGCGGCACGCGGCGTTTCGTTGTCGCGCGCAAGGTCGCCGAGAGCGACGAGATCGCGTCGTTCTATCTCGTGCCCGAGGACGGCGGCGCCCTGCTCGACTTTCATCCGGGCCAGTACATCGGGCTGCGCATGGTCATCGACGGGGAAGAAGTGCGCCGCAATTACTCGCTGTCCGCCGCGCCGAACGGACGCGAATACCGCATCAGCGTGAAACGCGAGCCGGAGGGCAAGGTCTCGAACTTCCTGCACGACCGGGTGCACGAACGCGACACGCTCGAACTCTATCCGCCCGCCGGCGACTTCAGGCTCGACCATAGCGAAAAGCCGCTGGTGCTGATCAGCGGCGGCGTCGGCATCACCCCGACGCTCGCGATGCTGCAAGCCGCGCTCACGGCGACCACGCGGCCGATCCACTTCATCCACGCAGCGCGGCATGGCGGCGTGCATGCGTTCCGCGCGGTCATCGAGGATCTCGCGGCGCGTCATCCGCAACTGAAGCACTTCTACTGCTATGAGCAACAGCGCGACGGCGATCGCGAAGCGCACGGTTTCGGCTTCGTCACCGAGGCGCTGCTCGACAAATGGCTGCCGAAGAACCGCGACGTGGACGCGTATTTCCTCGGCCCGAAGTCGTTCATGAAGGCGGTGAAGAAGCATCTGAAGGCGCTGGGCGTGCCGGAGTCGCAGAGCCGGTATGAATTCTTCGGGCCGGCTTCGTCGCTCGAATAACGTCGTCCTCTTGGAGCGAGGCGTGGCCGGGCAACGACGCGCGGCCACGCCTCCCCCTGCCGCCCGACTGGTCACCTGAAATCCTCCGAAACCGGTCATGTCACCGCGCCAGCAACGCGCCTAATCTGTCGATGTGACAGCGCGCTGCGCACGTCTCATAACCGATAAAGGAGCTATTCATGCAACCCCGTCTCGACTTCTACAAAGCCAGCCCCGCCGCAATCAAGGCGCTGATCGGCGTCGAAGAGCGCATCGGCAAGTCATCGATCGAGAAGTCGCTCGCCGAACTCGTGCGGCTGCGCGCGTCGCAGATCAACGGCTGCGCGTTCTGCGTCAACATGCACACGACCGACGCGCGCAAGGGCGGCGAAACGGACCGGCGTCTCGCGACGGTCGTCACGTGGCGCGAAACGCCCTTCTTCACCGACCGCGAACGCGCCGCGCTCGAATGGACCGAGGCCCTCACGCTGATCGCGCAGGACCACGTGCCGGACGCCGTATGGGAAGCCGTCAAGCCGCATTTCAGCGACGAGGAGATCGCCGACCTCACCTTGCTCGTCTCCGCGATCAACAGCTGGAATCGCTTTGCGATCGCGTTCCGCAAGATGCCCGAGTGAGGAGCACGCGCCATGAGCATTCGTCGAATTGTCGCAGCGGCGCTGGCCATCGCAGTGTCGGGCGCATGGGCGCACGGCGGCGATGAGGAAAGCGTCACGCCGCTGATGAAGCAGGCGTTGCCCGAAGCGCCGGGCAAGAACGTCCTGATGGCGACAGTCGCGTTCGAGCCGGGGCAGGCGTCGCAGGCGCATCGGCATCCCGGATCGATCTTCGTGTATGTGCTCGAAGGGCATGTCGTGTCGCAACTGGAAGGATCGGCGGCGAAGACGCATGGGCCGGGCGAATCGTGGTATGAGCCGCCCGGCGCGCATCACATCGTGGCGAAGAACGCGAGCGGGACGGAGCGCGCCGTGTTGCTCGTATTCGCGATCGCCGGGGAAGGCGATCCCGTCAAGTCGCCGATTCCGCATTGACTCATGTAGCGAGGACAGAATGAAGACCCCTGAAGCCGCACCGATATTCGTCGCCGCACCGCGCGGGCGCGGCTCCGGGAATCCATCGCGCTTCGCCTTGTTCAATCTCGGCTTCCGGCCGCTGTATCTCGGCGGCGCGGCATTTTCGGCCGTCGCGCTCGTCGTCTGGCTGTTGGTCTTGCGTGGCGTGCCGCTTTTCGGAGGCTATCTGCTGCGCGCCGACCCGATCGGCTGGCACGCGCACGAGATGGTCTTCGGTTTCGCGGGGGCGATCGTCGCGGGCTTTCTGCTGACGGCCGTGCGCGCGTGGACCGGACGCGATACCGCGAAAGGCGGACTGCTCGCCGCGCTCGTCGCGTTGTGGCTCGCGGCGCGCGTGCTGGTGTGGAGCGGGCCTGCCCTGCCCGCTGCGATCGTCAACAGCGCGTTTTTGCCGCTCGTCGCGCTCGCGCTGTTGCGCGTGCTCGTGAAGGCCGGCAACCGGCGCAATTATTTCGTCGTGCCCATGCTGCTGGCGTTCGGCGGACTGAACGCCATGTCCCACGGTTTCACGCTGGCCGCGCGTCCTGATCTGGCGATGGCGTGCATCGAGGCGGCGGCGGGCATCGTCGTCATGCTGGTGAGCGTCATCGGCGGACGCGTGATTCCGATGTTCACCGCCAACGCGATTCCCGGCTTCGTCACGCGTCGATGGCGCGTCGTCGAGATCGCCGCCGCGCCGCTCACCCTCGCGGCCCTGCTCGCCGATGCCTTCGCGCCCGGCCGCGCGTTCGTCGCGGTCCTCGCCCTCTTCGCGTGCGGCGTGCATCTGGCGCGGCTCGCCGGCTGGCGCGCTCACGCGGTGCGCGGACGGCCCATCGTCATGATTCTGCATCTCGCGTATGCGTGGCTGCCGATCGGCTTTGCGCTGCTCGCGCTGAGCACGGCGGGGTCGCCACGCGTGCCGCATACGCTTGCGATGCACGCGTTCACGGCGGGCGTCGTCGGCGGCGCGATCATCGCAATGATCACGCGCACCGCGCGCGGTCACACCGGCTTGCTGCTGGTGGCGGATCGATGGGACATCGCTTGTTATGCGCTCGTGATGTCGGCAAGCGCGCTGCGTGTGTTCGGGCCGATAGCGGCGCCATCGGCGCAGGGGTGGTGGATCATCGGCGCGGGATCGTGCTGGATTCTCGCCTTCGCGATCTATGTGACGGCGTACGCGTCACGGCTCGTTCGCCCGCGTGCGGATGGCAAACCCGGCTGACGACGGTTTTTGACAGTGGCGCGCGCCGCGTCGGGGACAATGCGCGCGATCGTCAGAAACCTGCTTGTCGCCATGAAACGCCTTCGCATTGTCGCCGTACTCATCGTCGCATCGCTCATGCTCGGCGGATGCGGACTCTTCGGCTGTTCAGGCTGGGCCACCAACGGCGGCGGCTTCGGCGGATGCAGCGTCGGCACCCGGTTCTGAGGCGCCCGCTTCTCGCCTCAGCCTGTCCACATCCACGTTTTCAAGATAGCGCCGGATGTTTCCCCACACCGGATGAAAGCCGTAGCCGCCGTTCAGCAGTTCGTCTTCCGCCTGCCCCTTGGTCCATCCCTGATACACCACGCGATACAGCGCCGACACGAGCCCCGTGCGATCCGCGCCGTGCTGGCAGTGGATGAGAACGGGGCCGTCGCGGTCCACGTGGCGTAGCGCCTGGAGCGCGGCGATCATGTCCTCGTCGCGAATGTTCCAGGTGTTGATGCGGATGCGCTGCAGCGCGATGCCGCTTCCCGCCAGCAACCCGTCATCGGAATGAAACGAGCGGAAACTGATGATCTTGCGGATGCCGAGCGCGCGCAAACGCGGCAGATCGTCCGCGGTGATTTGCGCGCTCCGATACAGCGACGGCGTAATGCGATGCAGGTTGTCAACGTGCGTATAGACCATCGGCTCCGCCCAGTTCAGCGGCCGGGCGGCGACGGGCATCGCATGCGGATTGCCCGCGTGCGTGACGAGCGGCGCGGCCTTGAGCATCGACGCAACCGCGAACACTGCCGCCGCGACGCCCGCGCCATAGAACGCGACGGACACGATCCTACGCACGACGCGATTCCTTCTTCGCCGACAGGAAGAACAGCACGCACGCGGCGGCGGTCATCGTCCAGTAATCGGTCGGCGCAAATGCGATCCAGTGCTTGTGCCACGGCACGTGATGCGGATCGAACCGCGCGATGCCGTAGGCCGGATTCAGCACGAACCACAGGAAATCCTCGACGAGCCAGAATGTCATGATGCACGCGACGATGCGCGCCTCGATACGCCACGACCATCGCGCAAAGAAGACGGCCGGCAGATGAAAGAACAGCGCGACGAACGGGAACACCCACGCGTGATAGCCGGTCATGGGCCGGCCGCCCCAGAAGATGTCGAGCAGCCAGTGATGTTCGATGCGCCACGTCGGCAGATTCGCAGCCCATCCCGCGCTGCCTTCGATCTGAATCTCGACGTTGGCGAAGAAGAACCCGAGCAGCACGACCCACGCGATCAGCGCAACGAGATGACATGCACGGCGGCTCATGCTGCTGTCCCCAGCACGGTGTCGAGCACGACACGCGCCGCGTGCGGACGCGCGATCGGCGCGATGCGGCCGCGCATCGCGTCGAGTTGCGCCCAATCGTTCAGCAGCGCGCGGATGCGATATTCGAGCGCGGCGGCATCGACGGCTTTCAGCGCGACGCCCCGTTCGAGCAGGAAATCGGCGTTGCGTTCTTCCTGGCCGGGAATCGGTGAATTGACGATCATCGGCACGCCCATCGCGAGGCATTCGGATGTGGTGAGTCCGCCGGGCTTCGTGATGACGAGATCGGCGCACGCCATCAGCCGTTCGACTTGCGATGTGAAGCCCATCGGCAGCAATCGGCCCGGATGACGGCGCGCGACTTCGCGCAATGCGTTCAGCAGCGCTTCGTTGCGGCCCGCGAGCGCGATCAGCTGAAAATCCGCGTCCATCGACAACAAGCGCGCGGCGAGCGTATCGAGCCCGCCGAGCCCTGCGCCGCCGGACATCATCAGGAACGTCGGGCGATGCGGATCCAGACCGAACTGCGCCGCGCACGCTGCGCGATCGTGCTGCTCCGCGAAGGCGGGCATCACCGGGATGCCGCTGACGTGAACGGATTCTGCCGGCAGACCGCGTTCGCGCATGCGGCAGGCGATTTCATCGTTGGCGGCGAAATAGCCTTGCATGTGCGGCACGACCCACAATCGATGCAGGTCGAAGTCCGTCACCTGCACCCACACCGGCGTCTGCAGATTGCCCTTGCGACGCTCGCGCGACAGCAATTCGGCCGGCAGAAAGTGCGTGCAGACGATGGCATCGGCGTGATGACGTGCGATTTCTGCTTTCAGCGCGCGGCAGTTGAGCCGCTCGACGGCGCGTCGCACACGCTCGCCGAAGGATCGCGGGGAGGCGTTGTCGGTCCTCTGATAGAGGTAGCTCCAAAGCGCCGGCTGATGCGTGACCAGCTTGACGTAGAAGTCCGCGTAGAGCGCACGGAAGCTCGCCGGGACGAAGTCCATGACGTCGAGGTGCACGGC
Source organism: Caballeronia sp. LZ019 (assembly GCF_031450825.1). Taxonomy (NCBI): domain Bacteria; kingdom Pseudomonadati; phylum Pseudomonadota; class Betaproteobacteria; order Burkholderiales; family Burkholderiaceae; genus Caballeronia; species Caballeronia sp. LZ019. The sequence goes on along the minus strand of NZ_JARTVZ010000002.1, from coordinate 668,709 downwards.
TTCGACGCCGGAAGGATGAAGCGCGGCGTGGGCGCGAAGCGCCTCGGCGGCGCGTGCGTGACCCGCGCCGGCGCTCACGCTGAGAAGGAGAAGTTTTGACATGCGAAGCAAATGAGCGGAAACCGTCCGCGCGACGCACGCCGCGCGGACGGGCTGGATCATAGCCGCCCTTGCTTCAGTTCAACCGCGATTGCATGGATTTTCACAGTCGCGGGTATGGCTCACGCGTTCGTTCTCACTCCTTCACAGCCGGCGAATACCCCATATCGACGCCCGCATCCCTCGCATGCTTCTGCGTGTGCGCGCTGCGCATCGGCTTCAGCACGAAGAGCGCGAGCAGCGCCGCGATGGCGGCCATCCCCGCTGCCAGCATGAAGACCGAGTGCCAGCTTCCGGTCGCCTTCGTGATCACGCTCGAGAACGGCACCAGCAGCGCGGCCGTGCCCTTCGCCGTGTACAGCAGGCCCGCGTTGGTCGCCGCGAACTTCGGTCCGAAGGTGTCGCCGCACGTCGCCGGGAACAGGCTATAGATCTCGCCCCAGGCGAAGAACACGATGCCCGTCAGCACGACGAACGCCACCGGGTTATGCCCGAACTTCGACAGCGCGACGATGCCGACCGCCTCGATGGCGAACGCGACGAACATCGTGTTCTCGCGTCCGATCTTGTCGGATACCCAGCCGAAAAACGGCCGCGTCAGGCCATTGAGCACTCGGTCGATGGTCAGCGCGAACGTCAGCGCGGGCAGCGTCAGGCCGAGTATCGACACGGGCGAATCCTGCAGGCCGAAGTCCTTCGCGATGGGACCGAGCTGCGCGGTCGCCATCAGACCACCGGCGGCCATCATCACGAACATCAGGTACATCACCCAGAAGATCGGCGACGCCAGCACCTGCTTCGGACTCGCGTTGTACACCGCGCGCTTCAACGTCGTCTTCACCGCCGCGAGCATGTGCGCGGGCGGCGCGTAGAGCGCCATGCCGAGCAGGAACACGACGAGGCCCTGCCCCAGCCCGAACCACAGGAAGGTCGCTTCGTAACCGCTCGACTTGATCATGTGGGCGATCGGCACCACGGTCGCCGCCGATCCCATGCCGAAGCCCGCCGCCGTAATGCCCGCCGCGAGCCCGCGCCGCGTGGGGAACCACTTCAGCGCATTGCCGACGCACGTGCCGTACACCGCGCCCGCGCCGACGCCGCCGATCGCGGCCGCCAGATACAGGAGCGGCAAGGACGACGCCACGGAGTTCATCGCCCAGGCGATCGCACACAGCAATCCACCGCCGACGACCACCGGACGCGGCCCGTACTTGTCAACCAGATAGCCTTCCACCGGCACGAGCCATGTTTCGGTGACGACGAAGATCGTGAACGCCACCTGAATCGCGGCGCGGCCCCAGTGATATTTCTCGTCGATCGGATTGACGAAGAGTGTCCATCCGTACTGCATGTTGGCGATCATCGCCATACAGATCACGCCGAACACCAATTGCACCCACGGCGACGCTAGACGCGACGCCCCCTCCTGGCGATTCATCTGGTCCATGCCTGTCTCCTTGGCACTGCTGCCTTTGTGTAATCGGACGTCGAGCGACGCCTCTTACGATGCCGCCGATACGGCGTCATCGCATATACACAGTATGTGATATATCAAGTAAGTCAAGCGAAAGAAACGCCGGGGTTTTCACTTAGGACAGCGCTTTTCGTAAGTTGCTGAAAGGCATGTCGCAGCGCGGCGCAGCGCAAAAAAAAAGCCCGGCAGGAATAAAGCCTGCCGGGCGATGAGCGTGGGCGAGACATGGCAATCCGCTGCACGCCCTCACGTTATAGATGAAAGTTAAACGTAATGTAAAGGTCGGAATTTGTAGGGTTTACGCCATCCGAATTCAAGCATCGCACGTCAGAAAACGTTGAACGAACGTTCACCATCAGGCGATACACGTTGCTCGTGCCATCCGGGTAAAACTCGCTGCCGTGATGATGCATGTAGTAGAACTTGATCGACGTGTTCTTGAACCTGCCGTCGGGGACCGTGTAGCCGGGAATGATGCCGAATTCGTAATGCGAACCGTGCAAGGGCCGGCCGTTCACGACGTAGCTGGCCGCATTGGCCGTGCCGCTGTTGGCCATCGCGCTGCCATCGGCGCCCCAGCCGTATGCGCCCCACATCGTTACCTTCATTCCCGGCACGCCGTAGTCCTTCATGTTCAGCGAATACGAGAGACTCACCGACTTCTCATGCGGCTGGTTGTAATCCACGTCGAGCGAGTTCGACAGATAATCGCCGCCCGACTGGCCCATGTAGTCGAACATCTGATCGCCGAGAATCTGCTGGAACGCGAACTGGAGCGTATGCGCGCCGTGCGTGCCGGCCAGCGCGAGGCTGTACGCGTTGTTGTTGATCGGCCCTTGCCGTTTGTCGCCGATCGCGCCCGTGTAGTAGTAGTTCAGCGCGCCGGTCCAGCGGACGGTCTTCGAATCGCCGATGCTCTGCGTCGCCGAGAGGTAGTACTGCTGCCACACGTTGTTCGCCACGCTTCCGTACAGCGAGACCGCGGTGTCGTCGCCGTGCGTCCAGTCGCCGCCGAAATACGTGAACTGCGACACATGCGTGCCGCCGTATTCCGTCTTCAGTCCCGTCACGGTGGTCATGCCGCGCGCGATCACGCCATCCACCGTGCCGGCCTTCAGCGTGAGATTCCTGAACTCTTCGCTAGCGAGCGAGAAGCCGCGATACGTCGGCGGCAGCGCGCGGTTGTCGTGCGGCACGAGGAACGGGTTATCGAAGAGTTGCTGACCGTATTTCAGCACGGTGTTCGACGCACGCGCCTTCACGTCCCACACGCCCGGATACGCCCATGCAAGCTGATGCGACCCGCCGCCGTCCGTGCCGACGTGCACACGATTGCCCGCGCCATCGCCGCCATTGAGCTTCAACGCGCCGAAGAGCGATACATCCGCGCCCAGCCCGATGAGCCCGCGCGTATAACCCGACTCGAAAACGGCCTGCGCGCCGAGCACCCAGGCGTCCTTCTTGCCGGCGCCCTTGAATTCATCGTGCTCCGTAAAAGACCGCCCGAGCAGGTTGAATGTGAATCCTCGATGAAGCCTTTTGCTTTCGCCTGATTGCTGATCGGCGCGTCGGCTTCGGTATTGGGCGGGGAATTCGGAACGGCTTCCGTGTGGCGCGAGGGCGGCTCGGTATCGGCTTCCTCGCCATATGCGGCAACGTTCGCGGCCATGAAGCCGCTGAACAGCAAAATCGAAAGGGCAACTGATGCTTTTTGTTTTTTCATGAAACGTATCTCCAGACTCCTGACTCAACCTGCTAACGACAAAACAACGGGATGCAACGAGCCACGCCCGGCGACCGGAAGAGTCGGCGGACGACAACGTGCTTTGGCTTATATGAGGGCGGGCGATGCGTGGACTTAGCGTTCTCTAAGACGGCTGACTGACTCCGTATCGGATTAGTTAGGATATCGATTCACTACGCAAAATGACACGCAGCGGAAGCACCAGGAGTCAACGCACGTAACGCGGGCACTTCCTGTGCGCAGCGCGCCTGCGCCATCGGGCAGCGCGTATGGAACACGCATCCGGCAGGCGGATCGATGGGGCTCGGAATATCGCCCGAAAGAATCTGCACGACCTTGCCGCGTTCGATCGCCGGATCGGGCACCGGCACCGCCGACAGCAACGCGCGCGTGTAGGGATGGCGCGGCGTGTCATAGAGCGCCTCCTTGTCGGCTAGCTCCATCACGCGGCCGAGATACATCACCATCACGCGATCCGAAATGTGCCGCACGACGGCCAGATCGTGCGCGATGAAGATCAGCGACAGCTTGAACTCGGCCTGCAATGTCTTCAGCAGATTGACGATCTGCGCCTGAATCGACACATCGAGCGCGGACACCGGCTCGTCGCAGATAACGAGCTTCGGCTCGACGATCAGCGCCCGCGCAATACCGACGCGCTGACATTGCCCGCCCGAGAATTCATGCGGATAGCGGTTGATCATCTGTTCGCGCAGGCCGACCCTCGTCATCATCGCGCGCACGCGAGTGTCGATTTCCTGCCGGCTCATGCCCGGCCGATGCTCCGTCAACGGCTCCGCGATGATCTGCCCGATCGTCATGCGCGGATCCAGCGAGGCCAGCGGGTCCTGGAAGATCATCTGCACATCGGCGCGGACCGCGTGCCATTCGCGCGCCGATGCCCGCGTCAGCTTCGCGCCCATCCATACGATGTCGCCGTGCGTCGCGGGAATGAGATTGAGGATCGCGCGCGAGAGCGTGGACTTGCCGCAGCCCGATTCGCCGACGACGCCGAGCGTTTCGCCGGCGCGCAGGTCGAAGCTCACGCCGTCAACCGCCTTCAGCGTGCGCGAAGGCGCCCACGGCAGACGGCTCTTTGCCTTCACCTGGAAATGCACGCGCATGTCGCGCACCGAAAGGATCGTTGCGTCAGACATGGCTCGACTCCTGGTAACGCGTGGTCATTGCATCGACGGGGCGGTGACACGCGCGCAGCCAGCGCGGGCCGGCGTGCGCGAGCGCAGGCGCGTGCATGGCGCATTCGGCGGTTGCATCGGCGCAGCGTTCATGGAAAGGGCAACCCGCGGGCGGATGCGCCATGTTCGGCGGATTGCCAGGGATGCCCGCGAGTTCGCCGCCCTGCTGATCGAGCCGCGGCAGCGCGCGCAGCAAGCCGATGGTGTACGGATGCGACGGCTTCGCGAACAGCGTGGCGGCGTCGCACTGCTCCATCACGCGGCCGCCGTACATCACCATGACCTTTTCGCACAGCCCGGCGACGACGCCCAGATCGTGCGTGATCAGCACGATGGACGTGCCGAAGTCCCGCTGCAGGTCGCGCAGGAGTTGCAGCACCTGCGCCTGCACGGTCACGTCGAGCGCGGTGGTCGGCTCGTCGGCGAAGAGCACTTCCGGCTCGCAGAGCAGCGCCATCGCGATCATCACGCGCTGCCGCATGCCGCCCGACAACTCGTGCGGATACTGTCCGATGCGATGCGCGGCCTCCGGAATCCGCACGGCTTCGAGCATGGAGATGGCGCGCTTTCTCGCTTCGCGGCGCGTCAGGTTCTTGTGCAGCTCCAGCACTTCCGTCATCTGCCGCTCGACGGTCAGATACGGATTGAGCGAGCTCATCGGGTCCTGAAAAATCATCGAGAGACGATTGCCGCGAATGCGGTTGAGCGCCTTCGCGGACATCCCGAGCAGGTGCTCGCCGCGATACAGCGCCTCGCCTGTCGCGCGTCCGTTCGATGCGAGCAGCCCCAGCATGGCGAGCACGCTCTGGCTCTTGCCCGAGCCGGACTCGCCGACGATGCCGAGCGTCTCGCCCTCTTCCAGCGTGAAGCTCACGCCGTTGACGGCGCGCACGGCGGCGTCGTGCGTCCTGAATTCGACCTGCAGGCCGTTGACTTCCAGTAGCGGCATGGCTCACCTGTCCTTCGGATCGAGCGCGTCGCGCAGCCCGTCGCCGACAAAGTTGATGCAATAGAGCGTGACGGAGAGCATTGCGGCCGGGAACAGCAGAATCCACGGCGCGGATTCCATGACGCCGACGCCGTCCTGAATCAGCACGCCCCAGCTCGTCATCGGTTCCTGCACGCCGAGACCGAGAAACGACAACACCGATTCCGTGAGAATCACGCCCGGCACGGTGACGGTCGTGTAGATCGCGACGATGCCCAGCAGGTTCGGCACGACATGCCGCACGATGATGCGCCGCGTCGGCACGCCGATGGCCCGCGCCGCTTCGACGTACTCTTTCGAGCGGATCGACAGCGTCTGGCCGCGCACGACGCGCGCCATGTCCATCCACGAAAACACGGTGATGGTCAGCACCACGAGATAAAACTCGCGGCCGAGCAGCGTCACCATGAGAATGGCGATCAGCAGGTACGGAATGGCGTACATCATGTCAACGAAGCGCATCATCGCGTTGTCAACGCGCCCGCCGATGAACCCCGCCACCGCGCCCCAGACGATGCCGAGCGTGACCGACGTGAGCGTGGCGAGCGCGCCGATCATCAGCGAGACGCGGCCGCCGACCAGACAGCGCACGAACAGGTCGCGGCCGGTTTCGTCGGTGCCGAAGAGATGCCAGTTGGCGAACGTGGGCGGCACGCTCATCGCGTTCCAGTCGGCGGAATCGAACTGATTCGGCAACAGCCAAGGACCGGCGATGCACGCGAGCGTGATCGCCGCGAGCAGCGCGAGGCTCACGACCGCCGCCTTGTTGCGCACAAAGCGCGTGCGGGCGTCTTGCCACGGACTGCGGCCCGCGACCGCTTTTTCGAGCGTGGCGCCCAGAGAAGCTGATTTCATCGCGCGCCCTCTCAGTAGCGGATCTTCGGATCGAGCCACGCGTAAGCGAGGTCAACCAGCAGGTTGAGCAGCACGGCCACGACCGTGACGAGCACGACCAGGCCGAGCACGAGCGTGTAATCGCGATTGGCCGCGCCATTCACGATCAGCTTGCCGATGCCCGGCAGCGAGAACACGGACTCCGTGACGACCGCCGCCGTGATCGACTGGATCGCGAGCGGGCCGATCACCGAGACGACCGGAATCAGCGTCGGCTTCAGCGCATGACGCAGCACGATCGTCCGCATCGCCAGGCCTTTCGCGCGCGCGGTGCGGATATACGGCGTGTTCATCACTTCGATGAGACTCACGCGCGTCACGCGTCCGACCGTCGCGACGTTGATCATTACCAGCAGCGCGACGGGCAACACCATGTAGCGCGCATCGAAGTTGTTCCAGCCGCCCGCCGGGAGCCACTTCAACGCGATGGCGAACACGAGGATCAGCACCGGCCCGATCACGAACGACGGAAACGCGTTGCCCGCATTGCTGACGAGCATCAGCGCGTAATCGGCGATGCTGTTGCGGCGCAGCGCCGCCGCGACGCCGAGCAGCACGCCGACGACGATCGCCAGCGCCATCGACACCCCGCCGATCGCAAGCGACACCGGCAGCGCGCGCAGCACGAGCTCGTTGACGCTCCAGTCGGCGTAACGGAACGACGCGCCCAGATCGCCGTGCACGAGGCCGTCGAGATAGAGCAGATACTGCTTCCACAACGGCTCGCCGAGGTGGTACTTGGCCTGCAGATTCGCAAGCACTTCGGCGGACACCTTGCGCTCGCCGTCGAACGGGCCGCCCGGCGTTGCGTGCAGAAGGAGGTAGCAGACCGTCACGACGATCAGCAATGTCGGCAGCGTGAGCAACACGCGCCGCAGCGTATAGGACCACATGCGAACGGCTCCTGTGCGTCAGTGCTTGACGATGTAGAGATCCTTGCTGGCGTAATGATCCATCGGGTTCTTCAGCGAATAGCCGCCCACGTAGCTCCTGACGAGGCGCGGCAGGCCGTATTGCAGCAGCGGGAGCATCGGGTAGTCGTCCATCACGAGCTTCGCGGCTTCGGTCAGCAGTTGCTTGCGCTTCGCCTGGTCAGTCGTTTCGCTGGCCTGCGCGATCAGCGCGTCGGCCTTCGGATTGCAGTTGAAGTTGTCGTTCTGCGTCAACTTGCACTGCACGAGTTGCAGGAAGGTCGTGGCGTCGTTGTAGTCGGCCACCCAGCCGTTGCGCGCAATCTGATAGTCGCCGTCATGGCGCTTCTTGAGCAGCACCTTGAATTCCATCGATTCGATATCGGTGGCGAGGCCCAGCTTCGTCTTCCATTCGGACGCCGCGAAGATCGCCATCTTCTTGTTGTAGTCGCTCGTGTTCATCGCGAAACGCAGCTTCGTGCCCGGCTTCACGCCCGCCTGCTCGAGCAGCTTCTTCGCTTCTTCGACGCGCTTGTTCATCGGCCACGAGGCCCACTCGTAGCTGGACACGTCCGCGCCGCTCACGCCCTTCGGCATCAGGCCGTACATCGGCGTCTGGCCGTCGGCGGTCACGCGCTGCGCGAGCAGGTCGCGGTCGATGACCATCGAGAGCGCCTTGCGCACGCGCACGTCCTTCAGCAGCGGATCGCGGTTGTTGAAGCTGTAGTATCGCGTGCCGAGAATCAGCGAGTTGCGCGTGTCGTTCGGAAACTGCTGGCGATACTTCGCATAGCTGCCCGTGGGCATCTGATACGTCATGTCGTTGTCGCCCGACTGGAAGAGCTTGACGTCGGTGTTTTCGTCCTCGACCGGGAGATACGTCACCTGCGTCAGTTGCACGTGGTCCTTGTCCCAGTAATTCGGGTTCTTCGTCAGCACGAGCTTGCTGTTGACCTGCCAGTCCTTCAACTGGAACGGACCGTTGCTGACGAGATTGCCCGGCTTCGTCCAGTCGCGCCCATACTTTTCGACGGTCGCGCGATGCACCGGCCCGAGATTGGGATTCGACATCAGTTCGGGCAGGAACGGCACCGGGCCGGCGGTTTTGACTTCGAGCGTGAGCGCGTCGATGGCGCGCACGCCGAGCGCGCTCACCGGCTTCTTGCCCGCGACGATCTCCGCGCCGTTCAGCAGGAACGGACCGAACACGTTGCCGTAAGGCGACGCCATTTTCGGGTCGATGAAGCGCTGGCATCCGTAGACGAAGTCGTTCGCCGTCACGTTCTGCCCGTTGGACCAGCGCGCGTTCTTGCGCAGATGAAATACCCACGTGACCGGGTCCTTCTGCTCCCACTTCTCGGCGACGCCGGGCATCACGGCGCCGTCGCCGTTGGTGACCGTCAGGCCTTCGAACAAGTCGCGTCCGAGATTCGCCGCGCCGACGGATTCGACGAGCGCCGGGTCGAGCGTCTCGACCTCGGAGCCGTTGTTGCGCACGAGTTCCTGCTTCGCGGCAAGCACGACGCCCTGCGGCACGATGGCGGCCACGGCCGGCAGCGACAGCGCGCCGAGCGCGAACGCCATGCCGGCGGCGGCCAGCGCCGTGCGATTGAAAGTGAGAGCGGCGAATGACTTCATCGGGTTCCTCCTGTTTGTCTCGTTCTTTTGCTTGTTGTGGATGCTTCACGCGTCGCCTGGCTTATCGCGCGCAGGCGAAGCGGACTGCACCAACCGTTAGGTTGCCTAACCAGGCGTGATTCGAATCACCGTCCGGAAGTGTCCCTGACGGCTTCGAAGTGTCTCGCGGCTGGGCGCGAGTATTTCGCATCAATAAGGCGGATGCCACCTACCTGAGCCGAAACATGACCAAATTTTGCGAATTTTCGTCCGCCCGGGCGATACGGATGGCTGTCGGCGCGCAGAGGCCGGCGCGGTCGTGATCGCGCCGGCCGGATGATTTCAATGCCGATGCGTCACGCCCCGTTGCCGAACAGCCGCTCGGCGCGCGCGCGCAGTTCTTCCGGCGATACGTCCTCCTTGTGCGTCGCGATCCACCACATGTGGCCGAACGGATCGCGCAGCTTGCCGCCGCGGTCGCCATAGAACTGGTCTTCGACCGGACGGACGATGGTCGCGCCTTCGTCGAGCGCGCGCTGCACGACGGCATCGACGTCATCGACATACAGATGCAGCATCACCGGCGTGCCGCCGACCGCGAGCGGGCCTTTCACGTCCATCTCCGGATACTCGTCGCTCAGATAAAAAGGATTGCCGCCGATCAGCAGTTCCGCATGGCCGATGCGCCCGCCCGGATCCTGCATGCTGAACACTTCGGTGGCGCCGAAGGCCTTCTTGTAAAAGTCGATGGCCGTGACGCCGCCCGCGACCGCGATGTACGGAATGACGCCGTGACGGCCTTCGGGGATGGGATCGACCTGTGCATTCATGTGTGCCTCCTGATTCTGGCGAAGGGTTGGGCGCGCAGACGACGGTTCATCGCGCGGCAATCGTCATGGTGCCGCTTTTGGCCGGGCGTGGCAAAGCGCCGGTTTGCCTCATACTGCGGGTTCGCAGCACCCATTTACATCCTTCGACCACGGAGCACACATGCACGATCTGAAAGGTAAATCGGTTCTCATCACCGGCGCGAGCACCGGCATCGGCGCTGCGGCGGCGCGCGCGTTCGGGCAATACGGCGCGAATGTCGCGGTGCACTACAACAGCTCGAAGGACCAAGCCGAAGAAGTCGCGAAGGACGTGCGCGCGCTCGGCGTTTCGGCGATCACCGTCGGCGCGGACGTTCGCGATTCGAAAGCCATCGACGCCGCCGTCGCCGCCACCGTCGAGGCGTTCGGCAAGATCGACGTGCTCATCAACAACGCGGGCAGTCTCGTGAAGCGCGAGCCGATCGCGTCCGTCACCGACGAGCTTTTCGACGAGATCATGCACATCAATGCGCGTTCGGTCGTGGCGTTCACGCGTGCGGCGTTGCCGTCGCTGCGCGAGGGCGGCGGCGGTTCGATCATCAACGTGACCTCTGTTGCGGCGCGCAACGGCGGCGGGCCGGGCGCGCTGCTCTATGCCGCGTCGAAGGGCTTCGTCAGCACGATCACCAAGGGCATGGCGAAGGAACTGGTCGCGGATCGCATTCGCGTGAACGCGGTCGCGCCGGGTGTCATCGAAACGCCGTTTCATGAGCGATTCACGACGCCGGAGCAACTGGACGCGTTCCGCAAAGCCATTCCGATGGGCTTCGTCGGCGAGCCGGACGATTGCAGCGGCGCGTTCCTCTATCTCGCGTCGGAGGCGATGTCGCGGTACGTGACGGGGCAAATCATCGACGTGAACGGCGGCCAGTTGATGCCCTAATCGTGTTATAAGCGCTAACCCATTGTCGAGGAAGGAGAACGCAGGAGATGCCGTTGAACCAGCAACATCGCTTTCGATCCCTCGCGCTCACGGCCATGGCCGCCGCCGCGTTCAGCGTGGCCGGCTTCGTCGAGAGCACGCCCGCTCATGCCCGCGCGCCGCAAGCGCAGCCACAGGTACTGACCGCCTCGGCGGTGGCCGTCGCCGACAAATATGCCGCCGATACCGCCGCCCAGATATTCCGCCAGGGCGGCAATGCCGTCGATGCGGCCGTGGCGATCGCGTTCTCGCTGGCGGTCACCTATCCGGAGGCGGGCAACATCGGCGGCGGCGGCTTCATGACGCTGTACGTCGACCATCGTCCGTACTTCCTCGACTACCGCGAACGCGCGCCCATCGCCGCCACGCGCAACATGTATCTCGACGACAAGGGCGAAGTCATCAAGGGCATGAGCCTCTACGGGCACCGCGCGGTGGGCGTGCCGGGCACCGTCAACGGCATGTGGGAAGCGCAGAAGCGCTTCGGCAAGCTCAAGTGGAAGCAGGTGCTCGCACCGGCCATCAAGTACGCGGCAGATGGCTTCGTCGTCAACGATCAGCTTGTCGAGCGGCGCGACCGCGCATCGAAGGAATTCGCCGGCAAGACGAACTTCGATCTCTATTTCGGCAGCATGAAGGCGGGCCAGGTGTTCAGGCAGCCCGATCTGGCCGACACGTTGCAGCGCATCGCCGACAAGGGCTCGAAGGGCTTCTACCAGGGCAAGACCGCCGAACTGATCGCCACGTCGATGACCGGCCACGGCCTCATCACCGAGCGGGACCTGAAGGAGTACAAGGCGGTATGGCGGCAGCCGGTGGTGGCGAGCTGGAACGGCTATCGCGTGATCACCGCGCCGCCGCCGAGCTCCGGCGGCATCGGCCTCGTGCAGTTGCTGAAGATGAAAGCGGACCTGAAGGACAAGTTCGAAGGCGTGCCGCTCGACTCCGCGCAGTACATTCATCTCGTCGCGGAAATCGAAAAGCGCGTGTTCGCCGACCGCGCGCAATATCTCGGCGACCCGGACTTTTACAAGGTGCCGGTCGCGCAACTGACCGACGACGACTACATCCTCAAGCGTGCGCAGGAGGTCAATCCCGATGCGCCGTCGGATACGAAGAGCGTCCAGCCGGGCCTCGGCACGTCCATGCCGGAGAAGGCCGAGACGACGCACTTCTCGGTCGTCAACAAGTGGGGCAACGCGGTGTCGAACACGTACACGATCAACGGCTACTTCGGTTCGGGCGTGATCGCGGAAGGCACGGGCATCGTGCTGAACGACGAGATGGACGACTTCTCCGCGAAGCCGGGCGTCGCGAACATGTTCGGCGTGGTCGGCAGCGACGCGAACGCCATCGCGCCGCGCAAGCGCCCGCTCTCGTCGATGACGCCGACCATTCTCACGAAGGACGACAAGGTCGCGATGGTGATCGGCACGCCGGGCGGCTCGCGCATCTTTACGTCGATCTTTCAGGTGCTGTCGAACGTCTACGACTTCAGGATGCCGCTCGCCGACGCAGTGGGCGCCACGCGCTTTCACCATCAACTGCTGCCGCCGAACACGATCTACCAGGAGCCGTATCATCAGCTCGACGCGGATGTCGTGAAAGAGCTCGAAGCAAAGGGCTATACATTCACGATGCAGGGCTTCAATGGCGACATTCAGGCCATCCGCATCGACGATACGACGCCTGAGCCGATGTCGGATCCGCGTGGACGCGGCGTATCGCAGGTCATCCGCTAACCCGTCTTGCCGGACTAGGCGTTTGCCCTAGTCCGGCCTTTGCTTCGACTGTTCACACGTCCGTTTTGCGTGGGTTTTCAGAAATATAAGAATGTTCGCATGGGCGGAATGTTTTTCTCGGGATTGGACCGCGTATCCCGTTCACCTAGTCTTTGCCTGACCGAGTGCAGCCTTCCGGCGATGCATGCGGCCCACATCAAGAAAATCATACGAGACGACCCTGACGACGGAGCTGCCGTGCGCGCACGGACATCCGTTTCAGCGTGCTGATAAAGGAGCAGCTCATCATGTTGGAATCCCCCGCCCGGCAGCTTGGCGACATCCCTTCCGCTGATCAGACAGACGAGATTCAGACGGCGCGCGACGGCTTCATCGACCGCTATTTCGGTATCTCGCGATCCGGCAGCACGCAGAAGCGCGAGGTCGTCGCCGGTGTGACGACGTTTCTCGCGATGGTCTATTCGGTGTTCGTCGTGCCCGGCATGCTCGGCAAGGCGGGTTTCGATACGAGCGCCGTGTTCGTCGCCGTGTGCCTGACGACGGCGTTCGGCTCGCTCCTGATGGGCGTGTGGGCGCGCTTGCCGATCGCCATCGGCTGCGCGATTTCGCTGACGGCGTTCACGGCATTCGGCCTCGTGCTCGGCAAGGGCTTGTCGCCCGCTGTCGCGCTGGGCGCGGTGTTCCTGATGGGCGTCGTTTTCACCGCGATCTCCATCACGGGCGTGCGCTCGTGGATTCTTCGCAACCTGCCGACGGGCGTCGCGCATGGGACGGGCATCGGCATCGGCTTGTTTCTGTTGCTGATCGCATCGAACGATGTGGGGCTGATCGTCAAGAATCCGGCGCCCGGCATGCCGGTTTCGCTCGGCCACATCACGGCCTTCCCGGTGCTGATGTCGGTGCTGGGCCTCGCCGCGATCTTCGGTCTGGAGCGCCGGCGCGTGCCGGGCGGCATCCTGCTGGTGGTCGTCGGCTTGTCGGCGATCGGTCTGGCGTTCGATCCGTCGGTGCGCTTTCATGGCGTGTTCGCGCTGCCTTCGCTGTCCGCGCCGGGCCATGCGTCGCTGATCGGCGCGATGGACATCAAGGGCGCGCTGTCGATGGCCGTGCTGCCGAGCGTCCTCGCGCTGGTGATGACCGCCGTGTTCGACGCCACCGGCACGATCCGCGCCGTTGCGGGCCAGGCTGGCCAGATCGACGCGAACGGGCGCATCGTGAACGGCGGCCGCGCGCTGACGGCGGATTCGCTGAGTTCGATCTTCTCGGCGTGCTTCGGCGGTGCGCCGGCGGCGGCGTATATCGAGTCGTCGGTCGGCGTGGCGGCGGGCGCGAAGACGGGGCTCGCGGCGAGCGTCGTCGGCGTGCTCTTTCTGGCGGTGATGTTCCTGTCGCCGCTCGCGGGCCTCGTGCCTTCCTACGCGACCGCGCCCGCGCTGATGTACGTCGGGCTGCTGATGCTCGGCAATGTCGCCAAACTGCATATGGACGATACCGTCAACACGATGTCGGGCCTCGTGTGCGCCGTCTTCATCGTGCTCACGGCGAACATCGTGACCGGGATCATGCTGGGTTTCTGCACGCTGGTGATCGGGCGGATCGTGGCCGGGGAATTCCGCAAGCTGAATGTGGGAACGGTGGCGATCGCGGTGGTGCTCGCGGTATTTTATTTGGGCGGCTGGGCGATCTGACGGGTTTGAATGTGAGAACGGCGCGCTTTGAGAAAAGCGCGCCGTTTGTTATTTCACGGACTTGCAGCGGAAGTGGTCAGGCGTTCTTTTGAAGATTCGCGATCTGCCGAATGCTTCTATCGACACGGAACATCACGAGCATCAGCACCAGCGTAATGAAAGAAGCGATGGCGCCGCCAATGATGCTAAGCGCCTTGAGTCCTTCCATATTCTTTGCGGTCGCCGCCTCTTGCGCTTTCGCCTTGTCTGCGGCGATGCGGTCCTTTTCTTTCTGATATTCGACGACGAACTGGCTAAAAACACCACCCGTCACATCGTAGAACTCGGCCTCGGAACCTTTGATGCGCTTGGCGACATCAGGCCGTGACAGCACTTCGTCCATGAATTTCGTTTGCGCCTTTACGAATTCCACGCCGTATTCTTCGCTTGCGGCCCAGCTATCGACCGCACTGCGCACCGATTCCATATGAGTTTCGTGTTCGGCGCCTACCAATTTCTTGCCGTGCGAATCTAGGACTCGAAACAACTCGTCAGCCAGTTTGGCGTTTTCACTGTTGTCGGAGCTTTTCTCTGCGGCAGACGATTCTTGACTCGAAGCGGATTCAGCGCTATCCAGGCGAAACGCCGATCCGCTGATGGTTTTAGCCTCACTGATTTCAGCCGGTTGCGCTCGGATATTCAGCCAGGCGGGTACGGCCAGCACGACGGCGTAAATCAGCGAAATGGTCGCCAATACCAGAAAGACAATGCGGAGAAGCTATTCTCGATTTTTCCCACGCAATTCACTTCCAAACCTCTTTTGATTTTTATGATTGCCTCACGGTCCGGCATGTGAGGCCGAACGCAAAACGAAAACGGCCGTCGATGCGGCCAGCGTCGATTTTCCCTTACGCGAAGACCAATGAGCGAAGGATTGTGTAATTTTTGATAGACCGAACGGAAGCGCGTTAATCGACATTTACGGAGCGAAAACAACAAAGCCCCCGAAAGCATGCGCTTTCGGGGGCTTTGTCCAATACTGCTCGATACTGCCTGAAACTCTGTGACCGGACGTATGGCGCGTCTTACTTGCGGCGATACGATTCAACGAGGATTTCGCAGTTTTGCAGATGCAGTTGCAAAGCACGATTCCACTCGCGAAGCACCGCAGCCTTCGCTGCGCGCACCCACGAACCGAACGAAACGAGCACAGATTGTTGAGCGGTGGTCTTCATGAGCGTCTCTCAGGGTAAGTAGCTAGGGGATAACCCTAACTATACGCCTTTCATGCTGCATTGCAACCAATTGTCAAAAAAAGCTACAACGTTCGCTGAAAAGTCGCCGGTCATTTTTCCTCTCAATCACGGCACCAGCAGGTCGCCTTCCCGCGCTGCCCCCTCACCCGCGATCCGCGCGACGAGCATGCCTGCCGTCGCAAAACGCGTCCAATGTCGCGCGTAGAGCACGCCGTCCGTCTGCGCGACGAGCGGCACGAGCCTGTCGTCCAGCGGGTCGAGAATTTCGGCGACGACATCGCCTGCGCGGACGGTATCGCCCACGTCGCAGGCATGCAGAATCACGCCGGATGACGGCGAATGCACGTAATCGCAGCCAGCGAGCGGCGTCGCGGGACGGCGCAGCGCGGGCGGCTCGGGCGCGTCGCCGTCGATGAAGCCGGCATGCGTCAGGTAATCGACAATCGCCTGAGCGTCGCGGGCGGCAGTGTCGTGCGATACGTCGCGCACGCCGCGCAGTTCCAGCGTGACGGGCGTGACGCCCGCCGGTATGGGAAACCGGCCGCCGAACGCGCCCCGCAGATAACGCCACGCGGACGCGCACGCCTCGTCGAAGGGCTCGCCGCCCGAGACATCCGCGAGCAGCTGCGCCTCGCTGCCGAGGTAACGCGCGAGCGGCTCGATCGACGGCCACGCTTCCGGCGTCGTGTAGAGATGCGGGACGGCTTCCCAGTCGCAATGCAGATCGATGACGACATCCGCATCGCAGGCAAGGCGCATCAGCGCGATACGTTGAGACTCCAGTTCGGTCGCGCCCGTCTGCGCCGCCAGATGCGCGCGCAGCGCCGCGCGAATCAGCCGCGCGTTGTGGTCGAGGTCGCCGGTCAGACGGCCGTCGAGTTGCATCGCGAGCGCGGGGCCGGGATCGGGAAAGCGCCGGTTGAAGTCATGCCCCGAGCGCATGTCGAAGCGCCCCATCTGCGCGCCGAACCAGTGCTGGTTCAGCCCCGCCGGATTGG
Organism: Caballeronia sp. LZ019; assembly: GCF_031450825.1. NCBI lineage: Bacteria > Pseudomonadati > Pseudomonadota > Betaproteobacteria > Burkholderiales > Burkholderiaceae > Caballeronia > Caballeronia sp. LZ019. The sequence continues at coordinate 652,332 of NZ_JARTVZ010000002.1, read as the reverse complement.
CGACCGGCACGAGCACGATGCGCGCGTGCAGCCTGCCCGCTGCCTCAAGGTCGGCGAACCGCCGCCTGAGCAGCCACGCGACGACGATGCCCGGCAACTCGTCCGCGTGCAGCGACGCCTGAATATAGACCTTGGGCGCCTCGTAGCCCTGCGGCCCGAACCGATAGCTCGTGATCGCCCGCTCGGTGCCGGGCGACGCGCCGGCGAGCGGATGGCTGTGTACCTGCATCGGCGGAAATCCTTCAGAAAGCCGCGTGAGAAAAAAGAAAGGCACCGCGAGCGATGCCTTTTCGTGCTTGCGCCGGTGCGATCGAGCGCTTACTGGATGGACACGTCGGTCTCGAAGTACTTCGCCATGATGCGCTTGAACGTGCCGTTCTTCTGCAACTCGGCGAACGCCTGATTCAGGCCCTTCTGCAAGTCCGCGTCGCCCTTGCGCAAGCCGATGGCCGTGCCCGGACCGATGATCGCCTTGTCTTCGACGATCGACCCGACGAGTGCGAACGGCTTGCCCTGCGGCTTCTTCAGAAAGCCGATGGCGGCTTGCGCGGCGTCGGTGAACATCGCGTCGATGCGGCCCGCGACGAGGTCCGACTCCACCTGCTCCTGATCGCCGTACGCGACGACCTGCACGCCCTGCGGCTCCCACTTCGCCTTCGCGTAGCGTTCCTGCACCGTGCCCTGCTCCACGCCGACGCGCTTGCCCTTCAGCGCCTGCGCCGTCGGCAGAATCCCGGAGCCGGCGCGCGCCACGAGTTGCGCGTGGGTGTCATAGAGCGGAACCGTGAAGTCGATCTGCTTCAGACGCTCTTCGGTGATGCCCATGTCGGACAGCACGGCGTCGAACTTGCGGGCTTTCAGGCCGGGAATCATGCCGTCGAAATTGTTCTCGACCCACACGCATTTAACCTTCATCTGCGCGCAAAGGGCGTTGCCCAGGTCGATATCGAAACCGACGAGCTTGCCGTCCGCCTGTTTCGACTCGAACGGCGGATACGACGGATCGACGGCGAAGCGGATCTGCGTGATGTCCCTGGCGTGAGCGGCGAACGACGTGACGGCGACGGCGGCGAGCACCGCCCGCAGGGCGAACGATGCGGTCTTGCTGGCGAACTTCTTGTGCGACATTCCAATCCTTCGAGACATGCGGTAAATGCTGGCGCGCCGAGCCGGCAGCGGGCGCGCGATAGAGCCCTTGCGGGAAAACCCTGAAGTGTAACAAATCGGCACGCCGGCGAAGAGCACTTGAGCCCGCGTCATGGCACCACGGAGAGGAACAGGAACGCCGCGAAAATCACCAGATGCACGACGCCCTGCAGCACCGTCAACCGCCCGGTGCCGAGCGTGATGACCGATACGAGGAGCGTGAGCGCGAGCATCGTGATTTCCTTCGGCGCGAGGCCGAGGGCGATCGGCTGACCGATGGCGATCGACACGACGGCCACCGTCGGTATCGTCAGGCCGATGCTCGCCAGCGCCGAACCCAGTGCGAGATTCAGGCTCGTCTGGATGCGGTCGAGCCGCGCCGCCCGCACCGCCGCCAGTCCTTCGGGCAGCAGCACGAGCGCTGCGATCACGACGCCGACCACGGCCTCCGGCGCGCCCGCCGCTTCGACGGCTGCCTCGACCGCCGGCGAAAGCAGCTTGGCGAGTCCCACGACCGCCACGAGCGAAACCAGCAGGAGCGCGAGCGCGAACCACGCTTCGGCGTTGGTCGGCGGCGGCGCGTGCGGGGCGTCGTCCTCGGCGACGGCCGTTTTCGCGGCGGTGGGGAGAAAGTAATCGCGGTGACGGATCGTCTGCACGAACACGAAGACCACATACAGCACGAGCGAGATGACGCCCACGAAAACCAGTTGCGAGGTCAACAACGCCGGCCCGACGACCGTGCTCGTGAAGTTCGGCAGCACGAGCGTCATCACGGATAACGCGCAAAGAATGGCAAGCGCCGCGCTCGCGCCCTGCAACTGGAAATCCTGCTCGTGATGCCGCAAGCCGCCCACGAGCAGACACAGGCCGACGATTCCGCAACTGCAGATCATGATCGCGGCGAACACGGTATCGCGCGGCAGGCCGGCTTTTTCCGGGCCGCCGGAGAGCATCACCGAGACGATCAGCGCGACTTCGATCACCGTCACGGCGATGGCCAGCACCAGTGTGCCGAACGGCTCCCCGACGCGATGCGCGACCACTTCCGCGTGATGCACGGCGGCGAACACCGCGAGCGCCAGCGCAACGGCCGACAGGCCCGTCATCAGCGCGTTGTGGACGAACGCGGCGGCGGCGAGCACGACAATCGCCGCGATCGGCGCGAGGATGGTCCAGTTCAGCTTGTGTTTCATCGGCGCTCCGGTGGATGGGTAAAGGGAATCGTCGTTTCAGGACTTGCGCGATACGGCGAGGTAATCCGACCGGCCCGCGCTGCAAGCGTGCCATGAGAGCGCTGCGCCAGACAGCCGCATGTCTCGGGCATGATAGCCGCCGGAAACGGCCGGCGCGCGGCATCGCGGTTGGATTCTCGACAATCCGACCGCAGATTTCGTATTTGCCGGACAATATGTTCACTTGCATCGATCATCGCGCAACCCTGCAGGAGGAACAGGAGACTTCATGCTCGTCGCCCCGAAACCCGAGAACGAATCGACCCGCCTTGCCACGCTGCGCACGCTGCGTATCCTCGACACCCCGCCCGAAGAACGCTTCGACCGGCTTACACGCCTCGCGCGGCATCTGTTCGATGTGCCCATCGCGCTCGTAAGCCTCATCGACGAAAATCGCCAGTGGTTCAAGTCCTGCACAGGACTCGAAGCGCGCGAGACGCCGCGTGATGTGTCGTTCTGCTCGCACGCCATCCTGCAGGACGACCTGCTGATGATTCCCGACGCCCGCGCCGATAACCGCTTCCGCGACAATCCGCTCGTCGTCGGGGAGCCGCACATTCGCTTCTATGCAGGCCAGCCGCTCACCGTGCCCAACGGCGCGCGGCTCGGTACGCTGTGCCTCATCGACCGGCGTCCGCGCACGCTCGACGCCGCGCAGCGCGGGCTGCTGCTCGATCTTGCGCATATCGCGGAACAGGAACTGGCGGCGATCGAGCTCGCCACCGTCGACGACCTCACGCTCATCCCGAACCGTCGCGGCTTCGAAGCGCTCGCGCAACATGCGCTGAACGTGTGCCGGCGCATGGGGCGCCGCGCATCGCTGCTGTTCTTCGATCTCGACGGCTTCAAGCAGATCAACGATACGTACGGCCACGTCGAAGGCGACCGCGCGCTCGCGACCTTCGCCGCCGCGCTGCGCACTTCGTTCCGGCAGACCGATGTGATCGGCCGGCTGGGCGGCGACGAATTCGTCGCGCTTCTGACCGATGCCGGCGACGATGAAACGTCCCGCGCGCTCGATCGCCTGCGGGTGACGCTCGACGGCCACGAAGCGACAGCCGAGCGCGGCTACGACATCCGCTTCAGCGTGGGACAGACGCAGTACGATCCCGCGCGCCATGCGACGGTCATCGACCTGCTCGCGGCCAGCGACAGCCGGATGTACGCGCACAAGATGGCGCAAAAAAACGGCCTGCGGCATTGATGCGCGCAGGCCGTCGCGGGAAACGCGGGCGAAACGGTCCGGGTCAGGACTCCAGTTCCGCGTTCAACGTGATCTTGGCGTTCCCGGCGAACAGCTTCGAGACCGGGCAGCCCTCCTTCGCGGCCTGCGCAGCCTTGTCGAACGCGGCCTTGTCGGCGCCGGGAATCTTCGCCTTCAAATCGAGCTGACACGAGGTGATCGTGAAGCCTTCGCCGTCCTTCTCGAGCGTGACCGTCGACTTCGTCTCGAGGCTTTCGGCCTTCATGCCCGCTTGCTCGAGTTGCAGCGAAAGCGCCATCGTGAAGCAGCCCGCGTGCGCGGCGCCGATCAGTTCTTCGGGATTGGTGCCCGGCCCTTCTTCGAAGCGCGACTTGAATCCGTACGGCGCGTCATTGAGCACGCCGGTCTGTGTCGAGATGAATCCCTTGCCATCCTTGATGCCGCCGCTCCATTTCGCCGATGCAGTCTTTTGCACGAGAGTTCTCCATGAAAGATGGGATTGCGATGACCGGCCCTTGCCGGCCGGGCTACTGCGTCAGCAGCGCGGATTGATTGCACGCGATGTGCCCGAGGTCGCCGACGCGATGCCTCGCGCTCATCGTAGCGGATACCACCCGGCGATGCAGCGCCCGCGTCGCGGAGCGGCGCCGCGAATTTTTTGCGCCGATGGCCAAAGCGCGCCGATTCCCTTAGCATCCTCGCCGGATGATCGACCGTGGACGAAGGAACACATGACACGCACTGCAAGCAAAGAGGCCGCATAAGATGGGGCCGCCAACCGACCGCATCGCGGAAGACCGAGCGTTGCCCGACAGCGTCGACGTGGTCGTCGTCGGGGGCGGCGTCATCGGGATCAGCACGGCGCGCTTTCTCGCGGAGAAAGGATTGTCTGTCGCCGTCTGCGAGAAAGGACACATCGCGGGCGAGCAGTCGAGCCGCAACTGGGGCTGGTGCCGGGCGACGCATCGCGATTTGCGCGAGCTCGAGCTGAGCCTCGAAAGCCTGAAGCTGTGGCGGCGCATGGACACCGATCTCGGCATCGATAGCGGCTATCGCGAATGCGGCATCCTCTACGCCGCCGACGACAGCCGGGCGCTCGCTGATCACGAATCGTGGCTCGCGCGCGCCGTCGCAAAAGTGGGCCGCGACGCGATCGATTCGCGCATTGTCTCGCCCGACGAAACCGCCGCGCTGATGCCCGGCTCCGCGCGCCGATTCGCGGGCGGCATCTATACGCCGAGCGATGGCCGCGCCGAACCGCAACGCGCCGTGCCCGCGATGGCCGCGGCGCTGCGCCAGCGCGGCGTCAAGATCGCAATGCCCTGCGCGGTGCGCGGCGTCGAAACGAGCGGCGGCGCGGTGAGCGGCGTCGTGACCGAGCATGGACGCATACGCTGTCAGAGCGTGGTCGTCGCGGGCGGCGCATGGACGCGTCTTTTCGCGGGGAACCTCGACGTCGACGTGCCGCAACTCATGGTGCGCTCGTCGGTGGTCCGCACCGCTGCGCTACCCGGCGGGCCGGAAGTCAGCGCATGCAATCAGGCGCTCGGATACCGCAAGCGCATCGACGGCGGCTATACCATCGCCAATGCGTTTCGCAGCTACAGCGACATCACGCCCGACAGCTTCCGGCTATTCGCGAAGTTTCTTCCCGCGCTCAAGAGCCAGTTCGGCTCGATCAAGCTCGGTTTCAACGCACGCTTTTTCGAAGAACTGCGCCGTCCGCGCCGCTGGCCGCTCGATCGGCCGACCGTCTTCGAATCCGTACGCACGCTCGATCCCGCGCCCGTCGACGCCTTCAACGCGACCGCGCTCGCCGAGTTCCGGGCGATCTTTCCGTCGCTCGCACATCTCACGGTCGAACAGGCCTGGGCCGGCTATATCGACGTGACGCCGGACGCGGTGCCCGTGATCTCCGGTGTCGAACGCACGCCCGGGCTTTTCATCGCGACGGGATTCTCGGGGCACGGCTTCGGCATCGGGCCGGGCGCGGGCAAGCTGATGGCCGACATCGTCGCCAACGATGCACCGCTCGTCGATCCGCACGCGTTCCGTCTTTCGCGCTTCTTCGACGGCAGCCGTATCGAGCTGGACGGCGGTTTCTGAGCGCGCCTGCCGATCCGACGCGGCGCAGCACGGCGCGCTAACATACCGGTTTTGCGGCCGGCGCATTGCGCGCTGGCCGCCGCACCTTTTGCTTGAGGCTTTCATGGCATCCACGCCCCTTTTATTCGTTGATGTTTGGTCCGATTTCGTGTGTCCTTTCTGCTATCTGGAAACGCCGGTGCTCGACCAGTTGCGCAACGCGTACGGGGATGCCGTCGAGATTCGCTGGCATGCGTTCGAGCTTCGCCCCGAACCCGCGCCGCTGCTCGATCCGAATAGCGATTACATCCTGGATTCGTGGGAAAAATCGGTGCGTCCGCTCGCCGAAGAACGCGGCCTTCTGATGCGCCTGCCGCCGGTCGCACCGCGCAGCCGCAAGGCGTTCGAAACGGCGCTGTTCGCGCGTGAGTCTGGCCGCTACGACGTCGTTCATCGCGCGATCTTCAAGGCGTACTTCGAGGAAGGCATCGACATCGGCGATCCCGACGCGCTCATCGATATCGCCGCGACCTGCGGCATCGATCCGGAACTGCTGGAAGAATCGCTCGATGACGGCACGTACACCGATCTCGTCGTCGAAGACGAAGAGTTCGCAAAGAAGCTCGGCGTGAGCGGCGTGCCGTTCGCCGTGCTGTCGCGCGAACCCGCGCCGGGCCAGGAACCGCCGCCCCCGATCGCTCTGCGCGGCGCCGCGCCGATCCAGCATTACGAGGCGGCGATCGAGCGGCTGTTTCCCGACGGCTTTCCCGGAAGCTGATTCGGAAGGCGGCGGGCGCAGCCGCGGTTAGCTGTGCTCGGCCATGAACGACTTCAACGCGATGCGCTGCGAGGGATCGAGCGCTTCGAATTCGAGCCCGTACGCCGCGCCCGGCGCACCGGATTCCGCCGTGCCGACGTGGCGCACGATCGCGGTCGTGTCGATCTGGACATCGACGCCATCGGTGCTGAAGCGGAACGAAAGCCTCAGGCGATCACCGGCGCTGGCGGTCGCCGTGGGCACTGACAGCGACATGCCATACGGGCTGATATCCGCGACGCGGCCTAGTTGCGGAATCGCATTCGCGGCCGCTTCGTTCGAGAAGCGCGCGCCGAGCCGAGTCGGCAATCGTGCGAACTTGCGTGCTCGCAGACGGCGAATCGCACCCGGCGCCGATAACACCACGTAGTTGAACGGCTCGCGGCTGGTCGCATCGACGGTGCAGGCAAAGCGGAACACGCCGCGTCCCGTCAGCGCGACCAGATCGACCTGTTCGCCGCGCGTCAGTTCGAGCGGCGCGACACCGGTCATCACCGGCTGCGTCACGAAAAGCGATCGCTCGCCGTTGCGGCGCGGGTTTGAGAAGCCGATCACGCGGCTTGCGTACATTGCCGACCCGGAGATACTGCCGCCGCGCAGGCCGACGCGCCCGCCTATCGCGAGGCCGATGTCCTCGAGTGTCGGCGGGCCGTCGGCGTTTGCGTCGAGGGAGGCCGGAGCCAGCGCCGTCTCCCGCGATGGACGATGCGGCTCGAAATGGCGGTAAAGGAAAGCGCGGGCGGTTTCGTCGGGAACGACGGTGCCGCTGTCGAAGAGCACCGCGCCGTCGGGCGCGAGGATCGGCCATTGGAGCGGCGCTTTCAGCGGAATGTCGGCTGCATGAAGACGGACGAGAGCCGGTCGTTTCTCAAGGACGGGTTCTGCGAGCATTTGGTCGGATTATTCTTAAGTGTTTGTTGCAATCCTCCTAGGTGCGCGCGACGCCGTCAAGCGTTTTTCGGCAAGCATTACATAGCGGGACGAAACGCCCTGTAACTTCGGTTATTCGTACCGCTTCGCGATCGCCAAGAAACCAGTGTTATGCGCATAAAAACGCACGTCGCCAAATAAGTTCAGAGCGTTTGCGCCGAGTACGTGTCGCATTGGCGGATGTCGCCGGTCGATAACCCTCGCCGCAACCATCGCTGCCGCTGCGCGCTCGTTCCGTGCGTGAATGCTTCGGGCACCACCCGCCCTTGGGACTGCTGCTGCAAGCGGTCATCGCCGATGGCGCCCGCCGCGTTCAGCCCCTGCTCGAAGTCGCCCGGCTCGATCAGCTTCGCGTTTTGCTGTTGCGCGACCGCCGCCCAGACGCCCGCGAAGCAGTCGGCCTGCAACTCCACTCGCACCGACAACGCATTCGCCTGCTCACGCGACATCCGCGAGCGCGCGCGGTCGACCTTGTCCGAGACGCCAAGCACGTTCTGCACGTGATGCCCGACCTCGTGCGCGATCACATACGCCTGCGCGAAGTCGCCGCTTGCACCGAAGCGATCCCGCAGTTCGCGATAGAACGAAAGGTCGATATACACGTTGCGATCCGCCGGGCAATAGAACGGCCCCATCGCCGCCTGCCCCATGCCGCAGGCCGTCTGCGTGCCGCCCGTGAAAAGCACCAGCTTCGGCGCCGGATAGTCCTGGTTGAACTGCGTTCGGAAGATGTGCTGCCACGTGCGCTCCGTGTTGCCGAGCACACGGCGCACGAACACGGCGCCGGCATCGTGAGCCGGTTCCGCGTTGTTAGGCGCGGCCTGACGTTGCGGCGCGTTGCCCTGAAGCACTTGCGCGCCGTTGATGATCGTCATTGGATTGATGCCGAAAAAGTACGACGCAGCCAGCGCCAGGACGATCGTGCCGATGCCGACCGTTCCCCCGCCGATGCCGAAGCCGCCCGATCCCCGCCGGTCTTCGACGTTCCGACTTTCGCTTTCATCATCGAGGCGCATGTTGGTTCTCCTTTTGTTCGCGCGTCACGCGCTTTTCGAAAGCCAATATCGTACCCGGGCGCCACGGCGCTTCCGCGCAGCGCAGACGTGAAACTTCTTCGCCGATTCCGCCGAAACGCGTGTGATGCAGTGCGGTCGATTGTCGCGAGAAGCGCGCCGCGTGCACCACCGGACACGTACGCCGATCATCTCGAAAAACAAGCAATATCAATTGGATACAGGTGCTAAGCCCTTGAAACTGCGGCATTTCCGCGCAATGCGACATCTCTGACGCAGCGCAACAGTCGTGCATTTTCGGCGCTAAGCTGCGGCCGTGATCCGAGGCAATCGTCCCGACACACGGCCGGCCCGGTCTCACCCACGGGCGCGCGTGAATTTCAAAACACAAGTCATCATGCACTCGACTCCTGAAGCAATCGATCTGGCGCGGATACAGTTCGCGTTCACCGTATCGTTTCACATCATCTTTCCTGCGCTGAGCATCGGGCTCGCGAGCTTCATCGCCGTGCTCGAAGGCGCCTGGCTCAGAACGGGCAAGCCCGTCTACAAGGAACTGTGCCTCTTCTGGTCGAAGGTTTTCGCCGTGGCGTTCGGAATGGGCGTGGTGTCGGGCGTCGTGATGGCGTACGAATTCGGCACCAACTGGGGCGGCTTCTCCACCTTCGCCGGTCCGATCACCGGGCCGCTGTTGACCTACGAAGTGATGACCGCGTTCTTCCTCGAAGCGGGCTTCCTCGGCATCATGCTGTTCGGCTGGAACAAGGTCGGTCCGAAGGCGCACTTCGGCGCGACGCTGATGGTCGCCATCGGCACACTCATTTCGACCTTCTGGATCCTGGCTTCGAATAGCTGGATGCAGACGCCGCAAGGCTTTCGCATCGAGGGCGATCACGTCGTTCCGGTCGACTGGTTCGCGATCATCTTCAATCCCTCGTTCCCGTATCGGCTCGCGCACATGGCGATCGCCGCGTTCATCGTCGCCGCGCTGGTGGTGGCCGCGACCGGCGCGTGGCATCTGCTGAAGGGCCGGCGCGATCCGGCGATCAAGAAGACATTCTCGATGGCGCTCTGGCTGCTGCTCGCGCTGACCCCGATCCAGGCGCTCGTCGGCGACGCGCACGGCATCAACACCCGCGAGCATCAGCCGGCGAAGATCGCGGCGATCGAAGGCATCTGGGAGACCGAGAAAGGCGGCACGGCGCTGAACCTGTTCGGCATCCCCGACATGGAAGCCGAAACGACGAAGTACGCGGTGCAGGTGCCGCACCTCGGCAGCCTGATCCTCACGCATAGCTGGGACGGCGAAATCCGCGGCCTCAAGTCGTTTCCGAAGAACGAGCGCCCGAACTCGACGATCGTGTTCTGGAGCTTTCGCGTGATGGTCGGCCTCGGTGTGCTGATGATCGCGATGTCGGTGGCGTCGTGGCTGCTGCATCGCAGGCGCCGGTTGTTCGAAGCGCGCTGGTTTCATCGTTTCGTACTGTGGATGGGCCCGACCGGTTTCATCACGCTGCTCGCCGGCTGGGTGACGACGGAGGCCGGGCGTCAGCCGTGGGTCGTGTACGGCGTGATGCGTACGGCAGATGCGGTGTCGCCGGTCACCGCGCAGCAAGTGGGCGTGTCGCTGCTGGCGTTCGTGATCGTGTACACGATCGTCTTCGGCACGGGCATCTACTATCTGCTGAAGCTGCTGCGCCAGGGCCCCGCGCTGCCGGGACAGACGCCGCACGAGCCTTTACCGGAAGGCACCGCGCGCCGTCCGCTTTCCTTGCCTACTCAGTCCATCGAAGGAGCGTAAGAACATGGACCTGACCATTGCCTGGGCCGCGATCATCGCGTTGGGCCTCTTCATGTACGTGGTGCTCGACGGCTTCGACCTCGGCATCGGCATTCTCTTCCCGTTCTTTCCGGACCAGCACGACCGCGACGTGATGATGAACACCGTCGCGCCGGTCTGGGACGGCAACGAAACGTGGCTCGTGCTTGGCGGCGCGGGGCTTTTCGCCGCGTTCCCGATGGTCTACTCGACCGTGCTTTCGGCGCTCTATCTGCCGCTCGTGCTGATGCTCGTGTGCCTGATTTTCCGGGGTGTGTCGTTCGAGATTCGATCCAAGGCGACACGCACCCGGCACATGTGGGATCTTGCGTTCATCGGCGGATCGGCGGGTGCGACGTTCTTTCAGGGCGTGGCGCTCGGCGCGTTCCTCGAAGGCATCCCGGTGGCGGACGGACGCTTTTCGGGCGATGCCTTCGGCTGGTTCACGCCGTTTTCCATGTTCACCGGCGGCGCGCTCGTCGTCACGTATGCGCTGCTGGGCGCGTGCTGGCTCATCGCGAAGACCGAAGGCGATCTGCAGCGGCGGATGTATCGCGTCGTGTGGCCGCTGACGCTCTTGCAGCTTGCGACGATCGCCGTCGTCAGCGTATGGACGCCGTTGCTCGATGCGGACATCGCGTCGCGCTGGTTCGATTCGCCGCTGTTCTATCGGATGCTGCCCGTGCCGGTGCTCGTCGCGGCTTGCGCATGGGCGATGCGACGGTCCATCGATTCGCGTCATGAGAAGCGGCCGTTCGCGATGGCGCTCGGGTTCGTGTTGCTCGGCTATGCCGGGCTTGTGGCGAGCATCTCGCCGCACGATATTTTTCCCGGCGTCTCGATCTGGGATGCGGCGGCGCCGCGGTCCAGCCAGCTATTCACCATCGTTGGTGCGGCTGTGATCTTGCCGGTGATCGTCGCTTATACGACGTTGGGGTATTGGGTCTTCAGAGGGAAGGTGCGGCATGGCGAACATCACTATCACTGAGCGCATGCGCGGGGTTTTCTGGTTTCTTGCGCTCTGGATTGCCGGGGTCGGCGGGACGATGTTGCTCGCCCTGCCGTTCAAATTGCTCATCAAGTGGGGGGCTTCGGCGGGGTTTTAGTCGCCGTGGCATCTTCAGGCAAGTACGCGTGGTTCATGCAGTAGCCGCCTCCCCGACGGGGGGTAACTTTCTTGGCTGTCGACCAGAGTTGGCGCTTCAGCGCCTTACTCTTGTCCCATACAACGGTAGTCACCAAAGAAAGCAGCTTTTCTCCGAACCGCACGATGCACGAACTTGCGTGTTCACTTCGTAGAACATCAGCGGCACTCAGCTTGTAAGGAGCCTTGAATTACCTTGCGCGCCCGCTGACCCCTCGCGTCCTCCGAGCTCCTTGGCTCGATTCGAACCATCGGTCTGCTGACCGGATTGCCGTTCCCGATGCCTAGAACAACCACCCCGCCACCACGCCGCCCGCGATCCCGAACCCAACCACCGATACCGCCACGAACACCAGCACCTTGCGCGGGAACGACTTGCCCAGCATCACCAGCGACGGCACGCTCACCGGCGGCAGCGTCATCAGCAACGCGCCCGCCGGGCCCGTCGCCATGCCGAGCGACAGCATCGCCTGGATAATCGGCACCTCGCCCGCCGTCGGAATCACGAACAGCGTGCCCGCCACCGCGAACGCGACGATCCACAGCACCGCATTGCCGATATCCGGCCCGATGTGCGGAAAGAGCCACGCGCGCGCCGCACCGAGCAACAACACCAGCACGATGTACTCCGGCACGAGGCGCAACGTCATGCGGCCCAGAATCTTCAGCCAGCGCGTGAACGCCGTGCCCGGATCGTCCTCCTGAATCAGCTTCGACAACGCCTCGCGCGATGCCGCCGCCTGCGCCGGCGTCACCATGCGATTCACCGCACAGCCGAGGCCGAACACCATCAGGACGCCAAGCACCAGGCGCAAGCCCGTCCACTGCCAGCCAAGCACGAAGCCCATGAAAACCAGCGCCGCCGGATTCAGCACCGTGTTGCCCAGCCAGAACGCAATGGCCGCGCCCGGCGCCGCCTGGCGCGCCCGCAAGCCCGCGACGACCGGCGCCGCGCAGCACGTGCACATCATGCCCGGCAAGGACATCAGCCCGCCATTCACGACGCTGCCGAAGTTGTGCTCGCCAAGCGCGCGCGCCACCCAGCGCGGCGGAATCAGCGCCTGGACCGCCGATCCGAGCAGCAGGCCCAGGACCATCGCCTGCCAGATCGCCCGGCCGTAGGCCATCGCGTAGTCGAGCGCGGCCTGCCAGGACGGCTCGGGCGCGCTTGCGGACGTGCCCATCAGAATCGACTTGCCGATCGAATGCTGGCTCGCCGCGACGAACGCGCGGTTGTAGTAGGGGAACCATTTGACATAGAAAAGGCCCGCGACGGCGATCAGCAGGAACACCATCCAGCCGAGCGCGACGCGAGGTTGTCGAAGCGTAGTCATATTTCTTGTTTCTTGAGTGGACAAAGAGGATCAGCCGAGCACCGGCGACGTCTCGGACAACTGCGCGAGCAGCGCCTTCGCCTGATCGAGACTGTCGGCGTCGTTCGGCCGGAACAGCATGTGCGCCGCGTGCGGCAACTCCGTGTACAGCGCGCGGCTGCTGCGGCCATAGGCGGGATCGTAATGACGGTCGATCAGTTCGGCGAACAGCTCGGCGCGCGCATTGTCATCGATCAGCCGATGCCACTGCTCGACCCGCTCGCGGCTATGCAGCGCAACGAGCTTGGACAATTGCGCCTTGAAGAACGCGGGATCATCGAAAAGATGCGCGTAGTCCTGCAACAGGAACGCGATACGGTCCTCGCGGCGCGCTTCGACTTCGACACAGGCGGCGGCGTGCAGGCTGTCGAGCAGCGCATCGGGCATCGTGACCGCGCCGATGCGCCGCCCTTCCGCCTCGATGAACACGGGCCGCGCCGGATCGAAGCCGCGCAGCGTCGCGACGAGCGCCGAATCGAACGCTTTTTGCGTCGGCTGCTCGCGGCCGGGCAGCGCGCCGAGCAGCGAGCCGCGATGCGCCGCCATCCCTTCCAGGTCCAGCACCTGCGCGCCCGCCTGCCCGAGCGCCTGCAAGAGCCGCGTCTTGCCGCTGCCCGTATGGCCGATCAGCGCGACATAACGGAAGCGCCCCGGCAGCGTCGTCAGGCGGTCGAGCACGTCGCGCCGATAACTCTTGTAGCCGCCGTCGAGCTGCCGCGCCTGCCAGCCGATCATGTTGAGCCACGTCGTCATCGAGCCGGAACGCTTGCCGCCGCGCCAGCAATAGATGAGCGGCCGCCAGTTGCGCGGGCGGTCGGCGAAAAGCGTATCGAGATGACGCGCGATATTGCGCGCGACCATCGCCGCACCGACGCGCGTCGCCTCGAACGGCGAAACCTGCTTGTACATCGTGCCGACGATCACCCGCTCCTCATTTTCGAGGACGGGCGCGTTGATGGCGCCAGGAATGTGATCCTCGGCGAATTCGAGCGGCGTGCGGACATCGACGATTTCGTCGAAATCGCCGAGGCGATCGATGGAAACGAGCAGGTTTTTCACTGGAAAATCAACGCAAAAGAGGCGGCGGCGAAGCCCGAAATTATCGCACGGCTCGCCAATTCGCTTCAGCGCGCGATTTTTGTCGCGCTTCTTGCAGGCGATGCAATGCGGTTACAGTGACAGCATCATCGGTTCGGGACCAGGCGATGAGCTACCACGAGACGATCGGCGCACGCCGATACCGCTTCGACGACCTGAAAACGCTGCTCGCCCGCGCCAGCCCGCGGCGCTCCGGCGACGAGCTCGCGGGGGTCGCGGCGGCGTCGGAGGAAGAGCGTGTCGCGGCGAAACTCGCGCTCGCGCAGGTGCCGTTGCGCACGTTGCTCGACGAGCCGCTGATCCCGTACGAGCACGACGAAGTCACGCGCCTGATCGTCGATAGCCACGACGCCGAAGCCTTCGCGCCTGTTGCGCATCTGACCGTGGGCGAGTTCCGCGAGTGGCTGCTTTCAGATAGCGTCGATACCGCCGCGCTCGAACGCATCAAGATGGGCGTGACACCCGAAATGGCCGCTGCCGTTTCGAAGCTCATGCGCAATCAGGATCTGATTCTCGCCGCAAAGAAGCGCCCGGTCGTCACGCGCTTCCGGACGACGATCGGCCTGCCCGGGCGGCTCTCGGTGCGCCTGCAGCCGAATCATCCGACCGACGATCCCAAAGGCATCGCCGCCTCCATGCTCGACGGCCTCTTCTACGGCTGCGGCGATGCGGTCATCGGCGTCAATCCGGCCTCCGATTCGCCCGCCGCCATCGCCGCGCTGCTCAGGATGATGGACGACTTCCGGCGGCGCTTCGACGTGCCGATGCAATCCTGCGTGCTCACGCACGTCACCAACACCATCACCGCGATAGAGCACGGCGCGCCCGTCGATCTCGTGTTTCAGTCGGTCGCGGGCACCGAGCGCGCGAACGCCAGCTTCGGCGTATCGCTTGCGCTGTTGCAGGAAGCGCAGGATGCCGCGAAGTCGCTCGGGCGCGGGACCGTCGGCGATAACGTCATGTACTTCGAAACCGGCCAGGGCAGCGCGTTGTCGGCCAACGCGCATCACGGCGTCGATCAGCAAACGTGCGAGGCGCGGGCGTATGCGGTCGCGCGCCGCTTCGATCCGTTGCTGACGAACACGGTCGTCGGCTTCATCGGCCCGGAATATCTCTACGATGGACGGCAGATCGTCCGCGCGGGACTCGAAGACCACTTCTGCGGCAAGCTGCTCGGCGTGCCGATGGGCTGCGACATCTGCTACACGAATCATGCCGAAGCCGATCAGGACGATATGGACACGCTTCTGACGCTGCTCGGCGTCGCGGGCGTGAACTTCATCATGGGCGTGCCCGGCGCGGACGACGTGATGCTCAACTATCAAAGCACCTCGTTCCACGACGCGCTGTACATCCGCCGCGCGCTCGACCTCGAGCGCGCGCCGGAATTCGAAGCGTGGCTCGAGAGAATGCGCGTCACGGATACGCGCGGCGGACTGCTTCCCGCGCAAGGCCAACCGCTGCTCGACTGGATCGAACCATGAGCATCGAAGCGAACCCGTGGGACGCGCTGCGCCGCTTCACGAACGCGCGCATTGCGCTCGGGCGCGCGGGCAGCAGCTTGCCGACCGCGCCTCTGCTCGCATTCCAGCTCGCGCATGCGCAGGCGCGGGACGCAGTGCATCATCCGCTCGACACGGCCGCCCTCGCCGATGCGATCCACGCCGCCGGCTTCGATACGCTTCAGGCCGCGAGCGCCGCGCCGGATCGCGATCACTTTCTGCGTCGGCCCGATCTCGGCCGCATGCTCGACGATGCCAGCGCGGCGCGCCTCGCCGCGCGTGCGTCGGGTTGCGACATCGTGTTCGTCGCCGCCGATGGCCTTTCGGCAATCGCGACGCAGCGCCACGTCGCGCCGCTGCTGTCCAGAATGCGCGCGCTGCTCGACGGCTGGTCGGTCGGCCCGGTTGTCATCGCGACACAGGCGCGCGTTGCACTCGGCGATCCTGTCGGCGAGCTAATGCGGGCAGCGATTGTCGTGGTGATGATCGGCGAGCGGCCCGGCCTCAGTTCGCCCGACAGCCTCGGCCTCTATGTCACGTACGCGCCGCGCGCCGGACGAAGCGACGCGGAGCGCAACTGCATCTCGAACGTGCGGCCAGAAGGACTTGACTACGACGCCGCCGCGTTCAAGCTGCACTGGCTGCTGAACGAGGCGCGCCGGCTGAAACTCACGGGTGTGGCGCTGAAGGACCACAGCGGCGCACTGCCGCCGCCGTCCTTCGCCGAGGCGAAGCGGCTGGAAGGAAGCGCCTGAGCCGGCAACCTGCGCACGCGCCGCCGTCACCGCGCTCGCGGCGATATCGGCGATATCGGCGAGCGTGGCGCTCAGGCAGAGCGGCGGTGCATCGTCGAAATCGTGCGGAACATCGATGCGTATCTGCGGGCCGCGTTCATCGAACATCGCTGCAAGTTCCGCGAATGCAGCGCCTCCATCCCAACGCCTGGGACTCAACCTCATTCGGTCACGACGCGAGCGCTCGCCACTCGCGCACGCGGCTTCCCTTGCAACAGGAAGTGCGACAGCGCGGGGATCAGCACCAGCGCGCCGATCATGTTCCAGACGAACATGAACGTGAGCAGCACGCCCATGTCGGCCTGAAACTTGATGGGCGACCACGCCCACGTGACGACCGACACCGCCAGCGTCACGCCGATCAGCGCGATCACCTTGCCGGTGAACGCCAGCGCGCCACGGTAGGCCTCCGCGAGCGGTGCGCCGTGCCGCTGCAACGACAATTGCACGCTGACGAGATACAGCGCATAGTCCACGCCGATGCCCACGCCGAGCGCGGTGACGGGCAGCGTCGCGACCTTCACGCCGATGCCGAGCATCACCATGAGCGCCTCGCACAGCAGGGACGTGACGACGAGCGGCGCGACGGCCACCACCACCGCGCGCCAGCTCCGGAAGGTCAGGAAGCACAGCACGGTCACGGCGGCGTAGACGAGCAGCAGCATCGTGCGGTTCGCCTTTTCCACGGCGATGTTCGTGGCCGCCTCGATGCCCGCGCTGCCCGCCGCCGGCAGAAACTGGCGTGAAGACGTGTCGTGCTGCGCGCCGAATGCCTCGACGGCCTTCACCATGCCTTCGAGCGTTTTCGCCTTGTGGTCGCTCAGGAACGCGATCACCGGCGCAACCGTGCGCGCCCCGTTGACCAGTTCGGGATTGGTGACATAAGCTCCGTTGACCGCCGCCGCGGTGATGGCCGGATCGCGGCTGATCGTCATCCAGCGCGGATCGCCTTCGAAGCTTCCCGCCGTGACGCGACGGCTCACGCCGCTCAGCGACATCGTCGTCTGCACGCCCTCGACGCCGCGCAGCACCTGCTCGAGGTTATCCATCTCCATGAGCGTGCTGTAATCGGCGATGCCGCCCGGCGGCGTCTTGACGATCACCGCGAACTGGTCGGTGGACAGCCGGTAGTGGCTCGTCACATACGCGTTGTCGCGGTTGTAGCGCGAGTCCGCGCGCAGTTCGGGCGCGCCCGGATCGAGATCGCCGATCTTCAGCCCCTGCCCGATCACGACCGCGCCGACGCAGAGAATCGCCGCGCACAGCACGGCGGCACATGCGGGGCCGCGCCGCGTGAACGGCACGAGTGCGCGGGCCAGCGGATGGTGCGCTTGCGCGCGCAGGCTGCGCGCCGCCGCCGACGCGCTCACGCCCGTGTACGACAGCATCACTGGCAGAAACACGAGATTCGTGAAGATGAGCACCGCCACGCCGACGCTCGCGGACAGCGCGGGTCCGCGGATCACGGGTATGTCGATCAGCATCAGGACGGCGAAGCCGACCGCGTCCGCAAGCAGCGCCGTGAGGCCCGCGAGGAAGAGACGCCGGAACGTGTAGCGCGCGGCCACGTAGCGATGGATGCCGCGCCCGATGTCCTGCATGATGCCGTTCATTTTCTGGGCGCCGTGCGACACGCCGATCGCGAAAATGAGAAACGGCCAGAGGATCGAATAAGGATCGAGGTCGATGCCGAGCATATGCACGATGCCGAGCTGCCACACGACCGCGCCCAGCGAACAGCCGACCACGAGCGCCGTGCTGCGCAGGCAGCGCGTGTAGGCATAGATCACGGCGGCGGCGATCGCGGCGGCGGCGGCGAAATAAAACGCGACTTGCAAGCCCTGGATCAGGTCGCCGACCAGCTGGGCGAACCCGATCACACGAATGTCGATGCCGTCGCGCGCAAAGTCGCGGCGAACTTGCTCGATGGAAGCCTGCAGCGCGCGCGCGTCGAGCGGCTTGCCGGTGTCGGGATAATGATCGAGCAGCGGAACGAAGATCGTGCTCGAACGCAAATCGTCGCCGACGAGCGAACCGACGATGCCCGCGCGCCCGACGTTCTGGCGCAGGCGGTCGATGCTCGCGGCCGAGCCGTCGTAGTCGTCGGGCATGACGGGGCCGCCCTGGAAGCCGCTTTCCGTCACTTCCGTCCAGCGCACGACGGGCATCCACAGCGACTTCACGAACGCGCGATCCACACCGGGCAGCAGATAGATGCGATCGTTCACCTCACGCAGCGTCTTCAGATAGCGCGGGTCGTAGACGCTGCCGTTGCGCGTCTCGACGACCACGCGCAGCGAATTGCCGAGCGAGCGCAAGGAATCGATATTGGCGAGGTAATTGCGGATGAACGGGCTCGACTGCGGCATCATGCGCTCGTAGCTCGCGCTGACATTCGACTTGCTCGCCGCGAAGCCGAGCACCGCGGTCAGCACCGCGCACACGGTCACGATCCACAGCCGATGATTGAAGATCAGCCGTTCCAGCCAGGACCCCGAATTTGCTTCGAAATCCTCTTTGTTTCGCACGACCTCGTTCGGGTCGGCACGATCTGAATTGAGGTGCATGCGGGTGGTCTCTCTGGCGTGCAACTGCGTTAGCGGATGGAACGGATCGACGCGATCACGGGGCCCGTGAGCGAGGTGATCGCGAGCTTGTCGCCGGGCAAGACCAGCACGCCCGTCAGCATGGCCGTGCGCGGGATGGCAATCGGCATGAAGCGGTTCTCGCGGGCGTCGTAGAAACTCGCTTCGCCGCTCGCGCTGACGAACGCGAACCCTTCGTGCGACGGCACCGGCGCCGCGCCCGTCACCGCGCCATGCAGCGGGCTCGATGCCGTGCTCCACGTCGCGCCGTGGTCCGTGCTCTTGAAGATCGTCCCGCGCAGGCCGAATGCGTACAGTGCCTTTCCGTCTCCCGTCACGCCGAAGAAACTGCCTGCATAGCCCGTCCTGACCGCAACGAACTTGCCGCTCGCGGCATCGAGCCGGAAAACGGCGCCCTGCTCCGCCGCCACGTAAATCTCGCCGCCTTGCCCGAAGACGCCATTCAGATGCAGGAACTGCGGATTGTCGAAGCGATCGAGAATGGGCTCCCAGCGGTTGCCGCCGTCTTCGGTGGCGATCGCCATGCCGAACGGGCCGACCGCGAGGCCATGTTGCTCGTCGCGGAACCACACGCTCAGCAGCGGCAACGACGCGCCGTTCCGGTAATTGAGCGTCAACTGGTCGAGAAACGGCTGCACGGACGTGTCGCCGCGCGCGATCCGCGCCTTGTAGTACGCAGGTAGCGAAGTTGCCGCGATGCGCCCGTCGATCTGGC
Source organism: Caballeronia sp. LZ019 (assembly GCF_031450825.1). Lineage (NCBI taxonomy): Bacteria > Pseudomonadati > Pseudomonadota > Betaproteobacteria > Burkholderiales > Burkholderiaceae > Caballeronia > Caballeronia sp. LZ019. The sequence continues at coordinate 632,851 of NZ_JARTVZ010000002.1, read as the reverse complement.
GCGTCCACGACTCGCCGCCGTCCGCGCTATGCAGCACGACGCCGTCGTGTCCCACGGCCCAGCCTTGCCGCGCGCTCGGAAACGACAGCGCGAGCAGATCGCTGCGCACCGGCACGGCCGCCTGCTTCCAGGTCTTGCCCTCGTCGTCGGACATGACGATCAGCCCGCGCATCCCCGCCGCGACGAGACGCTTGCCGGCGCGTGCAACGGCCATCGCCGGCTGTCCTGCCACGCGCGTCTGCGGCAGCGCGGGGGCATCGAGCGGATCGACGAACGGGTCTTTCGACGCCGCCGATGCCGCCGGACCCGCCGCCGATGCAACCGACGCCGCCGCCATCAGCGCGAAACATGCAACGCTGCGGCGCACCCATTCCCCAACGCAATTGCTGTCGGACATCTTCACCTCAATCTGGGCAATGTAACGAGCCCGCGCCGTCGCGCCGGCGTGTCGCCGGACTGACTGCGGGCTCTTTCCTCGAGCTATGCGCCGCGCATCAACGCAGCCCCGTCCCCGCCATTCCCGCCTGCGTGAAAATATTGGGATTGGTCAGGCTGTCGGACACGCGCAGCAACGGCGCGCCGTTTGCGCCTGTCGCGTAAGTGAGGAAGTAGTTGCCCTTCGCGAGATCGTAAAAGCCGAAGGTGAACGCGTACACGCCGCCGCCGTCATAGAGCGGGAAGTGATAGTTGAGACCGACGCGCCGCATCTTGCCGTCGTGAACCGTAGCCGTCTGCCTCGACGATGGTCCAGCCGTCCTCGTCCACGTAGAAGGTGCGCTTCGAATAGGCGTGGCGTGCATCCGATTTGAGCGTCGCCTCGACCACCCACACGCGATGGCGCTCCCAGCGGACCGCATCCGGATTGATGTGCTTCGCGCCGAAGACATCGTCAGTCGGAAGCTGCGAGAGACGATAGTTGTTATACGGAACGATGAGTTCCTTCTTGCCCGTCAGCTTGAAGTCGAAACGGTCCATGCGGCCCTGGAACATGTTGCCTTCGTCCCAGAAAAGCGCGCCGCCGTACGCTGCCGCCGGGGTGTCGTACTTGTAGTCGGGCGCCATGCGGGTGCGGCGCTGCGCCGGGAAATAGGCCCAGCTCACCTGGTCCGCTTCGGAATAGTTGCTCGAATAGTCGACGAGCGCGGTCTGCCCGGCGAGCGTCGGCGGCGTCAGGATCTGGATCCACGCGCGGTCATACGAACCCGAGAAGTTCATCGTACCGGACCATTCGCCGGAGACGAGGCGCGGCAGATAGCGGCGCTTCTGCGCTTCGCTGCCGGCCATCAGCAGCGCTTCGATCGCGCCGTCGGTAAGCGACGGACACGTCGCCAACGAGAGATTCGCCCCGGACTGCATTTCGAGGCACGCCGCGCCGACGAGTTTCGGCAAGCCCTGCCCGCCATACTCCACGGGATGTGCAAGCCCTTGCCATCCGCCTTCCGCGAACCGGCGGAACGCATCGCTGAATCCTGGCGAGGCGCTGACCGCGCCATCGCGCCATTGCGCCGGCTGCCGGTCGCCGACGGCGTTCAGCGGCGCCCACACCGCGCCGAAGAACCGGGCGGCTTCGTCGAGCACGGACTCCACCGTGGATGCCGTGGCGTCTTCGAAGCCCGGTAAAGCGGCTACGTCGTCGAGACCGGCGAGTTCCTTCATGGCAAACAGCATGTCGCTGATGGGCGCGCGATAGCTCATCTTGTTGTTCTCCGGGAAAGCGTGTGAGGGCGCGCGCGAATGGGACATCGCCTCGCGCGCGCCGTGAAACGATCAATTGAGCTTCATTTCAGCAGGCTGTCCGGACGGCGGCCCCTATCCGGAAGAGAGGGAGACGCGGTGCATTCCGCGCCCTTTCCAAACGACGGGTGACGGCGCTGCCGACGCGGCCAGGGAGGAAGCGTCGGCCTTCACGATGAGTAGAGATGCGCGGCGATCAACGACGAGCGCAGTAGCGACATGAGCCGCGCGCCGGGCTGCCGACGCAAGCCGGGCGTGTCCCGTGTCCGATGGCGGGGTTTTTCGCGCTTGCACATGGACGCGCGCCGGGGTATTTTTCGGGCGCGCCAAAAATTTGACCGTTAGTTGCCTACTTGTGACGAAAAAAACAGCACGCTCAGGTGCTGCTTCTTTCCCCCGGATTAGCGTACTGCCTGACTGTCCGCCGTCGCGACTGGCGCCGTCGCCGGGACAGGCCGCCGGGCACGGAGCCACTCCGCGACCGGCTGATGCAGTCGCGGCACCGACAACAGCGCAAGAATGGCGATGGCATCGGCAGCAAGACCCGCTGGCACATTGATGAGGCCGTCGGTCATCGTGAAGAGAATCGAATCGACGACGAGCGAGATCACCGTTCCCGCGACGAAGCACACCATCCCGTCGCGCCCGACCGCCCCGACCCACGGCAAACGCCGCGCAATGGCCTTCACGACGCCGTAGCGCGCCAGATTCGTCGCGATCCATGCGATCGCCAGAAAATTGACGACGCGCGCGCCCGCCAGATCGCGCTTGAAGGCGCTGTCGAGCACGGGCGGAAGCACGAGCAGCTTGTAATACGCCATGCCCGCGATGAGCGCGAGCGCCGCCGCGCTGATCGTCCAGCCGAAGCGATGCGACGCGATCCGCTGATACACCGGCTGGCAGCGCGCCAGCACGCCCAGCATGAACATCAGTTGCCACGCGGCGGGGTTGAAGTCCCAGAGGGTGTCGTGGACGGAAGGCATGTATTCGCCGATCTGCGGCGCGCACGCCCACAGCACGAGACTCAGGCCGAGCAGCAGCCACGGCTTGCTGCGTGCAAGCGGCAGCGCGAGCGGCACGGACAGCGCGAAGAGCGCGTACATCGGCAGAACGGCGGCGAGATACGGCTGGCGCTCGAACGTCAGAATCTGCCCAATCGACGACAACGGCGCCGCGGTCAGGCTGTCGAGGTCGTGGAGCGCCAGGTTCGGCGCGTGACCGTAGAGCGGCCGCAGAAGGAACGTCGCCACGAGCATCAACACGGCGGTGACGACGAAAGCGCGATAGATTTCGAACGCGCGCTTGATGAAGCGCATGCGCGCCGCGCTTTCAGAGCGGCGTTCGGCGAGCGACACATACGCCGTCGCGGTGGCGAATCCGCCGAGGAAGACGAAGACTTCGGCGGCGTCGTTCAGCGCGAACGCATGCAGCGTGAAGCGCGAAAGCATGCTTCCGCCGATATGATCGACGACGATGATCAGCAGGACGAGTCCACGAAAGAAGTCCAGCTCGACGAGGCGTTGCGATTTTCCGGACATGCGGCGTATGGTGGATTCCTGCGCGGCTCGCAGGCGGTTGAAAAGCGGGCCGCGCGACGCGGCATCGAAGCATAGGAGTTTACCCGTAAATGCGGCGGCGCATCATCGGAACAGACGGAGTTTTCTGTTTCAAATTCGACATTTGTCGCTTTTTGAGATGCGTACGAACTTTCGACGGCCGCATGTCTTGAAAAGTTTTCAACTTGCTTTCATCATGCGGGCGGGGCACGCTAAGATCACGCCCTCTTTCTCACATTCACTACACGCTCGCATGGACTATTTCGCCGCCCTCGTCACCGATCCCGCGGCCTGGGCCGCCCTCGCGACTCTTGTCGTGATGGAGGTCGTGCTCGGCATCGACAATCTGATTTTCATCTCGATCCTCACGAACAAGCTGCCCGCCGCGCATCGGGCGCGCACGCAGCGTATCGGCATCGGGCTTGCGCTGGTGATGCGACTCGGCCTGCTCGGCACCGTGGCGCTGATCGTGCGGCTCACCACGCCGATCTTCGAAGCATTCGGCCACGGCTTCTCGTGGCGTGACCTTATCCTGATCGCGGGCGGCGTCTTCCTCGTCTGGAAAGCGACGACGGAGATTCACCACCACGTTTCGCACGACGATGAACACGCCGGCCCCGCGACGGGCGGCACGCTCACGCCCTTGTCCGCAATCGGGCAGATTCTCGTCCTCGACCTCGTGTTTTCTATCGACAGCATCGTGACGGCCGTGGGCATGACGGAACACATTCCGATCATGTTCGTCGCGGTGATCGCGGCGGTTACGGTCATGCTGTTTGCAGCCGGACCGCTGTCGCGGTTCATCGAGCGCAATCCGACCATCGTGATGCTCGCGCTCGGCTTCCTGCTCGTGATCGGCATGACGCTGATCGCCGAAGGTTTCGGCTCGCACGTGCCGAAGGGCTATATCTATGCGGCGATGGCGTTCTCCGCGCTGGTCGAAGGGCTCAACATGCTGGCGCGCAAGGCGAGCAAGCGCCGGAGTCAGGCGCCGCACGAAGCGAAGCATTGAGCGCCCGGCCAGCGATGCGGCTAGAACGGCAATTCGCGCTGCGGGTTGTCGTTCGCATCGGCATCGGGCGCATGCGCTAAGGACTGCGCACGCAGCCATCGCCCGATTGCGTCGACGACATGCCGGCGCTCCGCCTCGTCGAGCGCCTTGCCCGCCGCGATGCCGTGCCATTTGGCGAGGCACGTCCTGCAGCACGTCGCCGTCGCATGCTGAGCGATGAAGACCGGATGCCCGCGAAACGGCGTCTGCTTGCCGTCGTTCAGCGGCGCTTCCGGGGCGAGGCGCTTGCCGATCAGTTCATGCGCCTGCGCGAGCACCGTTTCGATTCCGCGCTCGCGCACGTACCGCCCTTCCCGCACGCCCAACGCAAAACGCCGGCGAAACGCCGATTTCGCGAGCGCTTCGAAGACGGCGTCGAGGTCGCGCATGCCGGTTCAGTCCTTGGCGTAGAGGGTGGAATCGGCGAAACCGTGCGCGTCCAGCACGCGCCCGACGATGATCATCGCGGTGCGCTCCATGCCCGCTGCGCGCACCTTCTGCGCGATATCCACGAGCGTGCCCTTCACGCGCTCCTCGTCCGGCCAGCTCGCGCGGAACACCACCGCGACCGGACAGTCCTCGCCATAATGCGGCACGAGATCGGCGACGATCCGCTCGATGTGACGCACGCCCAAGTGAATGGCCAAAGTCGCGCGATGACGCGCCAGGTCCGCGAGCGATTCTCCGGGCGGCATCGACGTCTTCGTGGCATAGCGCGTGAGAATGACCGTTTGCGAGATGCCGGGCAGCGTGAGTTCGCAACCGAGCGCCGCCGCCGATGCCGCCGTCGCCGTCACACCCGGCACGATTTCATAAGGAATCCCGAGTGGTTCGATGCGGCGAATCTGCTCGCCGATCGCGCCGTAAAGCGATGGATCGCCGGAATGCACGCGCGCCACGTCTTCGCCTTTTTCATGCGCGTCTTGCAGAAGCGCAACGATGGCGTCGAGATCGAGCTCGGCCGTGTTGACCACACGCGTTGCGCGATGCCCCGTCAGGACGGCATCGGGCACCAGCGATCCGGCATAGAGAATGACCGGACACGTGCGAATCAGCCTTTGCCCCTTGACGGTGATGAGTTCGGGATCGCCCGGCCCTGCGCCGATGAAGTAGACGGTCATTTCATGTGGGTATCGAAAGCGAGCAGCGCATCGAGCGCGCTCGCGGGGTCGTCGAATTCACGCTCGGCGGCGGGCAGCGCGGGACGCGCGAGCATCACGACGGGCAAGCTTCTTTCGCGCGCCACGGCGAGCTTGGCTTCCGTCGCGTTGCCGCCGCTGTTCTTGCTGACGATCACGTCGACGCGCGCCGCATCGAAAAGCGCACGTTCGCCGGCCATATCGAACGGACCGCGCGCATCGACGATATCGGCGTGCGCGTTGCCTTCATGCGGATCGAGACAGCGGATGGTCCAGTGCTGCGACGCGGGGATCGCATCGAGATGCGCAAGCGGTTCACGCCCGAGCGTGAACAGGGGCCGACGAAACGCCGCTATCTGCTCGACGATGCCGCGCCAGTCCGCCGCCTCGCGCCAGTCGTCGCCGGGCTGCGGCTGCCAGGCGGGACGCCTCAGGGCCCACAGCGGAATTCCGGCGGCCGTGCACGCGTCGCGCGCGTGACGGCTCATTTGCGCGGCATAGGGATGCGTCGCATCGACGACGAGCGCGATGTCGCTCGCACGCAGATAGCCGATCAGTCCCGCCACGCCGCCGAATCCGCCGACGCGTACTTCGCATGCAAGATCGGCAGGCACGCGCGCGAGGCCCGCGATGCTGTAGACATGCGGTTTCGCCAGCCGTCGCGCGATGGCGAGCGCGTCGCCCGTTCCGCCAAGGAGCAATAGGCGCTTCATGCCGCGCTTCCCACGATCGCCCCTTGCCTGTCGATGGCGAACGTCTCCACGACGATGCCTCGCGGCGCCACATCGCGTGCGACGTCACGCGCCCGCGCACAGACCACATCGCCCAGTTCGATACCCTCGGCACGCGCCAGCTTCAACGCTTCCTGGCTCGTATTCGCCGCGCGAATCGCGCATTGCAGCGAATCGCCTGCGCCCGCATCGGCGGCCCACACTGCGAGCAGGGCCAGGTCGATGCTCGAACTGCGGCTATGCAGATCCATATGTCCGGCCGCGAGCTTGCTCAGCTTTCCGAAGCCACCACAGAGACTGAGCTTTTCGACGGGCGCGCGCCGCATATGCTTCAGTACCGCGCCGGCGAAATCCCCCATCTCGATCAACGCGATGTCGGGCAGGCCGTAGCGCGCGCGCATCGCGTCTTCGCTCTGATTGCCCGTGCACGCCGCGATATGCCGCACACCGTTGGCCCGTGCCACGTCGATGCCCTGATGAATCGACGCGATATACGCCGAACAGGAAAACGGTCTGACGATGCCCGTCGTGCCGAGAATCGACAAGCCGCCGGCGATACCGAGCCGCGGGTTCATCGTTTTCAGCGCGAGCGCAGCGCCATTTTCGACACCAATGCTCACGTCGAAGCCGCCTGCATAGCCTGCGATGGCCGCGAGGTCTTCGAGGTGCCGCGTCATCATCTGGCGCGGCACCGGGTTGATCGCCGGTTCGCCGATCGCAAGCGCGAGTCCCGCGCGCGTCACGGTGCCGACGCCCGGTCCCGCATGAAAGCGCACGCCTGCAACCGCCGATAGTTGCACGCGCGCAAATACGAGCGCACCATGCGTGACGTCGGGATCATCGCCCGCATCCTTGATGACGCCGGCTTCCGCGACATCGCGCATGTTCTCGACGCGGCGGCAAAATTCCAGCTTCATCGTGACACGCTGCCCTCTTGGCAGCACGATCTCGGCGCGTTCGCCGGCTTCGCCCGTCAGCAAGAGACGCGCGGCCGCGAGACTCGTCACGGTCGCACAGCTTCCGGTGGTATAGCCGCTTCTCAGCGGCGCGGGGGTGTCGGGCGTTTCGTCGCGCATGCGTCGGATGAAGCCATATAGTTAGGAACGCTCACGACTTCGTCGCTTGCAACATCGTGATCGGCAACGCCTGCCGCCATGTATCGAAGCTACCGAGCGGTTCCGCCTGCGCCACCCCGATTCGCGTCAGTTCGCCGCCATGCCGCGCGCGCCACTCGACGAGCGCCGCTTCGCTCTGCAAGGTCACCGCGTTGACGATGAGCCGCCCGCCCTGGCGCAGCCGCGTCCAGCAGGTATCGAGCACGCCGGGTGCAGTCGCCCCTCCGCCGACGAACACGGCATCCGGCGCGGGCAGGCCATCGAGCGCGGCAGGCGCTTCGCCTCTCACGAGCCTGAGTGTCGGCACGCCGAGCGCATCGCGGTTGTGCTCGATGAGACGCTGCCGCCCTTCGTTGGCTTCGATGGCAATCGCGCGGCAAGCCGGATGCGCGCGCATCCATTCGATACCGATGGAGCCGCAGCCCGCGCCCACGTCCCATAGCAATTCGCCGGGTTGCGGCGCAAGACGCGCGAGGGTAATCGCACGGACATCGCGCTTCGTGAGCTGGCCGTCGTGACGGTACGCGTCGTCGGGCAAGCCGGGCGTGAGCGGCGGACCCGCGTGGCCCGCGTGCGTCCTGCACTCGATCGCAACGAGATTGAGCGCGGCGACGTGAGCCTCGCGCCAATCGTCCGCACGTTCGTCAATGCGCCGCTCATCGACGCCGCCCAACTGCTCGAATACGCTGATGCGGCTCGCGCCGAAGCCGTGCGCGGTCAGCAACGATGCGATGGCCGCGGGCGTCGAGCCATCCGCGCTCAAGACGAGAAGACGCGCACCGCGAAACGTATGCGCGAGCAGTTCAGCGGCCGGACGCCCGACGAGCGACACGCATCGAACATCCTGCAACGCCCAGTGCAGACGGGCCGCCGCGAGCGACAGCGACGAAGGCGCAGGAATGACGCGCATTTCATCGGGCGAAAGCTCGCGCGCGAGCGTGGCGCCGACGCCGAAATGCATCGGATCGCCGCTCGCCAGCACGCAGATGCGCGCGCCGCTCGCGCGCTCGGCAAGCACGGCATCGATGGAAAACGGCTTGGGCCACGGCACGCGGCGGGCTGCGATACGCGCGGGAAGAAGCGCGAGGTGCCGCTCGCCGCCGTGGATCGAACCAGCTTCGACGAGCGCGCGACGTGCCGCGCGACTAAGGCCGTGCCATCCGTCCTCGCCGATGCCCACCACGGTCAGCCAGGTCGACATGCGCCGTTCCCTCCTTGCGGTTCGCTACGCGCATCGCGAGAAAACGGCATGCACGAAGCGGTCTGATGGTCGATAAAACCGGGCATAATACAACGTCCGTCGGCGCCTGCGAGGGTCGAACCTCGAGGGCCTAACAGGGAACACAGCAAAACTGTGGCTGCCCCCGCAATTGTACGCAGCGAGTCCGCGCTCCACTGCCACTGGTTTATACCGGGAAGGCCGGCGCGGATGGCGACCTGCCAGCCAAGAGACCTGCCGACGCCAGAATCAACGCTTATTTCGCGCGAGCCGTCCGGGCGGGGTGTACCGGGCAGTTCATGGCGCGATACCGCATCCGTCACGCATTTGAACGCACATTCTTCAGTATCGCGGCCATCGGCCTGTCCGGGCCTCATGCGCATCGTGCCGGCACGAGACGGCGGCCTCGCGCGCTTGCGTCTGACGGGCGGCGAACTCGGCGCACCGGCGGCGCATGCCGTTGCGCGCGCCGCCATGCGCTGCGGCTCGGGCGTCATCGACGTGACCAACCGGGCCAACCTGCAATTGCGCGGCATTCGCGACGATGCCCATGCGGAACTCGTCGAAATCGCAATGAACGCCGGCCTCGGTCCGCAAGCCGCAGGCGGCGACGATATCCGCAACGTGATGCTGAGCCCGCTCGCGAACGCCTCGCTGCGCTCGCTCGCCGCCGGCATCACCGCCGCGATGCAGAGCGACGCCGCGCTGCACGCGTTATCGCCCAAATTCTCGCTGCAGCTCGACGGCGGCGAACGGCTCGCAATGCTCGATCACGCACACGATGTGTGGCTCTCCGCACTCGATGGCGGCGCGCGTTTCGCGTTCGGTTTCGCAGGGTCGATGCCGCATCGCGTCGATCATGCGCCCGCGCTCGGCAGCGTTGCGCGCGATGCCGTCGTGCCTTTCGTCGTCGCGGTGCTTCATGCGTTTCTCGCGCAAGCAACGCCGGAAGAGCATCGCATGCGTGAGTTTCTCGCACGAGTCGGCGTCGCGCGCTTTCTCCATGCGCTCACATTCGACGCCGTATCCACGACATGGCGTCGCGCACCGTCCGATGCATCGCTGCGCCTGGGCGCACATGCCATGCCGGATGACAACGCATGCTATGTCGGAGCGCAACCGCCGCTCGGCCGTCTCGATGCCGCCACACTGGGCGCCCTCGCCGATCTCGCCACATCGCATGGGGAGGGCCGCCTTATCGTGACGCCGTGGCAAAGCATCATCGTGCCGGGCGTCGTGCTGCAAGACACACAAAGCGTGATCGACCGCCTCGATGCGCTCGGCCTCGTGACGGACTCGCGCCATCCGCTTGCGCGACTTATCGCGTGTACCGGTTCGAGCGGCTGCGCGAAAAGTCATGCCGACACCAAAGCCGATGCTTACCGCCTCGCGCCGCTGTTGCCGCCCGATACGCACGTGCATCTGAGCGGTTGCGATCGTTCGTGCGCGGCGGCGCATCCCGTCGCGGTGACGCTGTTCGCTGTCGAAGCCGACCGCTACGACGTGCATTGGCACCCGCGTCGCGTCGCACGAAATCTATCCATCGAAGAGGCGGCCGCATGGCTCGCCCGGAGCCATGCCGATGCTTGACTACATTCGCGACGGCGCAGAAATCTATCGTCAGTCGTTTGCGACGATACGCGCCGAAGCCGACCTGAGCGCCATTCCATCCGACGTCGAGAAGCTCGCCGTGCGTTTGATCCATGCGTGCGGCATGATCGATATCGTTGACGACCTGCGTTTCTCTCCCGGCGCGGGCGATGCGGGCCGCGCAGCGCTTGCTGCCGGCGCACCGATTCTCTGCGATGCGCGCATGGTCGCCGAAGGCATCACGCGTGCACGCCTTCCTGCCGACAACCGCGTCGTCTGCACGCTCGGCGATCCGTGCGTGCCCGAACGCGCACGCATGATGAACAACACCCGGTCCGCCGCCGCACTCGAGTTGTGGCGGCCGCACCTTGCGGGCGCGGTCGTCGCGATCGGCAACGCACCGACCGCCCTCTTTCATCTCCTCGACATGATCGATGCCGGCGCACCGGAACCGGCGCTCATTCTGGGCTTTCCAGTGGGCTTCATCGGCGCGGCGGAATCCAAAGCGCTGCTTGCGGCCGACAGCCGCGGGGTGCCGTACGTCACCCTGCTCGGACGGCGCGGCGGAAGCGCGATGACCGCCGCCGCCGTGAACGCGCTTGCTTCGGAGACCGAATGATGAGCGGACGGCTCTACGGCCTGGGCGTCGGTCCCGGCGATCCCGAACTCATCACCGTGAAGGCGTTGCGGCTTCTCAAGTCCGCGCCGGTCGTCGCCTACTTCGTTGCAAAGGGAAAGAGGGGCAACGCATTCGGCATCATCGAATCGCATCTCGACGCGGCGCAGACGCGGCTGCCGCTCGTCTATCCGGTCACGACCGAAGCGCTCGAACCGCCGCTTTGCTACGAAACCATCATCAGCGCGTTCTACGACGAAGCGGCGCTCGCCATCGCCGATCATCTTGAAGCCGGGCGTGATGTCGCGGTGATCTGCGAAGGAGACCCCTTCTTTTACGGCTCATACATGTATCTGCACGATCGCCTCGCCGGACGCTTCGACGCGCACGTGGTTCCCGGCGTGTGCTCGATGCTCGGCGGCGTATCGGTGCTAGGCGCGCCGCTCGTCTATCGCAATCAGAGTCTCAGCGTGCTATCGGGCGTGTTGTCCGAAGACGAACTTCGGCGCAAGCTCGAATCATCGGATGCGGCGGTGGTCATGAAGCTCGGGCGCAACTTCGAGAAAGTGCGCCGGGTGCTGATCGATCTCGGGCTCGACAAGCGCGCGCTTTACGTCGAACGCGCGACGATGGCGAATCAACGCATCGTGCCGCTCGATGAAGTCGATCCGATGGCGTCGCCGTATTTCTCGCTGCTCGTCGTGCCGGGGAAGAAATGGCAGGCATGATCACGCGCCCGACCGTCGCGATCGTCGTGCTCGGCGAAAGCGCGATGCCCACTGCCCGACGCATTCAGGCCCGCTACGCCGGGTCGCTCGTGCATGGTCTTGCGAGCCGCGTCGCCGCTGACGTTGCATACGACGATTTCGGCGCGTACTTGCGTACGCTCTATGCAGCGCATACCCCCATCGTCGCGCTGTGTTCCGCAGGGATCGTGATTCGCGCACTCGCGCCCTGCCTGACCGACAAGCAAGCCGAACCGCCGGTCCTCGCCGTCGCGCAGGACGGCAGCGCAGTCGTGCCGCTCGTCGGCGGGATGAGCGGCGTCAACGTGCTTGCAAGAGAAATCGCCGCGGCGCTCGACGTTCAGCCCGCGATCACGACAAGCGGCGAATTGCGCTTCGGCACATGTCTGCTTGCGCCGCCGGAAGGTTATGCGCTGGCCGATATCGAACGCGGCAAGCGCTTCGTCTCCGACTTGCTCGCGGGCGAAACGACGCGCATCGAAGGGCATGCACCGTGGCTCGATGACGCCGATCTCCCGCGCAATGCCGATGCGCGCCTCGCCGTGCGCGTCACGCCGCATATCGATGCACGCGAAGATGACCTCGTGATTCATCCACGCTGCGTGGTGGCCTGGGTGCACGACATCGGCGGTGCTGTCGCTGAACGCGTGCGCGACGCGTTGCGCGAGCACCGCTTGTCGCCGCTCGCGCTTGCTGCACTCGTCGCGCCGATGCACGCAATGAAAAGCGAGGCATTCACGAGTGCCGCGCAAGCGCTCAACGTGCCGCTGCGTTTCAGCGATGCCATGCCTTCGCAAGACATAAGCATCACTGTCGCCGACAAACCAATCGATATCCTAACTATCGGCCGCGCGCGCGGCGCCCTGACGGTGATCGGTCTCGGTCCGGGCAACGCCGAATCGATGACGCCGGCATCGAAGGCAGCGCTCGCCGCCGCAGAAGACGTGCTCGGCTATGAGACATATCTGCGCATGGCAGGGCCTTATCGCGCCGGTCAACGCGTGCACATGACCGACAACCGCGAGGAGTTGCAACGCGCGCGGCATGCGTTCGAACTCGCAAGCGCCGGGCGCAACGTGGTCGTCGTTTCATCGGGAGACCCCGGCGTGTTCGCGATGGCCGCCGCCGTGCTCGAAGCACTGGACGAAGGCCGCGCAACGCATCCGGAATGGAACGCGGTCAAGCTGACGATCCTGCCGGGCGTATCCGCATCGCTTGCAACGGCTGCGCGCGCGGGCGCACCGCTCGGCCACGACTTCTGCGTACTGTCGCTATCGGACAACCTCAAGCCGTGGGACATGATCGAGAAGCGCATCATGCATGCGTGTGAAGCCGATCTCGTGATGGCCTTCTATAACCCGCTGTCGAAGGCGCGACCCTCTCAGTTCGATCGCGCGACGAATCTCGTGCGGCAGCACCGCGATGCAGCGACGCCCGTGGTGCTCGGCCGCGACGTCGGGCGTCCCGGTGAAACGATGCGCATTGTCACGCTCAGCGAACTGCATGGCGGACTCGTCAACATGCGCACGATGGTGATCGTCGGTTCATCGCGAACGCGCGCGTTCGGCGACTGGGTTTATACGCCGCGCTGGTATTGAAGCAGCGCATCCGCCGATACGCATTGCGCCCGCCACGACAGCGCCAACGCCTTAGCCCCGCCGACGCGCACCGGCCCATCATCGAAATCGACCACGACGATTCGATCCGCAAGCGCGGGTGCGGCGGGCCGCTCATTCACGCGGCCATCGGTCAGCAGCCATAGCCAGCGGCGCTGGCTGGGCCTGCGTCGCGCAGCGCGTGCCAGCACCGTTGCCGCGCTCGATATGCCTAGCGTGAGCGGCGATCCGCCACCGCCGCCAATCGGCGCGATCCATCGCTCGTTGAACCAATGCGCCGCGCCCGGTTGACGGAGCACTTGCGCGCGACCGCCGCCGAAGCATACGAGCGCGACTTCGGCGCGCTCCCGATACACGCGGTCGAACAGCGCGATCAACATGCCTTTCGCGCGTGCCAGACGCTCGCCGCCGACCATCGAAGCGGAGCAATCGAGCACGAAGCAATGCAGCGTGCTCGCATCGCCATCGGTGCGGCGAAAGCGCAGGTGGTTCGCATCGAACGGCAAGGCGCGCTTCGCTCGCAACGTCGCCATCCAGTCGATGCGCGCGCTCTTCGCGCCATCGCGTGCAACGTAGCGGCCTCTTGAACGCGCGTCCTGCCATCGAAGACGATGCGCTTGCGCATCGGCGTCGAGCCTTCGATGGCTCAGGCTTTTTTTGCGGCGAGCGGCCTGACTTGCTTGACCTTCGTCACGCCGACCGGCTCTGGCGGCACGTAGCCCCATTCGCCATCTTGCGCGCTCGCTCCGTCCGAACCGTTGGTGCCGTTCGTGCCCTTCGTGCCGTTCGCCCGGCGAGGCGGCGTTTCATGCGGCGGCGCTTCCTGCTCCCGGCGTCGATGACGCAACACGGCCTCGGCCACGCATTCGACGTGCTTCGTCTCGACGCGATGCGCGCCTTCGAGCGCCGCGAGCGCACGCGCCGCGCGCAGCATCACGAGGTCCGCGCGCAGGCCATCGACTTGTGCGGCGATGCAAAGCTCACTGACGCGCGCATGGACGGCATCGTCGAAATCGAAGTCTCTCAGCGCCGCGCGCGCCACATCGATACGCTCGCCGAGCGCCGCCTGATTGTCCGCGTGAAGTTCTCGGAACGATTCGGGATCCGTATCGAATGCGAGGCGCGACCTGACGATTCGCTGCCGCACGCTCGCATCGAAGCAATTGTCGAGTTCGACCGCAAGCCCGAAGCGGTCCAGCAATTGCGGACGCAGCTCACCTTCTTCCGGGTTCATCGTCCCGATCAGGACGAAGCGCGCATCATGGCGATGCGAGATTCCGTCGCGTTCGATGATGTTCACGCCGCTCGCCGCCACATCGAGCAGCTGATCGACGAGCGGATTGGGCAACAGGTTGACTTCGTTGAACATACAACACACCACGATGCGCTCTCGCCAGAAGACCCGGCGAGAAGTTCACGCCGCCGTCACGCAATGCGCTCTGAATGTCGAGCGTGCCGATCAACTGTTCTTCGCTTGCGCCCAACGGCAAGGTCACGAGGCGTCCTTCGGGCAGGAGTTCTGCAAGCGCGCGGGCGGCAGTCGATTTCGCTGTGCCGCGCGGCCCGCTGACCAGCACGCCGCCCAGAGAAGGATCAACGGCCGCTAGCAGCAGAGCCTGCTGCAACGGCGCCTGACCGACGAGCGCGGTGAAAGGAAACACTGGAAATGAAGAGGTTTCGTTCAAGTCTGTCGGCTCTCGAGTTGCTGCTCGACATCGAGCAGATGCTGCGTCACCGCCTCGCGATAGTCGCCCGGCTCTTGCCACAGGCCGCGCTCCATCGCTTCGAGCAAACGCTCGCAGATCGACTGCAACGCGTGCGGATTGTGCCGGGCGATGAAGTCGCGCGTGCCGGCATCGTTCACATAGGCATCGGTGACGAGCGCATATTGGTGATCGGATACGACGCGCGCAGTGGCGTCATAGCCGAAAAGATAATCGACTGTCGCAGCCAGTTCGGATGCGCCCTTGTAACCGTGGCGCTTGACGCCATCGATCCATTTCGGATTGACGACGCGCGCACGCACCACCCGCGAAATCTCTTCGTTCAACGTACGAACGCGTGGCGCTGCGGGGTTGCTGTGATCGGCGTTGTACGCCTGCGGTTGCACGCCCGACAGATGACGCACCGCCGCCACCATGCCGCCTTGGAACTGGTGGTAGTCGTTCGAATCGAGAATGTCGTGCTCGCGATTGTCCTGATTCTGCAAGATCACGTCGAGCGATGAAAGACGCGCGCCGAAGCTCGCGCGCGCTTCGACGCCGTCGCCACCTTGCGAATACGCGTAGCCGCCTGTGCTTTGATAGGCCTCTGATAAATCGGCGTCGGTTTGCCACTGACGCGCATCGATCAGTTCCTGCAAGCCCGCTCCGTATGCACCGGGCTTCGTGCTGAAGACACGCCAGCCCGCACGGCGACGCGCTTCGGTTGTATCGACACCGCGGCCGATGAGTTCATCGCGCTCGCGCAAGATCCGCGCGCGAATCGGGTTCACGTCGTCGGGCTCGTCGTCGAGTTCGGCAACGGCTTGCACGGCCGCGTCGAACAGATGCATGAGATTGGCGAACGCATCGCGAAAGAAGCCCGATACACGCAGCGTGACGTCGACGCGCGGACGATTGAAGATGGTGATGGGCAGAATCTCGAAGTCCGTCACGCGATGACTGCCCGCCGCCCATTTGGGCCGCACGCCGATGAGCGCGAACGCCTGCGCGATGTCGTCGCCCCCCGTGCGCATCGTCGCGGTGCCCCACACCGACAAGCCGATGGCACGCGGATAGTCGCCGTGGTCCTGCACGTGTCGTTCAACCAGCATGTTCGCGGACTTGAGCCCGAGCGACCATGCGGCTTGCGTCGGCAAGGCACGCGTATCGACCGAATAGAAATTGCGACCTGTAGGCAGGACGTCGGGCCTGCCGCGCGATGGCGAGCCGCTCGGTCCCGGCGGCACGAAGCGCCCTTCGAGACCGCGTTTGAGTTGCATGAGTTCTTGTGGTCCGCACGAATCCAGGCGCGGCAGAACATCGCCTTTCAGCCGTTCGAGCACCAGCCTCGTTTGTGGACCGGGCACTTGCGCATCGTCTTCGAGCAGTTGCATCGCGAGACATTCGAGGCGCTCGCGCGTGTCTCCCTCATGACGCCACGGTGCAGTACTCACCGCTTGTAATGCTTCAGGGCGGGGGCCGCTCCATGATGCGGACCAGTCGGCGTCGAGCGGATCGAAGGTATCGCCCAATTGCAGATCGCGTGCGAGCGCGGTGATGAGGCCCGCGTTCGCACCTTGCCCGTCGCCTGCCGGAAAGCGTCCTAACGCAAGCAACGTATCGCGGCGCTGCGCGCCTTGTGGCGATACCCCGAACACATGCAGGCCGTCGCGAATCTGCGCTTCCTTGAGTTCGCAAAGATAGGCATCGGCCCGCGTGAGCAAGGCATCTTCGCCGGCGATGTCACGCGGCGCATCGAGGCCGAGTTCTTCATGCAGCCTGTGTTCGACGATGCTTTCGAGTATCGACTTGCGCAACAGCTTTGCACGGCGCGCATCGACCATCAACGCTTCGTAGTATTCGTCGACTTGACGTTCGAGGTCCTGCAATGGCCCGTAGTTCTCGGCACGCGTGAGCGGCGGCATCAGATGATCGATGATGACCGCCTGCGCGCGCCGCTTCGCCTGACTGCCCTCGCCCGGATCGTTGACGATGAACGGATAGAGATGCGGCATCGGGCCGAGAATCAGGTCGGGCCAGCACAATGCGGACAATGCCACGCTCTTGCCCGGTAGCCATTCGAGATTGCCGTGCTTTCCGACATGCACGATGGCATCGACACTGAAACGCAAGCGCAGCCAGAAATAGAACGCCAGATACGAATGCGGCGGGACGAGGTCGGCGTCGTGATAGCTCGCGTAGTCGCTTCGTTCACGCGAACGCGAAGGCTGAATGCCGACGAAAACTTCGCCGCAACGAAAGCCTGCGATCATGAAGCGGCCGCGTCTTATCGTCGGGTCGTCTTCGGGTGCTCCCCATGTCGCTTCCAGCGCCGCGCGCGCATCGGCGGGCAGCGCGTCATACGCTGCGCGATATTCTTCGAGCGACAGGCTTTGCAGCGCGGGCCGGAGATCGCGCACGACGGGATCGTTCGTGACACCTTGCGTCAACGCTGCGATGAGCGCATCGCCGTTCTCGGGGATATTGCCGACGCGATAGCCTTCGCGCGCGAGCATCGACAGAATATTGATGGCCGATGCCGGCGTATCGAGACCCACACCATTGCCAATGCGCCCTTCGCTCGCCGGATAATTCGCTAGCACGAGCGCGATGCGTTTGGCCGCATTGGGTTTGTGCCGCAGCGCGCACCAGCGCCGACTGAGTTCCGCGACGAAGCGCACGCGCTCTGCATCGGCTTGATAGCGCACAACGTCCACTTGCGTATGCGGACAGTGATACGCGAGCCCTTTGAAACTTACTGCGCGCGTGATGATGCGGCCATCGACTTCGGGCAAGGCGATATGCATTGCGACATCGCGTGAATTAAGGCCCTGATTGTCCTTTAGCCAGTCGTCGCGATTGCCCCCGCTCAGAATTACCTGCAGCACGGGCGCATCGCCCGCAACTTCGAATGCTTCGCTTTCGCCGATGACGCCTGCAGCGAACGCCGTGGTATTCAGCACGAGCGACGCATGATGCTCCGCACACAAGCGTGCAACCACTTCACGGCTGACGCTTTCCTTAAGCGATGAAATGGCAATCGGCAGCGGATTAAGGCCTTCTTTCTCGAGCGATTCGACTAGCGCATCGAATACTGCAGTATTTCCCGCCTGCAGATGCGCGCGATAAAACAGCACCGCGACGACGGGCGCGCCTTCGGTCCATCGCGCGCGCCAGTCGTCGATCACGGCGATATCGCGCTCGGGATGATAGATCGCGACAGGAGGCAATGGACACGGCGGCTGCGGCTCGCGTCCGAAGCCGAGCGCATGAAGAGCGATCGCGCGCAAAAATGCCTCTGCGTTGCGCGCACCGCCTTCCCGCAAATAACGCGACAACACACGGCAGAACGCGGCATCGGCCGTGCTCTTGGCGATCAGATTCGGGTCTTCGGTGAGATCGCCCGAGAACATTGCGAGCACTTGCTTCTCGCTTCTCGCAAGCGTTACCAGCCGCTCGATCCCATAAGGCCAGTACGATTCGCCGCCCAGGTGATCGACGATGACCACTTTCGCATGACGCACGACATCGTCGATATAAAAGTCGACCGATGCGGGCTGGCGCAAGAACGACTGATTAGCGAGCCGCACTTCGGGAAAGCCGGCTTCAAGGCGCGGAAACACGCTGGCCAGCAGCGCGAGCGTCGTGTCAGCGGAACTCAGAACGACGATCGGCGCGCGCGTCTGTTCGATGCGTATGACGCCCGCGGCATCGTCGACGAAGCCGCCGGGCGTCGTGCGTAGCAGATGCATCGTGTCAGGCCTGCACGAGCGAATTACCGAGCGCGGCGTCGAACGCGGCCTGAAGCGCCTGCTGATCGAGGTCTTCGCCGATCAGCACGAAACGGCTCGCCGCTTCGCCTTCGGACCAGCGTCGATCGAAGTAACTGTCGAAACGACGCCCCACGCCTTGCACGACGAGACGCATCGCAGCGCCGGGGAGTGCCGCAAAGCCCTTTACACGATAAATGGTATGTTGCTCGACGAGCGTCTGCAACGCAGCGATCGCCTGCTCGCGCGACTCGATGCGCGCTTTAACCACGACAGAATCGAACTCGTCATGGTGATGATCCGCGTGGCCTTCGTCATCGACTGAGCCATGGTGATCGTTCCGCAGATGAATCGACTCTTCCGATGCCGATTGCAAGCCAAGCAATGCATGCAGATCGAGCCGGCCCATTTGTGCAGGGACGATCTTCACTTGCGGCGGAATCTCGGGACGTATGAGTGTTTCGACTTTGTGGAACGCATCAGCGTCCATCAGGTCCGTCTTGTTCACGATCACCAGATCGGCCGATGAAAGCTGATCCTCGAACAATTCATGCAGTGGCGATTCATGGTCCAGATTCGGATCGGCCTTGCGCTGTGCATCGACTGCAGCGGGATTCGCCGCGAACTGTCCGCTTGCAGCAGCGGGACCATCGACGACGGTGATGACGGCATCGACGGTAAACGCATTCTTGATGGACGGCCAGTTGAACGCCTGCACGAGTGGCTTCGGCAACGCAAGACCGGACGTTTCGATCAGCACATGGTCGATGCGGTCTCGCCGTTCCAGCAATTGCTCCATCACGGGGTAGAACTCTTCCTGCACCGTGCAGCACAAACAACCGTTCGCAAGCTCATAGAGATTGCGGTCGGCAGACGCCGCTTCGTCATCGCAACCGATGCCGCAGCCTTTCAGAATCTCGCCGTCGATACCGAGCTCGCCGAACTCATTGACGATCACCGCCAGGCGCAAGCCCTGCGCATTCGACATGATATGGCGCATCAAGGTAGTCTTGCCGCTGCCGAGAAAGCCGGTCACGACGGTGACGGGAATCTTGCGGGTTTGCATTGTTGCTCCGTGGCGTGTGTGCGTGCGCGGCGCCGCTCGAGGCATCGAATGCGGATGGAACGGGAAAGGCGCACGGCTTCGTGATCATGAACCGAGCCGCATCCCCGCGGCATGGGTCCTGGCGAAAGTCTGGCCGGTATCCGGGCTTGCGACTCATTACGCCGCCTTCCTGCCGTTGGCAGTGGCGTTTAGCGCAATGCGCGGTATCGTCAATACCGATACCGCCAGTCGCTTACCGTTGCGGGGGCAGCGCAGGTTGGCGCACGCCATACGCATGAAATGGCTAAGCGCTCCCTGCTTCCCGTTTGACTGTGCGCGAAAAGAAGCTCGCGCACGAGCACCAGACTGCGTGAAAGTCTAGGCTTAGCGGACACGAGCGTCAAGGAAACACGCGCCTTAAAGAAGCGCCTATGGTATCTTTGGCCCGCGACTGGTGCTCGCGCGTTCGAACGCAACGCGCAGTTAAACGGGAAACAGGAAGCCGTGTTTCTGGACGAATCACGCGCCAGCCTGTGCTGTCCCCGCAACGGTACGCGACCGGCGGCTTGTGCCATGCAATGCCGCGCACGGTGCTCAAATGCCACTGCCGCGCAGGCGGGAAGGCCGCACGATGAGGTCGCAAGCCCGGATACCGGCCAGCGCAGGGGACGAAGCGCATTGCGTGATTTCATGCGGCGCGCTTCGCCGAACGCCGCGCATCCGCGAGGGACGCATGCACGGCGCAAGCCGCCATTTTCTTTTCGATGATGACCATTAGCGCGACCCGGCGCCATCTTGCAGTCGGCATCGGTTGCAGGCGAGGCGCGAGCGCAGACGCCATCGAGCATGCCGTACGCACGGCGCTCGACGAAGCCGCGCTTTCATTCGATGAAATCGCCTTGGCCGCAAGCATCGACGCTAAAGAATGCGAAGCTGGCCTGCTGGCGTTTTGCGAGCGTCATCGTTTGGCTTTGCATTTTTTTAACGCGGAAGAAATTGCTATAGCGCCGGTGAATTACTCTCGCCAAGCCGCCAGGCACATGAATGTCGACGGCGTGTGCGAGCCTTGCGCCATATTGGCGAGCGGCGGCGGACGGCTCGCACTCGGAAAGACCATCGTCGGCGGCGTGACCGTCGCGATCGCAATGAAGAACGCGCCATCAGACAAGAACGCCCCATGAAAACCGACACCGAATCGCATTTGCGGATGACGCAGCGTCGCAAGGAAGGCCATGAAAAGAAGCAGGCCGCCGCCGATCACGAGAAGGGCCTGTTGATCGTGAATACCGGCAATGGCAAGGGCAAGACCACAGCCGCGTTCGGCATGGCGGTGCGCGTGCTCGGCCACGGCATGAAGCTCGGCGTCGTGCAGTTCATCAAGGGCGCGTTGCATACGTCCGAACGGGATTTTCTCGGCGCGGCAGCGAACTGCGATTTCGTCACGATGGGCGATGGCTATACGTGGAACACCCAGAATCGCGAAGCCGATATGGCGACCGCGCGCAAGGGATGGAACGAAGCGCGCCGCATGATCGAAAGCGGTGAATATCAGATGGTTGTGCTGGATGAACTCAACACCGTGCTCAAGTACGAGTATCTTCCGCTCGATGAAGTGCTCGATGCTCTGAAGGGCCGACCCGCGATGCTTCATGTGGTCGTAACAGGCCGTCATGCGCCGGAGGCGCTCGTCGACATTGCCGATCTCGTCACCGAAATGCGGCTCGTGAAGCATCCATACCGTGAGCAAGGCGTCAAAGCGCAACGGGGCGTCGAATTCTGATGGCGCGCTGCCCTGCACTTTTCATCGGCGCAAGCGCCTCGCATCAGGGCAAGACCACCGTGACGGCTGCGCTTGCCCGTCATCATGCGCGGCAAGGCCGGCGCGTGCGCGTCTTCAAGACGGGGCCTGATTTTCTCGATCCGATGATTCTCGAACGGGCATGCGGTTCGCCCGTTTATTCGCTGCATCTGTCGATGGTCGGCCTCGATGCATGCCGCGCGATGCTTGCACAAGCGGCGCGTGAAGCCGATCTTATTCTTATCGAAGGCGTGATGGGCCTGTTTGATGGCACGCCCAGCAGCGCCGATCTTGCCGCCGCGTTCAACGTGCCCGTGCTGGCCGTGATCGGCGCACATGGCATGGCGCAGACTTTCGGCGCGGTGGCGCTCGGGCTTGCGCGTTATCGCACGGATGTGCCGTTTCATGGCGTGCTCGCCAATCGCGTGGCATCGGCGCGTCATGCGCAAATGTTGTCGGAAGCCATTCCCGAAGGACTGCACTATTGCGGGCATCTTTCCAACGCCGAAGACATCGGGCTGCCTGAGCGTCATCTCGGCCTGACGCAGGCGCAGGAAATCGCGAACCTCGATGCGCGCCTCGACCGCGCTGCCGATGCCATCGCATCAACGGCGCTTCGCGATCTGCCACCGCATGTGGCGTTCGAAGATGCGACGCTTGCGGCGCCGCCGCGTTTGCTCGAAGGCATACGCATCGCGATTGCGCGCGATACCGCGTTTTCTTTCGTCTATCCGGCGAACATCGACTTGCTGATCGCGATGGGCGCGACTGTCGTCACGTTTTCGCCGCTCGCCGACGAACCCTTGCCCGCCGATACCGATGCGCTCTATCTTCCCGGCGGCTACCCCGAACTGCACGCAGCCGCGCTGGCATCGAATGCACGCACGCAAGCATCGATCAGGGAACACGTCGCGCGCGAGCGCCCCGTCTTGGCGGAATGCGGCGGCATGCTTTATCTGCTCGACACGCTAACCGATATCGATGGCAAGCAGCACGCGATGCTCGGCTTGCTGCCCGGCGATGCTTCCATGCAGCGGCGCCTATCGCGCCTTGCGATGCAGCGTCTCGACACCGCACACGGCGCACTCACCGGCCATACGTTCCACTACTCCACGCTCGATACCGCGATGCAGCCGCAACTCATCGCGGCACACGCAACGACGGGCGCGACGGGCGAAGCGGTATATCGGCACGGCCGCATCACGGCAACTTACATGCACGCTTATTGGCCGTCGAACCCGGCGGCAACCGCCGCGATTTTTCGCGGCGAAACACTATGACGACGACATTGGACCTCGCATTCACGATCGAACGCGCGAAAGCGCAAGAACCCATTGGTTCGCCTTGCACCGGCGTATGCAAAATCGATCCCGCACACGGACTGTGCGCGGGATGCTTCAGAAGCCGCGAAGAAATCAAAGCCTTCAGAGCAATGGACGATGCCGCGAAACTGGCGCTTCTCGACGAATTGCCCAACAGACGTGCATCGATGTCGGCGTGAGAATCTCTCAGGCCGCAGCCATTCTTCGCAGCGCGGGACGTTCCAGTTCACGCGCGGCAAGTGCGCCGAAGACCAGACCGAGCGCCGTCCAGATGATCGCCTGAATGCCGATAGCGGCAAGCCGGAAATTCCATAGCAGCGATGCGGAGAAACCGGCGGGTACTTCATCGACGCGAGGAAGGACGAATTGCGCAAGCACCATCAACGCGATATATGCAGCACCGGCGATGACCGTCGCGTTCCAGTTGCCCTGACTCTTATGCAGGCGCCTTTGCAGCCACACCGCGAATACCGCCGCTGCAATGGAGATCGCTAGCATGCCGAAGAACAATGCAGTGCGCGCCCCAATGGTTTCCGGATTGCCGACGGCGGGCGGATTCGGCGGATACATCAGAAACGGCGTGATAGTCACGCTCACGAAACCGAACGTCGCAAGCAATGCCGCCAAGCCGCGCGCGTGAAAAGCGCCGAGCCGCCCGTAGGCCACCGCAAAGACAAGCGAGAAAATGCCGCCGAGCGCCGTGGCGAATACCGCGATGCCGGTCAGCAAACCCAGGCCTGCCTGAGTCTCTCGGCTAACGATTTCTTCGCCGCCTTCGTGTTCATGTGCATGCGCCGCGCTTTCATGCCCTTCATGCCCTTCATGCGCGTGCTCGTGCTGTGCTTCGAAAGCGATGGCCCGCTCGACCGATGCTTCACCGACCGTCTTTGCAAAGGCGAAGCCGAGCAGGCCCGCGACGAGTCCCGCGATCATGCCGCGTATCAACAGACTGCGAATCATGGTGCGTCCTCAGTGGCACGGAAAGCCAAGCAAATGCCGGCCGTCGTGAACGAACTCGTGGACGTAGGTGCCCGACAGAATCGATGTGGCGCCCTGCTCGGCACCGACGAAGTAAATGGCGATCAGCAGAATGAGGCCGATAAACACGGCCCAGGGCAGGACTTCGCGCACCGGAATGGGAGCAGGCGCATCGATAGCCGGCAGAGAAGGGGCAGCGGAACAGGCCGTTGCGTTGGAAGCGTTCATTGATGGTTTCTCCAGGGAAAAGCGCGTCCCGATAGACGAAGAGCATGCAGCGGGGTCTGACTCGCGGCTGTCGGTTGAGACAAGCCGCTTACAGTGGCGCGACCGTGCCGGGCTTGCACCGGCTTCCTCGCATTGCAAGCTTGCCATTCTATGACGATTGCCGGCAAAGTAAAGCAACCATCTCAAGAGCCATTCATTCACGTGAACGTGATTCTGCTTTGCCACGCCGCTACGCACGCCATGAAAGCCGCGCGCTTTCCGACTGGCGACGAACCCGCCGAGCATGACCAACTCATGCATTTGCAATTTCCTCGCGGCTATCCTGTCATGTCGAGTCCCGCCGCCGCGGCGCGTCAGACCGCTGCATGGATCACGAGTCAGTTCACGACCGACCCCGCCTTCGACGACATCGACTATGGGCGTTGGCGCGGCCATGCCGTTCGCGAGATCGCCCAGCAGGAACCGGAAAACGTCGCCGCATGGTTATCGGATGTGAATGCGCGTTCGCATGGCGGCGAGAGCATCGCCGTGCTGGCCGAACGCGTCGGGCAGGCGCTCGAGCGTATCGCCAACGATGCGTCGCATGAATGCTGTGTCGTGGTCACGCATGCAATCGTCGTCAAGGCGGCGCTTGCGCTCGTGCGTGGGGAACCGTTAGCGTCATTGCTAAAGATGGATCTGACGCCGTTGTCGTCGATATGGCTCGACTACGATGCAGCGCAAGGTACTTGGTCCACGCGAAACTTCGATGCCAGCGTGAGGCTCAAACGCATCGACAGCGCGTGACGCTGCCGCACACTCAAGGAGACTCACATGGCGCACTACGTTGACGGTTTCGTCGTACCCGTGCCAATCCAAAAGATTGATGCATATCGGGCCATGGCCGAGGAAGCCGGGAAAATCTGGCTCGAATATGGCGCGCTGCAGTTCGTCGAAACCATCGCCGATGACGTCAAAGCAGGCGAAGTGACCTCGTTCCCCCAAAGCGTCCAGCTAAAGGAAGGCGAAACGGTTGCGTTCTCGTGGATACTCTACGACTCGCGAGAGCAACGCGATGCGGTCAATGAGAAAGTTATGAACGACCCTCGCCTGAAGGCCATGATGGAGAACGCCGAGCCGCCGTTCGACCCGAAGCGCATGTTCTTCGGGGGATTCAAGACGCTCGTCGAACTGGGAAGTGCCTAGAACTCGCTTAGCGCAATTCGCAAAGGACAAGCATCGAAATGTTTATCGCCATGAATCGCTTCAAGATCGTCCCGGGCGCAGAAGCCGACTTCGAACGCCTTTGGACCAGCCGTGACTCTTACCTGAACGAAGTGCCCGGCTTTGTGGAGTTTCATCTGCTGAAAGGCCCGGGCAAGGACGACCATGTACTCTATTCGAGCCATACGGTCTGGGCGAATCGTGCGGCGTTCGAAGACTGGACGCGTTCAGACGCGTTCCGCGCCGCGCATCGCAACGCAGGCGGCGAAACCCGGCAGCTTTACTTGGGCCATCCGGAATTCGAGGGCTTCGAAGTCATTCAGACGATCCGCTGACACGCGCGTTTTACACGCTCATGAAAAAACGCACTAAGTCAGCCGCGAATTAGCTTAAGCCTTGGCGCCGCGCGCCATGCGCTGCAACGTCGAGGAATCGATCGCGGCAGCGCAGATGCGCACGGCTTCTTTCAATGTCCTGGGCCGTCCTTCGCCGAATTGCGATTCGAGCATGGCGACGGCCCTCACTCGCTCGTCGTTCCCTAGCTTCTCGCCTGTCGCAAGCTCCAGTACGGAAATAAAGTAAGCGGCGGGCGGAGTTGCGCGTCCTGCTGGATTGCGGTGCCCTCCGCCGACAACATGCGTCTCGCCGCTTTGGTCGCGGTGGCCATCAAACGCAGTCCGGCGCACGGCCGGCCATGCCGCCCATTCGGTGTCGTTTCGACTAGTCATTGATCTGATCTTCGCTGAAGTGCGGTGCGCCTCGAGCGCATCGCCATTAGTAAATCAGACAGCAAAGAACGTTCCACACCGTTTATGCGTCAGGCTTTTGATCCGACAGAACCGCCCTCGCCACGCGGCATGCAGCAAGATCCCAGGCTGCGCATCCGACTGATTTGAAAACCACGGGACGCCCCGACGCATTGCGCGCACTGAGCGCCGATGAAAGCGGAGTCACAGCGTTCCAGTCGACGCCCGCCAAAATGTAGTCGCCTGCTTCATGGCGGGCACCCGCCAAGTCATCGACATAAAGCTCGCTCGCATGAATGACGGACGACGCGATTTCCGCCGCGTCCGAAGTAAATGCGCCAACACCGATGACAAGGCGAGCCGGGTTCGCCGGCTGCCCGTAGACCGGCGTCTTGCTCGTGGTCGCGGTAATCACGACATCGACCGCATCGGGAACAGAGCCGTGCTCGACCGGCTCCATGTTCGCGCACAGGCCCGCGTTCTCCTCGAAGAACACGCCGGCGCGACCCGGCCGCGAGCCGAGAATATGGATGCGTGCTTCGGGATAAAGGCTTGCAAGCGCCTCGACATGATGCAAGGCCTGCTTGCCGGTACCGATCACGAGCACGGCGCGAGGCGCATGAACGGCAAGCGTGCGTATTGCAAGCATGGATACCGCGGCAGTGCGGCGGCCTGTGACGGTCGGACCATCCAGCATGAATTGCAGCGCGCCCGTCCTGGCATCGAATGCGCTGACCTGGCCGTGTATCGTCGGCAAGCCCAAAGCGCCATTGCCGGCACATACGTTGACGAGCTTATGCATTGCGATATCGGCGGCGGTCGCGGGCATCGACAACATCACGCCGCCGTGGGCAAGCGGCACGACCATGCGCTCGGGACTGAGGATACGCCCCGCCGCGTAGTCGAGCATGGTCGCGGCAAGCGTGTCGACGAGGCGATCGTAAGGCAATAGGCGCGCGGTTTGCATTGCATCGAACGTATCGGTCATCGTGATCGCCTCTGTGAGTTTTAGCGCCAAGCGCCCGGACATTCTAACGGCGCACGAACGCGTGTCAGAAAGCGCGAGCGTTTCTACAATGAACGAATCGTTGCGGCGTCATGTGGCTGCAACGAGACGCGGTCATAATCGGCGGTCCCGCGCCGCGTTCAGCAACGACCGCGCGATCCAAACGCATTCCGGAGCCCGACATGACCATGACGGACAAGCAGCGCCGTTTTCACGCCGATCTGATCGACAGCTACGACGAAGAATTCGAAATGGAGATCGACGACTGTTTGCTGGACGGTGAAGCAGCGTTCTCCGATGAAGAACGAGCGATTCGCAAGACGTATTTCCGCGAACTCTTTCGCCTGCAAGGCAAACTCGTGAAGCTGCAGGATTGGGTCGTGCACACGGGGCACAGGCTCGTCGTGATATTCGAGGGACGCGACGCAGCCGGCAAGGGCGGCGCGATCAAGCGCATCACGCAGCGGCTCAATCCGCGCGTATGCCGCGTGGCCGCCCTGCCCGCGCCGAACAATCGCGAACGCACGCAGTGGTATTTCCAGCGCTACGTGTCGCATCTACCCGCTGGCGGCGAGATCGTCTTGTTCGATCGCAGCTGGTACAACCGCGCGGGCGTCGAACGCGTGATGCACTTCTGCACCGACGACGAATACGAGGAGTTCTTTCGCTCCGTGCCCGAGTTCGAGAAGATGCTGGTGCGCAGCGGCATCCAGATCATCAAGTACTGGTTTTCGATTACCGATGACGAACAGGAAGTGCGCTTTCAGGCGCGCATCGAAGACCCGCTCAAGCAATGGAAGCTGAGTCCGATGGACCTTGAAAGCCGTCGCCGATGGGAAGCGTACACGGCCGCCAAGGAAGTCATGCTGCAGCGCTCGCATATACCGGAAGCGCCGTGGTGGGTGGTGCAGGCCGTTGACAAGAAGCGCGCGCGCCTGAACTGCATTCATCACCTGTTGAGCCAGGTGCCTTATCACGAGATCGAGCATTCTTCGATACAACTGCCGGAACGCGTATTCAATCCCGATTATTTGCGCCAGCCCGTACCACAGGAAATGTACGTTCCCGAAGTCTATTAATGAGCCTTAGCAGCAGTGACGGCAGCCGATACGTTCGATCGCCTGCCCGCGCTGGCGATGCACCGCCTGACGCGCGACGAACTGATAAGCGTGCTGCGAATCCTTTAGCAGCATCACGAACATGACTTGCGCGAGATTGAAGTCGAGCGTGACCATGAGCCGCATGAGCACTAGCAGAGGCAGCACGACGGCGGGTTGATAGATTTGTCTGGCGATCAAGGCTTTCATTGGCGGCTCCCATTCCCATGACTTCGATTCTATGGATAGGAGCGATGGCGATAAATGGCCCGCAAGTGAAGACATATGTTCCTTCACGCGAACAATCGACGCCTCGAAAAAAAAGCCCCGCGTCAAGCGGGGCCAAACACCGGCATCAGTTCTTTGCGAGACTCGATTCGGGAACCGGCGTGGGCATCGCATCGCCCCATCCGCCGCCGAGCGCGCGTATCAGGTTCACCGTCGATACGGCCTGCGTTCCCGCAAGCTGAACCGCCGCCCGCTGCGATTGCAATACGGTGCGCTCGGCGTCGATCACATCGAGGTAATTCACTGCGCCTTCGGTGTACTGCTTGCGCGAAAGCTGCGCGGCGCGCACCGATGCGTTGACCGCATCGGCCTGCGTCGTGGTCTGCGTTTCGAGGATGCGCAAGTCCGACAAGTTGTCTTCCACTTCGCGGAACGCAACGAGCACTTGCTGACGATAATTCGCCACGTCCTCTTCATAGACGGCGCGCGCATTCGCGAGATTGCCCTTGCGACGGCCGCCATCGAAGATGGGCAGATTGAGCATTGTGCCCGCGAACGGCCCGAGCAGGAACGTGCGGCTCGACCAGTTGAAGAGATCGCCGAGCGTTGCGGATTCGAAGCCGCCCGATCCCGTCAACGTCAAGGACGGAAAGAACGCCGCCTTGGCTACGCCGATGCGCGCATTCGCTGCGGCCATCGCCCGCTCCGCTGCCGCGATATCCGGACGACGTTCGAGCAGCGACGAAGGCAGGCCGGGCGGCAAGCGCACCGTTACCGGCTTGAGCGGATTGGCCGCCATCGTGAATTGCGCGGGCGTCTTGCCGAGCAGCACCGCAAGACCATGTTCCGATGCCGCGCGCAAGCGTTGCACCGTCATCGCATCGGAACGGGCGGTGGCCAGTTCGGACCGTGCGCGCGCGACATCGAGTTCGCTGATGTCGCCCTCCGCGAAACGTCGCTGCACGAGCTTCAGTGCTTCTTCGCGCAAGGTCACGGTCCGCGTGAATACATCGGCTTCCGCATCCAGCTCGCGCAGATTGAAGTAGTTCTGCGCGACATCGGCCTGCAACGCGAGCTGCACCGAACGGAACAGCGCTTCGCTTTGCTGCGTGTCGGCGCTGGCCGCCTGCACCGAGTTCGATACGCGACCGAACAAATCGACTTCATACGACACGCTCGCCTGCGCGCGCCATAACGTCTGCGCAGGAACATTCGCGTTGGGCGGCAGAAATTGCGAGGCCGGCGAGAACTTCTCGCGTGTCGGACCGAAGCCGGCATCGAGCGTCGGGAAAAGCCCTGCACGCGCCGTCTGGTTGATTGCTCGCGCTTCCTTCACGCGGGCCGCCGCAGCCTTCAGGTTCTGGTTGGCCTCTTGCGCCTGACGTTCCAGATCGTTGAGCGTGGCGTCGTCGAACACGGTCCACCACTCGCCGCGCAGCATCTCTTCCGAGGGCTGCGCAGTCTTCCACGTACCCGCTTCCGACGGCGACAGCGTCGGCGTTTCCTTATACGCGGCCGGTGCGTTCACATCCGGCTTCTCATAGGTCGGCGCAAGCGAGCACCCTGCAACCAAAAGCAGCGACGCCATCAAAGCGGGCAAGCCCGACCATCGTTTCATTAGCGACTTATTCATCTTCCACCTCATTGCGCTTCGTACGAAGCACCGATACCGCGCATCTGCGGATGCGTGCCATGCTTGTCCGTCACGTGTTCCGTGCGGCTCAGCTTGCGCAGGATCACGTAGAACACCGGCGTCAGCATGAGACCGAAGAGGGTCACGCCCAGCATGCCGAAGAACACGGCGACACCCATTGCGTGACGCATCTCCGAACCCGCGCCCGACGACAATACGAGCGGCACCACGCCCATGATGAAGGCGATCGATGTCATCAGAATCGGACGCAGACGCAGGCGGCTCGCTTCGATCGCAGCCTGCACGATCGACCGTCCCTGCATTTCCAGCTCGCGTGCGAACTCCACGATGAGAATTGCGTTCTTCGCC
This sequence comes from Caballeronia sp. LZ019, assembly GCF_031450825.1. Taxonomy (NCBI): domain Bacteria; kingdom Pseudomonadati; phylum Pseudomonadota; class Betaproteobacteria; order Burkholderiales; family Burkholderiaceae; genus Caballeronia; species Caballeronia sp. LZ019. Next base: position 602,612 of record NZ_JARTVZ010000002.1, on the reverse strand, counting down.
GACAAGCCCACGAGCACCATCAAGCCGATCTGCGTGAAGATGTTGTTGTCGCCATCCGTGAGCCATACGCCGACGAGTGCGGACAGAATGCTCATCGGCACGATGAGGATCACCGCGAGCGGCAACGTCAGGCTTTCATACAGCGCAGCGAGCACGAGGAACACGAGCAGCACGCTGATCGGGAACACCCACAGCGCAGCATTGCCCGCGAGGATCTGCTGATACGTGAGGTCCGTCCATTCGAACTTGATTCCGCGCGGCAGCACTTCAGCCGCAATGCGTTCCGCAGCCGCCTGTGCCTGGCCGGACGAATAACCCGGCGCGGGACCACCGTTGATATCGGCCGCGGTGTAGCCGTTGTAGCGCACCACCATTTCCGGGCCATACGTCGGCGATACCTTCACGAGCGATGAAAGCGGCACCATGTCCCCGTTCGCGTTACGCGTCTTCAGCAAGCCGATGTCTTCGGGGTTCGCACGGAACGGCGCATCGGCCTGCACGCGCACCTGATACACGCGCCCGAAGCGGTTGAAGTCGTTGACATAGAGCGAGCCGAGATAGACCTGCATCGTGTCGAAGACATCCGTCACCGAGACGCCCAGTTGCTTGGCTTTCACGCGATCCAGATCCACGTTCAGTTGCGGCACGTTGATCTGATAGCTCGAGAACGTGGGTCCGAGTTCCGGCGTCTGCGATGCGCGCTTGATGAAGGCTTGCGTGGCATCGGCGAGCGCCGCATAGCCGAGCGCGCCGCGATCTTCGAGTTGCATCTTGAAGCCGCCGAGCGTGCCGAGGCCGAGCACCGGCGGCGGAGGAAACACGGCGATGAACGAACCCTTGATACCCGCATACTTCTGATTCAACGCTCCGGCAATTGCATTGGCGGACAGGGACTTGTCATGCACCCGGTCCTTGAACGGCTTGAGCGTGACGAAGACGATGCCTGCGCTCGATGAGTTCGTGAAGCCGTTCACCGACAGGCCCGGAAACTCCACTGCGCTTTCCACGCCCGGCTGCTTCAGCGCGATGTCGCTCATCTGGCGAATCACGCCTTCCGTGCGATCCAGCGATGCGCCATTCGGCAACTGCGCGAAGCTGATCAGATACTCCTTGTCCTGCGCGGGCACGAAGCCGCCGGGCACGATCTTGCCCATCAGCACCGCACCGCCGAGCAGCACCGCATACACGACCATCATCATCGCCTTGCGGTTGATGACGTTCGCCACGCCCTTGCCGTAGGCATCCGATCCGCGATGAAACACCTTGTTGAAGCGGCGGAAGAAGCCGCCGAACACGCGATCCATTCCACGCGTGAGCCAGTCCTTCGGCTCGTCGTGGCCCTTCAGCAGAAGCGCGGCGAGCGCCGGCGACAGCGTCAGCGAGTTGAACGCGGAGATCACCGTCGAGATCGCAATGGTCATCGCGAACTGCTTGTAGAACTGCCCCGTCAGACCGGACATGAACGCGAGCGGCACGAACACGGCAACCAGTGTCAACGCAATGGCGATGATCGGCCCGCTCACTTCGCGCATTGCCTGATACGTCGCATCTCTCGCCGATAAGCCTGCTTCGATGTTCCGCTCGACGTTCTCGACGACGACGATCGCATCGTCGACCACGATACCGATTGCGAGCACCATGCCGAACAGCGACAGCGCGTTGATCGAGAAGCCGAACGCAAGCAACAGCGAGAACGTCCCCACGATCGAAACAGGCACGGCAAGCAGCGGGATGATGGAGGCACGCCAGGTCTGCAGGAACACGATCACCACCAGCACGACGAGCGCGATGGCCTCGATGAGCGTGTGAATCACCGCTTCGATACTGGAGCGCACGAATTGCGTCGGGTCATACACGATCTGATATTCGAGGCCCGCGGGCATGTCGGCCTGCAGTTCCTTCATCGTCTTGCGCACTTCATCGGAAATCTGCAGTGAGTTCGCGCCCGGTTGCTGATTGATCGCGATTGCCACAGCCGACTTGTTGTCGAGCAGCGAGCGCAGGCCGTATTCGGATGCTGCAAGCTCGACGCGCGCGACATCGCTCAGATGCGTGACCGCGCCATCGGGCGACGTCTTCAGCACGATGTCGCGAAACTCCGACTCGTTCTGCAAGCGGCCGCGCGCATTCACGTTCAGTTGCAGCGGCACGTTGGGCAGCGTCGGAGAACCGCCGATCACGCCCGCCGCAACCTGCACGTTCTGCTCGCGAATCGCGTTGACGACATCGGTTGCCGTCATGCCGCGCTGCGCGACCTTTTGCGGATCGAGCCAGACGCGCATCGAATAATCGCCCGAGCCCCACAACTGCACTTCGCCCACGCCGGCGATACGTTCGAGCCGGTCCTTGACGTTGATGAGCGCGTAATTGCGCAGATACGTCATGTCGTAACGGCCGTTCGGCGAGTTCAGGTGAACGACCATCGTAAGTGTGGGCGATGACTTGATCGTCGTCACGCCGAGACGCTGCACGTCCTGCGGCAAGCGCGGCAGCGCCTGATTCACGCGGTTCTGCACGAGCTGCGTGTTCTTGTCGGGATCGGTGCCGAGCTTGAACGTCACAGTCGTCGTGAGGTTGCCGTCGCTGTTCGCCTGCGATTGCATGTACAGCATGTCCTCGACGCCGTTGATCTGCTCTTCGAGCGGCGAAGCCACGGTCTCCGCGATCACCTTCGGATTCGCGCCGGGATACTGCGCATGCACGACGACCGATGGCGGCACGACTTCCGGATACTCGGAGATCGGCAGCTTGAACATGGCGATGATGCCCGCCAGCAGCACGACCACCGATAACACGCCCGCAAAGATCGGGCGGTCGATGAAGAATTTGGATATGTTCATGACGAGTTCTTTCCGTTGGCGATCACGCGCTTCACTGCGCCGATGCGGTCTTTACGACGGGCGCATCGCCGCTGTTGTTCATCGCGACGCCGTTGGCTTTCACCACGTCGTTCGGACGCACGCGCTGCAATCCGTTCACGACGATGCGTTCGCCCGGTTCCAGTCCCTTCGTGATGACGCGCAGGCCGTCGTGCGTCTGACCGAGCGTGACTTCGCGATACTGCACGCGGTTGTCCTTGTCGACGACCATCACGTACTTCTTGTCCTGATCGGTGCCGATGGCGGCATCGTCGACGAGCACGGCCGGATGAGGCGTGCCGCCGCCGACCTTGATGCGCGCATAGAGGCCGGGCACGAGCGAGCCGTCCGGATTGTTGAAGCGTGCCCGCACGCGGATCGTGCCGGATGTCGTGTCGAGGCGGTTATCGACCGAATCGACGACGCCTTCGCGCGAGTAGCCGTCTTCGTTGGCAAGCCCGAGCGACACCGGCACCGTGCTGCCCGCGTCGCGGCCGAGATAGCGCAGATACGTTTGTTCGTCGACATCGAATGAGGCATAGATCGGCGATACCGACACGAGCGTCGTCAGCAACGGCGCATTGCCACCCGTCGATACGATATTGCCTACCGTGAGTTCCGCGCGCGACACGCGCCCCGAAACGGGCGCGGTGATGCGCGTGTAGGCAAGATTGATCTTCGCGGTCTCTACCGCCGCTTGTGCGGCCTTCAGGTTGGCGACGGCTTCGCGAGCGGCGTTCTGCTTCTCGTCGTAATCGCGCCTGGCGATGGCGTTATCGGCAAGCAGACGCTCGGCGCGCGCGGCGTCCGTCGATGTATAGCCGTTGCGCGCCTGCGCTGCGGCGAGTTGCGCTTGCGCGCGATCCACTTCGGCTTCGTAGGGACGCGGATCGATCGTGAAGAGCGGATCGCCCTTCTTCACGAGCGCGCCGTCCCTGAAATGCACCGCGACGATCGTGCCGGGCACGAGCGGGCGAATATCGACGTGATTCACCGCTTCGAGCCTGCCGGAATAGCTTTGCCAATCGGTGATGGTCTTCGAAATGACGGTCGCGACATCCACTTCGGTGGCAGTCGGGCTATGCGCTGCGGCTTTGGCTTCGTTGATCGCCGCGTCGCCGTGGCCGCGCCAGGCGGTATAGCCGCCCGCGCCTGCGATGACCAACGCAGCGCCTAGCGCGGCGTAGATGCGTTTTCGAGTGAAGAACATGATGAAAGGCTCCGGTTGCGTTGAGATTGTTTTTTTATGGTGCTGAGCTAGCGCTTATTTGGTGCGCGCCAGCCGTTTCCTGAAGAATGCGACGACATCGGCCAATGCATCGGGATGTGCCGCAAGCGCGTGATGCGATGCCTTGCAATGCCGCGTGACTTCAGTAGGTACGCCCGCGGAAATGAGTTCCGCTGCGTATTTTTCGGCTTCGATATGCAAGAGGTCGTGCTCCGCGCTCGCAATCAATGCAGGAGGCAAGCCAGCAAGACGACGCGACTCGAGCGGCGCCGCATAAGGATGCAAACGTTGCGACGGGTTGGGCAGATACGCGCGATAACAGCGCGCGCATTCGCTCAGTTCGAGATCGGGGCACAGCACCTTGCGTTCATCGGCGACGCGCGTCATGCTCGGATCGAGCAGCGGCGCCAGAAGCACTTGCGCGGACATGCGGATGTCGCCGCGATCCCGTGCGATGGCGGCCACACAGGTCGCGAGATTGCCGCCCGCATCGTGCCCCGCCACGCCCACGCGCTGCGGGTCGGCCCGTTGCGCGCGCGCATGGGCCACGGCCCATTGCGCCGCGCGATAGGCATCTTCAGGCGCTGCAGGAAACGGATACTGCGGCGCGAGCGAATAGCCGACCGACACGACCCATGCGGGCGTATCGCGTGCGATGGTCGCGGCGGCGGTGTCGGCGTCGTCGAGTGTCCCGCTTGTAAAACCACCGCCATGAAAATAGAGGACGATGGGCAGGACCGTGCCGCCCGAGGCGGGGCGATAGCTGCGCAGCATGATGGGCTGCACATGGCCCGCAATGCGCACCTCTTCGATGCACAGTCTCGGTCCTTGCTCCAAATCCAGCAGTGATGCCATGGTTATTTCCGTGCACGGCCCTGCTTGCAAGGCCGTCACGCATAAGTTGCGATGGTGCGAATTCTGGAGTCCCCGCCTTTTTTAATAAATGCCTATAATCCGGCAACACAATTCGGTCGCCCCGAACAATCATCGCTTAAGCTCCCGGCGATTTTCTTAGCCAGCCGCTTAATTCCCTGCCTCTATAAGCTTCGAAGGTACGAACATGGATCGGCTACAAGCAATGCAGGTCTTTACTCGCGTCGTCGACACCAACAGCTTTTCGCGTGCAGCGGATACGCTGAATCTGCCGCGTGCATCGGTCACGACGATCATTCAAAACCTCGAAGCCTTCCTCAATGTGCGGCTGCTTCAGCGGACCACGCGCCGGCTCAATCTCACGCCCGACGGCGCCGCCTATTACGAGCGATGCGTGCGCATCCTCGCGGACATCGAGGAAGCCGAGATTACGTTCTCGAACAACGGCAAGGGACCGCATGGCAAATTGCGCGTGGATATGCCGGGCGCAATCGGGCGGCTCATCGTCATGCCTCAGCTATGCGATTTCCACACGCGCTATCCGGACATCGAATTGATGATGGGCTTCGGCGACAAGCCGGTCGATCTCATTCAGGAAGGCGTGGATTGCGTGATCCGCGTCGGCACGCTGCAGGATTCGAGTCTGGTTGCACGGCGCATCGGCGTGTTTCAGGGCGTCACGGTGGCGAGCGCTCAATATCTGGAACGCAACGGTACGCCGAAGACGCTCGACGATCTGCAGAACCATACGGCCGTCAATTACTTCTCGAGCCGCACGGGCCGCATCATGGACATGGATTTCGTCGTGGACGGCGAGACCATCGAAGTGAAGATGCGCGGCATGATCGCGGTGAACGATGCCGAAGCGTATCTGAGCTGCGGGCTCAAGGGCGTGGGCATCGTCCAGGTGCCGCGTTTCATGGCGCTGCCGTATCTGCGTTCGGGCGAACTCGTCGAACTGCTGCCGCAATGGAGTCCGATGCCGATGCCCATTTCAGCGGTATATCCGCATAACCGGCATCTGTCGCCGAAGGTGCGCGTGTTCGTCGACTGGGTCGCGGAACTGTTCGAACGATGCCCGCTGCTGCAAGGCCAGAAGGAAGCGGAAGAGCGTTGCCTGCCGACGAGCACCGCATCGCCGATGGTTGTTCGTCACGGCACGCCCGAAGTGGCGGGCACCGCGGACGTCGTGGTCTAAGCGTCAAGATTATTCGCCGCAATCGATAAATCTATTCGCCAATCGGCCATTTATCCGCCGCACCGACGCGACTACATTTCGTCCTGCCACGGCGCATCGTTATCGTTCATCGACACGATGCGCCGTATCCCGATGGATCGAATGGAGTCGCATCATGAAACGCTATCTGCTTACGAGCCTCTCGCTCGCCGCTGTTTCCGCCGTGATTTCGAGCACCGCTTTTGCGGAAGGCGGTCAGGGAATTGGCCGCGCGGGAACGTATCTCACGCCCGCGCAAACCACGGCAAACGCAAGCGAAGCGCCTAAAACACGGGCGCAAGTGCGCGCCGAACTCGCCGCTGCCTATTCGAACGGCTCTTTGCCGGCGCTCAATCGCAATACCTATCCTTCCCGAAGCATGTGGGGCGATGCCGTCGCCGCACAAGCCGAAGCGCGCAACCGTGCGATCGTCGATTACGCCAACGGCGCGCCGGCGCAAACGGATCTGAGCTCACGCTGATTCGTTCGCCACCCTAACTATTAAAAGGCCAGCATCATGTTCGATATCGACACCACGCTCGAACAATTCTCCCTGCTCGATGATTTTTCGACCGACGCGCCTGTGTGGCGTCCCTTCTCACCGGCTCAAGCGCAAGAGCACCTGGACGCGGAAGAAGTCTAGGACGCCGCCCCCACCGCACTCAAAGCCCGCTCGATCACGCCCGCCAGCTTCGCGAAGGCGGGCGCGATTTCAGCGTGCGGCACACACGCATAGCCCAGCATCAATCCTTTGCGCGCGTCTTCCTGATTCATGTAGTAGTGAGCGAGCGGGCGGGTCACGACGCCGCTCGCAAACGCATCGTCGGTAATGGCGCGATCGCTCGCGTGGGCGGGCAATTCGAGCACGAAATGCAAGCCCGCTTCGTCGCCGCGCACGGCGAGGGTTTCGCCGAAATGCGCGCGGACTGCGTCGATGAGCAACTGGCGCCGCTCGTCGTAAAGGCCGCGCATGCGCCGCACATGCGACGTCAGATGCCCATCCAGAATGAATTCCGTCAGCACGGCTTGCTGCATCAACTGGCCTTCGCGGTATAGCTCCGCGACACCGGTGCGGAACGTATCGACGAGATTTTCCGGCACGACCATATAGCCCATGCGCAAGCCGGGGAACATCATCTTGCCGAGACTGCCGACATAGATGACCTGCCCCGCGTCGTCGAGGCCCTGCAGCGACGAGAGCGGCCGGGTGCGATAACGAAACTCGCTGTCGTAATCGTCCTCGATGATCCACACGCCATGCTGCCGCGCGAATTCGAGCAGCGCACGGCGCCTCGCGAGACTCATCACCATGCCGAGCGGATACTGATGCGACGGCGTCACGAGCGCGATGCTTGGCGGCGCGGCCATGTCGCGCGCACCGGGGTTCAGACCTTCGTCATCCACCGGCACGGGCACGAGCGTCAGCCCCGACGCCTGCAGCACGCTGCGCACGCCCCAGTAGCACGGCTCCTCGACCCACGCGCGATCGCCGCTATCAGTCAGAAGACGCACGGCGAGATCGATCGATTGGTGAATGCCCGTCGTGATGATGATCTGATCCGGCGTGCATTTCACCGAGCGTGCGACGCGCAGATAGTCCGACAACGCGCGCCGCAGCGGCCGATACCCGCCGCCCGGCGCATACGTGAGCAGTTCCGGGCTCGCGCGCTTCCAGAGCCGCGACTGCAGGCGGCTCCAGGTCTGCGACGGAAATTCGGCCACGTCCGGCACGCCCGGCATGAACGCGCCCCACTGCTTCGGCGCGACGCCCGCGTGCGCAATCAGCCGCGCGCCCCGCTTCGAAATGATGCATGGCTTGCGCGGCGCTTCGTCCGCCGGCTCCTGCTTCTTGCGCACGGCCGCACGGTCGTTCGGGGCGGTGTCGGCGACGTAGGTGCCGCTGCCGGTCGTCGACGTGACGTAGCCCTCCGCCGTCAACTGCTCGTACACGTGCAGCACCGTATTGCGCGCGATGCCGAGATCGCCCGCGAGCATGCGCGAGCTCGGCAGCTTCGCGCCCGACGCGAGCTGACCGGTCAAAATGGCCTGCTGCATCGATTCGAGCAACTGCCGGTAAATCGGCACGTCGCGCGCGCGATCGAGCCGCGCATTCAGCCAGTCGGCAAGGAGGATCGTGTTCACGCCGTTTCCCCGGAACGGGAGGCCACGCCGGAAGTGGCTCCCCGGTGAATATTGAAATGGTTCCCCATTGTAGAACCGTCACAGGCTATAGTTAGCGCAAGTAGTGGAAAAAATTTCCGGAGCCGCCCGCCACCCGCCGTCCGCCGTTGGGTTGCGGCGTTGGCAGCCGAAACCCGCATTCAGCTTTCCGAAGGAGACACGGAAGATGAAATCCGATCAGGTGATCGTCAGCTTTCGCGGCGTCCGAAAGACTTACGACGGCGAAACGCTCGTCGTGAAGTCTCTCGATCTCGACATCTATCAGGGGGAATTCCTCACGCTGCTCGGGCCGTCGGGCTCGGGCAAGACCACTTGCCTCATGATGCTCGCCGGCTTCGAATTCCCTACGGGCGGCGAGATCTGGCTCGACGGCAAGCTGCTCAACAAGGTGCCGCCGCACAAGCGCGACATCGGCATGGTGTTTCAGAACTACGCGCTCTTTCCGCATCTGTCGGTGCAGCAGAACGTCGAATATCCGCTGACCGTGCGCAAGATGTCCGCCGAAGAACGTGCTCACCGGGTCAACAACGCGCTGAAGATGGTGCGCATGGACAGCTTCGCGAAGCGTTATCCGGCGCAGTTGTCGGGCGGCCAACAGCAGCGCATCGCGCTGGCTCGCGCGCTCGTCTTCGAGCCGAAGCTCGTGCTGATGGACGAGCCGCTCGGCGCGCTCGACAAACAGTTGCGCGAACACATGCAGTACGAACTCAAGTCGCTGCACGAAAAGCTCGGCGTGACCTTCGTCTACGTCACGCACGACCAGGGCGAGGCGCTGACCATGAGCGACCGCGTCGCCGTGTTCGACAAGGGCATCGTGCAGCAGCTCGATACCGTCGATCACCTCTACGAAGCGCCGTGCAACGAGTTCGTCGCCAACTTCATCGGCGACAGTAACCGGCTGCGGGGCACGATCGAACATACGCATGGCGAGTATTGCGAGATACGGCTCGCGGACGGCACGCGGCTGTCGGGCCTGAACGTCGCGAAGGCGAACGCGGGCGCGGCCGCGGTGGCGTGCATCCGGCCCGAGCGCATGAAGCTCGCGGCGAGCGCGAACGGACACATGAACGGCCACATGAACGGCCACACGAATAGCCACCTGAACGGCCACAAGAACGCGCTCGCGGGCGAAGCAAAAAGCCTCATCTACTTCGGCGATCACGTCCGCATGCGCTGCGGCGTGCGCGATCAGGACGAGTGTTTCGTCAAGGTGCCGCTCGGCACCGAAGCACTCGAAGGCTTCACGCCCGGCGCGCCCATCGCGCTGGAATTCGCGCCCGAGCATTTGCGCGTGTTCGCGTGACACGTTGTCCGGCGTGCCGGCGAGCATGCCCTTCACTCGCAGTTCATCGATAAAACCAAGGCAGGGAGGAAACCATCATGAGGAAGTTCGCACTGTGTTCCAAGGCGGCAGCCGCGCTCATGTGCGCGACGGGCGTATCGGTCGCGTTCGCGGCGGACATCACCGTCGTCAACTTCGGCGGGGCGAACGGCGACGCGCAGAAGGTCGCGTTCAATCAGCCGTTCGAGAAATCGACCAACAACAAGGTGACCGCGGTCGAGTACAACGGCGAGCAGGCCAAGGTCAAGGCGATGGTGGAAGCCAAGCACGTGAACTGGGACGTCGTCGAAGTGGAATCGGGCGATCTCGGCCGTGGCTGCGACGAAGGTCTTTACGAAAAGCTCGACTGGTCGAAGATCGCGAAGAAATCCGAACTGGTGCCCGAATCGCCGCAAACGTGCGGCGTCGGCTTCTTCGTCTGGTCGACTGCGCTTGCCTATAACGCCGACAAGCTCAAGAGCGCGCCGGCCGGCTGGGCGGACTTCTGGGACACGAAGAAATTCCCCGGCAAGCGCGGCATGCGCAAGGGCGCGCGCTATAACCTCGAATTCGCGCTGATGGCCGATGGCGTCGCGCCGAAGGATGTCTACAAGGTTCTCGGCACCAAGGCCGGCGCGGATCGCGCGTTCAGGAAGCTGGAGGAGCTGAAGCCGAGCATCCAGTGGTGGGAAGCCGGCGCACAGCCGCCGCAGTTCCTGGTCGCGGGCGATGTCGTGATGTCGACCGCCTACAACGGCCGTATCGATGCCGCGCGCAAGGAAGGCAAGAACCTGAAGGTCGTGTGGAACGGCAGCATCTACGACCTCGACTACTGGGCCATCCCGAAGGGCTCGCCGAACAAGGACGTGGCGACGCAGTACATCGCGTATTCGGTGTCGCAAAAGCCGCAGCAGGTGTACGCGCAGCATATCGCCTATGGTCCGGTGAACAAGGCCGCGATCACGGCGCTCGACGCGAAGACACAGGCCGACATGCCGAACTCGCCGGCGAACGCGAAGAACGCGGTTTTGCAGGACATGGCGTTCTGGACCGATCACGGCGATGAACTGGAACAGCGCTTCTCGGCGTGGGCATCCAAGTAAGCGGTTGACCGCGGTGCGACGGTCGCGCTTCCCCGAGGCGCGGCCGCGTCACCGCCAAGTTGCAGGGGAGACACCAGCGTGAACACCATCACGATCGCCGCGGACGAGTCGGGCGAATCCACCGCGCGCCTGAAAAAAGAGCTGAAGCTCGCCGACGCCAAGAAACGAGCGATGGCGCTCGCGTTGATCGCGCCGCTCGCCATTTTTCTGTTCCTGATCTTCGTGGTGCCGATCGGCGCGCTGCTCACGCGCGCCATCGAGAATCCCGAAGTGGCGAACGCGTTGCCGCACACCGGCGCGGCGCTCGCCGGCTGGGATCGCAAGGCCGCGCCGCCGGATGCCGCTTATGCCGCGCTCGCGCAGGACCTGACCGCGATCCGGGACGGCGATTCGATGGGCGCCCTCGCCCGCCGCCTGAACACGGAGATTGCGGGCTATCGCTCGCTCGTCGCGAAGACCGCGCGCGCAATGCCCCTCGCCGATGACGACGGCAAGCCGCTTGCGCCGCCGCAGTTGCGCGCGAAGATCATCGACATCGACGAACGCTGGAACGATCCGGTCTACTGGCAGGCCATCGCGAAGAACGCGGGCCGGCTGTCGCCGTTCTACCTGCTCGCGTCGCTCGATCACAAGCAGGACGGCTTCGGTGACATCGTTCACGCCGATCCCGACCAGTCCATCTATCTCAACGTGTTCGGGCGGACCTTCGTCATCGGCTTCGCGGTGACGCTTTTCGCGCTCTTGCTCGGCTATCCGCTCGCCTACTGGATCTCGACGCTGCCGGCGCGCCGCGCGAATCTCGTCATGGTCCTCGTACTGATTCCGTTCTGGACCTCGGTGCTCGTGCGCGTCGCCGCGTGGATCGTGCTGCTGCAAAGCGAAGGGCTCATCAACAAGGCGCTGATCGGCAGCGGACTCATCGGCTCGCCGCTCGCGCTGCTCTTTAATCGCGTCGGCGTCTACATCTCGCTGACGCACATTCTGCTGCCCTTCATGATCCTGCCGCTCTACAGCGTGATGAAATCCGTGCCGCCGACCTATCAGCGCGCGGCGGTATCGCTCGGCAGCCATCCGTTCGCCGCGTTCTGGCGCGTGTATGTGCCGCAGACGTATCCGGGCATCGGCGCGGGCGTGCTGCTCGTGTTCATTCTGGCGATCGGCTACTACATCACGCCCGCGCTGCTCGGCGGGCCGAACGACCAGATGGTGAGCTACTACATCGCCTATTTCACGAACGTGACCATCAACTGGGGCATGGCGTGCGCCCTCGGCGCGCTGCTGCTCGCCGCGACGCTCGTGCTGTACGTCGTCTACGGGCGTTTCACGCGCTCGAACGTGAGTCTGGGGTAACGAACATGAAACTCGCCAAACCGCTGTTCGCGCCGCACACGTCCGCCATCGAGCGCATCTGGTACTTCGCCCTGCGCATTCTGTGCGTGCTGACGCTGCTTTATCTGATCCTTCCGGTGCTGGCCATCGTGCCGCTCTCGTTTTCATCGAGCACCTTCCTCGTCTATCCGATTCCCGGCTTCTCGATGCGCTGGTATCACAACCTCGTCATGTCCGACGAGTGGCGCATGGCCGCGAAGAACAGCTTCATCGTGGCGCCGTCCGCGACGCTGGTGGCGACGATCCTCGGCACGCTCGCCGCAGTCGGGCTGACGAAAGCCAACTTCGCAGGCAAGGGCCTGCTGATGGCCGTGCTCATTTCGCCGATGATCGTGCCGGTGATCGTCGTGGGCGTCGGCATGTACCTGTTCTTCGCGCCGCTCGGCATCGCGAATACTTACTTCGGGCTGATTCTCGCGCATGCGGCGCTCGGCGTGCCCTTCGTGGTAACGACCGTCGGCGCGACGCTGCAGAACTTCAACACGAACCTCGTGCGCGCGAGCCAGTCGCTCGGCGCGAATCCGCTGACGACGTTCTTTCGCGTGACGCTGCCGGTGATCGCGCCGGGCGTGATTTCGGGTGCGCTGTTCGCGTTCGCGACATCGTTCGATGAAGTCGTCGTCACGCTCTTTCTCGCCGGCGCGGAACAGACGACGCTGCCGCGTCAGATGTTCACCGGCATCCGGGAGAACATCAGTCCGACGATCGCCGCGCTGGCGACCATTCTCATCGTCTTTTCGACGAGTCTGCTGCTCGCGCTAGAGTGGTTGCGCGGGCGGGCGGCTGCGCGAGCCGTGGCCGGCTGATTGCCGATCGGGCTGCCTGGCGCGCGCGCCTCGCAGCCCGATGCAATGGTTATTGTCCAAACCGCGAGTCGTTCTGTTCAAAACGCCTGCTTATTCATTTCTATCTCCTTTCAAACAAGGCTGGCCGGTTTGCTTATCGGTCGCTATGAGCGAATCCTGGACAGCCCGCAAAGCCTTGCCAGTCAGGCGTCGGCTGGCTTTCAAACGCGCAGTGTGAAAGCAGATCGGGATTATTCGCGTGAACGGGACAGTGTTTTCACCGATGCCGTATTTATCGGAATATGCTTAATGACGTACGTTCTAGGTCGAGCCAAAGCCTGGAACAATGCCATGACAGCACTTTCGAAACGAGCCGATCCGTGGTCACAAACGGTTCATCAGCTCGAAACGATACCCGCCGATACCGGCCGCACCGCTCCATCGCAACGAACCGCACGCGCCGAGAGCGCCTTCGTCGAACGCCTGACGCGCGACTGGAATCGGGCCCACCCGCAGCCGTCGAACGAGCGGCTGCCCTATCCGCAGGCCATCGTGCGCGTGATCGAGCGCCCGAGCAGCGCGACCGCGCTCGTGTACTGGTCCGATCCCGGCACTTGCCATTACGGCTATCAGGGCTGGCGCGCCACGACGGCGACGGCGGAAGGCGTCTGTTCGCTGTCGGGGATGCCGATCCATCGCGGCGATCAGGTGTATCGCCCGTCGCAGCGCGATCCGAAGCCGCAAAACGCATCGGCGATGATCCTCGCGGCCGCCATGCCGCAGGACGAAGAAGTCGAAGCCGACGTTCACGGCTGATTCAATATCCGACCGTGAAGCGTTGCCTGACGGATTCGCCGCGCTCGAACGCGTCGAGGAAGGCGATGGCGAAATCGTCGAAGCTGATCCAGCTCCTGCCGCTGCCGTCGACGAGCAGCTCGTCGACGCCCAGCCGGAATCTGCGCGTGCGCGGGCCGCTCACGAACTCCGCCGACGGCGACACGAAGGTCCACAGGACATCGCGCTCGCGCCGCAGCGCGTCGAGAAACGCTGCGCCCGCGGTCGCTTCCTCGCGATACGCCGGCGGAAAGCCGGGCGCATCGAGCACGCGCCGCCCCGGCGCGACGTAGAGACTGCCCGCGCCGCCGACAACCATCAGACGCGCGACGCCCGCGCGCTTCACCGCACCGACGATCGCGCTTTCCGGCACGGATGCGAATCGCGTCGCGCTGAACACCGCGTCGTGACCGGCGATGGCGTCGGCAAGCGCGGCTGTGTCCGTGGCGTCGACGTTGCGCGTGCCGAGGCCTTCGCGCGCCTCGAGGGTCGAAGTATCGCGGGCCAGCGCCGTCACCATGTGTCCCCGGCGCAACGCTTCTTCCAGCAATCGGCTGCCGGCATTGCCCGTCGCGCCGATGATCGCGACCTTGCTCATATCCGTTCTCCCGGCTTTGGCGACGCAGACGTGCCGCTCCGGGCGTCGGTAATTCTTCCGCACGGAGAGCGAAAACACAGCGGCGCCGCGTCGAATGACCCGATTCCGTTTCGATGAATTGATGGATGCGAGAATCGTTTTGGCATCGCCGCCGGCGTCGAACTCCGGCGACCGGTTCCGAGAACGCAATTTCCGAGCCGGTTTTAAGCGCCAACGGCAATATGAGAAGCGCGCGGCTATAATCCGGCGCACACCATGAAGCGATGCAGACGCCGTTAAACTAGAGGCCCCGCACTCCTGCCGAAACGCGTCAAACGGCGATTCCCGGCGCGCCGAACGCAGTTCGTTTCGTGAAGAGTTCCAATGGACGTCGTCAATTTGACATGACACTGGTTTATCTTGCAGGTCCTCGCCGCTCCATTACCGGAAGGAGTTAATCGTGAAGAATCCGCAATTGCAGGGTGCCATCGAAGGACGCGACAATCCGGCAGGCGAAACCGCCTATGAGCCGATTCCGGTTGGCGTCGCGCCGGCGGAATCGGCCGATGAAGCCGACTACGCCGATTCGCTGGAGATCCCGCTCAATTACGGCATCGTGATGGACGCTGTCAGGGACGCGGTGCGCGCGAATCCCTGAGCGTTTGAGTCTTTGAACAAAGCGCCCCCTCGGGGCGCTTTTTTTTTCGCCGGCGTATTCACGGCGTTTCCGCGGCATTACATCGCGCTGTCATCATTATTATCAGACGAAATATCGACTGCACTGGAATGCGAGTTCCTTTCAGCCGCCTGTGATCCGCAAAAGTCAAGCGGAATAAAAGCGTGAATAT
The DNA here is from genome assembly GCF_031450825.1 of Caballeronia sp. LZ019. Classification (NCBI taxonomy): domain Bacteria; kingdom Pseudomonadati; phylum Pseudomonadota; class Betaproteobacteria; order Burkholderiales; family Burkholderiaceae; genus Caballeronia; species Caballeronia sp. LZ019. The sequence continues at coordinate 587,399 of NZ_JARTVZ010000002.1, read as the reverse complement.
TCGTTACCGTACTGTATTAACACAATGGTACACTTCGCCGTCCGCCAGATGCGGGCTCGCGCCCGAGACTAAGGTGCGGCTGCTGTCCAAAGTTCGTCCACGTGACGACGCCTGAATACCCGAATAGATGCCGTTTAACAGCGGTGTTTCGCATTACCTGCTAATCGTCCTGGGTTTATCGTTTATTGCAGCGAAGGCTCGTCGGGCCAAACGCGTGTCTTAAGCAGGCAGACAAGCGACGGTAAGAATCAACGAACAAACCGCACGCAATGCGCGCGCATTCGAACCAACAAAAATGGCCGCACCTCTCGATTACCTGCTCGACCGTCAGATATCCCGGCAATGGCGCGGCTTGCTGTCCGCGCTCGCGGATGAGTTCGAAACGCAGATCGGCGGGGCGGAGTTGCGGCAACTGATGCATCGCGTCGGCAGCCGTTTCGCGGATGCGTCGCCCTTGCCGCCTTGCGCATCGACGGCCGAACTCGCCGATGCGCTCAACGCGGTGTGGCGCGAAGCCGACTGGGGCTTCGTCGAGCTGTCCGACGCGCGCGACCATCTGCGCCTCGTTCACTACTGCGCGCCGCTTCGCGCATTCGGCGACAGCGCGCTCGCGTGGACGCCCGCGTATCTCGAAGGCGCGTATCAGCACTGGCTCTCGACGATGGGCGCGGACGGCCTCGCCCTTCGGCAGCACGGCGACATCGGCCAGACCGGCGACGGCGCCGCCATCGAATTCCGGCTCGCGCGCGGCGCGGCCTGAGCATCGCTTTCGAGGAAGGGCCGCATCGTCGGCGGCATCGACCGTTCAGGATCGGACGGCGAAAAAAATGCAGCACGCAGCACTGGCCAGGTTTCAAGCAGGGCATCACGAGGATGCGGCATCCATGAATACTTCGCGCGACATCGAGAAGCTGTTCGATCACTTCGGCGGCAATGCAGGGGAATATCAGGAAATCGGCCGGGAAAACGAGGCCAGGAGCGCCCGTACCCGCTGGCCGCTGCTCGCCACGCTCGACTTCGCGCAGCCGGCCATTCCCGAGATCGCCGCGCGCCGTGAATCGCGCGCGCAGCCGGATGCCGCGCCGGCATCGGCGCCGACGCCTATTCATCGCGGCAAGCCGCCGTTGTTTGCGCGCTCGCACCGCCGGGCGATTCCGCCGGTGATTTCCCCCGCCCCGCGCGATTCGCTGAGCGCCGCGCGATTTTCCTCGCCGGACGACGCTGCGCAGGCGGCGCTTCCCGCGACGCGCAACGCGCCGGCAGCGCCGCCGCGCGTCGAGAAGGCCGCGTCCAGCCCGTCTCCGTCGATACTCGGCAAGCTGTTCCGGTCGGCGCCCGCCGCCCAAGCCGCATCCGACGACTCCCTCGCCGGGCTTTTCCACCGCCTGCGCAACGGCGGCCCACGCCCATGAAAGTCATCACGGTCGTATCCGCGAAGGGCGGCGTCGGCAAGACGACACTCGCCGCCAATCTCGCCTCGGTGCTTGCCTCGCGCAATCGTCGCGTGATCGTGCTCGATCTCGATCCGCAAAACGCGCTGCGCCTGCACTTCGGCATCCCGCTCGACAGCATCGACGGCATCTCGCGCGCCACGCTCAGCCACAGCCCGTGGCAAACGGTGATGTTCGACGGCATCGACGGCGTCACCGTGCTGCCTTATGGCGCGCTCCTCGAAGACGATCGCCGCCGTTTCGAAACGCTCGTCGATGGCGATCCCGCGTGGCTCGCGCGCTCGCTCCATTCGCTCGCGCTCGACGCAGACGATATCGTGATCGTCGATACCCCGCCCGGCTCCTCCGTCTACACGCGCACCGCGCTGACAGCGGCGAACTTCGCGCTGAACGTGGTGCTCGCGGACGCAGCCTCCTACGCCGCGATCCCCGGCATGGAGCGCATGATCGACGCCTACGCCGCGCCGCGCCCGGACTTCGCCGCTCAGGGCTATGTCGTGAATCAGGTCGACCAGTCGCGCCAGCTGAGCAAGGACGTGCTCAAGGTGCTGCGCGACATGCTCGGCGCGAAACTCTTTCCGGGCGTGATCCATCAGGACGAAGGCATCGCGGAATCGCTTGCGTGCGACACGACCCTCATTCACTACGATCCGCTCTCGCAGGCCGCCGCCGATCTGCGCGCGTGCGGCGACTGGCTGCTCGCCGCCATCGATTCGATCGCGCCATCGAGGAACGTCGCATGAGTTCGGCGAAAATCCCGTCGCAGGAAACGGAGGTCAGCGTCGCGACTTCGCGTCTCGAACGCATCGTCGATGCGGGCATCTGGAGCAGCCGCATCGTCGTGATTGTGCTGACGCTGTTCGCCGCGTTCGCGCTGTACTTCGTCGTCACCGTGCCGCTCGCGTTCGGCCAGCAACTTGCGTTCGCGACCATCTGCTTCGTCTGCGCGCTCGGCTTCCGCCGGCTGCAAGGGCAATACGCGACGCTCGTGATGATCATGCTGTCGGTGACGGCCTCGGGCCGCTACATGTTCTGGCGGCTCACCGAAACGACGTACTGGGAGCGTCCGCTCGACGCCGCATGGGGACTGCTTCTCGTCGCCGCCGAAGTCTATGCGGCGCTCGTGCTGATGCTCGGCTACTTCCAGACCGCGTGGCCGCTCAAGCGCAAGCCGCTGCCCTTGCCCGCCGACCGCGGCGCGTGGCCGACCGTCGACGTCTTCATCCCGACCTACAACGAGCCGCTTTCCGTCGTGAAGCCGACGATCTACGCGGCGCTTGCGCTCGACTATCCGACCGACAAGCTCGCGATCCACGTGCTCGACGACGGCCGCCGTCCCGAGTTCAAGGCGTTCTGCGAGGAAGTCGGCGTCAACTGGACGATCCGCACGCACAACCGCCATGCGAAGGCGGGCAACATCAACGAGGCGCTGAAGGTCACGAAGGGCGAGTACCTCGCCATCTTCGACTGCGATCACATCCCGACGCGCTCGTTCCTGCAAATCTGCCTCGGCTGGTTCCTGCGCGACAAGCTGCTTTCGATGCTGCAGACGCCGCATCATTTCTTCTCCCCCGATCCGTTCGAGCGCAATCTCGGCACGTTCCGCAAAGTGCCGAACGAAGGTGAACTGTTCTACGGACTCGTGCAGGACGGCAACGACCTCTGGAACGCGACGTTCTTCTGCGGCTCGTGCGCGGTGCTGCGGCGCTCGATGGTCGAAGAGATCGGCGGCATCGCGGTGGAAACCGTCACCGAGGACGCGCATACCGCGCTGAAGCTGCATCGGCTCGGCTATACGACTGCGTATCTCGCGATCCCGCAAGCCGCCGGCCTCGCGACCGAGAGCCTGTCGGGGCATATCGGCCAGCGCATCCGCTGGGCGCGCGGCATGACGCAGATTTTCCGCATCGACAATCCGCTCACGGGCAAGGGCCTCAGGCTCGGCCAGCGGCTGTGCTATCTGAACGGCATGCTGCACTTCTTCTATGGCGTGCCGCGTCTCGTCTTTCTGACGGCGCCGCTGTCGTATCTGTTCTTCGGCGCGCACGTGATCGAAGCGGCGGCGAGCACCATCGCCATCTTCGCGCTGCCGCACATGATGCACGCGAGCATCACGAATTCGCGCATGCAGCGCTCGTTCCGCCATTCGTTCTGGGCCGAAGTGTACGAGTCGGTACTGGCGTCGTACATCACCGCGCCGACGCTGCTCGCGGTCATCAACCCGAAGCTCGGCAAGTTCAACGTGACGGCGAAGGGCGGGCAGATTGCAAAGGCTTATTTCGACTGGTCGATTTCGCGCCCGTATCTGTTCCTGCTGCTGCTGAACCTGCTCGGCTTCATCGCGGGGGCGGTGCATATCGGCATGAACTGGCACGTTCGCAGCGAGGTGCAGACGACCGTGCTCAACCTCTGCTGGACCGTCTACAACATGCTGATACTCGGCGCGTCGGTCGCGGCGGCGAGCGAGCGCCGGCAAGTGCGCTCGACGCATCGCGTGACCATGAAAATGCCCGTCATGCTCAAGTTCGCGACGGGGCGCACGCTCGCCTGCGAGACCATCGACTATTCGGAAGGCGGCGTCGGCGTGAAGCTGCCCAACGGCATCGCCGTGCCGATGCACGAGCGCGTGACCGTCTCGCTCTTTCGCGGCGACGAGGAATTCGCGTTTCCCGCGACCGTGGGCTTCAGCGAGCCGGGGCGCGTCGGCTTGCGCTTCCTGCAACTCACGCGCGAGCAGGAATACGACTTCGTCAAGACCACTTTTGCGCGGGCGGATGCCTGGACCGGCTGGTCCGAAGGCCGCCTCGCCGATACGCCGCTGCGCGGCCTGTCGCACGTGCTGCTCGTCGGCACGCGCGGCATCGCCGGCCTTTTCGAGCACCTGTACAGCGACCTTCGGACCTGGATGAGCAAGACGCCGGCCGACACGAAGAAGCTGACGACAAAAGATCAATGATGGGTAAAGGATTATCGAGGCCGCGTCGCTGCGGCGTAGTGGCATGCGCGTTTGCATCGGTCATGGCGATGGCCGCCTCGCTCGCGGCGGCGGCCGATGCCGCGCCCGGCCCGGCCGTCGTTTATAACCCCAACACCATCGCGCAGCCCGCGCTCGCGGCGCCCGTCCCCGCGTTTTCCGGCAAGCCCGCGAAGCCGCTCGCCTCACGCGTGCCGACGACCGCCGATCCCGGCATGCTCGTGCCGGGAGGACGCCGCCAGACGCTGACGTTCGCCGACTACGGCGCGCTCGATCCGCTGCAGTTGCGCGGCACGGACGGGCAGAACGGCATCGCGTTCTCGGTGCGCGGCGATGAAGTCGTGACCGGCGCGGTGCTGCATCTCATCTACAGCTATTCGCCGTCGCTGTTGCCTTCGATCTCGCAACTGAAGGTGCTCGTGAACGGCGAAGTCGCCGCGACGCTGCCGGTGCCGCGCGAGCAGGCCGGCACGCTCGTCGCGCGCGACGTGGCGATCGATCCGCGCTTCATCGCCGAGTTCAATCACCTGAACGTGCAGTTGATCGGGCATTACACGCAGCAGTGCGAAGACCCGTCGAATTCGACGCTCTGGGCGACCGTCAGCAATGCGAGTTCGCTCGATCTCACGTATGCGTCGATTGCGAGCAAGCCCGATCTCGCCGCGTTGCCGCAGCCATTCTTCGACCGTCGCGACGTGCGCCGGCTCGAGCTGCCCTTCGTGTTCGCGGGCAAGCCGGGCCTCGGGGAACTCGAGGCGGCGGGCATGGTGGCGTCGTATTTCGGCTCGCTCGCGGGCTATCGCGGCGCGGTCTTTCCCGCGCAGACAGATGCCGTGCCGCTCGCGGGCAACGCCGTCGTGTTCGCCATCGGCGATGCGAAGCTGCCGGGCGTCGAGATTCCGCCGGTCTCCGGTCCGACGATCGCCGTCGTCGAACGCGATGCCGCCGCGCGCGGCCGGCTGCTGCTCGTGCTCGGCCGCGACGACAAGGAGCTGAAGACCGCCGCCAAGGCGCTGGGCGTCGGGCAGAACACGCTGTCGGGCGCGAGCGCGACGATCACGCAGTTCAACGACCTGCAGCCGCGCCGCCCTTACGACGCCCCGAACTGGCTGCGCACCGACCGTCCCGTGCGATTCGGGGAGCTGGCCGAAGCGCGCGACCTCACCGCCAACGGCTACGACGCCGACGCCGTGCGCGTGAACCTGCGCGTGCCGCCGGATCTCTTCATGTGGCAGACCAAGGGCGTGCCGATCGACCTCGCTTACCGCTACACGGTGCGGCCCGCGCCGGATCGCTCGTCGCTCAACATCAGCGTGAACGACGGCTTCGTGCAATCGCTACGGATTCCGGCCGTGTCGGCATCGACGTTCGATCTCGCGCATTACTTCAGCCGCGTGCTGCCCGACCGGACCGCCGCCGCGCGCCGCCAGATCTACTTGCCGCCGCTCCTCATCACGCCGCGCGCGCAATTGCGCCTGCACTTCTATTACGACATCCCGAAGACCGGCGAATGCCAGGGCCGCGTGCTCGATAACGTCGTCGGCGCGATCGATCCGAATTCGACCATCGACCTGTCCGGCTTTCCGCATTACATGGCGCTGCCCGATCTGGCCGCATTCGCCAACGGCGGCTTCCCGTTCACGCGGCTCGCCGATCTGTCGCAGACGGCGGTCGTGCTGCCGAACGATCCGAACTCCGCCGACTACAGCCTGTATCTGCTGGAGATGGGCCGCATGGGGGCATCGACGGGTTATCCGGTGACGGGCGTCACCGTCACTCACGCGAACGACGTGGACCGCTTCGCCGACAAGGACCTGCTGATTCTCGGCGCGCCGGGCCGCCAGCCGCTCTTGCAACGCTGGGCGAAGCACATGCCGTTTTCCGGCGACGGCGACGCGCGCACCTTCCAGTTGAGCGACGTGGCGTTCAAGGTCGTCGACTGGTGGCATGGCGAAGACGGGCCGGAGCGCTCGCCCGCGCGCGCGGACCTGTCGCTCGTCAGCGCGAACGGCGATGCGCTCCTGACCGGCTTCGAATCGCCGCTGCAAAGCGGGCGCAGCGCAGTGGCGCTCATCAGCGCGGCCGGACAATCCGATGCGGACCTGTCCGCCGCGCTGCTCGACAACGACCTGCTGCCGTCCATTCAGGGCGCGATGGCGGTCATCCACGGCCGCACGGTCACGGTGACGTCGAATGGCGAGGCGTATTACGTCGGCCATCTTTCGCCGATGCATTACATGCGCTGGGCGCTGTCCGCGCATCCGCTGCTGCTCGTGCTGTCCGCGGTGATCGCCGCGCTGATCATCGCCGCCTTGTTCTACCGCGCGCTGCGTTCGCTCGCGGCGCGGCGTCTGAGGGATTGATATGCGTGAGGTTATCGTCCGACTCGCGGCGGGCGCGGTCGTCGCCATTGCCGCAGCGTCGCATGCCAGCGCGGCGCAGTCATGCGACTGGCCGGCTTATCGCCAGTTCATCGAGCGCGTCGTGCAGGCCGATGGCCGCGTGATCGACCGCTCCACCGAGGCGCAGCAGACCACGTCCGAGGGCCAGTCCTACGGCATGTTCTTCGCGCTCGTGGCGAACGACCGCGCGAGCTTCGACCGCATGCTCGGCTGGACGCGCGCGAATCTCGCCGGCGGTAAGTTCGATGCCGGCGACGTCCGTTTGCCCGCGTGGCAATGGGGCCGCAAGGCCGACGGTTCCTTCGGCGTGATGGACGCGAACGCAGCCTCGGACGCCGATCTGTGGATCGCCTATGACCTGCTGCAAGCCGGCCGCCTGTGGAACGAGCCCGCGTACACGCGGCTCGGCCGGGCGCTCGCGGCGCAGGTCGTGAAGGAGGAAGTCGTCGATCTCCCCGGTCTCGGACCGATGCTGCTGCCGGGGCCGCAGGGCTTCAACGCGGGCGGCGTGACGCGGCTGAATCCGAGCTATCTGCCCCTGCCGCTGTTGCGCGGCCTGGCGCACGAGATGCCCGACGGCCCCTGGACGAAGCTCGCGCAGAATGCCGCGCGCCTCGTCAAGGTCACGTCGCCGCGAGGCTACGCGCCGGACTGGGCGGCGTATCGCAATGGCCAGTTCGTCGTCGATCCGAAGAACGGCGACATCGGCAGCTACGATGCGATTCGCGTCTACCTGTGGGCCGGCCTCGCCGCAAGCGCCGACCCGCTCGCGCGGCCGTGGCTCGACGCGCTGCCCGGCATGCGCCAGAGCGTCGCGAAGGCGGGCTTCCCGCCCGAGAAAGTCGCCGCGACGACCGGCGCGGCCAGCGGCGAAGGCCCGCTGTCGTACTGGGGTGCGCTCGCGCCGTATTTCAAGTCGCTGAACGACGAGCGAAGCCTCGGCCTCGCCCGCGCCCATCTGGACGCGCTGAACGGCTCGCAGGATGCGGTCTACTACGACCGCGTGCTCGGACTTTTTGGCGGCGGTTTCATCGACGGACGATACCGCTTCGATGAAAACGGACGCCTCGTGCCGAACTGGAGAAGCGCATGCTGATCCGGGCAAAGAAGCGCGCCATCGCGGCGATGCTTTGCGCGGCGCCCGCATGGGCCTTCGCGCAGGCGAGCGCCGATCCGCTGACGGTGCTCGTCGATCAGGGCAAGTACTGGCAGGCGCACAAGCGCGGCGATCTCGCGGAGCAGGCGTGGCAGAAGGTGCTCCGGATCGATCCGAAGCAGCCCGACGCGCTCTTCGGCATGGGCATGGTGCTCGCGGATCGCAAGGACGGCAGCGGCGCGCAGCAGTATCTCGCGCAATTGCGGCAAGTCGCGCCGAACTATCCGAGCATCGACGAGCTCGGCGCGCGGCTCGGCCAGTCCAGCCCGCGCGATCAGACCGTCAACGACGCGCGCCGTCTCGCGCAAAGCGGACAAAGCGCGTCGGCGGTGCAGGAATACCGGCGCGCGATCGACGGCAAGCCCGCGACGCCCGCGCTCCAGCTCGAGTATTACCAGGCGCTCGCCGCGACGCCGCAGGGCTGGGACGAGGCGCGTCGCGGCCTCGATCAGCTCGCGCGCCAGAACACCGGCGACCCGCGCTACCCCCTCGCCTACGCGCAGCATCTGACCTATCGCGATACCACGCGCCGCGACGGCATCGCGCGGCTTGCGAAGCTGGCGGGCGATAACGCCGTCGGCGCCCAAGCGAAAACGAGCTGGCGGCAGGCGCTGTTGTGGCTCGGCGCGCGGGCATCGGATGCACCGCTCTTTCAGGCGTATCTGCAAACCGCGCCCGATGACGCCGCCGTGAAAGCCCGCTTCGAAGCGATGGTCCAGCAGGACAAGGCCGCCCGCGACCGCGCAGAAGCGGACGCCGCCGTCGATGCGCGCGGCCGCGCCGTCGCCGATGGCTTCGCGGCGCTCGACCGCGGCGATCTCGTCGCGGCGCAGGCGCGCTTCTCGTCGGTGCTCGCGGGCAATCCGAACGACGCGGACGCGCTCGGCGGCCTCGGCGTCGTCGCGCTGAAGCAGGAGCGGTTCGCACAAGCGCGCACGTATCTCGAACGCGCCACGCGGGCGGGCAACGCGGCGCGCTGGAAGGACGCGCTCACCAGCGCGACGTACTGGACTTATACGAGCGATGGCATCGGCGCGCGCAGCAACGGCGAGATCGCGAAGGCGAAGGCGTTGTTCGAGCGCGCGATCGCCGTGAATCCGTCGGATGTCACCGCGCAAACGCTGCTCGGCGACATGCTGCTCAACAACGGCGATCCGCGTGGCGCGGAAGCGGCGTTTCGCATGGCGCTGCGCCGTCAGGCCGACAATCCCGATGCGATTCGCGGGCTCGTCGGCGCGCTCGCCGCGCAAGGACGCGGCGACGAGGCGCTCGAATTCGCGAACCGGCTGAACGCGGAGCAGCAGGCGAAAGCGGGCGGCATCAACACGCTGCGCGGCGAAGCACAGGCGGCTCAGGCACGCACCGCCGAAGCGCGCGGCGACCTGGGCGCGGCCCGCAGCCTCTTCGAAGACGCGCTGCTCAACCTGCCCGACGATCCGTGGCTGCGCCTCGACCTCGCGCGCATCTACGTGCGGCAAGGCGCGGTCGGCAATGCGCGCAGCATGATGGACGGCCTCGTCGCGACTCATCCCGACATGACCGATGCGCTGTACGCCAGCGCTTTGCTCGCCGCCGAAACGCAGGACTGGACGGCGGGCCTCGCGCAGCTCGAGCGCGTCCCGGCCGCGCAGCGCACGCCCGCGATGACGGCGTTGCAGCATCGCCTGTGGGTGCATCAACAGGCGGAACTCGCCACGCGCGCCGCCAGCGCGGGCCAGCGCGCGCAGGCCATTGCGATTCTGCAGCGCGCCGAGCCGGTTGCGGCGGGCAGCGCGGAACTGACCGGGGCGGTGGCGTCGGCGTATCTGAAGGCGGGCGATGCATCGCGCGGACTCGCGCTCGTGCGCGGGGCAATAGCGACTGCGCCCAACGACGCCGGCTTGCTGCTGCAATACGCGGGCATCCTGTCATCGATGCAGCAGAGCGCCGAACTCGGTTCGGTGATGCGCCGTCTTCAGTCGATGCCGCTGACCACCCAGCAACGCGCCGATTTCAACGATCTGAACGTGGGCATCGTGATCGCCCGGGCGGATGCGGTACGCACGCGCGGCGATCTGGCGGGCGCATACGACGTGATCGCGCCCTGGCTCGCCGCGATGCCCGACAACGCGGACCTGCAGGCGGCGCTCGGCCGCATGTACACCGCAGCAGGCGACGACCGCAATGCCCTCGCGTGCTATCGCGCGGCGCTTGCACGCCGTCCGGACGATACCGGTTTGCAGGGCGCCGCGATATCGGCGGCGGCGGGCGTGCGCGATTTCCGGCTGGCGGAATCGATTGCGAAAGACGCTATCGCCGCTGCGCCGAACGATCCGGCGCTGCTTGCCGCCATCGGGCGGATGTATCGCGCGCAAGGCAAGCTGGACCTCGCCGCGCAGTTCCTGCAACGGTCGCTCGTCGCGGCGAACGCGTCGGTTGCGGCCGGATCTGCGCGACGCGATAACGTGCCGCGCGACTGGCAGGCCGCGATGAACCGCATCGGGTCGACGCCGCTTCCGGGGACCAATCCGTTCGAAGGCAAAACGGCCGTGGGAGCGGCGTCGTCGGGGAATCCGCAAGCCAGTTTCAACTCGTTGAATCCGTCTTCTTCGTCTTCTTCGTCTTCTTCGTCTTATTCGTCACCCGTGCCGACCTATCTGCCGCCTCCGCAGCCTGCGCCGTATTCCGTGCCTTACGTGGCCCCACAGCCTTACGAAGCGCCGCGCCCGGCGGCCAGCGGCGGGTACGGGCCGGATGCTTACGGGTCGGCGCAGTCGGGCGGGCCGCGTGCTGCGCCGGGCGGCGGCTACGGAGCCGATCCTTACGGCCCCGCGCAACCGGCTGCGCCGCTGCAGCCGTATCCGGGTCAGGAGCCGGGCGCTTATCCGGCGCAGGCCTATCCGCAGCAGCAAGCCGCCTACGGCGCGGCGGACCCCTACGCCACGTCGCCCTGGCCGATGTCGCCTGCGGCGCGCCAGGCGCAAACGGGCGGATATCCGGCCGCCACGGCTTCCGCTTCGAAGCGGGCGGCGTCGCGCAAGCCGGCAACGGCAGCAGCCTATCCGGCTCAGGCGCCGTATGGGCAACCGCAATACGCGCCGCCGCCGGCCGGATACGCGCAGCCTTATCCGCAGCAGTACGTCGCGCAGCAGTACGTTCCGCAGCCGTACGTTCCGCAGCCGTATCCGCAGCAGTACGCGCAGCAGCCGTATGTCCCGCAGCCGCCAGCGGGCTATGCACAGCCTTACTACCCGGCGCAGGCGGAACGCGCCGCTTCAGCCGCGACGACGAGCGCAGGCGGTGCTGCGAGCATCGCCGGTTCACAGACGGCCGGCGTCGCCGAAGAACTCGCCGCGATCAACCGCGAGCAGGCGAGCACGATTTCGGGCGGCATCGTCTTCCGCAATCGGAATGGCGAGGACGGCCTGTCGAATCTCACCGATATCGAAGCGCCCATCGAGGGCCGCATCAAGGCGGGCAACGGACACGTGATCGTGCGCGCGACGCCCGTCACGCTCGATGCCGGCACCGCCGCCGGCAACCAGCAGACGCTCGCGCGCTTCGGCTCGGGACAGGGCGCGACGACGACGCCCATCGCCAACAATTACGGCTCGCAGACGGCGACGGGCGTCGGCCTGTCGGTCGGCTACGAGAACCGCCACTTCAAGGGCGATATCGGCACGACGCCGCTCGGCTTTCGCGAGACGAACATCGTCGGCGGGGTGCAGTATCAGAACGCGATCAGCGACAAGGTCTCGTATTCGCTCGCCGTCGCGCGCCGCGCCGTCACCGACAGCCTGCTCTCCTACGCCGGCGCACGCGACGCCGCCGCCGGCCTCGAATGGGGCGGCGTGACTTCGAGCGGCGCGCGCGCGGACCTCGGCTGGGACGACGGCACGAGCGGCGTCTACGTCAACGCGGCGTTCCAGTATCTCGATGGCCGGCATGTCGCGTCGAACACGGCGGCGAAAGGCGGCGGCGGCGTCTACACGCGGCTCTTGAAGGACCCGGACCAGACGCTGACGGTCGGCGCGAACACGACGCTCATGCACTACGACAAGAATCTGTCGTATTTCACGTACGGCCAGGGCGGTTACTTCAGTCCGCAGCAGTACGTGATCCTCAATTTCCCGGTCGAATACATGGGACGCGCGGGGCTTTTCACCTACGATGTAAAGGGGTCCGTCGGCGTGCAGCATTACCGGCAGGATGCATCGAATTACTTTCCGATCGATAGCCAGCGTCAGCAGAACGCGGCGGGTTCATCGTCGGTGCCGGATGCGGGCGCGGTGTACCCGGGCCAGAGCAAGACGGGCGTGTCGTATTCGCTGAGCGCGACCGGCGAATATCAGCTCGCGCCGCAACTGGCGTTCGGTGCGACGGCTTCGTTCGGCAACGCGTACCAGTATCGCGAATGGCTCGCGGCCGTGTACGTGCGATACAGCTTCAATCGGCAAGGGAACGTGCAGCCGCTGTTTCCGCCGCAGGCGTTCAGCTCGCCGTATATGTCTCTGGCGAACTGATCGCGCGTTCTTTTGCGGCCGTGGCGGCCGCTGTCCCTGCATGGCGGGAACGCGCGATTGCGCGCACACTGCCGGAAGCGGCGCGCCCGCCGCTCGTGGGCTTGCGGGCGCGTGTTCCAGCGCATGCGAGGACGCATCGAATGACCTCGACCTTCACCGATCGACGCGACGCAGGCCGCCAGCTCGCCGCGCTTGTTTCCGCCTACGCTGACCGCGAGGACGTCATCGTGCTCGGTTTGCCGCGCGGCGGCGTGCCGGTGGCGTTCGAAGTCGCGAGCGCGCTCGATGCCGCACTCGATGTGCTCGTCGTGCGCAAGCTCGGCGTGCCGTGGCAGCCCGAACTGGCGATGGGCGCGATCGCATCCGGCGACGCGTTCTATCTCGATGAGCGCATCGTCGGATATGCGGGCGTGACCCGTTCCGCGCTCGATGGCGTCATTGCCAGCGAGCGCGCGGAACTGGAACGGCGCGAGCGGCTTTATCGCGGTTCGCGGCCGCCGCTGAACTTATCGGGCAGGGTCGCGATCATCGTCGATGACGGCATGGCGACCGGCGCCACGATGAAAGTCGCTGCCATGTCGTTGCGCAATGGCGATGCGCCGCCCGCGACGATCGTCGCCGCCGTGCCGGTTGCGCCGCTCGATTCGGAGACGCGCGTCGCGCATGTCGTCGATGAGTTCGTGTGCGTGCTGAGGCCGCATCAGTACTTCGGCGTCGGGCAGTTTTATCTCGACTTCGATCAGACTCGTGACGAGGAAGTGCGGGCGTTGCTCGGCGTGCGAGATTAGCGCAGCCACGGCGCGTCGCGCTCGGCTTTCCCGTTCCCCACGTCATTGCGCACATGAGCATCTCGTCCATCGCTGACAATTGCCAAGGATCACTGAGCATTTTGACGAAATGCGATACACCGAAGAATATAAAGGCGATACCGTAGGAGCTTGTTCGTAGTCCGGTAAGGCCCATGTAACATGCCTGTGCAATGCACCTTCACACTCAACAATCGCGCTACCTCCACGCTTGTTTGTTCGGGCTACGGAACGGTCGAGGCCTTCTCCGGACAAAAGCGCGGACGCGACAATCCCGCTGAAGTTGCTACGAGGCGGATCGGCCCCATCCCGCGCGGCACCTATTACATCGTCGATCGCCAATCGGGCGGCCTGCTCGGTAGCCTCCGCGACAGCTTCTCGCCGCTCGTCGGTTCGACTGACCGGAGAAAGTGGTTCATGCTCTGGAATCCGAAAACCGGCGACATGACGAACATCGACGGCGTGATGCGCGGCAACTTCCGCATTCATCCGGAAGGCGAGCGCGCGTTGAGCGAAGGCTGCATCACGCTCGTCAATCCTGCGGAGTTCGAATTGTTGCAGCGTTTCATCAGGCGATCGCCCCCCTCACTTCCGGTCCCGGGTTCAGTGCTGAAAGCGTACGGAACGGTCACGGTCACGGTCACGGTCACGGTCAAATGAGGCGAAATACCTTGTCGAAGTTCGCGCTCGTGGGCTTGTGGGCCGTCGTCTCGTTCCTGATGGGTGCGGCCATCACCCGGTTCATCAACCTTCGCGCCGGGGCAATTCCCGACTGGATGGCCGACTCGGTTCGCACGACGCTCGATGCGCTGGGCTATCAGGCAATCGGCGTCGAGAGCATCATCGACGGGAGCCTTCTCGGCACGATCGGCGTCTGCTGGTTGTTGGCCGCCGTCATGCTGTGGACCAGCCTCCGTCTTGCTGGCAACTTCTTTCGACGCCGGCCATCGCATCTGGCGTGCGTCCTCGCAATATTCGCTGCTGCCTACGCAATCGCGCATCGCATACATGAAGCTGTGACCGCAACGGGTGGTCCGCGCTGGCTGCATGATCGCCTGACGACTCCGTTCGACGGTGAGCCGGACCCGCTTCAGGCGGTGTACCTCTTGTTCTTGTTCATCGCCTGCTGGCTAGGCGTGCTTCTCGTCGTCATGGCCGTTCGTGCGGTTTGCAGAAATCGCGCATGTTCGCGCCGCGATGTCGGCCATTCTTGAAGGTCAGACTCATGTCGTCCGATATTCTGTTGCAGATCAAAGGCATCACTGGAGAATCGCAGGATGTATCGCTCGAAGGTGCGATCGAAGTGATCCATTGGGAGTTGTGCATCGAGCAGCAGTCATCGATGCTTTCCGGTTCGGGCGGCGGCGCAGGCAAAGCCTCCGTTTCCGATCTCACGTTCCGTCACGAGCTGGACCGGGCGTCACCCAACCTTGCCGTATATGCCGCTCAAGGCAAGCGCATATCCGAGGCGAAGCTCATCATGCGAAAGTCCGGCGGACTACCGTTGGAGTACTATCGAATCACGCTATACGACGTGCTCGTCACGAAGGTATGGCCGTCTGTGGATGGCGCCAGTTCCATCGAAACCGTGTCTCTCTCTTTCGCCCGCATGAAGCAGGAGTACGTTCTGCAGAGCAAGCGGGGAGCAAGCGCTGGCACGATAACCGGCATCATCGACGTCAAACAGAATAGAGCCGCGTGAGTGCGGGCGTTGCCTGGCGTGCGAGATTAGCGCATCCACGGCGCGTCGCGCTCCCATGCATCCCGCCCATACTTCCTGCGCGCCTGCCCGAGCACCTCCCGCGCGACTCCGCCTTCATCCACAAGCGCCTTGAGCGCCGCCAGAACGATCGCCACGCGATCCACCTCGAAGAACGCGCGCAACGATTGCCGCGTATCGCTGCGGCCGAAGCCATCGGTGCCGAGGGTCACGTAACGGCGCGGTACGTGAGCGCGGATCAGCTCCGGCACCGCGCGCACATAGTCCGTCGCTGCGATCACCGGCCCGCGCGTTCGTCCCAGCGCGCGCGTGACATAAGGCATCGCGTCTTCATCCGATAAACGCGAGCGACGCTCGCACGCCGCGCCATCGCGATGCAGTTCCGCATAACTCGTCACGCTCCACACGGCGGCATCGATGTTCCAGTCGGCGAGAAGCATCGCGCGCGCGGCGATCGCTTCGTTCAGAATCGCGCCGGAGCCGAGCAACTGCACTTGCGCGTCCGACTTGGAATCCGCATCCCCGATCCGGTAAATGCCACGCAGAATGCCTTCGCGCGTGGCGGCATCGAGCGTCTTGCCGGGCGCGGACGGCTGCGCGTAGTTCTCGTTGCCCACGGTGATGTAATAGAACACATCCTCCTGACGCTGCATCATCGCCTGCATGCCTTCATCGACGATGGCCGCGACTTCATAAGCGAACGCGGGATCGTAAGCGCGGCAGTTCGGAATCGTCGATGCCGTCAGATGGCTCGTCCCGTCCTGATGCTGCAGACCCTCCCCGCCGAGCGTCGTGCGCCCCGCCGTCGCGCCGATGAGAAAGCCGCGCGAGCGCTGATCGGCGGCGGCGAAAATGAGATCGCCGATGCGCTGAAAGCCGAACATCGAGTAGTAGATGTAGAACGGGAGCATCGGCAGATCGTGAACGCTGTAAGACGTCGCCGCCGCAATCCACGATGAAATCGCGCCCGCCTCGGAAATGCCCTCCTCCAGAATCTGCCCGCGCGTGTCCTCGCGATAGTAGAGCATCGAGCCCATGTCCTCCGGCTCATACAACTGGCCGAGCGGCGAATAGATGCCCACCTGCCTGAAAAGGTTAGCCATGCCAAACGTGCGCGCCTCGTCCGCGACGACCGGCACGATGCGCGCACCGAGCGTCGCATCCTTCATCAGGCTGCCGAGCATGCGGACGAACGCCATCGTCGTAGACATCTCCTTGCCGGCGGTATCCATGGCGAACTGCGCCCACGTGCCGGGCGCAGGCGGCACGATCGATTGCGATGCGCGCGCGCGACGGCGCGGCAGATAACCACCCAGCGCCGCGCGCCGCTCGTGCAGATAGCGCATCTCGGGCGCATCGTCGGCTGGCTTGTAGAACCGGAGCTGCTCGACGTCGCTATCCGACAGCGGCAAGCGGAAGCGGTCGCGAAAGGCCTTCAGGTCGTCGAGATCGAGCTTCTTCTGCTGATGCGTCGTCATGCGGCCCTGCCCGACCGCACCCATGCCGAAGCCTTTCATCGTCTTCGCGAGGATCACGGTCGGCTGGCCCTTGTGCGCGAGCGCCTTCGCATACGCCGCGTGCAGCTTGCGCACGTCGTGGCCGCCGCGCCGCAAACGGTCGATATCCTCATCCGACATATGCGCGACGAGCGCCGCGAGTTCCGGATTCTGGCCGAAGAAGCGCTCGCGGTTATAGCGGCCGTCATTGGCCGAGAAGGTCTGGAACTGGCCGTCGACCGTATGAGCGAACGCGCGCAGCAACGCGCCGGTGCGATCGCGCGCAAAGAGCGCGTCCCAGTCCGATCCCCACAACACCTTGATGACGTTCCAGCCCGCGCCGGTGAACTGCGCTTCGAGTTCATCGACGATGCGGCCATTGCTGCGCACCGGGCCATCGAGCCGCTGCAGGTTGCAGTTGATCACGAACACGAGGTTATCGAGCCGCTCGCGCGACGCCAGCGACAGCGCGCCGATCGATTCCGGCTCGTCCATCTCGCCGTCGCCGAAAAAGCCCCACACCTTGCGCCCTTCCGTCTGCTTCAGGCCGCGATTCTGGAGATAGCGCATGAAGCGCGCCTGGTAAATCGAGTTGATCGGGCCGATGCCCATCGAGCCGGTCGGGAACTGCCAGAAGTCGGGCATCAGCCACGGATGCGGATAGGAACACAGGCCCGGTCCCGTGATCTCGCGTCGATAATGGCGCAGGTGGTCCTCGTCGAGAAAGCCTTCGAGGAACGCACGGGCATAGACGCCCGGCGAGGAATGCGGCTGGAAATAGACGAGGTCGCCGCCGTGGTCGTCGCCGGCAGCGTGAAAGAAGTGATTGAAGCCGACTTCGAACAGATCCGCCGCCGACGCGTAACTCGCGATATGTCCACCGAGCTCGCCGTACGCGCGATTGGCGCGCACGACCATCGCCAGCGCGTTCCAGCGCAGCACCGCCGCGAGCTTCTCTTCGATGTCGAGATTGCCGGGATACGGCGGCTGGTCGCCGACGGCGATGGTATTCGCGTAAGGCGTCGCCCGCGCCCGCGCCGACTCGACGCCGACCGACAGCGCATGCTCCGCGAGCCGGTCGAACAGGTATTGCGCCCGCGCCTTGCCGACGTGCGCGACCACCGCATCGAGCGCCTCCAGCCATTCGGCGGTTTCGGCGGGGTCCGTGTCTTCACGCCCTCGCGCAAGAGAAAGAAGCTGGCTGGTTCCGCTCGACAGGTCCGTCATGGCGCGACTCCGCGTAAGGTGCTGGAATGCTTTCAAGCATATCCAGTTCCCGACAGAATTTGCGTCTCATTTGGCTGCTGCGGCGCGTTACGATAGCGTATTCATTCTGCGAAATCGCCAATAACCGGAATCTTCACACTATGAGCGTGCAAGTGAAGCAGCGCCTGGACCGCATCGATATCGGCATCCTGAATCAGTTGCAGCAGAACGCGCGCATCACCAATTCGGAACTGGCGCGCGCCGTCAATCTGTCGCCGACGCCGTGCTTCAATCGCGTGCGCGCGCTGGAAAAAGCGGGGCTGTTCAGGCAACACGTAACGCTCCTCAGTCCCGAGGCGCTGGGCCTGAGCATCAACGTGTTCATTCAGGTCAGTCTGGAAAAGCAGGTCAAGGATGCGCTCGCCCGCTTCGAACAGGCGATCGGCGAGCGGCCCGAGGTCATGGAGTGCTATCTGATGACGGGCGACGCCGACTATCTGCTGCGCGTCGTCCTGCCGGACGTGGCGGCGCTCGAACGCTTCATTCTCGAACGGCTGACGAAGATGCCGGGGGTATCGAATATCCGCTCGAGCTTCGCGTTCAAGCAGGTGCGATACAAAACCGCGCTGCCGCTGCCCGCGTCCGGCCTGACGCTGCCGGAACCGAAGGACGATGAAGGCGACTGGACGTGATGCGCTGCGAGCACGCTGCGGCATCGGCCGCCCGATTGCCGCAGAATGGCCGCTAACGTCATCTACAACCTCTTTCCATGACCGACCGCGCCCCGCTTCGCGCGCCTTCCTGGCGCGACATCGCTGAACGGACGGAACGCGCCCTCGCCTGCGGCGCGCTCCGCTCGTTCGCGACGGTTCCGCATTTCATCGACGACCACGGCGTGCGCTTTCTCGTGCGTCAGGCGGCGAACCTCGCCCATAAGGAGCAAGCCGCGAAGCTGGCGGCGAAGTCCGCAGCCGACGCCGCCAGCGCGTGGCGCGACCCGTTCTCGCCGTGCGAGGAAGCGCTGCGCGTCGGCGATATCGGCGAGCGGCACTTTCTGCTGCTCAACAAGTTCAACGTGCTCGCGCATCATCTGCTGATCGTGACGACGGATTTCGAGCCGCAAGCCGCGCTGCTCGACGCCGGCGATCTCGCCGCGCTGCTCGCGTGCCTGCGCGAATTCGACGGCTTCGGTTTCTACAACGGCGGCGCCGTCGCGGGATCGAGCCAGCCGCACAAGCATCTGCAGATCGTGCGGCTGCCGCTCGACGGTCATCCTGTGCCGATCGAACCGCTTGTCGAAGCCGCTCGCGACGCCGCGCCGTACCGCGTGCCTCGATTTCCGTTCGCTCATGCGGCGGCGTGGCTCGGCGATGCAACGTCGATGCGCGCGGCCGACGTGTTCGACACCTATCGCCGGCTGCTGAGTGAGATCGGTATCGAGCCGTTCGATGTCGCGGGAGCGGAGCATCAATCCGCGCCGTATAACCTGCTCGTGACGCGCCGATGGATGCTCGCCGTTGCCCGCACCGCCGCCGATGTCAACGGCGTCGCGGTGAACGCGCTCGGCTTCGCCGGCTCGCTGTTCGTGCGGGACGACGCGCAGCGCCGCATCGTCGAAACGCTCGGGCCGATGAACCTGCTCACGCGGGCATCACGCCCGGCCTGAAACCGTCGCGGCAGCTTGAAAAGCCGCGCCGCGCCCCGCATGTCGGCTCTCAACCTTTCGGAGTCCGGACATGGGAAGCCGTCCTCGATTCATCGACGATCTTGCGCGCGGCTCGCAAGACGCCGCGCCAGATCGCACGTCCACGCCGCTCGACGACGCAGCGCTGCTCGATGCCTATTCCCGCACCGTCATAGGCGCGCTGGAACGCGTGCAGCAAGCCGTCGTGTTCATTTCGGTCGAACGCGAATTCGCCGATGCGCGCGGCACGCGGCGCGCGGCCGGCGGCACCGGTTCGGGCTTCATCTTCACGCCCGACGGCTATTTGCTGACCAATAGCCACGTCGTCCACGGCGCGACGCGCATCGGCGTGACACTCGGAGACGGCGCGCACTTCCATGCCGATCTCGTCGGCGACGATCCCGACAGCGATCTCGCGGTGCTGCGCATCGGTTCGCCCGAGCCGCTGCCGCACGTGGAACTTGGCGATTCGCACAGCCTGCGCGTCGGGCAAATCGCGATTGCCGTCGGCAACCCGCTCGGGCTTGCGCAAACGGTGACGACGGGCGTCGTGTCGGCGCTCGGGCGCTCGTTGCGGTCCAACTCGGGCCGCATGATCTACGACGTCATTCAGACCGATGCCGCGCTCAATCCCGGCAACTCGGGCGGGCCGCTCATCAACTCGGCGGGACAGGTGATCGGCGTGAACACCGCGATCATCTCGGGCGCGCAGGCCATCTCGTTCGCCACTGCAATCGACACGGCCAAGTGGGTCATCATGCAGATCTTCGCGCATGGGCGCGTGCGGCGGGCGTATATCGGCGTCGCCGGCACGACCGCGCCGGTTTCGCGGCGGGTGCAGCGCTTCTTCGGGCTGCCGGCATCGAGCGCCGTGCACGTGATGGAAGTCGTCAAGGGAAGCCCGGCCGCGTCGGGCGGGCTGCGCGCGGGCGACCGGATCGTCGCGGTGGATGACGTCGCCATCGATACCGTCGACGGCTTGCAGCGCACGCTCGATGCATCGCGAATCGATCGCGCGGTGAAGATCACGGTGCTGCGCGGGTCGCAGAAACAGGACCTCGAAGTCACGCCGGTCGAGCAGACAGGGTGATGTTTTTATCGGCATCACGAAGCACTCGAAATCGACGTGAAGCGATCAGGCCCACGGTTTGCGCTAAGGCAATTGTCTGGTGACTATGTGCGCTAACAGCCGGTCGGCATTGCGACTATCCGGCTTAATGAGGGAGCAGCAGGCGCACGAGCGGGTCACCGTTCGACCGGCCTGCCCTCCGGGGAAGGTCCCAAGGTCCATTGAGAACCGAGCAAAAGGGATTGCCATGACCAAGCACAAGACCAAGCTTTCGATGCCGCGCCGCCAGGCGTTCCGCTGCAGCGGCCAGCAACTCGACGCCATCATGCGATTCGCGGAAGAGCGCAAGTTCGACGAGCAGCCGCTGCAATGGGTCGTCGCGCAATACTGTCGCTCGCAAGCGAAGGCGGCCTGACTGCACCGCGCAAAACTTCGCGTCAACGCTCCGACAATATCCGCTGTTTAAGCACCCAGATCGCCGTCGGCACGGCGTAGTAGGCGCTGACGTTGCCGGTGACGAGCTTGCCGGTGAGTTGCACGCGCGCGTCTTCGGGCGGTTCGGCATCGACGATTTGCACCGTCGATACGTTCGACTGCGCACCCGCACCCGCGATGCAGAGAGGGCTTGCGAGCGCAAGCACCCACGCGCGACTCGTGGCCGCGTCTGCCTGGCGCGCAGCCTGTCGCGTGACCTTGCCTTCGAGCGTCACGATGTCGCCGTCGCTTGCGCATGGCGCTGCCCATGCGGAGCTCGCCCCTGCCATAATGAGCAGAACCCCCCACGCGCACGCTTTCGCTGTCATGCGAGCCTCGTAAAAAGCGCATTCGGGCCGACGCGCTGTGGTCTGAAAAGAAGCCCACACACTTTAGGCGATTGCCGATAGGGTCGCAACCCGGACAATTTTCGGAGGCGCGCTGCATTCGGGCATACGTGCGGGAACGCACGTTGCTGTCTCTTCTGATGATTCCAACACCGCGCACTCATGCGAGCGCCGCGTCGTTCGATCAGGGAATGGACGCTCGCATCGACGGTACGCGCATACACGCGGACGGAGACGACGATGAATCAGCCGACCAATCAGGTGATAGTGGGCGTATTTGCGTCCTATCGCGATGGACACGAGGCGCTGCGCGCGTTGCAACTTGCCGGGCTTTCACGCGACGACGCGCATCTTTACCGCGCCGGCCCCAACGACGTCGATTTCGACGCCTTTCCACTGCCCTCGCACGAAGAGGACGAGGCCGAGTACATCGCACATGGCGAGCATCAGGGCGTCATCGGCGCGCACAACCGCTTCGTTTCGCGCGAACCGCAGCCGCAACGGCCGCTCAGGCCCGCCGAAAACGATGAAGCCATTCGGCAGCGGACGCTGCTGGTCATTCGGATTACCGATGAAATCAAGCCCGGCGCGATCGGCGACATGCTGCACGAACATGGCGCCGTCGCCGTGAAGGATCCGGCCGGCCACTGGCGATTCTCGCCGTACAGGAAAGCCGCGCGAGCGTGAGCCGCCGCGCCGGGCGACCCGGTCAATGCATGCGCCGGGGCGCCCGCTCGTTGCCGAGGGCGTCCGTTTCCGCCGATGAATCGGTGTCGGCGGCTGCGGGCGCTTCGACTGCCTCTTCGTTCGCACGCCGCATCGCCTCTTGCGCCGACGCTGCCCTCAACGCGCGGCATTGCGCCGATCGCCGAAACGTCGCAAGCATGCGGACGACTTCACGTGGCCTCGTTCGCATCGCCGCCTCCGCTCAAGCGTTGAGAAACTACTTTAAGTGTAGGCAGCAAACCGCCGAAAACAAAGCCCGATGCGCGCATAATCCCGCGCAGCGTTGACGTTTTATTCGCACGCGCCGAGCGGCCGCCGCCGCGCCCCTGCGCCGTTTTGAACGAACCGTCTAGTTAATCGTGTGCGTCGTGACGCTCGCGCAACAATCGAAAAGTCCTTTACTGCTGCCTTGCCAGCAGCCTTCGATGTCCGCAGAATGGAAGCAACGGCTTAATTAAAGCCGTTTTTCATTCTTGGCAGCAGACGGGCGGACACTCGATGGCAACCCTGGAAGGCAAAGCGCGATTTCGAATCGATACGGATAGCACCGGCGCCGGCATCGCGATCATGGTCCTGACCACCGCCGCGTTCGCCGCAAGCGATTCCACCGTCAAGCTGATCGGCGCGGCTGTTCCCCTCGTCGCGTTGCTGTGGGTGCGGTATGTCTTTCAGATGATCGTGCTCGGCGTGTGGCAAGCGAGGCGCGGCCCTTTCAACCTTTTGCGCACCGGCAACGCCAAGCTGCAGATCGTTCGCGCCCTGCTGCTGCTCACCAATTCAGCCTGCACGTTCGCCGCGCTACGGTACTTGCCGCTTCCGGTCACCACATCGCTTGCGATGCTCGCGCCGCTCATCTCGACGCTGCTTGCCGCGCTCGTGCTGAAGGACCACGTCCCGCGCAGCAAGTGGGCGATGGTCGTGCTCGGCTTCATCGGCATGTTGCTGGTCGTGCGGCCGGGCGGCAGCGGATTCAC
This sequence comes from Caballeronia sp. LZ019, assembly GCF_031450825.1. Classification (NCBI taxonomy): domain Bacteria; kingdom Pseudomonadati; phylum Pseudomonadota; class Betaproteobacteria; order Burkholderiales; family Burkholderiaceae; genus Caballeronia; species Caballeronia sp. LZ019. The sequence continues at coordinate 564,412 of NZ_JARTVZ010000002.1, read as the reverse complement.
CTGGACCGTCATTTTTCCGATTGCGTCGGCGACGACGTTCGCGTGCTTCCAGGTCGTATCGAGCCATCTGTCACGTGTGGACGATGCCGCCACGACGAATTTCCTGACGGCACTCGTCGCGACGATCGTGCTGTGCGTGCTTGTGTGGGCGGATCAGGCGCAACTGCTGCCTGAGCTCGCGCGCGTGAGTGCGGCAAGCTGGATGCTCGTCGCACTCATGGCCACGATGGCGACCGTCGGTCAATTGCTGATGCTTCAGGCGCTGCGACGCGCGCCGCTGTCGGTGCTGACGCCGTTTTCTTATGCGCAGCTCGCGTTCGCGACGTGCTTCAGCTGGCTGCTGTTCGGCCAGGCGCCCGACTCGTGGATGGCAATCGGCATGTGCGTCATCGCGGCGAGCGGCATCGGCACCGTGCTGATGCATGGCCGCAAGGCGGCAGCCGCGTGATGCAGGGCGCGCAGCCCGCACGACGCGAGGCACGCAGGGCCGCCCGTTAGCGCGATGCTTGCGCCGTCTGCGCCTGCCCCGTGCAGAGCCAGTGCACGTCAACATCAAGCGCGCGGGCGATGCGGTTGAAAGCGTGAAGCGGCGGGACGGTAATGCCGCGACGCCAGAACTGAACGTCGTCTTCGCTTACTTCGACCCATTTGGCTGCTTTGGCGGAACTGACGTTCGCGCGTTGCATCGCCCGGTCGAGCCGCGCGGCCATTGCGCGCCGCAGGGAATTATCGTCGTGACTGCGTTCAAGGTGTCCAATGGTTTGGGTATGTCGGCCCATCTGTTTCAACTCTCTCGATTTATCTATTCTGGCCGTTCAACGCCGGCTCGATTTTGCGCAACGAATCGTACGAAACAAGAATGACGAACGAATGACAGATGCCGTCTTCCGCGATTTCATGCGCTTGTTGCAGTGCGAGATTTTTTCAAGACGGGGTATCAGCGTCAAGTGGGGGTAGACCGGATGGCTCGCCTTTCGGCCTAAGTGTTTACCCGCTGCAAACGTAAAACACCTTGATTCACAAGGACTTATCGAACGCTCGTGCGCGCAGTTGCAACAGCTGAGTGCTGGGCGACCGAGGCGCGCCCTCTCGAGTCCGTTATTCGCATGAGGAAAATCGCCGATTAAAAAACGACGATTGACACGCGTGTCACTTTTCTCTAAAAATCGATTCCTCGCTGCGCCGCAAAATCCACCGCATATTTAAAGAGGCACTTCATGGAATCGAGCACGAGCAGTCTTGCGCCCGAAAATCTTCTCGCGTCGCAAAAGGCGGGATTGGACGTCACTTTCGGCCTGGCATCGCGCGCGGTCGAAGGCTTTGAAAAGCTGATCGATTTGAATGTGCGCACATTGAGAACGGCGCTGGCGGATCACCAGGACTACGTGACGAAGACTTTCTCCGTACGCGATCCCAAGGAATTCTTCGCGCTCCAGAACGCACAGTTCCAGGCCAACGCCCAGCGCACACAAGCGTACTGGCAGCAAGTCGCGGAACTCTCGACGGGCGTGCGCGGCGTGTACCTGCAGGCCGCGCAGGATCAGATCGAGAAATCGCAGCGCAACGTTCAGGCATTCGTCGACAGCATCGCGACCGGCGCACCGGGCAGCGAGGCTGTGGTGTCGGCGTGGAAACAGGCAATCGACGCGGCCACGCAATCCGCCAATTCAGCCTACGAAGCCGCCCGCACGGCGGCGCGCCAGGTCGTCGAAGCCGCCCGGGGCGATGCGGCGAGCGCCGCTCAGGCAGCCGATGCCGCCGCGCCGCCCGCTGTTCGCGTCGTATCGACGAAAGCGGCCGGCGCGAAGAAGTAAAACGCGGCGGGTTATCGTTCGAAGGCCGTGAGCACGAGTTCGTGCGAGCGGCCGATCCACACCGCCGAATCGCGATGATCGCGCAGGTCGTCGCCGGTATTCGGATGCATGAAAATATCGAGCGCGCCATGATTGACAGCCAGCCATTCGAGCATCGTGGTTAGCCGCTCGCTGCCGAATCCCAACTGAAACGACCACTGCGGATGCGGCCCGACCGGCCGTTCATGAAAGCGCCCCAGCCGCAATGCGCCGGCTTGCAAGTCGCTCGAAAAGCGCTGTTCGATGCGTTCCCTGAACCGCCATGCGGCGTCGCGGCTAGCGGCGTCGAAATAAACATGCGCGTGCCAACTGCTTATCGTGGGCGTTTCCATCGTTTCATCCGTGGGCAGCATGATCGAGACAGCGCCCATTCTAGCGAAAGGCCGCTAATACGCCCCGCCGCCGCTACTCGACGATGACCGGTTCGGCGACGCCCCGCCGCCTTCCGTCTGGCACCCGGCGAGCGGTCCAGCGAGCACGGCGACGACCGCCGCGACGATTATGGCGAGCTTCATGGCCTTCTCCCTAAAGCGTGACGACAAGCGCTAAACGCCCCGCCGGCTCACGATATTCCCCATGCTAGACTACTGTACATGCGTACAGTTACAGAACCCGCCTACACAGTCGCCGTGCGCGCGCTGTGCGAGTTCACCGCGAAGCAAGGCGACCTCGACCTTCGCTTCACGCCCACGCCCACGGCGCAGGAAGGCGTCGCGGGTCACGTGACCGTAACCGGGCGGCGGGCTGCGGGATATCAGAAGGAAATCGCGTTGTCGGAAGACTTCGGCCCGCTGCGCGTGCGTGGCCGGGCCGATGGCTACGATCCCGCATCGAACCGGCTCGAAGAAATCAAGACGCATCGCGGGAAGCTGGAGTCGATGCCGCCGAATCATCGGCATCTGCACTGGGCGCAGGCGCGCGTCTACGGGCATCTGATGTGCCGCAAGCTCGGGCTCGAATCCATCGAGATCGCGCTCGTTTACTTCGATATCGCCGCGCAGACGGAGACCGTGCTGACGGAAACGCAATCCGCCGATGCGCTCGGGGAACATTTCAACGCGCAATGCGAGCGGTTCATCGCGTGGGCCGAGCAGGAGGTGCAGCATCGGGCGGCGCGCGCTGCCTCGCTCACGGCCCTTGCGTTTCCGCATGCCACGTTCCGCCCCGGTCAGCGCACGCTCGCCGAAGGCGTGTATCGCGCGGCCGTGTCGGGGCGATGCCTCGTCGCTGAAGCGCCGACCGGCATCGGGAAAACGGTCGGCACGCTTTTTCCGTTGCTGAAGGCCTGGCCCGCGCAGCAGTTCGACAAGATCTTCTTCCTCACCGCGAAGAGCGCGGGCCGGCAACTCGCGCTCGATGCGCTCACGACGCTCGGCGCATCCGCGCAACGCCCGCTGCGGATCGTCGAACTCGTCGCGCGCGACAAGGCGTGCGAATACCCGGACCGCTCGTGTCACGGCGATTCCTGCCCGCTCGCCCGCGGCTTCTACGACCGTCTGCCCGCCGCACGCGCCGCCGCGCTGGGGCGCGCACAGTTGCATCGCGCGTCGATTGCGGAGGTGGCGCGGGAGCACGCGGTGTGTCCGTACTATCTGAGCCAGGAGTTGTCGCGCTGGGGCGATGTGATCGTCGGCGACTACAACTATTACTTCGACACGAGCGCGATGCTCTTCGCGCTCGCGGAGGCGAATCGCTGGCGCGTGGCCGTGCTCGTCGACGAAGCGCATAACCTTGTCGAACGCGCGCGCGCGATGTATTCCGCAACGCTCGATCAGGGCGCGTTCAACGCGATGCGCCGCGCCGCGCCGCCCGTGTTCAGGCGCACGCTGGCTCGCGTGGCGCGTGCGTTCAGCGAGACGAGCCGCGAGCAGAGCGCGGCGGGCATCGAATACGCGGCGCACGACGAGCCGCCCGCGAAACTGCTGAACGCGCTGGGTCAGGCGGTATCCGCAATGACCGAAACCCTCGCCGAGCAGCCGGACGTCTTCACGCCGGACGTGCTGCGCTTCTATTTCGACGCCGTGCAGTTCACGCGCATCGCGGAACGCTTCGGCCCGCATTCGATGTTCGACATCGCGCTGTCGGGCAAGCGCCGCGCCGTGTTCTGCCTGCGCAACGTGATTCCCGCGCCGCATCTCGCGCCCCGCTTCGCGCGCGCGCATACCGTCGCGCTGTTTTCCGCGACGCTTACGCCCGCCCACTTCTACGCCGACGTGCTCGGCCTGCCCGCGACGACCGTCCGCATCGACGTCGAAACGCCGTTCACCGCGGACCAGCTCGATGTGCGCGCGATCGCCCACGTATCGACGCGTTTTCGCGACCGCGAGCGTTCCGTGGACCGCATCGCCGACATGATCGCCGCGCAGTATCAGCGCGCGCCCGGCAACTATCTGAGCTTCTTCAGCAGCTTCGACTATTTGACGCAGGTGGCGTCGGCGGTGGCGGAGCGGCATCCATCAATTGTCTGCTGGCAGCAGTCGCGCGCGATGAGCGAGGCCGCGCAACAGGCGTTTCTCGCGCGCTTCGAGCCGGACGGGCGCGGCATCGGCTTCGCGGTGCTGGGCGGCGCGTTCGGCGAGGCGATCGACCTGCCGGGCACGCGGCTGATCGGCGCGTTCGTCGCGACGCTCGGACTGCCGCAACTGAATCCCGTGAACGAGCAGATGAAAGCGCGCATGCACGACGCGTTCGGCGAAGGCTATGCGTACACGTACCTGTTCCCCGGTTTGCAGAAGGTCGTGCAGGCGGCGGGGCGCGTGATTCGCGGTCCGCAAGACCGCGGCGTGCTGTTTCTCATCGACGATCGCTTCGCCCGCACCGAAGTGCGACGGCTCCTGCCTGCATGGTGGAACGTGAGCGTGATTCGCGAACCGGAGGACGCGGGCACTCTGCTTGCTGGATAACGGCACCCCAAAAAGCCTGCGGCGTGAAAAAGCCCAGGCCAAACATAAGGAGAAGCCATGTCCACCACCGATCAACCGCTTCGGCAACCGCAAGCGGGCGACGCGCTCGAAATCCTTGCCGCGGATCACCGCGCCGTCGAGCAGTTGTTCGACGCGTTCGACCGTGCGCCGAAAGACGATCTCGAACGCAAGTCGACGCTCGTGCAGCGTGCGTGCGAACTGCTGACCATTCATGCGATCGTCGAAGAGGAATTGCTCTACCCCGCCGCCCGCGAGGCGCTCGGCAAGGACGACGAGAAGATCGACGTCGAGGAAGCCTATGTCGAGCATTTCCTCGTGAAGACGCTGATCGAGAAGTTCACGCAACTGCGCGCTGGCGAGGAAGGTTTCGATGCGACGTTCCGCGTGCTGAAGGAAAACGTCACGCATCACGTCGAAGAAGAGGAATCCGAACTCTTCAAGGAAATCCGCAAGACCGGACTCGATCTGGTCAAGCTCGGCGAGAAGATCGAAGCGCGCAAGACCGAACTGCAGAACCGCATCACCGAAGTCGCGACGGGCACCACGGCGACGACGCACTGAATCAGACCGCAAGATCCGGGAGCGTGTGAGCCGCCGCCGTCGCGCAAAATGACGGCGAGACTTACACATCGACCGGAGCATTCATGAAAGCGACTGGCAACGCCCTCGCGTACGACGACGGCGCGGATATCGTCGAACGCGTCGATGCGCTCGACTGGGCGGGCATCGAAACGCAACTCGGCTTGCAGGGTTCGGCCGTTGCGCCGGGCGTGCTGTCGGGCGACGAATGCGCGGCGCTGGCCGCGTCCTATGACGACGACGCGTTGTTCCGCAGCCGCATCGTGATGGAGCGTCATAGTTTCGGACGCGGCGAATACAAGTACTTTGCTTATCCGCTGCCCGCGCTGCTCGACGATATCCGCGGCGCGGCATACGCGCATCTCGCGCCGATTGCGAATCGCTGGAACGAGGCGATGGGGATCGACACGCGGTTTGCACCGGACCACGCGGCATTCATCGAGCGATGTCATCGCGCGGGACAGACGCGCCCCACGCCGCTTCTCCTTCGCTACGTCCCCGGCGACTTCAACTGTCTGCACCAGGACTTATACGGCGAGCACGTGTTCCCGATCCAGATGGCGATTCTTCTGTCCGCGCCGGGACGCGAATTCACGGGCGGCGAGTTCGTGATGACGGAGCAGCGCCCGCGGATGCAATCTCGCGTTGAAGTGGTGCCGCTCACGCAAGGCGACGCGGTATTCTTCGCGGTGCATCAGCGGCCGGTGAACGGCACGCGCGGCGTGTATCGCGTGAACATGCGGCACGGTGTCAGCCGGTTGCGCTCGGGCCGGCGCCATATGCTCGGCGTGATCTTCCACGACGCGCGCTGAGACAGCCTGACGGGCGATTATTCGTTCTCTTCGAAGTAGTGCCCGAACCGCGCCTGCTTGGTCTTGATATAGCGCTCGTTCTCCTCGCGCATCGGAATGGCGAGCGCGACGCGCTCGCTGACCGGAATGTCATGGCGCAGCAGCGTATCGAACTTCGAGGGGTTATTGCTCATCAGCCGCACCGACTTCACTTCCATCGCGCGCAGGATGGCGGCGGCGGAATCGTATTCGCGGGCGTCGTCGGGCAGGCCGAGGTGCAGGTTCGCATCGACGGTATCGAGTCCCTGTTCCTGCAGCGCGTAAGCGCGAATCTTGTTCGCCAGGCCGATGCCGCGCCCTTCGTGCCCGCGCAGGTAAAGCAGAATGCCGCGATTCTCAGCGGCGATATAACGCAGCGCCAGATCGAGCTGCTCGCCGCAATCGCAGCGGTATGAGCCGAATACATCGCCGGTCACGCACTCCGAATGCAGCCGCGTGAGCACGGATTCGCCGTTGCTCACGTCGCCCATCACGAACGCAATGTGTTCGACATCCGTTTCCTTCACGCGATACACGTAAGAGCCGAAGGTGCCATAGCGCGTCGGAATGGTGGCGGTGGCGACCAGTTCGACGTCCGCGCATTCGGCGCATTCGCCGAATCGGTGATCATTATTCTGTACGTCAAGCGTTGGAGAAACGGTTTTCATAGTCAATCAGCGAGTCCATGACGCCGGGCGTGATCCGGCACGTCATGGTAAGGCCCATCGGGAAAGTTTGCAGATTGTCGCACGGCGCGCGTCCGCTTTACCCGTCGCCCGCTGATCGATGCGCTGTTGCGCCGATTCACGCCGGATTTTCGAAAGTGCCTGGACTGCTGTCGGTTGCGCGCCATTCCGGCTTGCGCACCGGATCGGCCTTTTGCAGGGCCGCGCGCAGGGCGGCGGCGTCCAGATCGGCGGTATAGACGGGCGTGGCGGGCTGCTGGCGCCAGGAGTCGTCGATCTCGCCGGCATCGACCGCATCGAAGCCGATCTCGTCGATCAGTTTCATCACCACGCTCTTCGCGCGATGATCGTCGCCCGCGACCGGCAGCGCGATGCGCCCCGCCGCGCCCGCCGGCTTGCCGTTCTTGCGCAGATGCGCCGCGTAGATATTGTTGAACGCCTTCACCACCGGACGCCCGATCTGCTGCTCGACCCAGCGGCTCTCCGGCATGCCTTTCTCAATCGGCTTGATACGCCCGTCGCGCTGCTGCGGATAGTAGTTGCCGGTATCGATCACGACGACGCTCGCCGGCACGCCCGCGAACAAGTCTTTCGGCAAATCGGGCACTTTCGCTTCCGGGATCGTCACGACGACGACTTCGGCGCCCTTCACCGCGTCACGCGCCTCGACGGCGGTCGCGCCGGTCGCGCGCTCCACGTCGCGCAGCGAATCCGGCCCGCGCGAATTGGCGATGTTCACGTCATGCCCGCATTGCGCGAAGCGCTCGGCGAGAACCTGTCCGATGTTTCCCGCTCCAATGATGCCGATCTTCATGAAACCCTCCGTGAGTTGTTGACGTTTCCGAAGCGCAAGCGCAGTGCCGCGGCCAGATGGCGCGACGAATCGACGCCATAGCCCAGATCAATTACAATGATAAAATCAATCCATTTTCAAGGATTGATAGTTTTAGTTCATACTTCACTTACTTCTTCAACACCACTCCAAGAGGAATCTGGTAATGCCGATCATCAACAGCCAAGTCAAGCCGTTCAAAGCAACCGCCTATCACAATGGCGACTTCGTGACCGTCACCGACGAAACCCTGAAGGGCAAGTGGTCCGTGTTCGTCTTCTATCCGGCCGACTTCACGTTCGTCTGCCCGACCGAACTCGGCGATCTGGCGGATCGTTACGAAGAATTCAAGAAGCTTGGCGTCGAAATCTACGGTGTGTCAACGGATACGCACTTCACGCACAAGGCATGGCACGACACGTCGGAAACCATCGCGAAGATTCAGTATCCGATGATCGGCGACCCGACGCTCGCGATCTCGCGCAACTTCGACGTGCTGATCGAGGAAGAAGGTCTGGCCCTGCGCGGCACGTTCGTGATCAACCCGGAAGGCGAGATCAAGCTGTGCGAAATCCACGACAACGGCATCGGCCGTGACGCGGGCGAACTGCTGCGCAAGGTGCAGGCTGCGCAATACGTCGCGGCACACCCGGGCGAAGTCTGCCCCGCCAAGTGGACGCCGGGCGCTGAAACGCTGACGCCGTCGCTCGACCTCATCGGCAAGATCTAAGTCTCGGTTCTCACAACGAGCATCCGGACCCGGCCGCGCTTCGCGGCGGGTTCACCCCCTACGCCTTCGGTACGGCGCTGTTGCGCCGCGCCGGAGCGCGTCGGTCAGAACGCAAAGAACAACGTCACGGAACGGACAACGCCATGCTGGACGCCAACCTCAAGAATCAGTTGAAAGCCTATCTGGAAAAGGTCACCCGGCCGATCGAGCTCGTCGCCTTCCTCGACGACAGCGACAAGTCGCACGAGCTCAAGAGCCTGCTCGACGAAATCGCTTCGCTGTCCCCGCGGATCAGCGTCGTCGAGAAAGGGGATGCCGCCGCGCGCCGTCCGTCGTTCACCATCGGCGAGCCGGGCAAGGCTGCGGGCATCCAGTTCGCGGGCATCCCGATGGGCCACGAATTCACGTCGCTCGTGCTGGCGCTGCTGCAGACCGGCGGCCACCCGATCAAGCTCGACGACTCGACCATCGAGCAGATTCGCAATCTCGATGGCGAATACCAGTTCGAAACGTATTTTTCGCTGTCGTGCCAGAACTGCCCGGAAGTCGTGCAGGCGCTGAACGTGATGGCGATCATCAACCCGCGCATCAAGCACGTCGCCATCGACGGCGCGCTGTTCCAGAACGAAGTCGAGGAACGCCAGGTCATGGCCGTGCCGACGATGTTCCTGAACGGCGAGAGCTTCGGCCAGGGCCGCATCGGCGTGAAGGAAATCCTTGCGAAGCTGGATAGCGGTTCGGCGGCTCGCGCAGCGAAGGAACTGGAGAAGAAGCCGGTGTTCGATGTGCTGATCGTTGGCGGCGGCCCCGCCGGTGCGGCAGCGGCCATCTACTCGGCGCGCAAGGGCATCGCCACCGGTGTCGTCGCGGAACGCTTCGGCGGCCAGGTGCTCGACACGATGGCGATCGAGAACTTCATCTCGGTGCAGGAAACGGAAGGACCGAAGTTCGCGACCGCGCTCGAGCAGCACGTCAAGAGTTATGAAGTCAACGTGATGGACGTGCAGCGCGCCGAGAAGCTGGTTCCGGGGCGCGTCAACGAAGTTCATCTCGCGAGCGGCGCGGTGCTGAAGGCGAAGACCATCATCCTCGCGACGGGCGCGCGCTGGCGCGAAATCAACGTGCCGGGCGAGCGCGAATATCGCGGGCGGGGCGTGGCTTACTGCCCGCACTGCGACGGTCCGCTCTTCAAGGGCAAGCGCGTCGCGGTGATCGGCGGCGGCAACTCGGGCGTCGAGGCGGCGATCGATCTGGCGGGCGTGGTATCGGCGGTGACGCTGATCGAATTCGGCGCGGAACTGCGTGCGGACGCGGTACTGCAGAAGAAGCTGCGCAGCCTGCCGAACGTGACCATCGTCACGAGCGCGCAGACGACGGAAATCACCGGCGACGGCAAGAAGGTCAACGGTCTGACCTACACCGACCGCGTGAACGGCGAAAGCCATCGCGTGGACCTGGAAGGCGTGTTCGTGCAAATCGGCCTCGTGCCGAACACCGAATGGCTGAAGGGCACGGTGGAGTTGTCGAAGCACGGCGAGATCATCGTCGATGCGAAGGGCGCGACGTCGCTGCCGGGCGTGTTCGCCGCGGGCGACGTGACGACCGTGCCGTTCAAGCAGATCGTGATCGCCGTGGGCGAAGGCGCGAAGGCATCGCTCGGCGCGTTCGACCACCTGATCCGCGCATCGGTGGAAGAGGAAGAAGCCGTGGCCGCGTAAGCGTCACCGGATGTGCTGCAAGAAGGGCGAACGGAGCAATCCGTTCGCCTTTTTCTTTGCCGGTGCAAGTCACGGCGCGCGGGAAGGCTTCGGCTCCAGCACGAGCGGGAACGTGACTTCGAACACGCTGCCATGCCCTTTCGACGACTGGAAGCGCAGCTCGCCGTCCAGCGTGCGCGACAGTTCCTTGACGATCGCAAGCCCTAGCCCCGCGCCGGGGATGTCGTCGGCGGCGGCGCGCTCGAATTCCTCGAACACGCGCTCCTGATCCGCTTCGCTGATGCCCACGCCGGTATCCGCGACGCGCAGACGCCAGCGATTATCCGGCGCGGCGCCGATCGTCAGCGCGATCTCGCCCGACGCCGTGTATTTGATGGCGTTCGACAGCAGGTTCAGCGCGACCTGCTTGACCTTCAGCCGGTTCGACACCACGCGGCCGAGGCTCGCGTCCAGATGCCCGATGAGCGCGAGCCCTTTGGCCTCGGCCGCGACGCGCGACGACTGCAACAGTTCGTCGTAGAGGCCGATCAGATCGAAGGACTCGACGGTGAGGATGGAGTCGTCGCCGAGCACCTTCGAGTATTCGACCATTTCGTCCACGAGCGTCGCCATGTCGCCGATCTGGCGATTCGCGAGCGCGAGCGCCGTGTCGCGCCGCGCGGGCGAGCGTCCGGCCAGTTGCAGCGCCGTCGAGAACACATTCAGGAAATTGCGCAAGTCGTGCGCGACGCGCCGCGTGATCTGCATGCGCGTCTCGTAGAGCTCGCTGATCAGCTTCTGCCGCAGCGTCAGTTCGTAATTCGCGTGCTCCAGCATGCCGGTGTAATCGTCGATCTTGCGATCGCGCTCGCTCACGGCTTCGCGAATCGACGTCAGCGTGACGAAGCTGATGACTTCGTCGGTCGTGAGGCGGGCGTGCTCTTCTTCGGCGCGCGACAGACCCTCGTGCGTCGCCGCATATTCGCCGATGGCCGACAGCAGCACCTGCCGGAATGCGTCGAGCTCGCGCACCAGTTCATCGATGCGATACCCCTGCTGCCAGCGCCACTGGCCGTGCCGCCGCGCGTCGGCTTCGAGCGTGCGTGCGCTGTCAACGGCGGTTCGCGATTCGAGCACGACGCAAATCTCTTCGAAGATGCTCGGCAAATGATCCGCAAGCTGGCGATACGTGAGCTGGTCCGCGTGTTCGACTTCGGAATCGCCGAACACGAGGTTCATCCATCGTTCGGTCAATTCCGTCTGCCGCTCACGCAGCGCGGTCACGAGACCGCTCATGCCGCCGGCTGGGGTGTCGCTCATGGGCGATTCTCCGATTGCTGTGCGCCGGAGACGGCGCGCATGACGCTGGTCTGACAGGCGACGTCACAGGTCGATTCGACCGCCTGCCGCTTGCAACACCACGGCAGTATAGGCCGGCGCCCGGCGCGCGGCGCATGTCCGAGTGTCCTGTTCGGGCATTCTTTTTCGAAGGCGGCGGCCCGGGCGGTATTATTTGCCCGATCACCCGCGAACGGCTGGAGCATTCGATGACGACACCTTCCGACTGGCAAGCGCAGCAGTACAGTCTTTTCGAAGCGGAACGCACGCGGCCGGTGCGCGATCTGTTGAACGGAGCGGAGGGCGCGCCCATCCGGACCGCCGTCGATCTGGGCTGCGGTCCCGGCAACTCGACCGAGACGCTCGTCGGTTTTGCGCCCGGGGCGAGCGTGATCGGCGTCAACAATTCGCAGGACATGATCGACGCGGCGCGCAAACGCATGCCCCACGTGGCGTTCGAACTGGCGGATATCGCCGCGTGGGACGGCGCGGGCCCATACGATCTGATTCTCGCCAATGCGTCGCTGCAGTGGGTGCGCGGCCACGACACGCTGCTGCCTCGCCTCGTCCACAAGCTCTCGCCCGGCGGACGCCTCGCGATCCAGATGCCCGACAACCTCGACGAGCCTGCTCACGCGCACATGCGCACAGTCGCGGCGCAAGCGCCGTGGCGGCAGCGGCTGCAAGGCGTGGAGCGCACGGCGCGCTTCTCCGCCGAGTGGTATTACCGGCTGCTGAAGCCTCATTGCGCGCGCGTCTGGCGAACGACGTATCACCACGCGCTCGAAGGTGGCGTCGATGCTGTCGTCGAATGGTTCAAGGGCAGCGCGCTGCGGCCGTTTCTGGCGAAGCTCGACGCCCTAGAACAGGAGGATTTCCTGAACCGCTACCGCTGTGCGCTGGCCTCCGCCTATACGGTGCTGGACGACGGCTGCGTGCTGCTGCCGTTTCCGCGCCTTTTCCTCGTCGCGACGCGATGACGCGCCCGTTCACTGCGGCCGGCCGGTCTCGCGCAGCATCTGCACGAACTGCCGCGCCGCCGGCGAAAGCGCCCCGCCCTTTCGCGTGACGACGCCGTACGTCTGCGATTTCGACTTCATCCGCACCGGCAGCACGCGCAGCATGCCGTGAGTTTCGAATACGCGCGCGACGCTCGCGGGGAGAATCGACACGAGTTCGGGACTCTCCTGCAGCAACGTGACGGTGACGAACGGCGATGCGGTCGAAATGGGATTGGCGGGCATCGGCAGGCCGGCAAGATCGAGTTCGCGCTCGAGCAGCGCGCTCATCGGCAGATAGCTCGGATACGTCACCCAGCGATGATTCGCCAGCTCCGCGAAGCCGATCTCGCCGGCCCCCGGCTCCGCGTGAATCCGTCCGACGACGACGCAAAGCGGCTCATCGGTGAGCGGCTGATAGTGATACTTCGACGGCTGATCCGATACGCTCGCGCGCCCGATCACCAGATCGACGCGGCCATCGTCCAGCATCACGAGCATGTTGGCGCTCGTGTCCTCGATGATTTCGATTGCGAGGTCCGGATGCTTCGCGTGCATCCTGTTCACGATCGGCGCGACGACGCCCGACACCGCGCCCATGATCGTGCCGACCGACAGCCGCCCGCCGGTGCCCGCGCGAATCTGCGCCACTTCCTGGCAGAGCGCGTTCAGATCGGCGGCGAGCACGCGCGCGTAACGAATGACGCAGCGGCCGAACGGATTCGGGATCAGCCCGCTTTTCGCGCGCTCGAAGAGCGGCGCTTCCAGCATGGATTCGAGTTCCGCGAGCGCCTTGCTCGCGGCGGACTGGGTCATCGCCATCGCGCTCGACGCCTTGTGCAGCGACTTGTGCTCGTCGAGCGCGATCAGCAGTTGCAACTGCTTCATGCGCAGCCGGGACATGAGAACATCGAGCGAATTCTTGATCATGCGACGCTGCCGGGTGATTCCAAAAAGCGATCATGCGATGGAAAGGTTTCACTATACAGGCGCGTGCCTCGAGCCGTATAGTCGGCATAGCGCCACGCTCGTCAGTCATCATACGAGTGGGCGATCCATTTCACGAGAAGGACGAGACATCATGCAACTCACAGGCAATCTGCTCATCGGCCAGCAATCCGTCTTCGGCGCGAACGGTTCCATCAAGGCCGTCAACGCATCGACCGGCGCGGCCATCGAACCGGCTTTCGGCGGCGCGACGCTCGACGACCTCGACCGCGCGTGCGCGCTCGCCTGGTCCGCATTCGACGTGTATCGCGAAACCGCGCCGGAAGCACGCGCGAAGTTCCTGGAAGCCATCGCCCAGAACATCCTCGATATCGGCGACGACCTGATCGAGCGCTGCATGATCGAAAGCGGCCTGCCGCGCCCGCGTCTCGAAGGCGAGCGCGGCCGCACGGTCGGCCAGTTGCGCATGTTCGCCGATGTCGTCCGCAACGGCGATTACCTCGGCGTGCGTATCGACCCGCCGCAGCCCGAGCGCAAGCCGCTGCCGCGCGTCGACCTGCGCCTGCGTTACATCGGCCTCGGCCCGGTCGCCGTCTTCGGCGCAAGCAACTTCCCGCTGGCGTTCTCCGTCGCGGGCGGCGATACGGCATCGGCGCTGGCCGCGGGTTGCCCCGTCATCGTGAAGGCGCACTCGGCGCATCCGGGCACGGCGGAACTCGTCGGCCGCGCGGTGCAGAAGGCTGTCAAGGATTGCGGCATGCCTGAAGGCACGTTCTCGCTGCTGTTCGACAGCGGCCGCGACATCGGCCAGGGTCTCGTCAAGGACAACCGCATCAAGGCAGCCGGCTTCACCGGTTCGCGCGGCGGCGGCACGGCGCTGATGAAGCTCGCCGCAGCTCGCACCGAGCCGATCCCGGTCTACGCGGAAATGAGCAGCATCAACCCGGTCGTGCTGTTCCCGAACGCGCTGAAGAACCGTGGCGAAGCCATCGGCAAGGCGTTCGTGCAATCGCTCGTGCTCGGCGCGGGCCAGTTCTGCACGAACCCCGGCCTCGTGCTGGCCATCGACGGTCCCGACCTCGACAAGTTCATCGAGGCGGCATCGGCGGCGCTGAAGGAAACCACGGCTCAGACGATGCTCACGCCGGGCATCCACAAGACCTACGAAAGCGCGATCGAAAAGGCCGGCTCGCACGCCGACGTGACGATCGCCGCGCGCGGTCTCGAAGCCAAGAGCGGCCATCAGGGCCAGTCGGCGCTGTTCGTGACGACGGCGGATGCGTTCCGCAAGAACCTCGAACTGCAGGAAGAGATATTCGGCGCATCGTCGCTCGTCGTGCGCTGCCCGGATCTGGCGTCGATGCGCGAGCTGATCGAATCGCTCGAAGGCCAGCTGACGTCGGCGCTGCACATCGACGAAGCCGATTACGCCGATGCCCGCAGCTTCCTGCCGGCGCTCGAACGCCGCACCGGCCGCATTCTCGTGAACGGCTTCGGCACCGGCGTGGAAGTCGGTCACGCGATGGTTCACGGCGGCCCGTACCCGTCAACGGCGGACGGCCGTTCGACCTCGGTCGGCAGCCTGGCGATCGATCGCTTCCTGCGCCCGGTGAGCTATCAGGACCTGCCGGAAGCGCTGCTGCCCGACGCGCTCAAGATCGACAATCCGCTGGGGCTGAATCGCCGTATCGACGGCAAGCTGCAACTGGCGAGCTGATCGAAGCACGGTCTCGCGGGACGCCCCTTCGGGGGCGTTTTTCGTTTGCGGGCTTTTGAAATTTATTTCGCCGCCCTAACTAACCACGCGCTGCGCCACGTGGCGGCCGCGTTGGCATCAGTGGGGTAGCGAGCGGCCCGGGAGCCTTGTCGGTTATCGGCTAAAGAATGGCGTCTCAAAACCGCCGCCCCGCGCAAAATGTCGCAATCAGACAGACTGAAGCGTGGCGCTGCGCGCATCGCCCGAACCGCAGCGAATCTGCGAATGGGCCACCGTCGCCGCGATCCGGCGCTTTCGCATCGGGACCGGGGCTGCGCGGCGGGTCGAGAACGCGGCCGCGCTCGCATCCGGACGCCCGAACCTAGGTGCGAAACGCAATTGACGTCCGGAAATGGTTGAACCATATTCGGATTTCGCTTCCCCACAGCGAGTTTTCGCACGGGGAACAATACGAAGGATTGCTGCGGCAGCCCCCGCGTTACCCGCGCGAGGCGACGCCGAAGCCACGTTATCGAATATGTCCTTCGAGGGCTTTTAGCATGACCACGCGTTTGACGTTTCCCGCATCCATGTTTTCCGTCGTCTGCCAGCGCTGCGGCAGCACGATGCGCAAGAGCGCCGACAGTTGCCCCAACTGCGGCGCGGACCGCAGCGCGGCCTTCGGCCACAAACGGGGCGCGGGAGACGCACGGCCGCGCACGAGCATGTTCGAGCAGCAGGCTTCCACGCCGTTCGCTTCGGCATCGGCGTCGGCATCCGGTCCGATCGATACCGGCGACGACGAAGCGCCGAACTCCGCCTGGACCGGACGCTGGGACCCGAAGCGCGCGAGCGAGCGCATCGCGCAGCGGGCGGCGGAACACCGGGCGAAGCGCGCCGAGGAATCCGCGCGCAACGCCTACGCGGACCCGAGCAACGATCCCGACGGCCTGCCCGGCTCCGGCAGCCGGGATCGCAGGAAGACGATCATCGCGGGCGCATGCGCGCTGGCGCTCGCCGCCGGGGCGATCGTCGTCCTGCGGCAGGCATCGGACGAGCAGCCCGTACCGCAGACCGAATCGAGCGCGTCCGGCGCCATCGACCCGAAATTCGGCGCATTCGGCCGCGGCGCAACCGATGCGCCCGCCGAATCCGCGCTTCCCGGCACCCCGAAGCCGCAAGCCCCGACGGCGCAGGACAGCGCCCGCGTCATCGCACCGGACGATCCGCTGTACGCCACGCGCATGGCGCTGGATCGGCGCGATCTGACGCAGGCGCGCGCCCGCATCAAGGCGCTGCCCGCGCAGCAGCAGACGCGTCCCGAATTCGATGCGCTCAAGGACGAACTGGCGAACCGCGAACTGCAACGCGACGCCGCGCTGCAACTGGCCCGCGCATGCGAGCGGACTTCCGCCTGGGCGTGCGTGCAGCAGAATGCGGCGGAGGCGCTGGCGCTCGACGGTAGCAACGCCGAGTCGCAGGCGATGCTCGAGCGCGTCATCACCCATGCAGGCTGGCTCGCGGCGACGCCGCAGGGCGCGAAAGCAGGCGCGGCGAACGCCGTCGACAACACGCCGAACCCCGCCGCCGCGACGGGCGCGGTGGCGGTCGCGCCGGCGCCCGCTCCCGTTCCGTCGCAGGCTCCGGCAAACGTTGCAACGGCGGCGCCTTCGGCGCCTTCTTCCTCGCCCGCAACCGCTGCACCGCCCGCAGCCGTCGCCGCCGCGAAGCCCGCGCCGGAACGGCACACGACGCCACGCGCGGCCAACGCCACCGCCGCTGCGGCGGCCGCACGGCAGGCCGCACTCGACGAAGCCCGCGCGGAGACCGGCTACTTGTCGCGCGCGGAAAAGATCGCACGTGCGCAGGCGGCCACGAACGCAGTCGTCGCCGCGACCATCCTTCCGCCGACGCCCGCGTTCGCCTCGGCCCCCGCCGTGACGGCGACCGCGCCTGCGAAACCGGCGACGACATCGGCCACGACATCGGCCACGACGACCGTCGAAAGCACAAAGCCTGCGCAAGCCGCGCAGGGGAACGGCCTCTATGTCGCCCCGAGCGCGCAGAACGGCATGTACGTGGCGCCGAGCGCGCCGACCGACATGTACGTCGCGCCCGCCGCGCCGAACGGCATGTATGTCGCGCCGACGCCGCGTCCCACTCCGTCGCCCGCGCCCGTACAACACACGACGCCTGCTGGCGGGCAATCGTCAGCGGCGCCGGCGGCGGCCCAGGCCCTCGCGCAGCCCGCCGTATCGCACGCGCCGCCGCTCCTGGCGACATCGAACACCGCGCCGGCCGTGAGGCCCGTGGCGACCGTGCAGACCGCCGTCGCCACCGCCACGCTCGCGCCGACGACGCCGGTCGCCGGTCCGGGCGCGCGGGCGGCGAGCACGTCGGCTGCATCGACCGTGACGGCGCGTTTCGACGCCGACAAGAGCGACGACGTCGAACGCGCGATCAAGCAATACGGCTGGAGCAACACGGACGCCGCGCCCAAACCCGCGCGCTAAGCCAGCCCGCGCAACCCGCGCATGACCGCCTTTCGCGCGATGCAGCCGCATCGCGCGTGTTTCGAAGAACCCGTCCAACTCGACTCAAGGGTCAATCATGGTCTCGACCAGTTTCATGCGCAATGCCGCGCGGGGTGCGCTCGCGCTCTGCGCCGTCATCGGGCTCGCCGGCGCGGCGAATCCGAGTTTCGCCGATCCCGTGCCGTACAAGATCACGACGGGCCAGGAACGCGGCACGTACATCCAGATCGGCCAGGACTTGTCGAAGTACGTCGCCGAGCCGGCGGGCATCGATCTCGAAGTGCTGCCGTCGAAGGGATCGGCGGAAAACGTGCAGCGCATGCGATATGAGCCGGGCGTGAAATTCGCGCTGGTGCAGTCGGACGTGTATCAGGCGTATCTCGACATGGCGAGTTCCGGCAACGCGGATGCGGGCAAGATCATCCAGCCGCTGCGGCTCATCATGCCGCTGTACGACGAGGAGATTTACTTCGTCGTGCGCTCGGATTCGCCGCTCAAGACCATCAACGAGATCAAGGGCAAGAACATCAGCGTCGGGCCGATCGGCAGCGGCACGGCGCAATCGGCGGAAACGCTTTACCGGCTGATGTTCGGCGAGCCGATTCCCGAGGCGAACGAGCAGCACTACAACAACGAAGACGCGCTCGCCAAGCTGATCGTGCGCAAGATCGACGTCGCGGTGATCGTCGCGGGCCAGCCCGCGAAGCTCTTTCAGGACATGAACCCGGAACTGCTGCAGCAGATCAAGCTGCTGCGGCTCGATCCGTCCGCTCCGGAGACGGCAAAGGCGAAGCAGACGTACTTCCCCGCGACCATCCGGACGACGAGCTATCCGAACTGGATTCAGGAAGACACGCCGACGCTCACCGTGAAGGCATTCCTCGTCACCTACGACTACGGCCTGCGCGGCACGGTCGGCGCGCTGTCGAAGTTCGCCGATTCCCTCTGCACGAACTTCGACACGCTGCAGGCAAGCGGTCATCCGAAGTGGAAGCAGGTACGGCTGGAGTTGCCGCCGCTCACGCGCGGCTGGAAGTACTATCCGCCGATGGAAAAGCACCTGCGCCAGTGCATCGCGCGGCGCACGGCAGCCGCGAAAGCGCAGGGCTCGGCGCAGACGGTGTCCACGCGCGGCACGGAAGCCGGCGCGCCCAGGAAGAAATCGACGTGCACCAGCCAGGAGAAACTGCTCCTGCTCTGCGACGACCAGTGACGCCCGGTCATCCGCGAAGCGACGGCATGAGCGCGGCGAGACGCGTCATACCGCGCCCGATCGTCTCCGCGCTCGTGCCGCCGTATCCGAACAGCATGCCCTGCTCGCGGGCCACGCCCGCATAGAACGGGCGGATGCCGTACAGCCCGACCGACGCCTCCCGCGCCGCCGCGACGACGCGCGCCTCCTGCCACGGTTCGCGAAGGCGCGCGACGAGATGGATGCCGGCCATCGCGGGAAGCGGCTCGAAGCAGGGCGCGAGATCGCCCGTCAGCCTGTCGAGCAAGGCCGTGCGCCGCTGGGCGTACGCCTTGTGCATGCGGCGCAGATGCTTCGCGTATTCGCCGTCGAGCATGAACGCGCCGAGCGCCGCCTGCGTCAGCATGCAGCCGTGCCAGTCCGCGATCTGCTTTGCGTGCCAGAGCGGCTTGCGAAGCGTCGCGGGCGGCACGACATAGCCGATCCGCAAGTCGGGAAACAGCGTTTTCGAAAACGTGCCGACATACGCGACCAGTCCCGCCCGATCCAGACTCTTCAGCGATTCCACCGGCCGTCCTTCGAAACGGAACTCGCCGTCGTAATCGTCCTCGACGATCACCGCGCCGCGCCTGGCCGCCCATTCGAGCAGTTCGACGCGGCGATCGAGGGTCATCGGCATGCCGAGCGGAAATTGATGCGACGGCGTCACGTAGACGAGCCGTGCGTTGCGCGGCAGCCTGCTGACGACGATGCCCTCGCCGTCCACCGGCACATGCGCGATGCGTGCGCCCAGCGCCGCGAACAGCGCCCGCGCAGGCGGATAGCCGGGTTCTTCGACGGCGACGACGTCCCCCGGCTGGATGACCACGCGCGCGAGCAGATCGAGCGCCTGCTGCGCCCCTTGCGTCACGACGACATCCTGCCAGTTGCACGCCACCGCGCGGCTGAAGCCGAGATAGCGCGCGATGCCGAGCCGCAGTTCCTGCTCGCCCGCAGGATCGCGATACGACGCCACGCCGCCGCCCGCGCGCGCCTGTGTGCGCAGCGCCTGATTCAGACAGCGACGCCAGGCATCGAAGGGAAACAGCGTCTTGTCGGTGACGCCGCCTTTGAAGTCGCAGTCGAGCGACACGTCCGCGGGCGGCATCGGCATCGCCATGCGCTCGGGCATCGCGCGCCAGATCCCGGCGGCCCGGGCGCGCGCCGACGCCGGTTCGGGACGAGCGCCCGGCAGGCGCGCGAGGCCATCGGCGACGAACGTGCCGTCGCCCGCGCGCGTGCGCAGAAAGCCTTCCGCGATGAGGCGATCGAACACTTCGAGCGTCGTCTTTCGGGAGACGCCGAGCTGCGCGGCGAGATCGCGCGTGGACGGCAGACGCGCGTTCGCGGCGAGCCGCCCTTCGATGATGCCGGCGCGCAGCTGGCTATAAATCTGGCCGGTCAGGCCGCGCCGGCCGTGCAGGATGATGTGGATGTCCAACGCGGTGGCGACGCCGTCAGCGAAGCGGCGGCCATTCGGCGCGCGGCGTTTCCTGCAAGCGGCGGTCTCGATTGCCGTCGCAGGGAGCGACCGGGTCCGGCCGCTTCCGGGCATTCGGTGCGTCAACTCGTTCGTCGTTCATTCGTCGGCTCCAAAAATTGCACTGCAGAGCGATTCGCCCTCCCCAGTCAACCACGCCGAGCCCGCGCCTTGCTCGCTGACCCGCACTTCCGCCAGGCCCGCATCCGCGAGCGCCGTCAATTGCCGGCGCAGCGCGCTCATCGGCAAGGCGGATTGCTTCGCCAGTTTCGGCAGCGACCACGCGCGCGCGGGCGTTTCCTGCTTCGCACGCCATAGTTGCGCGAGAACGGCGACCAGCGCCGGATCGATGTCGTCGTTCATGTCCTTGCTCCCTTCGCGCGGGCGTCCAGTTCGCCGACGAGTTGCCCGAGCCGTTGCAGCGCCGCCTCGCGCTGCGGCGTCCACGGATAGCTGTAGTTGAGGCGAATGTAATGGGCGAACGCGTTGCGCGTCGAGAACATATATCCCGGGCCGACCGTGATGCGCTCGCTGAGCGCCGCGCGATACAGCAGCATCGAATCGACGCGCTCCGGCAGTTCCACCCACAGCACATAACCGCCCTGCGGCGCGGACGTGCGCGTGCCGGGCGGAAAGAAGCGCTCCACCATCGCAATCATGATGCGCGCCTGCTGCCGATACAGCTTGCGCACGCGGCGCAAGTGCCTGTCGAAGCCATCGTGACGCAGATAATCAGCAACGGCCACTTGCGGCACGGATGGCGTCGTCAGCGTATTGAGAAACTTGAGCTTCTCGACCTGCGCGCGAAAGCGCCCCGGCATCGCCCAGCCGATGCGATGCGACGCGGTCAGGCTCTTCGAAAACGACGCGCAGTGCAGCACGATGCCCTTCGTATCGTAGTTCTTGAGCGTCGAAGGCCGCGCATCGCCGAAATGCAGTTCCTGATAGACGTCGTTCTCGATGACGGGAATATCGTGCATCGAGAGCAGATCGACGAGCTGGCGCTTGCGCGCATCCGGCATCTGAAAGCCGAGCGGATTCTGAAAGTTCGGCATCACCATGCACGCCGCGATCTTGCCCTCGCCGACGATCTGCGCGAGCGCGTCGATGTCGATGCCATCGGCGGGGTGCGTCGGCACTTCGATCGCGCGCATGCCGAGACGCTCGATCGCGTGGAGCATCGCGTAGAACGTGGGCGATTCGACGGCGACCGTGTCGCCCGGTTTCGCGACAGCCTGCAGGCTCAGGTTGATCGCTTCGGTGGCGCCGACCGTGATGACAATCTCGCCCGGATCGACCGGCACGCCGTTTTCCGCATAACGCCGCGCAATCTGGCGGATCAGCTCGGGATTGCCGGGCGGCAGATCGTCGATCAGATTCCAGCTTGCATGACGCCGCGCGATGGCGTTCGCATATTGGTTGATGCGCCGCCACGGGAACGGCTCGGTATCGGGATACGGCGAGCCGAACGGCACGGCGTCGTGCGCGCGGATACTGCGCAGCGTCAACAGCACGAGTCGGCTCACGTCAACTTCCGAAGCGACCGCGACCGCGATCGCGCCCGCGCCCGCCTCGCCGTCCCGCTTGCGCCCTGCCGCGCGATGGTCCGGCTTCGCCCGCACGAAGTAGCCCGATTGCGGCCGCGTCTCGAGAATGCCCCGGCTTTCCAGCAACGCGTACGCATGCAGCACGGTCTTGATGCTCACGCCGTGCTGCTGGCTTGCCTGCCGCACCGACGCGATGCGCTCGCCCGGCGTGAATACGCCGCGCCGCACGGCGGCTTCGATTTCGTCGGCGAGTCGTTCGTAGAGTTTCACGGGCGCGGTTTTATCGGCTGGATCAAGCGGAAGTCTAGGGCAAATCGCCGCAACTGTACTCCTTCCATTTCATGTTTTCTGTGCGCCGCGTTCGTTTCGGGACACAGTACGCTGTGGGTCATCGTCTCAGCAAGCCGTCCGACACCGTCATGAAGAAGCCCGAACCGCGCATCGAACCGTATCATCACCCCGCCGCCGGATGGGGCGCGCTCAAGCAGGTCGCCATCAACCTCGTGAAGGAAAAGGTGTCGGGCGGCAACTACCGCACGCTCTTCAGGCAGAACCAGCCTGATGGCTTCGATTGCCCCGGCTGCGCGTGGCCGGATCGCGAGCATGCATCGACATTCGAGTTCTGCGAGAACGGCGTGAAAGCGGTCGCCGCCGAAGCCACGGCCAAGCGCGTGACGCCGGCATTCTTCGCGAAACACACGGTGTCGTCACTGATGGCGCAGTCGGACTACGAACTGGAGCAGCACGGCCGCCTGACCGATCCGCTCGTCTACGACGCGACACGCGACCGGTATGTGCCGATCCCGTGGGATGCGGCGTTCGAACTGATCGAATCGCACCTGAAGAAGCTGGACGATCCGAACCGCGCCGCGTTCTATACGTCGGGGCGCGCCAGCAACGAGGCCGCGTTCCTGTATCAGTTGTTCGTGCGGATGGTCGGCACGAACAACTTCCCCGACTGCTCGAACATGTGCCACGAAGCGACGAGCCGCGGCCTGCCGCACACGGTCGGCATCGGCAAGGGCACCGTCACGCTCGACGACTTCGAGCACGCCGACACGCTGCTGCTCTTCGGACAGAATCCGGCGACGAACCACCCGCGCATGCTCGGCGAGTTGCGCGAGTGCGCGAAGCGCGGCGCGACGATCGTTTCGATCAATCCGCTCAAGGAGCGCGGGCTAGAACGCTTCGCCAGCCCGCAGCACACGCTCGACATGCTGAACCCCAAGGGCGTGAAGATCAGTTCGGTGTTCATCCGTCCCAAAGTCGGCGGCGATTTCGCGCTGATCAAGGGCGTCGCGAAACGCGTGATCGAACTGGACGACGCGGCGCGCGTCGCGGGCGGCGAGCGTGTGATCGATGTCGATTTCGTCGCGCAGCATACGGTCAGCTTCGACGCCTTCGCCGCCGATCTGCGCGCGGAAAGCTGGGAGACGGTCATCGCCGAATCGGGCGTGCCGATGGACGAGATCCTCCGCCTCGCCGATATCTACGCGAACGGCCGCGCCGTGATTGCGACGTGGGGCATGGGCCTCACGCAGCACAAGAACTCGGTGCCGACCGTCCAGTTGCTTTCGAACCTGATGATGATGCGCGGGAACATCGGCCGGCGCGGCGCGGGCCTGTGCCCGGTGCGCGGGCATTCGAACGTGCAGGGGGATCGCACGGTCGGCATCGAGGAAAAGCCGACCCAGGCGTTCCTCGACCGCCTCGCCGCCGCCTACGATTTCGAGCCGCCGCGCGAGCACGGCTACGACGTCGTGGAAACCATTCATGCGATGCTCGAAGGCCGCGTGAAGGTGTTCATCGGCCTGGGGGGAAATTTCTCGATTGCGACGCCCGACACGCCGCGCACGTGGCAGGCCATGCGCTCGTGCGATCTCACCGTGCACATCACGACGAAGCTCAATCGCAGCCACCTCGTCCACGGACGCGACGCGCTCATTCTGCCGACGCTCGGCCGCACCGAAATCGATATGCAGAGCGGCGTGCCGCAAGGCGTGAGCGTCGAGGATTCGATGAGCATGGTGCACATCTCCTACGGCATGAACAAGCCGGCGTCACCTAACCTGCTGAGCGAAGTGGCCATCGTCGCGCGCATGGCG
The DNA here is from genome assembly GCF_031450825.1 of Caballeronia sp. LZ019. Classification (NCBI taxonomy): domain Bacteria; kingdom Pseudomonadati; phylum Pseudomonadota; class Betaproteobacteria; order Burkholderiales; family Burkholderiaceae; genus Caballeronia; species Caballeronia sp. LZ019. Next base: position 540,404 of record NZ_JARTVZ010000002.1, on the reverse strand, counting down.
CACGCGACGCTCGGCAGCGCGAAGGTCAACTGGCTCGCGCATGCGAACGACTACGCGCTGATACGCGACGGCATCGAAAAAGTAATCGACGGATTCGAGCGGTACAACGAGCGCCTGAAGACGCCGGGCGGCTTCCATCTGGGCGTCGCCGCGCGCGACCGCGTGTGGAAGACGCCGAGCGGCAAGGCGCGGTTCATCGTGCATGCGATCGCGGTGGATACGCCGATTCACCGCGCCCGTGCGCTGCACGGCGAGCGGCTTCTGACGCTGATGACGACGCGCTCGCACGATCAGTACAACACGACGATCTATGGGCTCGACGACCGCTACCGGGGCGTGTACGGCCAGCGCCGCGTGCTGTTCGCCAACCGTGAGGATATCGACATGCTGGGCTTCGAGCCGGGCGAGCTCGTCGATATCACGAGCGTGTGGGACGACGGCGTGGAGCGCCGCGTGGACGGCTTTACGCTCGTCGAGTATGACATTCCGCGCGGCTGCCTTGGCGCGTACTATCCGGAGACGAATCCGCTGGTGCCGCTCGCATCCGTTGCGGATGGCGCCGGTACGCCGACATCGAAGTCCATTCCTGTGTTGTTGCGTTCCGCCAGTCGATGAATTGCCGCCTGAGGTTACATTGCTGCGTGGCGTTGCCGAGCGCATGCTGACGCGCCCGCGACCGCGCACCGAGGCGACGTTCGAGCGCGGCCGTTCCGCAGAACAGGCGGTCGATGGTTGCCCCGAGCGCCGCGAGGATGCTGACGCACGCAATCCAGCCGAACGCGATGTCGTCGAGCGCGCAACTCACGTAGGCGCCGCCGGCCATTGCCGCGAGGAACACCAGCATGACGAGCCCGAACGGCGGCGATTCCCCGTGCTCCGTGCGGCGGCCGAGGCTGCTGGCGGCGAATGCATTGTGTTGACCCAGACCGTGGACGTCTGCCGTTCCGTTCATTTTTCTTCTCCAAACCGCTGAAAGTTTGTGTCCGCACAACATACGCAGAAGGAGACGAGAGCGGAATCAGAGTTGTCCGAACAATAGAGTCGCCGTTCACCGATTGCTTTTCGGGCAAAAGCCGGTTATTTGCGGCGCTTTACTTGGCGCCTGCAAACTCCTGAACTTCGGCATCGGCGACGCCGGCGAGCGGGACCGCGCCCGACGGCCCCATCGCGCGGGGTTGCAGGAGCAGCGCGACCAGCCCCGTCCATCCCGTCTGATGCGACGCCCCCACACCGCGGCCGTTGTCCCCGTGAAAATACTCGTGGAAGAGCACGAGATCGCGGGAGTGCGGATCGGCTTGCAGCAACGGATACGCCGCCATCACGGGCCGCTCGCCGTTCTTGTCGAGCAGGAAAAGCGTGGTCACGCGGCGCGCGAGTTCATCGGCGATTTCGGCGAGCGAGAATTTCTGTCCCGATCCGGTCGGATACTCGACGCGGAAATCGTCGCCGTAATAGCGATGAAATTCCAGTATCGACTCGATCAGCAGATAGTTGACCGGCATCCACACCGGCCCGCGCCAGTTCGAATTGCCGCCGAATACGCGCGATGTCGACTCACCGGGCTGATACTGCACGCTGAAGCTCTCGCTGTTGTGATAGAAGACGAACGGCTCGTCGAGATGCACCCGCGAGAGCGCGCGCACGCCGTGATCGGAGAGGAATTCGGTCTCGTCGAGCATGCGCTTCAGAAGCGCTTTCATGCGATGTCCGCGCAACAGCGACAGCAGCACGCTATTGCCCTGCCCCGCGACGTTCCAGCGCGACACGAGCCGCGACAAGTCCGGCCGATGCTCCAGAAACCAGTGCAGCCGGTCGCGCAGGCCCGGCAGCGCGCGATGCACGCTCGGCTCGAGCACGTGCACCGCGAACAGCGGAATCAGGCCGACGATCGAGCGCACGCGCATCGGCACGCTGGAGCCATCGGGCAGGCGCAGCTTGTCGTAGAAGAATTCGTCCTCGCTGTCCCAGAGGCCGGTGTCGCAACCGTCTTCGCAACTCACCGCTTCCGCGATGTACAGGAAGTGCTCGAAGAACTTCACCGCGATATCGACGAATACCTTGTTCGCATACGCCAGTTCCAGCGCGATTCGCATCAGGTCGAGCGCGTAGGCGGCCATCCACGCGGTGCCGTCGGCCTGATCGATGTGACCGCCCGTCGGCAGCGGCGACGAGCGATCGAAGATGCCGACGTTATCGAGGCCGAGAAAGCCGCCCTGGAAGATGTTGCGGTCGTCGGCGTCCTTGCGGTTGACCCACCATGAGAAGTTGAGCAGCAGCTTGTGGAACACGAGCTCCAGGAAGTCGCGGTCGCCCACGCCCGTGATCGCGCGGTCGATCTCGTACACGCGCCACGTCGCCCAGGCATGAACGGGGGGATTGGCATCGCCGAAAGCCCATTCGTAGGCGGGCAACTGGCCGTTCGGATGCTGATAGCGGTCCTTCACGAGCAGCAGCAACTGGCGCTTGGCGAACTCGGGATCGATCAGCGCGAAAGCCGCCGCATGGAACGCGAGGTCCCACGACGCGTACCACGGATACTCCCATTTGTCCGGCATCGATACGATGTCCGCGTTGCACAGATGCCGCCAGTCGAAGTTGCGCCCGAAGCGCCGCTGCTTCGGCGGTTTGGGCTGAAGCGGGTCGCCGTCGAGCCAGCGCGTGACATCGAACTGGTAGTACTGCTTGGACCACAGCATGCCCGCGAGCGCCTGCCGCTGCACGAGCCGCTGATCGGCATCGGCGATATCGTGCTGCAGCGCGCCGTAAAATTCGTCGGCTTCCGCGATGCGCCGCGCGATGAGCGCATCGGCATCGAGCGGCGTGACGTCGGGCGCGGATTCGGGACGCCAGCGCAAATAGACCGTCGCTTTCGCATGCGCTTCGAGCTGCAGATGAAACCGCGCGGCAGCGCGCGTGCCGGTGTCGCGGCGAATCGCGTCTGCATCGCCATGCACGAGGTAGTCGTTGAAGCCGTCCTTGAACGGCCCTGCGCCCTCCATGTGAAACAGGCGCTTCACGTTGGTTTCGTTCTCGCAGAAGATCCATTCGACGCCTGGCGCATGCGGCGACCATGCGGTGACGACCATCGGCTCGTGGCCCAGATGCCGCGCGGCGACATACGTCGCGCCTTGCACCGTTTCGAGCGTGAGCGAGGGCTTGGTCGGAGTCGGCTTCCACGACCACGTATTGCGCGCCCAGATTTGCGGCAGCACGTCGATGGCGGCGGCCTCGTCCGCGCGATTCTCGACGGTCACGCGCATCACGATATCGTCCTCCGTGTGCTTCGCGTACTCCACCTGCACGTCGAAGTAGCGTCCGTCGTCGAAGGCGCCGGTGTCGAGAACTTCGTACTCGGGCATGTCCGCGCCGCGCCGCGCGTTCTCATCGACGAGATCGGCATACGGAAACGCCGCGTGCGGATACTTGTACAGCATGCGCATGTAGGAATGCGTCGGCGTGCCGTCGAGATAGAAGTACAGCTCCTTCACGTCCTCGCCGTGATTGCCTTCCTGATTCGTGAGGCCGAAAAGGCGTTCCTTGAGGATCGGATCGCGCCCGTTCCAGAGCGCGAGAGAGATGCACCAGTTGAGCTTGTCGTCGCCGAAGCCGGCGATGCCGTCCTCGCCCCAGCGATACGCGCGGCTTCTCGCATGATCGTGCGGGAAGTATTCCCACGCGGTGCCGAACTCGCTGTAGTCCTCGCGCACGGTGCCCCACTGGCGTTCGCTCAGATACGGCCCCCAGCGCTGCCAGCGCGGGCAATCGCCGGCATGCAGCCGCGAGCCTTCGACGGTATGGATCTGATTGACGGTGCGCGGCTTCGGCATGGGATTTCCTCGGTGCGGCGGGTGTGATCTTCAGAGACGCCAAATTTAACGCGATTCCACGATCGCCCGCACAAACGATGCATCACGCGCCGTCGATCAGCTTCCCGATGCGCAGCAGCTCCGCGAGCGACCACGCCTGAAACGGCGTGCCGCCGGGCGTATGCGGCGCTTCGCCGTCCGCCACTTCGCTGACATGACCGATGCCGTACTGATCGAGATGCGCATGAAGCGGCGCAAGAAAGCGCTCGCGCACGCCCGCCGCGCCGTGCACGCGCAGCCATGCCTCGACGAACGGGCCCATGAGCCAGGGCCATACGGTGCCCTGGTGATACGCGCCATCGCGATCCATCAGGCCGCCCGCATAACGCGACCGGTACGCGGGGTCCGATGGCGCGAGCGTGCGCAGCCCGAGCGGCGTCAGGAGATGCGCTTCGACTTGTGCGATTACTGCGCGCGCGATCTCCCCGTCAACAATGGCATGCGGCAGGCCGCCGACCGCGAAAATCTGATTCGGACGGATCGAGCGATCCAGCTTGCCCGGCTCGTGATCGGCATCGACGACATCGTAGAGGGCGTGTGTCGCAGGGTCCACGAAGCGCGTCTGGAACGCTTGCCGCGCGCGATCGCGCATTGGCTGCCAGCGCGCGTTCCATGCCGATGCAATCGACAGCGCATTGATCCACAGCGCCTGCACTTCGACCGGCTTGCCGATGCGCGGTGTCACGACGCAGTCGCCCGCTTTCGCGTCCATCCAGGTGAGCTGCACGCCGGGGACGCCAGCGCGCAACAGGCCGTCGCCGTCCGCGACGATGTCGAAGCGCGTGCCGCGCGTATAGCCTTCGAGAATCGCATCGACGGTGTGTTGCAGGCGGGCCGTGGTCGCGGCGGGGGCGTGGCCGGTGGCGAGATAGTCATGCACCGCGATCGCGAACCACAGCGACGCATCGACCGAGTTGTATTCGGGCAGGCCGCCGCTGTCCGGAAAGCGGTTCGGCAGCATGCCTTCCGACAGCGTGTCGGTCCATTCGAGCAAGATCGATTCGGCATCCTCATGACGTCCCGAAGCGAGCAGCAGGCCGCGCATCGAAATGAACGTATCGCGGCCCCAGTCGGTGAACCAAGGGAAGCCCGCGATGATCGTGCGTCCGTGCTTGCGCGCGACGACGTAGGCATCCGCCGAGCGCGCGAGCCGCGAGCCGAACGCGGCGCGGCGCTCGCGCTCACGCGCGTCGAGCCGCGATGCAAGCGCGAGGGCATCGCGTTCGCGCGGCGGATCGTCGCCGGTATCGGCGTGCAGGATCAGTACCGCTTCGCCGCTAGCAAGATCGAAGTGAAAGACGCCGGGCGTCGCGAGGTCTTCGATGTCATCCAGCCCGCGCTCGCGTTCGCGCACATACTGGAAGTTGCGATACCAGTCCGGCGCATGTTCGTAGACACCGTTGCTCGTCGCGCCGATGGCCGGCAGCGCGCCGTAGGGCCGCCAGTGCACGCGCTCGCCGTCGACGCTCGCATCGAAGTCGAACGACGCGTTCTCGCGATGCAGCGCGTGATAATCCCGGCCGGAGATCAGCGGGCGCACGTGCAGGGCCGCCTGCGTCGGCGCGCCTTCGAGACGCCAGCGCAGCACGGTCTCGCCGCTCTCCTTCGCGACGAACGCCTCCGCGACGGCCACCACGTTTTCGCCGATGCGATAACGCCACGTCGGCCACGGCGATATATCGAAGGCATCGAGTTGCGCCGATGCGTCCGGGTACAGCACGTCGGGCGCGTAACGCTGCATCGTCAGCGGAACGCGTGCGCCGTTGAACATCGAGCCAGGCCTCCACGCCGTTGACCAGCACGACGCGGCCTGCGGGCGGTTGCGTCGCGGTGAGCAGCAGCGCGTGATAACGACGTGTGCGCGTCGTGCCCACTGTCCCCGACGCGAAGCCGCCATGCGCATCGGCCTCGAGCCATTCGTCTTCGAAACGCGCCGGATCGATGGTCATGCCGCCGCCTCCTTGCGATAGTCGGCGAGCGCGCGGCGGGCCTTGCGTCGGATGGCCTGCTGCATGCGCGGCGTCCAGCCGAAGCACCATCCGGCAGGCCCCAGCGCCTGACGGCTCCAGCGCCACAGATCGAAGGCATCGGTCTGTTCGAAGATGAGCCCGTCGCGGATCGTGAAGCGCGTGCGGATGTGGTTGACGACCGGCCGCCCCGTCGCCGAGTAGGTATAGCGCACGACGGCATTCGCGCTCGCGGTCTGCCCGATCGACTCGATGCCGTCGACGGTCAGCGCGAAGTCACGCGCCCGGTGCAGCAGCATCCGCCACATGTCGCCCGCTTCGCGCCCGAACAGCACGCCGAAGGCGGGGTCCTCGAAGCGGACGTCGGGCGCGTAGCAGGCGGCCATCGCGTCGGCGTCGACGTTTCCGAAGGCGCGGTAGAAGCGCTCGATCAGTTCGATGTTCGTATTCGGCATGGCAGATCGCAGACGGGTTGCGCGGCGCGCACGAAGTCGCATTCTCGCGCGGCTGCGGCGTGTCTGCATGACCGCCACTGCCCCGAAAGCGCGCTAATGGCGATAACCAACAGCAAACGATTCCCGCGCACTCCACTTCAATAATCACCCTTACTCTTTTCGAATAAGAAATTTCTTATATTTTCCCGAGATTGCTTTCAATCAAGGAATAACCAATCGCCCGCATCCGACGGCGCATATTTTTTTGAACGCATATCCGAAAGATAGCCGTTTAAATATAATCCACTGGCCGTGCTAGTCGAGGGGTCGACGAAGAGCGTGCCCAGCGTGGCTCTGGCACGGTCGCCAATCCCGAACCGCTGCAGCACCGAAGTCGAGCACGATGAGAATAAAGCCCAGAACGAGTATGCCATCGCAGGCATCCGCGGATTACTTCCTTACAGATTGCCGAATCGGAATCATAATCCGCGTTATTCAGTCCGTATCGCCCGATCATTTTATATATGTGCTTAGAACCGAGGGCGGATCGCATTATTGCGCGCAATTGGATTATCGGGAATACCCGGATCGTAATTCCGCTTTGTTGATGGCATTCGAATCCGGACTTTCCGTCACGATGACCGGCGACACGAGCCACAAAATCACCGATATTTCCGCCGCACTGCCCGGCGCGCCCCGGCTTCCATCAATCGGCGCGACCTGGCGTCTGCTCGAGGACGTCAGGACGGGGACCATCGTTCAGGTCGAAGACGCCGATACGCTCGCGACCATGGCGTACATCGTCCGCAGCGGGGACGGCACGTATCACTGCGCGCAGATCCGCCCATGCGAGGACGGCTACCGCAACGCGTTGCTGATGGCGGCGTTCCGGGCGAGTCTGCCGGTCACCGTGGCAGGCGACGCCGACTATTACCTTACGGCGCTGTCGGTCGGGTCGAAGGCGTTCGGGCCGCATCTCAGCGCCGCGCCCGCCTTCATCTCGAGCACGCCGCGCTCGGGCGTCATCGACGAAATCATGGACAAGGAAGTGTCCGACACGCTGATCGTGATGGTCAAGACGCCGGACGGCACGCGGTACCACGCGCAGATCGACCGGCAGGAGCATGCGAACAGGAACAACCTGCTGTTGCTCGCACTCCGGACGGGCCTGCCGGTCACGGTCAACGGGAATCAGGACCATTACGTCACCGGCATCGCGGTCGGTGCGTTGTCGGCGCCCGCCGCGCCGTCGCTGGTGCCCTTCGGGGCGAAGCTGACGGACACGCGCAGCGGGATGCTCGTGCGGATCATCGATTCCGATTCGCTGGAGGACATCCGCTATGTCCTGCGCACCGCCGACGGCGCTCACTACTGCGCGAAGATGAACACGGTGGATCATCCGAGCCGGCACGGAATGCTGATATCCGCGCTCGCGAGAAGCCTGCCGGTCAGCATCTCCGCCGACGACGATTCGGCGATCACCGGCGTCGCGGTCGGCCTGCCTCGCGCGGGCAGCCCGACGTTTCGCTGCGGCACGACGCGCTTCGCGACCCGCGAAACCGGCAACATCGTCCGCATGATCGACTCCGACCTGCTGGGCGCGGGCGCGGTCTACGTGCTTCAGACGCCCGATGGCAACGAATGGTGCGTGCCGCCGCTCGCGCACACCGAGCCGGCGCGCGGCGAACTTCTCACCGCGGCGCTGATGGCGGGCCTGAACGTTACGATCAACGGCAGCGCTCACACGTCGCCGCATGGCGCGGGAAGCGTGATCGTCGAGCGGCAGTAATCAGGCGGCAAGCAACGCCACGGCGTGGATGAGCACGCCTACCGCGCCGCCCACGAGCGTGCCGTTCACGCGGATGAATTGCAGGTCGCGCCCGATGTTGAGTTCGACATCGCGTACGAGCGTCGCGTCGTCCCATTGCTTGACGGTCGCGGCAATGTGCTTCGCGATGCCTTCGCGCAGCTCGGGCGCGAGCGCCTTCAACGCATCGCGCATGTGTTCGTTGATGGACTCGCGAAGCAGGGGATCGCCGCCCAGCGACTGGGCGAAGCCCGACGCGACCTGCACCACTTTCGCGTGCAGCGCGGAGTCGGGGCGTTGCAGGTCGGCGCCCAGCCAAGTCGTGAATTCGTTCCACAGTCCGTCGACATAACCGCGCAACTCCGGCCGATCCAGCCACTCGCGCTTGTGCAGGTCGATGCGCGCCTTGAACGCGGGGTCGGACTTCAGGCGCTCGACGAAGCGCTCCACGGCGGCGTCGAACGCTTTGCGGCGCTCGTGCTCGGGGTCGCTCGTGACGTCGTGCAGCCATTGGTTCGCGCCGCGCACGAGGCCCGCCGCGAACTTGTTGCCGAGGTCGGCGGCGTCCAGCCCGACGAAACCGAGCATGCCGATGAGCTTCGGATACTCCTCACCCGCCACCGCGACGATGCGCGTCGCCAGCATCTCCTGCACTTCGGGCTTGTCGAGCCACGCGGCCATCTGCTTCAGGCCCTCGTCCAGCAGCAACTGATGACGGCGGTCCGCGGTCAGCGTGGACAGCAGGTTGCCCGCCGCGGCGGACAGATCGAACGCTTCGGCGCGGCGGCGGATGGCTTCGTGAAGCATCGACTTGACGCGCTCGTCGTCGACGAAAGACAGCAACTGGCCGACCGCCGTGACCGCTTTCCTGCCGAGCAGCTCGGCGTTCCTCGGCTCCGCGAGCCATGCCGAGAGACGGCTCGCCGGGTCGAAGGCGTTCACGCGGGCGACGAGCGCATCGGTGCCGAGGAAGCGGTCGCGCACGAAGACGGCGAGGTTGTCGGCGACGCGCGCCTTGTTCGCGGGCAAAATCGCCGTGTGCGGGACCGGCACGCCGAGCGGATGGCGGAACAGCGCCACGACGGCGAACCAGTCCGCGAGCGCGCCGACCATCGCGGCTTCCGCGAACGCCGATACCCACGCCCACGCGCCCGCGTCGTGCTGGCTCTTGGCGAGCGCGAACAACCCGCCCGCCGCGACCAGCAAGCCGGCGGCGAACCACTTCATTCGTTTCAGGGCCAGGGCTTTATCCTGCGTGTCCATCGAGTCGTCATCATGGGTGGTGGAAAGGCCGCCAGCATATCAATGCCGCTGCCGTAGCGCCAACAGGGCGCGCATGGCGCGGGCGGCTTCATCGGCGGGAGCGAAAGTGTGACCGCGATGCGCCGCCGCGATCACCTTGCTATCGATGCCCGCATCGCCGGGAGCGCGCGAACGCGGCGGTCAGCCCAACAGCGTCCGGCCCTCAATACTTGGCCGGCGTGAGCCAAGCCCGCGCAAGACAGCGGCGCAATGCCTTCTTGCATCACGACCATCGAGCCTTCGCGTTCCCGAAACGTCGCATCGTGAGACAACGACGCGAACCCGAACACGCCCGGCTGCATCGACGAAACGGGCGCGTCGAGTTCCTTCACGCCGCGTCTTCCGCGCGATGCGTGCGCCCGAGCACCGGCCGCAAGGCGGTGCCCGTATGACTGCGCGGATGGCTCGCGAGCGTCTCCGGGTCCGCCGCCGCGACGATGGTTCCGCCGTTCACGCCGCCCTCCGGCCCGAGGTCGAGCACCCAGTCGGCTTCCGCGATCACATCGAGATCGTGTTCGATGACGATCACGCTATGCCCGCCATCCACCAGCCGATGCAGCACGCGAATCAGCTTCGCGACGTCCGCCATGTGCAGGCCGACGGTCGGTTCGTCGAGCACGTAGAGCGTGTGCGGCGGCTTCTGGCCGCGCCGCGTGATGTCGTCGCGCACCTTCGACAACTCGGTGACGAGCTTGATGCGCTGCGCCTCGCCGCCCGAAAGCGTCGGCGACGGCTGGCCGAGCGTCAGATAGCCGAGGCCCACGTCCTTCATCAGTTGCAGCGGACGCCCGATGCCCGGCATCGAGGCAAAGAATTCGACCGCCTCGTCGATTTCCATCGTCAGCACTTCGCCGATGTTCTTGCCGCGCCACGTCACCGCGAGCGTTTCGGGATTGAAGCGCTGGCCGTGGCACACGTCGCACGGCACCTTGACGTCCGGCAGGAAGTTCATCGCGATGGTGCGAACGCCCTGGCCTTCGCAGGCGGGACAGCGGCCGTCGCCCGTATTGAACGAGAAGCGCGACGGCGTGTAGCCGCGCGCGCGGGCTTCGAGCGTATCCGCGAACAGCTTGCGGATGGTGTCCCACATGCCGATATACGTCGCCGGGCACGAACGCGGCGTCTTGCCGATCGGCGTCTGATCCACTTCGAGCACGCGATCGATCGCCTCGAAGCCGGTGATGCCCGCGCAGCCCTGCCATGCGTGGACGACATCGAACTTCGGACGCGGCGCCTCCCGCGCGAGCACGCTCGAGCGCGACTTCGCGGCGGGCCTGCCTTCCGCCGCCTGCGCGGTCTTGCGCGCACGCCGTTCAGCTGGCGACGACAGCGCCGAGCGGCCGACGGCATCGAGCAGGTTGGTCATCAGCACGTCGCGCGCGAGCGTCGACTTGCCGGAACCCGAGACGCCCGTGATCGCGACGAGCCGGTTCAGCGGCACGCTCGCCGTCACGTTGCGCAGGTTGTGCAGCGTCGCGTTCTCGACCGTGAGCCATTGCTCCGGCACGGCGGGACGCTTGCCCGCCGCCGTCCGCACATCGCGGCGCGGCTGCAGTGGATGCACGATCGGGTTCGCCAGCATCTGCCCGGTGAGCGACGCCTTGTGCGCCGCGAGGTCCGTCACGCTGCCCTGGGCGACGACCGTGCCGCCGCGCTTGCCCGCGCCCGGCCCGATATCGATGATGTGATCCGCGCGGCGAATGGTGTCCTCGTCGTGCTCGACGACGACGAGCGTATTGCCCTTGTCGTTGAGCTTCTTCAATGCGCTCAGCAGAATGAGATTGTCACGCGGATGCAGGCCGATGGTCGGTTCGTCGAGCACGTAGCACACGCCCTGCAGATTGCTGCCCAGCTGCGCGGCCAGTCGAATGCGCTGCGCTTCGCCGCCCGAGAGCGTAGGCGCGGCGCGATCCAGGCTCAGATAGCCGAGACCGACTTCTTCGAGAAACTGCAGACGCCCTTCGATCTCGCTGATGACATCGCGCGCGATATCCGCCTCGCGGCCCGCGAGCTTCAGCGACGCGATCCATTCGCGGGTATCGGTCACGGTCCAGCGTCCGACTTCGGTGATCGGATAGTTGCCGAACGTGACGGCGCGCGCGACATCGTTCAGGCGCGTGCCTTCGCATTCGGCGCAGGGCTGATCGACGATATCGTCCGGTTCCTGATCCACCGAGCCGATGCTCTGCTCACGGCCGCGATCGTCCTGCGCGAAGACGGTATCGTCGAAAGCGGCGCGCTGCTCGCGTGTGAGCTTCACGCCGGTGCCGACGCACGTGTTGCACCAGCCGTGCTTGCTGTTGTACGAGAACATGCGCGGGTCGAGTTCTGGATAGCTCGTGCCGCAAGTGGGACAGGCGCGTTTCGTCGAGAACACGATGGTCTCTTCGCTGCCGCGCCGCTTGCCGTTCGACAACGCGCCGTGCAGCTCGTCGAGCGGCGCGCAAAGATGCATCACCCCCTTGCCGACTTCCAGCGCGTCGTCGAGCACGCGCCGCAGTTCCGCCTCGTTATCCGCCGATACGACGAGGTCCGCCACCGGCAGTTCGATCGTATGCTCGCGGAAGCGGTCGAGCTTGGGCCACGGATCGACCGCGTGAAACTCGCCGTCCACGCGCAGGTGCGTATTGCCGCGCGCCTTCGCCCACTTCGCGAGATCGGTATAGACGCCCTTGCGATTCACGACGAGCGGCGCGAGCAGCCCGACATGCTGCCCCTTGAAATCGCGAAGAATCTGCGCCGCGATGGACTCCGAGCTTTGCGCCTGCACCGGCGTGCCGTCGTTCACGCAATGCTGGATGCCGAGCTTCACATAAAGCAGCCGCAGGAAGTGCCAGACTTCCGATGTCGTCGCGACCGTGCTCTTGCGTCCGCCGCGCGACAGGCGCTGCTCGATCGCGACGGTCGGCGGAATGCCGTAGACGGCGTCGACCTCGGGCCGGCCCGCCGGCTGCACGATGGAGCGGGCATACGCGTTCAGCGATTCCAGATACCGGCGCTGGCCTTCGTGGAAGAGGATATCGAACGCGAGCGTCGACTTGCCCGAGCCGGACACGCCGGTCACGACGTTGAACTTGTTGTGCGGAATGTCGACATCGAGCGATTTGAGGTTGTGCTCGCGTGCATTGACGATACGCACCACGTCCTCGCCCTGCAGCGCGCGCCGCGCGCTCGCCACTTCGGCCGCGAGTTGCAGCGGCACGCCCGCGCGCTTTTCCGCCGCGCCGGGCTGCATGGCTTCCTCGTAGTCGAGCAGCGCGCGGCCCGTATGCGACGCTTCGCACGCGGCGACATCGTCCGGCGTGCCGACGCAGACCACTTGCCCGCCGCCATCGCCGCCTTCCGGACCGAGATCGATGATCCAGTCCGCCGCGCGGATCACGTCGAGATTGTGTTCGATGACGATCAGCGAATGGCCGCGTTCCAGCAGACGTCGCAACGCCTGCATCAGCTTGGCGATGTCGTCGAAGTGAAGGCCGGTGGTCGGCTCGTCGAACATGAAAAGCCGGTCTTTCTGACTGGGCGATGCCGTCTCCGCCAGATAGCCCGCGAGCTTCAGGCGCTGCGCTTCGCCGCCCGATAGCGTCGGCACCGGCTGGCCGAGCTTCACGTATTCGAGGCCCACATCGACGATGGGCTGCAGCACGCGCAATACTTCGCCATCCGAAGCAAATAGGGAGACCGCTTCGCTGACCGTCAGTTCCAGCACATCGGCGATGCTCAGTTCACGGCCGCCACGCTCGATCTTCACATCGAGAATTTCCGCGCGATAACGCCGGCCGTCGCAATCCGGGCAGCGAAGATAGACGTCGCTCAGGAACTGCATTTCGACGTGCTCGAAGCCCGAGCCGCCGCATGTCGGGCAACGGCCATCGCCCGAATTGAAGCTGAACATGCTCGCGCCATAACCGCGCTGCGCGGCGAGCGGCGCTTTTGCGAACAGCTTGCGGATTTCATCGAACGCGCCGACGTAGCTTGCCGGATTCGAGCGCGCCGTCCGGCCAATCGGCGACTGATCGACGAATACCACGTCGTCCAGTTGCTCCGCGCCCTTCAGCCCACGGAACGCGCCGGGCGCTTCCGTCGCCTTGCCGAAATGGCGCATCAATGCGGGCGCAAGCACGTCCTGAATCAGCGTCGACTTTCCCGAACCGGACACGCCCGTCACGCAGACGAGACGCTGCAACGGAATCTCGACCGTCACGTCGCGCAGGTTGTGATCGCTCGCGCCTTCGAGCACGAGGCGCGGCGTGTTCGCATCGACCACGCGGCGCGTCCAGTTCGCCGCATGCGCGACCTGCTTGCGGCCGCCAAGATACGCGCCGGTGAGCGTGTCGCCCGATTGAATGTCGTCGGGCGTGCCGTCGTAGACGATCTGCCCGCCGCGCTCGCCCGGCCCCGGCCCCATGTCGATGAGACGATCGGCGGCGAGCATCACCGACGGATCGTGCTCCACGACGACGAGCGTATTGCCCGCATCGCGCAGCCGATGCATGGCCTCGACGATGCGGTTCAGATCGCGCGGATGCAGCCCGATGCTCGGCTCGTCGAGCACGAACAGCGTGTTCACGAGCGACGTGCCGAGCGCGGTCGTCAGGTTGATGCGCTGCACTTCGCCGCCCGACAGCGTGCGGCTCTGGCGATCGAGCGTGAGATAGCCGAGGCCGACATCACAGAGATACTTGAGGCGCGTGCGGACTTCCGCGTGCAGCAGCTTCAGCGCTTCGTCGAGCAGCGTCGAGGGCAGCGTCAGCGAATCGAAGAAACGGCGGATGCGGTCGATCGGCATCAGCATCAGATCGTGCACGGTGAGGCCGGGCAGCGCTTCGAGCTGATCGCGCGTCCAGTCGACGCCGGTCGGCAAGAAGCGGCCGGCGGGCGCGAGGACGGCATCGGCCTGTTCCTTCGTGCCGAGACGCCACAACAGCGATTCCGTCTTGAGCCGGGCGCCCGCGCACGCGGGACATGTCGTATAGCTGCGGTATTTCGACAGCAGCACGCGAATGTGCATCTTGTAGGCCTTCGACTCCAGATAGTCGAAGAAGCGCTGCACGCCGTACCACTGGCTCTGCCACTTGCCGGTCCAGTCGGGCGAACCCTTGATGACCCAGTCGCGTTCTTTCTGCGTCAGCTCGCTCCACGGCACGCCGAGGCGAATGCCGGCCTTCGCGCCGTATTTCACGAGGTCGTCCTGATTCTCTTTCCACGCGGGCGTCTGCAGCGTCTTGACCGCGCCTTCGCGCAGCGTCTTTCTTTCGTCCGGAATGACGAGGCCGTAGTCGACGCCGATCACGCGGCCGAAGCCGCGGCACGTTTCGCACGCGCCATACGCCGAGTTGAACGAGAACAGCGCCGGTTGAGGGTCGGCATAGCGCAGGTCGCTTTCCGGGCTGTGCAGGCCGGTGGAGAAGCGCCAGATGTCCGGCTCGCCTTCCTCCTTCAGCACGTACACGTTCACGCGTCCGGTGCCGCGCAGCAATGCGCCTTCGATGGCCTCCAGCGCACGCGAGCGCTCCGTGTTCTGGAGGCGGAAGCGGTCAGCGACGACATCGAGCACCTGCCGCGCGCCTGCATCCGTTTGCACGTGGCGCTTGGCCTGCACCCGCGTGTAGCCGCTCGCGGACAGCCATTGCGCGACCTCGTCGTCGCTCGTGGCGTCGGGCAGTTCGACGGGGAACGTGATCGCGAGGCGCGGATCGCCGGCGCGCGTGCGGTCGAGCAATTCCGCGTAGATCGTCTCGGGCGTGTCATGCCGCACGCGGTGCGCGGTCTTCCTGTCGAACAGTTCGGCGGCGCGCGCGTAGAACAGCTTCAGGTGATCGTTCAGCTCGGTCATCGTGCCGACGGTGGAGCGCGAGCTGCGCACCGGATTGGTCTGGTCGATGGCGATCGCGGGCGGCACCCCGTCCACGCGATCCACCTGCGGGCGGTCCATGCGGTCGAGAAACTGGCGCGCATAGGCGCTGAACGTCTCGACGTAGCGGCGCTGGCCTTCGGCATAGAGCGTGTCGAAGACGAGACTCGACTTGCCGGAGCCGGACGGCCCCGTGACGACGGTCATCTGGCCGGTGTGCAGGTCGAGATCGAGATTCTTGAGGTTATGTTGACGGGCGCCGCGGATGCGGATTGCGTTGTTCGATGCCAATTTTTCAACCGGTTCAAGGTGATGGACGGCTCTCGCGCGTCGGTCAACAGCCGTGGGCGGCGCGCAGAAGTGTTCGGCAGCGCGCGCCTGCCGCAGCGAACAGTACTGTACACCTATACAGTATGTGTCGCCAGACGCGCCAGAAGTGTGCGGTTGTGCCTGTGCAAGTAGCTCGCCCGGTCGCCGCTAGCGCAGATGCGCGATGAGGGCATCCGCGACCGCTTCGGGGGCTTCGCGCGGCGGAAAATGCCCCGCGCCGTCGATCACGACGCGCCGGTAGCCCGCCGTGAAGCACGCGTCCTGTCCCTCGGACATCGCAGGGTCGTCGCACGTATCGGCGCCGCCCTGGATCATCAGCGCGGGCACATCAATACGCCCGATTCCGCGAAGGCGCGCGTACAGCGGCGCGAGCGTCGCATCCGATGGCTCATCGCTGCGCCAGCGCCGCCGATAGGCATTGAGCGTGACCGCGACCCAGTCGGGATTGTCGAAGGCACGCGCGGTGGCGGCGAACTCGGTTTCATCGAACCAGCCGGGCGGCGACCACGTGTCCCATTGAATGCGCGCGAAGCCTTTCGGATCGGCGGCCACGGCGGCGGGCCCGGCATCGAGCGACATGAACCACTGATACCAGAAGCGCCGCGCCTGAGCGAAGTCCGGCGGCAACGCGAATTCGCCGCGCGGCTGAAACGCCAGCGCGATCGCCGCCATGCGCCGCACGCGTTCGGGGAACAGCGCGGCGACCGTATACGCGGCGCGCGCGCCCCAGTCGTGACCGACGATATCGAACCGCGCGATGCCGAGCGCATCCGCGAGATCGACGGCGTCTTTCGCGAGCGCGACGCCTGAGCCGTCGCGCACGGTGTCGTCGCGAAGAAACCGCGTGCCGCCCGCGCCGCGCAACTCCGGCACGACGGTGCGAAAGCCCGCGCCGTTCAGCCGTGCCGCGACCGCCGTCCAAGCGCGCGCCGCGTCCGGCCACCCGTGCAGCAGGATGACGGCGGGACCATCGACGGGGCCGGTTTCGGCATAGGCGATGTTCAGCACCGGCGTTCCGGCATGGCGATCGAAATGGGGCATGACGGCTCCTTCGGGGGCGCGCGAGACGTGTTCATTCTAGGTCCGCCGCGAGTTAGACGTTTAACCGGCTGAACCTACGGAAGGCTGACATCGTATGAGGGTTGGGGTATGTCCTGAGTCCGCGTCCATAGGCGGAGTCTTGACGCTTGCCGGAAGCGACCGGTATCGTCCCGTGAGGTAAACGGTTTCTTCAAAGCCGGCTAAACACGAAGCTTGTCGTACGACGTCGTCTGAATTCCCCACTACATATCCGGCAACACCGGAACGGAGACACGCATGAAGGACCGCACCACCACTCTCATTTCTCCCCGACGCCGCAGCATCCTCAAATTCGCCGGCGTGTCGGCGAGCGCGCCGCTCGTCGGCGGTCTCGGCGGCCTGGGAATCCTCGCTGGCTGTGGCGGCGGTCACGACGATTCCGGCACGCCCGCCACGGCCGCCGATCCGATCTGGGGCCCGTCCGGTTCCGCGACGCAGATCGTCAACGCACTGAAGAACGTGTCGACATCGATGGTGCCGGGCCGCCAGTTCCTCGTCACCGACTACGGCGCGAAGCCCTGCGCGGTCGTCGCGGCGACGAACCCCTACACCGATGCGTCTAAGTCGCCGCTCAGCACCGGCGCGGACCAGACGCACGCGCCCGGCTCCTTCGATTCCCGTCCCGCATTCCTCGCGGCCATCACGGCCTGCAATGCGGCGGGCGGCGGACGCGTCGTCGTGCCGGCGGGCAACTGGTATTGCGCGGGGCCGATCGTCCTGCTCTCGAATGTCGATTTCCACTTGAGCGCGAACTGCGAGATCTTCTTCAGCCAGAACCCGGCCGACTTTGCGAAAGACGGCCCCATCGACTGCGGCGCGAACGGCAAGCTGTTCTATAGCCGCTGGCAGGCAAACGATTGCCTGAATTACGGCCCGCCGGTCTACGCGCGCAATCAGACGAACATTGCGATCACCGGCGAAGGCAATACCTCCGTGCTCAACGGCCAGGCGATGACGCCGTTCGCCGGCAGCGGCAATACCGCTACCTGCTGGTGGACATGGAAGGGCAACAGCGGCGCGTACGGCTTCGCCGGGTCGTTGAACGCCGTCGCAAGCCTATATCAATCCGAATAACGTCGATCTGAAGACGGCGGCGCCCGGCATCGCCGAATCGCTCTACGCGAGGCTCACCGACCCGGCGACGCCGTGGCAGCAGGATCAGAACTATCTGCCCGCGCTGTCCGAAGCGGGCGTCGCGATCGAGAAGCGCATCTTCGGCATCGGGCACTATCTGCGGCCCTGCATGATCGAATTCATCGGCTGCACCAACGTGCTGATGGAAGGCTATCGCACGATCAACACGCCGTTCTGGCAGCATCATCCGACCGACTGCAGCAACGTCGTGATCCGCAACGTGACGGTCGACAGCATCGGCCCGAACAACGACGGCTTCGACCCGGACGCCTGCGACATGGTCTTGTGCGAGAACGTCACCTTCAACACGGGCGACGACTGCATCGCGATCAAGTCGGGCAAGGACCTCGACACGCAATACGGACCCGCGCAAAACCACGTGATCCAGAACTGCACGATGAATAGCGGCCACGGCGGCATCACGCTCGGCAGCGAGATGGGCGGCGGCGTGCAGCGCATTTATGCGCGCAATCTGCAGATGCTCAACCAGTTCTGGGCGACGAACTCGCTCAACATCGCGATCCGCGTCAAGACGAACATGAATCGCGGCGGCTTCGTGAAGGACTTCTATGTCGACAACGTGACCTTGCCGAACGGCGTGAGCCTGACGCCTTCCGGCTATGGCAGCAGCCTGCTCGCGGGCAGTCCGATCAATTCGACGGTACCGCTCGGCGTGGTGACGGCGACCGCGGCGAATCCATCGGCGGCGCAAGGCGGGATCATCACATTCGATTGCGACTATCAGCCGTCCAAGGACGCGATCCGCACGCGGCCGGCGCTCGTGCAGAACGTCAACATCTCGAACGTGAAGGCCAGCAACGTGACGCTGAACGGCAAGACCGCATCGTGCTTTCAGGCGATCGTCGCGCAAGGTCCGGTCGCGTTCGACTACAACGGCCCGGCGCCCACGCCCGCGATTCCCGCGATCACCGGCGTGACCATCACCAATTGCGACTTCGGCACGCCGGCTGCCGCAGGCCCGGCGACAGCGACATCGCCCGGACCGATCTATGCGTACAACGTGCACGACATCAAGCTCGTGAACACGGTGATCGCGGGGCAGACGCTGAATCAGACGGTGAGCGATCCGCGATAAGCGAGAAGCGATAAGCGGGACTCGCGCGAGTCCCGCTTATCGACGCGTCATCAACGCGATGCGTGCCGCGCGCCTGACGCGGACTTCTTCCCCGCCGCATGCGCGCGCCGCGTCTCCCAGCCCTTCTTCGCGGACGCCGAGCGATCGGCGGCGGAACGGCGGCTCGCGCTGGCATGCGCCTGCTTCGACAGCGACTTGTGCGAAGCCGCCTTCGTGCTCTCGCGCTTCAGCACGCGCGTCGACGTCTCCGAACGCTTCTTCTTCGATTCGGTGCTCGGGCTCTTCGTCTTGCGATGCGCGGCCTTCGTATCCTGCGCGGCCTTCTTGCGCGTGCCTTCCGACGCTTCGCCCTTCTTCGGCGCCTTCAGCTTGACGCCCGAGCGCCGCGCCTCCGACAAGCCGATCGCAATGGCCTGCTTCGTCGATTTCGCGCCGTGCTTGCCTTCGCGGATGTGATCGATCTGCTCCTTCACGTACGCGCCCGCCTGGGTGCTCGGTGACTTTCCCTCGCGCTTCGCTTTCTGCGCGCGCTCCACGGTTCTCTTCTCCGGCATGTCGGTGCTCCCTTGAAGTTGAGTGGCATCGGCTTTCGAGCAACGGGCGTGCCTTGTGCTGCGCGCGGGCCAAGCATGGCATTCGCCCGTAGAATGCGGAGTGTGAAAGCTAAACCGACACCCATCGATTTTTCCGCCGCCTCCGACGAGGTCGCGCGCCGTCTCATCGGCGCCATCGTGACCGTGGATGGCGTGGGCGGCCGTATCGTCGAAACCGAAGCCTACGATCGCGAAGACCCGGCATCGCACACCTTTTCCGGTCCCACGCCACGCAACATGGTCATGTTCGGGCCGCCCGCGCACGCTTATGTCTATCGGTCGTACGGCATTCACTGGTGCCTCAATTTCGTGTGCCGCGAAGACGGGCACGGCGCGGGAGTGCTCATTCGTGCGATCGAGCCATTGACCGGCATCGACACGATGCGCGAGCGGCGCGGACTGGAACCCCTCAAGCTCTTGTGCTCGGGACCGGGACGCCTGGCGCAGGCGCTCGGCATCACGCACAGGAACAACGGCATGTCGCTGCTGGAAGCGCCCTTTCATGTCGAGCCGCCTGAAGAAGCGTTCGACATCGTATGCGGGCCGCGCATCGGCATCAGCAAGGCAATGGACGTGCCGTGGCGTTTCGGGCTTGCCGGTTCGAAGTTCGTCAGCAAGCCCTTTCCGAAAGACTGATCAGTCTGCCGGGCGCAGCTTCTTCACTTCTTCGTCGGAGGGTTGCACGCTTGCGCCATCGACATAACGGAAATTCGTCATCACGCCCTTGCCGTTCTTCAGCGCGGTGACGCCGACGTAGGCGCCCATCGTCGATTGATTGTCCTGCCTGCGATAGACGATCGGGCCGAAAGGCGTATCGACGGGCAAGCCCTTGAATGCGGCTGCGAGCTTGTCGGCATCGGCGCTGCCTGCTTTTCTGAGGCCATTGGCGAGCGACATCATCGCCGCATAGCCGACGACCGAGCCGAGGCGCGGATAGTCATGATATTTCGCCTGATAGGCCGCGACGAACTGCTTGTTCGCGGGGGTATCGATCGAATACCACGGATAACCCGTCACGATCCAGCCCGTGGGCGCTTCTGCGCCGAGCGGGTCGAGATAGTCCGGCTCGCCGGTCAGCAAGGACACCACCGCGCGATCCTTGAACAAGCCACGCGTGTTGCCTTCGCGAACGAACTTGCCGAGGTCCGCGCTGAAGAGCACGTTGAAGATGGCATCGGGCTTCGCATCGGCAAGGGCCTGCGTGACTGCGCCCGCATCGACATTGCCGAGCGGCGTGGCCTGCTCCGCCACGAATTCGACATCGGGCTGCGCGGCCTTGAGCAGGCGCTTGAAAGTCGCGACCGCCGACTGCCCGTATTCATAGTTCGGATAGACGAGCGCCCAACGCTTCTTCCCGAGCTTCGCGGCTTCCGGCACGAGCATCGCCACCTGCATGTAAGTGGAGGGCCGCAAGCGATACGTGTACTTGTTGCCGTTCTGCCAGACGATCTTGTCGGTCAGCGGCTCGGCTGCGAGAAAGAACATGCGCCGCTGTTTGGCGTAGTCAGCGAGCGCAAGACCCGTATTCGAGAGATATCCGCCAAAAAGAAGTTTCACCTGTTCGCGCGCGACGAGTTCCTGCGCGACGCGCACGGTATCGCCGGGGTTGCCGTTGTCGTCGCGAGAGACGACTTCCAGCTTGTTTCCGTTGACGCCGCCTGCGGCATTGATCTGTTCCAGTGCGAGATTCCAGCCGTTCTTGTACGGCATCAGGAAAGCAGGCTGCGCCTTATAACTATTGATCTCGCCGATTTTGATGGTGTCCGCGTGGGCCTGGAATGCGCCCAGCGCCGCAATGGCGGTCAGGCTCAGCTTCAGCAATCGTCCTGCACGAGTCATCATCGAACTCTCTCCTTTAGCGATATTTCTTTAGCGCGAGCATCGACGCTCAAACGCCCAGGTACGCACGACGCGCAGCATCGTCGCGCACGAATTCATTCATCGGGCCTTCATGGCGAATCAGGCCTTTTTCGAGCACATAGACGCGATCGCTCACGAGCGCCGCGAAGTGGAGATTCTGCTCCGACAACACAATCGCGATGCCTTCGCGCTTCAGTTCGAGGATCATATCGGCCATCTGCTCGACGATGACCGGCGCCACGCCCTCCGATGGCTCATCGAGCAGGACCACGCGCGGATTGCCCATCAGCGTGCGCGAGATGGTCAGCATCTGCTGCTCGCCGCCGCTCATGCGGCTCGCGCGCCGGCCGCGCATTTCGCCGAGGTTCGGAAACACGCGAAAGAGTTTCTCGGGCGTCCACGAGGGCGCGCCCTCGCGTGGCGGCTGACGGCCGGCGTCGAGATTTTCCATCACGGTCAGATCGCCGAATATGCGGCGGTCTTCCGGCACATAGCCGAGCCCCATGCGCGCGATGCGATACGGCGGCAGCCCGGCGATGCTCGCCCCCATGAACGATATCGCGCCCGTCGTGCGCGGTATGAGGCCCATGATGGCTTTCATCGTCGTCGATTTGCCCGCGCCGTTACGGCCCATCAATGCGACGACTTCGCCGGGCCGCACGTCGAACGCGACATCGAAAAGAATCTGCGCACGGCCATAGAATGCGTTGAGGGCATTGACCTCGAGCAGCGTCATCGTGCAGCTCCGCCGTCGAGCGCGGCACGCGGACTGAACGATGCGCCCGTGCCCAGATAGACCTCGCGAACACGCGAGTCGTTGCGGACGGCATCGACATTGCCTTGCGCGATCAGTTTGCCGCGCGCCAGAACGATGAGCGTGTCCGCGTATTCGAACACCACGTCCATGCTGTGCTCGGTAAAGAGCACGCCGATGTTGCGCTCTTTCGCGAGGCGCGCCGTCAGCGCCATCAACGCATTGCGTTCTTCGGGCGCCATGCCGGCGGTCGGCTCGTCCATCAGCAGCAGCTTCGGGCGATTCGCCAAAGCAACGGCCAGTTCGGCTCGCTTGACGTCGCCATAAGCCAGCACGGCGCAACTGCGTTGCGCATGACCGGCCATGCCGACGAGATCGAGCAGCGCCATTGCTTCCTTCTCGCGCCACGATGCAATGCGTGCAAACGCATCGAATACACGCCGTTCATGCGATAGCAAGGCCATCTGCACGTTCTCGAGCACGGTCATCGAATTGAACGTGGCCGCGATCTGAAACGTGCGTCCCACGCCGAGCCGCCATATGTCGCGCGGACGCCTGCCTGCTATCTGCTGGCTGTTCAATCGAATGGAGCCCGTGTCCGGCTTGAGCTGCCCGTTGATCATGTTGAAGCATGTGGATTTACCCGCACCGTTCGGGCCGATGAGCGCAAGCAGCTGACCCGCCTCAAGAGAGAACGACACGTCGTCAACGGCGCGCACGCCATCGAACGATTTCGATAAGTGTTCGATGCGCAAGAGCGTCATTGCGCCTCCGGCAATCGATCGCGCAGAAAGCCCGCGATGCCCTGCGGAAACGCGATGACGAGCACGAGAATGGCCGCGCCGAGCAGCGCCTGCCAATAGTCGGTCTGGCGCGCGACGGTGTCCTGCAGCCACGTGAACACCGCAGCGCCGACGATCGGCCCGGCCAGCGTCTGGATGCCGCCTAGCAGGACCATCACGAGGCCGTCGACGGAACGCGCGACGCTTACGACCTCTGGCGAAATATTGCCCTTGGAGAACGCGTAGAGCGAACCGGCAAGCCCGCACACGAGCGATGCAACGACGAACGCGGCCCACTGCACGCGCGCCACATCGATACCTATTGCTTCCGAGCGCAACGGCGAATCGCGGCCTGCGCGCATCGCGAGACCGAGCGGTGCGAACAGCATGCGACGCAGGAGCCATACGCCCGCTATCGCAGCGCATAGCGTCAGGTAATAGAACGCGACAGGCGAAGAAAGCCAGGGCGATGGCCACAAGCCGATGATACCGTTGCTGCCGCCCGTCACAGCGTCCCATTGATACACGACCGACCACACGATCTGCGCGAACGCGAGGGTCAGCATCGCGAGATAAACGCCGGACAAGCGCACGCAGAACCAGCCGAAGACGATCGCGCCCAGGCCCGCAACGATGGGTCCGAGAACGAGCGCCGCTTCCATCGGCAGAGAAAATGCCTTCAGGAATAATGCCGCGCCATACGCGCCAAGGCCGAAATACGCTGCGTGTCCGAACGAATGCATGCCGCCCGGCCCCATGATGAAATGCAGGCTTGCGGCGAACAGCACGGCAATCATGATCTCGACGAGCAGCACCGGCATATAGGGAAACGCATCGGCTGCCAGCGGCGCAAGTGCAAGAAGCAATACGACGACGCCTGCCGCGAGTTTCATACGGCGCGATGCGGACACGAGCGGCCTGTCGGCAGGCGCGGCGGAGCGCGCTATCGCTTGCGGACGGCCGAAGAGTCCCCAGGGCCGCAACACCAGCACGACCGCCATCACGACGAATTCGGCGACGAGCGTGAATTTCGACAATGAGAAGTCCGCGCCCATGATCGACACGTGTCCAATGCCGATGCATAGCGCCTTGATTTCCGCGATCAGCAAGGCCGCGACGAATGCGCCGGAAATCGAGCCCATGCCCCCGACTACGACGACGACGAAGGCATCGCCGATGCTTGCGATATCGAGCGAGAGATTGGCCGACATGCGCGGCGCCTGCAGCGCGCCGCCCAAACCCGCGAGACATCCGCCGACGAAGAACACGCCGGTAAAGAGCCATGCCTGATTCACGCCGAGCGCGCCGAGCATCTCACGGTCCGCGCTCGCCGCCCGCACGAGCGTGCCCCAGCGCGTGCGCGTCAGCGCGTACCAGAGCGCGGCAAGCACGAGCGGGCCTGTCACGATGAGGACGAGGTTATAGGCCGGCAACGCGTGGCCGAGCAATTGAACCGCGCCTGCGAGATGCGGCGCGCGCGGGCCGAACAGGTCTTCCGGGCCCCACAGATAGAGCGCGGCGTCGCGGAAAACCAATACGAGCGCGAAGG
Source organism: Caballeronia sp. LZ019 (assembly GCF_031450825.1). Lineage (NCBI taxonomy): Bacteria > Pseudomonadati > Pseudomonadota > Betaproteobacteria > Burkholderiales > Burkholderiaceae > Caballeronia > Caballeronia sp. LZ019. Next base: position 515,996 of record NZ_JARTVZ010000002.1, on the reverse strand, counting down.
TCGCAAGCAAATGAAACAGCTCTGGCGCGCGATAGATGCGTCTAAGCACGCCGACTTCGATCAACGCGCCCAGCGCGCCGATGATGACCGCCGCGCCCGCGACCGATGCCCAGAAGCCCGCGACGCTCGCACCGAAACGGCTGGTCAGGCTGTATGCGACGTACACGCCGAGCATATACAGCGAGCCATGCGCGAAGTTGACGATCCGCGTCACGCCGAAAATCAGCGAAAGCCCCGATGCAACGAGAAAGAGCGCACAGGCATCGGCGAGGCCGTTGACGAGTTGAACGAGCAGATTGGCAAGCATCGGGCGCGTTGAGAACCAGTAAGGCTAAAGAACGACGAGGCGACATTATCGATGAAATCTCAGTGAGTCTTGCTCGCGACCAAAATTCCCGCGCTGGAAAACACGGCTTGACGGCGTAAATGGCTCGTATATGCTCGCTAAAGGGACCTGGCCGGCCTTGGCCGACATCCCCCAAGCAGTCCAATCTCGCCAAACGAGCATTATCGTGAGAGTCCAAAGCCCTCTGGTTAAGACGAGCGCAAGCCGCTCCTTTACCGATCGCTGCGGCATCAATCCCGATTGCCGCTTCATGTCGGTCATCACCATCCTGTCGCGCCGTTCGGTGCGGCGACGCAATGCCATCGCGACGCGCGCGTTCATCGCCGTGCATTGCGTCGGCGTGGCTTCACTGCTGCCGTAGCGCCTCTTTCTCCGCTTTTCCTTAAACGACCGCCGGGCGCGCGAACCATCGCGCGGCTCGAACGCGTCTGCACGCTTCGCGGCCCGTTGCTTCGTCAAGGCCGGGGCTTAGTGCGCCCAATGAAAACGCATTGGAAAGAGAGAATGAAAATGGAACGTATAGACGAATTCCTGCGCAAGCATCGCATCACCGAAATTGAAGCGATCATTCCGGACATGGCGGGCACCGCGCGCGGCAAGATCATTCCGCGCAGCAAGTTCGAATCGGGCGAATTCATGCGCCTGCCGCAAGCGGTGATGATTCAGACCGTCACCGGCGACTATCCCGACGACGCGAGCTTTACCGGCCTCACCGATCCCGACATGGTCTGCGTGCCGGATGCCACGACGATTCGCCTCATTCCGTGGGCCGCCGATCCCACTGCTCAGGTGATTCACGACTGCGTGCATTTCGACGGCACGCCGGTCGCCATTTCGCCGCGTCGCGTGTTACGGCAAGTGCTTCAGAAGTTCGAGGTCAAAGGCTGGCGGCCCGTCGTTGCGCCGGAGCTCGAATTCTTTCTTGTCGATGTGAATCGCGATCCCGACCTTCCGCTGCAGCCGCCCGTCGGCCGCACGGGGCGCGCGGAAACGGGCCGGCAGGCGTACTCGATCGATGCGGTCAACGAGTTCGATCCGCTATTCGAAGACATCTATGAGTATTGCGAGGTGCAGGAACTGGAAGTCGAGACGCTGATTCACGAAGTCGGCGCAGCGCAAATGGAAATCAATTTTCTGCACGGCGATGCGCTCGATCTTGCAGACCGTGTGTTTCTCTTCAAACGCACGGTGCGTGAAGCGGCGTTGCGCCACAAGATGTATGCAACCTTCATGGCCAAGCCGATGGAGAACGAACCGGGCTCGGCCATGCACGTGCATCAAAGCATCGTCGATGAAGAGACGGGGCGCAATCTCTTCACCGGGCGCGATGGCGAAGCTACTGGCCTCTTCTATAGCTATATCGCCGGACTGCAGAAATACACGCCTGCACTCATGCCTGTCTTTGCCCCGTATATCAATTCTTATCGCAGGCTCTCGCGCTTCATGGCAGCGCCGATCAACGTGCAATGGGGTTACGACAATCGCACGGTCGGCTTCCGGGTGCCGCATGCTTCGCCGGAAGCCCGGCGCATAGAGAACCGCATACCGGGCGTGGATTGCAATCCTTATCTCGCGATTGCCGCAACGCTGGCAGCGGGCTATCTCGGCATGACGCAACATCTCGAACCGACTGCGCCGCTCGCGAGCGACGGCTATCGCCTGCCCTTTCAACTGCCGCGCAATCTCGACGAAGGCCTGAGCCTGATGGGCGCTTGCGAGCCGTTGGCGGACATGCTCGGCGATAAATTCGTGCGCGCCTATCTGGCGTTGAAGGAAACCGAATACGAAGCGTTCTTCCGTGTCATCAGTTCATGGGAACGCAAGCACTTGTTGCTGCACGTCTGAGAGCGGAGGCCAACATGAACGATCGTATCGACTCGACGGCGCGCTATCGCGCACTCGATGCCGCGCATCACATTCATCCGTTCTCGGATACGGCGGAACTCAATGGCGCGGGCAGCCGCGTCATCGTGAAAGCGGATGGCGTTTATCTCTGGGACTCGGATGGCACGCGCATCATCGATGGCATGGCGGGGCTGTGGTGCGTCAACGTCGGCTATGGACGACGCGAACTGCTCGATGCAGCGAGCGAGCAGATGCAGGCATTGCCCTACTACAACACGTTCTTCAGGACGACGCATCCGCCGGTGGTCGAGCTGTCGGACATGCTCGCGCAGCTGGCCCCGGCTTGCTTCAATCGCTTTCTCTACTGCAACAGCGGCTCCGAGGCGAACGATACGGCACTGCGCGCGGTGCATCGATACTGGGCTTTGCAAGGCAAGCCGCACAAGCGTTACGTGATTGCACGGCGCAACGCGTATCACGGCTCGACGATTGCAGGCGCAACGCTTGGCGGCATGGCTTATGTGCATGAGCAGATGCCGTCGAAGATGGAGCACGTCGCGCATATCGATCAGCCGTACTGGTTCGGAGAAGGCGGCGAGATGGATGCCGATGCCTTCGGAGCCGAACGTGCGAGCCAGCTCGAAGCGAAGATCGTCGAACTCGGCGCGGACAATGTTGCTGCGTTCATCGGTGAGCCGTTCCAGGGCGCGGGCGGCGTGATCTTTCCGTCATCGACCTATTGGCCGGAAATCGAGCGCATCTGCCGCAAGCATGACGTTCTCTTCATCGCCGATGAAGTGATCGGCGGCTTCGGACGCACCGGTGAATGGTTTGCGCATCGGCACTTCGGATTCGAGCCCGATGTCATCACCATGGCGAAGGGTCTGACGAGCGGCTATATCCCGATGGGCGCCGTCGGATTATCGGACCGCATCGCGAATGTCATCGTCGAAGGCGGAGAGTTCAATCACGGCTTCACTTACTCAGGGCATCCGGTCGCGGCGGCCGTGGCGGTTGCGAATCTCAAGCTATTGCGCGATGAAGGCATCGTCGCACGCGTCAAGAACGACGCGGGACCGTATTTCCAGAAGCAGTTGCGCGAGGCGCTAAGCGGTCATCCGATCGTCGGCGAGATTCACGGTGCAGGTCTCGTCGCGGGCATTCAACTCGCAGAAGACCCGGCTGCACGCAAGCGATTCGACAACGGCGGCGAAGTCGGAACCCTGTGCCGCAACTTCAGCTTCAACGACAATCTCGTGATGCGCGCAAGCGGCGATCGCATGCTGTTATCGCCGCCGCTCGTCGTGACGCACGACGAAGTCAACGAGATCGTCGCTCGGGCGAAAGCAGCGATCGATGCGACGGCAAAAGCGCTGAATATCAGGTGATCAGCTTTGCGTCTTGCTGGCGAAGTGGTCCGCCGCCATCAGCCTGAACGCGGTGACGGCGGGATTGTCCTGATCGACGCGCCACGCCATGCTCATTTCCGCCTGTACGCTGTTGTTTGCAATCAGGCGGAACTCGACGTTGTCGTAATGGAAGCGTTGTGCCGATGCCGGCAGGATACCGAGACCTAGCCCGGCGCGAACCAGCGACAGAATGGTCGGTGTTTGATCGATATATTGCGTGAAAAGCGGGTTCACTTCTTCCGCTGCAAGCATGCCCATGATGCGGTCGTAGAAGTATTTTCCGTGCGTCGGCGAATGCATGATGAACGGTTGATGATCGAGTTGCCTGAGCGCGATCTGTTCGTTGTCGCATAACGCATGACCCGCTGGCAGCGCGACGATCAACGGCTCTCTGTCCACGAGCTGAAATTCGAGCTTCTGACGCGACGGCAACGGCCTAAGAAATCCGAGGTCGATTGCATTGGCGGCAAAAGCCTCGATCTGCGCGACCGAAATGAGTTCGAGCAACACGACATCGATGTCCGGGAGTTCGCGCCGCGCCGCAACCAGCAATTCCGGAATCAGTTCATAGCCCGCCGCGCCCGTAAAGCCGATTCGCACGCGCCCCGTCTTTCCCTTGCTTGCCCGACGCACCGCGCTTTCCGCTTGCTCCGAGAGATTGAGCAAGCGCGTTGCATCGGCAAGAAAAACATGGCCTTCGGTGGTCAGCTTGACGGCGCGTCCGATGCGCTCGAACAGCTTGACGCCGAGGTTTTCCTCGAGCAGATGAATCTGCCTGCTGAGCGGCGGCTGCGTCATGTTGAGCAATGCGGCGGCGCGCCTGAAGTTGAGCTCCGTCGCGGCCGCGACGAAGCAACGTACTTGTCCAAGGTCGAGCATCGTGATCGGCGATATCGGCGCGGGTGACGGTATAGCCGACCATTATAGGTGCGCTTTCCGACGCGCCGCGCCGCTGCGCGAATCAGGTCGTGAGGCTGCCTTCAGGACGCTCGCCTGCAAGCGCCTGCGCGATGCTGGCGAGCACCATCTCGCCCATCGCCGTGCGCGACTCCACGGTCGCGCTCGCGCGATGCGCCTGCAGGACCACGCGATCCATGCCGAACAATTCGGACGGCACATTGGGCTCATCGACGAACACATCGAGACCCGCGCCTGCAATCACGCCGCCCTTGAGCGCATCGACGAGATCCTGCTCGGCCACCAGCTTGCCGCGTGCAACGTTGATCAGATAGCCGTCCTTGCCGAGCGCATCGAGCACGGCTGCATTCACGATGCCTTTCGCCTTGTCCGCAGCGGCGGCCAGCACGAGAATGTCGCTTTCACGCGCAAGCGAAAGCAGATCGGGCACGAAGCGATGCTCGACATCGTCCATGCGGCGAATATCCGTATAAGCGATGGGACAGCCAAACGCCGATGCGCGTTGCGCAATCGCGCGGCCAACCTTTCCCAGTCCCACGATGCCCACGCGCTTGCCGCTAAAGCGACGCGATAGCGGAATGGCAGCGGGGCTCGGATTCGATGGCCACTTGCCGGCCTTGACGAAGTCGTTGCCGGGGCAGATCTCGCGCAGCACCGTGATGATCAGGCCGATGGCCAGATCCGCGACATCCTCGGTCAACGCGCCGAAGGTGGCCGTCACCGGAATGCCGCGCGAGCGCGCGAATTCCAGATCGACGGCATCCGTGCCCACGCCATTCACCGCGATCACTTCGAGTGCGGGCAGCTTCGTAATGAGGTCGTTCGAGATGCCCGTATGTCCGCCTGTAATGACGCCTCTTATCGATGCGCCATGCTCGCGGATATACGCTTCCTTGTCGTCCTGCTCGAAGAGGCGATGCATCGTATAAAGCGCGTTCAAGGTGTCGTTGATCGCGGGCACGAGGATGGGATTCAGTTGCAAGATGCTGGGCTTCAAGATGATGTCTCCGTGTGGTCACGTTCGCCGCTGGCGGTGGATTGCGACGGATCATGTCGTCTTTTCCGGTGCGCGTCCAATCCCAAATCGCTATCAATTGATCCACGATTCGATGCGCCGCACGGCGCGCGGCCTATCGATTCAATACGGGAATCAGGTAATAGCAATAAAAGATTGGACGGGCGATCAGGTCCGCCGCGAGAATCGGTTCATCGGCAGCAAGAACACTAAAAAAGCCTTGAATCTGATCGGAGACATCAGCGTGAAATCGAGCCTCACATTCCCACTTCCGTTGCACTCCCCCGCATTCGCACGCCCTAGCGGCCCTGCTTGCTAAAGCACGTCCCCTCGCAAGAACGCGCGCTCATGTCATGCGCGATGTTCTCCTCGCGTCGAATGAACCGGAGGAAGTCACATGAATAACGCTGAAGGCGTTGTCTCGTCCGTGCAGGCCGAGCCCATTGCGGGCAAGCGCACGGGTCATCGATGGATCGTGATGGGCCTGATCTTCTGCATTTGGGCCATCGCTTGCGCGGACCGTGCGAATTTCGGCATTGCACTTCCCTATCTCAAGAAGGAATACCACATCACGAATACCGAGGCCGGCCTGATCGTCAGCCTCTTTTCGTTTGCTTATGGCTTCGTGCAGATTCCCGTCGGTCTGCTTTACAAGCGGCTTAGCGAGAAGACCACGGGCTTTCTGTTTGCGGTGTTCATGATCCTGACATCGGTGTTCACCGGGCTGATGGGCACCACATCGTCGGTGTTTCTGCTGCAGGCGTATCGCGTCGGACTGGGTTTGTCCGAAGGACCGCTCGGCATCGGCTGCACGAACATCATCAATCGCTGGTTCCCGGCTAAGGAAAAAGGCACGGCAACCGGCCTCTGGATCGCAGCGTCGAAGCTCGGGCCGCTGATCGTGCCGCCGGTGTGCATCATCGTGATCCAGCTTTGGGGATGGCGCGAAATCTTCTATGTGTTCGCGGTGCCGGGTATCGTGCTCGCGTTCGTGTGGATGGCGCTCGTGACGAATTCGCCGACTGAGAACCGCTTCTGTTCGCCCGCCGAACGCCGCTATATCCTCGATGAAGCGCCCTCCGGCAAGAGCGAAGTCAAAGCCGCGAGCCGCGGCCATCTCGAACCGATGCCCTGGCTCGACGCCATCAATCGCACGAAGCGCGTCGCTCCGCTCGAGACCATTCGCCAGGTGTTCCGCTCATGGAATGTCTTTGGCGTAGCGTTGGGCTATGGCTGCATGATCGGCATCAGCAATATCTTCATCTCGTGGATCCCGACTTATCTCGTGACCGTGAAAGGCTTCGCTTCGGTCAAGATGGGCTTCCTCGCGTCGGCGCCTTTCATCGGCGCGGTAGCGGGCAACATGCTCGGCGGCGTGATCTCGGACCGTCTGCTTGGCGGCCGCCGCAAGCCGATGATGATGCTCGGCGCGCTCGGCACGATGATCATGATGTTCGCGCTGATCGATGCACCCGATAGCGTCGCTTATCTGGGCGCGGCGCTGATCATGTCCGGCCTCATGCTCGGCATCGGCTTCGCGGGATATTCCGCCTATCCGATGGGCCTGGCGACGAAAGCCACGTATCCGACGGCATTCGGCATCGTCAATTCGCTCGGGCAGATCGGTGGCGCATGCGCGCCGCTGGCGGTCGGGCTGCTGCTGGATCGGTATAGCTGGACGAGCGTGTTCCTCTACATGTTCGGCACATCCCTGCTCTGTCTTCTGCTGCTCCTGAGCATCGTTGAACCGGTGGCGAGCGTCAATGCGCAAAAGAAGGGTTAAGCGGTCATAAGCCTTGCTCGACCATCGCAAGAAGACGCGTTGCAAGCGGCTCGACCTGTTCGGGGCCGAGCCCTTGCAGCGGGCCTTCGATCAATAGCAGCGCGAACCCATGCACCGCGCTCCACGCCAGATATTCCGCCTGCCTGCGCCGACGCGCTTCCAGCGCGCCCGCCTCCACCATCTCGTCCAGCGCGCGGCTCAATAGCTGGAAGGGATCGAGACCGCTCGGCCCTGCGCCATAAGGCGCATCGTGCTCGGCCCACTCCGCTTGCGGCGCGGCAAACGCCGTGCGAAACAATCCCGTCTCTTCCTGCGCGAACCGCAGATAACCCGCACCGATGGCGCGCAGGCCCGCGCGCGCGGCATCGGTGCGGCGACGCTTCCTCGGGCGCGCGGCAAGTTCATCTTCCATCGCCGCGGCCACCGACGACAGCGCCGCCGAGCGCACCGCCGACAGCAACGCCTGCCTGCTCTCGAAATGCCGATATGCCGCGTTAGGCACGACGCCCGCACGGCGCGTCGCTTCGCGCAGCACGATTGCATCCGGCCCGCCTTCACGCGCAAGCTCTATCCCGGCGTCGATCAATGCACGCCGCAAGTCGCCATGTCTGTAAGTGCTTCGCGCTTTCTTCGCGTTCGGTATTGTCATTTTGCTTCTAAGGGCGATGGCGTATGTGGACAGCGTCCATTATCTCTGCTAGTTTTTGTGGACGGTGTACACAAGCGAAGAATAATTTCGCTCAGGCCCTAGCCGTCTGTCACGGCAGGCGCGCATCGTATGAATACCGTCACGCGTGGAGGCATCATGTCCGTTCCGAACGACCGTATGAATGACGAAGCGCGCATTCGCGAGATTGCAGAAGCGTGGCGGCAAGCGGTGCTGGCAAAAGACGCGTCTGCGCTCGTCGCGCATTACGCGGCGGACGCCGTCGTGTTCGATGTCGTACCGCCCGCGTCCATGCAGGGTGTGGAGCGCTATCGCGAGAACTGGCAACGCTGGTTCGACAGCATCGCCGGCCCGTTCACGTTCGAGTTCAGGGAGATGCATGTCGCGGCAAGCGGTGACATCGCGTTCCTGCACTCGCTCAATCACGTGGCGGCGGGCGGGCGCGATGACATCGTTCGCGCCACCGTATGTTTCAGAAGAATAGACGGCGACTGGCGCGTGGTGCACGAACACGCCTCGGTGCCGCTGATGATGGACATGGACCCGGACGAGAAGTCCTGACAGTCGCATTTCAAGGAGCAGACATGCAAGTTCAGCCCTATTTGTTTTTCGAAGGCCGTTGTGAAGAAGCGGTCACGTTCTATCGCGAACAGCTCGGCGCGCAAGTGCTGATGATGATGCGCTTCCGGGACAATCCCGACGCGTCGAAAGACGGCGGCAGCGAAGCGGCCAGCGGCTGCAGCATGCCGGCAGGTTCGGAAGACAAGGTCATGCACACCGCGTTCACCATCGGCGATTCCATGTTGATGGCGTCGGACGGCATGTGCAGCGGCAAGCCCGAATTCAAGGGCGTGTCGCTCTCGCTGACGGCCAGCGACGAGCAGCAGGCCGAGAAGTTCTTCAGCGCCCTCGGCGACGGCGGCCAGGTGCAGATGCCGATGACCCAGACGTTCTTCGCCAAGCGCTTCGGCATGGTGCAGGACAAGTTCGGCGTGTCGTGGATGGTGCTCGGCGGCGTCGAGAGCAACCCGGCGTAATCGCCGCCCGCGCGGGCGGCCCATGGAAAGCCCTAAAGACCGGACACGCGTATAGGCCTTATAAAACGTGGAACAATATACGGCGCTATCCGCAAAACCGAACAGAAGGAGTTTTCAATGAGCAGCCCGCGCAAAAATCATCTAACCGGCTCGGACATGCCCGCTGATTCAGCCGATCGTCCGACGCGCGAGGAAGCCGAAGCAGCGGTGCGCGTGCTATTGCGCTGGGCCGGCGACGATCCCCGCCGCGAAGGCCTGCTGGACACGCCTGCGCGCGTCGTGCGTTCCTACGAAGAGTTCTTCGCGGGCTACGCGGAGAATCCGCACGACATCCTGGCCCGCACCTTCTCCGAAGTGCAGGGTTATGACGAAATGATCGTGCTGAAGGACATTCGCTTCGAGAGCTATTGCGAGCATCACATGGTGCCGATCATCGGACGGGCGCATGTCGCTTATCTGCCTAACAAGCGTGTGGTCGGCATCTCGAAGCTCGCGCGCCTTGTCAACGCTTTCGCGAAGCGCCTGCAGATTCAGGAGAAGATGACCGCGCAAATCGCGGATACGCTCGACGAGGTGCTGCAACCGCTCGGCGTCGGCGTCATTCTGGAAGCTGCGCATCAGTGCATGTCGACACGCGGCGTGCACAAGGCGGGCGTGGCGATGGTGACGTCGCGCATGCTGGGATCGTTCCGCGACGATCCTTCCACGCGGCGCGAGTTTCTTGCGATCGTCGGACAATCGAGCGCGTTCAGCGTGACCAATACCTGAAGCGGCAATTCGCGGCAGGCAAGAGAAAGGGCCTTCGCGGCCCTTTCGTCGTTTATGCGCCGTGACCGTTGTCGCTGCCGATGCCGTTGCGCGGCGCATCCGCTCCCGCGCCTTCGCGCACCTTGCCTTGCGACACGTTGCTGCCCGGCGGAACGCTATGCGTGAGCCACACGTTGCCGCCGATCACCGAGCCCTTGCCGATGGTGACGCGGCCAAGAATGGTCGCGCCTGCATAGATCACGACATCGTCCTCGACGATCGGATGCCGCGCGTTGCCCTTCACGAGCACGCCGTCATTGCCCGATGGAAAGCTCTTTGCCCCGAGCGTGACCGCCTGATAAACGCGCACCCGCTCGCCGATGACCGCCGTCTCGCCGATCACCACGCCCGTGCCGTGGTCGATGAAAAAGCTCGGACCGATCGTCGCACCGGGGTGAATGTCGATGCCCGTCAGCGAATGCGCGATCTCGTTGATGAAGCGCGCGAGCAGCGGCACGCCGAGCTCATGCAGCGCGTGCGCGAGACGATGATGCGTCATCGCCCATACGCCCGGATAGCACAGCAGAATCTCGGTGATGTGCTGCGCGGCGGGGTCGCCGGTGAAAGCGGCCTTGATATCCGAGACGAGCAGCGCGCGGATAGCCGGCAATTGCGCGCCGAATTCGCGCGCGATGCCGAAAGCATAAGTGTTCAGCTCGGCATCGTTGGTATCGCGATGCTCGGGCAGGAAGCGCAATGCGCGGCGAATCTGCTCGTGCAGCAGGCGCAGCGTGTTTTCCAGCGTCTGACCGACGTAGTAATCGACGCTTTCGTCGGTCAAATCCGGCGCGCCGTAATGTGTCGGAAAGAGCGCGGAACGCAGACCGTTGACGATCTTCACAATGGCGTCGCGCGACGGCAACTCGCGAATGCCGAGCGGATGCCGCGTGCGATGCAACTCCTCGCGCGACTCACGCAGTTCCGCGACGATGCGCGACAAGCCCCACTCGCGCGAATCGTGAAGCGGCGCGTCGTTGAGGGAGTCAGGCGCGATCTCGCGTGGCATTGAAGTCCTGAGCGAAGGCGTGTTCTGCATATCGACAGCGATGAAATGGAAACGGCCGCCGTGACGTGCGCGGCGGAATTACCACAAGCGTACCCGGTTTCGACTGGCCTTGCGTCGATGCAGGCCGGAGTTGGCGCTTCGACACGTGAGTCTGTCGATTCGACGCCGCTTGCTCAAACCGTGACATTGCTCGCGTCGATCCAGCGCACGGCCCAGTCCCGCGCATGCGCGATGGCGTCGCCCTCGCTGCGAAAGCGCAGTTCAGCGGGAAAGAAACGGTTCGCCACGAGTTCGCCATCGCTCGAACGCGAGATGACGACATACGGTTGATAGCTTCCGTCCGCCGTCCGGGCGGGGGCGCAGTTGAGAAGATAGCCTCGATGGGAAAAGGCTGCATCGTGTTGCATGAGTCACCCGTCCTAAAGTGCCCTGCTCTTTCGAATGGCGTTGCCCGAAGTCCGGCAGCGTCATTGCGCCTATTGCGCTTTGCTGCGGACAAGCTACAAATAATACTGGTAGTGAAACCCCCGAGTGTCGAAAAAAATCCGCTAAATTTTTAGCGTCGATGAAGCGCCCGTTGCGCAAGGGCTCCGGTTACATCGTCAGCACGCCGGAACGGCTCTTGCAGCGGCGCATCGTCACTCGTGCGAACCGCAGGAGGTCATCGTGAACAACGCTGAAGCTAACGAACCGCAAGGCAAGCAAAGCGATCGTGCGGCCAGGAGTCCGATCAAGACGCCCGCGACCGAGACCGTGCATGTCAGCATGGACGACGCAAGAAAGGCCGAAGCCGGCCGCGAAGCGCATGCCGGCGCAGGCGCGATGGCGGACACATCCGCGCCGAATCAGGCGCACCCGCGGCATCCGCGCGGCATCGATGTGGTCAACGACGAGACGCTCGACGACACCGTCGATACGGATGGCAAGAACGTTCATGCCAAACGGGAAGCAGAAATGCGCGCACGCGAGCCGGACTCGGTGATTTCATCGAATGCGACGCTCGTCAATACCGTCCCGGAACCGGGCGACGGCCTCGGCGGGTTCGACAGCCGTCCCGCGCGCAATGGTCTTGCGCTAGCGCTGGAGCGCGGCTATCGGATGATCGATCGCGGCATGGTCACGCCTGCGCTGCCGGAAGTGGAGGCGCAGCAGCGCTTCGAGGCACGCGATGCACGCGGCCACACGTTGCGCGGCCGCAAGCACTATGCGATGAACCACTTGCGGCCATCGCGGCTCATCGAGATCGAGCGTTCGTGACGGCGTGCGGACAGGCCGCGCGTTGTTGCGCAGCCTGTCCGCCAAAACGCGCTTACTTGTCCTTCTTCTCGCCTTCCTCGTCGGACTCGATGCGCGTCACGCCGCCGGTCGCGGGCGGGTCGCTCGCCGGAAACGTGTCTTCCACTGCCTTGTCGACGATCTCTTCATCGCGCTCGGAAGTGGGATTCTGTTCCTTGGTGTTGCTCATTGTCGGCTCCTTTGTCGTGCGCTCGCGCGTGGCGAGCCGTTGGTGTCGTAACGCAATGCAGCAACGTTCGTTCCAGACGGCGCGGTCCAGGCACACCGATTGCGCTTGGCGGTAGTTGCAAACAAATCGGGAAGACGGACCGCGTCAATCGAACGAGAAGAGGAAGGCCAACATGAGCACGAGCCAGGCATACGACGATTACAACGCCCCTGCCGCAACTGCCGGCACTCCCGCGCAGGCGCCGCTGGAAACGCGCGCCGCCGCGCCCGGACGAACGTCGGCGGAGCAACGGTTTCGCACCGCGCTCGCGTGTCTCGGCGCAGCTTACGCCCTCTCGTGGGCCGAACTGGGGCTCTCCCTCGCGATGGGTTTTCCCGGCGATGCGGCGAGCCATCCGGTCGCGGCATCGATCGTTTCGCGCGTGCTGGTCGGCCTGCTCTATGTCTGCGTCGCGTCGAGGCTGCAGTGGGCGCGCTGGCTGACGGTTGCGCTCGGTTTCGCATCCGTCGGTCTCGTCGCGCCGACGCTCGCGATGCAATGGCACGTGTTCCCCAGCGCCGCCGTGCTGTCCGGCGCGATGCTGGCATGCCGGCTCGCCGCCTCGCTCTACCTGCTTTCGCCGATGCCGTCGCGCAAGGCTCGATAAGCGCCTGGCTTTTCTTCGCGCAGCGGCGCGTGCACAATGCGTGGCGATCCTCAACCGCAACGCATAGCGAGGCTGCACATGAAAATTGCCGTTATCGGCGCCACCGGCACGGTTGGCCGGGCCGTTTGCGCCGAATTGCAGGCGCGTCACGACATCATCGAGATCGGCGCGACGCGCGGGACGCATCGCGTTAATCTGCTCGATGTCGACAGCATCAGGCGTCTCTTCGACGGCATCCGCCGCGTGGATGCGATCGTCGCCACGGCGGGGCATGTCCACTTCGGCGAACTCGTGAAAATGACGCCCGCGCAGTTTCGCGTCGGCCTCGACGACAAGCTGATGGGCCAGGTCAATCTCGTCCTCACAGCCCGCGACTATCTGAACGATGGCGGCTCGTTCACGCTGACGAGCGGCATCGTCGGCGCCGAGCCGATCCTGCAGGGCGCGAGCGCGGCGGCCGTCAACGGTGCGATCGAAGGCTTCGTGCGCGGCGCGGCAATCGAGATGCCGCGCGGTCTGCGCATCAACGGGGTCAGTCCGACGGTTCTGACCGAGGCGCTGGAAACGTTCGGCCCGTATTTTCGCGGGTTCGAAGCGGCGAGCGGTGCGCGCGTGGCGCTTGCATACAGCCGCAGTGTCGAAGGGGCGGAAACGGGGCGCGTTTATAAAGTTCACTGAACATGCAAAGCGCTGCCATGCAATGGACGCGTGACGAATACCGCGTGAGCACCGACGTCGATACATTCGATTTCGGTGTCGTCCACCGTTATCTGAGCGAAGCGGCGTACTGGTCGCCGGGCATCGCCCGCGAGACGGTGGAGCGCGCCGCCCGGCATTCGCTCGCGTTCGGGCTTTTCAGGGGCGAACGGCAGATCGGCTATGCGCGCGTCATCACCGACACCGCCACGTTCGCCTATCTCGCCGATGTGTTCGTGCTCCCCGAGCATCAGCGTGGGGGCCTCGGTACGTGGATGATCGAATGCATCATGGCGCATCCCGCCCTGCAAGGGCTCAGGCGAATGATGCTGGTCACGCTGGATGCACACGGCGTTTATGAGCGATTCGGCTTCGAGGCCCCGAGGCATCCGGAAAGAATCATGGAAAAGATCAGCCGCGCTTGAGCGTCGCGCGATTGTTCGCGTCCTCCGGATTCTCAATTCGACGCGCCGCCCTTTTTCCCGGCCGCCCGTCCTTCTACAGTGTGTCCTTCTTCGCGCCGGCCGTTTCGTCTGAACGCGCCGTGCGCCAGCTTTTCGACTGTCGACGAGCGAGGCCGCGGCCTTGCCGGCACTTTCCGGTTTCCATCGATATGCAACTTGACACGCCCACCGTCTCCGGCGCATCGGACGACTTTTCCACCACGATCCGCCAGTGGCTCGCCGTGCTCGCGGTCGCCGTCAGCGCGTTCGCGTTCGTGACGGCGGAATTCCTGCCGGTCGGCCTGTTGCCGCAGATCGCGCACGACCTGGGCGTGAGTCCCGGCATCGCGGGGCTGATGGTCACGACGCCCGGCGTGATGGCCGCGATCTTCGCGCCGACGCTCATCATCGGCGCGGGCCGCATGGACCGTCGATATGTGTTCCTGCTGCTCACCGCCGTCCTCTTCGTTTCGAACGTGGTGTGCGCGATGGCCCCCGGCTTCGCGATGATGCTCGTCGGGCGCGCGATGCTCGGCGCCGCGCTCGGCGGCTTCTGGACGCTCGCGACGGCCGCGGCTCCGCGCCTCGTGCAAGGCAGGGACGCGGCGAAGGCCACGGCCATCATCCTGACGGGCGTGACGTTCGCGACGGTCATCGGCGTGCCGCTCGGCATCTTCATCGCCTCGTTCTCGTCGTGGCGGCTTTCGTTCGCCGCGACCGCGGGGCTCGTCGCCGTCGCACTGATCGCGCAGGCGCTGCTCGTGCCGCGGCTGCCGTCCGCGTCCGGCCTGCGCGTTCACGACTTCAAGGCGCTGCTTGCAAGGCCGCATGCGCGGCTCAGCATGTTGATGGTCGCGTTCGCTTTCGGCGCGCACTTCTCGACGTACACGTACATTGCGCCATTGCTCGAACAGGACTTCTCGCTGAACGCGATCACGTTGCTGCTGCTCGGCTTCGGCGTCATCGGCTTCTTCTCGAACGCGCTGATGTCGGCGATGGTCGCGAAGCACCTCGTGAAATCCGTGGCCGTGATGATCGTGCTGCTGCTGGGCGCAATCGTATCGATGCTGCTGCTCGGACATTCGCACATCGGCGAGACGGCGGCCATGCTGATCTGGGGCGTCGCGTTCGGCGCGTTGCCGCTGTGCTTCAGCGTGTGGATTCAGCGCGGCACGGCGGACTATCCGGAGGCCGGATCGGCCATGTTCGTCAGCATCATTCAGGTGGCGATCGCAACGGGCTCCGCAGTGGGCGGCGCGATCGTCAACCGCGCGGGCGTGGAAACCGACTTCATGCTCGGCGCGGGCCTCGCCGTGCTCGGTCTCGTGACCTTGCAACGCGTGACCGCGCTGGGCCGTCCGGGCATGACGCATTCGGCCGAGAGCCGGTGCGAGCCGTCCCTCGACTGAGGCAGCGCGTCACGCTGCTTCAGCATCCCTGCGTATTCACGAACAGCGAATACAAGCCATGACTCGCCGCCATGAAGAGCCGGTTGCGATGCCGCCCGCCGAAGCACACGTTCGCGCATCGTTCCGGCAAATCGATATGGCCGATGGCCTCGCCTTGCGGCGTGAAAACGCGCACGCCGTCGAGCTCGGCGTCGCCCATGCCCCAGCCGCACCACAGATTGCCGTGAATATCGACGCGAAAGCCATCGGGCGTGCCGGGGCCGGCGTCGATCAGAAGGCGCGGCTTGCCGAGCGCGCGGCCACCGTCCAGCACGTCGAACGCGAATATCTTGCGCGGCGTCGAGCGCGAGTCGACGACGTACAGCACAGATTCATCCGGTGAGAACGCGAGTCCGTTCGGGCCGGCGAAGTCATCGATCATTTTCGTGATCTCGCCGCTCCGGCCATCGACGCGATACACGCACGGCTTGAGTTGCGCCTCCTGCTTCTCGCCCTCGTAATAGCCGTCGATGCCGAACACGGGGTCGCTGAACCAGATCGATCCGTCCGACTTCACGACAACATCGTTCGGTGAATTGAGCGGCTTGCCGTCGAAGCGATCCGCGAGCACCGTGATGGAGCCGTCGTATTCGGTGCGTGTCACGCGCCGCGTCAGGTGTTCGCAAGTCACAAGCCGCCCCTCGCGATCGCGTGTGTTCCCGTTCGCGTTGTTGGACGGCTTGCGAAACACGCCGACCTGGCCGCTCTCCTCGTCCCATCGCAGAATGCGATTGTTCGGGATGTCGCTCCACAGCACGTAGCGGCCATCGCCGAACCAGACCGGCCCTTCCGACCAGCGCGCGCCCTGATAGAGACATTCGACCGAAGCCGAAGCGATGCGCAGCGCGTTGAAGCGCGGATCGAGCACGCGAATGGCGGGGTCGGGGTAACGGCGATCGGATGAAGGCATGAAGCGGTCCTTTGCAGAAAGTGAAGTCAGTCACGAGACATGGATGCAAGCGCGGCTGCGGATCGGCGCAAGCCGTCGAAAATGCGTTCCGCCACGCGCGACGGGAAATCGCCCGGCAATTTCGCGGCGACTTCTTCGATCGCGCCGGGTGTCCGTTCGATGAGGCTTTCGATGATCGGCTCCGCGTCGTCGGCGAAACCGCAACGCGCGGCCATCGCGTTGAAGTGCCGCCGCTGGATGTCGCGGAACGCATAGTGCCGGCTCTTGCCCGGAATCGCCATCGCGAGTTTGGCCTTGTGCCATGACCACTGGTTCGCGCCGTCGCCTTCGACAGGCCAGATCGACATGACGTCGTAAAGCGGCGTGAGCCGGTATTGTCCGCCCGCGAGCAGGCGGATGCTGAAGTTCTTGGCGTGCCCGTCCGGCGCGGCAAGCAGCGAGAAAAGAATCTGCGATGTCACCAGCGTTCGGATGTCGCCGCGCGCATCGACCGATTGCTGCAACACGCGCGCGAGCTGCAGCACGCCCGGCCCGCCATCGTGCTCGTACTTTTTGTGCGGCGGCAAGCCGGCGACCTGGCAGAAGTCTTCCTGCGGCAGCCGCACGATCCAGTCGCCGCCGGCATGCAGCCTCCGGTCGAAGCGTTCGACGACGAGCACGCGGCGCTGCCCGAAAGTGGCAATGTGACAGTTCGCAACCGGCAAGCCGTATGCGCGGAGTATCGCCATGCACAGCCATTCGTTCTCGATGGATGTCGTCAGGTCCGCGCGCCGGTTGCCGACGAGCCCGAGCGGCAGCTTCAGGATATGCGTGGTCGGCGTCGCGCCGTGCGGCTTCAGCCATCGATCGCCGTGGCGAAGCAGTGCGGTCTTCTCCTGCGCGCCGGCGAGCGAAATGCGAAAGTCGTCGTCATCGTGAGCGCCGGACAGGCCGCCGCCGGCCGTCTGGTCGAGCAGCATTTCGATCTCGTGATCATCGAGCGGCGTTCCCTCGATGCTTCGCACGCCGAAGGGCGATTCGTCTTCCCCCAGCAACTGCACCGCGCCGACACAGTCGCGGCCGATCGCCCGCAACAGATCGAAGGCGTCGACACTGTCGGTGCTGAAGCGCTGCGCGATTCGGCGGCGGATCGCGTCGCTGTCGGGGAGCAGGTTGTCGAAATAATTGAGCACTTCGCCGCCGCGCAGTGGCGCGCCGTCGAGCGGGAGCGGCAGCGACAAGGACAGCGGACGCGCTTGCGGCGATGTGAGCCAGTCCGCGTCATATTGAAGTTCGGGCGCGCCGCGCGCCGGCAAGCGCCAGGTTGCGATGCGCTCGCCATTCGCCCAGACGGACAACGCCCGCGAATGCGACTTTCGGCCAGCCGTCACCATGATTCGGCGGGCGGGCTCGTTTGCGGCAGTTCCGGCCGGTCTTGCACCACGAGTTGTAATCCGTATGCTCCGAGCATCGCGAGTAACTGATCGAGAGTCAGCGCGCCGGGATTGCGTTCCAGCGTCGAAACGCGGCTCTGGCTGATACCGAGCCGCGATGCGGCCTGCGCCTGCGTCAGACCGGCGCGCCGCCGGCCGGCGGCGAGCAGTTTTTCCAATTGAGCGGGCGTTGCGACGACCTGTTGCATGAGCGTATCTGCGTGACGAATAAATGCACTTTATTCGCGACACAAATAAACGTCAAATACTTCTCCCGCAGATACGTCCGGCTCAGTTCGGCCCCAGTTCGCCATCCCTCAATCGCCACAGGTTCAGCGGGTTGTCGTCCGCCAGCGCTCGCGGCAACAGCGGCGCGGGCAAATCCTGGTAACAGACGGGCCGCAGGAACCGCTCGATCGCCATCGCGCCGACCGATGTCGACCGCCCATCGGACGTCGCGGGGAACGGGCCGCCGTGCACCATCGCGTACGCCACCTCGACGCCCGTCGGAAAGCCGTTCGCCAGGATCCGCCCGACCTTGCGTTCCAGCACCGGCATTAAACGCCGCGCCAGATCGATGTCGTCGTTGTCCATCAGCAGCGTCGCGGTCAACTGGCCTTCGAGCGTGCGCGCGACCGCGATCATCTCGTCCTCGCTCTCGCACGCCACGATCACGGATGTCGGGCCGAAGATTTCGTCGGCGAGCTGCGGCGTCGCGAGAAACTGCTCCGCGCTCACCCGATACAGCGCCGGCAACGCGCCGCTCGCCGCATCGCTTTCCTTGCCCGTCGCGACGCGCTGCGCGCCCGACGCGTCGCGATGCGCGATCCCATCCGCATAAGCCGCCGCGATGCCCGCCGTGAGCATCGTCTGTGCTTCCTTTTTTTCAAGGGCGGCCGTGGCGTTGTCGACGAAATCGTCGAGTTTCGCATCCGCCAGCGCGAACACGAGCCCCGGATTCGTGCAGAACTGGCCGACGCCGAGCGCAACCGAATCGATATAGCCGGCGGCGAGCGCATCGCCGCGCGTGGCGAGCGCGCCCGGCAGCGCGAAGATCGGATTCACGCTGCTCATTTCGGCGAAAACGGGAATCGGCTCGCGGCGTTTCGCGGCGATATCCGCGAGCGCGAGACCGCCGCGCCGTGAGCCGGTGAAGCCGACCGCGCGGATCGCCGGATGTGCGACGAGCGCCTCGCCAATCGCATTGCCCGAGCCGACGACCAGCGAGAACACGCCTTCGGGCAGGCCGATGTCGGCGACTGCTTTCTGCACCGCGCGTCCCACGAGTTCCGATGTGCCGAGATGCGCCAGATGCGATTTCACGACGACCGGACAGCCCGCCGCGAGCGCCGCCGCCGTATCGCCGCCCGCGACCGAAAAGGCCAGCGGAAAGTTGCTCGCGCCGAACACGGCGACCGGGCCGACGGGAATCTTCTGCAAGCGCAGATCGGGACGCGGCAGCGGCTTGCGATCCGGCTGCGCGGAATCGAGCGTCGCCGAAAGCCAGCGCCCTTCCCGCACGAGCGATGCAAAAAGCCGCAACTGCGCGACGGTGCGGGCGCGTTCGCCTTCGAGCCGCGCCTTCGGCAGCGCGGATTCCGCCTGAGCGCGCTCGATGAGCGCATCGCCCAGTGCGATGACGTTGTCCGCGATGGCTTCCAGAAACTGTGCGCGCGCCTCCAGCGGCGCGTGCCGATACGGATCTAACGCGGCGTCGGCAAGTTCGCACGCGCGGTCAACTTCCGCCGCGCCGCCACCGCCGAAGACAGGTTCGAGCTCGACGTTGCGGGCGGGGTCGAACGCGCGGAGCGTGGCGTCGGCGCCCCGCACGGCCGACGCGCCGATCAGCATTTCTCCGGTGATCATCATGGTGAATCCTCCGTGCTGGTGATGCAGCCCGCTGAGCAGGCGGCAGGGATGCTGCGAGCGGGCGACGCATTGCGTGTGCCAAAGCGGTGCGCGCCCTGCAGACGGACACGGGACCGTAAGAAGCGTTCCGTCACCGCCTGACGGCCCCGTTCACCCCTTCCCGACCTTCCGAAACGTTATATGCCCGATCCGCCGCACCAGCAAAACCGCGACCAGCGCGGCCACTGCCGTCAGCATCGTGCCGATGTGCACCGCCTGCACGAGCGCATCGCGGGCGGCGTCGAAGAGCGCGGAGGCATCCAGCCCGGCCGAGCGCAGATCGTGCAGCAAGGTATCGCGCAACGCTTCGTCGACGAGAATGCGCGGGTCCACGAAGCGCGGCTGCCATTGCGCCGATGCCGCCGCGCCCAGCACGCTGACCGTGCGCTCGACGACGTTCGCGTAGTGATGCGCGACGATCGTCCCGACGATGCTCGTGCCGAGCATGCCGCCGACCATTCGGGTCGACTGCAGCAGCGCAGTGGTGATGCCGAAGCGCTCTCGCCCCGCGATCTCCTGCCCGAACACGTTCATGTTGTTCAGCACGAAGCCGAGTCCGATGCCGACCGCGGCCATCGGCAATTCGATCCACACATGCGGCGTCAACACGCGCGCAAACGACAGCCCGACCGAGGCCAGCACGAGCAGCGTGAAACCGATGGTCAGGATCTGCGTCGGCTTGCGCAAATGGATCACGATCCGGGTATTGATGAAGCTGCCGAGCGCGATGCACGCGGCGATCGGCGTGGCGAGCAGGCCGGCTTCCTGGGGCGAGAGCCCGAAGCCGCCCTGCAGCAGCAGCGGCGCGAAGAAGATCAGCGAGAACATCACGAAGCCCGCCATGAAGGAGAGCGTGAACAGCGTGACCAGATGCGGATCGCGGAAGATATCGAGCGGAATGATCGGATGAGTCGCGCGCCGCTCGCAGACGAGCAGCGCCGCCGCGCCCGCGATCACCGCGCAGCCGAGCGCGATGTTGCCCGTCGAGAGTCCCGATTTCGGCACGGACTCGATCAGCGCCTGGAAGCCGCCGAGCACGAGCGCGACGAGCGCCGCGCCGAGCCAGTCGATCTTCACGCCGCCTTCGCGCGGCCGGTGCAGATTCGGCAGATGCGACCAGATGAAGTACAACGCCGCCGCGCCGACCGGCAGATTGATCAGGAACGTCGAGCGCCAGCCCCAGTGCTGGCTCATCCATCCGCCGAGCGACGGCCCCGCCGCCGTGCCGATGCCGTATGCCGCCGCGAGCACGACCTGCCATCGCACCCGCGTGCGCGGATCGGGGAAGAGATCGGGGATGGCGGCGAACGCGGTGCCGACCATCATTCCGCCGCCTACGCCCTGCAGTCCCCGCGACAACGCCAGAAACAGCATGTTCGGCGCAAGCCCGCACAGCACCGAGGCGACGGTGAAGGTCACGACCGCCGCGATGACGAACCGCTTGCGGCCAAAGTAATCGCCGAGCCGCCCGAACACCGGCACCGTGACGACGGACGCCAGCAGATAGGCGCTCGCAATCCACGCGTAATACTCGAAGCCGTGCAGTTCCGCGACGATCGACGGCAGCGCCGTGCTCACCACCGTCTGGTCCAGCGCGACGAGCATGTTGACGAGTCCGATGCCGAGCATCGCGTAGAGGGCGGTTCGGAACGCAAGCGCGTGCGGCTGGGGTTCGGTGGTGCGGTCGTCGGTCATGCGGCGTGTTAAGCGGGCGCTGAGTCGGTGGAACCACGGATTGTACGGCGTCGCTTGCGACAGATCGACTCATCCTGAAAACTGCGCGGTCTCGCGACACGACCGCCGCGCTATGCTGAAAGCGCGTATCGCCGCGATGCAAGCGCCACGCCACGCGTCGGCCGGCATGCGCCCGACATTCTCACCGCACGAGGAACACGCCATGTTCAAACGCATCATCGTCGCCATCGACGGCAGCCGCACGTCCCAGCACGCCTTGAATACCGCGCTCGATCTCGCTGTCACGCATCACGCGGTCGTCCAGCCGTATTGCGTCATCGAAAGCGGGCCGATGGTCATGGACGTGCCGGGCTACGATCCGTCCGCGCTGCAGAAGGGCCTGACCGAACAGGGCGAAGCCGTTGCGCGGGAAGCCGCCGAAGCGATGAAGGCGCGCGGCGTTGCGGGCGATGTCGCGACCGTCGAGGCCACCGCCAGCGACGACGTCGCCTCGCTCATCATCGCCGCCGCCCACGCGTTCAACGCCGATCTGCTCGTGATGGGCACGCATGGCCGCAAGGGCTTCAAACGGATGATTCTCGGCAGCGTTGCGGAGCGTTGCCTGCGTCAAGCCAGCTTGCCGGTGCTGTTGATTCCCTCGGCGGCAAATAATTCGGACAACGCCTCTACCGCATGATGTGAAGATTGTGCAAGCGCCGGGGGCGCGGCATTTTTTCACGCGGTCGGCCGGGCTTGCTATGGGACAATCAATTTGTCATCCATCAAGAAACCGAGCTCGCCATGTCTGATCCGATCCTCCCCCGGCGGCAAGCGGCGCACTGTTCCAGCTGCGCAATGCGCCATCTGTGCATGCCCGAAGGCCTGTGCGCCCGGGACGTCACCAAGCTGGAACACATCATCTCCGTGACGCGCAAGATTCGTCGCGGCGATGCGCTCTTTCGCACCGGCGACACGTTCGATTCGCTCTACGCGGTGCGCTCGGGTTCGCTCAAGACCGTCGTCACGAATGACGGCAGCCGCGACGGCGGACGCGGGCGCATGACCGGCCTGCTGCTCGCGGGCGATGCCCTCGGTCTCGACGGCATCGGCGATGGCCGCCACACGTGCGACGCCATCGCGCTGGAAGACAGCTCCGTCTGCGTCGTGCCCTACGCGCTTTTCGAGCGCATGTGCCGCGAGACGGATTCGCTGCAACGGCGCATGCATCGCATGATGAGTCAGGCGATCAATCGCGAAGCCGAACACGTCGTGCGGCTGGGCATGCTGCGCGCCGACGAGCGCGTCGCCCGCCTGCTGCTCGACATGTCCGCGCGGCTCGCGCGGCGCGGGTACGCCACTGCGGAATTCACGATGCGGATGACGCGCGACGACATCGGCAGCTATCTCGGCATGACGCTCGAAACGGTGAGCCGCACGCTATCGCGCTTCGACAAGCTTGGACTCATCGAGGCGCAGGGCAAATCCATCCGCATCCGCGACTTCGACGGGCTGCGCGGCATCTGACAATCGCCTGAGCGCGCCGGTTCGCTCGCCACAGCCGAACAAACGCCGCAATCCGGCGCGCTGGCACGAACTTCGCTAAACACTGGCTCTTTCATGCAAGCGAGCAGGCGTTTTGACGCCTGTTCGAATCCTATGCAATGCTCTCGGCTTGCACCGGAGACAGAGCGAAATGAATCGCGAACCATCCCTGCGTCATCCTTTGCTCGAGCGGCTCGCGGAAGCGCGCCGCGTGACCGACGAACTCTTCGACATCGTCAGGCGCGAGCATCTTTACGACCGGCCGATCGCCGAGCGGCATCGCATCGTCTTCTATATCGGCCATCTCGAGGCGTTCGACCGCAATCTGTTCGACAAGCGCCTCTTCGACCTCCCGAACGCCGATCCCGCCTACGACCAGCTGTTCGCGTTCGGCATCGATCCCGTCGATGGCGGCCTGCCGACCGATCAGCCGGCCGACTGGCCTTCGCTCGACGAAGTGCAGGCTTACAAGGCGAAAGTGCGCGCGGATATCGACGCCCGTTTCGATCCGCTCAAACTCGTCGCCGACCCCGTTTCCGCGGACGAGCCTGCCGCGAAGCTGCTCGAAGTCGCGATCGAACATCGGCTGATGCACGCGGAAACGCTTGCGTACATGCTGCATCAATTGCCGGTCGACAGAAAAATTGCGCCGGCCAATGCGATATGCGAACGGACATCGGACCGCCCGCTCGTGCATGAAACCGTGCGCGTTCCCGAAGGCACGGTCACGCTGGGGCTTTCCCGCGAGAGCGGACGATTCGGCTGGGACAACGAGTTCGATGAAATGCGCGTGGACGTGCCGGCGTTCGATATCGACCGCTACATGGTCACGAACCGCGATTATCTGCGCTTCATCGATGCGGGCGGCTACTGGAATCGCGACTACTGGAACGACGGCGACTGGGCGTGGAAGGAGCGACATCGCATTGCGCATCCGGCGTTCTGGATTGCGGGCGACGAAGCCGTCGACGACGCCGGCAGCGCCGAATCCGGCTGGAAGCTGCGCACGATGTTCGAGGAACTCCCGCTTCCGCTCGACTGGCCGGTCTACGTGAGCCATGCGGAAGCCAGCGCCTACGCACGCTGGGCGGGCAGGAAGCTGCCCACGGAAGCGCAGTGGCAACGCGCGGCCATCGGCGCGCCGCATGTGGCGGAAGGCAACTTCGATTTCCGCCGATGGGACCCGACGCCGGTGCAGGCGCATCCCGAGAACCGCAGCGCGTTCGGCGTCGAGGGACAGTTCGGCAACGGCTGGGAATGGACATCGACGACCTTCGGCCCGCTCGACGGCTTCGAGCCGTTCCCGTTCTATCTCGGCTACTCGGCGAATTTCTTCGACGGCAAGCACTTCGTCATCAAAGGCGGCTCGCCCCGCACGGCGGCGTGCATGTTGCGGCCGAGCTTCCGCAACTGGTTCCAGGGGCATTATCAGTACGTGTATGCGGGCTTTCGCTGCGTGAGCGAGCCAGCCGTCTGAAGATTCTTCGCCGATGGGCTTGTATATCGAGTGCGGGGTCTCTATAATGCGCGGCTCAACAGGCTCGTAGCTCAGCTGGTTAGAGCACCACCTTGACATGGTGGGGGTCGTTGGTTCGAGTCCAATCGAGCCTACCAACGCATATGCTGTAGAAAAATCGCCGCGTTTATCGCGGCGATTTTTTTGCTCACTCTTTTTCCTTCCCTCTCCTGCTTCGCTAATCCCACATGTTCCGGAACGCCACAGCGGCGATCACGGGTACGGTCAGCACGAGCGGAATCGCGAAGTACGGCACTTCCAGATTGACCGTCCAGCTATAGATCAGCCAGCCGATACCGAGCGCCAGCGTGCCGATGCCGACCAGCGCCGAGAGGACATTGAGCGACCGCTTCGACAAGCGCCTGCGGGACGTTTCTTTACTCGAAGTCGGTTCCATGATGACGGTGAGCGCTTCATGCGCGAGACATATACATCGAAGTTTATACCGCTCGCCGGCGCGGCGTAGCGCGGTCCGAAACCATGACAAAGCGCCGCCGGTTCGCGAAAGGAACCGGCGGCGCGCGTTCTTCGGGCGGCTCGATCAGAAGTCAGTCGTCATCGACAGAAGCACCGTTCGCGGCGCGCCTTGCGTCAGATAACCGCCGATCGTCGACGACCAGTACGACTTGTTGGCCACGTTGAGCACGCTCGCTCGGAACGTCGTCGGCTTGCCGAACAGCACGGTCGCATAGCGCGCGCCGAGGTCGAAGCGATCCCACGCAGGAATCGACAGCGTGTTCGTCACGTTCAGATACTGCGAGCCGGTATGAATCCAGCGCGCCGTCAAGGTGAGGCCGTTCAGCACCGGCACGTCGTATTCCGCATTGACGTTGAACATGAAGGTCGGCACGCCGATCGGCATGTTGCCGTCCGTCGTCGCGCTGCCGGTGTCGAGCTGCGTCGCGTGGATGTACGTCGCCCCCGCGATCAGCCGAACGCCGCGCAACGGCTCGCCGTAGATCGACGCCTCCACGCCGCGATGCCGCTCGTTCCCGTTATCGACGAAATAACCGGCGCTGTTCGTGTACGTCAGCGGCTTCTCGATCTGGAACAGCGCAAGCGATGCGCCGTACTTGCCGTTGTCGTACTTCGCGCCGACTTCGTACTGCTTCGACTTCTGGGGCGGCAGTTGCTCGCCGAAATTGACGGCCGTGTTCGGCGCGGAATCCCCGATCGCAAGCGCCTCGCTGCGATTCGCGAAGAACGCCACGTTCTGCCACGGCTTGACGACGAGGCCGAAGAGCGGCGTCGTGATCGAATCGTTATAGGCGCGGGTCTGCTTGCCGGTGTAATCGAACGTGTTGGTGTGCAGTTCCTGATAGCGCGCGCCGACGGTGAACAGCACGCGATCGTTCAGGAAGCCGAGCGTGTCCGACACCGATGCGCTGCGCATCAGATTGAGCGCCGTCGTGCCCGGATCGGCCAGATTGCCGGCCGACAGCGTGCTCGCCGGATACGGCACCTGCGGCGTGTCGTAGAGGCTCGTCGGGAACGCGCCGGCGAACGTATAAGCCGACATCGAATCCACCCGCACGATCGACGCGCCCGCCGTCACGAAATGCGATACCGGCCCGGTGTTGAAATGGCCGCGCACGCCCGCTTCCGCCGAGCTGCCGTCTTCCTTGTGCGGCACGCCGAGCCGCGATGCGGTCGTGGCCGTACTGGATACGGTCGGCGACGAATACTCGCCGTGCTCGTCCGTGTGCCGCATGCCGCCCGCGATATAGGCCGTCCAGCCAGGCAGGAAGTCGTATTCCGCGCGCAGGATGCCGACGGTATCCTCGATGGAACTGAAGCTCCAGGTCTGCGCGTAGTTGTAGGTCGCCGACGGCGTTTCGGGAATGAAATTGCCGCTGACGTTCACCGTCGGCCGGCCGCCGTTCACGCGCTGCCGCTGATAGAGAAAGTCGCCGTAGAGACGCAGCTTGTCGCCGCGCCAGTCGAGCGAAACGGCCGTGGTGTTGTCGCGGCGATGTTCACCGTCGATGCTCGTTTCGCCGTCGTGATTCGCCTGATTCACGCGGATGCCGAACTGCCCTTCGCTGCCGAAGCGCCGTCCCACGTCGACATGCGCGCCGATTTCGCCCGACGCCGTGCCTTCGAGCGTGACGCGCGTGAGCGGCTTGTCGTCCGCGCGCTTGAGCTGCAGATTCAGCCCGCCGCCGACGGCCGATCCGTTCGGCGACGCGCCGTTCAGAAACGTATTCGCGCCCTTGAAGACATCGACGCGCTCCAGCGCATCGGTTGCGACGAGCTGGCGCGGCGTGATGCCGTACAGGCCGTTGAGCGAGACATCGTCGCCATCGAGCTGAAAGCCGCGGATGATGTACGTCTCCGCGAAGTTGCCGAAGCCGTAGGCGGTACGCACCGCCGGATCGTTCGCGAGCACGTCGCCGATGGTGCGCGCCTGCTGGTCCTCGATCAGCTTCGACGTGTACGTCGTCATGCTGAACGGCACGTCGAGCGTGCGCTGCTGGCCGAGCACGCCGAAATCGGCGCCGCGCGCGACCTGGCCGCCCGCGAAGGTCGGCGCGAGATCGCCGGGAAGCTGCTCTTTGCTCGCCTCGACGCGGACGGCCGGCAGCGTGTTTTCAGCCGACGGCGCGGCGTCGGCGCCGGCTGCGGTCTGGGCATGGGCCGGAAAGGAAAAAGCGACGGCAATCGCCGCGACGATGACGGCGCGATGCGACAGCGCCTTCGCAGGCGCGGCCTGCAAGGTTTGCAAACGGAGAACAGGCATGAATCGGAGAAAACGTCGGTGTTGGTCGGTTCCGGCCCGGGGCGTCGAAGGAATCCGGGCGGCGTTTTTCTTGGGTCGTTACCGGCAATCGGAGGCGCGTGACGGCTCGACTTGTCGCCGGATTCTAACGTAAATAAGAGTCGTTATCATTTAAATAACGCGCGGCTTTGCGGAATCGCAACGCGTTCGGTGCTCAGGCGTCAGGACGACAGCGAGCGGCCGCGCGCCGCCCGCGCATCGGCGGCGGCGGCCGAGTGACGGCGCGCGGCGCGTTTTCGCATCCAGATGATGAGGCCCGTTGCGCTCAACACCGCGACCGCGACGCCGACCGCGCTGATCAGAATGCGCCCTGTCAGCCCGATAATGCGCCCCGAATGAAGCGGAAACTGCGCCTGCATGAAGACATCGCCTGCGGAACCGCGGCCTGGAATGGACGATCCGGCGAGCGTTCCGGTGTGGCCGTTGTAGTAAAGCCAGGCATTGCCGAGGCCGCCATCGCCGTGATCGTGGCCCGGTGCAAAGAAGCCGACGCCGTATGCCTGCATCGCGGGCACGTAGTACAGCGCGCCCATCGGCTCCGCGACGTTTTCGCGCTTCGCATCGCGCGCGGCGGTTTCGATGATTTGCGCGCGCGTCGCGGCCGGCTGGCCGGGCGGCGCGGCCCGCATCAGCTCCGCGTTCTCGAGAAACGATGGCGACAGCTTCGAGAACGCGGACACGATGGGCCGCACGACCGGATCGGCGAGGTTCATCGAAACCGACGTGAGCGCCATCATCAGCAACAGCGCCCAGATCCAGACGCCGCCCGAGCGATGCAGATCGAACGTCAGCGCATAGCCGCCGCGCCGGAAGCGGAACGC
Source organism: Caballeronia sp. LZ019 (assembly GCF_031450825.1). Lineage (NCBI taxonomy): Bacteria > Pseudomonadati > Pseudomonadota > Betaproteobacteria > Burkholderiales > Burkholderiaceae > Caballeronia > Caballeronia sp. LZ019. Next base: position 487,903 of record NZ_JARTVZ010000002.1, on the reverse strand, counting down.
GAGCGACTTGCGCCACGCCTTGACGCTCGGAAACGACAGCACGAGCGCGATGCCGCTATCGAAAAGCCAGATGATGCCGACGATGCCGAGGAGCCACGTGCCCGTATCGAAGCCGGCGAGCACCGGCAGATGCAGCGTGTAGTGCAGTTTGTAGAGGAACGGCATCAGGTCGATGCGCGCGAGCGACACCGCGCCCCACATCCGCCGCGCCTGAACTTCGCCGGTGGCGGGGTCAACGGCGATCTGGTTGTAGTCGACCGCGTACGGCGCGCCCGTCGACGGATTCGTGCGCGGCCACACCATCATCTGCGTGGTATGCCCCGCCTCGACGCCGAGCGGCAGATAGGTCACTTCGACGCGCGGATCGGCGGCTTCGACGCGCCGCGCGAGTTCCAGCGGCGGCAGCGGCGCGCCGTCGGTGCGTGCGTGGAAGAACGACGGATTCAGAATCGCATCGATTTCGTGATCCCACGCGATGACCGCACCGGTCAGCCCCGAGACGAACAGGAACAGCGCGGTCGCGACACCAAACCAGCGATGCAGGCGGACGAGAACCGGCCTCATGCTTGCATTGCCCTGAAACGGAGGTTGCGCGCGGCTGCGATCATTCGACGCTCTTTGGTAAATAGGAATTATTCGCAATGTTATACAGGACCGGCGATGCGGACAAGCGTTTCGTAAGGCGGCGACATCCGGCGAAACAAATGCTGCGTGGTTTTTGACAGGCGCCGTCACTACAGTGGGTTCATTCGCAACCACTCAGGGCGACAGCATGAAACTGATCGGGAAGTTATCGATGTATGTGCTCGTCATCGTGCTCGCGGCATCGATGATCGAAGCGCTGATTCTCAGCCGCGTCCGCAAGGGGACCGCCCGTGCATTCGACTGGCACGAAGTGTTGATTTCTCTCGCGGATCTCGCCGGCCGCAAATTGCTTGCGTTTCTGCCGCTGTCGCTCGCGACGCCGGTGGTCGCGTTCGCGTGGGAGCATCGCATCCACACGGTGACGAGCAACGCGCCGCTGACGATCTTGCTGCTGTTCATCGGCATGGAGTTCTGCTACTACTGGTATCACCGCGCTTCGCACACCGTGCGTTTTTTCTGGGCGACGCATGCAGTCCATCACTCACCGAACCAGTTGACGCTTTCTTCGGCCTATCGCCTCGGCTGGACGAGCAAGATCACGGGCGCCGCGATGTTCTTCACGCCACTCGTGTGGCTGGGTGTGAAGCCCGAAGTCGTGCTCGCGGCGTTGTCGATCAACCTGCTCTATCAGTTCTGGCTGCATGCGACGTGGATTCCGAAGCTCGGCTGGCTGGAATACGTGCTCAATACGCCTTCGTCGCATCGCGTGCATCACGCGTCCAATGCGGCTTATCTCGATGCGAATTTCGGCGGCGTGCTGATCGTGTTCGACCGCCTGTTCGGCACGTATGTCGAAGAGCGCGCGGATGAGCCGTGTCGTTATGGCCTTACGACGCCGACCACATCGCGCAATCCGATCGTCGTCGAGACGGAGCACTGGACGAGCCTCGCGAAAGACGTGCTGAGCGCGAAGAGCGTGTCCGACGCAGTGGGCTTCGTGTTGCGCCCGCCGGGCTGGCTGCCGGATGGCGAAGGAGAGACGACGGCCGAGTTGCAGAAGCGCGCGAAGGTGTCCTGAGGCTGCGACGGTTCTTCAAGCGAAGGCAGGACGAACGATCTCGATTATTCATCAAGCATCCTAAGCATTCATCGATTCAGGCCACCGGAAATTTTGCCCCGCGCCGCAAGCGAATGGGACCGCGAATGATCGCTTCCGGCGATACCGTAACCGCCCCTTGCGTGATCACGATGCTTCCCTCTTGCGCCAGCCGCGCGGCGACCTGGCGTATCGCGGGCATCAGTTGACGCCATGCTGTTTCATCGTCGGGAATGAGTTGGCGGGCGACATCGGACGGGCAAATGGATGCAGTCGGGGCGCGCCGCCCGAGCAGTTCCAGCATGCATAGCTGAATGTTCCTGTCCGATATCTTCATCGCTCAACGCTCAAAAGCTGTGCCGAAGCCCCGTCATCACCGATAGTTGCGTCAACCCTCCCGCCGCGCTCACTCCGCTCACGCCTTGCAATTGCGCGCCAATGAGCCCGCCGCGATACAGCGAGTAATCAGCCTCGACATAGACATCGGTGCGGCGCGACAGGCCATGATCGGCGACCACCTGGAACTGTGTTGCGTGACCATCTCCGCTTGCGTTCTTGCCGTCCTGAAGCGTGCGCCACACGTTGGCCGACAAGTGCGTGCGCCTGCCGATCAACTGTGTCACTCCGCCAAAGAACATTTGCCGCGATGAAAACTGCGTGAATCCCAGCGCCGTCAATTGAGCCGGCGTATAAGGGCCGTTCGGAGCGTTACCCAGATAAGCCGCGTCCTCGCGATTCACCGCCCAGCCCGCGTTGACCGACGTGTTCCCGAACGTATAGGCTCCGCCCGCCGTCCATGACTTCATGTGCGCGGAGCTGTTCACCGCGTCGCGCGTGTCGAGATAAGCCGCACCCAGCCGCAACGGCCAGCCCGGCACGTAGGTCACGGATGCACCAATCTGGCTTCCCGCGCCATAAGCGCCGGCCACGCCGCCGAACGCATACGAGAGTTCCATCGTCACGTCCTGCCAGCGCGCCGTGTACTTGGCCATGTTGCTGGTCCAGACGCCCTGCGCCATGCCGACCTCCGGCCTGAAGACATACACCGTCGGCAGCCATGGATTGGTGACATAGGTCCGCAGCACGGCCGTCGCGAGCGGATTGACTTGCCGTCCCAGCGTCAGTCGCCCGAAAGTCGAGGACCTGACGCCGACGAACGCCGTGTTGAAGAATGGATAGGAAGGGTCAGTCGTCCCGCTATTCGGGAAGAAGCGATTCTCCAACTGAAAAACGACGCTCGCTCCACCGCCGATGTCTTCCGAACCAAGCAAGCCCCAATGACTTTCGCCGAGGCCGCCGTTCGAGAGTTGCAGGCGGTCGTTGCCGGACGTATCCGCATGAGTCGTGTAGCGCAGCGCCGTATCCACGAGTCCATAGAGCGTCACAGAAGACTGAGCTCGCGCATTGACACCAGAAAGCGCAAGCCCTGCGAGCAGTACGGCCAGCGGTCGCGGTCTCCGTTTGTTACCCAGGTTCATTGTCTGCCCATGTGCTTAGCGAACTTATTGCGGTCGATGCAGTGTCGAACGTACTGCAATCCGAATGCGAAGGCCGCAGACTACCAGCAACGCACACGCGCCAGCGAGTTCGTGTCTCATCGGTAAGAAACGCCTTGACTTTTGCCTTCACTCGCTAAGGAAAAAAGGGAACACGGAAATACTCATGTAAAACCTACTCGCCTCGTCGACACGGCGCTCCCGGCTTGGCGGCCGGGACACATCACGTCCCGCACGTTCGTGAGAATCTTGGTCGTCGCGTTTAGGGGCCAACCTTTATTCCCTAAAGCGGCGCACTTTTTTCTTTCTTTAATCCACGGGATAAAAAATGGACCGCATCGACTCAGCACTTCTCACCCAACACCTGGGCTTTTCATCGCTCGAACAGGACCTGACGCCCGACACCGTCAAGAAAACGGAAAGATTGCCGTTTACGATAAAAGTCGTGAGTGATCAGGCAGAACTCGAGAAGGCCGTCGCAATGCGCCGGGCTGCCTACGGGCGCCATTTGCCGGAATTCGCGGAAACGATGGACGTCGAGGCGCTGGACGCCTCGCCCGGTACGGTCGTGCTGCTCGCGCAATCGCGGCTCGACGGGGGCCCGCTCGGCACCATGCGGATTCAGACGAACGTTCTCGGACCGCTCGCGGTCGAGCAATCCGTCCGCCTGCCGGACTGGCTGAACGAGGCGCGTCTTGCCGAGGCTACACGGCTCGGCGTCGCGCGCGGTGCGATCGGCCGGATGGTCAAGGTGGCGCTGTGCAAGGCGTATTACATGTATTGCGTTCAGAACGATATCGACTGGATGCTGATTACCGCACGTTCACCGCTCGACCGGGAATACGAGGCGATGCTTTTCAGCGACGTGTATGGCCAGAACGAATTCCTGCCGATGACGCACGTCGGCGGCATGCCCCATCGCGTGATGGCCAAGCCCGTTGCGCTGGTCCGCCAGCGCTGGGCCGCGGTCAATCACTCGTTTTACGGCTTCTTCTTCGAAACCGATCACGTCGACATTGATGTCAGCGTCGCCGCGGCGCTCGATGACGCGCAAGGCTGCGCCGATTACAGCGCGCTGCAATCGCTGAGCGAAGCGTAAGGTAACGAACGTCCGCTCAGGCATGATCGGGCGGACCGGTGATCGGCGGCGTCGGCGCATTCGTGCTGTCGTTGCCGATTGTCGTAGCATCTCGATCAACGAGGCGAAAGCGGTAGTCAAGGAGGAAAGGGCAGCAAATGACAAGCGATAAGTGGACGTTTCGGGACCGGCTGACGAGTTGGGCGTTCCTGCGGTTCTCCGTATACGTAGCGCCGTTCGTGATCGCGCTCGGCACCATCGCGGTCATGTTCTGGGCGCCGCGCCAGTTCGACACCACAGGCACGGTTCCGCTTCACTTTCATGTCATCGCGGACCCTTCTGCGACGCTGCAGCCCGCCGACGCCATCGCCCGCTTGCGCGAGTCGGCGTCCACTGCCTCTGCGCGCTTCAGCACGCATCGCGCGGAAACGCCGTTCTGGTTCCTGCTCGAAGCGCCCGCACGCGACACCGGTGTTCCCGCGTTCATCGAGCTTCCGTCGCGGCACGCGCAAACGATATCCTGCTGGAGCACGGACGCGCTCCCTGCCCTGCTCGGCGCCGGCGACCGCTACGGCACGCGCGGCGACATTCGCTTCAACAAGGCAGGCTTTGCGCTGCGACTCGATGCACGCACGGGCGAAACGCCCATTCTTTGCCGCGGCACGTTTTCCGGGCCCGCGTATATCACCGCGACCGCGCTGAGCCGCGACAAGCTCGAAGAAACCACACTGGATTTCCAACAAGGTGCGTCGCTGATTACGGGCGGGCTGCTCACGCTCGCCATCTTCGTGTTCGTGACGGCGATCATCAATCACGAATGGACGTACGTCATTTTTGCCGCATGGCTCGTCGGCAATCTGCGCCTGACGGCCAACGCGATGGGGTTCGATACCGAATGGATGGGCCGCCTCATCCCGCCCGGCCATATTCAGTTCTTGCGTGAATTCACGTTCGCGTCGTACTACATCCTCACCGCGACGCTGTTCGTCGAGTTGTTCCGCCGCGAGCTCAAAGCGATCGGCCTGCGCTGGACGCTGCACGCCGTGCGCTACGGCGGCTGCATCCTGATGGCCGCTGCGTTCACGCTCAGTTACGCCCACTTCATTCCGGTGCTGTGGGCGAGCGCCAGCTTTTGTATTGTCGTCCTAACTTATTTTCTGGCGCAGCTCGTCTTCAAGGCGCGCTCGCGAACGGTGCTGTGGTATGTCGCGTCGATGGGCATCGTGCTGTTCGCGACGCTGTCGGAAGTGCTGGAGGCGGCGTTCGGCTTCAAGGGGCTGGCAGGCGCGCATAGTCCCGTCGTAACGGCGCTCTCGTCGAGCATGCTGTGCGCGTTCGCGATCGCCGAACGCATGCGTGAAGAGCGAGAACGCCGCCGTCAGATGCAGATCGAACTGCGCAATACATATGATGTCACGCCCATCGGTCTCTTCACGCTGAACGAGGAGCATTGCTTCGTTCGCGCCAATCCCGCGCTGCACGCGATGCTCGGCCTGCCTCATGCGCAAGACGGCCTGCATCGCTGGGCCGACTACTTCGCGACAGGCGCCGAGCGTGCGCTCGACGAACTCCTGCGAGGCGACGAATCGGCATCGATCGAAATCGAAGGCGCGCCGGGGACCACCACCGCCGGACGCCGCTATTCGCTTCGCGCCATCCGCGCGAACGGGTTCATCGAAGGTTCGCTCGAAGACGTGACGGACCGCTCGAAAGCGGTCGAACGCCTGCACTTCCTCGCCGAGCACGACCCGCTCACCGGGCTTCTGAACCGGCGCGGAATCGAACATGCCATCGCGCGGCAATGCGAACAGCGCGGCGCGTGGGCGCTCGCGTATCTGGATCTCGACCGCTTCAAGGTGTTCAACGACCTCTTCGGCCACAGCACGGGCGATGAGATCCTTCGGCATGTCGCCGCGCGTCTCGTCGAGCGTCTGGGCTCGCATGTGCCGATCGGGCGCATCGGTGGCGACGAGTTCGTGTGCGTGCTGGCCGACATGACGATCGACGATGCCATCGCGCGCTGCAAGGAACTCGTCACCGCGTTGAACGCGGCGCCGTTTCTCGTCGATACCCGCGCTTTCCAGGTAAGAGGATCCATCGGCGTCGTCGAGTGCTCGCATGGCGAACGCGGGCAGGACGCGCTCGCCTACGCCGACCGGGCCTGCCGCGCCGCGAAGCGCGGCGGCAACGCGCGGCTCGTCGCATTGCGCAAGGGTGCGCCCGCGTTCGAGGAACGCGCCGCCGAGATCAATCTCATCGAAGCGCTGGGCGAAAGCCGCTTGCCCGATGGACTCTTCCTCGTGATGCAGCCGATCATGTCGATGCACGCGCCGGGAGAAGCGCTCGACTTCGAAATGCTGCTGCGTCTGCGTACGCCCGATGGGGCCGTCGCGACTGCGGGCAAGCTGATCGCCGCCGCCGAGGACTCGGGCACGATCGTGCAGATCGACCGCTGGGTGCTGTCGACGACGCTTGCATGGCTGAGCGAGAACCGCGCATCGCTCGCAAGAACGCGCTTCGTCTGCGTGAATCTGAGCGGCGGCTCGCTCAACGACGAGCACTTCCTCGACGAGCTGTTCGCGCTCTTCTCGCGTTACGAGGACGTGGTGCACTACCTGTGCATCGAGATCACGGAGAGCGTCGCGCTGCACGACCTGGAGCATACGGAGCGCTTCATCGCACGCGTGCATGACATGGGCGCGAAGATCGCCATCGACGACTTCGGCGCGGGGCAGACCTCGTTGCGCTATCTGAAGAAGCTGTCGGCCGACGCGCTGAAGATCGACGGCGAGTTCGTGCGGACGATGTGCAATCATCCCGCCGATATCGCGATCGTCGAAGCGATCATCAATCTCGCGCGCAACCTCGGGATGCGCAGCATCGCCGAATGGGTCGAAGACGTGCAAACACTCGATGCGCTGAAAGAACTGGGTGTCGATTACGTGCAGGGTTTTGCGATCGCGAAACCACAAGAGGCCCGCGACATCCTGGCGGCCTCTTCCGCCGCGAGCTTCGTGACCAATGCGGAAGTCAAACGTTATCTGCAAGCGGAAACGGTATGACCTGCATGCGCCACGGAGGTGGCGCATGCACTTGCAGTGCGATTCAGCGCAACACGTCGCCGGTTTCGAGCTTTCGTATGCGCCGCTCAACATCGGCGAGATCTTTCGCGTCGGAAACATACGCATCGTGCCGCTTGCGTTCGCTCGCGTCGAGCCAGGCATCCAGTAGATAGAACAGGAACATGATCATGGCAGTACACCGTCTGGTCGTGTGATAGGGCTCGCGCCATCATGACTGCGCGAAAACATCCGTGCCGCAAATGAGCGTCCGGGCTTGCAGGGGTTCGAGCGCGGCCGCGAGCCGCCGGCCTTGCGCTTCGCTCACCATGCCGCTGAGCACATCGGCGAAGCGCGGGGCCTCCACGCCCGAAACGATGTACTGCCAACGATATGCATCGAGCACGCCCGCGCAGACGCGTGCCTCCTCGTCGTCGGACAACGCGCGGTCGAGCATCGAGAGGAAGCAGTGTGCATCGGCTGCGGCCTGCGTCTGCAATAGGCCGTCTATCGCACAGACGAGATCGATGAGATCGCCGACTGCCGCATCGCGCGCGGCTTCGTCGATGCGCGCATCTTCCCGCTGCCATTCGATTTCGTCGATGATCGCGTGCTGCGACTCCTCCTGCCAGTGAAACAGGAAGATGTCCTTGAAAAGCGGCGACATGCTGCTGTCGCTTTCCATGCTCTGCCGGTAGTGCACCTGCGTGACGATCTCGATGCAGCACGTCAGCGCAAGGATCGACCACGTTGACTTCGTGAGCACGAGCGCGGCGACGTCGTCGGCGTTGGCCGTGAAGCGATAGCCGTGCGGCATGGCCGCCGCGGCGAGCACATCGACACGGCGGAACAGTTCCTGATGCTTCAGCTCTTCGTCGGTGAATCGCACGATGGCTTCGAATGCGGTCTGATCGGCGAGCGCGTGGTCACGGCCCAGTTCGATCATCTTCGCGCCGATGAAGCGCTCGATCAGCCCGAACATGTTCGCGTAAGTGCGGCCCTGAATCTGCGACATCAGGCGGCGTTCGCCGTCATCGAGAAACGGCAGGCGTTCCGTTTCGCTCAGTCCTTCGGGCATGAACTTGTGCAACGGGTCGAAGTGACGGCCGCGTAATACGTCCCGGTCGATGTCCCAGCGAATGCGGCGCGATGCTTCGATGCATTTCATGTAGCGTTGCTGGGCGGCTTGAGGACTGAAGGCTTTCATGGACAACTCCGTGAACTGTCTATCGGAAGAGAAAGGACGGTTCGGCGGAAGAAGAATGAATGCGTTGCGCCACCGTCTGGAGATCATTCTGGGCAGACGCATGCGCGAAAACATGAGTCGCGCGTCCCGGTTGACGCCGGGATCGGGCGCGCAATACGTGTTAATGCGGGACACGTGTCCCGGCGAGCGTGGGTCTATGTCGAAACGTCGTCGAAGCCGGCGCGGCGCGCAAGCACGATCGCCTGTCCGCGGCTATCGACTTCGAGCTTCGAAAAGATGCTGGTGAGGTGATTGCGCACCGTCTTTTCGCTCAACGCGAGCCGCGCGGCGATCTGCGCGTTGTCGCGGCCGCCCGCCAGCAATTCGACGATGTCGCGCTCGCGCGGCGTCAGCATCGCGAAGGCGGGATCGGGCGCGGTCGTTGCCGGAAGAAACGCCCGCACTTCGTCGCGCCATCGCTGCCAGGCGGGTTCGGTTTCGAGCACGAGATGATTGTCGCTCTCGAGCGGCACGAACCGCGCACCCGGGATCATGCCCGCAATCAGGCGGCTCTCATCGAACGGAACGCGCGCATCGCCGCTTGCATGAAGCACGAGTACCGGGCATTCCACCTTCGGCAGCAGATCGAAGACATCGATCTCGTTGAAGACGCGCATGATGCGCGCCGCGTTGCGCGGCGTGGTCGTCATGCGTTCGAGTTCGTTGAACCAGCGATGCTGTTCCGGACTGCCGCCCGGTATGAACTGCGTAGTGAAGAACTGGCGAAACGCGGGATTGCTCTTGCCCCAGCCGATTTCCGCGAGGCGCACGAGCATCTCCGCTTCTTCGTGCAGCGCGAGATCGTCGGTGCGTTTGAGACGTCCTCGCGAATAGCCGCCGTGCAGCACGAGATGCGTCACGCGCTCGGGATGCGCAACCGCATAAGCGACTGCGATCGACGCGCCTTGCGATATGCCAAGCAGCGGAAAACGGTCGATCCCGCAGGCGTCGACGACGGTTTCGAGATCGCGCAGCCAGGCATCGAACGATATTTCGGCGACATCTCTATCGGAGAGACCACAGCCGCGCTGATCGTAGCGGATCAACGTGTGATGCTGGCACAACTCCAGCATCAGATGGCTCCACACGGGGCTCGAAAAGTCCAGCTCCAGATGACTCAGCCAGTTCGCGGCCTTGATGAGCGGCGGCCCCGCTCCGCATGTCGCGTAAGCGATGCGCGCGCCATCGCTCGACGTGCATAGACGTATCTGTTGCCGCGGCGGGGACGAACACTGCTTCATAACGAGGCAATGATGTAGGGAGTACGTACAAATTCGGCCGATCGATACGATCGCCCGATTGAGTCATGCTCGCGCGCAATGGCGGGGGAGTCAAGGCTCGCGACCGGCGTTCTTTCCGCAACCGCGCACCGGACGTGCCGCTGCGGCCTGAGTTGACACTAGCGCCCGATAAGTCTATAACCATCCCATTGGATGGCGAACGGATGGAAGCGTCGGAGCATGGAAAAGACAGACACCCCCGAAGCGGCCCGCACGCGCGGCGGCGAAACGGAAAAAATTACGATCAATCTGGGCCCGGTTGACCTGGGCCAGATCGATTTGCTCGTCGAAGAAGGTTTCTATTCGAACCGGACAGACCTGATTCGCACGGCCATTCGCAATCAACTGGCCGTTCACGCGGTGGTCGTCCGGGAGACGGTGACGCGGCGCGAGCTGGTGCTGGGCTTGCAGTACTTCTCGAGGCGCGATCTCGAAGCGGTACGCGCCGCCAACGAGCGGCTCCGGATCCAGGTGCTCGGACTCGCCAGCATCGCTGCCGACGTGACGCCCGAACTCGCCTTGGCCACCATCGATTCAATCCTGGTGCGCGGCGCACTGCACGCACCGGCGGCCGTCAAGGCTGCGCTCGCGGATCGAATCCGCTAGCGCGACCCTGACCGTCAACGCTAAACGGACCCACAAATGAAACTCAACGAAGGCTTTCTGGACTCGATGAAAGAAGCGTTCGCGCGCTTCAAGGAACACGACACTGCCGCTGCAACCGACCTGATCAGGCGGGCGTTACGCGGAGAATCGGCGAACGTCGAGCCGCCGCCCGCGAAACGCCCGGAACGTGCGAAGGCCGAGCGCGTTCACCGGACATCGAGTGAAGCCGATACTGCCGTCGAGGATCGCGGACACTTCAGCCGCCGAAGCTACGCGAATGCCGCCGGACTGCGCGACTACAAGCTGTACGTGCCGAGCGGATATCGCGGCGAGCCGATGCCGCTCATCGTCATGCTGCACGGCTGCACCCAGGACGCGGACGACTTCGCGGCCGGCACGCAGATGAACGCACTCGCGGACGAACACGGCTTCATCGTCGTCTATCCGGTTCAGCCTCAAGCGGCGAATGCCTCGAAGTGCTGGAACTGGTTCAAGCCTGCCGATCAGGCGCGCGACGGCGGCGAGCCGTCGTTGATCGCGGGCATCACGCGCGAAGTCATGGCGAGCCACAGCGTGGACCCGGGGCGCGTGTATGTCGCGGGATTATCGGCGGGAGGCGCGATGGCCGCGATACTTGCAGAGACCTATCCCGACCTGTACGCCGCGGCAGGCGTGCATTCGGGGCTGCCCGCCGGATGCGCGCACGATCTCCCGTCCGCGCTCGCCGCGATGCGCGGCGGCAAGCGTCCCGCGCACGCGGCCACCCGGCCGCCGCGCTGCCCGCTCATCGTCATTCACGGCGATGCGGACACCACTGTTCACTACGCCAACGCCGATGCGATCCTGCGCGGCTTCAGCGTCGACACGAGCGCGTCGGCCGCGCCCGCAAGCGAGATGGTCAGTACCCGCAAGTACACGGTGCGCAAGCTGGTCTCGCGCGACGGCACGCGGGCGGAATGCTGGACGATCCACGGCGCGCCGCACGCGTGGTCGGGCGGCAGTTCACGCGGCTCCTTCACCGATCCTGCCGGCCCGGATGCGAGCGCCGCCATGCTGCGATTCTTTCTGGCGCATCCCCGGCGGGATTGAGCCCTATCGGGCTGATCCGCCCTGCAGCAGCCAGGCAGGATCGGAAAGATGCGCCGCGAAGAAATCGCCGAGCGCCGTCACCTTCGCCGGGCGCGCCCTCGCCGATGGCGTGACGAAGTACAAGCCGCCTCGCGTCAGCCGCCAGTCGGTCAGGATGGTTTCGAGACGGCCATCGGCGAGGTATTCGCCTGCAATGAATTCGGGCAGCTCGGCAATCGCGAGTCCTTCGAGCAGCATCGGCAGAAGCGCATCGGCGTTCGTGACGCGCAACGGTCCCGTCGGCGTGACGGGTTCTTCATCGCCTGCATCGTTCGTGAAGCGCCACACGGCGTTGCCCGCGCGATATGCATACGAAAGGCACGGGCGGCCCGCGAGATCGCGCGGATGCGTCGGGCGGCCATGCCGCTTCAGATATTCCGGCGAAGCCACGACGAGTTGCGACACCGGACACAGACGCTTCGCCACCAGCGACGAATCCGGCAAGGCCGCGATCCGCAGCGCCGCATCGAAACCCTGCGCGACGATATCGACCGTCGCATCCGACAGGTGCAAGTCCACCGATACTTCGGGATACGCCCGGAAGAACGCGGGCATGAGCGGCGCGACCCAGCGCAGCCCGAATGACATCGGCACCGCGAGACGCACCAGCCCGCGCGGCTGAATCGACATCTCGCGCGCGGCGCTTTCTGCCTCTTCCGCCTGCCGGTAAATGTCGCCGGCTTTCTGCGCGATCGTGCCGCCGAACTCCGTCAGCGCGAGCTGCCGCGACGTTCGATTGAACAGCCTCGCGCCCAGCCGATCTTCCAGCCTCGCCACCCCGCGCGACACCGTCGCGACCGAGACGCCCATCGCGCGGGCGGCGGCGGCGAAAGAGCCCTCTTCGGCAACCTTGGCGAACATGGCCAGGCCTTCAAAGTCCGGAAGCTTCGTCATTTCAATTCTGCAACGATGGTTTGCAGGCGATTCTATTTCGAAAAGACGCATCCGTCGATATTCTTCTCACATCGCTTCACGACATGACACCTCAACCGGACACACAAGGAGAAACATCATGGCACGCAAGCTCGAAGGCAAGATCGCGCTCGTCACCGGCGCCACCAGCGGCATCGGCCTCGCCACCGCGAAGCGCTTCGCAGCGGAAGGCGCGCACGTCTACATCACGGGCCGCCGCCCGGCGGAACTCGATGCAGCGGTTACGGCAATCAACGCGGTCGGCTCCGCGACGGGCGTTCGCGTCGACTCGTCGAAGCTCGACCAGCTCGATGCGCTGTATGAGCAGATCCGCGCAGAGAAAGGCCGGCTCGATGTGCTCTTCGCCAACGCAGGCGGCGGAAACATGCTGCCGCTCGGCGAGATCACCGAAGCGCATTATCACGACACGTTCGACCGCAACGTGAAGGGCACGCTCTTCACGGTACAGAAGGCGCTGCCGCTGCTGTCGAGGGGCGCCTCCGTGATCCTCGCGGGATCGACGACCACCATCGAAGGGACGGCGGCGTTCAGCGTGTATTCGGCGTCGAAGGCTGCGATCCGCAACTTCGCCCGTAGCTGGATTCTGGACCTGAAGGACCGCGGCATCCGCGTGAACACCATCAGCCCCGGTGCGACCAAGACGCCCGGACTCGTCGAGCTGGCAGGCCCGGACGAGGCGCAGCAGCAAGGCTTGCTCGACTATCTGGCGTCGCGCATCCCGATGGGTCGCGTGGGCGATCCTAACGAAATCGCTGCTGCGGCGCTCTTCCTGGCCTCCGACGATGCGAGCTTCGTGAACGGCGCGGAACTCTTCGTCGATGGCGGTCAGGCGCAAGTCTGAGCGTCGCGGACGGGACGGAGGCAGCGGTGTTCGCCGCCTCCTTCGATAGATGCAGCGCCGGTCCGTGGGCTTATGATCCTCGGCTCTCTCTCAGGTTCTGGCTGGCCGATAACGGTTTTTCCGGCGCTGCGCGCGCAGGATATCGTGGAACCGGTTCCAACGTCGCATCGTATTTTGCAATAACCTTATTACGAGCGATGATTTGGAGCGCCAGGGCGGTGCAGGCGCTACCTCTGCCGGGCGCGCCCAAAAAAAAGCCGGCTCGATGAGCCGGCGCAAAAGTTCTGGCCAATCCGAGGGCCGTGCCAGAACCTGAGAGATCGAGCGTGCCGGCACGTATATGCGACACGCGAAGCGCAGTATAGCGGAATGCTGAACCGGTCGCTTCTCTTGCTGCCGTTTTTACCAATTCAAAAATGGACGAACAGCGGAATTGCGCTAGCCAATATTCCGAGAAACCGCCACGCTCATCTTGGGAACGCAGCAAACGACGCAGCCGCCGCCCGACCGCTTCCCTTCCGTTTTTATCATTTCCAGCGGGGCGACAAGACGAAACCGTTGCCGCTCTTAGGGCGTTCGCGTTCGTTTGTCTCTTGCCACGCTCCGGCTGACTTGCGCAAGCCATCGACACGGCAACGCGGCTGATGCGATGCGGCCTCGCGACCTCGACAGGCAGCGTGCGGCGCATGCAGTTGTTCATCCACTACATTCTCGACACTAGCCGCATCCGGGCGTGACGACATGTGCGCAAGTAACCGACGACGGAGTTGATCCGTTTCATCGGCGATACGCGTCGGCATTGCGCTCGACCCTGCGAAAGCGGCTCGCTCGACGACACGAATAATCGCGGCGGCATGAGCGGGCTGAATATCGCGAACGCGATCATCAAGCAACCGCACGATGCGCAACTCGACGGCGATTCGACGCGACGCAGGCACGCGTCGCGGTCCGGCTGCCGCGCCTTGCCGCGCAAGACGGGCTAGCCCTCCCGCACGCTCACGCGTGATTGCGCGAGAACGCTTCGTATGGCATCGAAGAGACGCGCGGGGTCCACGGGCTTCGAGAGATGCAGATCGAACCCCGCCTGCAGTGCGCGCGCCTTGTCGTCCGCACTGCCGAACGCGGTCACGGCGAGAGCCGGCGTCCGATGCCCGGCATGTCGCAACGATTGGATGAGCGAGTAGCCGTCTTCGTGCGGCATGCCGATGTCGGACATGATCACGTCGAAGCGCTGCGTCGCGAGACATGCTCGCGCGGCGGACGCCGATTCCGCGCCGCACACGTGCGCCCCGACGGAGTTGAGCACGGCGGTCATCGCGTCGCGCGCGTCGGCCTCGTCTTCGACGAGCAGGATGTCGAGGCCGTCCAGCACATCGTCACGCACGGAGGACGCCGCGTTGCGCGACGGCACGTCGTGGCCCGTCCGCGACGGTAACGCGACAGTGAAGACGCTGCCCTGTCCTTCGCCGCCGCTATGCGCCGTGATCGACCCGCCATGCAGGTTGACGATGCTCTTTGCGATCGCCAGTCCGATCCCGAGGCCGCCGAATGTGCGCGTCGTAGCCGTCGCCTGAGAAGCCTGCGCGAACGGCTCGAATACGCGCTCGATGAACGACGCCGGAATGCCGCGGCCATTGTCGGCCACTTCGATTTCGGCCAGTTCCCCTCGTCTGCGTGCGCTGACGCGTATGCGTCCGCCGGGCTGCGTGTATTTGAGCGCATTGCCGAGCAGATTCGAAAACACCTGACTGAGCCGCGTGGGATCGCCTTCTATCTCGAGCGATTCAGGCAGCGAACGAAGGACATCGATGCCCTTCGCCGCCGCATCGAGCGCCACGTCTTCCATCTCCGAGACGAGCAATGGCACGAGGTCGAACTTCTCCATCTCGATGAGAAGCTGCCCCGCCGCGATACGGCTCAGATCGAGCAGGTCATCGACGAGGCGAGCCTGCAGCTTCACGTTGCGGTCGATCGCATCGATGCCGCGCGCGTGCAATTCGGCGTTGGCGCTTTCGTGACGCAGCACATAGCTCCACGACTGCATCGCGTTGAGCGGTGTCCGCAGTTCATGCGATACGGTGGCGAGAAACGTGTCTTTCAGGCTGCTCGCGTGCTGCGCTTCGAGACGCAGAAGCCGTTCATTGGCCAGTAGCCGGTCACGCTCGCTTTCGAGGCGCTTCTGGCGCGATATGTCGATGGTGATGCCGTCGAAGCGCACCGGCGCGCCATCGTCGTCGAGATGAGTGCGGCCCTTGGCGCGTATCCACCGAACTTCCCCGGCCGGCGAGACGGTGCGATATTCCATATCGTAAGGAATGCCATCATTGACGGCCTGCTCGATGGCCAGGCGAGTCTTCTGCCGGTCGTCCGGATGAACGATCTGGAAGAACAGCTCGAGGTCGACCTCTGCGTTCGGGGCCAGCCAGAAATGCTCCTTGCATTTCGGATTCCAGATGATCCGATCGAGTGGAATCGGGCAATGGAACGTGCCGATTTCGGCTGCCTCGATCGAAAGGTCCAGACGCTCGCGCTCCTCACGAAGGCTCTGCGCGGTCCGGAGCGTCTCTTCGACATCGGTGATCATGCCGACCCACTCGTAGACATCGCCATTCTTGTCGCGGGTGCCCGCCGCGCGAACCTGACAGCGCCGGTAAGTCGACGAAGCCGCATGCCACAGGCGCACGTCGACACGGTAAGGCTGGTCCGTCTTCACGGCGCGTTCGAGCGCGGCCCCGGCGAGACAGCGATCCGCTTCGTGGATCATCTCCATCCAACCGTGGCCCTGATGCTTCTCCCACGGCTGCCCGGTATAACTCTCCCACGATGGCTGCGGAATCGCGAAACGCCCGATGTCGTCGCACACATACGCGACTGCGCTCGCGACCGTGACCAGCGCCCGATACCGCGATTCGAGCCGCAAGCGTTCCAGTTCGATGTTCTTCGGCTCGTTCACATCGATCGTCGCGCCAAGCCAGCGGACAATCGCGCCCTCCCGATCCTTCAGCGGCGTCGCGAGCGAACGCATCCAGCGATACGCGCCGTCCGGCTGGCGCAGGCGGTGATCGATCACATAGTCCGAGCCGTCCTTCACGGATGCCGCCCATCGTTCGAGCGTCGCTTCGCGATCGTTCGGGTGAGTCAACGTCTCCCATGCCCGTCCAAGCAGTGGCCGATCGGCGGCGGTATTGCGCAATACCGCGCTCGAGATGTGATCGAGCAGGCCATCGGGACTTGCCGTCCACAGGATGATGGGCATGGCTTCCGACAGCATCCGATAACCGGCCAAGGCTGTCTCGAGGTCCATCAACGCGGGATGAGCCGCGGCATCGCGAGTCGATTCTTCCTTTACGACCAGCAGCATCGCAGCCTCTTGCGTGCGGGCCGTGCCTTGCGCGAGCGGACGGAAGTCGAGCGTCCACGCGATCGCATCTTCGGCAGTCGAAGACGCGGGCGCGGATACGACCACACTCGTCGCCCTCGCCTCTTGCAGCGCTTGCGCCGCGACAGCCGTTACGCGCGCGCCCCACTCCGCCCGCGATGATTCAGACTCGCTCGTCAATAGGCGCGCAACGAACTCTTCCGATGCAAACGCGTGCGGTGAATCGCCGAAGCGTTCGATGAAGCGCTCGTTACCCGAAACGACGGACAGATCCCGCGCAAGGATGGCGCAAGGAAGAGGGTTGGCATCCAACAGCGCAAGCACCAGTGAGTCGTCGTTGATTGTGGGCATTTCTACGGCGGTCGGGAGTCACGAAAGTACGTTCAGAATCTTTGAAGGTCTTCTTCGAATCAGTAAGTCTTTTCTATGTTACCTGCGCGAGTACATGCCATGCGTGGCATGAAGCAATGAAAATGCCTTCCACGCGGCGATTGAACGTTTGCCTGGCGTGTCCATATTCTGTTCAGTTCAGCTTCGCTGGCGGATGCCGTAAACGGACAGAACACACTGCGCACCAGCGTTTCTTCGTCGCACGCGGCCTTACTGATAGCCGCACCCGGCGCACGCGAAAGCATCGGCGACTGCGACGCTATCGCTGGACGAACAAGGCCTTGATCCATCCCATATGGTTCCGTGCTTTCGTTTACATCTTCTTTATCGACGGTTTAAGTTGACAGCCGGCGACGTACAGGAAACCAAGAAAAATGTGACAATGTCACCTCTCAACACGCCCAAGACGCATAACGCGCTCGTGTTCTCCTTCAGGCTCCTATGGATGACTTCATCAGATCGCTTTCCCAAGCGGACGGCCCGGACGCGGCAGCATGGTTTGAAGCGATCCTCGATGCGTATGTCATTCTGGACGAGAATTTCCGTATATGTTTTGTCAACGCCCGTTATTCGCAGTTGACGGGGCATACACGTGAAGCACTCATCGGCAAATCGATCTACGAGATCAATCAATACGGAAGCGAAGCGCATCGCGTGGCCCGCAATCAGTGGGTTGCGGCTGCACTCGTGAATCTCGCGGCGGGCGAAACGCGTTCCTCGCCCCCATTCCGTGCCGAATGGCCGTCAGGCCCGGATGGCAAGCTCGCTTTTCGCTTCTGGAAGATCAAGGCGAGCGTGATCGTGCCCGCGAATGGCGTGCGCTCTTACTACGCCATTCGCGTCAGCGATGTGACCGAGCGCGTGCAACGCAGTGAGGCCGACAAGCGGGAGAAGGCGCGTCTTCGGTCGCAGGCGCAGCTTCGGCAGATCATCGCTGCGGAGAAAGAGAAGCAGCTACAGGAAAGCCGCGAGCAGCTCGCGGAGGTCCTTGCTTTTGCGAAAGTCGGCGCATGGCAGCGCGATCTGCTGACCGGGGTCATCACATGCACCACGCAGGCCAAGATCAACCTGGGCCTGACGGCGCACGAAGAGCTGACGACAGAACGGCTTTTCAACGAACTCATCGATCCTGTCGACCGCGACCGCGTGCGCGCGGAACTGGATGCGGCCATTGCGGAGCATCGCGATTACCGCGTCGAGTATCGCGTCGTATGGCCGGACGGTTCGGGCCACTGGGTCATGGTGGGCGGCCGCGCGCGCTATGGCGAAGGCGGCCGGCCCACGCAGATGCTCGGCTTCGTGCTCGACATCACCGCTCGAAAACAGCAGGAAATCGATCAGCAACGTATCGCCGGCGATGAACGGCTCGCGCGCGAACAGAGCGACAGGAACGCGCTTGCGATGGACCATTTTCTGACGACGGTCTCTCACGAACTGCGCTCGCCCATCAGCGTGATTCTCAACTGGGCCGAACTGCTGGACCGCACCGATTACAAGGGCGGACTGCCGCGCGCCACCGCCACCATTCAACGCAACGCGAAGCAACTGGCGCTGATGGTCGACGATCTGCTCGACAGCGGAGCAATCGTGTCGGGGAAGCTGTCGATCGAATTCGCACCGCTCGCGCTGGATCGGCTCGTGATGGATGTCGCGAACGACCTTCGCCTGCAGGCCGAACACAAGGGCCTGCAACTGACGAGCCGCAGGATGGAGCCGTGCACCGTTCAGGGCGATGCCGCGCGCGTGAAGCAGATCGTCTGGAATCTCGTCACCAACGCGATCAAGTTCACGGATGCGGGCGTCATCGACGTATCCGTGACATGCGATAACGGGCAGGCCGTGCTCAGTGTGAGCGATTCGGGCTGTGGCATTTCCCCCGATGCGATCGACAAGGTATTCGAGCGCTTCGAGCAGTTGAGGCCGAGGTCATCGGGGCGCGTGGGCGGCCTGGGACTGGGCCTGTGGCTCGTCAAGACGCTCGTTGAACGACAGCATGGACGTATCGAAGCGCATAGTGCCGGCATGGGGCGCGGCACGACGTTCGTGGTGAAATTGCCGTTGAGCGCTTAGTCGTCGCCTGGCGGCGGCATCATGCGCGCAGCGCCGGGCTGTCGTGGCCGATGCTTGTTCAGCACGAGCCAGAATGCGCCGATGTCCTTGATGGCGTCCATGAAGTCCGTGAATTCGACCGGCTTCACCACGTATGCATTCACGCCGAGGTCGTAGCTTGTCAGGAGATCTGTTTCCTGGCGGGACGACGTCAGCATCACGATGGGAATGTGCTGCAGATGTTCGTCTTCGCGGATGGCCGCAAGCACGTCGTGGCCATCGAGTCTCGGCAATTTCTTGTCGAGCAGAATGACGGCCGGGTGCACGTCCGGGCGACCGCTCCACTTGTTCTCGCAACGCAGATATTCCAGCGCCTCTACGCCGTCGCGAACGACATCGACGGGATTTTGCAAGCCTGCCCTTTGTAGCGAAAGAAGCGTCAACTCGATGTCGTTCTCGCTGTCTTCGACAAGCAAGACCGCTTTCAGCTCTGCCCCCGCCATACAACTTCTCCCTTTCCCTCGATCCTTGCTGATTCGGTCTGCCACCGCCGGCGTCACGTTGCGGGCGCTGGCTGCGATGGGGCCGATTGTAGCGCCGATGGCGCGTTCACGGTCGCGCCGGCGCTGCGCAGCAAGAACCGGGCCGCGCGGGCGCGCAATCGTTCACCCTCGCCTTCGGCTCGCTGCTCAGCCGCGTCGGCAATTGCTTGCCACGCGCTGCGTAAAAAGCATCCAACAATAAAACGTTTGTCGTGCCGGTACGCGCCAGCTTCTAATGAATAGCTCCTTTCTCGACTGACACGCCGCGCATCGAGATCAACAATGGTTATCACGGAACCTGCATGGCCGACCTGACTTCTTCGCGCAACACCTATGCGTCAACGCCCTCCACGCGTGCGAGCGTTCCGAAGGGCGTGTTCTATCGATGGCTTTCATGGACCGTGCCCGCGATCGTCGTGCTGCTCTGGGAAGCCGCCGCCCGCGCCGGACTGATCGCACCGCAGGTTCTTCCCGCGCCGAGCAGCGTCTTCGCGACCGCCGCGAACATGGCGCAGAACGGCGAGCTGTTCGTGCACCTCGGCGTCTCGCTGCTGCGGGCGGGGGCAGGCTTCGTCATCGGCGGGACCATCGGGCTCGCGCTCGGCGTCGCCGTCGGCTTCTCGCCGCTCGCGCAAGCGCTGCTCGACCGTCCCATTCAGATGATCCGCGCTATTCCGTTTCTCGCGATGCTTCCGCTCGTCATCGTATGGTTCGGCGTCGGCGAAGTCGCGAAGATCTTTCTCGTTGCGCTCGCGGTGCTCTTCCCGATCTACATCAACACGATGCTCGGCATCCGGCAGATCGATCCGAAGCTGATGGAACTTGCCCGCGTGATCGGCATGAGCCGGACCGGCATCGTGCGGCGAATCGTGCTTCCCGGCGCGATGCCTTCGATTCTCACAGGCGTGCGCTATGCCCTCGCACATGCGTGGCTCGCGCTCGTCATCGCCGAGACGCTCGCGACGACGCGCGGCATCGGCTTTCTCGCGATGGACGCACGCGAGTTTCTGAACACCAACGTCATCCTGCTCACCATCATCATCTACGCGATCATCGGCGTCGTCGCGGACGCCCTCGTTCGCATGCTCGAAACCCGCTTTCTGTCGTGGCATGCGAACTACGTCAAAGGAGCGCGCCAGTGACGCAGCGCATCGAACCTATCTCCGCCGGGGCAAGGACTCACGACCGCATCGAGCCATCGACACTCGCGGTGTCGGCGCGCGGGCTGCAACGACGTTATGGCAGCCGCATCGTCATCGATTCGCTCGACCTCGATATCCGCAAGGGCGAATTCGTCGCGCTGCTCGGCGAAAGCGGTTGCGGCAAGACCACGCTGCTGCGCGCGCTCGCACGGCTCGATACGCCTGATGCGGGCAAGATTCAGGCGCCGGAGCGCCCATCAGTCGTATTCCAGGAGCATCGCCTGCTGCCCTGGGCGATGTTGTGGCAGAACGTGGCGCTCGGTCATGAAAATACGATCGGCCGTGACGGCGCCGCCCGCGCGCTCGCCGAAGTCGGGCTTGCCGGCCGCGAGGACGACTGGCCGCGCAACCTGTCGGGCGGCCAGGCGCAGCGCGTGGCGCTCGCGCGCGCGCTCATCCACGATCCCGCGTTATTGCTTCTCGACGAACCCTTCGCCGCACTCGACGCGCTCACGCGCATCCGCATGCATGGACTCGTGAAGGAACTCGTGGCGCTTCATCAGCCCGGTGTGCTGATCGTCACGCACGATGTCGACGAAGCGCTCGCACTGGCCGACCGCATCCTCGTCATGCGCGCCGGACGGATTGCGGCATCGTTCGACACCGACGACCACGCGCCGCAGGCGCTGCGGCCCACGCTGCTCGCAGAACTGGGCGTGCAGCGTCACTGACCGTTTTCCCACAAGACAGGAAGGACCTGAAAGGATGAACGATTCTTCGATGACCCGCCGCCGCTTGTTGCGCGCGGCGGGTGGCTTGCTGGCCGGCGCAGCCACGAGCGGCCTGTTCCCCGCGCACGCGGCCGAGCCGCGCAAGCTCACACGCAACACAGACATCGTTCGCATCGGCTGGGGCTACGGCAGCCTGCCGGATATCGCGAAGCAACGCGGCGTGTTCGAGAAAACGCTGGCGGCCAAGGGCATCAAGGTCGAATGGATCGGCCCGTTCCCGAATCATGCGCCCTCGATTCAGGCCGTGGTCGGCGGCAGCGCCGACTTCGGCTTCTGGGGATCGACGACGCCCGCGCTTGCCGCGATGCTCGCCGGCTCGCCCATCGTATTCAACGCATTCGATATCTACTCGCCGCGTTCAACGGCCATTATCGCGAAGAAGTCGAGCGGCATTAATTCGGTATCCGATCTTTCCGGGCGGAAGGTGGCGGTCAACCGGTCGGGACTCGGCGAGTTTCTGCTCATCGCGGCGCTGGAGAAGCATCGCGTCGACCGGGACAAGGTGCAGTTCGTCTACCTCAATCCGCCCGATGCAGCGCCCGCGTTCGCACAAGGCAAAGTCGACGCATGGTCGATGTGGTCGCCGGGCGTGGACATCTCCCGCTTCTCGAACGATGCGAAGGACATCTTCAACGAAGGCCGCGACCTCGACTTTCTCATCGACTATAGCTCGCTCGTGACGCGTCGCAAGTTCACCGAGGAAAACTCGGAGCTGATCCGCGCGGTCATCGATGCGTATTACGTCGAAGGCGCATGGCAGTCCACGCATTCAGCCGACGCCGAACTGCTCGTGCAGCGCGAAGGCAAGTATCCGGATCAGGTTCGCGACTATCTGACGAGCCTCAAGCGCGTCAATCAGTTCCACGAGCCCGACGACGCCGCTTTCGTCGCGCAGTTTCAGCGCGCCGCCGACTGGCTCGCGGAACGCAAGATCATCAATTCGCGCATCAAGGTGGCGGATTACAGCATCAAAGTGTGATGCGAGGAGACCAACCATCATGACGGAACGCCCGCACAACGCGGGGCCGAGGCTCGTGTCCGACGTGTCGGCAGCACTCGGCTTCTCGCAGGCCATCGGCGACATCGCTGCGACAGCGGCCGAACGCGAACGATTGCATCGCCTGCCGCATGACGAGATCGCGAAGCTCAAGGCGCTCGGCTTCGGCGCGCTGCGTTTGCCGTCCGATGCCGGCGGCCACGGCTTGTCACTGCGCGACATGCTCGCCGTCGCGCGCGATGTGGCCGCCGCCGACTCGAACATCGCGCATGCCTTTCGCAATCATCTGTGGCAGGTCGAAGCCGCGCTCCGGCGCCGCGATCATCCGTTCCATGCGCGTGTGCTGGCACTCACCGGCCAGGGCAAGACGCTGGGGCTCGGTTTCGTCGACAGCGATGTCACCGCAGCCGGCGCGCGACCGACGAAGGTCTTGAGCAGGCTCGAATGGGACGCATCGCGCGATGTCTATGTCGGCTCCGGCGACAAGGTCTATGCAACGGGCAATCTCTATAACGATGCGTTCACTGGCGTCGCAGTGGAGAGCCGCGCGGGCCGCACCGTGCAATACGTGCTGGAACGCGGCCCGGGCGTCGGCGATGACGATGACTGGCAAGGCTTCGGTCAACGCCTGACGGGTTCGGGAACCGCGCGCTTTCGCAATGTGGCGATTCCCGCCGCGCAGCTTTATCCGGCCGATCCGCCGAAGTCCGACGAAGCCGCGCCGTGGGGATACACCTTCCATCAGGTGTATCTGACGAACTGCATTGCAGGCATCGCGCGTCGTGTCGCGCTGGACGCCACTGATGCGTTGCGCGCGCGAGGGCGCAACTTCTATCACGGCGATGCCGCGCATCCCGCCGACGAGCCGGTTCTGCAATCGATGCTTGGCCGCATCCGCGCCTATGCCGCGAGCGTCGAAGCGATCGCGGACCGTGCGGTCGATGCCCTGCAGCGTGCGTGGGATGCATACGGTACGCGCGGCGAATACGACGCGACGCTCGCCGCCACGCTCGCGGCATCGGAGGCCAAGGTCGTCATCGACGATCTCGCACCGCAGATCGCGGGCTGGCTGATCGATCTCGGATCGGGCTCGGTGGTGTCACGCATCGGCGCGCTGGATCGGCACTGGCGCAATATCAAGGTCATCGCGTCGCACAATCCGCGGCTTTACAAGGAACGCCTGCTCGGGCAGAACTTGTTGACCGGGCAACTCCCGCCTACAGGCGCGTTCTTTTGATGATGAGAGACGCCTTCGCATATCGCTAGCGAAGGCGTCCTGTATCAGGCGCTCAACAGGCGACGCACGCGCGGCGCCACTTCCTGCGCGAAGCGGGCCATGTCGGCTTCGAACGGCTGGAACTGCAGCATGAAGAGTTCGATGCCCGCGCGATGAAAGTCCGCAATGCGCCGCGCGACGGTATCGTAATCGCCGACGAGATCGGCAGCCGTCCCGCCGTTCGAGCCGACCCGCGCCGAACGCGCGAAGGTCTGATGCATCACCGCGTTCGGATCGGTGTTCGCCTTTTGCCGCTCGCGCAGCGGCTTGTCCAGTTCCGCGAGTGCAAAGAGATGCTGCAAATGGGCCTGCGCTTCGTGCTCCGTCTCCCGCGCGATCACGAAGGCCGACAGCCCGAAGCGCAAGGGCTCGCGTCCCTCGGGGCGCACGCGCGCGGAAACATCGGCGATCAGGCTCGCTACGTCGCCGTGTGGCTGGCCGTTGATGAACCATACGTCGCCATGCGCCGCCACGAGCGAACGCGCGGGCTCGGATTCGCCGCCGACATAAATGCGCGGGCGCGCGCGAAACGGATCGCCGGGGCGCAACCGATAATCATCGATACGGAAGTGGTCTCCGCGATGCGTCACGGCTTCGCCGCGCAATAGTGCATCGACGACCGCGATCCATTCGCGGCCATAGGCATAGCGCTCGTCGTGCTCGGCAAAGCCGATGCCGGCGCGTTCGAGCTCCGGCCGGTTCCATGCATTGACGAGGTTGATCGCGAAGCGCCCGCCGCTGATGTGCTCGATTTGCTGGGCCATTTTCGCCAGCACCACCGGGTGATAGAGATAAGGCTTGATCGCCGCGATGATCTCGATGCGCGACGTGAGCGCCGCCAGCGCCGCGGACGCCGTCCACGCTTCGAGCTGGTCGAGCGAAGGATCGTGCGGATTGATCGTATGCTGCGCGACGAGCACGGAGTCATAGCCGAGACGCTCGGCCTCGAGCACGAGCGCCTTGTTGCGCGCCCAGGATGCGTCGTAAGGCTCATCGGGGTCCTGCAGCGCCGCACGGCTGCCATGCACGAGCGCCCAGACACCGAAGCGGGGAAAGTTGGACATCGCTTGAATGAACCAGAGGACGAGTTGGAAAGAAGCACATGCTAACGCCGGACGTGACCGGGTCCATCCAATTTCTATCGATAACCTATTGCGGTTTGAAGCATTAGGCCGCGCGCCACATCTTGCTCATGCATCGCGTATAAAGTTATGCGGAGCAATTGGTTCTCCAGGCCAGGCACGATTCTTAGAATGACTGTTTCTCTCACCTTTCATTCCAAGGACTCGCCCCACTGTGCGAACGCTCACATTGCGCCTTCTGCGCACGCTATTGCCTTTTGCACTCGCCATTACGTTCGCTGGCGCCGCACGCGCGGACCAGCTCATCCTCAAGGTCGGCGTGACGAGCGGGCCGCATGAGGAAATCTTCGAAGCAGTCAAAAAAGTCGCGGAGCGCGATTACGGCCTGCGCATCAAAATCGTATCGTTCAACGATTACATCCAGCCCGATGCAGCGCTCGACGCCGGCGATCTCGACGCCAACAGCTATCAACACCGGCCCTTTCTCGCTTCGCAGATTCGTGCACGCAATTACAAGCTCGTAGGAATCGGCCGTACGTGGATCGGGCCGATCGGCCTTTATTCCAGGCGATACACGAAATTCAGCGAGCTTCCCCCGGGCGCGACCATTGGCATCCCGAACGATCCCGCGAATGAAAGCCGCATCCTTCTCCTGCTGCAGAGGGCCGGCGCCATCAAGCTGCGACAAGGTATCGATCCGGTCACCGGCATCAACGCGACGCCGCTCGACGTCGTCTCCAATCCGAAGCAATTCCGCTTCAAGGAAGTCGATGCGGCGCAACTGCCGCGCACGCTCGACGATTTCGACGCGACCACCGTCAATGCCGACTACGCGATCAAGGCGGGACTGAATCCCGCCCGGGACACGATCTTGAAGGAGGACGGCTCGGGCATCTATGCATGTCTCATCGCCGTGCGCGAGCAGGATGCGGGCAAGCCGTGGGTTCAGCAGCTCGTCGCGGCGTATCAGTCGCCCGAAGTCAGACAGTTCATCCTGTCGCGCTATCAGGGGGCGATCATTCCCGCCTTTTGATCGGCTATCAACGATCGCAACGCAACGATTCCGCCTTAGCTTCTGAAAATTCCTCGTTTAGCGCGCGCGCATTGCTTGCCGATAATCGTCGCTTCACGAAACCTGAACGAGCCTCCATGCCTTTCGATCGCAATGCTCCCCTGCCTGCCGATGCGACCGTCGGCGCAGCCTGGGGCGTCGGCCCGACCGACAACTATGCCGCGCTCGCCGCACGCTTTCGGCCCATCTTCGCGCGCATTCGCGAAGGCAGCGTCGCGCGCGAAGTCGAGCGCCGCCTTCCCGTCAACGAAATACGCTGGCTCCGCGAAGCCGGCTTCACCGCGTTGCGTGTGCCGCGAGAATACGGCGGATCGGGCATTCGTCTGGTCGAATCATTCGAATTGCTGACTGAACTGGCGGAAGCCGATTCCAACATCGTGCAGGCGCTTCGCGCGCATTTCGGCTTCGTCGAACATACTTTGCACAGTCCCCTAGAGCGCCGCGAGCGATGGCTCGGGCGGCTTGCCGAAGGCGCTATCGTCGGCGGCGCATGGTCCGAGACCGGCGAAGCGCCTCGCAGCCAGTTTGCGACACGCATCGCGCAAGAAGCGGGCGAATGGCGTCTGGATGGCGTGAAGTTCTACACGACGGGATCGCTCTTTGCCGACTGGATTCACGTCGGCGCAAGCGATGCCGACGAAGCGCAAGTGTCCGTCACGGTGGACCGTCGCACGGCCGGTGTCGAAGTCATCGACGATTGGGACGGCATGGGACAGCGTCTCACCGCGAGCGGTACGAGCCGCTTCACCAACGTGAAGATCGACGAACGCGAGATCGTCGCGGGACGTGTGCCGTTTCCGTACTCCGAGGCGTTTTATCAGCTCGTGCATATCGCGACGCTCGCGGGCATCGGCCGCGCCGCGGTCAGCGATGCCGCCGCGGCCATCGCCGCCCGCAAGCGCAGCTATAGCCACGCGGTGACCGCGCACGCCGCCGAAGACCCGCAACTGCTGCAGGTCATTGGACGCGCGCGCGCGCATGCATGGACCACTGGTGCGATCGTCGCGCAGGCGGCGCGTGCGCTCGAACGCGCAGCGCAATCCATCGAGCGGCCCGACGCGCTCGCGGTCATCGCGGAAGCGGAAATCGAAATATGGCAGGCGCAGACGGTCGCCTCGCAACTCATTCTCGATGCCACCGCCAGCGTGTTCGACGCGCTCGGCGCATCGGCGACGCTGCGTACGTCCGGTCTCGATCGATACTGGCGCAATGCCCGCACCCTTGCGTCGCATAACCCGCGCATCTACAAGGACCGCATCGTCGGCGACTTCGCCGTGAATGGCACGCTGCCGCCGGGGCAATGGCGCATCGGCGTGGCGTGATCTCTTACAGGGCGCATGCATGGCGCACGCACGAATCCATGAGCAAGAAGCAAATCATTCTGAACGCGTTCAACATGAACTGCGTCGGCCATATCAATCATGGCCTTTGGACGCATCCGCGCGACCGCTCGACCGACTACCGCAAGCTGTCGTACTGGACCGATCTTGCGAAGCTGCTCGAACGCGGCCTGTTCGACGGCCTCTTCATCGCGGATATCGTCGGCGCGTACGACGTGTATGGACAATCGGTGAATCTCACGCTCAAGGAATCGATTCAACTCCCCGTCAACGATCCGATGATGCTCGTCTCCGCGATGGCCGCGGCCACGACGAACCTCGGCTTCGGCATCACGGTGAATCTGAGCTATGAAGCGCCTTATCTGCTCGCGCGCCGCTTCTCCACGCTCGATCATCTGACGGACGGGCGTATCGGCTGGAACATCGTGACGGGCTATCTCGACAGCGCCGCGCGCGCGATGGGCCAGAGGGAAATGATCGCGCATGACGAGCGCTACGACCGCGCGGACGAATATCTCGACGTGCTCTACAAGCTATGGGAAGGAAGCTGGCAGGACGGCGCGGTGCGGCGCGACCGTGAGGGCCGCGTGTTCGCCGATCCGTCGAAGGTCCGCAAGGTCGAGCACCACGGCCGCTATTACGACGTCGAAGGCTATCACCTCTGCGAGCCTTCTCCGCAGCGCACGCCGGTGCTGTTTCAGGCGGGATCGTCGGGGCGCGGGCAGGCGTTCGCCGTGCGTCACGCCGAATGCGTGTTCGTATCGAGCCAGAGCAAGGAAGGCACGCGCAAGCTCGTCGATGCCCTGCGTGCGCAGGCCGCCGAAGCCGGACGCCTTCCGAGCGATCTGAAGATCATCATGGGTGTGACGGTCGTCGTGGGCCGCACGCGCAAGGAGGCTGAAGAGAAGTTCGCGGAGTACGCGCGATACGCAAGCCCCGAAGCGGGCCTCGCGCATTTCGCGGCGGGCAGCGGCATCGACTATTCGACGTATGCGCTCGACGATGAACTGTCGCCGCCGGGCGGACACAAGGGGCGAGGCATCGAATCGTCGGTGCAGCGCGTGACCGACGGCAAGCGCGGCGTGACGCTCAGGCATCTGCTCGATCAGATGCAACTGGGCGGCCGCTATACGACGATCGTCGGCGATGCGGTCCAGGTGGCGGATGCGCTGCAATCATGGGTCGATGATGCGGGCATCGACGGCTTCAATCTCACGCGCACGGTCACGCCGGAAAGCTACGAGGATTTCATCGATCTCGTCATCCCCGAACTGCAGTCGAGCGGCATCTATAAGACATCGTATGCGCAAGGCACGTTGCGCGAGAAGCTGTTTGGGCGCGGCGCGAGGCTCGGCTCGCGTCATGCGGGCGCGGCGTTTCGGGACCTGAATGACGCTCACGCGGCGCAAGGCAAATGAGCGCCGCTTCGCCGTTACTCGTCATCGACAGGCTCTCCGTTTTCTTTCGATGGACACGCTGCCGTTCGTCGGGCGATCGCGAGATCGCGCGGGGTGAAATGCTCGCGCTCGTCGGGGCGTCGGGCAGCGGCAAATCGACGATCGCCCTCGCCACCATGCGCCTTCTGCCGAGCCACGCGCGCGTGCGCGGCGCGATCCGTTTCGAAGAACGGCCGCTGCTCGGCCAGAAGGAACGCGAGCGGAACGTTGCGTGGCGATCGCATCAGCATGGTCTGATCGCGGTGCCCGGCTCGGCCATAGCGTTTACGGTGCGTTCGGCAGCGAGACAGTCGCGCGGGTTTGTCTGAAGAACGTTCCGGCGGACCACACGCTCGCGCAGTCGAAACTCGTGAAGGGGCCGACCGCGCCCATCGGCCTCTATAGCCACACCCTCCTTTTATAAGTGCCGCTCGATGCCATAGCGGATCTGGCCGGAATACGGCCCGGCGGTCGCGCCGGAGCGGATTTCAAGCTCATTAGGGTCGGCGGCGCAGGCGTGCGAACGAACACTGCAATCGATACGACAGTGAGCACGGTTGCTCGCCATGAAACGGATTTCTTCATCATGGCCTTCCGCCTTGCTTCGCGCTTGCGAGGACCGAAGCAGTCGTTGCCCGTGCGCCATCCGCTTACAAACGGCCCCGTCAAAGCCCGACCAACGAATCAATCTATGGATTTCGTCATTCGCGTCTTATACGCTTGCAGTCACGCACCGCGTTGCAGTGAATGAGGACGCACCGCTCACATCACGATCAGGAGGCACCGCAATGAGCCGCACCGAGAACGCCCCGTGGACCGAGCCGCTCGACGCGGTGCTGCGCGAATGGGCGCAAACCGCCGCCGCGCGCGACAAGTCGGGCGGCACGGCCTTTCACGAGCGCGGCCTGCTGCGCAAGAGCGGGCTGCTTCGCCTGTCGATACCCGCGCAATTCGGCGGCGACGGTGCGCCGTGGTCAACGACGCTCGATATCGTGCGACGCATGGCGCAAGTCGACAGCTCGCTCGCGCATCTCTTCGCGTTCCATCATCTGCAACTCGCGACGATCCGCCTCTTCGGCCGCGACGCGCAGATTCGCCACTGGCTGGGCGAGACCGTCAAGCAGGGCTGGTTCTGGGGCAACGCGCTGAATCCGCTCGACAAGAGCACCCGCGCGCTGCCCGGCGAAGCGAACGGCTATCTCTTCGATGGCCGCAAGAGCTTCTGTTCCGGCGCGCGCGATTCGGATCAACTGCTCGCCTCCGCATTCGATGCAGACGGACGCCTGCTGATCGCCGTCACGCCGACAAACCGCGCGGGCATCACCGTGCTCGACGACTGGGACAACATGGGCCAGCGTCAGACGGACAGCGGCACGGTCGTTTTCGAGCGCGTCAGCATCGCCGCTGACGAATTGCTGAACGATCCCGGCCCGCTATCCAGCCCGTTCGCGTGTCTGCGGCCGCTGCTCGCGCAGGCTATCTTGAGCCACATCTATGTCGGCATCGGCGAAGGCGCCTTGCAGGCGGCGCGGGAAGCGACGCTCGCGCAAACACGGCCGTGGATCGCGTCGCAGGCCGAGCGGCCATCGGAAGACCCGTACGTGGTCGCGCATTTCGGCGACTTCTGGGTGGCGCTGCAAGGCGCACGCTTGCTCACCGAACGCGCGATGCAGTCTTTCGATGAGGCATGGCAGCGCGGCCTCGCCCTCACCGAAAGCGAACGCGGCGAAGTGGCCGTGGCGGTGGCTGCGTCGAAGGTCGCGGCGGCGCGCGCGGGGCTGGAAGTCGCGAGCCGCATGTTCGACGTGACCGGCGCGCGTTCGACCACGGCGGCGCTGAGCCTCGATCGCTTCTGGCGCAACGTGCGCGTGCATACGCTGCACGATCCCATCGACTACAAGGTGCGCGAGCTCGGCGATTGGGCGCTGAATGGGCGCGTGCCGAAGCCGTCGTTCTACTCGTGATCGCCGGGCTGAACGCGTAGCGATGTACAGCCGAAACCCACAGTCGATGAGTGGGTCAGGTCTCGTTCTGACTCATGGGAAGATTCAGCGCCTTCAGCGAATCGACGAGGGATGATGGGCGAGCGGCGTGACCTGCATCGTCATATACGGGAACAACGGCAAAGCCGACAACACGGTATGCAGTTCGTCGTGCGAGTCAACATCGAACACACTGTAATTCGCGTACTCGCCGACGACCCGATGCAACTGCTGCCACTTCCCTGCCCGCTGCAACGCTTGCGAATAAGCCTTCTCGCGCGCCTTGATTTCCTCGGCCTGCGCAGGCGGCATGTCGTGCGGCAGACGGACGTCCATTCTGACGAGATAAAGCATGTTTTCTCCTCGAGGTAGCACGGTGACTCATGCACGCTTGTCGCGACGATAGAACGCGAGCTTGTCTTCATCGATTTGCAGGCCCAGCCCCGGACCTTCGGGAAGCTGAAGATCGAAGTCGCGATACTGCGGACGAACCGTCACGATGTCATCTTTCAGCAGCAGCGGGCCGAATAGCTCGGTGCCCCACGCCAGTTGCGGGAGTGCGCTGAAACCATGCGCGGATGCGATGGAACCCACGCTGCCTTCGAGCATCGTGCCGCCGTAGAGCAATACGCCCGCTGCATCGGCAACGGCCGCCGTGCGCAGCATGCCGTAGATGCCGCCGGACTTCGCGATCTTCAGCGCGAATACATCGGCGCAGGCTTCCCGCACGAGGTCGAGCGCGTCCTCGGGACCGGTGATGCCCTCGTCCGCCATGATCGGAACGGTGAAACGCGCCGCGAGCCGCGCAAGCGCTCCGCGATGTTCGCGCGGCGTGGGCTGCTCGATCAGGTCGATACCCGCGGCCTCCAGCGCTGCGATACCGAGCGCGGCATCGACCTCGTTCCAGGCCTGATTGACATCGACCGTGACCCGTGCGCGATCCCCCAGTGCGGCTTTGATCTTCGACACGTGCGCCACGTCGTCGCGCACGCTGCGGCGGCCGATCTTCAGCTTGAAGGTATCGTGCCGGCGCTCCGCCAGAAGCACTTCGGCTTCCTCGATGTCGCGGGCGGTATCTCCGCTCGCGAGCGTCCAGAGAACGGGAAGCGTCTTGCGGACCGCACCGCCGAGCAGCGCCGATACGGGCACGCCGAGGCGCTTTCCTTGCGCATCGAGCAACGCGGTCTCGATACCGGACTTGGCGAACCGGTTGCCACGCGCGACCTTGTTCAGCACGAGCATGGCTGCGTTGATGTTGGTCGCGTCCTGTCCGATCAGCGCCGGCGCGAGGTAAGTGTCGATCGTGAGCTTGATGCCTTCGGGACTCTCTTCGCCATACGACAACCCACCGATGGTGGTCGCTTCGCCGATGCCCTCGATGCCATCGCTCGATCGCAGGCGGATGATGACCATCGTTTGCTGCTGCATCGTCGTCATGGAGAGCTTGTGGGCGCGAATGGTCGGAAGATCGACCAGGATCGCTTCGACAGCCGTGATTTGAGCGTTCATACCTGAAATGGCGGAGTCAATGGAGTTGCGCCAGTATTGCGTGGGCATTCACGGCCTGTCCAAGACCATTGACGTCTGATGCGATACCCGCGAGGTATGGCTGGCTCACTGCCCCTTTTCCGTGCGCGCCGTAAAAGGGATTTGCGCTTCCTCGTAGAGCCGATAGATGAGTTCGAGCATCTCCCGCAGGTCGCGCGATTCGTCCATTGCGCGCATGCTCATGATGATCGGCGACACCAGCGTGGGGTCATCGAGCTCTTTATAGCTGACGTCGTCGCGCTTGAGTCCATAGACGCTGCTCGGCACAATAGAAATGCCCTCGCCCGCGGCCACGAGGCCCAGAGCAATCTGAATCTCGCGCACTTCATAAATCTTGCGCGGCTCGAGTCCCCGGTCCTTGAAGGCGGCAAGCACCTGGTCCGCATAACTCGGGCGAGGCGTTTTCGGATAGACGATCAGCGTCTCATTGATGAGATCGCGCAACGCGCACACCGGCCTGGACAGCGCAAGCGGATGGCCTACCGGAAACGCGACGATCATCTTTTCTTCTCTTAGCACCACGCGCCGGATATTGGCGTCTTCAAGCCGAAGGCGGCCAAAGCCGACATCGATTCGCCCGTCCTTGAGGGCTCGCATCTGATCCATCGTCGATAACTCATGCAGACTGAGTTCGACTGTCGGGTTCTCGTCGCGAAAGCGCCGGATGATCTTCGGCAACAGGCCATAGAGCGTAGATGCGACGAAACCGACGGACATGCTGCGCTCGATATTGCCGACTCGCCTCGTCATCGATTCGAGTTCGGCCGTCTGCGCCAGCAATTGCACTGCATGCGCGTAGAAGAACTTGCCTGTCTCCGTGAGCTTGAGCGGCCGCGAGTTTCTTTCGAAGAGCTGCACGCCCAGGATTTCTTCGAGCTGCTGTATTTGCCGGCTGAGCGGCGGCTGCGCGATGTGCAGCCGCTGGGCCGCGCGCGTGAAGTTTCTCTCCTCGGCCACTGCCACAAAGTAACGAAGATGCCGCAGCTCCATACGATACCTCCGGGATATGGCCCGATACTAAATCAGTGTTGGACCGGGCTGTTTGCCGTCCTTTATTCTGCCTTCACGCTTTGTTTCGAGCCCCGACTATACCTTACGAGCATATCGGCATTCGCTTGAAACGAGGGTTAACCCCAGCAAAAGACAGAGACACAGGAGCAGACATGACTGCAAGGGTATTCGACTCGAAAGAAGTGCAGGACCTGTTGAAGGCCGCCGCCAATTTGGGAAGTCAGAACGGCAATGCTCGCGTCAAGCAGATCACGCATCGCTTGCTTAGCGATCTTTTCAAGGCCATCGATGATCTCGACATTACGCCCGACGAAATCTGGGCCGGCGTTCATTACTTCAACAAACTCGGCAAGGACGGCGAGGCCGCGCTTCTCGCGGCCGGCCTCGGCCTCGAAAAGTATCTCGACATTCGCATGGATGCAGCGGACCGCGAGGCCGACATTCACGGCGGCACGCCGCGCACGATCGAAGGTCCGCTGTATGTCGCAGGCGCGCCGGTTCGTGATGGCGTCTCGAAGATCGACATCAACACTGACGGAGACGCGGGTCCGCTCATCATCCGTGGGACGGTGACGGGTCCGGACGGCAAGCCCCTTGCCGATGCGATCGTGGAATGCTGGCACGCCAATTCGAAGGGCTTCTATTCCCATTTCGATCCGACCGGCGCACAGGATGACTTCAACCTTCGCGGCGCGGTGAAGACCGGCGCCAACGGCAAGTATCAATTCCGCACGCTGATGCCGGTTGGTTACGGTTGCCCGCCGCAAGGCGCGACGCAGCAACTGCTCGACGCGATGGCTCGCCACGGCAATCGCCCGGCGCACGTGCATTTCTTCGTGACGAGCGGCAAGACCCGCAAGCTGACCACGCAAATCAACATCGAAGGCGACCCGCTGATCTGGGATGACTTCGCGTATGCGACCCGCGAAGAACTCGTGCCGCATGTGGTCGATAAGACGGGTGGTATCGCACTTGGTCTTAAATCGGATGCGTATAAAGAAATTCAATTCGACATCGCATTGACTTCCCTTGTGCAAGGCAAGGATAACCAGTTGGTCAATCGCCCGCGCGTCGCCGCCGCAGCATAAGGGCGCATCGCAAGACTTCTCGCACGACCTCTTCAAACCGATGCAAGGGCTTCGCTACGAAGCCCGCATAGGGAGACGGCTCATGTCCGCAACATTCGATAAAGCCCGACAGCTCGACGACCTGCTCGCCAATGCCGTGCAGGACGACACGGAAAACGGCGTTTTCCGTTGCCGCCGCGATATCTTCACGAACCCGGATCTGTACGAACTCGAAATGAAGCACATCTTCGAGAAGAACTGGGTGTATCTCGCGCACGAAAGCCAGGTCCCGAACAACAACGATTACTACACCACGTGGATCGGCCGTCAGCCGATCGTCATCACGCGTGACAAGACCGGTGAACTGCATGCGGTCATCAATGCCTGTGCTCATAAAGGCGCAATGCTTTGCCGCCGCAAGCATGGCAATAAGGGCAGCTTCACGTGCCCTTTCCACGGCTGGACCTTCTCGAACGCAGGCAAGCTGCTCAAGGTGAAGGATGAAAAGACCACTGAGTATCCGGTGCAGTTCAACAAGCAAGGCTCGCACGACCTGAAGAAAGTCGCGCGCTTCGAGAACTATCGCGGTTTTCTGTTCGGCAGCCTGAGCGACGACGTGATGCCGCTCGAAGACTATCTCGGCGAAACGAAGATCATCATCGACCAGATCGTTTCACAAGCGCCGGATGGCCTCGAAGTGCTGCGCGGCAGCTCGTCATACATCTACGACGGCAACTGGAAGATGCAGATGGAAAACGGTTGCGACGGCTATCACGTCAGCACCGTCCACTGGAACTACTCGGCGACGATGGGACGCCGCAAGGTCGAAGGCACGAAGGCCGTGGATGCGAACGGCTGGAGCAAATCCGTCGCGGGCGTCTATGGCTTCGAGCACGGACATATCCTGCTGTGGACGAACACGATGAATCCGGAAGTGCGGCCAGTCTATGAGCATCGTGATGAAATCGCGGCACGCGTGGGCGAAGACAAGGCCAAGTACATCGTCAACCAGACGCGCAACCTGTGCCTCTATCCGAACGTGTTCCTGATGGACCAGTTCAGCACGCAGATTCGCGTGGTACGTCCCGTCAGCGTCGATAAAACCGAAGTCAGCATCTTCTGCTTCGCACCTAAAGGCGAGAGCGCAGAGAGCCGCGCTATCCGCATTCGTCAATACGAAGACTTCTTCAACGTCTCGGGCATGGGAACGAGCGACGATCTCGAAGAATTTCGCGCATGTCAGGCCGGTTACGCAAGCACGACATCGATGTGGAACGACATGTCGCGCGGCGCGCCGCTGTGGGTCCACGGTCCCGACGCGAACGCGAAAGGCATGGGCCTGAATCCGCTGATCTCCGGCGAGCGCAGTGAAGACGAAGGCCTCTTCGTGGTTCAGCACGAATACTGGATGCGGGTCATGCGCGACGCGTTGCAAAAGGAACAGGCGGAGGTGGCGGCATGAGCATCGATTATCAGAAGATCTGCAACGCGCTCTATCAGGAAGCGCGTCTTCTCGACGATCGTCAGTGGGACGAGTGGCTCGCCTGCTATACCGATGACGTCACCTACTGGATGCCCGCATGGGACGACGACGACAAGCTGACCGACGACCCGCATAGCCAGATATCGTTGATGTATTACGCGGATCGCGGCGGACTCGAAGATCGCGTGTTCCGCATCAAGACCGAGCGCAGCGGCGCGTCGATGCCGGAACCACGGACCAGTCATAGCGTGACCAATGTCGAAGTGCTGGCTCAACGCGACAATGAAGTGGATGTTCGATACAACTTCAACACGCTCAGTCATCGCTACAAGATCACGGACCAGTTCTTCGGCACCGCTTACGTCACCTTTCGCAGGATCGACGACCGCCTGCTCATATCGAGCAAGAGGATCGCGCTGAAGAACGACTATATCCGCCAGGTGCTCGACGTCTATCACGTCTGATGCCCTTTCCGGGAACGAGACACGAAGCAGGAGGCACTATGTCCAGCTATAACATCGCACTGAATTTCGAAGACGGCGTGACGCGCTTTGTCGAATGCAAGGCCGGCGAGAAGGTTCTCGATGCCGCCTTTCGCGCGAAGATCAATCTGCCGATGGATTGTTCCGACGGCGTATGCGGCACCTGCAAATGCCGCGCCGAAAGCGGCCAATACGATCTCGGCGACGACTATATCGACGACGCGCTGAGCGAAGACGAGAAAGACAGCGGTCTCGTCCTCACCTGCCAGATGGTGCCGCAAAGCGATTGCGTCATCGCGGTGCCCGCATCGTCCACATCTTGCAAGACGGAGCACAACAAGTTCGCTGCAACCGTCACGAAGGTCGAGCAACATCACGATGCCGCCGTGGTTCTCGAACTGGATGTGGACGGCGTTGCGCCGGCTTTCCTCGCTGGCCAGTATGTGAACATCGACGTGCCGGGCAGCGGACAGCATCGCTCCTATTCGTTCTCGTCCGCGCCGGGGGAATCGAAGATCAGCTTTCTGATCAAGAAGATTCCGGGGGGCGTGATGAGCACGTGGCTCGACACCGCGAAGCCGGGCAGCAAGGTCGAGCTGACCGGACCCATCGGCATCTTTTATCTGCGTCCCGTCGAACGGCCGTTATTGTTCCTCGCGGGCGGCACGGGACTGGCCCCGTTCCTCTCGATGCTCGAAGTGCTCGCACGCACGAACCCGCAGCAGAAGGTGCATCTCATCTATGGCGCGACGCGCGACCTCGACCTCGTGATGGTCGAGGCCATCGAGGCATACACGGTGAAGCTGCCGAACTTCACGTTCACGACCGTGGTTGCCGAAGCCGCGTCCAGTCATCCTCGCAAAGGCTGGGTCACGCAGCATATGCCCGCTGAATGCCTGAACGATGGCGATGTCGATGTCTATCTGTGCGGCCCCCCGCCGATGGTCGACGCAGTACGCAAGCATTTCGACGATAACGGCGTGGCGCCGAACAGCTTCCACTACGAGAAATTCACTCCCAATGTCGCGGCGGTGGCTCATGAACATGCATAGGTTCGAAGGCAAGGTAATGGTCGTGACCGGCGCGGCGCAGGGCATCGGCCGCGGCGTTGCGCTGCGTGCGGCGTATGAAGGCGCGAAGGTGCTCTTCGTCGATCGCGCCGACTTCGTCTCCGACGTGGCGGCCGAAGCGGCTGGCGCGGATACGGCAGGCTTCGTCGCAGACCTGGAAACGTACGAGGGCGCAGCCTCGGCGATGGCGTTCGCCATGCAGCGATATGGCCGCATCGACGTTCTCGTCAATGGTGTGGGCGGCGCGATTCGTATGCGGCCCTACGCCGAATTCGAGCCCGCTCAAATCGATGCGGAGATCCGCCGCTCGCTGATGCCGACGCTCTACGCGTGCCATGCAGTCTTGCCGCATATGCTCGCAGAGGGTGGCGGGACCATCGTCAATGTGTCTTCCAATGCGACGCGTGGCATCCGTCGCGTGCCTTACTCGGCGGCTAAAGGCGGGGTCAACGCAATGACGCAATCCCTTGCGATGGAGTACGGCGAGCACAACATCCGCGTCGTTGCTGCGGCGCCGGGTGGAACGCAAGCGCCCGCGCGACGCGTCCCCCGCAACGCGGCAGGAGACAGCGCAGAAGAGAAGGTCTGGATGAGCGAAGCGGTAAAGCAGGTCACCGACTCGACCTTCTTCAAACGCTACGGCACGCTGGACGAGCAAGTCGCGCCAATACTCTTTCTCGCATCCGACGAAGCGGGCTATATCACAGGCGCGGTGCTGCCGGTTGCAGGCGGCGACAACGGTTGAGGCATTGCAGCGAATCAGAGAGGAGACGCCATAGTGAACGAACGCAAAGCCATCGTCCCTGCGGGAATGGAAGCGGTCTACGACAACATTCGCTACGCCCCGGCAGTGAGAGTCGGCCACACGGTGTATGTCTCGGGGCAGATCGGCCGTGACGCCAACATGAAACTGGTGGAAGGACGCGAAGCGCAGATCGTGCAAGCCTTCGAGAATCTCAAGACCGTGCTCGAAGCCGCAGGCGCAACGCTCGCCAATGTCGTCGACATCACCACGTTCCACACCGACATGCGGGATCTCCCGCTCTTCATGCAAGTGCGCGACCGATACCTGAAGGCACGTCCGCTGCCTGCGTGGACCGCCGTGGGGGCGCATATGCTGGGCGGCGCAGGCGGTTATATCGTGGAAATCAAGGCCGTGGCGGTCATCGCTGAACGATGATGGACCGTCGCTTGTTCGATAACCACGACGCCAGCACGCGACTCGCCATGTTGTTGCGATACATGCAGGTGGAACAAATCACATGGCGTGCGTGGAGACACTGCGCGAACGTCACACCCCTCACCCGCGCCTCGACTCCTTCGAGGTCCGCGTCAGACCATCGATGATCCATCGCAGGCAAGCGAATGGCGGTCGGATCGTCGGCCGGACATTGAATGCGCTCGACATTGCATGTGATGCCTGGAACTTGCCGGTTCGTCGTTCCCAAGACTCTGTAGGCACGCGCGCGCCCTCGTCGTGCGGCAAATGAATGCGAAGCCGTGGGGCCTTGTAGACGAAGAACAGCACAGCCGTTTCCACGGATGTTCTCTGTCGCCGCAGTGCCGTAATCGCGGGCCTATCCCCCAAAGACAACGCCGATTCACGTAATATCCAGAAACGGCGCTTTATCTCTTTTCGCTCTCTAACGATCTCGACGAGACGCGCGAAGTCATCTCGCGGGTCATGCAGCGCATGTGTTTCGCGAAGTCCATGTACGAATGCCCGCCATGCTGCGCGAGCCGGACTGACGAAGAGAAAGCGAACTCGTCGCGTTGAGGCGAAAGGCTTCGCTCGCTGCGGTCTCTACAACAGAAACGGTCTTTCATGAACGAACTGATTCAGTCGCTCGGCGACATCGTTGGAAACGCTTACGTCTTTACCGGCGCCACTGAAACGCGCCGCTTCCGGCAAGGGTATCGATACGGCGGCGGCCCGGTGCTCGCCGCGATTCAGCCGGGCACGCTCGTCGAGATGTGGCGGGCGCTGCAGGCGTGTCATCGTGCGAATGTCATCGTCATCTGTCAGGCGGCGAATACCGGGCTCACCGGCGGATCGACGCCTGCGGCTGAAGGCTACGATCGCCCGGTCGTCGTGATCAATACCATGCGCTTGCGCCGGCTCGATCTGATTCGCAACGGCGAGCAGGCGATCTGTCAACCGGGCGTCACGCTCGACCAGCTCGAGAAGCGTTTGAAGCCGCTCAAGCGCGAACCGCATTCGGTGATCGGCTCGAGCTGCATCGGCGCATCCGTAACCGGGGGTGTGTGCAACAACTCGGGCGGTTCGCTGATTCGCCGCGGACCGGCGTTCACGCAGCTTTCGATTCACGCACGCATTACAGCCGACGGCGAGCTGAAGCTGGTCAATCACCTCGAAATCGATCTCGGCGACTCCGCCGAAGCCATCCTCGCCCGTCTCGACGCAGGCGAACTGCCCGACGATATCCCCGCAGCAAACGGGTTGCTCGCTTCCGATCACGAGTACAGCACGCATGTGCGCGACATCGAGGCATCCACTCCCGCGCGCTTCAATGCAGACCCGCGCCGGCTCTACGAAGCATCGGGCTCTGCGGGACACCTCGCGGTGTTCGCACTACGGCTGGATACGTTCCCTGCGGACGAACAGACGCAAGTGTTCTATATCGGCAGCAACGATCCGGCCGAACTCGAAACCATCCGCCGCGACATTCTCGGCGGCTTCAAGAGTCTGCCGATAGCGGGGGAATACATGCACCGCGGCGCGTTCGACATCAGCCGCCGCTATGGCAAGGACATGTTCCTCTACATCCGGACCTTCGGCACCGACAAGGTGCCGCGCGCCTTCGCAGCGAAGAGCCGGTTCGATGGATTCACCGAGAAGGCCCGGCTCGGCAGTGGCATCAGCGATCGCCTGCTGCAGGCATTGAGCCGGCTTTTGCCCGAGCATCTGCCGCGACGGCTGATCGAGTACCGCGACAGATTCGAGCATCACCTGCTGCTCAAGATGGGTAACGACGGCGTGCAGGAAGCGCGCGACTATCTGCAATTGCGGTTTCCCACGCAACAGGGCGACTATTTCGAATGCACGCCCAAGGAAGGCGAAGCGGCGTTTCTGAACCGCTTCACCATCGGCGGCGCGATGGTCCGGTATCGCGCGGTGCATCCGCGAACGGTGGAGGATATCGTCGCGCTCGATATCGCCCTGCCGCGCAATACGACCGACTGGTTCGAACGGCTGCCGCAGCACATCTCGAAGGACATCGAGTATTCCATGTACTGCGGTCATTTCTTCTGCCATGTGCTGCACCAGGAATATCTGGTGAAGAAAGGCGTCGATTGCGACCGCATCAAGGACGAGATCCTCGCGCTGCTGGCTGCGCGCGGCGCCGAGTATCCGGCGGAGCACAACGTCGGGCACCTCTACGAAGCGAAAGCGTCGCTTACGCAGTTCTATGAAGAGCTCGATCCGACCAACTCATTCAATCCCGGCATCGGAAAGACCTCGCGTCTGTTCAAGTGGGGAAAATCCACTTATGGCTGCGCTTGCGAGTCCGATCGTGAGGCTGCGCATCAGACGCAATGAAGCACGGGCCCGTGCGACTGCCTGCCTAGACCCCGGACAGCGAGAACGCCTGCAGCCCGAGCGTCGCCGCCAGTTCACCCGGCGACCGCACGATCTGCGCTTCGGCAGGAAAGAGCGCGGCGGCATCGTCATCGACGGGCCAGCCGATCACTCGCATGTGCGCCGCTATCGCGCCGCCCGCGCCGGTCGGACTGTCTTCGACTGCGACGACCTCTTCCGGCGCGAGACGCAGCAGCCACGCGGCGCGTTCGTATGGCTCCGGGCTCGGCTTGCCGTGACGCACGTCGTTGACGCTGACCGTGATGAGCGACGGCTCCTCGATGCCCAACGCGCGCAGGTTCGCTTCCAGCAACATGCGCGAAGCATTCGATACGATTGCCTGCGTGATGCCCGCCGCCTTCGCCATGCGATACACCTCGAGCGCGCCGGGACGGGGCACGAGCCGGGGCGCGCCGTTCAGATAGGCCCGCGCGCGAAACGCCGACCATTCGCTGAAATCGACGGAAAGCCCGAAGCGCTCGCGAACGAGCGCATGCACTTCGCGCCCGGTCTTGCCGAAAACGAGCGGATGCAATTCATCGCCCGCTTGCACCCCGTGATGGGCGAGCGCCTCGACGAGCGTCGCCAGATGCAGTGACTCGCTCTCGATGAGCGTGCCATCCATGTCCCACAGAATTGCCTTGATCAAAGCGTGATTGTCCTTGTCGTGCGTGCGCCGCAAACGCGTGTGCGTCGAGCGCGTCGTGTCGTGGTAGATGTGCTGCGCCTTCCCCCCCGATGCGATCGCATGTTTCGCGCGGGCGCCGGGATAGCCTAGCCTATCACGGCGCACTCAAACGGACGACACGAGCACGGCAGCGCCGTTTCCAGTCGATAATGCTCGTGGAGTGCCGCTAAAGGCAACGCAAGCTCTTGGATTCGCCTTCGAAAACAGCGCCGCTTCTAACGCGGCAAAACACAGGAGATACTGCATGACTGATATGCCGGGCTTGTCGCTACAAGAGACGGAATCGAGCCGTCGTGCGTGGCGAGTCATCGTGGCCGCATCTATCGGCAATGCGCTCGAATGGTTCGACCTCGTCATATACGGGTTCTTTGCCGTCACGATTTCCAGGCTGTTCTTCCCCGCCGGGAGCGAGACGGTCTCCTTGCTGCTCACGCTCGGTACGTTCGGGGTGTCGTTCTTCATGCGCCCGCTCGGCGCGGTCGTGCTGGGCGTCTATGCGGACAAGGCAGGCCGCAAAGCCGCGTTGACGCTATCCATTCTCTTGATGATGGCCGGCACCCTGCTTATCGCGATCATGCCGACATATGCGACGCTCGGCATCGCGGCGCCGGTCGGCATCGTCCTCGCTCGCATGATTCAAGGTTTCTCGGCGGGAGGCGAATTCGGCAGCGCGACCGCCTTTCTCGCGGAGCACGGTGGTCAGCGGCGCGGGTTCTTCGCGAGCTGGCAAGCGGCCAGTCAGGGACTCACGACGCTGCTCGCAGCACTGGCCGGCACGTGGCTGACGACCGCGCTCACGCCGGAGCAGGTGCTGAGCTGGGGATGGCGACTGCCGTTCTTCCTCGGATT
This sequence comes from Caballeronia sp. LZ019, assembly GCF_031450825.1. Classification (NCBI taxonomy): domain Bacteria; kingdom Pseudomonadati; phylum Pseudomonadota; class Betaproteobacteria; order Burkholderiales; family Burkholderiaceae; genus Caballeronia; species Caballeronia sp. LZ019. Next base: position 445,278 of record NZ_JARTVZ010000002.1, on the reverse strand, counting down.
ACTGATCGGACCGGTGGCGTACTACATCAGGCGAAATATCGATGAAACGCCCGAGTTCGTCGGCACGGAAACCACCAAGACGCCGCTGGCCGATACGTTCACGGATCAAAGACATCGTCTCGTGCTGGCGATCGGAGCGGTGGTCCTCGGAACGGTGGCGACGTATCTCATTCTCTTCATGCCCACGTATGCGGTCAAGCAACTGGGCCTGCCCGCATCCGCTGCATTCACTGCGACCATCGCAACGGGCGTGATCCAGATGATCGGTGCTCCGTTCTTCGGCCATCTGTCCGACCGTGTCGGCAGGACAAGAATCATGATGGTGGCAGGCGCGGTCTTCCTCGTCTGCGCGTATCCGGTTTTCCGGCTGCTGCACGACTATCCTGCGTTCGGCACCCTGGTCTGGGTCCAGATTTTCTTCGGCTTGGCCAACGCAGCGTATTTCGGCGCACTCCCCGCGTTGCTCAGCGACCTCTTTCCGACGAAGAACCGCACGACGGGAATGTCCGTCGGCTACAACGTGTCGGTGACGGTGTTCGGCGGTTTCGCGCCGTTCATCATTACGTCGCTCATCGGGCTGACGGGGAATCCGCTTGCCCCGAGCTTCTATCTGATCGCGGCGGCGATCGTCAGCCTGTTCGCACTGGTCCATATCAGAAAGCTGGCGCAGGCGTGAGCGGACACGCGGGCGGGGCAGCGCGGCGAGGGAGAATGAACGTAACAGGTATGTGATAATTCCCAACCCGCGCCCGTCCGGCCCACAAGGCCGTCGACACTGCGCGAGGGCCCGTTACCCCTCGTGGCCAGCCTCCCCTCGCGAAACTCGAACAGCAACCACGATGCCTACATACCGTTCCAAAACTTCCACCGCCGGCCGCAACATGGCGGGGGCGCGCTCGCTATGGCGCGCGACCGGCATGAAAGACGAAGACTTCTCGAAGCCGATCATCGCCGTCGTCAATTCGTTCACCCAGTTCGTGCCGGGTCACGTGCATCTGAAAGACCTGGGCCAGCTCGTCGCACGCGAAATCGAGGCGGCGGGCGGCGTCGCCAAGGAGTTCAACACGATCGCGGTCGATGACGGCATCGCGATGGGTCACGACGGCATGCTCTATTCGCTGCCGAGCCGCGAGATCATCGCGGATTCGGTCGAGTACATGGTCAACGCGCATTGCGCCGACGCCATGGTCTGCATCTCCAACTGCGACAAGATCACCCCGGGGATGCTGATGGCCGCGATGCGCCTGAACATCCCTGTCATCTTTGTTTCGGGCGGCCCGATGGAGGCCGGCAAGACGCGCCTCGCCAATCCGAAAACCAAGGCCATCGAACTGAAGAAGCTCGACCTGGTCGATGCCATGGTGATCGCCGCCGACCAGTCATACTCCGACGCCGACGTGGCCGAAGTGGAACGCTCCGCGTGCCCGACATGCGGCTCCTGCTCCGGCATGTTCACGGCCAACTCGATGAACTGCCTCACCGAAGCGCTCGGTCTCTCGCTGCCGGGCAACGGCACCGTGGTCGCGACACACGCGGATCGCGAGCAGCTTTTCAGGCGCGCGGGCCGGGGCATCGTCGAACTGGCGCGCCGCTATTACGAGCACGAAGAGGCGCGTGTGCTGCCGCGCTCGGTCGGCTTCAAGGCTTTCGAGAACGCCATGACGCTCGATATCGCGATGGGCGGCTCGACCAACACCATCCTTCACCTGCTGGCGATCGCCCGCGAGGCCGAGATCGACTTCACGATGGCGGACATCGACCGCCTCTCGCGCACCGTCCCGCAGCTCTGCAAGGTCGCACCGAACACGAACAAGTATCACATCGAGGATGTGCATCGCGCGGGCGGCATCATGGCGATCCTCGGCGAACTCGATCGCGCGGGCAAGCTGCATACGGATGTCCCGACCGTGCACGCGCCGACGCTTGCAGACGCGCTCGCGCAGTGGGACGTCAAGCTGACCGACGACGAAGCCGTCAAGACCTTCTATATGGCGGGACCCGCGGGCGTTCCGACGCAAGTCGCGTTCAGTCAGAGCACGCGCTGGCCGAGCCTCGACACGGATCGAGCCGAGGGCTGCATTCGCTCCTTCGAGCACGCGTTCTCGAAGGAAGGCGGCCTCGCGGTGCTGACGGGCAACATCGCGCTCGATGGCTGCGTCGTCAAGACGGCCGGCGTCGACGAAAGCATTCTCGTGTTCGAAGGCACCGCGCATGTCACGGAATCGCAGGATGAGGCAGTCGAGAACATCCTCAACGACAAGGTCAAGGCGGGCGATGTCGTCATCGTCCGTTACGAAGGTCCGAAAGGCGGACCCGGCATGCAGGAAATGCTTTACCCGACGAGCTATATCAAGTCGAAGGGTCTCGGCAAGGCGTGCGCGCTGCTGACGGACGGGCGTTTCTCGGGCGGCACGTCGGGCCTGTCCATCGGCCACTGCTCGCCGGAAGCGGCGGCGGGCGGCGCAATCGGCCTCGTGCGCGATGGCGACAGGATTCGCATCGACATTCCGAACCGGACGATCGACGTGCTGCTGTCCGACGACGAGCTCGCGCGCCGTCGCCAGGAGCAGGACGCGAAGGGCTGGAAGCCCGCGAAGCCACGTCCGCGCAAGGTGTCGGCGGCGCTCAAGGCGTATGCGAAGCTGGTGATGTCGGCGGATAAGGGCGCGGTGCGCGACTTGTCGTTGCTGGACGACTAGGTTCGCGTTTCGTGCAGACGAAGAAGGCCGCTTTCGCAAGCGGCCTTTTTTGTGCGTGGACGGTTTCTTGCTGGCGCTCGGCCGGAGAATGCCGAGCGCTTCGCGCGTGCGGCGCTGTAGCCGGCCCGTTCGATAACTCGACGCGAAACGGCATCGTGCCGTGTCAGTTCACTACGCGAGCCGCGCGTGTTTTCCCGGCGTGCCGAAACGGCAGTCACAAGCAACCACCGTAACGCCCCGCCCGATCAAGCGCGATCCGGCCCGACGCCCAGCGCCTCCGCCTTGCGAACCAGATCCGCGAGCGACCGGGCCTGCATTTTCTTCATCGCCTGTCCGCGATGGATCTTCACCGTGATCTCGCTCAGCTTCATTTCGGATGCGATCTGCTTGTTCATGAGTCCGGCCACGACGAAGGCCATTACTTCCCGTTCGCGCGGAGTCAGCGATCCATAACACACCCGAAGATCGGCGACGGAGCGGCTCGACTTGCGGCGCTCTTCGTCGCGCGCAAGCGCAGTGGCGACGGCATCGAGCATGTCCTGGTCACGAAATGGCTTCGCGAGGAAGTCCTGCGCGCCCGCCTTCATCGCCTTGACGGTCATCGCGATATCGCCGTGCGCGGTCATGAAAACGATCGGCAAGCCGAGTTCGCTGGCCGCGATCTGCTCCTGCACCGCCAGTCCGCTTTGCCCTCGCAGTCGCACGTCGAGGATCAGGCAGCTCGGCACGTCCTGCATCTCGCACGCGAGAAAGTCTTGCGCCGATGCGAACGTCTGCACCGCGAGCCCCACGGAGCGCAGCAACATGCCGACGGCCTCGCGCATGGAGTCGTCATCGTCGACGACATAGACCATCGCATTGCTCGCGGCGTTATCGAGCCGGCTGCTCATGACATGTCCCCTTATCGACGGGCAGAATGAACTGCAAGGACGCACCGCCTCGTGCGGCAGCCTCGGCCCAGATGCGGCCGCCATGCGCCTCGACGATAGACCGGCAGATCGACAGGCCCATGCCCATGCCATCGGCCTTGGTCGTGAAGAAGGCGTTGAATATGCATCCCGCGCTGTCTTCGCCGATGCCCGGCCCCGAATCCTCGACGGCCACATGAGCATGATCGCCGTCGAAGACGCGCGTGGCAATCAGCAGCCGGCGCGGCGTGGTCTGGGCGGCCATCGCCTGCGTGCCGTTCATGATGACGTTGATGAGCACCTGCTGCAACTGCACGCGATCGCCGCATACGACAGGCGATGGCTCGGCAAGCTGCAGCCGCACTGCCACGCCATGACGGTCGAGTTCGCCGCGCACCAGCTCGAGCGCCTCCTCGACGGTTCCATTCAGCGCGAATGCGGCGGCGGGACCTTCGTGCTTCTTCGCCATCGCGCGGATTCGCTGGATCACGTCGCTCGCGCGTTTCGCATCGCGAATCATCTGCGCAATCGACTGCTTCGCTTCCGCGAGATCCGGCTCCGGCCGATTCAGCCAGCGCAGCGCGGCATCGCCGCACGTGACGATAGCGGCGATCGGCTGCGTCGTTTCGTGCGCAATGGACGCGGCGAGCTCGCCGAGCATCGAGATGCGCGTCACGTGCGCCAGTTCCGCCGTCGAGCGCGCAAGCGCCTCCTGCGCGAGCTTCGTCTCGGTGATATCCATCAGCGCGCCGGCATACTCCCGCTCACCGCTTCGCTGCACCGCATGCGCGACGTAATGCACGTGCTTGATGGCGCCATCGGGCATCCGCAGCCGATGCTCGACATCGATCACGGGCGCGCCGCCTTCCTCGTCGCGGTACGCGTTGCGCACCAGCGCGAGATCGTCGGGATGCGTGCGGGCGAGAATCGCATCGATGGATGGAACTACGTCGCGGGCGTACTGGAAGATGCGATAGGCCTCGTCGGACCACCACATCGTGCCTTCGGGCAAGCGCGTCGCGATGCTCGCCGTGCGGCTCAGGCGCTGGGCGTCGAGAAGGAACGCTTCGGTGCGTTCGAGCGCGCGCTCCGCCTGCTTGCGCTCCTCGACCTGCTCGCGCAGATCGGCGGTGGCGGTCTGATTCCTCAACGCGAGATAAGACGTGGTCGCGATCGCGAGCAGGCTCACCGCGCATCGGGCGATGGCGCCGGTTGACACCGAGTCGTCGTGAGAGAGGACGAAGCCTGCAAGCGTCAGCAGCACGCAGCCCCATGCCGCGCGGACGGTTGCCGTGCGCCCGCCCGACGACGCGACGAGCAGCACGACGACGACATAAAACACGGCTATCGCGATGTCGAGCGGCGTGAGCGCATCGATGAGAAACACCGCGAGGGCAAGCGCACCGGCAAGCGCCCATGCGATTCGCGCATCGCGGCGCGCGATACCGGCCGACTCGTTGTGCCGGCCGCTTGGATCGGCCGGGCTAAGCGGATTAAGCATAGGCAGTCGAATGGCGTTGACTTGACGAACGCGTGCGCTCACTGGGCGTCGGATTGAAAACGTCGCTGCAACGTACTCAGGCAATCGGATACGACGGCGCCGTCCACCGGCTTGCCGAGAAAGCATAGCGCGCCGCCGTCGAGCGCCTGCCTGCGTACCGCATCCGATGCGAACGCGGTGATGAAGATGATCGGCAACGCGAGGCCCAGTTCGCGCAGCCGCTGCTGCAATTGCAGGCCGGTCATGCCGGGCATCTGCACGTCGCTGATGATGCACGCAACTTCGTCGAAATGCCCGAATGCCAGAAACGATTCCGCAGACGGGTACAGATGCACGTCCCAGCCGAGCGAGCGTAACAGGCTCGACGTGGCGGCGCGAACCGATTCGTCGTCGTCGATGACTGAGACCAGTGGAGGGAAGGTCAAGCGCGTGTCCTCGATCATGTGCTGTCGGCGCGGCCCAAACGTGCGGGTCCGCTACTGTGACGCCATCTTAGCGAGCGCGGCGAGCGCGGCAAATCATATGTGCGTATAGGTTTTCTCTTTCGCCGGGCGGCGCTCATACGTTGGTATAGCGGCGTCATGCGTCCGGCTATTGCAACTGATCAAAGGTTCGATAAGCGTCATCCGCGCGCCTCGCGGATCGCACGCCCGGTTATCCCGAAGTACACACGAACTCAACGCCAGCATGGCCGCTCGCGCGCCTTCGTACGATGGGCCGGCAAGCCTCGTCCCACTACATTTCATTCACGGCTGCATCGATGAACACGGTCAGCCGCACGAAGCAACGCCCGACGCACGACAGGCGCTTCGAGGCCCCATCCGGCTCATTCATTTCATTCAAGGAGTGTCACTCATGAAGAAGATCGTCGTTTATCTCGCACTTGCCGCCAGCGCATTCGCCGCACCCGCTCTGAGCTTCGCGCAGTCCAGCGGTCCGCTCACCCGCGCCGAAGTCCGCGCCGATCTGGTGCGCGTCGAGCAGGCCGGTTACAACCCGGCGCTTGCAAGCGATCCGCACTATCCCGACGACATCCAAGCCGCCGAAGCAAAAGTCGCAGCGGAACAGACGGGCGGCGGTTTCGGCGGCGTGCAGCAGCAGCGCACGTCGTCGGGGGCGCCGGCGCGCATGTCGATGAAAGGAACGTGCGTCGGGCCGGCAGGCTTCTGCACGCCCTACTTCGGAAGCTGATTCGTCACGGCCGGGCAGCCGAACCTGTCCGGCCGTCCCTAACCTCTTATATCCGTCGATGGAGTCTCTCGTGAAGTTTCTATCGCATGCAGCTATCGCGCTCGCGGTTGCCGCCGGTTTCGCGTCATCTCCTGCAATCGCCGCTACATCGAGCCCCAGACAGGTCAGGAACATCGTTCTCGTGCATGGCGCGTGGGTCGATGGCTCTGGCTGGAAACCGGTCTACGACATCCTCGTGAAGGATGGGTATCACGTCAGTCTCGTGCAGGAACCGTTGACCTCTCTTGCAGACGATGTGACAGCCACTCGCCGCGTGCTCGACTTGCAGCACGGCCCGACGATCCTCGTCGGCCATAGTTATGGCGGTTCGGTCATCACGGAAGCAGGCGAGCACCCGAATGTCGTCGGTCTCGTTTATGTCGCCGCACATGCGCCTGCTGTCGGCGAGGATGAAAGCGCGCTCGGCAAACAGATGCCGAGTTATACGTCGAAGCAATCGGGCGCCATCGAGAAGACCGCCGATGGCTACACGTATCTCAGTCCCGCCGTGTTCCCGAAAGACTTCGCGGCCGACCTGCCATTAGCCAAAGCCAGGTTCGAATCGCATGCGCAGATGCTGACGGCGGCGGATGTTTTCTCGACGCCGTTGACCGCTGCGGCGTGGACCTCGAAGCCGAGCTGGGGCATCGTCGCGGGCGACGACAAGATTATCAGTCCGGATCTCGAGCGCTGGTATTACGCGCGGGCGCATAGCCACACGACCGTGATTCCCGGCGCGAGTCATTCGGTGTATGAGTCGCGTCCGCGGCAGGTTGCGGCAGTCATCGAGGATGCGGCGCGGCACGCGCAACCATGAGCGATACGTCCGCTCGCGGAGTCGTCGCCTTCGGAGACCCACGGCAGGTGCAGATCGAATGTGTGACTGCTTTAGCTTCGCCATGACCAGCCAGCCCAAGGCCAAGACCCAAACATAAGACGAAATCGCCGCGATAAGTGGAGCAGCGCACAATGGGCCGCCGTCGCATTCGATAACCTCGTGCCTCATCCCCTCGGAGCAGGCGAGTTCACACCACAAACTACGGGGAAAATCATGAAAACACGCATGGCGGTTGCGTTGAGCGTTGTGCTTGCTGCATGTGGCGGCGGCGGGGGCGGTGAAACCAGCGCGACGTCCGCGGCATCGGCCACGCCGGCGTCGAATTCGACTGCCACGACGTGTTCAGGCGGCCCTTTCACGACAGACCCGGCGAAGGCCTGCTCCGATGCGTCCGGCAAGGTCGTCACCGCCTACGTCTACGCGCAGCCGCAGACGGTCATTGCCGATGGCGCCGTCATCTCGACCGACACGACATGGCCCGCGAGCGGTTCGCCGTATTACATCGCCGGCACGATGCACGTTGCCACGGGCGCTACGCTGACGATCCCGGACAATGTCATCGTGGAGGGCATCAGGCCGACGCCGTGCACGTCCGACTGCATCGGGCAGATTCCGACGAAAGGCATCATCAACGTGGCGGGGAAGCTGAATGTCGGTGGCAACGATCAGGTGCAGCTTCTCGGCGTGACCGTCAGCAACGTCGATGCGAACGCGGGCGGCGGGACGGTCAGCATCCAGCATGCGCGTCTCGAAGACGCCTTCGTGCAGATCAGTCCCGCCGCGCCTTTTTCGATGACCTATAGCCAGGCTTATCGTCTCAACGTGACGCCCATCGTTCGCGCAGGCGTCACCACTTACGAGGCGGGCACGAACGGCTACCCAAGCTTCAAGAACTCGACGCTCAGGTACAACACGTTCGTCGATTCGGCCGCCTTCGCCTTCGATCCTTCGGTGATCGTGCAGAACAATCTGTTCATCAACATGGTCGATTCGCTCGTCTTGATCGACGACTTTCCGGTCAGCGGCGCGCCTGCCGGCATCGCGAAGAACAATTCGTTCCTGTTCAAGACGAACTCGCCGAATACGAACCGCATGGTCATTGCGGCGCACGGGACCTACGCTGCATCGACGATGCACACCCTCGACTTCTCGAACAACTTCTGGGGCGTGACGGACAACACGACGATTCAGTCGCGTATCCTCGACAGCACGAATTCGAGCAGTCCGAGATTGCCGAACGTCATCAGCTACGCGCCGGCCGCCGCGAATCCGGACCCGGCGACGCCCGCCGATCCGCAAAGCAACGTGCCGAACGAGTAAGCGAGGGGTGCGAGCGCGGCTGGCCAGCCGCGCGCCTCACTCGACGATGATGGCGGCCGGCGCGGTCAGCGAAGAACCCGAGTTGTCCGTCTCGCGAATTCGCACGACCGCGCCGCGAAGCGCGAGAAGACCGAGGGGCGGCCGGCTTCGGCCGGTTGCGCAAGCGAGCGTGCCGCGGACCGTCTTGACGCCGCACGCGCTCATCGCGGCAACGCGCGCCACACGCGCTGAACGCATCACGTCGAGAGCTGCTATAACGCCGGCATCGACCGTCCCGCGCAGCCGGCGCGCGGAACCTTTCACCCCACGAACCGTTGCATTCGGGGCGGTCGCGCTCGAGAGGCGCTGTCGTGAATGGCTTCGATCATCAGGTTCATCCATGCGGCTCTAGTGGCGCATCTGTCAGCGCAGCTTGCGAGCGGATGATCGGCGACTATGCTTACAGTTCAGAAGCAAAGGAGCCGCCATGCAAACGTCCGTCGTCCGAAGATCCGTCGATCTCAGCGCGTATCCGAATCTCGTCGTCGTGCAATTGGGCTTTCGCGTGCGCCGGTTGCGGGGAATCGCCGCGATACTCGGCATCGGCAAAGGGCTGCGGCAGATCGAATCTAATCCGCCGGATGGATTACTGTCGAGCCAGCAGGTGTTCTTCGCGCTCAACCATATCGGCATTCGTCAATACTGGCGCGATCTCGACAGCCTCGAAGCATTCACTCGCAGCGAGCCTCATTCGCGGTGGTGGCGCGACTTTCTGCGCGACAGCCGCGGCGCGGGCTTCTGGCATGAAACGTACAGCCGGCAGGGAATGGAAGCGGTCTATATCGACATGCCGGCACCCGTGGGCTTCGATCGTTTTGCACCCGAGCGCCAGCCGACCGGTCCCTTCATGAGCGCGCGGCAGCGGATGGGAAATTAGCGATCACGAAGAATCGACTCGCCGCTCGATCCGCGCCGCATTTCCAGGCGATTTCATGACCGACTTGCATCGGCAGCGCGCGCGTTTTCGTTACGCCGTCGCCTGCGGCTCCAGCAAGTCGCTGATGCGTTTCAGATTCGATTCGACCTCTGCCAGCGCGAACGCCAGCGTGGACAGCGCCTGCACCCGCTGCGGACAATGACCGGTCTGCGAGACGCGTTCCATGCAGCGCGACCGGGCGTGGGTCGCGGCATCGTGCAGCGGCGCGAGGAAGTCCCGGCTCGCCGGCAGCGGCGCGTTGTCTCGAAGGTAGGCTGCGAGGTGGTGCAGGTAGTCGCTGCCGTTCTTCCGTACGGCGCTTACCAGCTCGCCCAGTGCGGCGCAGTCTTCCGCCGCGAATGCGCCGCTATGCGACTGGCCAACGCGGTCGAGCAACACGAGTCCGTGCCACAGGGTATGGAAAGCGTCGAGCGCCGCGTTGAGCGTCGGGCCGCGTTCGAAGCGCGCTCGAATTCGCGCTTCGCCACTGATGGCTCTTGCGTCCACGAGGTGACGAAGAAACTGTTCGTGCAACGCATCGACGGCGGCGCGGTCATGATCGCGGGAAAGGATCGGCACCGCCGATAGCAACGCGCGACAGTCGTCGAGCAGCTCGGCCATCACAGCGAACGCGCGGGAGCGCGCCATTTGCGGCACGACGGTCAACGACACCATAATGCCGATTCCCGATCCCAGGATAATCGCGACTGCGCGCGAGAGCGCTTCGAGCGGGCTGTCGGGCGGCTGAAGCGCAAGCGCCGCAGCGACGAAGATGCTGTAGTTGGTCGCGGGGAAAAAGGCCGATGTCAGACACGTCGTCAGGGTGGTCAGCGCGAGCCTGGGCAAGGCGGCTTCAGCAGCAGGGAAACTGTGCAGTGCCGCGAGTCCGACGAGCGTTCCGATAGCAGCGCCGGCCATCTGTCCCATGCCGCTTTTCAGGCTGCGGTCGAAATGCACCTGCAGCGAAAACAGGCTGGCGAAGACGCCCCAGGTGAGGCTCGGAGAGTTCGCGAACCGCAAGCACGCATAAGTCACAGCGCTCGCGATGAGCGACTGAATGCAGATGCGGGTCGGGTCGGACCGGGCAATGCGCCGAACGGAATTGAGGGCTGTCACGCCGTGATAGGCAGCAAGTGTCGTTCCGGTGACCAGAGACGCGGTAAGAGAAGCGGCGCGCGTCGACGAAAAACGCTGCCTTTGCGGAACAAACGCTGTCTTGCGCAAGCGAATTACAGCGAGTGAGTGGAGTGAGCGAATGATGTCGTGCGAGAAGAATCGATAAAAGACCCGAGCGGCCATCGCATTTTTCAAAGTGCGGGCTTACCTGCCGGTTCTCCGCGCTCAGGTTATATGCAGGAGAAACTTATTCGCCTCAAGAGGAGACATCGATTCGCTAAATGTCATGACGCGCGCATTTGCGATGGTTCACGAATCGAAGCCGTAGCGTGCGCCACGGTAATAGGTCAGCAGTAGCCGAAGCCCTGACCCGCCAAAAGCCCTTTCGCTAAATCGCTCCCAACTATTGGACAAGCAGCCTGTCGGCAAGCCGCGAGATGCACCGTTCGCGCGCCATGCCGACGAAGTTCTCTAATTTCATCCGGTCGTAAGGTTAACCCCGATTTAAACCCAAACCAACAAAAGGGACATTCAGGCTGCTGCATGTAATCCAACTGCAACCCGATTGACGCCACCTTAACGCGCCGGCTTCCGCAGCTGGCGTTACGCGCGCCGCGAGGAGGAAGATTTGGTTCTGGAACTGGAGCGAGTCAGTGTCGTTTCTGGCGGGCAACCGTATCTTTACGGCGTGGATTTGCGCCTCGTCCCCGGCGCCATCAATGTGCTGCTCGGACCCACACAAGCAGGCAAGACCACGCTCATGCGCGTAATGGCGGGGCTCGACAGGCCGAGCGACGGCCGAGTGCTCGCCGACGGCCAGGACGTGACAGGCGTCAGCGTTCGCGAGCGCAATCTCGCGATGGTTTATCAGCAGTTCATCAATTACCCGGCGATGACGGTTTTCGAAAACATCGCCTCCCCTTTGCGCCTTCAAAAAATCGACCCTGCCGAAATCCGCCGGCGTACGCAGGAAGTCGCAGCCAAACTCCATATCGAGCATTTGCTGCAGCGGCGGCCAGGCGAACTGTCGGGTGGCCAGCAGCAGCGCTGCGCGCTCGCACGCGCGCTCGTGAAGCGCACGTCCCTGGTATTGCTCGACGAGCCGCTCGTGAATCTCGACTACAAACTGCGCGAGGAGTTGCGCATGGAACTGGCTACGCTTTTCGCCGACGGCAAGACGACCGTCGTGTACGCGACCACCGAACCGCTCGAAGCGCTGCTGCTGGGCGGCTATACGGCAATCGTCGATAAAGGCCGGGTTCTGCAGTTCGGTCCCACGCTCGATGTGTATAACGCACCGGTCAATGTCGCGGCCGCGGCGGTATTCAACGACCCGCCGATGAACATGCTGACGAGCGACTCGGCCAACGGCCGCGCGCGTCTGCCGATCGGCGTTGAGGTTCCGGTCAGAAACGGCTCCGATGCGACCGGCGCATGCCGTATCGGCATTCGGCCTGGACACCTGCGCCTTCGAGCGAAGGCCTCTCATGCGATCGCCGTTCCGTGCCGGCTGGAACTCGCCGAATTGAGCGGCTCCGAAACGTATCTGCACTTGCGCACGCTGACGGGCGCGGTGGACCTGGTTGCGCAGTTGCAGGGCGTGCATCAGATCGCGCTCGGCACGCAGCTCGACGTTTTCATCGACCCTGACGAACTGTTTGTGTTCGGCGCGGATACCCGACTGGTGTCCAGCCCGGAGGCAGCTCATGGCGTGCATTGAGTTTCAGAATCTCGCGCACGCGTACGGACCGAACCCCGCGACGCTCGACGACTACGCGCTTCAACCCATGAGCATGGTCTGGGATGACGGCGGCGCGTATGCGTTGCTCGGGCCATCGGGTTGCGGCAAGACCACGCTGCTCAATATCGTGTCGGGGCTCGTCAAGCCGTCGGAGGGCAAGGTGCTGTTCGACGGACGCGACGTGACGGCGCTCGGCGCACGTCAGCGCAACATCGCCCAGGTGTTCCAGTTCCCCGTGATCTACGACACGATGACCGTATTCGATAACCTCGCGTTCCCGCTGCGCAATCGCAAGGTGTCAGCCGCCGAGGTCACGAAGCGCGTGCACGAAGTCGCGGAAATTCTCGACATGACGCGAGAGCTGCCGAACAAGGCAAGCAATCTGGCCGCCGACGCCAAGCAGAAGATTTCGCTTGGGCGGGGCCTCGTGCGCAAGGACGTCGCGGCGATTCTCTTCGACGAACCGTTGACTGTGATCGACCCCGCGATGAAGTGGATGCTGCGCCGACAGTTGAAGAGAATCCATCAGCAGCTCAAGCTCACGCTGATCTACGTGACGCACGATCAGGTAGAAGCGCTGACTTTCGCCGACGAAGTCGTGGTCATGACAAATGGCCGCGTCGTTCAGAAGGGCGGAGCCGATGCCCTTTTTTTGCGGCCGGATCACGCTTTTGTCGGCTACTTCATCGGCAGTCCCGGCATGAATCTCTGTTCGATCGAGCTCGACGCCGACGGCGCGAGAATCGGCTCGCAGCGCTTGCCGCTCGACGCGGGCACGCTTGCGACGCTGCGCGGCGCGCATCAGCAGGCAAACGGCGCGCTTAAACTGGGGATTCGTCCGGAGTTCGTGCGCCTTTCGCAGCAAGGAGAAGCCGGCGCGGTCAAGGCGCGCGTGCTGCGCGCGCAGCAGCTCGGCAACTATCAGCTAGTTACCGCGGAATGCGACGGCCATGTGTTGAATGCGAAGCTCGAGCCGCATTTGCGGGTTGTCGACGGACCTGCCTGGCTGCATCTCATCGCGCCTGAGACCGTGTTCTTCTGCAACGACGAAAGAATCGAAACACGCATCTCCGAAGGGGCCATGCGATGAACAAGCCCGTCAATCAGAAGGCGTGGTTGCTGGTCATTCCGGTGTTCATCTGCGTCGCGTTCTCCGCAATCCTGCCGCTGATGACAGTGGTGAACTATTCGGTGCAGGACATCATCGGCCCCACGCAGCATGTGTTCGTCGGTACGGAGTGGTTTCGCAACATCATGACTGATCCCGATTTGCGCGAAGCGCTCGGCAGACAGGTTATTTTCTCCGGCTGCGTACTGCTGTTCGAGATTCCATTGGGCGTGGGCGTCGCCCTTGCGATGCCGGCATCGGGATGGCGCGCATCGGCCACGCTCATCGTGCTGGCCATGCCGTTGCTGATTCCATGGAACGTCGTGGGCACGATCTGGCAGATTTTCGGTCGGCCGGATATCGGACTGCTCGGCTACTGGCTCAATAGTCTCGGCTTCGACTACAACTACACCGCGAGTCCCACGGCCGCATGGCTCACCGTGCTCGTGATGGACATCTGGCACTGGACGCCGCTCGTCGCACTGCTGTGCTATGCGGGCTTGCGCGCGATTCCGGACGCCTTCTATCAGGCCGCCGAAATAGATGGCGCAAGCCGCTTCGCGGTGTTTCGCTATATCGAATTGCCCAAGATGCGTGGCGTGCTGATGATCGCCGTGCTGCTGCGCTTCATGGACAGCTTCATGATCTATACCGAGCCGTTCGTGCTGACGGGCGGCGGCCCCGGCGATTCGACAACCTTCCTGAGTCAGTATCTAACGCAAAAAGCGGTCGGCCAGTTCGATCTGGGCCCGGCCGCCGCCTTCTCGCTGATCTATTTCCTGATCATTCTGCTGCTGTGCTTCATTCTCTATAACTGGATGAGCCGCGTAGGCACGGGCGGCCCCGCCGCGCAAGGAGACGACCATGCGGGATAAGCGCCGCTTACTGCGGACGTCGATACTCATTGTCTACATGCTGTTCGCGCTGATTCCGCTCTACTGGATGTTCTCGATCTCTTTGCGCACGAACGAAGAAACCATGTTGACGTTCGCCACGCTCCCGCAGCACGTGACGTTCGAGAACTACAGGGTGATCTTCACCGATCCTTCATGGTACTGGGGCTACATCAATTCGATCATCTACGTGCTGATGAACACGGTGATGTCGGTGCTGGTGGCGCTGCCTGCCGCGTACGCGTTCTCACGCTATCGCTTTCTCGGCGACAAGCACATGTTCTTCTGGCTGCTCACCAACCGCATGACGCCGCCCGCCGTGTTCCTGCTGCCGTTCTTCCAGCTTTATTCGAGCGTCGGCCTGACCGACACGTACATTGCCGTCGCGCTTGCGCACATGCTGTTCAACGTGCCGCTTGCCGTGTGGATTCTCGAAGGCTTCATGTCGGGCGTCTCACGCGAAATCGATGAAACCGCGTACATAGACGGCTATACGTTCCCCGCATTCTTCGTGAAGATCTTCCTGCCGCTCATCAAATCGGGCGTCGGGGTGACGGCTTTCTTCTGCTTCATGTTCAGCTGGGTCGAGCTGCTGCTCGCGCGCACGCTGACTTCGGTCAATGCAAAGCCTATCGCTGCCGTGATGACGCGCACCGTGTCGGCGGCCGGTATGGACTGGGGCGTGCTGTCGGCGGCGGGCGTGCTCACGATCGTTCCCGGCGCGCTGGTGATCTACTTCGTGCGCAACTACATCGCCAAGGGTTTTGCGATGGGGAGAGTGTGATGTTCTCGTGGATGTACTGGACGCCCGAGGTAGCGATCTTCTTCGGCTGCATCGTCGTCATGCTGGGCGGCATGACGGTATGGGAACTGCGCTCGCCGACTCATGAACGCAAGGGCTTTCTGCCTATCGCGACGACTCGCGGCGATCGCCTGTTCATCGGCCTGCTGACTGCCGCGTATATCAATCTTGCGTGGCTGGCGATCAGCGCGGAGGGATCGAGTTCCTGGCCGGCTTTCGCAGCGTCGGTGCTGGTGCTGCTCGCGATCATGTGGAAAGGCTAAGAAGGCCGACGCATGCAATGAAGACTGGCAACTGCCGGTCCCGCTGATGCCCCCAGCGGGCGCCGACAAGATCGAAGGGGCACGGCAGACACAGGAGAAGACCATGCATCAGAGGAGACGGATCGTCGCGCTGGCAGTGGCAAGTATCGTGTCGGGTGCCTTCGCGAGCCAGGCTCTGGCGGGCACGCCCGAGGCGCAGAAATGGGTGGACAGTGAGTTTCAGCCAAGCACGCTTTCGAAACAGCAGCAGATGGACGAGATGAAATGGTTCATCGACACAGCGGCGAAACTCAAAGCGAAAGGCGTCAAGGAAATCCATGTCGTGTCGGAAACCATCGACACGCATACCTACGAATCCAAGACGCTTGCCAACGCCTTTAGTGAGATCACCGGCATTCAGGTGAAGCACGACATCATTCAGGAAGGGGACGTCGTCGAGAAATTGCAGACCTCGATGCAGTCCGGGCAAAGCATTTACGACGGCTGGATTTCGGATTCGGACCTCATCGGCACGCACTATCGCTATGGCGTGATCGTTCCGCTGTCCGACTACATGGCAGGCGAAGGCAAGGAATATACGAACCCCGGTCTCGATCTGAAAGACTTCATCGGCACGAGTTTTACGACTGCGCCGGACAAAAAGCTCTATCAGCTCCCCGACCAGCAGTTCGCCAACCTCTACTGGTTCCGCGCGGACTGGTTTGCACGCAAGGACTTGCAGGACAAGTTCAAGGCGAAATACGGCTACGATCTCGGCGTGCCGGTCAACTGGTCCGCGTATGAAGACATCGCCGAGTTCTTTACGAACGACGTGAAGAACATCGACGGAGAAAAGGTTTACGGCCATATGGACTACGGCAAGAAAGACCCGTCGCTCGGCTGGCGCTTCACGGACGCATGGCTTTCCATGGCGGGCGCAGCCGACAAGGGCATTCCGAACGGCATGCCCGTCGACGAATGGGGCATACGCGTGACGCCGGACGGATGTCATCCGGTGGGCGCGTCGGTGTCGCGCGGCGGCGGAACCAACAGCCCGGCCGCAGTCTACGCTACGACCAAATACATCGACTGGCTAAAGAAATACGCGCCGCCAGAAGCGTCGGGCATGACTTTCAGCGAAGCGGGCCCTGTGCCCGCGCAAGGCCGGATCGCGCAACAGGTATTCTGGTACACCGCGTTCACGGCGTCGATGCTCAAGCCGGGCAACGTCACGAATGCGGACGGCACGCCGAAGTGGCGCATGGCGCCCTCGCCGCACGGCGCTTACTGGAAGGACGGCATGCAGAACGGCTATCAGGACGTCGGCTCGTGGACGTTCTTCAAGTTGACGCCGCCGAACCAGCGCGCTGCAGCGTGGCTATACGCGCAGTTCGTGACGTCTAAGAGCGTGTCGCTCAAGAAGTCGATTGTCGGTTTGACGTTCATTCGCGACTCGGATATTCATAGCGACTACTTCACGAAGAATGCGGACAAGTACGGCGGCTTGATCGAGTTCTATCGCAGCCCGGCGCGCGTCGCGTGGACCCCGACCGGCAACAACGTGCCCGACTATCCGAAGATGGCCCAACTCTGGTGGAAGAACGTCGGCACCGCCGTCGCCGGAGAGAAAACTCCGCAGGCCGCAATGGATAATCTTGCGAAGGAAATGGACCAGGTGTTGTCCCGTTTGCAGCGTGCAGGGATGAAGATTTGCGCGCCGGAGCTGAATCCGCAAAGCGATCCGTCCAAGTGGCTGTCCGACCAGCACGCGCCGTGGAAGGCGCTCGCCAACGAAAAGCCGAAGGGCGAAACAGTGAAATATGAGCAACTGCTGTCCGCGTGGAAGGCGGGCAAGGTGCGGTAAGTTTTCCGATGGCGTCGAGCGCTCTTAAGAACGGGCGGCACTGAATGGTGCCGCCTTTTTTCATGCCTTGCTGACCATGCGCGATGAGGGAGAAGATCATCGACGCGCCTCTGAATTGCGGCCTGCACGTGATCATCACTCTCCGACGTGTAGCGGTTCAGGATAGACATCGGTCAGGCCTAATGAATCACCCACAGCCCATTCAGGCTGCCCGGTCTCATCGACGTAATCGACACAGCGTCCCGAATAATCTATCGAGCGCACGGCTACCACTGTGGACGGTTCGTCCTTCGCAACATACAGAACTGCCTTTCCATCTTTTCGCTCGATCGCAGCCGGCCTCAGTGGTCCAAGCACGTAAGGAATGTACGGCGTTCCCGTGCAGGCCGCGCCGGAGTATGCAGGCGTCACCCCGCTCCACCTGAGCCTGGTGGCGGACTGTGAGCCGTCGGCGGCTTTTTCCAGCGCGAAGCCCACGAAAACCGGCGCACCGTTGATGTTCATGATGACGCCGCCATCGGACACGTCCCCCTTGGGACCATCTGCGATCACGCCTACGAGCTTGCCATTGTTGTCATAGAGCTTCGGAAGCGAGTGGCGTCGCTTGTGGGGCTGGCTTTCATCTGCAGACGTCACGCTTGCCATTGCCGCGAGCAGCGCCATGACGAACCATTTCGATAAGCCACTCATGTTCACCTCACGGTAATCACGTTACTTGTCTCACTCTCCGATTCTAAGAGGCTCGGGATAACGTTGAGTGAGATCGACGATGGTTTCCACAGGCCATGCTCTCGAGGCGAACAACGGTGGCCCATTCGTGCAGGACGCGGGGCTCAGCGGATTCACGCGAGAGGCGAAGCCGATTATCCGGGACTGCGTATCTTGTGCGATGTACAGAGAAGCCGAATTCCCCTTACGGGCGATTGCGCTCGGTCGATACGCACCGCGTTCGTAGTAGATGTAAGGCGTTCCCGTACAGTTATCGCCGGAGTATGCGAGACGCGGATACTGCCATGCGAATTCGCTATTGCTTAGCGGTTGTGTCTGTCCAAAGCCGCCTATTCGCGCGAATCCGGCGAAGACGAACACGCCGTTTATCTTCAGCGCGACCCCGCCGTCATAGTTGAGGCCGGATACATACAAGACGTCGCCGACGAGCGTGCCTCGGGCATCGTAAAGCCTTGCCTTGGGAGCGGAGTGATGGGATCTTTCCTCTTCGTCCCAGCGGTGCCTGTTGCCGTTACCCGGCCAGTCGTGGGCCATCGCATGGACGGCGGGCATGCAGGCAATGAGGAAGAGCACAAACGAGACCAACGGTCGGCGATACACTTGGCCACCTCGTGTCGAAGAAAACACCGCTGCTGAAAGAGCAAAGCAGTCAAACGCGAATCGACGTTACAACCCCACGCGCAGCGGTTCGGGATATCTATCCGACAAATCTATGGAGTTCTCGATTCGCCAGACCTTGTCAACGAATGGCGGGTAACCGCGATAGCAGTTCGTCCCTTCCCAGACCGACACGGTCGTATGGTCTTCGACACGCCCCTCGACAGCGATGTACAACGTGACATGTGCGTCGCGTCGGATAGCAGTCGCCGGCCGCAAAGGGGAGCCGGTGGAGGCGACATAAGGGGTGCCCGTACAGTCGGGGCCGTCATATCGGAGTGCGCCGACGCTCCACGCCATCCGGCTTGCGGATCGCGTGCCGGCATCGCCCGGAAGGCGCTCGAACGGCGCGGCGACGAGCACACCCTCCACGTTCAGCAAGACTGCGCCGCCGTCGCGATCGTCGCTACCGGTGACGATTTCACCGACTAGCCTTCCCCGTGCGTCGTACAGTTTCGGGACGATGCCATGCGCTCCCGAGACACGCGAAGAACTACTGTTGCGCTCGTATTCGTCGGGCTGTCGCAAGCTCGCGCCCTGCGCATGAGCGGTGACAGGCGCCAGCATGGTTGAAGCGCAGACCAGCGTACTCGTCAGCAACTTATGAAAGGATCGCCTGTTCACGATGCCCCCGCTCAACGCCCGCCTTGCTACATGTTATGCGTAACTTCTCTGGCGACCAAGAAAACCGCTGGCGACGCTTGCGATCGAACGCACAACCGAAGCTGCGCGTCGAAAGCACGATCGGTGATTGCGCTTGGGGTCGAGCGCGACACTGCAGCGCCCAGTCGACAGAACAGCGCAAAACGCCGTATCGGGGCCACGCATGCTGATAACGTCTATCATCGGAAACAAGATTCTTTCGTTGACTAGCAAGAGCGTGGCGAGGAGTGCCGTAAGAGACTTCGGCCGTCTGCAAAGTAAATCAACCGGAAAAAGCCGGTGAAAACTCCTCACGCTATGATCGACCGGCGGATGCATGAACCGCCCCTTCCACTGGAGAAAAAGCATGGCAGAAGCACAGCGCAATCGCCAGGTGCTACTTGTGTCCCGGCCTGAACGCGAAGCGACAACATCGAATTTCAAGCTGATTGAAACGCCGCTTGCGCCGTTGCAGGAAGGCGAAGTGCGCGTGCGAAATCACTATCTGTCGCTCGATCCGTACATGCGCGGACGCATGAGCGATGCCAAATCCTATGCCCCTCCGCAACCGTTGAACGAAGTGATGATCGGGGGGACCGTCGGTGAGGTGACTGAGTCGCGCAATCCGTCCTTCCGTGTCGGCGACAAGGTGGCCGGCATGTACGGCTGGCAGGAATACGGCACGTCGGATGGCAAGGAACTGCGTGTCGTCGATGCTTCGCGTGTGCCGCTGTCGGCCTATCTCGGCGCCGTGGGCATGCCAGGGGTCACGGCGTGGCTGGGACTGAACCGCATCATCGAGGCTAAGGCGGGAGAAACCATCGCCGTCAGCGCGGCCAGCGGCGCGGTCGGCAGCGTCGTCGGACAACTGGCGAAGGCTGCGGGCTGCCGGGCAATCGGCATTGCGGGCGGTGCAACGAAGTGTCGCTACGTCGTCGAGACGCTCGGCTTCGACGCCTGTGTGGACTACAAGGCAGGCAAGCTGCACGACGACCTCGAGGCCGCGGCGCCCGATGGCATAGACGGATACTTCGAGAATGTCGGCGGAGACGTGCTCGATGCCGTGCTCGCGCGGATGAACGCCCACGGACGCATCGCGTTGTGCGGCATGATCTCGGGCTACGATGGTCAACCCGTGCCGATCAAGGCGCCGACGCTGCTGCTCCGGCAACGGCTGAAGATTCAGGGTTTCATCGTGACGGAGCAGATGGACGTGTGGCCGCAGGCGCTCAAAGAACTGGGCGAGCGCGTCGCTGCGGGAAAACTTCACTTCCGCGAGACCATCGCGGAGGGCTTGGAGAACGCACCCGAAGCTTTCCTGGGGCTTTTGCGCGGGAAGAATTTCGGCAAGCAACTGGTCAAGTTGATCTAGCTGTTCGGCGACGCGCGCGGGCAGCTTAGCGCGCCGCGTCGGCCTTCGTACGCGGCTAATCCGGGGCTGGCAACGGCATCATCATCGGGCAGTTCGAGTGGCTCGAACACCTTCAGAACCGAATGAACTCTTCTTACTCAAAGAACAGTCATCGCGCCGGCCACTGATGATGAACGTCAGCAAGCAACAGCATCGTGAGCAAACGAGCCGTTGGAACCGCAGCCTTTCGCTTTGAGCGGCGGCTTGTTGCAACACTCATGCGCCCGATTCCGCTCGGGCATTGGAAAGCCGGTGCACTGAAAGTACTCTCGGCTCTCGACAGAGCGAACAGTGATACGCCGCCGGACCTGAGAGGTCAACTCTCAGCGGCGCATCTGCACGCATCCGGACGGCTGCACACGTTGTCATTCATTGGGCTGTCCCTGAGAGGTCGGGCTATCGCCTGGACCGAGTGAGTTTCCGCTTCCGCTGTGTCGCGCTTTGCCAGCATGCTCGGAATCGCGGCGCTGCTCTCTTGCTTCTCTTTGCTCTTTCGTTTCTTGGTCCGGCTGAGTGCCTTCAGTCATAATGCTGTCCTCGCATTTGGTCTGGCGATGCAACAGGCATTGCCTTGACTCGTGATGAGCAATGCACAAGCCTGATTAGGCGATGCGGTGCTAGCGCGTCGCGTGGACGGCGCGCGCCGGGGCACGCGAAATGCTTCGACTAGCGCAGAGCGCAATGCAGCGCTTTCGCAGAGAGGAGCAACGCATCGACGAACGCGAGGGGGCAGGCGTCAATAGCGCCCTTTTCTTGCAGATGGAACTGCCCTGTTCAACTCAAGCCACAGAACCGCTAACAGTTTGTGAGGCAGCAGAATTGAAACATCAAGCGGTTCCACCTGACGCCCGATAAGAACGCATACGCCTTCCAGTCATGACGCGATCACCCGAGCATGCGTGGCCTGCGAACTGCGCCCACTCACCGCTCACGTCGGCATGCAAAGAGCCCGACTATCAAGCCGTTGAACCAGGACACTCATGACGGATTCCATTGTTGATTGTGTCGTCGTCGGTGGCGGGCCGGCCGGACTGACTGCTGCGCTTTATCTCGCGCGATTCAGGCGCTCCACGATGGTCATCGATGCCGGGCAAAGCAGGGCATCGATGATCCCGATCGTGCGCAACCTCGCTGGCTTCGAGGGCGGTATCAGCGGAGAAGAACTTCTCGGGAAAATGCGTCGTCAGATCGCGTGCTACGAAGTATCGGTAGCCGAAGGACGCGTTAATGGAATCAGTGAGACAGACGGCAGGTTCATCGTCCGATACAGCAGCAAGCCGGATTCTTGCGAGCGCAGTGTGATCGCACATCGTGCGCTGGTAGCGTGTGGAATCCGCGACAGGCTCCCGCCGATCGACGAGGCCGTTCGACTGACCCAACGAGGGCTGCTCCGCTTCTGCGCCATATGCGACGGCTTCGAAGCGCAAGGCAAGCGAATTGCAATGCTCGGTCCCGCATCGCGTGCGCTGTCGCATGCCTTGTTTTTCCGCACCTTCTGTCGACAAGTCGCAGTCGTCGCACCTGATCTCGGTGTATTGACGCAAGAAGAATGTGCCACCGCGACGGAGAACGCCATCGATCTGATACCGACAGGTGCGCTGCAATCCCCGGACAGCACCGAGGGAGCACTAAGCGTTGTCTGCCGAAATGGCCGCCGTCACGTATTCGATGCGGTCTATCCGGTGCTCGGCTGCTTCCCGCAAGCAGAGTTATTGAGCGGCCTGAACGTCGAGCGAGACAGCGACGGCATGATCGTGACGGACAAGCAGCAGCGCACGAGCGTGAGCGGTCTGTTCGCTGCGGGGGATGCAGTGAATTCGCTGAATCAGATTTGCGTTGCAGTCGGTGAAGCTGCAATTGCAGCGATGGCGATCCATCGAAGCCTGCCCCCCAACCCGCTGTAAAGGCGCTGCGCGTTCGTATGTATGACGCGGCGGGAGCGCGGCGCTATAGCCATTCCTTTTTCGACCCATTGTGCGTCGAGTACACGCCGGGTCGCAGGCGCAGGTGTCTGTCCGTTCCTCGCAAAATAGTGCTGGTGGATTCGCCGAAAGACATTCTCGACGATGTGCGCTTATAGAGATTCGTCCCGTTTGCGCCCGGTTCGGTGCGGCCAAACCCGGATGCCAGGACGGCGGGCTGCACGAGTCATGTCACGAGGCACGGCGATTGCCTGGTTAGTGAGTGAGCGTGACCCATACGGCGCGACAACTTTGAATCCGGAGACTCGATGCGTGATAGCCAATTCGCCCGCTCGCTTAACGCAGTGCTCACGACTGTTGCAGTTATGTGCGCTGTCGCGGGATGTATCACTGGGGGCGACGCTTCGACGCGATCGCAGGTGCAGAAAGACCTCGCGACGTATCGTTGCGCCGGTTTCGATCCGGTCGCAGACGAGATCACCTATCCGGCTGACGTTGAGCGAGCTGAAGCCCGTGTCAACGCGGGTAAAGGCTGCGTTAGTGACCCGCATCCGGCGGTTCGTCCCTGACACCAATGGTCTTTCCCCGCAGACACGCAAGAGACGAAGCGCCGGCCAGCAATTCATAGTGATGCGAAGTAACTGGCGACGGAGCATGTTTTTCAGAGACAGCAATGGGTAGCGCGTACTTGATCGACCCCTTGGCACGGACTATCACGATAGTCGAGCGTGGAGACAGAACATCTCTTTCACCGGTTCACGCGCTGCTCGGATGTGAAGAGATAGAGCGATACTCCTTGGGCGGCGGCGACCTGCTATATGTCGGCCAGCAGCGGCCTGCGGGCGGCGGCGCATTCGTCTGTCACCTTTACCCGGACACCTCGTTCATCGGACGAGCACTATGGGTCGGCTCGAGCGCCGCAGGCGAAGAGGTCGACCCCGACATGCCGCTCGATGTCGCATCGGAAACGATCGTGTTCGTTAGCGGCGACTACCTCGATCAATCGCCCGGCGATGACCGGTAGCGCAACGGGGTTTGCCACTCGGCCAGGCGGCCGGGCCGCTGCTCTCGCCGAGCGCTCCACCCAGTGTTGATTGGATGCAACTGAACGCCCGAAGGGCAACGGCTGGCTCAAGGGAAACTTTTAGAAGTGGGTGTGTTCGCAAAGCAATAGCTGTCGAAACCGACATTCTTTGCTCAACGCACATAGGGATACCGCTGAAAGACCGCCAAGCCTTATGGCGGAAGGCAGCAGGAGTCGAACCTACCTGGGAGTGTCTGACACCCCCAACTGGGTTTGAAGCCCAGCCGCACCACCGGATACGAATGCCTTCCTCGAGCGCAGAAACGAGGATAAATAACAGCGCGAGCGTCGAATTATAACGGCGTCACGCTTATCGCATGCAGCGACACGCAGCAACATGCAGCGGCACGAGCGCAAGCATCAGCGCACATCGTCACCTGCGCTGTCCCGAGGCGGCCGACGCCGCAGCAAGCGGTACGCGAGGAACAACAACGCCAGCACGACGAGCAGATCGATCATCGTCGCGCCATGCGTCTGAAACTCGACGAGCGCCGCATGCAACTCTCGCTGAAAGAGCGCGCCGCCCAGCAGCCAGAACCCCGCCCACGCGACGATTCCCGCCGCGTCCCAGAGAAAGAACGCGGACGCGGCAATGCGCGTCGTGCCCATCAGCGGCGGAGTGACGAGCCCCAGGCCCGGCACGAACTTCGATACCGCGACGATCGGCACGCCGTACCGCTCGAACATATCGCTTGCCGTGCGCATCCCCGCATCGAACGCATAGGACCGGCGGGACAAAGCCGCCACCAGGCGCCGCCCGTAGAGCCGTCCCGCCGAGAACCAGACGGCATCGCCCGACAAGGCGCCGCTCACCGCCGCCAGCAACACATGCCAGAACGACAGCCGCCCGCTCGCAATCACCGATCCGGCGAACACGAGCAACGGCGCGGACGGCAGCGGCACGCCGAGGCGCGTCAGCAGAACGTTGCCGAACACCGCAGCCGCGCCCCACTGCGTAATCGCCGATGGCGGAATCTGGATCAACCGGCGCCTCCGCCACTCGGGCATCGTTGCACCATCATTTCGGCCTCGACTCGACGAGCATCACCGGCACGCTGCCGCATCCCGCGCTCGACGCAATTTCGATGCCGCGCCACGGCGATGCATCGCCATGATCGATCGCCATCGGATCCATGCGCCGGTCCGGACGCAACACGTTGAACGGCCACGACGGCCGCCGCAGCCGTTCATGCACGATCGAGCCGAGCCAGATCGGCGTCGGCGCCGCGCCCGAATGCTCGCGCACCGCATACGTCGTCGGCCAGAAGCGCAGCACGTCGCGTTGATCGGGTCCGCGCGGCGAGCGCGTGAACACGAGCTTCGACGGCTCGCCGTTGTTCAGGCGCGGCAGCGCGGGCAGCGCGGTCGCCGGCGCATCGGGCGACACCACCGACATCACGCTTTGCATCGTCACGCCGGTCACCTCCTTCCAGCCGCGGCTCGCCAGTTGCGCGCGTATCTGCGCGGGCGTCGCGGCCCATTGCACGGTGATCGGCTCGAGCCGGTCGCCATCGAGACTCGACCGATAGCAGGAGAACCTGCGCCACACCGTATCCATCCATTCGATCGGCGTGACGACGACCGTCGCGGGCGGCTTGCTATGCGCTTCGGTATCGTCGCTCACCTGCAGCGCCACGCTCGCGCACACGACCGTCAGCACCGCCAGCGGCATCAGTGGACGCGGCTTCGGCTTGCCCGGATTGCGCCACACGGCAGTCAGCGCGATCAGAAACACCCAGATCGCGGCGAGCGCGGCGCTGCCGAGCGCATCCGAAATGGTGAAGCGGCCGAAGTAGAGGCCCGCCAGCGCCACGGCGGTGACGATGCCCGATGCCGCCGTCGCGACGAACACGCCCGTCAGCATGCCCACGCGCCGCAGCAGCAAGAACGCCAGAAAGCCGTAAATGACCACCGTCGCCGCGAGATGACTGCTCGGGAACGTGCGGCCGGCAGGCGCGAACGACATCGGCAGCGGCTGATGCGTCGTGAAGCGGATCACCGCCACCAGCACTTGCGAGAACACGACCGCCACGAGCCAGTACGCCACCGTGCGCCAGCGCCGCTCGAGAATCATCCATACGATGACCATCGCGGCCAGCGCGAGCAGCGTCGGCATGCTGCCGAGCGCGGCGGCGGCATCGAGGATGGAGTCGGCCCACGTTGACCGGAACGATTGCAGCAGCCGATAAATCGACGCATCGACCTGCACGAGCGACGATCCGCGTGTCACGTTCGTCAGCACGTAGAAGAAGAGCACCGCCGACGCGAGCAGCAATACCGAGATCACGGCAATCAGCCCGGTCGCCGGATTGCCGGGATCGAGCGCGCGCGAGACGACGCGCGCCGTCACCCCCGGTTTCCGCTCCGCCCACGTCAGCAGCCATTCGCGAGAGGCGACCGTCCATTCCTTCGCATGCCACACGACGACGCGCGCGAGATTGAACACGAGCCACGCGAGCGCCGTCACCGCCACGAGAATGACGACCAGCCGGATCGACACCGCGCCCGCCAGTTCGATCGACGCGCCGAACACGACGCCGGGCAGCACATGCAGCGGCGCCCAGATCAGCGCACTCACGACGTTGACCACGAAGAAGCGCGCGGGCGGCATACCCGAAATCCCGGCGACGACCGGCACGACCGCGCGCATCGGGCCGACGAAGCGCGCGAGCACGACGCTCTTCGCACCGTGGGCCTCGAAGTATCGCTTGCCTGCGGCGAGCGCCCCCGGATGGCGCCGGAACGGCCACATTTGCGCGAGCGTATCGGCGTAGCGGGCGCCGAACCAGAAGCTCACGGCATCGCCGGCTATCGCGCCGAGAATCGCGCAGACCAATACCCAGCCGAGATTCAGCGCGCCCGCGCCGACGAGCGCACCCGCGACGAACATCGCCGTGCTGCCGGGAACGAAAGTGCCGACGAAGGCAAGAGATTCGAGAAACGACGCGAGCAGGACCACCGCGAGCGCCCACTCGGGATGCGCCGACATCAGATGCAGCAACTGGTAGTAGGCATGCTCCATCGTTCGCCTGGCCCGTTGAGCGGACCCGTGCGGCCGGTTCAGGCTGACTCGTGCCAGCGGCTGTCGGCGCGCAACAGGTGCAGGTCGCGGTGAAAACGAGTGTAACCAACCCTGTCGAAGAACTCCAAAACCTGGATCGCGCGCTTGCGGCCGAGCCCGGTCGCATCGCGAAACTCGGCCGCGCCGATTGCGTCGGCCGCGCCGTCGCGCGAGCGGGCGTTCTGCGCCGCGAGCCGCGCCAGTTCAGCGATGGATGCGCGCGAATAGAAGAGATCGCGCACGATCTGGAACAGGTCGCCGCGCCGCGCGAGCTTGCGCAACAGGCGGCGCATCGCGTCCTCGTCGGCGCCGTGTTCGCGAGCGAGGTCGCGCATCCACGGCGGATCGAAACGCCCCCGCTCGATCGACGCCAGCACCGCGCCGGCCAGCGCTTCTTCCGCGGCGTCGAGCGCCACCGTATGCGACGGCAGATGCAGCCACGGCCCGCTGCGCGCGATGGCACCGCTCGCGACGGCATCGTCGATGATCGCGCGCCACAGCGCATCGGGCGCGAGCGGCGCGGCCATGCGGCGAAGGCGCGCGGCGTCCGGGCCCTGCTCGTCGGGGAAGCGTTCATGGAAGGCGGCGAGCGCATCCGTCAGACGCGCGGCGAGCGCGTTCCAGTGCGCGGCGGCAATGAGGAGCGCGTCGTCGTGCAAGGGCACGCGGCGCAAGCCTTCCGGCAGCGCGACGGATTCCGCCGGCATCCCGCACAAGTGTTCGACGAGCGAGCGCGGCAGGCCGTACGGCGACTCGTGGAAGAGCGCATCGGCGCGGGCGGTGTCGAGCCAGTCGGCGAGCGCATCGAGCCACGCGCGGCGTTGCGGCGTGCGACGCTTGCGCGCGGGCGCGAACGGATCGAGCACGCGCCCGCCGCCGACCGTGCGGCTCGCCTGCGCATTACGCGCGATGAAGCGATCGCCCGGCAGCGCGCACACGGGCTGCTCGAAGACGAGCTGCACGCGCGCCGCCTGACCCGCCGCGAGCGTATCGCCGTCGAGCAGCGCGACATGCGCGACGCGATGCGTCGTGCCGAGATGCACGTGCAGCGGCGCCCAGTGCGTGAGCGTGATGCCCGCGTCGGCGAGCAGCGTGAGGTCGACATCGATCCGCTCCGACGCCCGCGCGATCCGCCCATCGACGATCCAGTCGCCACGCGAAAGCGCGTCCTTGTCGATGCCCGCGAGATTGAGCGCGCAGCGCTCGCCCGCGCGGCCCGATTGCGCCGCGCGGTTCTGCGCGTGGATGCCGCGCACGCGCACGGGCTCGCTGCTGTTCGGTCGCGGCGCGAGCGCGAGCATGTCGCCGACGGTCACGCGGCCCGCGAACACCGTCCCCGTCGCGATCGTGCCCTGCCCCGACAGCGTGAACACGCGGTCCACCGCCAGCCGGAAAAAGCCGTCGTCGCGGCGCATCGCCCAGTGAGCGGCGGCGTCGCGCAGATGCGTGTCGAGCGCGGCGACGCCCGCATCGTTCGCGGCGGTGGCGTCGGTATCGAAAAACGGTGCGTCGTGAAGCGGGGTGCCGGCGAGCAGCAAGCGGATCTGCGTGTGGACTTCGCGCACGCGGGCAACATCGACGCGATCGGTCTTCGTCACCGCGACCGCGCCGCGCGTCACGCCGAGCAACTGGAGAATGGCGAGGTGCTCGCGCGTCTGCGGCATCACGCCGTCGTCGGCGGCGATCACGAGCAGCGCGAAGTCGATGCCGCACGCGCCCGCCGCCATCGTATGCACGAGCTTTTCGTGGCCGGGAACGTCGATGAAACCGAGCATGCCGCCGCCGGCGAGCGGCACGTACGCATAACCGAGTTCGATGGAGATGCCGCGCGCCTTCTCTTCCTTCAGCCGATCCGTGTCGACGCCCGACAGCGCGCGCACGAGCGTCGTCTTGCCGTGATCGATATGTCCCGCCGTCCCGACGATCATGCGTCCTCGCCCTGCAACTGCGCGATGAATGCGGCTTCGTCGGTTTCTTCGAGACAACGCAGATCGAGCCACAGCGCGCCATCCGCGATACGCCCGATCACCGGCCGCGGCAATGCACGCAGCTTCTTCTCGATGCGGTTCATGTGACCGCCCGCGCGCTTGCCGTTCGCGAGCCTGACCGTCAGGCCGTAGCTCGGCAACACGTCGACAGGCAACGCGCCGCTGCCGATCTGGCTGAACATCGGCTCGGTCGTGACGATGAACGCATCGCCCGCCATGCGTTGCAGCGCGGGCCGGACGCGTTCCGCGGCGAGGCGCATGCAATCGGCCGGGCGCGTGAGCAGGCGCAGGGTCGTGAGACGCGTCTGCAGCGTTTCCGGCGATCGATACAGCCGCAGCACCGCCTCGAGCGCGGCGAGCGTCAGCTTGCCGACGCGCAGCGCCCGCTTCAACGGATGCTTCTTGATCTTCGCGATCAGCTCTTTGCGCCCGACGATCAGGCCCGCCTGCGGGCCGCCGAGCAGCTTGTCGCCGCTGAAGGTGACGAGGTCCGCGCCCGCCTCGACGGTTTCGCGCACGGTCGCCTCGCGCGGCAGGCCCCATTGCGTCAGATCGACGAGCGTGCCGCTGCCCAGATCGACCGCGACGGGCACGCCGCGTTCTCGCGCGAGCGGCGCGAGTTCCGCAGTGGTGACTTCCCTCGTGAAGCCGCTCATCGCATAGTTGCTGCAGTGGACCTTCATCAGCAGCGCGGTTCTCGCGTTGATCGCTTCTTCGTAATCCTTCGGATGCGTGCGATTCGTCGTGCCGACTTCGCGCAGCTTCGCGCCGGCGCGGCTCATGATGTCGGGAATGCGGAACGCGCCGCCGATCTCCACCAGTTCGCCGCGCGACACGATGACTTCCTTGCGGGGCGCGAGCGCCGACAGCGTCAGGAGCACCGCCGCCGCGTTGTTGTTGACGACGGTCGCGGCCTCCGCGCCGGTCAGTTCGCAGATCAGATCGTTGATGAGGTCGTCGCGGTCGCCGCGCGCGCCGGTATCGAGATCGAACTCCAGGTTCGCCGGACGCGTGAGGACGTCGGCCACCGCGCGCACGGCTTCATCGGGCAACAGCGCGCGGCCGAGGTTCGTGTGCAGCACGGTGCCGGTCAGATTGAACACGCTCTTGACGCGGCTTTGCGCATGCTTCGCGAGCCGCAGACTGACCGCGTGGCCGAGCATCGTCTCGGTGAGGGCATCGACGGATGCGCGGCCGGCTTGCGCATCGGCACGCCAGGCGTCGAGCGTCGCGCGCAGCATCGCGAGCGTCTGCGTGCGCCCGTAATCGGCGATGAGCGGCTCGAACACCGCCGACGCCAGCACGCGCTCCACCGATGGCACACGCGCCATCAGCGCGCGCAATTCGCCTCCGTCGCCGCCGGTGACATCGCTCATCGGTCGTGTTCCGCTTCGTCCGCAGCGCGCGTCTGCTCCGGCCACAGCCACGGATGCGGCGACGCGCGCTGGAAACCGGCATCGCTCATCAGCAGGTCGAGCGTGAGGCTCGCGAGGTCATCGGCGAAGGGCTCGAAGTCGTAGGCCTTGTCCTGATAGCCGATCTTGCGGTAGGTGCCGCATTCGTCGCACGACTCGGCCTTGAGCGGCGCGTTCCGCGCGCGTTCGGCTTTCGCCTGTTCGTCCTCGGCGGATGGTTCGGCGGCGTCCATCGCGTGATAGGCGATGCCCTTCGTCGAATCGCAATTCGAGCACTTCGCGCGGACGACGTGCCATTCGGTCGTGCACAGGCCGCATTGCACGTAGCGATACCCGTCGTGCGTGCCGCCGATGCGCACCACGCTCGCGACCGGCATCGTGCCGCAGACGGGGCAGACGCCGGGCGCGTCCACATACGGCACGTCGCTCGCTGCGATGCGGCTCGCGACATCGGTCCACAACACCTGCAGCGCCGCCATGATGAACGGCGCGCCGGCAGGCTCGATGTCCGCGAAACGCAGCGCGAGGATGGCGTCGGCCTGGGCGTCGAGCGCGGCGGCTTCGGTCGTGCGCAGACGCGCGACGAGCTGCGCAAGCGCGGGCGTGAGCGCGCCCGCCGTCTCGATGCGATCGAGCAGCATGAACAGCACGTCGCGCCAGGCGGGATCGCGCGCATCGGTGAGCGCGGGAACGATGGGCATCGAATGCCGCTGATTGAGCTCGATGGTTTCACGCGACGGCATCGGCGCGGTGAAATCGGCGAGCACGCGTTGCTGCGCATCGGCGAGCGCGGCCATCAGGCGCAGATAACCCGCGATGGGATTGCTTGCATCGGCGAGCTGGCGCAGGCGCGTGGCGCGCGCGCTGAACACCGTCGCGCGTTCCGGCATGCGCAGCCGGGGAATGGCCGACGGATCGAGCGATTCGATCTTGCCGGCTTCGAGTATGCGTTGAACCACTTGGGTGTGTCCTCAGAGTGCCTGGCGCGGCGCGGCATCGGCCACGCGCTTGTCGGCCAAGCATATCAGCTAAATCGAACGCGATCAGACCACGGAAAACGCAGCTCTGGCTGATCGCGGAGATGAACGATCCCGCAAAAAAAGAACCGCTCGTCTGAGTTGAAGCACGAGCGGTTCAGTTGACTTCCTCGGCGTCGGGATCAGACGCCTACTTCCCGATGATCTCCCTGAACCACCGCGGATGGTGCTTGCGCGCCCATCCATAGGTGACCGTGCCGCGCACCATCGCGCTGATCGAGCCTTTGATCCACAGTCCCGCATAGATGTGGATGATGATGGACAGGATCAGCACGAAGGCCGTCGCCGCGTGGACTACCGCCGCGAGACGAATCACCGTGATCGGGAAATAGAACGCGAAGTACGCGCGCCAGATCACGACACCCGACGCCAGCAGCAGCAGGAGACTCACGACCATCACGTAGAACACGAGCTTCTGACCGGCGTTGTACTTGCCGATCTCGGGCAGGCGGTCTTCGCGATTGGCAAGCACGTCGTCGATCTGCTTCATCCACTGGACGTCGCTCTTGTCCATGCGGTTGTGATGCCACACGCGCAACGCCAGCACGAGGAACGACAGGAACATCACGCAGCCGATGAACGGATGCAGGATGCGCGTCCACTGCCCGCCGCCGAGCACGGCATAGAGCCATGCCATCGACGGATGAAACATCGCGAGCCCGGACAGCGCGAGCAGAACGAAGCTGATCGCGGTGATCCAGTGGTTCGTGCGCTCGTTCGGCGTGTAACGCACGATCAGGCGGTTGCCCCGCACGTCGCGCAATTCGCTATCGTGTTTCATTCGAACGCTCCCTTTCCTTGCGTGCATCGTCGGCTTCGCGCTGAGCTTCGGCTTCCTCTTCCGCCGTCACTTCGTTCGGACCGACACGCGTGTAATGGAAGAATCCGGCGAGCGCGGCGAGCGCCATGCCCGCGACCGCGAGCGGCTTCGTCACACCCTTCCAGACCGACACGAGCGGACTGATCTTCGGATTCTCGGCGAGCCCGTGATACAGCCCCGGCTGATCCGCATGATGCAGCACGTACATCACATGCGTGCCGCCGACGCCCGCCGGGTTGTACAGACCCGCGTTCTCGAAGCCGCGCTCCTTCAGGTCTTCCACGCGAGTCTCCGCCTGCTCGATCATGTCCGCCTTGGTGCCGAACATGATCGCGCCGGTCGGACACGTCTTGACGCACGCGGGCTCCTGACCGACCGCCACGCGATCCGAACACAACGTGCACTTGTAGGCGCGGTTGTCTTCCTTCGAGATGCGCGGAATGTTGAACGGGCAGCCGGTCACGCAATAGCCGCAGCCGATGCAGTTTTCCTCGTGGAAATCCACGATGCCGTTCGTGTACTGAACGATCGCGCCCGGCGACGGGCACGCCTTCAGACAGCCCGGGTCCTCGCAGTGCATGCAGCCGTCCTTGCGGATCAGCCATTCGAGGTCGCCCTTCGGGTTCTCGTACTCCGTGAAACGCATCACCGTCCACGAGTGTTCGGTGAGATCGCGCGGGTTGTCGTAGACGCCGGTCGTATGACCGACGTCGTCGCGCAAGTCGTTCCACTCCATGCACGCCGTCTGGCAGGCCTTGCAGCCGATGCACTTGGACACGTCGATCAGCTTGGCGACGGTGCCCGTTACCGGCTCCCGGATCTGCGGCGGCGGCGTGGTGGTGGCGGAGACGCGCTTGATATCGAGCGATTGCAGAGCCATCTCTCCCCCTTAAGCCTTTTCGACCTTCACGAGGAACGACTTGAACTCCGGCGTCTGCGAGTTCCCGTCGCCCACGGAAGGCGTCAGCGTGTTGACGAGATAACCCGGCTGCGTCAGGCCCTTGAAGCCCCAGTGCAGCGGCAGGCCGACGGTTTGCACCTTCTTCCCCTCCACGGTCAGTGGTTTGATGCGCTTGGTGACGAGCGCCACCGCGACGATGTGCCCGCGATTGCTCGACACCTTCACGCGGTCGCCCGCGACGACGCCGACTTCCTTCGCCAGGTCCTCGCCGATCTCCACGAACTGCTGCGGCTGCACGATCGCATTGAGCTTCACGTGCTTGGTCCAGTAGTGGAAATGCTCGGTCAGGCGATACGTCGTGGCGGTATGCGGGAACTTGTCCGCCGTGCCGAACTGCGCCCGGTCGTCCGGGAACACGCGGGCGGCCGGATTGCTCGTGGCCATCTTGTTGTCCGGGAAGAACGGGTTGTAGCCGAGCGGCGTCTCGAACGGCTCGTAGTGCGCCGGGAAGGGTCCTTCGTTCATGCCGTCGCGGGCGAAGAAACGCGCCACGCCTTCCGGATTCATGATGAACGGATTCATCCCGTTTTCGGGCGGCTCGTCGACCTTGAAGTCCGGTACGTCCGCGCCCGACCACGTCTTGCCGTTCCAGCCGATCAGCTTGCGCGACGGATCGAACGGCTTGCCGTTCACATCGCACGATGCGCGGTTGTACAGCACCCGGCGATTGACCGGCCACGCCCATGCCCAGTTCAGCGTCTGGCCGATGCCCGTCGGGTCGGAGTTGTCGCGGCGGCCCATCTGATTGCCGGCCTGCGTCCACGCGCCGCAATAGATCCAGCAGCCGCTCGCGGTCGATCCGTCGTCGCGCAGTTGCGCGAAGCTCGAGAGCTGCTCGCCCTTCTTCGCCAGCACCTTCGTCTTGTCGGCGACATCGGTGACGTCGGCGAGCGCGCGGCCGTTGAATTCCATCGCGAGTTCTTCGGGCGTCGGACTCTCCGGATCGGAGTACGGCCACGTCATCTTCAGGATCGGATCGGCATACGCGCCGCCGTTTTCCCGATACGCCTCTCGCAGGCGCAGCCACAGACCCGACATGATCTCGATGTCGCTGCGCGCTTCGCCCGGCGGCTGCGCGCCCTGCCAGTGCCACTGCAGCACGCGCGACGAACTCACGAGCGAGCCGCGCTCTTCCGCGAAGCACGTCGTCGGCAGACGGAACACTTCCGTCTGAATCTGCGACGCATCGACGTCGTTGAACTCGCCGTGGTTCTTCCAGAACTCGGAGGTTTCCGTCGCGAGCGGGTCCATGACGACGAGATACTTCAGCTTCGACAGGCCGAGGCCGATCTTCGCCTTGTTCGGCGCGGCGGCGAGCGGGTTGAAGCCCTGACAGAAGTAGCCGTTCATCTTCCCTGCGGCCATCAGTTCGAAGGCTTGCAGCAAGTCATAGGACTTGTCGAGCTTCGGCAGGAAATCGAAACCGAAGTTGTTCTCGGCGGTCGCGTTGTCGCCCCACCAGGACTTCATGAAGCTTACATGGAACGCGCGATAGTTCTTCCAGTAGCTGAGCTGGTTAGGCCGCAGCGGCTGGGTCGCGCGCTTCGTGATGTACTCCTCGTAGTCCTGCTCGGCTTCCATCGGCAGCGTCATGTAGCCGGGCAGCAGGTTCGACATCAGGCCGAGGTCGGTCAGCCCCTGGATGTTCGAGTGCCCGCGCAGCGCGTTCATGCCGCCGCCCGCAATGCCGATGTTGCCGAGCAGAAGCTGGACCATCGCGCCCGTGCGGATCATCTGCGCGCCGACCGAGTGATGCGTCCAGCCGAGCGCGTAGAGGATCGTGCCGGCGCGATTGGTCGCGGCGGTCGACGCCAGCATCTCGCAGACCTTCAGGAACTTGTCGGTCGGCGTGCCGCACACCTTCGTCACCATTTCCGGCGTGTAGGCGGCGTAGTGCTGCTTCATCAGGTTGTAGACGCAGCGCGGATGCTGCAAGGTCGGATCCACCTTCACGAAGCCGTCGTCGCCGCGCTCGTAGTCCCAGCTCGTCTTGTCGTACTTGCGCTTTTCGGCGTCGTAGCCGGAGAACACGCCGTCCTTGAACGCGAAGTCCTCGCGCACGATGAACGACATGTCCGTGTAGTTCTTCACGTACTCGTGCTGGATCTTGTCGTGCGTCAGCAGATAGTTGATGACGCCGCCAAGGAAGGTAATGTCCGTGCCGGTACGGATCGGCGCGTAGAAATCCGCAACCGATGCCGTGCGCGTGAAGCGCGGATCGACAACGATCAGCCGCGCCTTCCTGTGCGCCTTCGCCTCGGTCACCCATTTGAAACCGCACGGGTGCGCCTCGGCCGAGTTGCCGCCCATGACCAGAATCACGTCCGCGTTCTTGATGTCGACCCAATGGTTCGTCATCGCTCCACGGCCAAACGTCGGGGCAAGACCTGCCACCGTCGGGCCATGTCAGACACGCGCCTGATTGTCGAATGCGAGCATGCCAAGACTGCGGACAGTCTTGTGCGTCAGATAACCGACTTCATTGCTGCCCGCCGACGCCGCGAGAAAACCCGTGCTGAGCCAGCGGTTGACCGTCTTGCCGTCCGGCGTCTTCTCGACGAAGTTCGCGTCGCGGTCCGCCTTCATCAGCTTCGCGATGCGGTCGAGCGCCTCGTCCCATGACATGCGCTTCCACTCGTTCGAGCCCGGCGCGCGATACTCCGGATGCAGCAGCCGGCTCGGGCTGTGGATGAAGTCGATGAGCGATGCGCCCTTCGGGCACAGCGTGCCGCGATTGACCGGATGGTCCGGGTCGCCTTCGATATGGATGATGCTGGCCTTCGCGTTCTTGGCGTTGTCGCCCAGGCCGTACATCAGGATGCCGCAGCCTACCGAGCAATACGGGCAGGTGTTGCGGGTTTCAGTGGTGCGCGACAGTTTGTATTGGCGGACTTCGGCGAGCGCGGGTGCCGGAGAGAAGCCCAGTGCAGCCAGGCTCGATCCGGCGAGCGTGCTCGCGGAGACCTTGAGGAACTGTCGCCGTGACATTTGCGGCATGATTGCCTCGGCGCGTCGTATTAGTGGGGTGGTCTGGATTATAGGTACGCGATACGGCCCCCGATGCTTCGCCTTACGTGGGGATTTCACCGGGAAAGCCGACCGTTTCTTTGCCGCGACGCACGGCGCGTGCGTCTCGAATTGCGGCAAAGGCGGGATCATATCAATGAACTTAAGCGAACGCTTAGGTCCGCGTTGCTGCGGATTGGAACGAAACCTGCTCGATCGGTTGCATTTACCGCAAGCGGGCGGCAGCGCGACGCCGGACCCTTGCCGATACTGACCCGATGCCGCCGAGAGGACCGCGATGAGCTCCGTTTCCACGCAAAAAATAGAGGCAGCCGTCAGGAAAGATGCGTCGTGGGCGCTCAATGCGCTCAAGCAGTTTTCCGAGAACCGCTGCGCCGCGATGGCCGCGAGCATCGCGTTCTACTCGGCCTTTTCGCTCGCGCCGACGCTCGTCATGGTTATCGCCGTCGCGGGCTGGGTGTTCGGACCGGAAGCCGCGCGCGGACAGCTGTTCCATCAGGTCAACGGGCTGATCGGCGATCAGGCGGCGGCGGGCGTGCAGAGCATCGTCGAGAACGCGCATCGCAGCGGCGGCACGGGAATCGCCGCGATCATCTCGTTCGTGCTGCTGGCCGTGGGCGCATCCGCGACATTTTCATCGCTGAATACGGCGCTCAACATCGTCTGGCCGCTGACGGGCGAGCAACGCTCGAGCGTCATGGCGATGGTTCGCGTGCGGCTCGTGTCGTTCGGGCTCGTCCTGGGCGTCGCGTTCCTCCTGATCGTCTCGCTCGTGCTCGATACGGCGATTCAGGCGGTCGGCATGTGGCTGTGGGGCGATTCGCCGTTCGTCATCATCGGCGATATCGTGCAACTGGTCGTGGGCCTCGCGATTCTGTCTGTCGCGTTTGGCGCGCTGCTCAAGTTTCTGCCGGACGCGCCCGTTCAATGGCGCGATGCGCTCGTCGGCGGGCTCGTCGCGGCGCTGCTGTTCTCCGCCGGGAAAAAGCTTTTCGCGTTCTATCTCACGCACGCGGGCACGGCGAGCGCGTTCGGCGCGGCCGGATCGCTCGCGGTGCTGCTGATGTGGCTCTACTTCTCGGCGGCGGTGCTGTTGCTCGGCGCGGAGTTTTCGGCGGCGCGGGCGCGGATGCACGATCCGCGCGGCCCCGGCGGCGTTCAGAGCGGCGCTCGCGTGCCGCCCGGCAGCCGCGCGAAGATCGGCTCGATGCTCGCGGGGTCGACGCGCGTCGGCGTACCGGCGGCTGCGGAGCAAGCTCTGCCGCGACCCGTTGCCGCCCCTGGCGCATCCGCGGACCCCGCACCCCGGCGCGACAAAGCATCGGCGATGGCGCGGGCGCTGGAAGTGTCGCGCAGAATCGCGCGGGCCGAATCGACGGCGACGCGCGCGACCGCTATCGCGATGGTCGGCGCGGGCCGCAAGGCGTCGAATGCGAACGCGGCGGTGAAACGGCACCCGTGGCGCGCGGTGCTCGTCGCGGCGAGCGCGGGCATGGCGGTCGCACTGCTTTCGAAGCGGGATGGGCCGCCGAGAAAATGACGAATCGCTAAAGCCGGATCGCGCGTTCGCCGTTTATCACTGAAATCGTTATCAATCGATGGCGGGAAGAAATACCGCCCGACCGTCGGGGAAACTCCCGCGGAACTTTCCATCGCTGTGACTGTCGTCGCGAAAACAACTGCCGAATTGCCGCAGATCGTTCGTGGGCGGGCGTTCGGCAACGGTGTCTGTTTTTCGAGACACTCTATTTTTTTCATTTTTTAAGTTACGAAACGTTGCGTTATTCTCTGCGCCGGTAACAACGATATTAATCATTGGCGTGGAGAATTCGATGAAACGATTCGCACTGACGTCCCTCTCGCTGGCCTTGCTCGGCGCAGCTGGCGCAGCACAGGCACAAACGAGCGTGACGCTGTATGGCGTGATCGATACCGGCCTGGCCTATGTGATCCACGCCAATCCGGCTGGCGACCATCTGTTCGGCATGGTCAACGGCACGCTGTCCGGTCCGCGCTGGGGCTTGAAGGGTCAGGAAGATCTGGGCGGCGGTCTGAAGGCGCTGTTCCAGTTGGAAAGCGGCTTCGATCCGGGCACGGGCCGTCTGAACCAGGGTGGCCGCGAATTCGGTCGTCAGGCATTCGTCGGTTTGAGCGGCAACCAGTGGGGTACGGTCACGCTGGGTCGTCAATATGACCCGTCGGTCGACATGGTTCAGGGCCTCACGGCTGACAACTACTGGGGCGCAGCGTTCGCCACCCCGGGCGACGTCGACAACTACGACAACAGCCTGCGCGTGAGCAACGCCGTCAAGTACGTTTCGCCGGTGTTCTCGGGCTTCCAGTTCGAAGGCATCTACGGTTTCAGCAACCTGGCGGGCACCACCGGCCAGGGCCAGACCTGGGGCGGCGCGGTCACGTATAACAACGGTCCGTTCGGCCTCGCAGGCAGCTACCTGTACGTGAACAACCCGAGCGCAAACCGCGCGACCGGCTGGAACAGCCCGTCGTCGGATTCGCTGTTCAACAGCGTCATCAACAGCGGCTACTCGACGGCTCACGCGATCGGCATCGCACGCGGCGCCGGCCAGTACGTGTTCGGCCCGTTCACGGTCGGCGCATCGTACAGCTTCGCGCAGTACAAGAACGACGGCAACTCGCTGTTCCAGACGCAAGAGAAGTTCAACGTCGGCAACGCGTTCGTGAACTTCCAGCTGACGCCGGCTACGCTGCTGGGCCTCGGCTACACGTACACGCACGCAAGCGGCGACACGTCGGCGAACTACCACCAGGTCAGCCTGGGCG
The DNA here is from genome assembly GCF_031450825.1 of Caballeronia sp. LZ019. Classification (NCBI taxonomy): domain Bacteria; kingdom Pseudomonadati; phylum Pseudomonadota; class Betaproteobacteria; order Burkholderiales; family Burkholderiaceae; genus Caballeronia; species Caballeronia sp. LZ019. The sequence goes on along the minus strand of NZ_JARTVZ010000002.1, from coordinate 406,505 downwards.
CCGACTACGCCCTGTCGAAGCGCACCGACGTCTACGCTGTCGGCGCGTACCAGCACGCAAGCGGCACGCAGCGCGTGACGAACGCGGACGGCACGACGTCAACGGTCGGCGCAACGGCTTCGATCAGCGACTTCGGCTTCGACAGCGGCCGCAGCCACCAGGAACTCGTCCTGATCGGCCTGCGCCACAAGTTCTAAGAAGAACCGACAACCGCCAGACGCGGCACGCGAGTGCCGCGTCAGCGGACAGCAGCACCTCGAACAGCCATCGGTTTCCGATGGCTGTTTTTTTTGCGCCTTCCATCTCGCTTGCGATGATTTGCCGCTCGCAACCGTTCAGGCGAGCCGAGCCGCGCGAGCCCCTGCACAATGACTCGCTCGATCCTCGTGCTGCGGAGTGTTCCGGATGGCTTCACGTGCGCTTGCTTCACTCTGGCATTGCGCCATCGCCGCACTCATGTCCGGCTGTGCGTCTCAGGCTCTCACGCCTCCTTCCGGCCCTCGTCTGCCGATGATCGTCGCGCATCGCGGCGGCGCGGCCGATTTCCCGGAGAACACCTTGCTCGCGATCAGCGGCGCGCTGGAACATCGTGCCGACGCGATCTGGCTCTCCGTCCAGCTCACGCGCGATGGCGTGCCGGTGCTGTATCGCCCGGCGTATTTATCGGCGAATACGGACGGCGAAGGGGCGGTCGCGAACATGGACTTCACGGCACTTGCCCGGCTGAACGCGGGCTTCGGCTTTGCACGCATCGATGCCAGCGGCGCGAAGACGTATCCGTACCGCGCGCATCCGCTGCGCATTCCGACGCTCGCCGAGGCGCTCGCCGCCATTCCGCCGTCAACGCAGGTCATGCTCGACATGAAAGCTTGCCCGCCGACCGGCAGGCGGCGGCCGTGGCCCGCGTGCTCGATGAGGCGAACGCGTGGAATCGCGCGCTGCTGTATTCGACCGATGCGGCGTATCAGACGGCGTTTGCGGCGTACCCTCACGCGCGCCTGTTCGAATCGCGCGATACGACCCGCAGCCGGCTTGCCGGCGTCGCGCTGGCGCATGACTGCAACGCGCCGCCGCCCGGCACATGGGCCGCGTTCGAGTGGGCGAGAGAAATGGAGCTGGTCGAGGCGTTCACGCTGGGCGAAGCACGTTCGCCGGTGAATGCGAAGCTATGGACGCCGCAAGCGATGGCCTGCTTCCGCGCGCGCGGCGAGACGCATGTCATGGCGATCGGCGTCGGCGATGCGCGGGCTTATCGCGCTGCCGCGTGTCTTGGCATTGACGCGGTCATGGTGGATTCCCCGCGCACGATGCAGGCGATCAGAGCGCGCATCGCCGGGACGCTGCAATGCGCGGACGGCGCTTCTGAAGCACGTTTCTGAAGCGCGTTAGTCCTGCGGCGCGTTGCCCGGCGCCTCGACGTCCTGTGCGAGCGTCTGAGCGGGCGCATCCGACCCGCCGGGCGGCAGATCGCCGATGACGAGCCGCGGCACCGTTGCGCGCGTCTCGCGCGGACGCAGCGGCACGTCGGCGAGATCGGTCCACGATGGGTTCGGAATCTCCCCGAAAAGCTGCCGCAGCCGCTCGCCCCAACTGCGGTTGATCATCTGGTAGTAGGCGCTGTTGTTGTCGAGCGTGGCGAAGCGCGTGACGCGCAGCGAATCCTTCTCGTAGACGAGCAGATCGAGCGGCAGACCGACGGAGAGATTCGAGCGCAAGGTCGAATCCATCGAGATGAGCGCGCATTTGGCGGCTTCGTCGAGCGGGGATGCGGGCGTGATGACGCGATCGATGATCGGCTTGCCGTACTTCGATTCGCCGATCTGAAAATACGGCGACACGCGCGTCGATTCGATGAAATTTCCGGCCGCGTAGACCATGAACATGCGCGGGCCCTGCCCCTCGATCTGCCCGCCGAGGATGAAGCTGCAATTGAAGTCGACGCTGAATTCCGCGAGCGACATGGCGTCGCGCCGATGCACCTCGCGCACCGCGTCCCCGACGATGCGCGCGGCCTCGGCCATCGTCGCGCAGTTGTAGAGCGTTGGCGCGTCGGGGCCAGTGGGCTCGGCGAGCAGTTGCGTCACGGCCTGCGTCAGCGCGAGATTGCCTGCTGCGAGCAGCACGATCACGCGTTCCCCCGGCTGCTCGAAAACGGCCATCTTGCGAGCGGCGCTGACGTGGTCAACACCGGCGTTGGTGCGCGTGTCCGACAGGAACACGAGGCCCTCGTCCACGCACATGCCCACGCAGTAAGTCATGTCGATATACCTAGAAAATCAGAAAGCAGGGTGCCATTGTATCGATCACGCGGGCGCATCGCAGCGCGCGTGTTCGAACCGGAAATAACGGCAGATACGAGCGTACGCTTGAGCGACGCATGCGTTTGTGCAATTCGCGCTAGACTCGCCGCTCATTCGCGTTTTATGTCTCCGTCGCCGTTCATGCAAGAAGATTCCCTCGCCGATGCCCTCCTCGCCGGACTTGCGCGCCCGATCGTGTTCGTCGATCTGGAGACGACGGGCAGCGATGCGACCGCCGATCGCATCACCGAGATCGGCGTGGTGGAAGCCAGCACGGCGGGCATCGAGCGCTGGAGCGTGCTCGTCGATCCGGGCATGCCGGTGCCGCCGTTCGTCGCGCGTCTGACCGGCATCGACGATGCGATGCTGCGCGGCCAGCCGAGCTTCGAATCGCTCGCGCCCGCGCTGGCCGAGCGGCTGCATGGCAAGCTTTTCGTCGCGCATAACGCGCGCTTCGACTACGGCTTTCTGAAGAACGAGTTCCGCCGCGCGGGCATCGCGTTTCGCGCGGATACGCTTTGCACGGTGCGGCTGTCGCGCGCGCTGTTTCCTTCTGTCGAGCGGCATGGGCTGGATGCGCTCATCGCGCGGCTGAATCTCGCGCCGCAAGGACGCCACCGTGCGCTCGCCGATGCCGATCTGCTCTGGCAGTTCTGGCAGAAGATTCACGAACTGTATTCGCAGGAACTCGTCGATGCGGCCGTGAAGGCGCTCGTCAGGCGCGCGAGTCTGCCGGCCGCGCTGCCCGAAGGCGCGCTGGATGCGCTGCCGTCATCGCCCGGCGTGTATCTCTTTCATGGCGATGACGACGTGCCGCTGTACGTCGGCAAAAGCATCAACCTGAAGCAGCGCGTCGGGGCGCATTTTTCGGGCGATCATCGGCTGGCGAAGGATCTGTCGATATCGCAGGCTATACGGCGGATCGAATGTCGTGAGACCGTCGGGGAGCTGGGCGCGCTGCTGCTGGAAGCGAAGCTCGTGAAGGAGTTGCAGCCGGTGCACAATCGGCTGCTGAAGCGCGCATCGGCGACGTGTGCCTGGCAATGGCTGCCCGGTGCGCCTGCGCCGACGCTGTTGCGTGCGAGCAAGCGGGATTTGTCGCGCGAGCCGCATTTGTTCGGCGTGTTCGCGTCGCGTGCGAAGGCACACGCGTTCATGCGTCATCTTGCCGATGAACACCGGCTCTGTCCGGCGACGCTTTGCATCGAAAAGGCGCCGCCGGGGCGGATGCGCGGGTGCTTCGGGTATCAGGTCAGGCGTTGTCTGGGCGCGTGTGCCGGTGCGGAATCGCTTGCGGATCATGCAGCGCGGGCGCTGGATGCGCTGGAACGCGCGCGCGTGGTGCGATGGCCGCATGATGGTCCGGTTGCGATTGCGGAACGCGATGCGGAGACGGGGCGCGAGGCCTGGCACGTGATCGATCGATGGTGTTATGTGGGGACGTGCGGCGGGCGCGAGGAGATTGCCGGACTGCTTGCGGATGCGCCCGAATTGCGGCCTTTCGATGCGGATGTTTATGCGTTGATTGGGAAGCGCATCGCGTCGGGAGAACTCGAATGGATTGCTTGCGATGCGCGGCCTGCGTTTAGTCTTGTGGTGCAGGAGGCGGTTGCGGCGTCCGAGAAGCGCGCGGTTGGGCGGCGGCGAGTGGGCGTGAAGGCGGGCGTCGCGGATGTGGGGCAGCTTGGGTTGCTTGGGTAGGCAATGGGGCGGTTGGGTAGGAAAGGGGGGGGGCCGAAGGGCGCTTGCAGTGTGAGCATCATCGGCCGAGCCTCCAATGCAAACGGCAGCAGACCGTTGCCCGCCAGCACGTATGGCAGCCCGAAGCAACGGATCAGCCATGGGAAAAAGCGCGCCCGCGTGTGGCGCACGCCAGCTTTGCATCGTCGTGTTCATGCGCGCGATAACCGTAGCCGTTCATCATCCCGCGCCGTGGCTGACGGCGGCCGCAGGCCGACGACCGACCGAAGTTCCTTTAGGGACGGCAGGCGCCGAGGAACCGGGCTCAGTATTAGCTAACGCTCGGCCGGTACGGATGTACCAGCCGCTGGAAATAGCCCAGGCGTATTCACACGCAAGACAAGATCGCCCTTGGCGCACTTGAAACGATACAGCGCGAGATTGCCCATCCATCGCGTCAACAACAACGTCGTGCCGCGGGCTTTGGCTGTGCCAGCCAAGCATTGCAGCGACGCGTCTTCGCGCATCTGTTGCTTGAGCGCTCATGACATCTTGGTTCGCTTACCTGCCATTCGTCGTGCACGCGATGATCCACTTCATCTCTCGAAGTCGTAAGCTCTCGCGACGCGTGAGACGGCCCACCGCATCGCGCAGATAACGATGCTCGATCTGCGCCGATGTTCCCGCCGCCCAGCGCGTGGCCGTCACACCGCCGCGTGCGTCGTAGTCGGTCTGCTGGCGCTGGCCATCGAGATTGATCTGCTCGATCAGCCGGTCGCCCGCGTCGTAGCCGAAGCCGTATCGCTCGCCGTTCTCGTTGACCAGCGCGGTGAGCCGGCCATAGGCGTCGTATTCGAACGCGACCTTGCGGCCTGCCGCATCCAGCCGCTCGACGACGCGGCCCTGTGCATCGCGGATGTAACGCGTGTGCTGATTCAGCGCGTCAGTGCGCGCAACCAGTTGACCCGCAGCATCGAGCGTGAAACGGTCTTGCGCGCCAGCTGCCCGTCCTCTGTCCAGCTCAGATGGCGCTCGCCGCCGCGCGCATCGGTGATGCGCGTGACCTGCCCCCACGCATCGTGGTCCAGCACGGTGCGCTGCATCAGCGGATCGAGTTCCAGCACGCCGTTGCCGCGTTCGTCGTACGCGTATCGCCAGACGTGGCCGGCCGCATCGACTTCCTGCACCGGCAGCGCCCACACCGGATGCCATTCGGTTGCTCGACGCGGCCCAGCGGATCGGTGCTGGACATGAGCCGCCCGGCGTCGTCGTATGACCAGCGCCACACGCCGCCTTGCGCATCGGTCATCGCGAGCAACTGACGCTCGTCGTTCCACTCGAAGCTGCTCACCTGCCCGAGTGCGTCCTCGTAACGCGTCACCTGATGCAGCGCGTCCCACTCGCGCACGCTCTCGCGCCCGAGCGTGTCGCGCACCGTCATCCGGCGCGCGTTCACATCGTAGTCGAGCCAGTAGTGATCGCCGCTATCGGTCCAGTGCTCGGTGACGCGCCTTTCCTCGCCGTCCGGGCCGTCGAAGCGGCCCCAGCGATAGTGGCACTCGCCGCAGGCCGGGCACTGATTGCGATCGCCGGTGAGGCGACGGCGCGACGCACGTAGCGCGGCCGCAACCGGTTCAGTCGGCTGGTTCATGCTGTCTCCTGCGGCGATTCAGTGTCCTGCGCTTCGGCGGCGCTCACGACGATGCCCGCCTCGTGCAGCCGCTCGTCGATGCGCGCGAACGCTTGATCGAAAGCGCCGCCGCTGGTGCGCGTGCCCAACAGCGCGGTCGAGAGAATCGCCGTATGGCTCGCGACCGTGGCGCGATGCACGCCGCACCGCTGCGCCACATCGACGGCGGCCTCGTGCGTGTGCGTCAACAGGTTGGCGACTAGCGCCTGACGCAGCTTCAGGTTCGGCGTGCAGCCGCTGAAGAGCTGGGCGGTGTGCGCGACCACTAGCGCGAGCGCACGCGCCCATTCAGGATTCGGATAGTGGCCGGCGCAACAACGACGCCGGCAGCACACGCTCTCGCGCGGCGCATAGCGCACGGTGAGCAGCGCCTGATAGATCGGCGATAGCCGCTCCAGCTGGCGGCGGATGCGCGCGGCTTGCGCGCAGGCGTCCTCGCCCAGCAGCGTCGTCTCACTGACGACGTGCTGGTGCAGTTGCGCGAGCGAAGAAGCGCCGCCGCGTTCGACACTGAGACGGAGCGTGTCGCGCAGTGCGCGGGCGGTGTCGGTGTAGTGCGATTGCATGGCGGATCGGAAGCGTGGGGCCGTAAACGATGAAACCCGCCGACATGTCACATGTGGCGGGTTCCAGGCACACCGGTAGAGCTTCCGATTAATCCCGCATATTAGACTTCAAATGTCGGTTGTCAAGCATGCCTTAGGAAACTTTCGTGCGAGGGACGCGCGAGGTAAGCTGAACGTGCAACCAGCCTGCCGCGCCCTTGGCACGCCTTTTTTGTAGGCCACTTCGCGCTCAGTCCCGCCTGGCGGGCTACTGCGGCATTCCCAACACCTGAAAGAACGGCTAGCAGCGGAGTTTTCAGCCCCGAAACGCGTACCTTTGCGGTACCCCACGCCGTTCAATCCTCGGTTTATCCCCCGTCCGAACGCAGAAATGTCAACCGAGCTGGCAGACATTGTCGGTTCTGGCGCCGTCGTCACGGCCGGGCGGGCGCGTCTTTCGCGTGGCGCATGAGACATAAAACACGGTGACGAACTTCCCACCAGTGGACAACCTCCGCCCCACACCCCGCACTCGCCCAACACGCGCGCCACAGCGGCCTTCCTTCGCCCTGCACGCTTCTCACGCACCAGCCTCGTCGCGCACCCTTACGCCGTTGTCCCCTGCGTTATCCACTGTCAACTGCTCGCGACAGCGACTTGACTCCGCCGTCCTTTTTGTTGGGCTGCCCCGCTCTGCGCCGGGTTGCGCGGCACCGCCGCTGCCGACCTTCCTGGCAAATTGGGATAAGTCGCCGCGAGGCGCTGCTATGATCGCGCTCCCAGCAACCGTCCTTCGATCCGCTCGATGCCCAGCATCACTAAGCGAGCCCAGCTGCGCGACATCTCGGAAGTCGTCACGTTCGGCCGTTCCCCGACGACGATGTTTAACGCAACCATCGAAGGCAAGCGCTACTTCAGTCTCACTGTGCCGGGACGTCCTCGGCTGCAAAGCGGCATGGAAGTGACTTCGGTGCTTCGCGATCCGGACGATTGGTACTCCATCATCGGATGGCTGGATCACAAAACCGGCGACATTATTGGCGTGCCCTCGCCAGCGGTCGCGTTACTTGCCCTTGCCGCCTGCGGAATGCCGGCGCTCATTTGCCTGTTGGCCGTTCTACGCGGTCCAGAGCAACAAGGCGTGTGGCCATTGACGGCCATGTTGACTATCGCAAGCCTGTGGCGGTTCGATCGGTGGCGTAAGGCGCGAACGCTCTATCGCCTTCTGAACCGCACGATCGACCATTGAAAGTCCCTTCGAGGGAAATCAGTGTGCGTACTCAACGTTCGGAGGTCCTTGTCCGACCGGAAGTACGCTGTGCGCAGGTTGTTCTCGAAAGCTGCCCTTCGCCGAAGGAACCCCGGTTCGGAAGTGGTGCAGTGAGTAAGTCGTTCTCTCACACGGTGGAAGTGGTGGAAGGCGAGGAAGCTATTCTTATATATTGCTTCTATTACGCGCGCGTCATGTCAGAATTTAGTATTGGCTTCCTCGGCTTCCACCACTTCCACTGGTGCGTCCCTCTTTGTCTCGAATGCGCTTTTAGTTTTCGGAACGAAGACGCACGCCGCGAAAGAAATTGCCGCGATTCAGGGTCTCGAAACGTAGTGAGTGCTCGCCGAGCAGTCTCGCCTTGAAATCGGTGGTGCCGATACGATGCCCGTCGATGCTGTTGCGCGTGAACCAATCCGCATAGGCCCGATAGAGAATACTCGACTGCGTGGAGAAAGCTGAGTCGAATTCAAGCGCCTCATCGACCCACTGCGTGAACGAGTCGCTCTCATTGAAGTAGTCGGCCGACGCTTCACGCACCGCACTTGGCATCTCGCCCAAGCCTGAGCTCCACAGTTGACGCGCGCCCTCGACCATCCAGGCGAGAATGGCGGGATATTCGACACGCAGCTTTGCGCTCAGCTCAGGGTCACGCTCGGCTTCAGGAACGCGATGCGTGAATGGGATCAATCGGAAGCGGCGCCGCTCGGCTTCGTCGACGGCCCGCAGACGCGGCTTGTGATTGCCGCAGAAGCACAGCTTGCAGACGGGCTCGAACGTGAAGAAATTCTGGTGCATGAAGCGCGCCGCGATGCGTTCGCCCGACGCGATGTCCTTGATGCGCGTGCTGTTCCATTCGCGGCCTTCGGGCAGTTCCGTGCAAGCAACGAGTCGCGCGCCATTGAGCATCGCCACGCCTGCCGGATGCTGGTCGTGATACGAGGCGAGAAAGATGTGAACGGGCGCCGCGCAGTAGTAATCGCCGAGAATGTCGCGCAGGGCGCGCAGGAAGCACGTCTTGCCGTTGCCACCCGAGCCGTACAACATGAACACGAGCTCGTACTTGGTGCTGCCCGTGAGGAAATAGCCGCACACCCGCTGCAGCCACGCGACGAGTGCAGTATCACCTTGGGTGCAGGTGAGCAAAAATTCCATCCAGCGTGGACAGCCGGCCTCAAAGTCGGGCGCGACGCTTGTGATGCGCGTGATCAAGTCCGCAGGACGTGCTTCGCGCAAGCGACCGGTGGACAGCGTGACGACGCCCGCCGGGGTGGCGAGGAGCGACCGGGCGCAGAGGGATTCATGCCCGCTTTCGAGCGCGGCGCGGGCGCGCGTGGCGACCGCGTTGCACTCGACGCAATCGATGTTTTCACCCTCGAGGGCGGTGATGGTGCTCCGAACCGTACGTACGATTGCGTCGCGCGTGCCGGCTTCTCTGGCGTCATGCTTCATCGTCTGCTCCTTCGATCATCGCGGATAGGAAGGCGATCGCCGTCGGCGCGATCCGGCGAACGTCGGCTTGCATCGTATCGGTCATGGCGTCGAACACCGCGTGCGGATCCTTCGAAACGTATTCGTCACGTTCGAAGTCGCGTAGCCGTCCCCACAGCCACAGCGAATCGTCCGGCAGTCGCGCAACAGCGGAGGCGGCTGGATCCCGAATCTCACGGATGAGCGCAGCAGTGGTTGGCTTCTTCTCGGGGCTGCGCAGCGCGGCCTCGAAATCTTCTTCTGGGATCCGGGCGAGCTTCTGCCACTTCGAGGACTGATCGCGCGTTACACCCATGTCTAAAAGCGTCGCATGGGACGACGCTTTTCCGCGCCCTGGCCCTGCCGCTCGTTGCCCCGGCCCGCTTGCCCGCATCTCCGCTTCGGCAAGTTCCTTGAGCAACACGCCCGCTCGACGCTCTGCGCGCAAGCGAATCTCACAAGCCTGACGTTCCGCATCCGTGTTCTTCGCCTGGCTGCTGTAGACCTCGAGCGCCAGCACCTTGTCGCGAATTTCCTTCACTTCGTCGATGCGATGACACTCGGCGATCGCGCGGCACATGTCGGCGTAGCGCACGGCAAGTGCGCTTTGCTCGGCAGGCGCATGAGCAGCGCTCACCGCGACAGTGCCGCCCGGCCCCAAGCGTTCGGCAACGGCAGAGCGAGTGCATCTTTCCGCCTCGCGGCTCTGGTTGGCCGATAGCTGGGCTGGCTTGGTCATCTCTCTCACGTTTTCGAGAGCGGAATACGGGCCGTCCGGCACCTTAGACGCCGATGTTTTCACGATCGCCTCCACACAGCCTTGAGTTTCGACAGATAGCCCATCGCCGGGTCAAGGAATTCCGTCACGGCCGGCCACATGAACGGTTTCATCAGCGCCTGCATGTCTTCGGGGCGGATATCGCTGGTCGCGATCTGCCGGATTGATTCCGTTACCTTGAATACGCGCTCGTTGTCCGATAGGCGCTTTGATGGCGGCAGGAAGGCGGGCGTGTCCGAGGTGGCCACGGGCATTTCCGGCACTTCGGCACGCTTGCGGGCGCGGATGCACTTGCGCGCGACGATCTGGCGTTGTTGTGCTTGTGGAATTTGCGCGAGCGTCGCCGCGGCATGGATACTCGCGTGGCCAGCGTCCAAAGCATCAATGAGCTCGGGCGTGCCACTTCGCAGGACCTGTTTGGCCTTACGGTAGCTCTCGCGAACGCCGAAGCCAGCCCTTTCCGCAGCGAGATCCGATGAACGCGTGCCTGATTTAACTTCGCCCAAATTTGGGCAAAGTTCGATGTCCGTCCGCATACCCTGTCGATTGCCAAGCTGCGCCTCGATCGCCTGTCCGATCGCCACGCGCTCCGATACGGTGAAGTCCTTTCTTAGCTCGTTCTCCGCGTATTCGCCCAGCACGATCGACTCAAGGTTCACCACGCGCGCCGGCACGCTTTCCCATTGCAGGCGCATACACGCTAGCAAGCGCCGCTCTCCGGCGATCAGTTCGAGCTCAGGTGTCACGACGATCGGATGCAGAAGCCCGATTGTTTCGATGCTTTGAGCAAGCGCCGCGATGTCGCCATGGTCCACGCGATGACGCGTCCCAACGCGAATCTGTGCAAGCGGCACATCGACGAATTCTTCGTGTGCAAGCCGTGGTGGTTCGGCCATTGCACGCCGAACTTCGATGACCGTATCGCGAGATGAATCGAAGCGCCGGGCTATTTCTGCGTTCGTCGCCTTGGGATTAGCCTCGAGCGCCTGGCGTATCGCTTCGCGGTTCTCTGCATAGGACGCGGGATAGCGCTTGCCGTTCACTCCAATGACGCGTTGCGCTCTTGCTCTCACCGCTCTTCTGGTGTCAACCATTTTGAAACGCCTTCAGTCCTAACTCAGTGAAAAGTCCACCTAACGATAGAACCGTGTAATTCAGGACGTCAAATCATTTTTTTGATAGGGATATTTCCTAGGGTGTCGAACATACTGTCGAACATCGCTTAAGAACCTAGAAAGCTCACTTCGAAAACTTACGCTTACCCGTTGATTTTTATGGACATAAATTAATCCGCAAAAATCAAGTGTCGAGCATGCTCGACAGGTCCTATTTCTGAAGAATGGATTATCCGGCGCTTGAAATCGCCGCACCGCTTGTCTATCGTTCCTTCTCACGGCGCCCACTTGCCTTGTGAGAGCGGCGTCCCTCTCATCGAATACGGCGTTTCAATGACAACGCGGTTCACACGCCGACCTCTTGGAATGAATGACGTCATCCGGCACTCCGCACGGTGATTGAATTGATCGAATCCAACATTGAATTGGCTTCATCCGACCATCGAAGCGACGGCGCGTCGGTGGGCGGGTTAGTGAGCGCGTCAATGAGCGCGCCGGCCCGTCGCCTCGATGACCTGCCCGCCATCGATTATTACGCGCAGGAGGCTTTCAGCGCCTCGGGCATCTCCAAGCTGTTACGCTCGCCTGCCCACTACCACGTCTGGCGCACAGCGCCGCGCCCGCCCACGACTGGGATGGCCTTCGGCACCGTAGTGCATGCGCTGGTGCTCGAGCCTGACCGAGAACCGCCCATGGCGATCGCACCGGCGTGCGAGCGGCGTTCGAACGCCGACAAGGCGATATGGGCTGAGTTCGAAGCGAATCTCAATGGACGGGTGCCGCTTAAGCAGGAGGAGTTCGACCGCGCGCAGCGCGTGCGCGATGCGGTTTATGCCAATGCCGGCGCGCGGCTGCTGCTCGATAACATCGCCACCGAGGTGTCGATCTTCTGGCACGACGAAGCGTTCGATATCCCGTGCAAGGCGCGGCTCGATGCGCTACGCGCCGACTTTGGCGTCGTCGATCTGAAGACCACCACCGATGCGACGCCCGATGCTTTCTCACGCTCGATGGCGCACTTCTGCTATCACGCGCAGGCTGCGCACTATCGCAATGCGGTCCTGCATGCGCAACACGCCTCGCCGCCGTTCTTTGCCTGGATCGCAGTCGAAACCAAGGCACCCTTCGGTTGCTGCTGTTACGAGATCGATAGCGACGCACTGAAAGCCGGCCGCGACCTCGTTCACGCCGCCGCGCAAGTCTATGCGCAGGCCCGGCGTGAGCAGCGCTGGCCGGCCTATCCCGACACGATCCGGCTGCTCGGCCTGCCCGGATGGGCGAGACGCGCAAACGACGCACAAGGAGTCCATCGTGACTGATCCTCGCACCGATGAGGCGAGCACGCGCATCGCCATGTTCCGCCGCGACCTTGACTCGCCCGCGCAACGCGAGCAACTGCGCGTGGCTCTGCCCCGGCATATCGATCTGGACACTTTCTGCCGCGTCGTCATGACAGCGGTTCAGTCCAACGATGATCTGGCCAAGGCCTCGCCCCGGTCGCTACTGCGCGCGACCATGGAATGCGCCTCCGATGGCTTGTTGCCGGATGGGCGCGAAGGCGCCATCGTCGCCTACCGTTACCGCGAGACCAACAGCTACATCGCAAGCTGGCAACCAATGGTGTGGGGACTGGTGAAGCTCGTACGGCAGTCCGGCGAACTGACGGACCTCGGCGCGCATGTCGTGACGCTTGCTGATCGTTTCGACTACGTAGTCGATGAATACGGCGAGCACTCTCGGCATCACCCCGATTTTCAGCACCCCGAGGCGGCGCCGCTGCTGGTCTATGCCTACGCACGCACGCGTGACGACGGCCGCTACTTTGAGCCGATGCCGTGGTTCGAAGTCGAGAAATTCAGCGCACTCAGTCAGGCGCACGCCGAAGAAGCACCGTGGAAGCGTTGGCCGCAGGAGATGGCCAAAGTGCGCGTGATCCGGCGACTGTGCAAGCGCCTACCGATGTCCACCGACGCCCGCGCCGTGCTTGCGCGCGACGATGCCCGCGAAGCGCAGCGCTTTTCGCTCAAACCCGCGGACGAAGACCCGATCACCGCAATCGCGACGATGAACGCGGCGATCCGCGAGGCGGCGGCATCGGCCGTGCCGGCGCTCGACCGGCCGGCCGCTGCAGGCGACGCACAGGAAACAGACGGCGCATCGCGCGCAGCGAAAGCACCGCGCAGCGCCCGCGCAAGATCCGATGCGTCACCGCTTGGACTCACGTACGCGCAGATCGCCGAGCGCCTGAAACAAGCGAAGGACCGAGCTTCGCTCGCCGCCGCCGCAAAGCTGATCGACGCGCTCGCGGACTCTCGGCAACGCGAGGAGCTGCATGAGATGGCCGAGCACATTGATGGCGAACTGACCGAAAAGATGCAGCGCGGCGTCGACTGACCTAGCAGCGCCGGGTCGTGTGTCTGAACGTCTCATTCATGATACGGACTACGAATTGATACTGTACGGCGGCGCATTTTCACTTACTGGTATCGGACAAGCAATGACGAAATGCTTCATTCATGACAAGGACGTGCGCAAGCTGCTCGCGCGGCATCCCTCGCTCGAGGTGAGCCGCACTCACCATCACGTGCGCGTGCGGCATCGAGGCACTGGCGACTTCGTCATCGTCTCGGCGACCAGCTCCGACTGGCGCAGTCTGCGCAAGGTGCAACAGGACCTGAGACGACTCGAGGCCGGCGTCGGTTATTTGCAGCGCCGGCGTCGTCGGCGCGACCTTTAAGGCAAGAACAAAAGAGCCACACTCGCCCCGCAAGGCCGCATTCATGAGTGGCTGTCCGCCCAACACAACGGTACAGTCGTCGTGCGTTTCGACCCACACGGGGACGCACCGGACGCAGGATGAGCGGCTAGCTAAGCGTAGGTGAATGCGGCACTCATTCATTGCGGACCACCATTAGGACTACTCGTGATGAATACGACGTCATCGAAACGCACGTTGCCCACGCACTACGTCACCGTCTCTATCGCGGCCGCTATCACGGGCCTTACCGAGAAGGCGATTCGCCGCAAGATCGAAGACGGCAAGTGGGTCGAGGGACGGGAATATCGCCGCTCACCTGACAGCGGCATTTTTATTGATTTGAGAGCTTACGAGAAATGGGTAGAACGAGTGGCGGTGTCGAAGTGAGGGACAGCTCCATCCGCCTGAGCTTTACAGCGAACGGCGTGCGGTATCGGCGCACGCTGATGGTCAACGGCGCGGCTATGTTGCCGACGCCCGCAAACGTCAAATACGCCAACTGGCTGATCGCCGAGATCTCCGAACGCATCCGCGCAGGGTCCTTCAGTCTCACGCAGTATTTTCCGGAGGAAGAGACTCCGAGCGCAGCGGCAGAGGAGGTGCCCGCGAAGCGCCCGAAGAAGGTAGAGGCGGCTCCGAAGACGACCAAAGCGTCACGCGCGCGCGGCAGCGAGCTCACCGTCGAAGGCTGGCTCACCCAATGGCTCGACATGACGCGCATTGAAACCTCGACGCGCATTGGCTACGACGCGGCCGTCAAGTTCTGGTCGCGTTCGCCCTACGACAACCGGGGCCGGCCGATGGGCAGCCTTCCGCTGCGTAGTTTGAAGTTGTCGCACATCCTCACCGCCATCGCCAGCCGCCGCGAATTGTCGGGCAAGACGATCAACAACTATGTCTCCGTGTTGCGCCTCGCGCTCAGCATTGCCGTGGCCGACGAGTTGATGCCGACCAATATCGCCGAGTCGGTTTCGCGCGCCAAGCATCAGCGTCAGCCCACCGACCCGTTCTCGCGCGACGAGTCGGAAGCGATCATCGCCGAAGCCGCCAGAATGGACGAACAGATTCACAACTACGTCGAACTGTGGTTCTGGTCGGGGCTGCGCACGTCCGAGATCAACGGGCTGGAATGGCGCTATGTCGACCTCAAGGACAACACCATCGCTATCGAGCGGGTGCTAGTGGCGGGTGAGGAGAAGAACCGCACCAAGACGGCCGAGGCGCGGCTCGTGCGCCTGAACAGCCGCTCCCGCGCCGCCCTGCTGCGCCAGCGAGCCTTCACGCAAGTCGCGGGCGGGCGCCTGTTCCAGGATCCGCGCACTGGTAAGCCGTGGCACAGCGAGGAGGCGTTCCAGCGGGTCTACTGGGCGCCGATCCTCAAGCGTCTCGGCATCCGCTATCGCCGGCCATACAACATGCGCCATTCATACGCGACGAGCATGCTGATGGCCGGCATGACGCCGGCGTTCTGCGCACGGCAACTCGGCCACACGGTGGAGATGTTCCTCCGTACCTATGCGAAGTGGATTGACGGCAGTCAGAACGACCTGGAGATGGCGCGCCTGGAGAATGCGCTCACGGACCCGCTGACTTGCTTGCCTACCGCAACGCAGTCATAGGCTTCGCCGCGCAGGCTTATTAGACGCCCGTGTGCATCGCGCGGGTGAGTCAAAAGCAATGTCGGCGGCTAATGGGTACCTGAGGGCCAGCTCACTTCACCTCGGGCGGAATCCGACGCTTGAGTCTGACGAAAAATTCTCGGAGCTGCTGCTCCCAGCTTACGGCCGGTTTGGAAGGGCTTCGCTCGTCCGGTCAAGGTCGACAGTCCTCGCTCGGCTTATCGGCGCGATCACAAGTAGGCCCAGCAACGTTGACGCATGCATACACCAAACGTAACTTCGACAAGTCGCTCGCGATGGTTGGCGCAACATCTATTTCTCCGGCAGCCGTGGCGGCGTCAATTGACCGCCCAGCAAGCCCGGAGGCCATCGTTGCAAGCAGGCAGTAGCCGCTCGCCAACTTATTGACGGCTCACGCGTACAGATCGCTTATTGAGCCGTTGAACGACCGCTCCAAAACTGGGATCGAAGAGCAACCATTCTCACCGGTGACTTCAATTTATTTTTTTAGGAGAACCCATTCGGTCTTGTTGCCTTTTGGAATCATCTCTATGATTTTGTCGTCCCGCAAGCTGTAAAACACGTTTTTCATCGCATTCTCAGATTTTATTCCCGTTAGCTCGCGCCCCTGCTTGTTGGTGATCTTTCCGTTTTTCGTAATGAAATCAATCACCAATTCCTCTGGCTTGGCAAGCGGAGTGTGCGGGATGGTTACTACGACCGTGTTTTGTACTTCATCGATTGTTGGATCTCTGGGTTTCCATTCTTCATTTTTTGAAAGGCTGTATTCAGTCCCTCGCCCATATCCTTGTTAGGCGGCGTCTTGTATCGCGATAACGTGCGGACAATTTGTTTGTTCCTTGAATATCGAACGTCAAGGATATTCTCAACTGTCACGAATCCAGGTAGGCGACCGGGACTTTGAACCTCAATCCGATTATCGAAGATACGAATGTGGACATCATCCGCGACTGAATAATCCCTGTGAATAATGGCATTGACGACGATCTCCCAGATCGCTTCAGGAGGGTAAGAAACTTTCTTCAGTCCATCAACCGTCCAAATGCTAATTTCGGACATTATCGCTGTTATTCGCGCCACGACGTTCTGTATGAGTTGGTTCGCTGGTCCTTCCAACGCATCCGAAAATGCGAGGTGATCTCTTTCGGGATCATCCTCTTTGGTTTCGTAGCGCGTAATTCTGACGCCTGCTCGGGTGGGTATCACGGCTGATGGGCTGGGCGCGAACAAGACAAGGCCACAAACCTTTGGATCCCAAGTCTTCAGGTCGATTAGGTTTTCGTTAACAGTGAAATTTAACGCGTCCGTTCTGGGAGAAAAATCGACCAGGAAAGAGCGAAGCTCTTCTGACTCAACGATCATCTCGGCCGGCACATTGGCCACAGCATTGTCTTCGAAAGATGCGAGGCCTTTTGCGAACTTCAACGCGACCAGATGATCGGCGTTCTTAAGTGGCAGCGACTGCGCCCCCTTTCTGAGGTACACGTCCTTCGAGGAAGTTTGATGAACCTGGGGGCTTTTGTCGATGCGCATTGACAGCACATAGCCGGGAAGATCCTTCGCCACAAGAAACTCCATGGACGAGGGCACCTGAGGAAAAACCTCATGCAGTGCCTGAAGGTGGCCATTGAACTCCTCAATTGAGGGAAGACCATGCCAACGCTTCTCGGGGGACTCGTCTGCCTTGTCATCCTCGATACCTATCAGTACGTCTCCCCCGTCTGCATTTGCGAGCGCAACTACGATCTTCTGAAGCGACGCGCCGGAAAGCCTAGCGGACTTCTTATCGAAGAAATGGCTTTCCGGGCGAGAAATCAACGCAATCGCTTCTTCCTTGTTCAAGGCACGAGTAAGCACCAACGGTCTCCGAGCATCTATAACACTGTCATCGTATCAGGAGTGAGACGCCTGGGAACTCGGAACGTCGCTTTGCCCGTGCGTCCTGGCAAGAAACGTCGACGGAATCATTCGGGGTCACCGCAATGGATCGTCAACGGTCCTCGAGCTGGTCCAAAGTCCTGCGGCCGCGCAAACGAGATTCGCTGTGAGGACTTAGTATGAAGCCCCTAGTGGGTACATGACCCACATCGTCCCCGGAATTGTCCCCGGAGTGTCCCTGAGGCGGAACTGGTGGGACGCAAAAGACGCTAAGCCTTTGATAAAACGAATAAAGAGATGGTGGGCCGGGTGGGACTCGAACCCACTGTCGGTCGATTATGAGTCGACAGCTTATACCAGTTAAGCTTCCGGCCCTGAGACAGCGCGACGTGCGCCAGAAAAGCGCAACGGGAACTCAAGACAAAAAAGAAAGCGCCTCAACGGCGCTTTCCGATACTCCAGAACGATGCGCAAGGCGACTCTCGAAGGTCTGCGAGTTTGCCTTACAACGCATCCCAATACAAGCCCGCCGAGCGCATCAACTCCCTTCGAGGAACGATTTGAGCTTGTCCGACCGGCTCGGATGACGCAGCTTGCGCAACGCCTTCGCTTCAATCTGCCGGATCCGCTCGCGCGTCACATCGAATTGCTTGCCCACTTCCTCCAGCGTGTGATCCGTGCTCATCTCGATGCCGAAGCGCATCCGCAACACCTTCGCCTCACGCGGCGTCAGCGAGTCGAGCACATCCTTCACGACATCACGCATGCTCGCATGCAATGCCGCATCCGCCGGCGCAACCGTGTTGTTGTCCTCGATGAAATCGCCGAGATGCGAATCGTCGTCGTCGCCGATCGGCGTCTCCATCGAAATCGGCTCCTTCGCAATCTTCATGATCTTGCGGATCTTGTCTTCCGGCATCTCCATCTTCTCGGCAAGCGTGGCCGGATCCGGCTCAAGTCCGGTCTCCTGCAGAATCTGCCGCGAAATCCGGTTCATCTTGTTGATCGTCTCGATCATGTGAACCGGAATTCGGATGGTGCGCGCCTGATCCGCAATCGATCGCGTAATGGCCTGCCGAATCCACCACGTCGCGTACGTCGAAAACTTGTACCCGCGACGATACTCGAACTTGTCCACCGCCTTCATCAGGCCGATATTGCCTTCCTGAATCAGATCCAGAAACTGCAAGCCGCGATTCGTGTACTTCTTCGCAATCGAAATCACGAGACGCAAGTTCGCCTCGGTCATCTCGCGCTTCGCCTGCCGCGCCTTCAGCTCGCCCGCCGCCATCTGGCGGTTCGTTTCCTTCAGGTCCTTCAGCGGCAGCACCACGCGCGCCTGAAGGTCCAGCAGACGCTGCTGCTGCTCGCGGATGGCCGGGATATTCCGCTCGAGCACGGCGCTATACCCATGCCCTTCGGCGACGACCTTATCGGCCCAGTCGAGATCCGTCTCGTTGCCCGGAAAACGCGCGATGAACTCGGCCCGCGGCATGCCGCACTTGTCGACGACCGTGTGCAGAATCTGCCGCTCCACCTGACGCACTTCGTCAACCTGCGCGCGCAGCGTGTCGCACAGGCGCTCGACAGTGCGCGCGGTGAAGCGTATCGACATCAGCTCAGTCTGGATCGCTTCCTGCGCCTTCAGATAGGCCTTCGACTTGTAGCCTTCCTTCTCGTACGCGCGGCGCATCTTGTCGAACCACTCGCTGATCAGCGAAAACTTCTCGAGCGACTGGCGCTTGAGCGCCTCGAGTTGCGCGGCGTTCGCGCTCGCTTGCGCGGCGCCGTCGTCCTCTTCCTCTTCTTCGTCGCTTTCCTCGTCCGTTTCCTCTTCCTCGGATTCGATCGCCTCCGCTTCCTGCTCGGAAAAGCCGTCGGTGTCTTCCGCGTTCGGATCGATCAGGCCGTCAACGAGTTCGTCCACGCGCGTTTCCTCGTTCTGCACGCGCTCGGCCATCGCGAGAATGTCGGCGATGGTCGTCGGGCAGGCGGAAATCGCCATGACCATGTGCTTAAGGCCGTCCTCGATGCGCTTGGCGATCTCGATTTCGCCCTCACGCGTCAGCAGCTCGACCGTGCCCATCTCGCGCATGTACATGCGCACGGGATCGGTCGTGCGGCCGAATTCGGAATCCACAGTGGATAGCGCGACTTCCGCCTCTTCCTCGACTTCATCGTCGGAGGAAGCGTTCGGCGCATTGTCGTTCAGGAGCAGCGTCTCGGCATCGGGCGCCTGTTCGTACACCGCCACGCCCATGTCGTTGAACGTGCTGATGATGCCTTCGATCGCCTCCGTCTCCGTGAAGTTGTCCGGAAGGTGATCGTTGATCTCGGCGTACGTGAGAAAGCCGCGCTCCTTGCCCAGCTTGATGAGCGCGCGCAGCTTGGAGCGGCGCTCCTCGAGCTCTTCAACCGTGCCGGGCGCGCTCGACGCGAACGCGTCTTTCAGCAGCGCCTTCTCCTTCGCGCGACGGTCGCGAGCCCTGACCTTCTCGACCTTCGCCGCAGGTGCGGCAGCCGGCTCGGCGTTTTGCGTTGCGTCGTCTTCGACGGGTACATCGTTCAGCTTTTTCGTCATGGAGTTCGCCATACAGGCTCTAGTCTCGACTCGCGGCTGCCGGACGGCAACCGATTGAACCGTGAATACCCAATGCGCACGCCGCTTCCTGCTGACCTGCCGCGTGCCCCTGCCCGGAGCCCTATCGCGGTTCGAACGCACTGCGCCCGATCGTGAATCGCTCTACCCGCAATAGCAGCCGCTTCCCTTGCGCCCGTCTGTTCGTCGGCGTGCTTACCCGCCGTTCTCGCGTGTCCCGGCGCGCTTTCGCGGCGCCCTCACCGCACTCGCCGCTACCACGTTCGCTTCGACAGCCGATTCAACCAGCGCCTTGCTGCAACCTACCCGACCTTCCCGACTGACTTCGTCACACGTCGCTCATTGGCCCCGCCGACCTAGCCCGAACCGGCAAAATAGTCGACTGAAAACAACGAATTTTGAACTTTTTATTATAGCATTTCACCTTTCTGCATCCGGGCTGACGGCCCTGCCCGCCTTGATCTGCGCGACTTTCGCCGACAAATCTGAAAACTCCGCGACCTCTTCCGCCGACAAGCTCGATTGCCTCGCCAGTTGATCCAGCCGCGCCCGATACGTGTCGTGCCGCAGCTTGACCACCGTCGCCTGCAGTTCCTCCGCTAACAGACGCCTCTGCTCCTCCACGCGCTGCGCCGCGCCCTCGTCCGATGGATCGCGCAGCAGCAGATCTCGCACGTTTTCATCATAGGCGAGAATTTCCTGGAAGATATCCTCGTAGGTTGGCGCATTAGCAGCATTTCTCAAGACATCCGACAGCATCTGGAACTCCGCCGCGACGCCCAGTTCGCGCGCGTGACCGATCACCTCGCTGAACAGTTCGCCGTGCTCGGTCATGGTCACGAGCGTGCGTTCGCTCTCGCCATCGAGCGATACCGCGATGCCCGGATACATCACCAGATTGCGCAGCGCCCGCTGTTCCTGGCCGGTCACGCGTCGGCGCTCGCTTTTCGGCACCGACGCGCGGGCCACGGCGGCCGCGCGCGAATCGATATCGCACAGCGCTGCAATTTCCGTGAACGGCGTGTCGAGCCGGTCCGCGAGCATATGCAGGATCTGCACCCGGAGCGCGTTGGCGGGCAGCGCCTGCAGAAGCGGCTTCGCGTCGAAGAGCGCCTTTGCGCGGCCCTCGGGCTGCTCCAGTTCCTTGTCGTTCAACACCTCGTTAAGCAGGAATTGCGACAACGGCATCGCGCGATCCACCTGCTCGCCGAAGCCGTCCGTGCCGAACTCGCGGACATAGCTGTCCGGGTCGTGCTCCTTCGGCAGAAAGAGGAACTTGATCGTGCGGTTGTCCGCGGCGTGCGGCAGCGCCGCTTCCAGCGCGCGACGCGCCGCGCGGCGGCCGGCCGAGTCGCCGTCGAAGCTGAACACGACGGTGTCCGTCTGCCGGAAAAGCTTTTGCACGTGGACCGGCGTGCAGGCGGTGCCGAGCGTCGCCACGGCGTTCGCGAAGCCCAGCTGCGCGAGCGCGACGACATCCATATACCCTTCGACGACGAGCGCGTAACCCAACTCGCGGATCGCGAGCCGCGCTTCGAATAGTCCGTAAAGCTCGCTGCCCTTGCTGAACAAGGGCGTCTCCGGCGAATTCAAGTATTTCGGTTCGCCGCCGTCGAGCACGCGTCCGCCGAAACCGATGACATTGCCCTTCACATTGCGGATGGGGAACATCACGCGTTCCCGGAAGCGGTCGTAGCGGCGCGCCTGGCCTTGCCCGTCCGTCTTCTCGCTGACGATCACGAGCCCTGCTTCGACGAGATTGTCGTTGCGATAGTCGGGAAACGCGGCTTCCAGGTTCTGCCAGCCGTCGGGCGCGTAGCCGAGGCCGAAGCGCGCGGCGACTTCGCCCGTGAGGCCGCGCTTCTTTAGATACGCGATCGCGTTCGGCGCGGCGCGCAACTGCTTCCGATAGAAGTCGCAGGCGGTCTGCATGACGTCGGTCAACGCGGTACTGACCGCCTTGCTCGGCGCGCTGTCGCCGCCGCCCGGTCCGCCACGGAACGAATTCGAAGGATCTTGGGGTACGGTCAGCCCCGCGCCTTGCGCAAGATCCTTGACCGCCTCGGGGAACGTTAGCCCCGTGTGCTCCATCAGGAAGCCGATCGCCGTGCCGTGCGCCCCGCAGCCGAAGCAGTGATAGAACTGCTTGGTCGGGCTGACCGTGAACGACGGGCTTTTCTCGTTATGGAACGGGCAAAGACCCATGAAGTTCGCGCCGCCCTTTTTCAGTTGGACGTAGCGGCCCACCACGTCGACGATATCGACGCGGTTGAGCAAATCCTGCAGAAATGCGTGCGGAATCACCGGTGGTCGGCGCGGCGTGCGTTACTTGACGAGCGCGGCTTTGACTTGCGCGGATACCGCCGTCATGTCCGCCTTGCCCGCGAGCTTCGGCTTCAGCACGCCCATCACCTTGCCCATGTCCTGCGGACCGGCCGCGCCCGTCGCGGCGATCGCGGCCTGAATTTCGGCGGCGATGGCGTCGGCGGAAAGCTGCTCGGGCATGTACGCGGACAGAATGGCCAGTTCGGCCTTTTCCTTGTCGGCGAGATCGGTGCGGCCCGCGGATTCGAACTGGCTGATCGAGTCCTTGCGCTGCTTGATCATCTTGTCGACGACAGCGGTCACGGCGGCATCGTCGAGCGTCACGCGATCGTCAACTTCACGCTGCTTGATCGCCGCGAGCAGGAGGCGAATCGTGCCGAGGCGCTCGGTTTCGCGCGCGCGCATGGCAGTCTTCATGTCGTCGTTGATCTGGTCTTTGAGGCTCATCGTTCACCCGGTGCAATTGCGAAATGGAAAACCCCGACCGACGTTCGACCGCGCCGCGAAAGCAAAAACCCGCTTGGGAGCGCCTCCTCAAGCGGGACTGTAGCGAGTCGATGGAAGCCTCGAGCGATATGCGCGCCGCCGTAACGCCAGTCAGGGCGAAGGAGCAGCGCAAAGGCGCGCAAGGAATCCTCCGATGACCGTCCGAGTATAGCAAACGGGTCCGTCTTTCGAGGCCGGAGAAACGCCGTCCCGCGCGCCCTCAGGCCACCCTGGCGATGCCGTGCGCGTACTCGGCCGCAGCCTTGCCCGCCGCGAAGCCCGAGGCCCACGCCCACTGAAAGTTGTAGCCGCCGAGCCAGCCGGTGACGTCCACCGCCTCGCCGACGAAGTACAGTCCCGCGACGCGCTCGCTCATCATCGTGGCCGACGATAGCTCGCGCGTATCGACGCCGCCGCGCGTGACTTCGGCCTTGCGATATCCCTCCGTGCCGCTCGGCGTGAGCGACCAGTCGGACAGCGACGCGCCGATCGCTTTCAGCGTGCGGTCGGGGAGATCGGCGAGGCGCGCATCGACGCTTACGCGCTGCGCATCGAGCCAGGCATGCGCGAGCCGCGCGGGCAGATGCTCGGTCAGAAAATTGCCGATCTGCTTCTTCGATCCTGCTTTCGCGTCCAGCAGAAGTTCGGTCGCGTCCAGTTCCGGCAGCAGATCGACGTGAATCGATTCGGACGTATTCCAGTAGCTCGAGATTTGCAGCACGCCCGGCCCCGACAGCCCGCGATGCGTGAGCAGCAAGTCCTCGTCGAACTCGCCGCGCGTCTTGCCCTTGCCGGCGCTGATGCGAACCGGCAGCGACAGTCCGGACAATGCGGCGAACGGCGTCCAGTCGGCGGAAGTGAAGGTGAGCGGCACGAGCGCGGGGCGCGTATCGATGAGTTTGTGCCCGAACTGCTTCGCCACGCGATAGCCGAAGTCCGTGGCGCCGATCTTCGGGATGGAGAGTCCGCCCGTCGCGATGACGAGCGCCGCCGCGCTGATCGCGCCGGCGGTCGTATCGAGCGTGAAGCGCGCGCCGTCCTGGCGGATTGCATGCACGCTCACCGGCCGCCGCCACGCGACGCCGCCCGCATCGCACTCGCTGCGCAGGACATCGATGATCGTCTCGCTCGAATCGTCGCAAAAGAGCTGGCCTTTGTGCTTCTCGTGCCACTTCACGCGGTATTGCTTGAGAAGCGCGAGAAAGTCGCGCGGGGTGTAGCGAGCGAGCGCCGAGCGGCAGAAATGCGGATTCGCCGACAGGAAGTTCGCCGGTTGCGCGTTGATGTTGGTGAAGTTGCAGCGGCCGCCGCCCGAGATGCGGATTTTTTCCGCGAGGCGTTCCGCGTGGTCGATGAGCACGACGCGCCGGCCCGCCTGAGCCGCGACGGCCGCGCACATCATGCCGGCCGCGCCCGCGCCGATGACGGCGATATCGAAGGATTCCATGCCGCGCATTGTAACTGGGGCCGCTGGTATACTTTCCCGTTACCCTCCGACGCCTTCATCATGCTCGTTCTCGGCATCGAAAGTTCCTGCGACGAAACCGGCCTCGCGCTCTATGACACGGAGCGCGGCCTGCTTTCGCACGCCCTTCATTCGCAGATCGCGATGCATCGCGAGTACGGCGGCGTCGTGCCGGAACTGGCGTCGCGGGATCACATCCGCCGGGCGCTGCCGCTTCTCGAACAGGTGATGGCGGAGGCGAAGGCGGAGCGCGCCGCCATCGACGCCATCGCGTTCACGCAAGGGCCGGGGCTCGCGGGCGCGCTGCTCGTCGGCGCGAGCATCGCCAATGCGCTGGCGATGGCGTGGGACAAGCCGACGGTCGGCATCCATCATCTCGAAGGACACTTGCTGTCGCCGCTGCTCGTCGATGCACCGCCGCCCTTTCCGTTCGTCGCGCTGCTCGTGTCGGGCGGGCATACGCAGTTAATGCGCGTCACGGATGTCGGCGTCTACGAGACGCTCGGCGAAACGCTCGACGATGCCGCCGGCGAAGCCTTCGACAAGACCGCGAAGCTGCTCGGCCTCGGCTATCCGGGCGGGCCGGAAGTCTCGCGGCTCGCCGAATTCGGCACGCCGGGCGCGGTCGCGCTGCCGCGTCCGATGCTGCACTCCGGCGATCTCGATTTCAGCTTCAGCGGCCTGAAAACCGCCGTGCTGACCCAGAGCCGCAAGCTCGGCGCGAACGTCTGTGAACAGGCGAAAGCGGATCTGGCGCGCGGTTTTGTCGATGCCGCCGTCGATGTGCTCGTCGCGAAGTCGCTCGCGGCGCTCAGGAAGACGGGACTGAAGCGCCTCGTGGTCGCGGGCGGCGTCGGCGCGAACCGGCAGTTGCGTGAGGCGCTGTCGGCGGCGGCGAAGAAGCGGCGCTTCGACGTCCACTATCCCGATTTGTCGCTTTGCACCGACAACGGCGCGATGATCGCGCTCGCCGGCGCGCTGCGGCTCACGCGCTGGCCCGACCAGGCCGTGCGCGACTACGCATTCACCGTGAAGCCGCGCTGGGACCTGACCTCGCTCGCGCGCGCCTAGTTCTTCCTCGGCGGGCTGAACGCCTGCACGACCGACTGAAACACATCGAGCGCCTCGCATCGATCGCCGTGGGCGATCAAGGCAGGCCATCGCGCGCCCGCGAAAACCGGCGCATGCGCCTCGCGGGCGAAGCGCAGCGCGCACGCCACGGCGATGTCCGCGTGACCGATCGCATCGCCGAACCAGAAAGGCGTCGGGCGCGCGGCGCGGTCGGCTTCGAGCGCATCGAGCACGCGCTCGACCTGGCGCCTGCAGCGATCCACCCACGCCTGCGATTCCTGCTCATGCAGCACCCGCTCGTAGACGAGCGCGACGGCTTTGTCGGCGAGTCCCGTCGCCAGTGCGCAAACCTTGAGGGCTTCACGCCGCGCCGCGCCGTGCGATGCGATCAACGCCCGCGTTGCGCCCGCCTCGTCGTCGAGGTAGTCGAGGATCATCGCGCTTTCGATCAGCACGTCGCCGGAATCGAGCACGAGCGTCGGCACGCGGATCAGCGGGTTGATCGGCGCGATCTTGTCGGCATCGCCGAAGACGGACCACGGGCGATGCTCGTACGCAATGCCGTAGAGATGCAACGCGATGGCGACGCGCCGCACGAACGGGGAATCGTATTGGCCGATCAGAATCATTACGCGCTCCGTGTTGTCGGAGTCGGCAGTTTAAGGTCGCGCGGGCCTCGGAAACAATGGCAGCGCGAGCGTCGCGCAAGCGCCCGCCGCGAGCCACACGGCCGTCCAGGAGCCGGCGGCCAGCACGTGAGGAATCGCGAGCGGCGTCAAGAAGAGGCCGACGTACACGGCGGTGTTCGTCATCCCGAGCGCGGTTCCGGCGCGCGCGGTGCCCGCGAGCGTCGCCAGCTCGGTGTACGCAACCCCATGCCATGCCGATATCGAAACGCCCGCGAAGACGATCATCGCCGCGAGCACGACGGGCGCGCGGGCTGCGCCGGATGCCGTCGCCGCCGCGAGCGCCCCGAACGACGCGACCGCGATCCACGTCGATACGCGCAAATATCCGCGACGATTCCCATGCCGGTCCGTGTAACGGCCGCTCCACACGCGCATGACCATTGCGCCGAGCTGGAGCGCGCCCATCGTCGCACTGATCGACGTGACGCCGAAGCGGCCGGCATCGTGCAGAAAGACAGCGGCGAAGGTCAGCACCGCGAATTGCGGCACGCACAGCACGCCGATGCCGAGCACCATGCGCCACACGAGCACGTCGCCGAGCGGCGCGGCGCGTTTCGGCTGCGACGGCTTCGCGTGCGGCGGCTCGCGCAGCCAGCGCCATGTGAACGCGCCGGCAACCGCGCACATCGCGGCCAGCGCGCCGAATACGGCGGAGAATCCGATCGACGACGCGAGCCACGGCAGCAACGCTGCGCCGATCCCGCCGCCGAGCGGCACGGCGGTCTGCCGGATGCTCATCGCGAGGCCGCGCTCGCCTTCCGCAAACCAGGCCATCACCGCGCGACCGCTCGCGCCGTTCACGCTGCCGCCGAACAGGCCCAGCGCGCACAGGCCGACCACGAGCCAAGCGAGCGACGGTGTTGCCGCGCTCGTCGAAGGCGCGACGAACACGCTCATCGCGGCGAGCGCGGCGGCGGTCGCAATCAGTCCGATCAGCAGGACGCGGCGATCGCCCCATCGATCGGTGAGCAGGCCCCACGGCAACTCCGATACCGCCGCGCCCAGCCCCAGCGCCCCCAGCGCGAGCCCCAGCTCGCCGTTGCTCAGGTGATAGCCGCTGCGCAACCAGACGGCGGTCGTCGGTATGCCGGCGACGGCGGCGGAAAAGCTCGCGTTCGCCGCCACGCCGACGCCGAGCACCTTCCAGCGATGCGCGCCGCCAGCCGCAGGCGCGGTTGAGTCGAAAGTCGTTGCCATGCCATGCCTCGTCATCGTTGACTGCGGCCAGTTTGACGGCTTAGGATCGTCCTGAAAATCAAATAGTTCTGGACGAATCATTCGATAAAACAGGATGGTTATCATGAATCAAACGACGTTCGACCTTGCCGTGCTTCGCAGCTTCGTCGCCGGCATGCAGCTGGGCAGTTTTGCGAAGGCGGCGGATCGCGTGGGCCGGTCGACGTCAGCGATCAGCGCGCAGCTTCGCAAGCTGGAGGAGCAGGCGGGCATCGAACTCTTTCGCAAGTCGGGGCGCGGGCTGGCGCTGACCGACGCGGGCGAGGTGATGCTCGGCTACGCGCGGCGCCTCGTCGAGCTGAACGACGAAGCGGCGGTGGCGGTGCGCGGCGTCGATCTCGAAGGATGGATTCGGCTCGGCCTTCAGGAGGACTTCGGCGAAGCCGTGCTGCCGGACGTGCTCGGCCGCTTCGCGCGGGCGCATCCGAAGGTGCGGATCGAAGCGCGCGTCGCGCGCAACACCGAACTGCTGGAACGGATCGATACCGGTCAGCTGGATCTCGCGCTCGTGTGGGGCATGGCGGGCGCAAAAGAATTCGAGCCGATCGCGGCGCCGCGCATGCGCTGGATCGGCTCGTCGTCGGTGCCTTTTCAACAGCACGCAAGCGAGCCGCTACCGCTCATCGCCTTCGACCGTCCGTGTGTCTTTCACAGCGCGGCGACGGCAGCGCTCGATCGCGCGGGAATCAAATGGCGCGTGGCATTCACGAGCCCGAGCCTCGCGGGGCTGTGGGCCGCGGCTGCAGCCGGGCTCGGCGTCACTGTGCGGACATGTTACGGGCTGCCGTCGACCGTGCGCGCGTTGGACGACGTCGAATCCGGCTTGCCGCCGCTGCCGTCGATTCCGCTCGCGTTGCATCGGGCGTCGGCGGGCGCATCGGCCCCGGTCGAGCGGCTCGCGTCGCTCGTCATCGATTCGGTGCGGGAAACGCATTCGGCAGCGGAACCGGCGTTTGCATGAAAAAACCGGTCGCGCGGACCGGTTCTTCGTTCAGCTGTCAGCGCAAACGCTTAGCGCTTGTCCCGCTCGATGACCGCATACGCGCTGTGATTGTGAATCGACTCGAAATTCTCCGCTTCCAGCACATACGCGACGATGCGATCGTCGGCATTCAGCCGCACCGCGATATCGCGCACGAGGTCTTCCACGAACTTGGGATTCTCATAAGCGCGCTCGGTCACGAACTTCTCGTCGGGGCGCTTCAGCAGGCCCCACAGTTCGCACGACGCCTCTTCTTCCGCAACGCGCACGAGTTCCTCTACCGCGACATCGCCGGCCAGTTCGGCCGTGATCGTCACATGCGATCGCTGATTGTGCGCGCCGTACTGCGAGATCTTCTTCGAGCACGGGCACAGGCTCGTCACCGGCACGAGCACTTTCAGCGACAGACGCGTTTCGCCGTTGCGCTTCTCCGCGACGAAAGTCACTTCGTAATCGAGCAGGCTCTGCACGCCCGATATCGGCGCGGTCTTCATCACGAAATACGGCACGCTCACCTCGATACGGCCGGAGTGCGCTTCGAGCTTCGTAAGCATCGCGGCGAGCATGGTCTGCAGCGCGGCCTGATCGAGCGGCTCGCGATTCTCCTCGAGCAGCGCGACGAAGCGCGACATGTGCGTGCCCTTCTGATCGGCGGGCAGATGCACATCGAGGTTCCAAACGCCGACGCTCGGCTGCACGCCGCTCGCCGTGCGCACCGACAGCGGATGCCGCACGCCCTTGACGCCGACGCGCGCGATATCGATTTGACGCGTATCCGGCGTGCTTTGCACATCGGGCATGATGAAGGCGGGATTCATCTGATTCATTTGTTATGTCCTTTGCGCCGCGCGCGGAAAGGCCGGGCGTTGAGCGGCGATAAACGATGAAACGCAAACGGCGCGGGGGAGAACCCGCGCCGCATGGCTGACCTTACGTCTGGCGCGCCGCTTCCCCGGGCCCGCCTGTCAGCCGAATTCGCGTCAGGCGACGCGCTTGGTCAGCTTGCCCGCGCTTTCGACGGCGCTCAGGAAACGCTCGCGGATCGAATGCGCGATACCGGCCGCGTCGAGGCCAACGCTCGCGAGCAGCCTCGCGGGATCGCCGTGATCGATGAACACATCCGGCAGGCCCAGTTGCAGCACCGGCTTGACGATGCCGCTCGCCAGCAGCGCTTCGACGCACGCCGAGCCCGCGCCGCCCATGATCGAGCCTTCCTCGATGGTCACGATGGCGTCGTGCGTCGCAGCGAGTTCGCGCAGCAGATCGGCATCGACCGGCTTCACGAAACGCATGTTGGCGACGGTCAGGTCGAGTTCGTCGGCGGCAGCGAGCGACGGCGCGACCATCGTGCCGAATGCGCAAATCGCGATGCGTTTGCCGGAGCCGAGTTTCTGCGACGATTCGCGGCGAATCTCGCCCTTGCCCACGGGAAGCGCGGTCATCTGCTTGACCGTGGCCACGCCCGTGCCCGCGCCGCGCGGATAGCGCACGGCAGTCGGATTCGATTGCTGCAGCGCGGTGTACAGCATCTGGCGGCATTCGTTCTCATCGGATGCGGCCATCACCGTCATGTTCGGAATGCAGCGCAGGAACGCGAGGTCGTAGTTTCCCGCGTGCGTTGCGCCGTCCGCGCCGACGAGACCCGCGCGGTCGATTGCGAAAACCACCGGCAGGTTCTGCAGCGCGACGTCGTGAATCAACTGGTCGTATGCGCGCTGGAGGAAGGTCGAATAAATGGCGACGACGGGCTTCATGCCGTCCGCCGCGAGACCACCCGCGAACGTGACCGCGTGCTGCTCGGCGATGCCGACGTCGAAGTACCGGTCCGGGAAGCGCTTCTCGAATTCGGCCATGCCCGAGCCTTCGCGCATGGCGGGCGTGATGCCGACCACGCGCGAGTCTTGCGCGGCGGCGTCGCACAGCCATTCGCCGAACACCTGCGTGTAGGTCTTCTTCGACGGCGCGGTAGACGGCTTGATGCCCTCGGCCGGGTTGAACTTGCCGGGACCGTGATAGAGCACCGGATCGGCTTCGGCGAGCTTGTAGCCCTGGCCCTTCTTCGTGACGACGTGCAGGAATTGCGGGCCGCGCAGCTCCTTGATGTTCTGCAGCGTCGGGACGAGCGAGTCGAGATCGTGACCGTCGATAGGTCCGATGTAGTTGAAGCCGAACTCTTCGAACAGCGTCGCCGGCACGATCATGCCCTTCGCGTGCTCCTCGAGCTTGCGCGCAAGATCCAGCACCGGCGGGGCGGCGCGCAGCACGCGCTCGACGCCCGCGCGCGCGGCGGCGTAGAAACGGCCCGACATCAGGCGGGCGAGATGGCGATTCAGCGCACCGACCGGCGGGGAGATCGACATGTCGTTGTCGTTCAGGATGACGAGCAGCGGCAGGTCGTCGGCGACGCCCGCGTTGTTCATCGCCTCGAACGCCATGCCGGCCGTCATTGCGCCGTCGCCGATCACGGCGATCGAATAGCGGTTGTCGCCCTGCAGCTTGTTCGCGACCGCCATGCCGAGCGCCGCCGAAATCGACGTACTCGAGTGCGCCGTCCCGAAGGTGTCGTAAGCGGACTCGGCGCGGCGCGGGAAGCCGGAGATGCCGCCCAACTGGCGCAGGCCGGGCATCTGGTCGCGGCGGCCGGTCAGAATCTTGTGCGGATACGTCTGATGGCCGACGTCCCACACGATACGGTCGTTCGGCGTATCGAAGACATAGTGCAGCGCGATCGTCAGCTCGACCGTGCCCAGGTTGGACGACAGATGGCCGCCCGTCTGCGACACGCTGTCGAGCACGTAGGCCCGCAGTTCGTCGGCAAGCGGCTGCAGTTGGCGTCGATCGAGGGCGCGGAGGTCGGCCGGATCGTCGATGGATTTCAGCAAGTCGTACATCGTCGTCCCATTGTAGGAAAACTGGCGTGATTCGTTCAGCGCGATTGTTGCGCCGTGGGGTTCGTCACGCATTCAACATTCAATGCACCCGGTTCACAACCAGGTCAGCAAGTTCAGCAAGCCGCTGGCCGCGTGCGCCGAACGGCCGGATGGCGGCGTGCGCGTCGCGGCCGAGTTGCGCAGCGAGTTCGCGGGATGCGTCCAGTCCGATGATGGACACGTAAGTCGGTTTGTCGTGCTGGGCGTCCTTGCCCGCCGTCTTGCCGAGCGTGGCGGAGTCCGCGGTGACGTCGAGAATGTCGTCGACGACCTGGAACGCGAGGCCGACCGCGGCGGCGTACTGATCGAGCGCCGCGAGTGCTTCGGCGCCCGGCGGCCCGCCCGCCAGCGCGCCCATGCGCACCGAGGCGCGCAACAGCGCGCCCGTCTTCTTGCGATGCATCGTCTCGAGTTCGGGCCGCGACAGCTTGCGGCCGACGCTTTCGAGGTCGATCGCCTGCCCGCCCGCCATGCCGACCGAGCCGCTCGCAACCGCCAGTTCGCGCACGAGCGCGGCCTGCTGGCTATCGGAGAGACCGTTGCCTTCGGCCGTCAGCGCGACGAACGCCTGCGACTGCAGCGCATCGCCGACGAGCAGCGCCGTCGCTTCGTCATACTGGATGTGTACCGTGGGCTTGCCGCGGCGCAGGGCGTCGTCGTCCATGGCGGGCATGTCGTCGTGCACCAGCGAATAGACGTGGATCATTTCGAGCGCGGCGCTCGCGGCCTCGACCGCCTGCGCGCTCGCGCCGGTCAGTTCGCCGGCTGCGTGAACGAGCAGCGGGCGCACGCGCTTGCCGCCGCCGAGCACGGCGTAGCGCATGGCTTCATGGAGCCGCGCCGGAGCGATGTCCGTTCCGGGAAGGTAATGCTCGAGCGCGGTTTCGACGCGGTCGAGCGTGGCGCGCATCCATTGTTCGAAGGTCATAGGTCGTCCCCGTTGTCGGTGGCTGCGCCCGCGCCCTGAGTTGCGCCCTGAGTTGCGCCCTGACTCGCGCGCTGTACGTCGGCGGGCAGCGGCTTGAGCGTCTCGCCATCGAGCACGCGAACCTGCTGCTCCACTTTTTCGAGCTGCTGTTGGCAAAAGCCCACAAGCGTCGCGCCGCGACGGTACGCCGCAAGCGAATCCTCGAGGCTCAGCGCGCCCTCTTCCATGCGCGCCACGAGCGATTCGAGCTCGGCCAGCGCGGCTTCGTAATTTTCCGGAAGCGACGCGGCGTCCGCGCCCGGCGCGTTGCCGCCGGTTTCTTCGCCTGTTGCCTGGACTGCGGTCTTCGCCATGAATCGTGGATGTGCAGTTGAAAATTGGAACCAAGTCGCACATTCTACGGCAAAAGCCAAATTTTCGACCCGCACCCGGTACGTATGGCAGACGAGGGACCGCGCGAGCCGGCTTGTCGCCATCTGCCCGAAAACCGCATGAAACGGCGCACCCGCACCGGCGCGATAAACACGCGCTTAGCGGAACTCTCGTGACAATTTATACCCAAATCAAGACCTTATGCGCCCCGGCGTGGCGGATTTCGGTATAATCGCGGGCTCCCTAAATCGAATCTTCGATGGTTGGGTTGTTCACTGCTTTCACGTCTTAACGGGAGTGGGAATGTCCAATCTGAGCAATGCATTGCAGTTGAAGGCTGTTCATAGCCAACTGCCAGTCACGGCTTACTTTGACGAAGCGCTTCTTACGCGCGAACTCGACACACTTTTCAAGCAGGGTCCACGCTACGTCGGGCACGAACTCATGGTTCCCGAAGCGGGGAACTATTTCGCGCTTCCGGGCGAGGGCGAAGGGCGCGTGCTCGTGCGCAATCAGCAGCAAATCGAACTGCTGTCGAACGTGTGCCGCCATCGCCAGGCCATCATGCTCAACGGCCGCGGCACCGCGGACAACATCGTCTGCCCGCTGCACCGCTGGACCTACGATCTCAACGGGCAGTTGCTCGGTGCGCCGCACTTCGCGGACAAGCCCTGCCTCAATCTCGGCGCGACGCCGCTGCAGAACTGGCAAGGCCTGCTCTTCGAGGCAGAGGGCCGCAACGTCGCGGCCGATCTCGCGAAGCTCGGCACCGCGCGCCACTTCGACTTCTCGGGCTTCATGTTCGATCACGTCGAAGTGCACGAGTGCAATTACAACTGGAAGACTTTCATCGAGGTCTATCTGGAGGATTACCACGTCGCGCCGTTCCATCCGGGGCTGGGCAGCTTCGTGTCGTGCGACAACCTGGAATGGGAATTCGGCGACTGGTACAGCGTGCAGACGGTGGGCGTCCACAAGAATCTGGAAAAGCCCGGCAGCCCGACCTATCGGAAGTGGCACGACGAAGTCCTGCGCTTTCGCAACGGCGCGCCGCCGGAGTTCGGCGCCATCTGGATGGTGTACTACCCCGGCCTGATGATCGAGTGGTATCCGCACGTGCTCGTCGTGTCGTGGCTCATTCCGCGCGGCACGCAAAAGACGACGAACATCGTCGAGTTCTACTACCCCGAGGAAATCGCGCTGTTCGAGCGCGAGTTCATCGAGGCGGAACGTGCGGCGTACATGGAAACCGCGCGCGAAGACGATGAAATCGCCGAGCGCATGGATGCCGGCCGTCGGGCGCTGATGTCGCGCGGCGAGAACCAGGTCGGGCCGTATCAGAGTCCGATGGAATCCGGCATGCAGCATTTCCACGAGTTCCTGCGGCATCAGCTCGGCGCCATCTGAGCGCGCACTGGCAATTCGAAGAGACGGGCTTTCGGGCCCGTTTTTTCTTTTAGACTATCGGCTCTGCCCGCATTGCAAGCTGCTCGAGGAGCCGTCATGCCGCACACTCACTACACCACGCTCATCTCCGCGACGAATCTCGCCGAACGGCTCGATACGGCGCCCGGCAGCGTCGTCGTCTTCGATTGCCGGTTCGATCTGGCCGCGCCCGAAGCCGGAGAAGCCGCCTACGCCGCAGGCCACATTCCGGGCGCGCACTATTTGCATCTCGACCGCGATCTGTCCGGCGCGAAGACCGGCACGAACGGCCGTCATCCGTTGCCGGAGCGCGCGGCGCTCGTCGCGAAGCTCGCGAGTTTCGGGCTGAACGAAGGCCAGCAGGTCATCGCTTATGACGCGCAAGGCGGCATGTACGCGGCGCGTCTGTGGTGGCTGCTGCGCTGGCTCGGGCACGATTCCGTCGCGCTCGTCGATGGCGGCCTGCAGGCATGGGAAGCCGCCGGCAAGTCGCTCGACACCGCCGTGCCGCCGACATCGCCAGGCAGCTTCAAGGCCGCCGCGCCGCTCCAGGTAACCATCGATGCGCAAGCGATCGAGCGCAGCATCGGCACGCGCGATCATCTGCTGATCGATGCGCGCGCCGCAGACCGGTATCGCGGCGAGAACGAGACGATCGACCCCGTCGGCGGGCACATTCCCGGCGCGCTGAATCACTTCTTCAAAAACAATCTGACGCCGGAAGGGCGCTTCAAGACCGCGCACGAGTTGCGTGAAGCGTTCGCGTCGCTGATCGGCGCGACGCCGGTGGATCGCGTCGTTCTGCAGTGCGGCTCCGGCGTCACCGCGTGCCACAACGCGCTGGCGATGGAAGTGGCCGGCCTGCACGGCGCGGCGCTCTACCCCGGTTCGTGGAGCGAATGGAGCGCCGATCCGGGCCGCCCCGTCGCCACGGGCGCGAACCCTTGAGCCGTATTCAGACGCCGTGCTCGCGGAACCACGCGAGCGCGCGCTTCCAGCCGTCCTCGGCGTCGGCCTTGCGGTAGCTCGGACGATAGTCGGCGAAAAACGCGTGCGGGGCATCGTCATACACGACGAACTGTGAGCCGCGCCCTTTTGGCGGCGCGCTGGCGATGGCCTGCTTCATCTGTTCGATGCTGTCCTGCGGAATGCTCTGGTCCTGCCGCCCGTACAGGCCGAGCACCGGCACCTGCAAATTCCCCGCATTGTCGACCGGATTGCTCGGCGTCGTCGCCGTCTTGCTGCCGACGAGCCGCCCGTACCACGCGACCGCCGCCTTCACGTTCGGATTGTGCTCGGCGTAGAGCCACGTGATGCGCCCGCCCCAGCAGAAGCCGGTGATGCCCAGGCGTTTCGTATCGCCGCCGTGCTCGCCCGCCCATTTGACCATCTGGTCGATGTCGGAGAGCACTTGCGAGTCCGGCAGCTTCGAGACGATCTGATCGTTGATTTGCTGAATCGACGGCATGGACGCGGCGTCGCCCTGGCGCGTGAACAATTGCGGCGCGATGGCCAGATAGCCGAGCTTGGCGAAGCGGCGGCAGACATCGGCGATATGCTCGTGCACGCCGAAGATCTCGTGAATCACGATGATGACCGGCAGATGCGTCTTGCCCTTCGGCTGCGCGCGATACGCCGGCACCAGCGTGCCGTCCGCGCCGCGCACGCCGATGGAGCCGGCCTCGAGACCGTCGCTATCGGTATGGATGGTTTGCGCGGAGACCGGCAGGACGGCGGCGGCGAAGCCGGTGCCCAGCGCGGCCTTGAGGAAGCCGCGGCGATCGAACGGAACGTGCGGGATAAGGCTGTCGACTTCGGGAGTCAGCATGCGAAGCTCCTGCGGCAAGAGCCGCCAAGGCGCCGCCGATGCGGGCGTCGGCTGCATGGGGCCGAGTACCGTCGATGGCGCTGAACCGGAAACCGCGCTTCTCGTTGAGCATCATGCAGCGCGGCGCTGGACGACTGTCACGGGCGAATGCCGCACGCCCGGGCGCGCCGGATATAAGCGCGCCGCTCATTCTAAACAGCTTTGCCGTGCCGCTGCGCCGTCAGTGCAGCTTGACGCGGGGCGCGGTGGACCGGCGCAGCCAGTGCGCGACGGTATCGAGCATCATGCGCGCGTAGCCGTGCAGCGCCGCGATATGCAGCCGGTACAGCGACATATACATGAAGCGCGCGAAGAGTCCTTCGATCAGCATGTTGCCGCCGATCAGTCCGCCCATCAGATTGCCGACCGCGCTATACCGCCCGAGCGATACGAGCGAGCCGAAATCGCGATAGGTATATTCCGGCAGCGGCTTGCCCTGCATGCGCCGCTCGAACGCCGCAAACAAAAAGCTCGCTTGCTGATGCGCCGCCTGCGCACGCGGCGGCACGTTGCGTTCCGTGCCGGGCCAAGGACACGCGGCGCAATCGCCCAGGGCGAAGACGTTGTCGTCGATTTCCGTTTGCAGCGTGCGACGCACGATCAACTGGCCGAGGCGATTGGTCGGCAAGCCATCGAGTTGTGACAGCACCGCAGGCGCCTTGATGCCCGCCGCCCACACGGTCAGGTCCGCGCGAATGATCTTGCCGCTCGCCGTGCGGATCGAATCGCGCGTGACTTGCGCGACGGTTTCGCCCGTCATCAGCCGGACGCCGAGCTTGGTGAGCAGTTCGGCCGTCGCGCTCGACACGCTCTCCTTCAGCGCCGGCAGGATGCGCGGCCCCGCTTCGATCAGCACGATGCCGATATCGTTCTTTGGATCGAGCTTGTGCAGCCCGTAAGCGGCCAGCACTTGCGCGGTGTTGCGCAGTTCCGCCGACAATTCGACGCCCGTCGCGCCCGCGCCGACGATCGCCACCTGAATGCGCGGCGCGGCTTCGACGGCAGGCATCGGCGCCATTTCCCCGATGCCCGCCGCGACCGGCTCGGGCGCGACGTGCTCGGCCCGCATGCAGGCCGCGATCAGCCGCTTGCGAAAGAGTTCGGCCTGGCCGACGGTATCGAGCGCGATTGAAAACTGCTGCGCACCGTCGACGCCGAAAAAATGCGTGGTGCTGCCGATGGCGAGCACGAGCGTGTCGTACTCGAGCTCCCGCTCGGGCAGCAGTTCGCCTGCTTCGTCGTCGCGCAGCGCGCCGATCCTGATGCGCTTCTGCGCGCGATCCAGCCCGACGAGCTCGCCCTGCTGAAACTCGAAGCCGTGCCACAGCGCCTGCGCCGCATATTCGAGTTCCTGCGTGAACGGGTCCATGCTGCCTGCCGCGACTTCGTGCAGCAGCGGTTTCCAGATATGCGTCGGATTACGGTCGACGAGCGTGATCTGCGCGCGCGGCGCCCTGGTGTCCGGCCTGGCGTTGCTCGAACCGAAGCGGTCGCCGAGACGCGTCGCGAGTTCGAGACCGCCGGCTCCGCCGCCGACGATGATGAAGCGATGCATGGAGCTCTCCCTATGGCTTTGAATTCGAGTGCGTTCCCGCGCCAGTTTTCATTGTGCGTGAGCACGCAGCGCATGGACAAGCGCCGCCGTCGCATGCCGGACATACGCGCCGCGCCGAAACATCAATGCGCCTCTTCCCAGTTGTTGCCGACGCCCACTTCCGCGACGAGCGGCACCTTCAGTTCCGCGACGCCGCACATGAGTTCGGGCAGACGCTTGCGCACGTCCGGCAGTTCTTCTTCCGGCACTTCGAGCACCAGTTCATCGTGGACCTGCATGATCATCTTCGTGCCCATGCCCGTGCTTTCGATCCAGTCCTGCACCGCGATCATCGACATCTTGATGAGGTCGGCGGCCGTGCCCTGCATCGGCGCATTGATGGCCGCGCGCTCAGCCGCCTGACGGCGCGGGCCGCTGCCGCCGTTGATTTCGGGCAGCCACAGACGGCGTCCGAATACCGTCTCGACGAAGCCGTTCATCTTCGCGGTGGTGCGTGTCGTGTCCATGTAAGCGGCGACGCCCGGATAACGCGCGAAATAGCGGTCGATATAGAGCTTGGCTGCATCGCGCGTGATACCCAGGTTCGACGAGAGACCGAACGAGCTCATGCCGTAGATCAGCCCAAAATTGATGACCTTCGCGATGCGACGCTGGTCGTTGTCGACTTCGAGCGGCGTCACGCTGAACACTTCCGACGCGGTCGCGCGATGCACGTCCTCGCCTTGCCTGAACGCGCGCATCAGCGATTCATCGCCGGAGATATGCGCCATGATGCGCAACTCGATCTGCGAGTAATCGGCGGAGACGATCTTGCAGCCCGGCGGCGCGATGAACGCCTCGCGAATGCGCCGTCCTTCGCCCGTGCGCACCGGGATGTTCTGCAGGTTAGGTTCGTTCGACGACAGCCGTCCCGTCACCGCGACGGCCTGCGCATAATTCGTATGCACGCGCCCCGTCGATGCATTGACCATGCGCGGCAGCTTGTCCGTGTAGGTGGATTTGAGCTTGGACAGCGCGCGATGCTCGAGCAGGACCTTCGGCAACGGATAATCTTCGGCGAGCTTTTGCAGCACTTCTTCGTCAGTGGAAGGCGCGCCGCTCGGCGTCTTCTTCACAACGGGCAATTCCAGCTTCTCGAAGAAGACCTGCCCGATCTGCTTCGGCGATCCGAGGTTGAATTCGTCGCCCGCGAGCTCGTACGCCTGCGTCTGCAAGTCGATGAGACGCTTCGCGATTTCATTGCTCTGCGCGTCGAGCTTCTCGCGATCGATCAGCACGCCATTGCGTTCGATCTTGCGCAGCACGCGCGATGTCGGCATCTCGATGTCGCGGTACACGCGCAACAAGCCTTCTTCCTCCGCGACCTGAGGATAAAGCGCCTGATGCAGACGCAAGGTGACATCCGCGTCTTCGGCGGCGTATTCGGCGGCCTTGTCGAGCGGCACTTCGTCGAAGCCGATCTGCGATGCGCCCTTGCCCGCGACGTCCTCGTACTTGATGGTCTTCACGCCCAGATGCCGCAGCGCGAGATTGTCCATGTCGTGCGGACGATGCGACTCCAGCACGTACGACTGCAGCAGCGTGTCGTGTTCGACGCCGCGCAAGTCGATGCCGTAGCTGGCAAGCACTTGTTCGTCGTACTTCAGATGCTGCCCGACCTTCTTCTTCGATGCGTCCTCGAGCCAGGGCTTGAGCTTCGCGAGCACTTCATCGCGCGGCAGTTGCACGGGCGCATCCGGCCCGCGATGCGCGAGCGGAATGTACGCGGCATGCCCCGCTTCGACCGACACCGAGATGCCGACGATCTGCGCGACCATCGGATCGAGCGACGTGGTCTCGGTATCGAACGACGTGATCTCAGCGCCATCGATGCGCGCGAGCCAGGCATCGAACTGTTCCCACGTCTGCACGGTCTCGTAGTGGTGAACGATCTCGGTGACTTCCGCGGGCGGCGTGTCGGTCGGACCTTCGACGGCATCCGCGATTTCGATCTCTCGCAGCCACGTCTTGAAGCCGTGACGGAGAAAGACATCGCGCAGTTCGTCGCGTGCTTCGGGGCGGCTCGGCAGCGTCTCTTCGATCGACGCGATCTGCGAAGCGAGGTCGCATTCCGTGTGCACGGTGACGAGCTTCCGGGCCATCGGCAGGAAGTCGAGCGCCTTGCGCAGATTGTCTCCTACCGCACCTTTGATCTCGCTTGCGTGTGCGACGATGCCATCGAGCGTATCGTATGCGGTGAGCCATTTGAGCGCGGTCTTCGGACCGCATTTTTCGACGCCGGGCACGTTGTCAACGGTATCGCCGATGAGCGACAAATAGTCGACGATGCGCTCCGGCGGCACGCCGAACTTGTTCACGACGCCCGCGCGATCGAGCGTTTCGTTGGTCATCGTATTGATGAGGGCGACATGATCCGTCACGAGCTGAGCCAGATCCTTGTCGCCCGTCGACACGATCACTTTCATGCCGCGTTTTTCGGCCTGAACGGCGAGCGTGCCGATGACATCATCGGCTTCGACGCCTTCGATCATCACGAGCGGCCAGCCGAGCGCACGCACCGCGACGTGAATGGGCTCGATCTGTTTCGAAAGGTCTTCCGGCATGGAAGGACGGTTGGCTTTGTAGTCGGCGTACCAGTCGTCGCGGAAGGTCTTGCCCTTTGCATCGAAGACGCACGCGCTATACTCTGCATTGATTTCGCGCCGCAGGCGCCGCAGCATGTTCACCATTCCATACAGTGCGCCGGTGGGACCGCCGTCGGGACCACGCAGGTCAGGCATCGCATGGTAAGCCCGGTACAAGTAGCTAGAACCGTCGACCAATAGCAGGGTCTTACCTTCAAGACTGAGTTCTTCAGGCATTATGAACAAGAGAAAAGTGATTCCGAGTCTGCGATCGCTCGCAGATCAAGAGCGCGCGACGGCCAAGAAGGCTCGCGCGTCGTGGCAGATGTTCACGATTATGGCAGAGTTTATCGAGGCGACCGAGTACCTCTCGGAGATCCGCCCTGCCATCAGTATCTATGGTTCGGCGCGTCTGAAACCTGAGTCGCCGTACTATCAGCGCACCATCGAAATTGCTCAAAAGTTCTCGGATGCGGGCTTCGCGGTCATCTCCGGCGGCGGCCCGGGCATCATGGAAGCGGCCAACAAGGGCGCGCACGCGGGCAAGTCGCCGTCGGTCGGTTTGAATATCGAATTGCCGCACGAGCAGTCGGGCAATCAGTGGCAGGACATTTCGCTGCGCTTTCGTCACTTCTTCACGCGCAAGGTCACGTTCGTCAAGAATTCGGATGCGGTCGTGGTGATGCCCGGCGGTTTCGGCACGCTCGATGAACTGGCCGAAGTGCTCACGCTCATTCAGACGAAGAAGTCGCGCCACGTGCCGATCGTACTGGTCGGCGCGGAATTCTGGGCAGGGCTGCTGGACTGGTTCAAGAAGACGCTCCTCACTAACGGTGTCATCAGCGAGAAGGATCTGGATCTGATGCAGGTCATCGACGAGCCGGACCAAGTGCTCGATGCGGTGCTGCGGTTTTATGAAGACCGCGAGGAAGCGGCCGAGCCGCCGGCTGAAGGCAAGTCGGATGAGGATCGGATGTTTTATTTGTGATGCGTATGGCTCGTGCGGAAGGCTCCGACATTTGAGCCTTCCGCCTCCGTGGCAATGTGCTCGCACTGATCGCGCGTGATTCAAATTCGTTCCCATTGCGTGTACGGTCTGGGCTTTCTCAACTCGGAAAAGACCGGACCGATTCTCTCGTTGGCGCATGGTCGTGCTGTGGGCGAGCGCTCTGCTGGGAGCGATGGCTCTGGCTGCGATGATCGTCACGCAGTTGAACGGCATGCTGAACGACGCCAGTGAACGCGTCGCTTTGCCCGCTAGTGCAGCCAATTCGCCCGCGCCTGATAAGGAACATCCGCCGAGTAGCCCTGCCGGTGCGACTGTTACTGCAGACCCAGAGCAGTCGCAGTACGAGGCAACCACTGCCGAGTCAAAGCTTGATCCCCAACAGCAATTTGCAGCGGAAGTAATGCAGCAAGAGCCTGAATTCAATCGAATCATCAACGACCCCGACTGGCGGACCTTCCTGCAAATGCGAAAGGGCGAACTGACGATTGCCGAGCTGTTAACTGCCGCTTATAACCGTCAGGATATGCAAGCGGTAGTCAACTTTTTCGAAGCATTCAAACTATCGAAGTACGCAGCGGCGACGCGCGGCGTTTCGTTCGCTGAAGAGCTGCGCTATGAGGACGAGGTAATGCGGCAGCTGCCAGATGCCAATGCGCGCACCTATCGCACGAGCTTCGACTGTGCGAGCTTTCGTTCGACTCCCGAATACTTGATATGCCGCGATATAGAACTGGCTAACGCAGATTTGATTCTTGCCCATCTGGTGCGGGAGGCCCAAGCCGCCGTCGTCAACAAAGCAGCGCTTGCGGAGCGGCTCCGCAAGCAGTGGAATCACCGGCAACAGAAGTGCGCGGACAAGCCGTGCCTTGCGGCGTGGTACGCGTATGAGCAAGACGTCCTCATCAAGATTGCGCAGACGGGCGACGTCAACGCTAAGTGAGCTCGCCCGCTTACGGATGACACCTCACTGAAACGCCACCTCCGCAAAGCTCCTCAACTTGCGCGAATGCAGCTTCGACAAGCCGTTCATCCGCAGCAACTCCATCGCCTTCACGCCGATCTGCAAATGCTGATCCACCTGCGCGCGATAAAACTGATCCGCCATTCCCGGCAGCTTGAGTTCGCCGTGCAGCGGCTTATCGGACACGCATAACAACGTCCCATACGGCACGCGGAAGCGGAATCCGTTCGCGGCGATCGTCGCGCTCTCCATGTCGAGCGCAATCGCGCGGCTTTGCGACAGCCGCTGCACCGGCTCACGATGCTCGCGCAACTCCCAGTTACGATTGTCGACGCTCGCGACCGTGCCCGTGCGCATCACGCGCTTCAGCTCGACACCTTCGAGCTGCGTGACCTGCGCGACCGCCTTCTCCAGCGCGACCTGCACTTCCGCGAGCGCGGGAATCGGCACCCATAGCGGCAGGTCCGCATCGAGCACGTGATCCTCGCGCACATAGCCGTGCGCGAGCACGTAGTCGCCGAGACGCTGCGTATTGCGCAGCCCCGCGCAATGCCCGAGCATGATCCACGCATGCGGACGCAACACCGCGATGTGATCCGTGATCGTCTTAGCGTTCGACGGCCCCACGCCGATGTTCACCATCGTGATGCCGCTGCCATCCGCGCGCTTCAGGTGATACGCGGGCATCTGCGGCAGGCGCGCCGGCGCGGCGCCTTCCTCCGGTTGCGCATCCAGATTCGCGTTGTACGTGACGACATCGCCCGGTTCGACGAACGACGAATACTCGCTGCGATACGCCCGCGTCTCCTCATCGTCGGCGCGGGACATCATCGTGCGACCGAGCTTCACGAACTCGTCGATATAGAACTGATAGTTCGTATAGAGCACGTAGTTCTGGAAATGCGTCGGCGAAGTCGCCGTGTAATGGCGCAGGCGATGCAGCGAAAAATCCACCCGCGCCGCCGTGAAAAGCGCGAGCGGATGCGGCTCGCCCGCCGCCGGTTCGTACGTGCCGTTGACGATGCGGTCATCGAGCAGCGCGAGATCGGGCGTATCGAAGACATTGCGCATCGCGAGCAGACGATCACGATCGAGATCGCCCTCGAGATGAATGCCCTCTGCAAACGCAAAGTGAATCGGAATGGGCTGCGCGGATACGCCCACTTCGATCCCCACGTGATGATTCTTCGCGAGAAGCCGCAACTGCTCCCGATAGTAATCGCCGAAAAGATCGGGGCGCGTGAGCGTCGTCTCGAAGATGCCCGGGCCGGCGACGAAGCCGTACGAGCGCCGCGAATCGATCTGCGAATTCAGCTCCGTCCGCACGCGCACGAACGGATAGCACGCGCGCACGCGATGCGTGAACTGCTCGTTGCGCCGGTATCGCGCGAAGGCATCGCGCAGGAAGGCCGTGTTCGCTTCGTAGATCGCGGAAAGGCGCGTGACGGCGGCTGTGGGATCGTCGAAGGATTCGGTCGGGAAGTCGCTCGCGGGCGTGCCCTGAGTGCTTTGAGTGCGGTCGTTTGTCATGATCTTGTGCGTGTCTTTGTGCGCTCGTGATAAATCACATTAACACGGAAGAATGCGAGAACCATGAAGCCCCTCATCGCGTGGGTGCCTCCGCCGCGATCTTTTGAGGTACGGTGCCGCGAGCCGCAAAAGCAGCGCAGAATAAGGCAATGCTTCGCTTTCGGTAGGGTTTGCTAGAATCCGCCCATCGCCTGGAGAACTCCCATGAAGCCCCTTCTTTCTGCCGCCGCGGCAGTCCTCGCCGCCGCAAGCGTTGGCGTTTTCGCGCAATCGGCGCCCAACGCTGTCGAACCGGCAGCACAACCGGCCACGCAACAAACGATGTCGCCGGAGGAAGCCGCGGGCCTTCCGAATCTCAAGGCCATCAACCGCCCGCCCGCCAACGTCAGTTCGAAGGTGGAAATTTCGCCGCCGCGCAAGCCGAGCTTCCATGAACTGAGTTCCAACGGGACGGAAATCACCGAGTACCGCGACAAGGGCAAGCCCGTCGAGATCAACGTGCATTCGAACTTCGGCACGCGTTACCAGATGAGCTCGCCTGCGGACACGTCGCCGCAAGTGCGCGACAACGGCAAGGCGAGCACGCGCCTGCCGTCCGTCAATCTGCGCTATTGACTCAAGCAAGATCGCTTCGAGCCCGCTCTTCAGCAGCGGGCTTCCTCTTTCGGCCCGCGCGGGCCATTCACCAGACCGACGTTTCCTGCATGGCCGTATTCACCCCCGTCACTGACGCCGAACTCGGCGACTGGCTGCAACACTACGATCTCGGCGATGTCGTCGAATTTCGCGGCATCCAGTCGGGCATCGAGAACAGTAATTTCTTTCTCACGACAACGCACGGCGAGTACGTGCTGACGATCTTCGAAAAGCTCACCGCCAGCCAGCTTCCGTTCTATCTCGACCTGATGCGGCATCTCGCGTCGCATCGCGTGCCGGTGCCCGACCCGATGCCGCGCCGCGATGGTTCGCTCTTCGGGATGCTGAAAGACAAGCCGGCGGCCATCGTCACGAAGCTCGAAGGCGCGCCGGAGCTTGCGCCGACGCCTGCGCACTGCATCGAAGTCGGACAGATGCTCGCGCGCATGCACCTCGCGGGGCGCGACTTCGCGCGGCATCAGCCGAACCTGCGCAGTCTGTCGTGGTGGCAGGAGAACGTGCCGGCCATCGTCGATTTCCTGAGCGACAGCCAGCGCGAACTCATCCAGGCCGAACTCGCGCATCAGGCCGCGTTCTTCGGCTCGTCCGATTACGCCGCGCTGCCCGAAGGCCCGTGCCATTGCGACTTGTTCCGCGACAACGTTTTGTTCGCGCACGGCCGGGAGCACGCGCGGCTCGGCGGGTTCTTCGATTTCTACTTCGCAGGCGTCGACAAATGGCTCTTCGATGTCGCCGTCACCGTAAACGACTGGTGTATCGACCTGCAGACCGGCGAACTCGATCCCGCGCGCGTCGATGCCTTGCTGCGCGCCTATCAAACGGTGCGTCCGTTCACGCCGGCCGAAGACCGCCACTGGAACGACATGCTGCGCGCCGGCGCAATGCGCTTCTGGGTCTCGCGGCTGTACGACTTCCATCGTCCGCGCGAGGCAGAGATGCTCAAGGCGCACGATCCCGGCCACTTCGAACGCATCCTGCGCGAGCGCATCGGTGCCGCTTCTTCTTCCGCTTAA
The DNA here is from genome assembly GCF_031450825.1 of Caballeronia sp. LZ019. Taxonomy (NCBI): domain Bacteria; kingdom Pseudomonadati; phylum Pseudomonadota; class Betaproteobacteria; order Burkholderiales; family Burkholderiaceae; genus Caballeronia; species Caballeronia sp. LZ019. Next base: position 361,657 of record NZ_JARTVZ010000002.1, on the reverse strand, counting down.
CGGTAACCCGGCAACTCACCCATGCGACTGATCGAAGTTCCCGCCAAGACCGGCTACGTGTGGTTCCGCCAGGGCATCTGGCTGTTCCGCCGCAACCCGTTCGCGTTCCTCACGCTGTTTTTCGCCTACTTGTTCGTGATGACGCTGATTTCGCGCGTGCCGCTCATCGGCCCGTTGCTGCCGCTGCTGTTCATTCCGGGTATCGCGGTCGGGTTCATGGCGGCCTGTCGGAACACCATCGCGGGAAAGCCGGTCTGGCCGACCATTCTCGTCGATGGTTTCCGCTCCTACGGCAACGCGGTGGCGCGCCGGCTGCTGGTGCTCGGTGCGCTGTATATCGTCGCGATGGGCGTGATCTTCGGCGTCTCCGCGCTCGTCGACGGCGGCACACTGCTCAACCTGATGATGGGCAACGGCCCTTCCGGCGATCCGGAGACCGTGGCGGCGAGCTTCAATCCGCTGGCCGTGCTCGTCGCGATGGCGTGTTACCTGCCGATCGCGATGCTCTTCTGGTTCGCGCCGGTTCTCGTCGCGTGGCACGAGGTCACGACGGCGAAGGCGCTGTTTTTCAGCCTGGTTTCGTGCTGGCGCAATCGCGGCGCGTTCGTTCTGTACGGCGTGCTGTGGATCGCGGTTGCGCTGGCGGTGTCGTTCGGACTGACCGCGTTCATGCAGGCGATCGGCGCAGGGCGGGAGATGGCGTTCGCGGTGCTGATGCCGGCATCGATCCTGGTGACGACGGCGCTCTACTGCTCGTTCTACGCGACGTACCGCGGTTGCTTCGGCGTCCAATCGCCCGATACGCCGGATTTGCCGAACGCATCGGACACGTCGGGCGCTTAACGCTTTTCGTACGCGCAAATAAAAATGCCGGCTCTATCAGCCGGCATTTTTGTGTCTACCGCGAAGTACGCGGCGATCAAGCTCAGTTCGACATCCACGACGGATGACGTGCCGCCGCGCGCTGATCCAGCTTCTTCATGCGATATTCGAGGTCGCAAATATCGGTGGCTTCGGCGAGGTACTCGTCGTCGCGCTCACGGTCACGCTGTTCAGCGGATTTGGTCAGAAAAAGGAAGATGCGGGAAAGCAGGAACATGATTGGCCTCGCTGGAATACTGGGGTAACTACCTATGAAAGCGATTATAGGGTAATCCCTGATTCGACGCCAGTCTTTCCCGCTAGAACCCTGATACTAAAGACCATTTTCCAACACTTGAAACAATCCGCCGCCGCTCACGCGACGAATGCGGCTCGCGTCTCTTCGCTCGAACGGCGCTGATGCTTGAAGAACTCCCACATCAGCGCTGCCGAATCGCGCCCTTTGGATGAATGGAACGCCACGGTATCGTCTCCGCCGGCCCACGAATGGCCGAGCCCGCGCACGATCGACGTTTTCACGACGCGCCGTCCGTTCTTGACGTAGTCGCGCACGACGCCGTCATCCAGCGTTTCCTCGCGGACATCGCCGGCGCGGCGATTGCCGGAGGCGTCGATGAAACCGTTCAGCCGCAAGAACTGCTGCGTGAGCTGATCCGCATTGGCCGACGTCACGACCGAATCCAGTTCGCCGTGGACGATGACGGCGGGCATGCCCGGATAGGTCCGCACATCGACGGCAGCATCGATCAGGGCGACCGGGTCCGTGCGGCTGCCGCGCCGCATGACGTCCATCGCGCCGATGGCGGACGTCGCTTCGCCGAAAACGACGCCCGAATGCAGCCCGACCGCAGCGAACAGATGCGGGTAACGCACCGCGAGCATCGCAGAAAGCCCCGCCCCGGCCGACATGCCGGCCAGATATACGCGCTCGGCGTCGAATTCATGTTTCGCGATCACCGCCTTGATGAGCGATACGATCGACGCCGCTTCGCCGCCGCCCGCGCCGCTTGAATCGTCGTACCAGTGCCAGCAGCGATGTGGATGCTCGTGCTTCGACTGCTCGGGATACAGCACCGCGAAGCCGTACTTGTCGGCGAGCAGGTTCATGCGCGTGCCTTGGGCAAATTCGTCGGCGGTCTGCTTGCAGCCGTGCAGCATCACGACGAGCGGCATCCGGCCGAGTGCGGCCTTCGGCGGCACGTACAGTCCGTATGACAGGTGGTTGATGAAACGCCCGGCTGTCGGCGGCGCCGAATGATACGAGCGATCCCACTTGCCTCGCGCCCACGCGGACGCGCGCGGCCGCACCCGCGACTCGCGCATTTCCGGGCGCGCCGACGGACGCGGCGACACTGCGGCTTTCGTTGCCGCAGCGGACTTGAGCTTCGATTTGACGGTTTTGGCACGCACCGGCTTGGCCGACGTACGCGGCTTCGGCACATGCGTCAGTTCCACTTGGCCAGCGACCAGGCGTCTCAAGCCGCGCAACCAGACTTTGGTAAGGCTTTTCGACATTCGGCTGGGCTCCCCACAAACTTGTTTCGAATAGACACGCGACGATATGGCGCGCGTCGTGTTGCATTGCACAATAACATTAATTCAGCGGGCCGGCTTTGCCCGGGCAATACTGCTTGAGCGAAGTTAAAGGCGTTTAGCCGATGAATCGCGCATTAGACAGCAGTTAGACGCAGAAAACCGCCGCTTCTCGCTTGAAAATTCGGCTTCTTCCGAACCGGTATACTTTCGCCTTCCGCATCCATTCAGTGTCCGCTGTGCCGCAGTGCAGCAACGCCTGTACCACGACGCCACCATGAACCTCGACTTGCCCTTCTCCGTATGGATGAGCATCACCGCGCTCGGCGGCACGGGCGTGATGCTCCCCGTCGCGCTAGCGGCCGCAGCGTGGCTCGCGCTCGGCTATCGATGGAAGTACACCGTCGAATGGATCGCGCTCTTCGGCATCGGGAGCAGTCTCGTCGCGCTGAGCAAGATCGCGTTCATCGGATGGGGAATCGGCATCCGGCTCATGGACTTCACCGGCATCAGCGGGCACGCCTACATGGCGACGTCCGTCCTGCCCGTGGCGATGTTCGTCGCGCTATTGCCCGCGCGCGGCTCCATCCGGGGAACCGGCGTCCTGTTCGGCCTGGTGCTGGGCGTGGTCGTCGGCGGATCGCGTGTCGTGGTCAACGCGCATTCGGTGTCGGAAGTGGTGAGCGGCTGCGTGCTCGGCGCGGCGGTGTCGCTCGCGTTCGTGTGCATTGCATGGCGGGCGGAGCCGGGTAAGCTCTCGCCGATGCCGGTAGCGGCGAGCCTCGCCGTCGTCGTCGTGGCGCTGCATGGCGTGCCGGTGCCGACGCAGCACTGGATCACCGAAATCGCGCTCGGCTTGTCGGGCCACCCGTACCCCTACGTGCGGGCGCTGTGGAAGTCGAAGAGTTATCACAAGCCGGATCGACGGACCGACGTTCGACCCATCGGCAGCAATCTGACGTAACACGCTCAGTCGTTCACGCCGATGATCACGCTCGACGCCTTCACCACCGCCACCGCTTTCTGGCCCGGCGCGAGTCCGAGCGTATCGGCGCTCTCGTTGGTGATGATGGCCGTGACGGTCGTCGCATCGTCGAGCGAAAGCGTCACTTCGGCGTTCACCGCGCCGCGCGTCACGCTTGCAACGGTTCCGCGCAACTGATTGCGCGCCGACAGCTTCGCCGGCGCGTCTTCCATCAGCATGACCCACGACGCCTTGATGAGCGCGAACGCATCGCCGCCTTCTGCGAGGCCGAGCGCCTCGGTGCTTTCATGCGTGACGACGGCGACGATCGTCTGCCCGCCCGGCAAGCCGAGCGCGATTTCGTCGTTGACCGCGCCTCGCGTGATCCTCGTGACCTTCCCCGCCAGCTGATTGCGTGCACTCGTTCTCAATCCCAGTCTCCCGATAAGTCGCCAATCGTCCTCGAAGCCTTCGATGGCTTCGCCCACTCGCCTGAGAAACTTGCGATGCTCGCGCTCGACGGCGAAGTACGTGTCGATGATCCGCAACGCCGATGCGGTGAGCCGCGTTCCGCCGCCGCCGCGCCCGCCGGTCGCGCTAGCCACGAGCGGCTCGCCGGCCAGGTTGTTCATCGTATCGATGGCGTCCCACGCCGCCTTGTAGCTCATGCCGACCGCCTTCGCCGCCGCAGTGATCGATCCGGTATCGCGAATGGCGGCCAAGAGCGCGATGCGCGACGCGCCGCCGAGCGTCTCGTCGCCGCTTTTCAGCCAGACGGAGCCGCCGAATTCGAGCGGATCGCGAGGCGCGGGCGGGGTCGTCTTGGTCATCGATCGTCACGTCACGGGTCGCTGGAAGTGCGGCCGATTATATCGGCGCGCTGACGACATCGATTCATACGAGATAACAAAGGCTTACGCGTTCACGAAACCGACACGCGCGCCGGCAAACATGGCCTTTTCCGCAATGCCTCAGGCTCAAGGACGCGCCATGAACCAGATTGTCTTTCCCAACACCCGGACAAGCCGCACGCCGGGGCAGCGACTCGCTTTCCTCGTGTTTCTGCTCGCCATCGGAGCGGGCGCGGTGTACTGCATCATGCATTTGCTCGAAGATCTGGCGCCCGTGCGCGAATCGTCCGCGTTCCCGTACATTCTGCTCGGCATCGCGCTGCTCATCGCGCTCGGATTCGAGTTCGTCAACGGCTTCCACGATACGGCGAACGCCGTCGCGACCGTCATTTACACGCACTCGCTGACGCCCAACCTCGCGGTCGTCTGGTCCGGCGCGTGGAACTTCATCGGCGTGCTGGTTTCGAGCGGCGCGGTCGCATTCGGCATCCTGCAACTGCTGCCGGTCGAACTGATCATCGGCGTCGGCAGCTCGCAGGGCTTCGCGATGGTCTTTGCGCTGCTCATCGCGGCGATCGTCTGGAACCTCGGCACGTGGGCGCTCGGCTTGCCGTCGTCCAGTTCTCATACGCTGATCGGCTCGGTGATCGGCGTCGGCCTGATGAATCAGATGCTGCACGGGACCAACGGCACGTCGGGCGTCGACTCGAGCCAGGCGGCCTCGGTCGGCAAGTCGCTGCTCTTTTCGCCGCTCATCGGCTTCGTGCTCGCCGGTTTCCTGCTCTACGTGTTGAAGCTCGTCGTGCGCGTGCCGGCGCTCTACAAGGAACCGAAGAACAACACGCCGCCGCCGTTCTGGATTCGCTGCCTGCTGATCCTGACGTGCACCGGCGTTTCGTTCGCGCACGGCTCCAACGACGGCCAGAAGGGGATGGGGCTCATCATGCTCATCCTGATCGGCACCGTGCCGACCGCCTACGCGCTGAACAAGGCCGTCACGTCGGGCGAGACGCAGACGTTTCTCGCGGTCAGCCATAGCGCATCCGAGGCGCTGCAGCGTTATAGCGGCAATGCCTCTCCCGGCGCCGATGCGCGTGCGCGCGTCGAGCGCTACGTGCAGACGAAGACGCTCGCCCCTGACAGCGTCGCCTCGCTGAAAGCGCTGATCGATTCCATCGACGCGCAGATCCGCCCGAGCGAGACGATCGCGGCCGTGCCGGAAGGCAATGTCCGCAACGTGCGCAACGAGATGTACATCGCGTCCGAAGCGTTGCGTGTGATGGAAAAGCAGAACGCCCCCGCCTTCGCGCCGAACGACCGCGCCGTGCTCGATAACTACAAGCATCAGCTCGATCACGCGACGAAGTTCATTCCGACGTGGGTGAAAGTCGCCGTGGCCGTTGCGCTCGGCCTGGGCACGATGGTCGGCTGGAAGCGCATCGTGGTAACGGTCGGCGAGCGCATCGGCAAGACGCACCTCACGTATGGGCAAGGCGCGTCGGCGGAACTGGTGGCGATGATCACCATCGGCGCCGCCGATGCCTACGGCCTGCCCGTCAGCACGACGCACGTGTTGTCGTCGGGCGTCGCCGGCACGATGGCCGCGAACGGCTCCGGGCTGCAATGGCGCACGGTGCGCAGCCTCGCGCTCGCCTGGGTGCTGACGCTGCCGGTATCGATCGCGCTGGCCGGCCTGCTGTTCTGGATTTTCCGCAATCTGTTCTGAATCGACGCAGTGCAATTCTTTCAAGGCGCCGGACCAACTCTTTCCTTTTGACAACCGGCGCGGTCCGCGCAAGCGTCGCCAGTGACGCGCCGGGCCTTGCTTCATCAGGCTTTCACGCCGATGGCACGGATGCTGCTCAACGCTCCTTGTCGATCGCAACACCGGACGGCCTGGCGGCATCCCGCCTCGCTTCCGACGTGCGGCTGCCTGGGAGGCCACGTCGAGCCGGATGGTCGCGCGGTCTTTTATAAGGAGAAGTCAAATGACGATCGGAACCATCCTGTTGATTGTGCTCATCCTGCTGTTGATCGGCGCCATTCCGTCGTGGCCGCACAGCCGTAGCTGGGGTTACGGACCGAGCGGGATTCTCGGCGTCGTGCTCGTCGTGGTGATCGTTCTGTTGCTGATGGGACGCCTATAAGCGCCCCGCCGCCGGTTCAAACAAAAAGGGGCGCCCCGATGGAGCGCCCCTTTTTCGTTCGTCCAGCAATACGTCACACGCGCATGACCTGTCCGTTCGGGTCGATCTTGCGTGGAATGACGGGCTCCGCCTGCTTCGGCGAGCCGCCCTTGCGCGGCGGCGCGGCGACCGGCTGATCGATGGAAGCCTTGTCGGCCACCTGCTTGACCGCCGATGCACTCTTGCGCTTCTTCTTTCCGGCCGTGCGCGATGCGCCATGCGCCTTGCTCTTGCCCTTCACTACGTGAACTTCGGGCGGATTCCAGACTTCCGTGTAATGCGGCGCCGCCACTACCGGCGACGAACCCAGCACGAAAGCCATCGTCAGGAATGCGAGTTTCAAGTCGTTTCGCTCCATCGATTTATGCCCCTGTTGCCCCTAATGGTCCTGGCGCGCGCTGCGCGAGAGGATGGCGTCGAGCGAGCGCTCGGACGTTTCGAGTTCGCGCAATGCGTCGTCCAGGCGCTGCTGCGAACGAGCCACCGACCGCACGCCGTGCTCGAACTGCGGCTCGCCTCGCGTGGCGTCGAACGCGGCGTTCACCGCGCGCGTCGCGCGCATGAAACGTTCGAGCGCGGCGGCTTCGAGCGAATCGTTGCGGGAAATCATCGGCAAACTCCTTGTTGCAGACAAGCTGTACGAATATACAGTAAGCCGGCCTGCCGGCAAACAAAGCGCGCCGCCCGTGGTGAAAATGCCGAAGGCGCACTTGACCGCATACGTTTGCCTCTAGGCAGGAAGACGTGGCGTATCGCCGCACGCCGACCCTCGTCGCGGACGATTAAGGGCGGCTTAATTCTGCACGGACACACTCGACGCGCGATCAGGCCCGCCCGCCGCCTTCGGTGCGGCGCAGTCCACCGGACGAACCGGGCCGCCAACGTGAGGAATGTGCCATGTCCCGCAACGCCGTAGCGCGTCCGCCGTTCGCCAATCTTGCCCGGGCGATGCGCAGCCACACCGCGCTCAAGCTGAGCCGCTGCCGCCTGTCCGCGCCGATCCAGCCGCCGTGGGGTCAAGCGTATCGGATGGTCGAGTGGTCGCTGAAGAGCGATCCGCATCTGCAGCGCTGCATCGTCCCGGCAGATTGCACGCCATCCGATATCGCCGATGCGCTGAATTCGCACGTACCCGGCCGTCGCTACGGTCCGCGTGAAGACGAGGACTGACGAGCGCATCTCACGCACGGGCGAAATATCGCTTGTATAAATCCATATATGGACTACCATGCGTTAAGAGTTCCTTTGGAGACTTAGCGACATGCCCCATGCCGCACGCGCCGCCTCTGCGGCGGCCGGCCAGCCGGCGCCGCGTTCCACGCCGGATATCGGCGACTTGTCCGCTGCCGGCCTGCGCGCTTTCATCAACATCGCCCGCGACTGGGCGTTGTCGGCCGATGAGCAGATCAAGCTGCTCGGCTCGCCCGGCCGCTCCACGTACTTCAAGTGGAAGAACACGCCCGAATCGGCGCGGTTGCCGCGCGACACGCTGGAGCGCCTCTCGCTGATTCTCGGCATCTACAAGGCGCTGCAAATCCTGCTGCCCGAGCCGCACGCCGCCGATACATGGGTCAGGCGTCCGAACACCGCGCCGCCGTTCGGCGGCAGGCCGGCGCTCGACCGCATGCTGGCGGGCAATATCAGCGATCTCGTCGCCGTGCGCCAGTATCTCGACGCGATGCGAGGCGGATGGGCGTGAACGACAAGCAGGCTGAATCGAACTGGCGGGCGCGCTGGCCGCACGGCGAACTCGACTGGTCGCCGGCGTATCGCGTGATCCCGACGCGTTTCCCGGCGGTGAATCTCTTCGACCGCGTCGCGTCGCCACAGGATTTCGACGCTCTCTATGCGCTCGAAGCGATGACCAACGACCGCCTGCGCACCGAGATTGGCGAACTCGATCTCGTGCCGCCCGGCGAACGCTGTTTCGGGCCGGGGTGCGGGCCGATCATGGCCGCTTTCACGCATTTGAATCCGAGCGGCAGCCGCTTTTCGGACGGCAGCTTCGGCGTGTTCTATTGCGCCCGCGAGCGGCGCACGGCCATCGCGGAGACGCGTTATCACGCCGGCCTGTTCCTCGCCGCGACCCGGGAAGCGCCGCTGCGTCAGCAGATGCGACTCTATACGGTGATCGCGCACGGCGAGGTCGTGGATCTGCGGGACGACCGTATCGCGCTGGCGGGTCTCGATCCGCGCATTCTCGCGCCGGACGACTACGCGCCCGGCAAGGCTCTGGGCCGCGCAATCCGTGCGGCGGGCGCGCCGGGGATCGCGTATCCGTCGGTGCGCGATCCCCAGGGCGAATGCCTGGCCGCCTTGCGCACGACGATGCTGCGCGACTGCCATCACGCCGCGTATCTCGAATACAACTGGAACGGCGATGCGATCGATTACGTGTTCGAGCTGAATCAGGTCGGCTAGGCGATCATCGGATCGCCACCGCCGTCGATGTCCGCGTGCGCGACAGCTTCTTCGTCGCAGGGCGGGCGGCCTTCGGCGCGGTCTTGCGCGCGACGGTCTCGATTGCCTGCGTCGCCGCGTCCTTCGCGCTGCCCTTCAGCGCACCCCCGCGCGCCTTGCGGCTCGATTCGGCGAGCAGGCCGGTGAGCCGCGTATCGCTTGCCGCAGCGCCCTTGCGGTTCTTCCGCGCCGCCTCGCGCGCCCGGCGCTTCGCTTCTTTCTCGAGAAAGATGACGAGTGCAGCCTCGTCGGTCTTCAGTCCGTGGCGACGCGACGCGGGCAGCGCCTCTGCAAGTTCGCCCGCCTCGAACGCCTCGATCACGGCCGGATGCACGTAGCACTTGCGGCAGACGGCCGGCGTGTTGCGCAGCAGTTGCGACACTTCCTTGATGGTCCCGACAATATGCTTGCGCGCCTCGGTCACTGTCTCCCACTGCAGCTTTCGCAGCGCCGCGAGCGCGAACACGCTGCCCGCCCACGTCCGATAGTCCTTCGCAGTGAAATCCGCGCCAGTGATCTCCCGCAAATAGTCGTTGATGTCGGACGAAGTCACGCCGTGGCGCGTGCCGTCCGCATCGAGATACTGGAACAGGTCCTGGCCGGGCAGGTCCATGCAGCGCCTGACGATCCGGGCGACGCGCGCATCGCTCACGGCGACGTCGTGCTCGATGCCGCTCTTGCCGCGAAACTTGAAGCGCAGCGTTCCCGCCGACACTTTCAGGTGCCGCTTCCTGAGCGTCGTCAGCCCGTATGAGCGGTTCTCGCGCGCGTATTCCTCGCTTCCGACGCGGATCAGCGTCGTGTCGAGCAGCCGCACGACCGTGGCGAGCACCTTGTCGCGCGGCATGCCGTCGAGCGCGAGATCGCGCGTGACGCGAGCGCGCAGCTTCGGGAGCACCGCGCCGAACGCGAGCATGCGCTCGTACTTGTTCGCGTCGCGGGTCTCGCGCCATTGCGGATGATAACGATACTGCTTGCGCCCGCGCGCATCGCGGCCCGTCGCCTGCAGATGGCCGCGCGAATCGGGGCAAATCCAGACATCGGTATATGCGGGCGGGATGGCGAGCGCGTTGATGCGCCGGATCTCGGCCTCATCCTCGATGCGCTTGCCCTGAGTATTGAAATAGACGAACGCACCGTCGATCCACTCGCGGGTATAGCCGCGCCGCGAGTCGTCGACGTATCGGAGGCCGGGTGGCAGATCGTCGATGATGGCTGCCGCGTTCCCGTGCTGTGCACCGCTCGTACTGCCAGCCCCGTTGCTTTCGATCGTCGCCACTGCAAGCCTCGCCTGTTTGCTTTCGATACATGGCGAGGAATTGAGCAACGGCCGTGCCTTTATGGCAGCGCCAGCTCCCGCGCGCCTTCCGACGCGGCCCATCGTTCCTTGACGGACCATCGTTCGTCGGTGCCGGCTTCGACGATCGTGAGCCGCCCTTCCGAGGCGAACGCGCCCGTATCGATGAAAATCTGCGAACCGATCTGGCGCACGGCGCGCATCGGCGTATGGCCGCAATACGTCGGCGAGAGACCGCGCTGCAACCCGGGGTCCGCATTGCCGAGCGCAAGGCCGCGGCCCCACAACATCTGGCTGCGCGTTTCGTCCGCGAACTCGGCGGCGTCCAGATCGGCGTCGCTGCCGAAGAACTCCGCATGCAACACGTTGAAGCGCCGCGCGCCCTCGCCGACGATGCGCACCAGCGGCAGCCGCGCGAGCCGCGTGGCGAGCGCGTGGAGCTGTTCGTCGGCGAGCGTTTCGGCCCATGATCCGCCGATCGCGTACCACGCCTGCCGGCGCATCGCCCCGGTCGCGACCGCGATCAGCGAATCCTCGTGATTGCCGAGCACCGGATAGAACCACGGCTTGTCGATCAGCTCGATGGCCGCGAGAGAATCCGTGCCGCGATCGATCAGGTCGCCGACTGAGAACAGACGATCGCGCGAGCCGTCGAAGCCGATCTCGCGCAACAGATAACGCAGCGCATCGACGCAGCCGTGCAGATCGCCGACGACGAAATCGCGGCCGATCTCATTGGCTGGATGCCTGCAGACGACGGGATAGGTAGGATCATTCATGCGTCGATCTTATCGCCGGCTCAACGGCCGGTGTGCGTGCTGGGTCGCTTTTCGCTGCGTTTTCGGCGGCGAGCGGCGAGAGCGTTTCGAAATGGTCTCCAATGGCGATTGTCGCGCGAAAGCGGGCGCTGCGGCCATCGCTCGCAGCATCGCACTGTAAGGCGCGTCAGTGATAATCGCTGACTTGCACGTTTCCCCGTCGAGACGATGAACCTTCTTCCGCCCGTGTTGCGCACGCGTCCGCGCGCCCTGATCGCCCTCGTGATCGGTTTCGGCGTCACCGCGCTGCTGCCGGGGCACGTGCGGCCCATCGTGCGCGCGCTCATCGGCTGGGACTCGGCGGTGTGGCTGTACCTCGCGCTGATCTGGGTGCAGATGGCCACGGCGCATCAGAGCAACGTGCAGGCGCTCGCCGAACGCGAGGACGAAAACGCCGCCGCCGTGCTGATGATCGTGACTCTCGCGGCCGTCGCGAGCCTCGTTGCGATCGTCGTTGAACTGGCTGCAGCGAAAAGCCTCGGCGCGCACGCGTATCTGAACTACGCGCTGACCGGCGCGACGATGCTCGGCGCGTGGTTCCTCATCCCGACGATGTTCACGCTGCATTACGCGCGGCATTACTATCGCTCGCCATCGGGCGATACGGCGCTCCGGTTTCCCGATCGCCATCTCAAACCCGACTATTGGGATTTCCTGTACTTCTCGTTCACGATCGCGGTCGCCTCGCAGACCTCGGACGTCGTGCTCTGCTCCGGAGACGCACGCCGCACGGCGCTCGCGCAATCGGTGCTGTCGTTCTTCTTCAATCTCGCGGTGCTCGGGCTGTCGGTCAACATCGCGGCGAGCATGGTCGGCGGTTGACGCCGGAGCGAGGCGCGCAATGCGCCTGTCATAGCCACGCCATAAGCTCTTAACGCCCCGTGTAAAAACGCGACGCCTGCCGCTGTCAGTTTTACACGCGGCACGATCATGCGCTTTTCGATGTTCCCTGATGCGCGACAGCGGACCCTCGTCGAACATAAGTCCGAAATGATCGTGCGAGCCCGCACATACGGCAACGGGTCGTGGCATGCACATTGCTGCACTGCGCAAGCCAAAAAGAACCAACCCGATCAGCACCGGAATGCGCGGCCCGGCTGCTCCTCGTCACGCCGATAGACGTTGACGAGCGCATGGCCATCGCCCCGTGTTTGTCCGCACAGGAGTCCACTTTGCCTTTGAACGTATTGCTGGTCGCCTCCGAGGCCGTCCCGCTCGCCAAGACCGGCGGCCTCGGCGACATGGTCAGCGCATACGCCGCCGCCCTGCGCGCAGCCGGCGTCGACGCCACCATCCTCCTGCCCGCATATCCGAACGCCATCGCGATGGCGGAGGACGTCAGCAAGGTCTGCACCCTTCACGATCTGCCCGGCGGCGACGCCTCGCTCTTGCGCGGGCGCATGCCCGATACCGGCGTGCCCGTCCTTTTGCTGCGCTGCGATGCACTGTATGCGCGCACGGGGCTCTATCAGGATGCGCAGGGCCGCGACTATCCCGATAACGCCGTCCGCTTCGCGACGCTCTCGGCAGCCGCCGTGCGTGTCGCAGAAGGCGTGCGCGGCGTGAAGAAGCCGGATATCGTTCACGCGCACGACTGGCACAGCGGCCTCACGCCGCTGCTGATGAAGCACGCCGGCGTGCAGGCCAAGAGCGTCTTTACGATTCACAACCTCGCGTTCCAGGGCAACTACGCGCTGTCGCTCGGCCGCTCGCTCGGCGTGCCGGAGAAGTGGCTCGTGCACGCATTCAGCGATCCGCAGAGCATCGAGTTCTATGGCGCGCTGAGTCTGATGAAGGCGGGTATCGTTCACAGCGACCGCGTGACGACCGTCAGTGAGAACTACGCGCGCGAAATTCTCACCCCGCGCTTCGGGCACCTGATGGAAGGCGTGCTGCAAAGCTGCGCGGACAAGCTGTCGGGCGTCGTGAACGGCATCGACGAAGGCGTGTGGAATCCCGCCGTCGATCCTCTGATCGAGCGCAATTACTCGTTCGACGACATGCGCGGCAAGCACGCCTGCAAGCGCACGCTGCAGCGCATGTTCGGCCTGCCGGTCGATCCTTTCGCGCCGCTGATCGCCATCGGCAGCCGCATGACCGGCCAGAAGCTCGCCGATGTCGTGCTTCAGGCGCTCCCGCGTCTGCTGGAGAAGCATCCGCGCCTGCAGCTCGCCGTGATCGGTCAGGGCGAGGCGTACATCGAGAAGGGTTTTCGCAAGCTCGCGCAGGAATGGCCCGATCGCGTGGGCGTGCATATCGGTTATAGCGAGCGTCGCGCGCATGCGCTGCACGCAGGCGCGGACATGCTGCTGCATGGAAGCCGCTTCGAGCCGTGCGGCCTCACGCAGCTTTACGCGATGCGCTACGGCACCCTGCCGGTGGCATCGCGCGTGGGCGGACTGGCCGATACCATCGTCGACGCCGCCGAAGCCGACATCGCCTCGCGCGAAACCGTGTATATGCGCGACGGCACGCACGACGCTCCCATCGCGATGCAGCCCTCCTCGCGTGCGCCCACGGGCTTTCTGTTCGACGGGGAGACGCCCGACGATGTCGTTACCGCAGCGGGCCGCGCCCTCGATGCGTACATGCGTCCGCCTGTCTGGCGCACGATGCAGCGCAACGCGATGTCGTGCGATTTCGGCTGGGGCGAAGCGGTATCGAAGATGATCGCGCTGTATTCCGACCTCACCGGACTGCGCCCGAGCCGCACGGCCGTGCGCCTGCGCCGTCTGCCCGTGCGGGCCGGCGCGCACGCGCCGCTTCCCGATCACGCGCAGCAGACGGGCAAGCCGCTGGTCGCGAAGCGCGCATAGCGTCGAACGGCAACGAACGGGGGCGGCCCACATCCGCCCCGGCTTGCCGCATAGTATCGCTGTGACGCAGCGCCGCTTCGCGAGCCCTTGGGCGCGGCACGCAACGTGCTGTCAGGCGATGCAACGCCCGCTGGAAACCCATTGGACCGTGGCGGCAGCCGTGCCCGATCCATTCGCATCGCGAGACGCGACCCGGGCCTGCATCGTCGACGGCGCCGAGCTTGTCGCTTGGGTCCGCGAAGCGCGCGATGCGCCGAAAAACGTGTGGACCGGCCCTTCAGCCAGTTTGACCCGTGAGCGTGATCGCGATTTCGTTGCCCGCATCCCCGCCACCGCAGGACGACTCTGGAAAAGACGAACGATGGAAAACCATCAAGCTCATCATGCGTACGCGCCCCGTATCTACTTCATCGATCCTCTTCTCGTCGGCCCTCTCGCCAACTGGCCTGCCCAGTTCGAGCACGCGGCCGCGCTGGGCTTCGACCACGTCCTGATCGGCTCGCCGTTCGTGCCCGGCAGCAACGGGCACCGTGAAGCGGTCGCGGATCATCATCGCCTGCATCCTGTTTTCGAATCGAACGCGAGCGCCGCGGAGGACTTGCGCGAACTCGCCGATGCCGCGAAGCAGCACGGCATCACGCTGCTCGTCGATATCGTGATCGATCGCGTGAGCGCGGAAGGCGGGCTGTATCAGGACAACAAGCACTGGTTCAGGCCGTTCGAGACCGCCGATGCGCGGCTCGATCCGCGCCGCCCGCCGAGTCAGCGCGATGTCGCGCACGCCAACTTCAACGATGGCGAAGCCGCGCAGCAACTGACCACCTGGTGGGCGCGCGAACTCGGCGCGATCGCGGATGCGGGCGTCGGCGGATTCCGCTTCGGCTCGCCGCACGCGGTGCCGGCGCACGTCTGGCGCAGGCTCGGCGCAGCGGTGCGCGAGAAGCATCCCGAGACGCGCTGGCTCGCGTGGACCGTCGGCGTATCGCGCCACGACCTGCACGGCCTCGTCGATGCCGGCTTCGATGCCGTCTTCGCGTCGACGCGCTGGTGGGACTTCAAAAGCGCCTGGCTCGTCAACGAACACGCGGCGCTGTCACGCATCGCGCCGCCGATCACATTCCCCGAGGAGCCCTTCGGCTCGCGGCTGATCGCGGACCTGAGCGATACGAGCGACACCGCGCTCATCGAACGCGCCTACTGCCGCGCGCTCTTCACCGCCGCCGCGCTCGGCACCGGCCTGCTCGTGCCGATGGGTTTCGAGTACGGCGTCGGCTTGCCGATGTCGCAGCAATACGGCGTCGCGGCGGAGTATCAGCGTGCGAAGAAGGAAGCGCGCTTCGATCTGTGCGCGCAAGTCAAGCGCGCGAACGGTCTGCAAAGCGGAACGCAGACGCTGTCCGGCGTCGGCGAGCTGCGCGCGCTGACCGGCGCCGGCACCCCTTACGCGGCGCTGATTCGGGCGGCGGGCGGCGATTTGCGGCATAGCGAATCGGCGGTGCTCGTCGTCATCAATCCGGACCTGGTTGCGCCCGTGCAGGTCGATACGCGCCACCTGCTCGAAGGCGTCCCCGGCAACTACACGCGCTTTGCGCCCATCGACGATGCCGGCGCGAAACCCGAGCGCCTCGCGTCGCTGACGCTGAAAGCGGGCGACGTGCGCCTCTTCCGCGCGGAAGCCGAGCCGTTCGTGCTGCTCGCGCAGCCGCAAGTGAAACGCGGCGCGAAGGCGGCCGACAAGAAATCGGTGGCGGAGGCGATCGCCGCGCCGCGCGTATCGATCGAAAGCGTGACGCCTTCGGTCGATCACGGGCGCTTCCCGGCGAAACGCATCGTCGGCGAGGCGGTGGAGATTCAGGCCGCGATCTTCGCGGAAGGCCACGACAAGATCGCGGCCGCCGTGCAATGGCGCGCGGCCGACGAGACCGAATGGCACGAAACGCCTATGTCGCCGGTGCTGCCGCTCGGCCTCGATCTCTGGACCACGCGCATTCCGCTCGAACGCGTGGGCCGGCACGAGTTCGTGGTGATGGCGTGGCGCGACGATTACGCGTCGCTCGTCGATCACATGCAGAAGAAGCTGAAAGCCGGGCAGACCGTCGAACTCGAAGTCGAGGAAGCGAAACATCTGTTCGCGCTGATTCTCGCCGAAGTGAAGACCGTCGAAGATTCCGACAGCGCGCCGCTCGAGAAGATCGTGAAGGAATTCACGAAGGCCGACGACGCGCGCAAGCTCGAACTCGTCCTTGCGCCGGCGACGGCGCAAGCCGTGGCGGCGGCGCGGCATCGGCCGTTCCTGTCGCGCGACCCGGTGGTGTATCGCATCGACTCCGAACGCGCGGCTGCGCGCTTCGCGAGCTGGTACGAGATCTTCCCGCGTTCGATGAGCGACGACGAGAACCGGCACGGCACGTTCATCGATGTGATCGGCAAGATGCCGCGCATCCGCGAGATGGGCTTCGACGTGCTGTATTTCCCGCCGATCCATCCGATCGGGATGGCGAACCGCAAGGGCAGGAACAACTCGCTGACGGCCCAGCCCGGCGATGTCGGCAGCCCGTATGCAATCGGCGGAAAGGAAGGCGGGCATACCGCCGTGCATCCGGAACTCGGCAATCTCGACGACTTCAGGCGCATGCTCGATGCCGCACACGAACACGGGCTCGAGATCGCGCTCGACTTCGCGGTGCAATGCTCGCCCGACCATCCGTGGCTGAAGGAGCATCCGACGTGGTTCGCCTGGCGGCCCGACGGCACGCTGCGCTATGCGGAGAACCCGCCGAAGAAGTATCAGGACATCGTGAATCCGGACTTCTATGCGAAGGACGCGAAGCCCGATCTGTGGATCGCGCTGCGCGACGTGTTTCTGCACTGGATCGCGGCGGGCGTGCGCATCTTCCGCGTCGATAACCCGCATACGAAGCCGTTCCCGTTCTGGGAATGGGTGATCGGCGATATACGTGCGCGTCATCCCGACGTGATGTTCCTCGCTGAAGCCTTCACGCGGCCGCGCGTGATGAACCGTCTTGCGAAGCTCGGCTTCTCGCAGTCGTACACGTACTTCACGTGGCGCGAAACGAAGCGCGACTTCCTGGAGTACATGCACGACCTCACGCAGACCGATGCGAAGGATTACTTCCGCCCGAACTTCTTCGTCAACACGCCGGACATCAATCCGCGTTTTCTGCAAAGCTCGGGGCGTCCCGGCTTCGTGATTCGGGCGGCGCTCGCGGCGACCTTGTCAGGATTGTGGGGCGTCTATAGCGGGTTCGAATTGTGCGAGTCCGCTGCACTGCCCAACAGCGAGGAATATCTGGATTCCGAAAAGTATCAGCTGAGAGCGTGGGACTGGAACCGGCCGGGCAACATCGTCGGCGAGATCACGGCGTTGAACCGCATCCGCCGCGCGAATCCCGCGTTGCAGACGCATCTCGGCGTGAACTTTCTGCCCGCGCACAACGAGCACATTTTGTTCTTCGAGAAGGTGAACGCATCGGGCGATAACGTCGTGCTCGTCGCGATCAATCTCGATCCGTTCAACGAGCAGGGCGCGGATATCGAATTGCCGTGGAAGACGCTGGAACGCTGGGGCGTGCACGAAGGCGATGCGATCGCGGTCGAGGATCAGGTGACGGGCGACCGTTTCGAATGGCGCGGACGGCGCCAGCACGTGCGGCTCAATCCGCATTCGCTGCCCTTCGCGATCTGGCGCATCTCGCCGACATCGGGACTGCCGAAGCCTCAGCTCGCCGGGGAACAGTGAATGCGCACGCACCGAACGACGGTGAACCGATAACAGGGCACATGGCCTACTAAGAGCACTTGGAGCAAACCGTGGATACAAGGGTGAAGCGCAATAAAAAGACATCGCTGCTGAGCGATGATCCGCTCTGGTACAAGGACGCAATCATTTATCAGGTTCACATCAAGTCGTTCTTCGATGCGAACAACGACGGCATCGGCGATTTCGCGGGCCTGCTCGCGAAGCTCGATTACATCGCGGAGCTTGGCGTCGATGCAATCTGGCTGCTGCCGTTCTATCCGTCGCCACGCCGCGACGACGGCTACGATATCGCCGACTATCGCAACGTGCATCCGGACTACGGCACCCTCGCGGATGTCAAGCGCTTCATTCAGGAAGCCCATGCGCGCGGCATTCGCGTCATCACGGAACTGGTCATCAATCACACGTCGGACCAGCATCCGTGGTTTCAGCGTGCGCGGCGCGCAAAGCCGGGATCGAATCATCGCAACTACTACGTCTGGTCCGATACCGACAAGAAGTACGAAGAGACGCGCATCATCTTCATCGATTCAGAGCCTTCGAACTGGACCCACGATCCCGTTGCGGGGCAGTACTACTGGCACCGCTTCTATTCGCACCAGCCCGACCTGAACTTCGATAATCCCGCGGTCATCAAGGAAGTGCTGAGCGTGATGCGCTTCTGGCTCGACATGGGCATCGACGGTCTGCGGCTGGATGCGGTGCCGTATCTCGTCGAACGCGAAGGCACGAACAACGAGAACCTGCCGGAAACGCACGCTATCCTGAAGCAGATTCGCGCGACCATCGACGCCGAGTATCCGAACCGCATGCTGCTTGCGGAAGCGAATCAGTGGCCCGAGGACGTGAAAGAATATTTCGGCGACGAAGACGAATGCCACATGGCGTTCCACTTCCCGCTGATGCCGCGCATCTACATGTCGATTGCAAGCGAAGACCGCTTCCCGATCACGGACATCATGCGGCAGACGCCGGACCTCGCGGCCACGAATCAGTGGGCGATCTTCCTGCGCAATCACGATGAACTCACGCTCGAAATGGTGACGGACTCCGAGCGCGATTACCTCTGGAACACCTATGCCGCCGATCGCCGCGCGCGCCTGAACCTCGGCATTCGCCGCCGTCTCGCACCGCTGATGGAACGCGATCGCCGCCGCATCGAACTGATCAACTCGCTGCTGCTGTCGATGCCCGGCACGCCCGTCATTTATTACGGCGACGAGCTCGGCATGGGCGACAACATCCACCTCGGCGATCGCGATGGCGTGCGTACGCCGATGCAATGGTCGTCGGATCGCAATGGCGGCTTCTCGCGCGCCGATCCCGAACAGCTCGTGCTGCCGCCGGTGATGGGCTCGCTCTATGGCTATGACGCGGTCAATGTCGAATCGCAAAGCCGCGATCCGCATTCGCTTCTGAACTGGACGCGCAAGATGCTCGCGGTGCGCCGCTCGAAGCATGCGTTCGGGCGCGGGACGATCCGCTTCCTGAAGCCGAGCAACCGCAAGATTCTGGCGTATCTGCGCGAACTCGAAGGCGAGCCGCCGGTGCTGTGCGTAGCGAATCTCTCGCGTGCGCCGCAAGCGGTGGAACTCGATCTGTCGGAATTCGCGGGGTCGGTGCCGCTCGAAATGACGGCCGATTCGCCGTTCCCCGCCATCGGCCAGCTCACGTATCTGCTGACCTTCCCGCCCTATGGCTTCTTGTGGTTCCAGCTCTGCCCCGGCAACATGCGGCCCGCGTGGTCGCAGGCGCCGTCAGAGCAATTGCCGGAGTTCGTGACGATGGTCATTCGTGCGGGACAGACTGGACCGACGCCGGAGAACGTGCGTCTTCTGGAATCCGAAGTATTGCCGAGCTATTTGAGCAAGCGCCGCTGGTTCGCATCGAAGGATCAGAAGCTGCATGCGGTGCGCCTCGCCGCGCTGACGACGATCGAAGGCGCAGGCTTCGCGTTCACCGAAATCGAAGCGGACGTGGGCAAGCATACCGAGCGCTACGTGCTGCCGCTTTCGATCGCGTGGGGGACCGAGACCACGTCGCCGCTCTACATGCAGCTTGCGCTCGCTCGCGTGCGCCGTGGCCGCACCATCGGCCATATCACCGATGCGTTCGCCGTGCCGCAATTCACCTACGGCATCCTGCAGAAGCTCAAGCAGCGCGCCGTCGTGCCGACGGTGCAGAAGAGTGAGATCCGCTTCATTCCGACCGAGCGCTTCGACGAGCTCGACATGAGTCCGGCATCGCCGCCCGAGATTCGCTGGCTCGCGGCGGAGCAGAGCAACAGCTCGCTCGTGATCGGCGACAAGGTCGTGTTGAAGCTCGTGCGGCGCGTGGTCGGCGGCATCCATCCGGAAGCGGAGATGAGCCGCTATCTGACGAAGCTCGGCTATGCGAACACCGGCCCGCTGTATGGCGAAGTCGTGCGCGTCGATCCGCAAAACGTGCCGCACACGCTCGTGATTCTGCAAGGCTTCGTCGACAACCAGGGCGATGCGTGGAACTACGCGCTCGATTATCTGCGCCGTGTCGTCGACGAGCTCGCGGTCACCTGCGAAACCGACGAGACCAAGCCCGACCAGACCGCGCAGGCAGGTGGCTTCGAAGGCTACGGCAACATCGCGGGGATCATCGGCAAGCGGCTGGGTGAGTTGCATGTCGCGCTCGCCACGCCGACCGACGACGAAGCGTTCTCGCCGCGCCGCGCCACCGCGAAGGACGTGAAGGGCTGGGTCGACGGCACGCTGCAACTGCTTACGAGCGCGCTCGACATTCTCGGGCAGAAAGCGGCCAGCTTCAGCGAGCACGACCAGGCGCTCGCGCAAAGCCTGCTGGATCGTCGTGACATGCTGGTCGATGCGGTGAAGAAGCTCGTTCCTTCGGATGCCGATGCATTGTGCACGCGCATCCACGGCGACTTCCATCTCGGACAGGTGCTGATGGCGCAAGGCGATGCGTATCTGATCGACTTCGAAGGCGAACCCGCGCGCACGCTCGATGAGCGCCGCCGCAAGACCAGTCCGCTGCGCGACGTCGCGGGCTTGCTGCGTTCGCTGTCGTATGCGAGCGCCGCCGCTCAGCCGACGACCGAAAACGCGCCCGCACAGACGGCCGACCGCAAGCGCGCGCTGTTCGAGAAGATGCGCGCGTTCGCCGAAGACAAGTTCCTGCGGCAATACCGGCAGGCTATCGAGACATCGCCCGAGACGATTGCGGACGAGAGCGTGTTCACTTCGCTGCTCGATCTCTTCCTCATCGAGAAAGCCGCTTACGAGATCCGTTACGAAGCCGCGAACCGGCCGACGTGGATCGGGCTGCCGCTGCGCGGTCTCGCATCGCTCGCGAGCCGGCTGCTCGGCGACACCGGCGCGCCGCCCGCGCCCGGCACGCGTCACGTGACCGACGCCACCAAGGACAATCCGGATGGAACCCAACATGAATAACCGTAGCGATGCGGGACCGGACACGCGCGACCCGGCGCATGGCCTCAATCCGCTCGATATCGATGCGCTCGTGGAAGCGCGGCATCCCGATGCGTTCTCGATGCTCGGCCTGCATCAGACCGAGCACGGGCATGTCGTGCGCGCGTTCCTGCCGAACGCGTCCGGTGCGAGTGTCGTCGATGCATCGAGCGGTGAGCCGTTAGGCCAGCTGACGCGCATCCACGATGCCGGGCTTTTCGCGGGCTATGTCGAACGTCCCGCTGCATATCGGCTGGCGATCGACTGGCACGGCACGCCGCAGGAAACGCACGACACGTATTCGTTCGGCCCGGTGCTCTCCGACGACTGGCTCGAACGGCTATCGCACGCGGACCCGTATGCGGTGCTCGAATGTCTCGGCTCGCGGCCGATCACGCATGGCGGCGTGGCCGGCGTGCGCTTCGCGGTGTGGGCGCCGAATGCGCGGCGCGTATCGGTGGTCGGCGACTTCAATACGTGGGATGGCCGCCGTCATCCGATGCGTCTGCGTCATAACGCCGGCGTCTGGGAACTGTTCATTCCGGGCATCGGTGCGGGCACGCGCTACAAGTACGAGATCGTCACGCGCGAAGGGCACACGCTGCCGCTGAAGGCCGATCCCTGCTCGATGCAGAGCGAGAGGCCGCCCTCGACGGCATCGGTGGTGGCGGATGCGGACGCCATCGATCATTACGCATGGACCGACGACGAATGGATGAATTCGCGCGCCGCGAAGCAGACGCCGCAAGCGCCGATCGCCATTTACGAAGCGCATGCGGAATCTTGGCTGCGCGTGCCGGAAGAAGGCAATCGCGGCATGAACTGGCATGAGCTCGCGGAGCGACTGATTCCGTATGCGAAGACGATGGGGTTCACGCATATCGAATTCATGCCGGTGGCGGAGCATCCGTTCGGCGGGTCGTGGGGTTATCAGCCGCTCGGGCAGTTCGCGCCTTCTGCTCGCTTCGGCACGCCGGAGCAGTTCGCGGAGTTCGTGAATCGCGCGCATGAGGCGGGAATCGGCGTGATCATCGACTGGGTGCCTGCGCACTTTCCGAACGATGCGCATGGCCTCGTGCAGTTCGACGGCACGCCGCTTTACGAGCATGCCGACCCGCGCGAGGGGTATCACCAGGACTGGAACACGATGATCTACAACCTCGGCCGCAACGAGGTGAGCGCGTTCCTGATCGCGTCGGGTCTGGCGTGGCTGAAGCGTTACCACGTGGATGGCTTGCGCGTCGATGCGGTGGCTTCCATGCTGTATCGCGATTATTCGCGCAAGGCGGGCGAGTGGGTGCCGAACATCTATGGCGGCCGCGAGAATCTCGAATCGATTGCCTTTCTGAAGCGATTGAATCAGGAAGTGCGGCACATTCCGGGTGCGATCACGATTGCCGAAGAGTCAACGGCATGGCCGGGCGTGACGGCGAGCGTGGAGAGTGGCGGGCTGGGCTTCGACTTCAAGTGGAACATGGGGTGGATGCACGACACGTTGCATTACATGCAGGAAGACCCGGTGTATCGGCAGTATCACCATCACCTCTACACGTTCGGCATGGTGTATGCCTATTCCGAGCGATTCGTGCTGCCGCTTTCGCACGATGAGGTGGTGCATGGAAAGGGATCGCTGATTGGCAAGATGCCGGGGGACCGGTGGCAGAAGTTCGCCAACTTGCGGGCTTATCTTTCTTTCATGTGGACGCATCCGGGCAAGAAGTTGCTGTTCATGGGCGGCGAGTTCGGGCAGGTCGCGGAGTTCAACCATGACGAATCTCCGCACTGGCACTTGCTCGACGATCCTTTTCACGGCGGGCTGCAGAAGCTCGTGCGCGATCTGAATCTGCTTTATGTGGGTGAGCCTGCGTTGCACAAGCTCGATAGCGATCCGCGAGGGTTCGAATGGATCATTGGCGACGACAACGCCAACAGCGTGTTCGCTTATCGGCGTACCGACGCCGAGGGGCGGGAGCTGGTCGTTGTTTGCAACATGACGCCGGTGCCGCGCAATGGGTATCGCGTTGGATTGCCTCGCGGCGGGCGTTGGAGTGAGGTGCTCAACTCCGACGCTGCCATTTATGGCGGGTCTAATACGGGGAATGGTGGCGTTATTCATGCTGACGACGCGTTCAGTCATGGGCGGCAGCAGTCCGCTGCTTTGACCCTGCCTCCCCTGGCTACTATCGTTTTGCGGGCCGATTGATTTCTTATGGGCTTCGCATTTTCGCGTCGGTCTATTAGCGCGCCCCGGGGAGGGCCGCACCAATAGACCGACGCGAACAAAAGCCAACCACCAGAAGCGCCGCTAGCAGATAAAGAAAAGACCACAATGCCGAACGCACTCCCCGATAAATTACTCCCGGGCGCCCCCTACCCGCTAGGAGCCAACTGGGACGGCTTGGGCGTCAACTTTGCGGTATTCAGTTCGAATGCTCACCGCATCGAGGTGTGCCTCTTCGACAGTACCGGCCGCAAGGAACTGATGCGCTTCGACCTGCCCGAATGCACCGACGAGGTCTGGCACGGCTATCTGCCAGGCGCCCATCCCGGCACCGTCTACGGCTTCCGCGCACACGGCCCCTATCAGCCGCAGCAAGGGCATCGCTTCAATCCGCACAAGCTGCTGCTCGACCCCTACGCGAAAAAGCTCGTCGGCCCGTGGCGATGGTCCGACGCCCTCTTCGGCTATCGCGTGCATTCGAATCGCCTGGACATGTCGATGGATCGCCGCGACTCGGCCCCCGCCATGCCTAAATGCATCGTTACCGACGACGCCTTCGACTGGTCCCGCGACGTACGCCCCGACACGCCCTGGGGCGAAACCATCATCTACGAAACACACGTGCGGGGGGCATCGATGAACCGCAGCGATATCCGCCAGCACGAACGCGGCTCGTTCGCTGCGCTGTCGTCGCCGTGGTTCATCGAACACCTGCAAAAGCTCGGCATCACCGCCGTCGAATTCCTGCCAGTGCACGCGTTTCTCAACGACCGCTTTCTCGTCGAGCGCGGACTGCGCAATTACTGGGGCTATAACACCGCCGCCTTCTTCGCGCCCGAACCGTCGTATCTGTCGACGCATCGGCTCAACGAAATGCGCATCGCCGTGCGCCAGCTGCATGCGGCCGGCATCGAAGTCATTCTCGATGTCGTCTACAACCACACATGCGAAGGCAGCGAACTCGGGCCGACGCTCTCCTGGCGCGGGCTCGATAACGCCAGCTACTATCGCCTCATTCCCGGCGACGAACGCCATTACATCAACGAGACCGGCTGCGGAAACACCGTCAATCTTTCGCATCCGCGCGTGCTGCAGATGGTGATGGACTCGCTGCGCTACTGGTGCACCGCGTTCAATATCGACGGCTTCCGTTTCGATCTCGGCGTCACGCTCGGGCGTGAAGGCCACGGCTTCGACCCCGGCTCCGGCTTCTTCGATGCAATCCGCCAGGACCCGATTCTCTCGACGCGCAAGCTCATTTCCGAGCCGTGGGATATCGGTCCCGATGGCTATCAGGTCGGCAATCATCCGCCGGGCTTCGCCGAATGGAACGACAAGTTCCGCGACGGCGTGCGACGCTTCTGGCGCGGCGATGCGGGCATGCGCCCCGATCTCGCGGCGCGCCTGACCGGCTCGGCGGAACTGTTCAACCGGCGCTTCAGAAAACCGTGGGCGTCGGTGAACTTCGTCGCGTCGCACGACGGCTTCACGCTCGCCGATGTCACCGCGTACACGCACAAGCACAACGACGCCAATCAGGAAGGCAATAACGACGGCCACAACGAGAATTGCAGCGCGAACTGGGGCGTCGAAGGGCCGACCGACGATCCCGCGATCCTCGATGTCCGCGCGCGGCTCGCCCGCTCCATGCTCGCGACGACGCTGCTCTCGCTCGGCACCCCGATGATCCTCGGCGGCGACGAATTCCTTCGCACGCAGCAAGGCAACAACAATGCGTATTGCCAGGACAACGAGATATCCTGGATCGACTGGGACGCGGCTCACAGCCCGCGCGGCGTGGAGATGACCGAGTTCGTCGCGCGCGTCATCGCCCTGCGAAAAAAATATCCGGTGCTGCGCGAGACGCGTTTTCTCTACGGCGATCGCGAAGTGCTGCCCGGTCTCTACGATGTGAGCTGGTTCGACGAACGCGGCAACGCGCTTGCTATAGAAGCATGGCAAGACCCGGAAGGCCGCGCGCTGACCTTGCGTCGCGCGGGACCCGGAATCAACGGCGAAATCGATGTCATCCTGCTCATGATCAACGGCTCCGCACAGACGCTCACGTTCGCGCCGCCCGCGCCGCACTTGGAATGGAACGTGCTCCTGGATAGCGCGGAGCCCGACGCCGTCGAACGGCCGCTCGTCGGCAGCGCACTGGAACTGGCGGCGCACAGCATCGTCGTGCTGCTCGCACAGCCGACCGGTGAAGCAGACTGGCAAGCCGTATGGATGGCGGGTGCGCATCAGGGTCCGCGTCTTCTGACCGCGCTGCCGCCGGACCCCGGAACGCTTCCCTCGCATCAGGCCCCGGAATCCGATCCGACGCCGTAGCGAGCATCGCGTCACCTATCGAGGCTCGCGGCAGACATCACATCAAATGGCAATGCGGTAGCAACCAGGCACGAAATCATGTCCGAACGTCCGATCGATCCTCACAAGCACCAACACGCGCATTGCCTCCCCTTCGGCGCGCATCTCACCGGCGCGGAGCGCGAGCATCCGCGCACGCGCTTTCGCTTCTGGGCGCCGTCGCGCGACCAGGTGCAAGTCGAGGTTCAGCGACCCGGCAGCGCGACGCCCGAACTCGTCGACATGCAGGCGACCGGCGACGGCTGGTTCGAAGCCGAAGCCGATGCTGCGGCCGGCACGCTGTATCGCTATCGTCTCGACGAAGACCTCGCGGTGCCCGATCCGGCGTCGCGCTTTCAGCCGCAGGACGTGCATGGGCCGAGCGAAGTCGTCGATCCGCGCGCGTATCGCTGGACCAACACGGACTGGCACGGCCGGCCGTGGGAAGAAACCGTGCTCTATGAGCTGCACGTCGGCGCGATGGGCGGCTATGCCGGCGTCACCGCGCGCCTGCCGGAACTCGCGCAACTGGGCATCACGGCCATCGAACTGATGCCGCTCAACGATTTCTCCGGCACCCGCAACTGGGGTTATGACGGCGTGCTGCCTTATGCGCCCGATTCGGCGTATGGCCGTCCCGAAGAACTGAAGCAGCTCATCGACACCGCGCATGGCCTCGGCCTCATGGTGTTCCTCGATGTGGTCTACAACCACTTCGGCCCGGACGGCAATTATCTGCACGCCTATGCGAAGACGTTCTTCCGCGAAGGCGTGAATACGCCGTGGGGTCCCGCCATCGACTTCGAGCGTCCGCAAGTGCGCGACTTTTTCTTCGACAACGCGCTCTACTGGCTGAACGAATATCGCTTCGATGGCCTGCGCCTCGATGCGGTGCATGCGATCAACGACGACGAATGGCTGCGCGAACTCGCGGATCGCGTGCGCAGTTCCGTGGAAGCGGAGCGGCACGTGCATCTCGTGCTCGAAAACGAGCACAACACGGCGAACCTGCTGGAAAAGCACTACAACGCGCAGTGGAGCGACGATTCCCACAACACGCTGCACGTGCTGCTGACCGGCGAGAGCGAAAGTTATTACGGCGCTTACTCGGAGAAGCCCATCGAGAAGCTCGCGCGCGTGCTGTCCGAAGGCTTCGTGTATCAGGGCGATCCGTCGCCGATTCATGACGGCGCGCCGCGCGGCGAAAAGAGCGCGCATCTGCCGCCGACTGCGTTCGTGATGTTTCTGCAGAATCACGATCAGGTCGGCAATCGCGCGATGGGCGAACGCCTGCGCTCGCTCACCGACGATCAGTCGCTGTTCGCCGCGACCGGACTTTTGCTCATTTCCCCGCAAATTCCGATGCTTTTCATGGAAGAGCAATACGGCTCGAAGCAGCCGTTCCTCTTCTTCACCGACTATCACGACGAACTCGCGGACGCGGTTCGCGAAGGCCGCCGTCGCGAATTCGCGAAGTTCTCCGCCTTTGCCGACGAAACGCGCCGCGCGCAGATTCCCGATCCGAATGACAAGCGCACGTTCGAGATGTCGTCCCCGAACGTGGCGGACAAGAGCGATGAACTCGACCGCCTCGACTGGCTGCACTTCTATCGCTCGGCGCTGACGGTGCGGGCGAAGCTCATCACGCCGCGTCTGAAGGGCGCGAAGGCGCTGGGCGCATCGGTGCTTGGCGAGAAGGCAGTCGTCGCGCGATGGAAGCTGGGCGATGGCGAAACGCTGACCATCGCGCTCAATCTCGCGGATGCGCCCGTCGCCCTGTCCGATGCGCCGCAAGGCAAGGTCATCTTCGAGACGCCCGCGCGTGCGCAGGATCGCGCGAGCGAAGGGGAGTTGAGCGCGCGCACGTTCGTTGCGTGGATGACCGGCGACGTGAACGAATACGCGACTGCGCACGATGCGCGTCATCTGGAACCGATCGAAGGACAACGCACGTGAGCGCGAACCAGCAAAAGGATGCGCGTCCGCGCTCCGCCATCGAAACCCTCGCCGAACGCGCGGGCTTCGAAGTGGAGTGGCAGGACGCGCACAAAAACACGCAGCGTGTGCCGGAAAACACGTTGCGTATCCTGCTCGAGAAGCTCGGCCTGCCATGCGGCAACGCCACGCAGATCAGACAGAGCATGGCCGCCGTCGATGCCGAAGCGAGCGGCCGCAAGCTGCCGCCGCTCATCACGGCGGAAGTGGATCGCGGCATTGCGCTGCCGGTGTCGGTCGCGAAGTCGGGCGCGCGTTATCGCGTCGAGATGGAAAGCGGCGAAATTATCGACGGTCGCTTTACATCGCCCAAAGGCGAGACTGCGTTGCTCGCGCCGATTCCGGAGCCCGGCTATCACACGCTCGTCATCAACGACCATCGCACGACGCTGGCCGTCGCGCCCGCACGCTGCTACACGATCGACGATGCCTGGCGCTCCCTCGACGACGACGCGAAAGAAGCGCCGCCGCTCTTCGGCATCGCGGCTCAGGTGTATGGCTTGCGCCGCAATGGCGACGGCGGCATCGGCGACTTCACGGCGCTGGCATCGCTTGCGACCAAGGCGGCGAAGCACGGCAGTCACGCGCTCGCTATCAGTCCCATGCACGCGATGTTCAGCGCGGAGCCGAACAAGTACAGCCCGTATTCGCCATCGTCGAGGCTTTTCTTCAACATCGCGCATGTCGATCCCGCCGCAGTGCTCGGCGCACCGGCCGCGCGCGCAGCGATCGAAAAAGCAGGCGTCGCCGATGAACTCGTCGAACTGGAACGCACGCCGCTGATCGACTGGCCGCGTGCGATGAAGGCGCGCATCGCGGTCTTGCGTGCGCTGTTCGATGCGTTCTCGGAGGACAGCGAATCGGCATTCGCGAAAGACTTTGCATCGTTCGTCGAGGAAGGCGGACGTCCGCTCGAAGACCACGCACGATTCGAAGCGCTGCAAGCCGAACAGATCGCGCAGAACGGCGAAGGTCACTGGCGCAACTGGCCGGAAGCGTTGCGCGATCCGCGCAGCGACGCGGTCGCCGCCTTCGCGGAAGCGCACCGGCGCGAAGTGGACTTCTTCCTCTTCACGCAATGGCTCGCCGCCAAAGGTCTGATGCATGCGCAGCACGCCGCGCGCGATGCGGGCATGGCCGTCGGTCTCGTTGCGGACCTGGCTGTCGGATGCGATAGCGCGGGCAGTCACGCATGGTCGTATCGCGACGAGATGCTGACGGGCGTGTCGGTCGGTGCGCCGCCCGATCTCTTCAATCAGGCGGGGCAATCGTGGGGACTCACGACGTTCTCGCCCCGCGCGATGCGTATGCAGGGCTTCTCCGCGTTCATCGACATGTTGCGCTGCTCGTTCGCGCAGGCAGGCGGCATCCGTATCGATCACATTCTCGGCTTGCGGCGGCTGTGGCTCGTGCCCGAAGGCGAGAGCGCGAAGGACGGCGCGTATCTGCGCTATCCGTTCGACGACCTGCTGCGACTGATTGCGCTGGAATCGTGGCGGCATCGCGCGATCGTCGTCGGCGAGGACCTCGGCACCGTGCCGCCCGGCTTTAGCGAACGTCTGCAGGAGCACGGCTTGCTGGGTATCCGGGTGCTATGGTTCGAACGTGCTGAGGATGGCGAAGGATTCAAGCCGCCTCGCGAATGGAGCAACGGCGTGACCGCGACGACGACGACCCACGACCTGCCCACTGTCACCGGATGGTGGCGCGGGGAGGATATCGAGTGGCGCTCGAAGATCGGCCAGACGATGGCGCGCGAGGATGGCCGCGATCCCGTCGAGGCCGCGATGGAAGAGCGCGGCGAGGATCGTGCGCATCTGTGGCGCGCGTTTCAGGAAGCGGGCGTCGCGCCTGCCGATGTCGATGCGCCGCCGGTCGATAACGCGCCGGTGGACGAGGCGCTTGCCTTCGTCGGCATGACGCCTGCCCCGCTCGTCACGTATCCGCTCGAAGATTTGCTCGGCCTCGCAGAGCAGCCGAATCTGCCCGGTTCGATCGACGAGCACCCGAACTGGCGGCGCCGACTTGCGCTGCCGGTCGATGAACTGTTTCTCGACGATGCCTTCTGCGATCGCCTTCTCGCCGTGGATTCAGCCCGCAAGCGCGCCGTTCACCCCGATAACTCAGACACCCCAACGCCCGAATCGCCATGACCGTACCGCGCTCCACGCTGAGGCTTCAGCTTCACAAGGACTTCACGTTCGACGACGCCGCCGCGCAAGTGGACTATTTCGCGTCGCTCGGCGTGAGCCATGCGTATGCATCGCCGATCACGACTGCAACATCCGGCTCCACCCACGGTTATGACACCGTGGACTACACGAAGGTCAATCCCGAGCTCGGCGGCGAAGAAGGCCTGCGCCGCTTCGTCGACAAGCTGCGCGCGCACGACATGGGCCTGATCGTCGATGTCGTGCCCAATCATATGGGGGTCGGTGGATCGGAGAATGCGTGGTGGCAGGACATTCTCGAATGGGGCCGCCATGCGGCTCATGCGCGCTTCTTCGATGTCAACTGGCATTCGCCCGACCCGGCTTTGCGCGGCAAGGTGCTCGCACCGTTTCTCGGCGCGGCTTATGGCGAAGAATTGCAGGGCGGCAAGATCAAGCTCGCCTATCGTGCGGATGAAGGGCGTTTCGTCATCGAGTATTACTCCCATGTGTTTCCTGTGTGCCCGGTCGATTACCCTTCCGTGCTTCAGGAAGCGCCCGAACTTGCGCAGCGCTTCAACGGCCTGACGACGCAGCCCGTCGATCAGCCGCGCGCCGCCGAAGCGCGCACGGCCCTCGTGACCATCGCGCAGACCGAGGGCGGCCAGGCCGCGATTGCCGCGGTGCTGGCAGCGCATTCGCCGGAGACGCAGGCGGGACGCGAGCGGCTGCATCGACTTCTCGAACGGCAGCATTACCGGCTGGCGTGGTGGCGCACCGCTGCGGACGAAGTGAACTGGCGGCGCTTCTTCGATGTGAGCACGCTCGGCGGTGTGCGCGTGGAGCGGCCCGAGGTGTTCGAGGCATCGCATGCGCTGATTTTCCGGCTCTTTACCGAAGGCTTGATTGATGGCGTTCGCATCGATCACGTCGATGGTCTCGCGGAGCCGCGCGAGTATTGCCAGCGTCTGCGTGCGCGGCTCGAGGAGCTGTCCACTGAACGTCCGGAGGCGTTGCGCAACGGCGATGGCCATACTTATTTCGTAGTCGAGAAGATTCTTGCGCGTGGTGAACCGCTGCGCCGTGACTGGCAAGTGGATGGCACCACCGGCTACGACTTCATGAACGATGTCGGCGCGTTGCTGCACGATCCGGCGGGCGCGGAGCCGCTGGCCACGTTGTGGGCCGAGATCACCGGCAAGAGCAGTGAATTTGCCGATGAAGCGCTGATCGCGCGGCGCAAGATACTCGCCGAGAACCTGGCGGCGGAACTGGATCGTGTGACGCGTGCGTTGCATCGCATTGCGCGCGATGCGCAGACCACGCGCGACTTCACGTTCACGTCGATTCGACGCGTCGTCGCGGAGCTGGTCGTGCATTTTCCGGTGTATCGAATCTATCCGGTCGGCGGCGTGCGCAGCGCCGACGACGAGCGTTATTTCTCGCAGGCGCTGGAGAAAGCGCGGGCATCGCTCGCTCATGCGGATCACGTGATTCTGGATCAGGTTGCACAATGGCTCGGCGGCAAGCTGTCCGACGATGCCGCGGCGGCCGAGCGTAACGAGCGGAACGACCGGCAGCGCGAGCGTGCTGCGGAGCGCGGTCGCGATCGCGATCGTGATCGCAATCAGGCGCAGGCGGGACAGAATCCGCAGGCATCGACCGGCTCGCAGCGTCGCGCGGCACAGACCTTGTTCTCGCAACTGACGTCGCCTGTGGCGGCGAAGGCGGTCGAGGATACGGCGTGTTATCGCTATGGACGGCTCATTTCGCGCAATGAAGTGGGCGCCGATCCGGGGGAGTTTGCGTTATCGGTCGAGGAGTTTCACAAGGGCAATCGCGAGCGTCTTGCCGACTTTCCGCATGCGATGCTTTGCACCGCGACGCACGATCACAAGCGCGGTGAGGACGTGCGTGCGCGCATTGCTGCATTGAGTGAGATTCCCGGTGAATGGGCCGCGACGCTCAGGGCATGGTCGACGTTGAACACGCCGTTGCGGCGCGGTACGGATGGCGGGCAGGACTGGGCGCCCGGTCCTGCCGCCGAAGCGATGCTGTATCAGACGCTGGTGGGCTGCTGGCCGCTCACGCTTGCCCCGGACGATGAAGCGGGCGTTCAGGAGCTTGCCGAGCGCGTGGCGCAGTGGCAATTGAAGGCTTTGCGAGAGGGCAAGTTGCGCACGAGCTGGTTTGCGCCGGACGAGGCGTATGAGCAGGCGTGCCGTGATTTCCTGTTCGATATTGTTTCGCCGCAGCGGCGTAATGGGTTCTTGCAGGAGTTGTCGGCGTTCGTTGCGCGGATCGGGCCGGTCGGTGCGATCGATAGTTTTCAGCAGACGCTGCTGCGTCTTACGGCGCCTGGAGTGCCGGACCTTTATCAAGGTACGGAGCTTTGGGACTTCAGTCTCGTGGATCCGGACAATCGCCGGCCGGTGGATTATGCGTTGCGTCGGCGGTGGCTTGAAGAGATCGATGAGAAAGGTCCGCCTTCGGAGCAGATGTCCAATTGGCGCGATGGCCGCGTGAAGCTGGGGCTCGTGAGGCGGGCGCTGGCTTTGCGCAAGCATTGTGAGTCGCTGTTTGCTCAAGGGGAGTATTTGCCGCTTGCTGTTCAGGGGGAACATGCGAAGCATGTGATTGCTTATGCGCGGCATGCGGGCAGTGCTTATGCGATTGTCATCGCTACTCGGCTTTCTGCTTCGTTGCTCGGGGGAGCGGTTGAGCGACCGCTCGTGGAGCCTTCTGCTTGGGGCGATACGTGTGTTGTACTGCCTGAGGCGCTGCATTCGCGCGCTTTGTTCGATTGGCTCAGTCCTAATGCGCCTAAGGCCGATGGCGAGCGGCTTTTCTTGCGCGATGCACTTGGTGTTATGCCTGTGGCTTTGCTGGTCGAAGAAGGTGTGCCGGGGTGTGGGTGTGGTTGAGGTTTTTTAGGGCTTCGTATTTCCGTGTCGGTCTATTAGTGCGCCCCTCCCCGGGGCGGGGGTCACTTTCTTTGCTGCTGCAAAGAAAGTAACCAAAGAAAGCAGCTTTTCTTCGAACCGCCCAATGCACAGACTTGCCTGACCACTTCGTAGAAGATCGGTGGCACTCAGCTTGACAAAGCCTTGAATCACCTTCCACGCCCACTGACGACTAACGTCCTCCGAGCCCCTTGGCTCGTCAACACCGACGTACGTCACGTGTCCCGCTCTTAACGTAACCATAACAGCGCGACCGTGCCGGCATGAAGGTAACTGCGACTCGCTTTCAAACTTACTCACTACCGCGATGCGGAAAACAGTCATCCCTGTCAGGCCATAGTACTTTGCGCCCCACTGGTGTTGTCGAGCCAAGGGGCTCGGAGGACGTTAATAGTCATTGAGCGTGGAAGGTGATTCAGGGCTCTGTCAAGCTGAGTGCCGCCGATGTTCTACGAAGTGGTTATGCGTACTGTGCTTTGGGCCCGAAAAGCTGCTTTCTTTGGTTACTTTCTTTGCAGCGGCAAAGAAAGTGACCCCCGCCCCGGGGAGGGGCGAGCTAATAGACCGACACGAACACAAGTTTCCAACGCAACGCAACACAACGCAACGCAACGCAACGCAAGCCTGAACCGCAAGAATCAAAGTGCCGACTCAAACAAGAGCCTCCTCCTCCCGAGGATAAACCCGCACGAGCACGATCCGAGGCCCATTCATTTTCTTGACGACGATATCGAACCGATCGAACGCCACGCGTTGCCCTTCCGACGGCAAGTCGCCAAGCGCATTAATGACGAGCCCCCCGACCGACTCCGCGCGTCCTTCATCGATATCGATCCCCAGCGCGCGCTCCAGCGAAACCACCGGCAACGAACCCTTGCCCATCAACGTTCCATCGTCCATGCGCGACCAGTCCGCATCGCCCTGACGGAATTCATCGTGGATCTGGCCCACCAGCGCGCCCAGCAAGTTATCGAGCGTGATGAAGCCAATCGGCTTCGCCCCCTTTCTCCCGACGATCGCGAAATGCGGCGCACCCTTGCGAAAGCGCCTGAACAACTCCAGCGCCGACAGGTTCGGCGCAACATACTGCACAGGCCGCACATGGCGCGACAGCTTCTCCAGCTTCTCGCCATCCTTGCTGAAGCTGAAGCTGAAGGTCTTGCTCCCGGCATCGCGGGCAAGCAATAAATCCTTCAAGTGAATCATGCCGATGACCCGCTCCCCCGACGCGTCCGCAAACAACGGATAACGGCTAAAGCGATGCCGCGCAATCACCGCGAGATTCTCACGCACCGGTAAATCATTGCGCAGACCGACAAGCTCATGCCCCGGCCGCATCAAATCGGAAACCGTCATGCGGCTGAAATCGAGCGAATGAGCAATGGTGTTCCACTCGTCCGCGTTATACGACGATGCCCCGCCAAGCCGGCGCCCTCGCAAAATCAGCTTGAGTTCGTCAGTCGAGTAATGCGCATCGTGACCATGCTCCGCCGATATGCCAAAAAGCCGCAAAACCAGATTCGCACTGGAATTCAGCACCCAGATGAACGGATACATCAGCCAGTAAAAGCCGTAGAGCGGCGTGGCAAGCCAGAGGCCAACCTGTTCAGCGCGACGGATGGCCCACGACTTAGGGGCAAGCTCGCCAACGACGATATGCAGAAAGGAAATGACCGAGAACGCGAAGAACAGCGAGATGGATTCGACAAGCCGCTCCGATTCCACACCGAGCAGCGTAACGAGCGGATGCAGCAGCGAGGCGAAAGCCGGCTCTCCAATCCATCCGAGCCCGAGCGATGCCAGCGTAATGCCGAGCTGACACGCAGAAAGATAGGCGTCGAGCTGCCCGTGAACCTTCGCGAGCAGCCGGCCCGGCAAGCCGTTGGTTCGGGCAATGGCCTTGACGCGCGTCGCCCTTAACTTAACGAGCCCGAATTCCGCCGCGACGAAAAAACCATTCAGGGCGACGAGCAACAATGCGCCGATCAGCGCGACAACCTGAGCCAAAGCAACTCTCTTCGAAAGTGGAAAGCGTCAGTATATGGGCGACAGGCAATCGAAAGTGAAATTACATCCCGGCAACCGCGATACGCGCCGACAGCACCACCTCCGCGCCATCGACGATATTCGCATGTTCGAACGCGCCGCCATGCGCTTCCGTCACGCGCTTGCATAGCGCGAACGCCCACGCAATGCGCCCGCCCTCGCGCGGCTCGAGCGCCTGCCGTCGCGCGAACGCTTCGAGTGCGTGCGGCAACGATGCATCCGTAAGCGCCTTCGCCGATGCCGTGAATCGCACGTCCGTGCGCCACATGTTGCCCTCGATCGCACTCGACACTTGAACACTCGCATCGCGTGCACTGGCTTCGACGGCGAACGCCATCATGAGCCACAGCATCTGCGTCAGACGTTCGGCATCGCCTTCGACCTGCTCTTCAGCAAGCGGCGATTCGAGCGCGATCGCGACGCCACGCTGACGCGCAATGCTGCCTTTCGCAAGCGACACGCCTTTATCGAGCAATGGGCGGACCGCCACCGGCGCAAGCGACAACGCGAGAGCCTTCGTTTCGGCACGGGTCGTATCGACGGATTGTTCGATCAGCTTCACTTGTTGCTCGACACCCGAACGGATGCCCGCAAGCGCACGTTGCGCCGCGGGGTCCTTAGCGTCAACCTTTCGTTCGAGCACGTAACCCCAGCTATGTATCGCATTGAGCGGTCCACGCAAGTCATGCGACACGACGGACAAGACATGATCTCGCATGAAAAGCGATGCCTCAGCCCGCAAATGCGCAAAGCGCTCGGCCTTCTCCTGCGCCTGGGATGCACCCGTGCACGGCGAAACGATCAGCGTGACGGATTCATTCGAAGGCAGCGCAAGAATCGCGAAGCTGCGCGTCGCCTCGTCCTCGTCGATGGACACCTGTGCACGCCGAATGGCGTTGCCCGCGAGCGCGGCATCCGCAGCTTCGGCAAGCGCGGCTGCAAGCGGCTTGGGTAAGGGCGTTTCGTTCAGCGCGCGGCCAGTCAGTGCGCCGGAGCCGATATCGAAGATATGTGCAAAGGAGGCGTCGGCAGAGAGGCAACGCTGGGCGGCATCGAGCACGAGCACGCCATCGTTTCCTGAAGCGGCCGGATCATTTTGCTGCGCGCCTCCGGGCTCGACCGTACTTGAAAAAGACGTGGTCACGGTTGTTGGTCCTTGCGTATATCGATGTTGCGGTTCATGTCGCCAAGAAACAAAGGCATGGTCAAAGCCCGACCAGATCAATTATATGTGAGCGCCTCACGCGTTTGCGAAGCGTAAAACGCTTGATGCATCGAGTCAGCAAGCACCATGCGTGCCGCCGTGAAGCGCTGTCGCCTCTCGTCTATGCGGTCTAAGACACGAAGCGGCCGATGACGCGCCCGGGCATCGTGCGTCGTCGAACACTTTGTGCTTACAAATGACTATAAGCTGCTTCCCAAGATAGCGCACTGGTCGGCCGGACCTGCAGACAGCATGGCCGCGACGGGGAGTCGTACTCCGATCAGCAAACGCCGCTCTCGGCCACGGTAAGCCTCAATTCAAAAACACCAACCGGTGACACGAGTCCATGAAACGCGCCCGCAGCGTCACGCCGACATTGCTGTCGGTGATCATTCCCGCCTATAACGTCGAGCATTTCATCGCCGCTTCACTCGAGTCGGCACTATCGCAACCGCGCGCGAACGAGATCGAAATCATCGTCATCGACGACGGTTCGACAGACTGCACGCTGGAACGCATCCTCGAAATTCAACGCAGCGAACGCGGGCGAAACATCCAGGTCATTCACCAGGAAAACCGCGGCGTGTCCGCTGCTCGCAATCGAGCGATCGCGCTGGCGTCATCGCCGTTTATCGGCTTTCTCGATTCCGACGATGTCTGGTCCGCCGATTTCACCGCGAAGATCATGCCACTGCTCGACAGGAACGTGGCGGACATCATCGAGTTCAATGTCGGCATCATCAATTCGAATGGCAAGGTCATCGAGCATCTCGAGTTGATTCATCCCGCGACCACCGGCCCGCGCACCTGCGACCTGAACGCGCTGCTAGATTTCGCGCGCGTATATCAGGTCTTTCCTGTGGCGCGCGTCTATAGGCGTGAGTTGTGGAACGGCATCGAGTTTCCCGCAGGCCGCGTGTACGAAGATGCTGCCGCGATTCCGCTCGTCTATTCGCGTGCGCAAACGCTCTACCGCCTGGCCGACGACCTCTATTTTTATCGCCGCCGCGCGGGCAGCATCACGACGAAAGCGTCGCCCTTTACGGTGATGAGTCTCACCACATGCGCCGAAGAAACGCTCGCGCGCTGCAACGGCGGTCCGCAAGATCCTTTCTGGCTCGCGATGTTCCATAAGGTCTTTGCCTATGCCTGCCATGAGGCTGCACGCGTCGATGCACGCGCCTTCGCCGAATCGATGCGAATGATGGAAGCGACTGCGGCGCGCTATCGCGTGTTTGCCGGCAATCGCAGGGATACGCCTTCGGCGCTTCGCTTCCATGCGCGGATCGTCGCGGAC
The DNA here is from genome assembly GCF_031450825.1 of Caballeronia sp. LZ019. Lineage (NCBI taxonomy): Bacteria > Pseudomonadati > Pseudomonadota > Betaproteobacteria > Burkholderiales > Burkholderiaceae > Caballeronia > Caballeronia sp. LZ019. Next base: position 324,380 of record NZ_JARTVZ010000002.1, on the reverse strand, counting down.
CGGCGCTGGTTCCAGACCAAGCGCATGGTGAAGCGCGTACTCGGCAAGGAATTGCGAGCGCCGTCACCGGCGCCGCGCGCCGTCGCCGCCGGCAGCCAATGACAAGAACGAATAACAAAGGACAATACGAGGGCGTGACATGCAGATCTATCCGATAAGGCCCGGCTTCACGGCGGGCGACTGGTTCGAGCTCGCGGTGCAACCAGGCTCGCGCTTTTCCATCGCCATTTATCAGCAGGGCAACGATGAAGACCTGACGAGCATCGGCGGTGTCGCCGTGCAACCGGGCGGCAGCGTGCGTGCCGAGATGAAGAACGGCAGGATCGTGTTTCAATCGCCGGGCGATCTCAGGCCCGTGCGTTTCGATGAGGACTGGCGCTGGCCCGTCGTCACCATCAAGCCGAACCAGGACGCACTCGAAAGCGGCGCGTATGTCGCCATCGCCTATGAAGTCGATGCAAGCGGCGAGCCGCTGACCGATCTCGGACGTCGCGTCGCCGCACACAGGCCCGTTTTTGCAGGCCCGCCCGATAGCGACAGCATGGCGCTCATCATCGCGAGACCACGCAAGCCTTCTGCGGACATCGCGTATATCGTGCCGATCAACACGTACCACGCCTATAACTCGATGGGCGGAGGCTGCTATTACGGCGATCCCATTCATCGCACGCGCGCCCAAACGCGGGTAAGCGTCTTGCGCCCGGGCGGCGGTCTCGGCGCTCAGCTCGGCGAGCCGGCCGACCCGTACGACATGCGTTCGCCGCGTCAGCAATTCACGCACTGGGATGCGAAATTCATTCGCTGGCTGCGCGCTGAAGGCATTGCGTGCGACTTCTATACGGACCACGACCTGCATCGCGGCTCGGACCTCAAGCTCGACGCCTATCGCTGCATGCTGAGCGTCGGACATCACGAGTACTGGAGCAAGGAAATGCGCGAGCGTGTCGCGCGTTTCATCGCCGATGGCGGCAATCTTGCGATCTTCAGCGGCAATACATGCTTTCGCCCGATCGACTATGCTAACGCGCCCATCGACGGCGATTACGCGGTGATGAATCGGCTGGGCGAACAATGGCCGGGGCATGACGAATCCGATCTCATCGGTCTCTCATACGGGTACGGCGGCGGCAAATACGGCGTGTGGAAGCGCTTGCGCGGCGGATGGATCAAGCGCGAACGCGAAGCAATCGGCTTTACCGTGCGCAATGCGGACCACTGGGTCTTCGCAGGCACGGGCTTGCGCAATGGACAAACCTTCGGCGCGGTGGACCGGCTCGTCGGCTATGAAGTCGATGGCGTGCCGCCCAAGTCCAACGGTTTCGTCACGCTCGCGGACACGGTGAGGCTCGAGGGCTGGGACATCGGCGGCATGGGCGCGATGGGCGTATATCGTCCGCCGGGCAACGGCAGCGCGAAACAAGGGCTCGTCTTCAATGGCGGCACGACCGACTGGGCCCGCGTGCTGATGGACAAACACGCCGAAAGCCGGCTCATCGTCGATCAAATCACGCGCAACGTCGTACGCAAGTTCGTCGGCCTGCCGCCGCATTACATCAAGCGTGAGGACGCGATCATCGAGGGCACGCAACGCGCGACACCCAAGATAGCCGACAGCGCGTCGGCCTGAGCGATCGTCCGCGGAGCCGCCCTGCTCCGCGGTCGTTTTTCCCGCACAGCACATCGCGCGGCGAATTTGCGTGTGCCAACCCACTGAAGATTTATTTTTTCTCGGGTTTAATGCTCGCTGCGGACGCGTCGCGTCATCTCCGGCGCCTCAAATTGGCCCGCACTGGCGCGCAGTCAGTCCAGCGTTGCATCACCTCTCGCAATGCCCTTATCGCGCATCCGCTGTCAGGCCAAGGCACGGACGCTTTACCCTCCCTGGCCTTGCGCCTCTGTCATGCCGAGATAACGCTTGACGAAACTATTCGTCGCGGGCGTTGTCATGGAATTGCCCGGCTAAAGGGCAAACATGCAGAAGGCAGCATTTTTTGCGTCATCGACATCAGGGCAGCACTTCAAGTCGGGAAAAACCGCTCAATGGCATCTTTTCGAAAGAACTTCACCATTCTGATGACGTTGCAGGTATCGACCTACCTTGCACCGCTTTTGACGCTGCCGTGGCTGGCACGCGTCCTCGGCCCGAGCGAATATGGACGGCTCTCGTTTGCCATGGCTTTTACGGCGTATTTCATCACGCTGACCAACTACAGCTTCTCGCTCACTGCCACACCCAAGATTTCGATCAACCGTGATAACCGCGCGCTTCGCTCAAAGATGTTCTGGGAGACGATGTACGCGCAGATAGCACTGTCGGTCGCCGGCTTCATCGTGCTGCTGCTGCTCACGTTCATCGTGCCGATGCTTGCGGAGAACAGGTCGCTTCTGCTTGTCGGCTTCGGCATGGCGATCGGCTCGATGCTCATTCCTACGTGGTATTTCCAGGGCGTCGAAGACCTGGGTGTCATTAGTGCAATCGTGTTCGTGGGCCGCGCGCTCAGCATTCCCGCGATGTATCTCTTCGTGCGCCATCACGACGACGTCAACAACGCAATGCTGGTCAATACGCTCGTGCCGCTCTTGTCGGGCATCGCGATCTGCGTCTATCTGTATTTCCGGCGCGAGCTCGATTTCGTTCATGTGTCGTTCAAGACCATCATCGAACGGCTGAAGGACGGCTGGAGCGTCTTTATGGCGACATCGCTCGTCGATATCTACGCGTCGAGCAACATCGTCTTGCTGACCTTCATCGCGGGCAATGTGGCGGGCGGATACTTCGCCGCCGGCGACAAGCTGATTCGCGCGGCGCTGAACATGCTGCGGCCGCTCAAGACAGCCGCTTATCCGCGTGTGAGCTTTTTGATGCACCATGCACGCGATGATGCATTCGCGTTCCTGCGAAAGATGTTCGTGGTGCAAGGCGCGATCGTATCGATCATCTCCGTGTGCATTTTCTTCGGCGCACCGCTCGCGGTGAAGCTGCTTTACGGGCCGCAATTCGGACCCACGGTGGATGTCCTTCGGTGGATGGCCTTCGTTCCGCTGATGTCCGGCCTTGCCGATCTCTTCGGCGTTCAGACGATGCTTCCGCTGGGCATGAAATCGCACTTCAGCCGCGTGCTGATTGGCTCCGCGATCCTCAACTTCGCATTGCTCGCGGTGTTGGCGACGCTCTTTCACGAGCAAGGTGCAGCGGCGACAGTGCTGATCGTCGAAACGGCTATCGCGGCAGCAATGGCTTTCACGCTGCATCTCGAAGGCGTGCCGTTGCTCAAGCGTCAGCGTCCGATCACGGAAGGCGCCAATTGAAGACCTCTGGCGCGTTTCGTGCTGCTGGACGTACAGACGTACTCTCTTCGCGCTCCGACGCCGTTCGGAACGTCCGTGCATAAAGCCCTCAAATCGAATACGGCCGCTCTTTAGCAGCGGCCTTGGCGCGTCTGCTTGCTTCGCTACTCCCGAAGTCGCAGCCGTGTATGTGTGGTGGCGCACGGACGGGCCATGGTTCGGGGTTTATGGTACTAGGTAAGAATACTTATTGTGAGCTGCGGCATGAAACCAGACGACCTATCATTTGAACGTGTGCAGAAGCTGGTCGAGCGCGCAGAGAACCTGCGCATGCAATCGGCTGCCATTCCGGTCAAGGATTTGAGGGTGCTCCTCGAAGTGTGCGAGGTCGCCTTCTCGCAACAGGCGAACGCCAAGACCGAACCCGAAGTCAACTGACTTCGTCGGCACGGCCAGAGCACAGCGTCGATCTTGCCGCGCATGTCGGCTTGAGGCGCAACGGCAAGTCACATGTATGGACTTTCAGTGCCGGCTCTCGTCACGCGAATAGGTGCGCTCGTCGAAGCACGCGCTGTCTCTCGACAGGATGGCGCGGGCTTTCATCGCCCGGCCGAATGTCCGGTCTCTTCCGGACTGATCGACGCACCGCGCCATAGTCAATCAAGCGGCAAATACGAGACGTGTTAATCGAACGATAGACATCGCTTTCGATTAATGATGCTGCGCGTCCGCTCTAATTCCTTGTGTTCTGCTTTCAACGTGTATTCGCGCACAGTCCCGCCAGGCTTAGCTCGGGGATATGTGTGCTACCAACTATTGACAGGACCGGCCCGCGCCTATTCTCCATTGCGAGTGCAACGGGGTGCACGGCAATACACTAAAAGAAGAGTCCGGGAATGAAAGAGATCGTCCACATAACCGAGGCGTTCGGTGGCGGGGTGCTGTCCATGCTGACGCAACTGTCGAACCGCGCAGCGGCAGCAGGAATCAGTGTGACGATCCTTCATTCGATCCGTCCGGAAAGTCCCGCGAATTTCGCAAGGCTCTTTCATCCGGCAGTCCAGCTCGTGCACGTGAACATGTGCCGCGAAGTGCACCCCGCGAAGGACTGGGCGGGACTATGGAATCTCGTGCGCGCGCTTCGTCGTTGCAATCCCTCCGTGGTGCATCTTCATTCATCGAAGGCAGGCGTGCTGGGCCGCGCGGCGGCACGCATCGCGACGCCGGATGCGCGCGTGTTCTATTCCCCTCATGGCCTGTCCTTCCTGCGGCGCGATGTGTCGTCCGCCAGGCAGTTGGCTTACCTGAACTTCGAACGTATCGCAGCGCGCATGGGCGGCACTATCGTTGCGTGTTCGGCGAGTGAGTTGCAGGAAATTGAAAGCAAGGTCAATCCACGCAGTGCAATGTTAATCGAGAACGGCGTCGACGTACCGGAGATACCGACGCGCATCGAGAAGGCCGACGATCGCATCGTGATCGGCATGAGCGGGCGCGCGTCGTATCAGAAGAACCACGAAGCATTCGCTACGCTTGCCGCAGACTTACGAACACACTCTGCCAGCTTCTCGTGGATAGGCGGCAATCCCGACGAATTGCCCCAGGAAACGCGCCGCGCGGTTGCATGCAGCGGATGGGTCACGCGCGATCGTGCGCTTGAACTGACTGCGCAGCTCGATGTCTATGTGCAGACATCGCGCTGGGAAGGCATGCCCATCGCGCTCATCGAAGCACAGGTCGCCGGCATTCCCGCTGTCGTCACGGATGTCGTCGGCAATCGCGATGTCGTGAGGCATGGCGTGACGGGCTTCGTTGCGAAGAGCATCGAAGAGATGCGGACATACATCGCCCGTCTGCGCGACGATGCCGCATTGCGTGCGCGCATGGGCGCTGCCGCGCGGCACTCTGCAATTACGCGCTTCTCGATGGATACGATCTTCCGTCAATGGCTTGCGATCTACGAAACAGGCTACGAAGCGGAATCCGACAAGCCCGTGCGCGAACCACTCGGCGCAAACGAAGTCGCATCGTATGAAGCCCGGCCGGACTCACAGTTTTAATCCGCAATCCATGGATACTTCAATCGCAACCAGCAAGCTCGTCTACAACGGGCGATTCACGAGCCAGAAGACGACAGGCGTGCAACGTGTCGCGCGCGAACTCGTCGCTGCGCTCATGAAGCTGCCGGAAGGGGCGCATGTGACGCTCGCCGTGCCTCCGCAGTCCGGACTGATGCCGGTCGACGGCGTGCCTACCGTGAAGCTCGGATTCGGCAAGGGCGTGGTGTGGGAGCAGTTCGTGCTGCCGCTCTTCGCGGGGCGTTCGCGCATCGTCAACCTGAGTAACTCGGGCTCGATCTTCCGCTCCAACCAGATCATCTACATGCACGATGCCGCGGTGTTCGACACACCCGCGCATTTCTCGTGGAAGTTCCGCATGTGGTATCGCGTGATGTTCTGGATTCTTGCGCGCACGTCGAGCTGCGTGCTGACGAACTCGAAGTTCTCGCGCGACCGGCTTGCGCATCATGTGGGCGTGAAGCCCGAGCGCATCGGTGTGGTCCCGCTTGCTGCGGATCATCTCGATCATGTCGTGCCCGATGTCTCGGTTATCGGGGAATTAAATCTCAAGGTCAATCGTTACGTCCTTGCAGTAAGCAGTATGAATCCGACAAAGAATTTCAAGCGGCTGGTCGAGGCGTTCATGCGTCTGAACGATCCTTCAATCGACCTTGTCATCGTCGGTATGAAGAATGCAGCGATCTTCGGCAAGGCACACGACCTGTCGAGCGCGCCCAACATCAAGGAAGCGGGTTATGTGAGCGACGAAAAACTCAAGGCGCTGTATCAGCATGCCGCGTGTTTTCTGTATCCGTCCATCTATGAAGGCTTCGGCATTCCTCCGCTGGAGGCAATGCGCAACGGATGCCCCACGCTGGTCGGACGCGCTGCGGCGCTTCCGGAAGCATGCGGCGACGCGTCGATCTATTGCGATCCATATTCGGTCGATGACATGGCAACAAAGCTGCGCGAACTGCTCGATTCGCCTAAGCTAAGCGAAGAACTCAGGCGCCGTGGACTCGCGCACGCCGAGCGCTATCGCTGGACGGAAAGTGCGCGGCTGCTGATGCAATTCATCAACAAGCAGTGAATACGCGCACGGCGCGCGCTGTTAGGGGAGAAAGCCGGTGAACGTTGGAATCTATTGCGACTCGGGCATCAATGGTGGGCATGAAGAAATGCTCAAGCGATTCATGCTCGCGCTCATCACGAGCGGAAATGTACAAACGCTGCACATCCTCGTGCCGAGGAGCAATGCGGCGCTGCATCGCTATGTGAGCGATCTGGCTCGCCACAATGCGAAGGTGCGCATGGTGAGCCTGTCCTACACCGCTGAATCGATACGCGGCGATCTGTTCGCGCTGTTCCGCGCGATCCGTTCGACGGCTGCGACGCTGCGCACGCTGCAACTCTCGAAGCTGTTGATCGCGCAGGGCACGATCGTATCGGGCATCGCAGGGCTGTTCGCCGCGCGTTATGCGCGTGTGCGTGCATTGAGCTACCTGCCGCTCGTCGATGACGGCCCGGCCAGCGAGAGCGCAACCGAGAAGGTCAAGTGGCTCGTGAAGCGCGTGATGTATCGGATGCCTGATGAATTCGTGACGCTCAACGAACATCTGCGTGGCAAACTGCGCACGCTCGCGCCCCATGCGCGAACGATGATTCTCGAGAACTATGTCGATGACCGCTTCAGCCGCTCGATGCTCACGAAGTCAGCGGCGCGCGCATCGCTCGGCTTGCCCGATGATGGCACCACGGTCATCGCGCATATCGGCCGTATCAACTTCAAGCAGAAGCGTCAGGACTTCCTGCTCGAAGCGATCGAGCGCCATCCGCAAGCGTTCAAGCGGACCATCGTGCTGATCGTCGGTGAAGGCGCGGATGCGTCGAGGCTCGCGGCCATGGTCGATGCAAGTCCGACGCTGACTGCGTGCGTGCGCATCGTCGGCCCGAAGAGCGACGTGCTGCCGTATATCGTTGCAAGCGATACGCTCGTGCTGCCTTCGGCTTTCGAAGGCGTGCCGCTCGTCATGATCGAAGCGGTGCTGGCGGAGCGGCCGATCGTCGTGTCGCGCATTTGCGGGCTCGATTCGTATCTGCCCGATGCGCTGCTTTTTCCGCCCGGCGATCACGACGCTTTCGTCGAGCGTATCTTCGCGGCGCGCGATGTGCCGATGACTGCGCTCACCGGCGACTTCCGCCGCCGCTTCTCGCGCGAAGTCTTCGACGCACAGGCGCAGAACGTGATGATGTCGACGACGCCATCGCGGGGCGCGTACGATCCGGGATCGCCGCAACCTTCGGATCTGCTCGCGAAGTAAGTTCATGCGCCACGCGAGCGGCGATGCTTGCGTGGGGCATCGGCAGACGCCTCATCCTCTTTCCCGCTCCGTTCTACAATGCTGGTTTCGACCATCGGCAACACGCCGTGCAACCAGGGAGCAAACATGTCGACAGTCACGACCGATTCCGGTCTCAAGTATGAAGACGTCACCGTCGGCGAAGGCGCCGAAGCCGTCGCGGGAAAGACGGTCAGCGTGCATTACACCGGCTGGCTGACCGACGGCCAGAAGTTCGATTCGAGCAAGGACCGCAACGAACCCTTCGCATTCGTGCTCGGCGGCGGCATGGTCATCAAGGGCTGGGATGAAGGCGTGCAGGGCATGAAGGTCGGCGGCGTGCGCCGTCTCACCATCCCGCCGCAACTCGGCTATGGCGTGCGCGGCGCAGGCGGCGTGATCCCGCCGAACGCCACGCTCGTCTTCGAAGTGGAACTGCTCGACGTCTGAGGCGCACGTGAGCGCGCCGCTGCCCTCCTCGACGCCCACCGTCTCGCTGCGCCGCTATGAAGCGGTGCAGGCGTCGGACGAGCACGACTTCCATCAGATCGTGCTCGGCTTCGACGGCTCGATGGGCATGGCGGTGGAAGGCAGCGAATCGCAGATCGACCGTCATCGCGCGTGGATCATTCCGGCCGGCGCGCGTCACGAATACTGGGCCGAAGGCGCGAATCGCCAGCTCGTGCTGGACTTGCCCGCGGCGTCGGTAGCGGTGCCGGCGCGCTTCTTCGAACGCGCTCGCACCATCGAGCTCGACGCCCGCATCACGCAGCTCGTCGCGCACGTGGCGACGAGTGCGAACATCGACGACATCACGCTGCCGCGGCGCTTAGCATGGCAAGCGGCCACGCGTCTATGCGGCGCGTTGATGGCCGATGCCGGCGCTTCGCTCGCCGATGAACTGCGCGGACTCGACTTCGCCCGCATCGACCGATGGCTGCGCGCGCATCTTTCCGAGCCGCTGCGCGTGGCCGATCTCGCCGCGCATTGCGGCTTCGGCATGCGGCGCTTTCATCAACTGTTCAACGAAGCGTTCGGCGAGACGCCGCATCGCTATCTGCTTCGCTTGCGGCTCGATACCGCGCTCGCGCTACTTGCCGATCCGCGCATCGCACTGAGCGATATCGCGCTCGATGTCGGCTTCGCCGATCAAAGCGCATTCACGCATGCGTTCTCGAAACGCTTCGGCATTGCGCCGGGACAATGGCGCAACAGCGGGCTCGTGCGCGCGCAATAGATACAACCGACGCAAACGACGCAACCGACCCGACAGACGCAAAAAAGCCCGCTCGTCTCATCGACGCAGCGGGCTTCATCGAAGCCGCCAGCAGCTTACTCCACCGACAGTTGCAAGTGCAGTTGCGAGCGCGCCGCACCGCCTTCGAGCGCTTCGCCCGCGATATCGCGATCCGTTTGCTCTTGCGGCGCAAGACGCGCGGTCTCGATGCGATCAAGGTAATCGGTCGTGACATCGCCGGTGATGTAATTGCCGTCGAAGCACGACGCCTCGAACTCCTTCAACGCCGGATTGATATCGCGCACGGCGCTCTTCAGGTCTTCAACGTCCTGATACACGAGATAGTCCGCGCCGATCATGCGCGCCACTTCTTCGTCGCTGCGGCCATGCGCGACGAGTTCGCCGCGCGTCGGCATGTCGATGCCGTACACGTTCGGGAACTTCACCGGCGGCGCAGCGGACGCGAAAATGACCTTGTTCGCGCCGGCATCGCGCGCCATCTGCACGATTTCATGCGATGTCGTGCCGCGCACGATCGAATCGTTGACGATCAGCACGTTCTTGCCCTTGAACTCGATGCCCATTGCGTTCAGCTTCTGGCGCACCGACTTCTTGCGCACCGCCTGACCGGGCATGATGAACGTGCGCCCCACGTAGCGGTTCTTGAAGAAACCTTCGCGATACTCGACGCCGAGCTTGGCCGCCACCTGCATCGCGGCGGGGCGCGACGAATCGGGAATCGGCATGACGACGTCGATCGGCACGTCGGGCAGGACGCGCTTGATCTTCTCGGCGAGATAGTCGCCCATGCGCAGACGCGCGTTATAGACCGGTACGCCATCGAGGCACGAATCCGGACGCGCGAGATAGACCAGTTCGAAGATGCAGGGATTCAGCACCGGCTTTTCAGCGCACTGGTGGCTGTGCAGATTGCCTTCGGCGTCGATGAAAATCGCTTCGCCCGGCTCGATATCGCGCACGAATTCGAAGCCGATACCCTCGATCGCCACCGACTCCGACGCCACCATCCACTCGACGCCCGTCGACGTTTCCAGCTTGCCGAGCACGAGCGGGCGAATGCCGAACGGATCGCGGAACGCGACGAGGCCGTAACCCGCGATCAGCGAAACGATCGCATACGAGCCCTTCACGCGGCGATGCACGCCCGCGACCGCTTTCCACAACGCGGCGGCGTCGAGCTGCAGGCCGGAACTCGCCAGTTGCAGTTCGTGCGCGAAGACGTTGAGCAGCACTTCGGTATCGGATGCGGTGTTGATGTGCCGGCGATCGATCCGGAACATCTCGTCCTTCAACTGCATCCAGTTCGTCAGATTGCCGTTGTGCGCGAGGATGATGCCGAACGGCGCGTTGACGTAGAACGGCTGCGCTTCTTCCTCGTTCGACGCCGAACCGGCCGTCGGATAGCGCACCTGACCGATGCCGACCGTGCCCGGCAGGCTGCGCATGTTGCGCGTGCGGAACACGTCGCGCACCATGCCGTTGGCCTTGTGCATGTGGAAGTTGTTGCCGTTGGCCGTGGCGATGCCCGCCGCGTCCTGACCGCGATGCTGCAACAGCAGCAAGGCGTCATAGATGACCTGATTGACAGGGCTCTGGGAAACTACACCTACGATGCCGCACATGGCATGGTCCTTCAAAGAGTCGAAACGGGGTCGAAAGGCGTGCCGCCTGCGCGCATCGCCCCGATTCGTGCAAGCCGAATCAGCGGCGACGCAGCCTGGCGTCGCGCGTTCCTCGTGTAGCCAGCCGTTCGTCTATTGTGCGGCGTTTCGCGCCGGATCGCCCGAATCGGGGGCGACGTGCACATACGCGGCGAGCGTATCGGGAAGCAGCGGTTTCAGTTCACGCACGCCCTGCTCGACCGTCGGCCGGAGCAGCGCGTTGCGCCAGAATTCCTTCTGCGGCAATTCGGTCAAGCCGGCAAGGGCGACCAGAATCACCACGAGTATCGCGCCTCTGGCGAGGCCGAACAGCAAGCCCAGCGAGCGGTCCACGCCGCGCAGGCCGGTGACCTCCGTGATGCGCGTCAGGAGCGCCGACAGGACACTCGACAGCAGCAGCACCGCGCCCACCACCAGCAGAAACGCGATAAGCCATTGCGTCAGCGCGCCGCCGGGCCATGTTGACGGGATATACGGCACGACCACGCCGACGAAGCGGCTCGCGATCAGTATCGCAGCGATCCACCCCACCAGTCCAAACGCCTCGGCGAGCAAGCCGCGCCACATGCCGCGCAGGGCCGACAAGCCGATCACCGCCATTACCGCGTAGTCGAAGCTCGTGAACATCGGCGCTTAGTTCGACGCCGGCCGCTTGCCGCCGGCGAGTCCCGCCTGGCGCACCTTCACCAGCGCAGCCGACGCCGCCGCGCGATCCGGAAACGGTCCCGCGCGCAGCAGCGAGCGCGACGATCCGTCCGGCTGCTGGCGATGCTCGACATATGCGGGCACGCCCGCGGCTTTCAACTTGTGGACCCAGTTCTGCGCGGCGGTTTCATCATCGAATGTGCCGATCTGCAGCACGAAGCGGCTGCCTGCAGGAGACGACGGCGTGTTCGCGGCAGCGGATGTAGTACTCGACGTGCTGTCCGTATCCGCTGCCTGCTCGGCGGCGTGCGGCTTCACGGCCGGCTTTGCGGCCACGGCGGGCGCCGATTCCGGCCGTGCCTCCGGCTTCGCTTCGGGCCTGGCCTGCGCAACGGGCGCGGACGCCTGCGTCTGCGTCTGCGTCTTTTGCGCCTGCGCTGCCGCTGGCGCGGAGTCCGTAGCCGGGCCGTCATGTGCGACGCCCGCCTGGGTATCGGCGTCTTGCGCGTCGCGCGATGGCTTCGCGGCCGGCGCGGCACGGCTCGGGATGTCGATGGAAATGTCGTCGGTGACGGGCTTCGGGCGCGAATCCAGCACCATCGGCAGGACGATGACCGCCGCGAGCACCAGCGCGATCGCGCCGACCAGCCGGCGACGCGCGCGCTGTTTCTCAGGCAGGGTCGGGTCGAGCATCATCGCGTCGGCGTCCGTACGCTCGGAGCGGCGCGTGCGGCGTTCCGTGCGCACGGTGTGACGTGAGCCGCGCGGGGAATCGGAGTATGCGTCGCTCGCCGCGCGTGCGTCGTCTTTCTTGCCGAACGAGAAAAGTCCCATGTATGGCTTGGTGCGTGATGCTTGGACGCCGGCCTGGCCGACCGTCTCAGTGATGCTGCGATTTGCGGTAGGCCATGACGCCAGCCACCGTATAGAAACTGCCGAAAACGACGATTCTATCATTTTCGGACGCCCGGCTTAACGCATCTCGAAAAGCGTCGGCAGGGGTATCGAAGCGTGCAACGCTGCTGTCGGGACCTTCGCTGACACCGGCCTCGCGCAGCGCCGCTTCGAGCCGCTCCGCCGATGCCGCGCGCGGCGTCGGCAAGGCGGTCACGTTCCAGTGGTCGATCTCGCCCCGGAACTGGCGGATGACGCCGTCGATATCCTTGTCGTTCATCGCGCCGAAGACCGCGTAGGTGTACGGGAAGTAGCCCATGTTGCCGAGGTTTTGCGCGAGCACGGCGGCGGCGTGCGGATTGTGGGCGACATCGAGGATGATCTGCGGCTTGCCCGGCAGCACCTGGAATCGTCCGGGCAATTCGACGTTCGCGAGTCCGAGGCGAATGTCCTGCGCCGACACCGGCAGCCGGTCGCGCAACGCTTCGAGCGCGGCCAGCGCCGCCGACGTGTTGATGAGCTGATTCGCGCCACGCAGCGCCGGATAGGCGAGCGCCGCGCGCCGCTGCGTGCGCCCGATATAGCTCCATTGCTGCCGTTCGTTGCCCGGCTGAGCCTCGTAGCGAAAATCGCGGCCGACGAGCCACAAGTCCGCGCCGATGGACTCGGCGTGATCGATCAGCGTCTGCGGCGGCGAGGGATCGCCGCACACCGCAGGTTTGCCGGAACGGAAGATGCCCGCTTTCTCGAACGCGATCTTCTCGCGCGTATCGCCGAGATAGTCCGTATGGTCGATGTCGATGCTCGTAATCACCGCGCAATCCGTATCGACGATATTGACCGCGTCCAGCCGTCCGCCGAGCCCGACTTCGAGAATCACCGCATCCAGCCCCCGCGACGCGAAGAGATGCAGGATCGCGAGCGTCGTGAATTCGAAGTAGGTCAGCGAAACCGGCTCGGGCAGGCTCGCCCGTGCTTTCTCGACGGCTTCGAAATGCTCGAGCAGTTCGGCGTCGCCGGCCTCGGCGCCGTCGATCCGCGCGCGCTCGTTGAACGCGAGCAGATGCGGCGACGTATGGCAGCCCACGCGATACCCCGCGCGCAGCAGGATGGTTTCGAGGATCGCGCAGGTCGAGCCCTTGCCGTTCGTGCCGCCCACGGTAATGACCGGGCAGTCGAACGTGAGCCCGAGCGCGTCCTTGACAAAGCCGATCCGCGTCAGACCCATGTCGATTCCGACAGGATGCGCCGCCTCCAGATGGGCGAGCCACGCGTCGAGTGTGGGGAAAGTGTTCATTTTCGAGATGGAGAAAGCAAAAACGCCGCGCGGAACCTCGCGGGTTCACGCGCGGCGCGGCGCTGAACGAAAGCGGCCTCAGGCGACGGAATCGGCGGGCTGCCGCGTCATCAGCGCCATCAACTGCGCAATTTCTTCACGCATCTTCCGGCGATCGATGATCATGTCGACCGCGCCCTTCTGCAACAGGAATTCGGCGCGCTGGAAGCCTTCCGGCAGCTTCTCGCGCACGGTCTGCTCGATCACGCGCGGGCCCGCGAAGCCGATCAGCGCCTTCGGCTCGGCGATTACCACATCGCCCAGGAACGCGAAGCTCGCGGACACGCCGCCCATCGTCGGATCGGTCAGGACGGAGATGAACGGCAGCCTGGCCTCGGACAGCTTGGTCAGCAGGGCGGTGGTCTTCGCCATCTGCATCAGCGAGAGCAGGCTTTCCTGCATGCGCGCGCCGCCCGACGCCGTGAAGCAGATGAACGGCACGTTCTGCTCGAGCGCATTGCGCGCGCCACGCACGAAGCGCTCGCCGACGACCGAGCCCATCGAGCCGCCCATGAACGAGAATTCGAAGCACGCGACCACGCACGGCAGCGTATGGATGGCGCCGCCCATGACGACCATCGCGTCGGTTTCGTCGGTGTCTTCCATCGCCTCTTTCAGGCGATCCGGGTACTTGCGGCTGTCCTTGAACTTGAGGGCGTCGACCGGAACGACTTCCTGGCCGATTTCGTAGCGGCCTTCCGGGTCGAGCAGGCGGTCGAGCCGCTCGCGCGCGCCGATACGCATGTGATGACTGCACTTCGGGCAAACATGCAGATTCGCCTCGACGTCGTTGCGGTACAGCACCGCCTCGCACGACGGACACTTCACCCAGAGGCCCTCTGGAATGCCCTTGCGGCTCTTGGGGTCGGTTTGCTTGATCTTGGGCGGCAGCAGTTTGTCGAGCCAGCTCATCGTTTTTCCTTGACTGTTCGGGGGCCGCGGCGCGCGAGTCGCGCGCGCGGCGGCGAAAATTACCTGGCGGAGTCGAGCGCCGTGCGGATGTCCGCGATGAAGCTCGTCAGCGAGCCCGCGGCCGTTTCGGGCGACGCCTCTTCGAGCAACTGCACGAGCCGGCTGCCGATGACGACGGCATCCGCGACTTCGGCCACGGCGCGGGCGGTCTGGGCGTCGCGAATGCCGAAACCGACGCCGATCGGCAGGGGCACATGCGACTTGATGGCCGGGATTTTACTCGCGATGCGGGAAACGTCCAGATTTGCTGCGCCGGTCACGCCGGTGAGCGACACGTAGTAGACGTAGCCGCTCGCAATTTTGCCGACCGCCGCGATGCGCTCGTCCGTCGACGTGGGCGCGAGCAGGAAGATCGGATCGATGCCGGCGGCGCGCATCGTCGCGCTGAAGTCTTCCGATTCCTCGGGCGGATAATCGACGACCAGCACGCCGTCCACGCCCGCCTGTTTGGCGGCTTGCGCGAACGCTTCGGCGCCCATGCGCTCGATCGGGTTCGCATAGCCCATCAGCACGACGGGCGTCGTGTCGTCGGTTTCGCGAAAGCGCGCGACGTCGGCGAGCACGCGCTTCAGCGTCACGCCGCGCGCCAGTGCGCGCTCAGACGAACGCTGGATAACGGGGCCATCGGCCATCGGGTCGGAGAACGGTACGCCCAGTTCGATGACGTCCGCGCCGCCCTTCGCGAGCGCGTGCATGAACTCGACGGTCTGTTCCGGGTTCGGATCGCCCGCGGTGATGAACGGGATCAGCCCTTTCCTGCCTTGCGCGGCAAGCGCCGCGAACGTGTTCTTGATACGGGACATGGGAATTCTCGAAGTCGTATTCGGTAGGCGTCGATGGACGCAGTCAGCGACGTTATTCGGCGGCTGGCGCTTCGGCGGCAAGCGCAACGGCAGCGGGCTGGACGGGCACCGCGCGCGCCTGCGCGATGCGGGCGTCCGCGATCGCGCAGTAATCGGCGTTGATTTCGTAACCCGTGAAGAGGCGTCCGTGGCGCGCGCACGCAACTGCCGTCGTGCCGCTGCCCATGAACGGATCGAGCACGCGGCCGCCCGGCGGACAACTCGCCAGCACCATGCGTTCGACGATTTCCAGCGGCTTTTGCGTCGGATGATCGACGCGCTCCGCATGCTGCCGGTGCAGCCGCGATACCGACCAGACGTCCTTCGGGTTATAGCCCAGCTCGAGCCATTTGCTGCCTTCGAAGATCTTGCGCGAGCGCGCCTTCTTCGTCACTGCGTCGTAAGGGATGCGCACCGGATCGAGATCGAAGTAATAGTCCCTCGATACCGCGAAATAACCGATGTTGTCGTGCACCGACGTGTACTTGCGCGTGGTCCCGCCCATGCTCGGCACGCGCCGGTCCCAGACGATCTCGTTGACCATCGTCATCCGGCGCTTCAGGAACACGAACAGTTCCGGCGAGTATTGCCAGGTGCAGAAGATATAAAGCGAGCCGCTCTTCTTGAGCTTCGGAATCGCCATGTCCAGCCAGCGATACGTCCACTCCAGAAAGGCGTCGCCCGACAACATGTCCGAGTCGTTCCCGTAATCCTTGCCCAGTCCGTAGGGCGGATCGGCGACGATCAGATCGATCGACGCATCGGGAATGCTCGCGGCATCGGCCAGGAAATCGCGGTTGCGAATGTCGATGCCGGCGCCTTGCAGCGCGCCGGCGGACAACGGTTCGTCGATGACAGTGCGCATCTGCGGCTTAGAACTGAATGCCCGATCGCTCCGCGACCGTGTGCATGTCCTTGTCGCCGCGGCCGGACAGGTTGACGAGCAGCACCTTGTCGCGCGGCAGCGTCTTCGCGAGCTTCGCGCCGTAGGCAAGCGCGTGGCCTGATTCCAGCGCCGGAATGATGCCCTCGATACGGCAGCAGTCGTGGAACGCCTTTAGCGCTTCGTCGTCCGTGATGCCGACGTACTCGGCGCGGCCCGCATCCTTGAGCCACGCGTGCTCGGGACCGACGCCCGGATAATCCAGCCCCGCCGACACCGAATGCGTCTCGATGATCTGGCCGTTGTCGTCCTGCAGCAGGTAGGTGCGGTTGCCGTGCAGGACGCCGGGACTGCCGCCCATCAACGAGGCCGCGTGACGGCCCGTGTCGATGCCGTCGCCCGCCGCCTCGACGCCGATCAGCCGCACGTCCTTGTCTTCGATATACGGATAGAAGATGCCCATCGCGTTCGATCCGCCGCCCACGCACGCGATCACCGCGTCCGGCTGACGGCCCGCCATCTCGGGCATCTGCACGCGGCATTCGTCGCCGATCACGCGCTGGAAGTCGCGCACCATCATCGGATAAGGATGCGGTCCCGCCACCGTGCCGATGATGTAAAACGTGTTTTCGACGTTCGTGACCCAGTCGCGCATGGCTTCGTTGAGCGCGTCCTTCAGCGTGCGCGAGCCGGACTCGACCGGCACGACGGTCGCGCCCAGCAGCTTCATGCGATAGACGTTCGCCGCTTGCCGCCGCACGTCTTCCGCGCCCATATAGACGACACATTCCATCCCGAAACGCGCCGCGATGGTCGCTGTCGCGACGCCGTGCTGGCCCGCGCCGGTCTCGGCGATCACGCGCGGCTTGCCCATCTTGCGCGCGAGCAGCGCCTGGCCGATCACGTTGTTGACCTTGTGCGCGCCCGTGTGATTCAGGTCTTCCCGCTTCAGATAAAGCTGCGCGCCGCCAAGCATGTCGCTCCAGCGTTTTGCGTGATAGATCGGGGAAGGACGGCCGACGTAATGCTTCAGTTCGTAGTCGTATTCGGCCTGGAACTCGGGGTCCTGGCGGGCCGCGTCATAGGCGCGGCGCAGTTCGTCGAGTGCATGAATGAGCGTTTCGGAAACGAATACGCCGCCATACTGGCCGAAATGGCCTCTTTCGTCAGGCAAGTTGTACATTGCGTCACTCTCTCGGTGGCGGGCCGACAGTTCGGGTCAGCGCCGCGTTCGGAATCAGCCGGCGTCCGCTTCGCGCACCGCGCGCACGAACGCCGTCATTCGGGCGGGATCTTTCACGCCCTTCGCGCCCGGCACTTCGATGCCGCTGGAGACATCGACCGCGAACGGGCGCACGCGCCGGATGGCGTCACTGACGTTTTGCGTGTTCAACCCACCACTCAAAACGGCCCGATGCCCGAGATCTGTTGGGATAAGTGACCAATCGAATACCTTTCCGCCGCCGCCGAAGCCCTCGACGAGCGCGTCGAGCAGAATGCCGCCTGCGGCTGCATATTTAAGCGACGATTCTACCAAATCGCTTGCGGCCGCATCAGGCCCGACACGCACTGCGCGCCAATAGGGCAAACCCGCAATCGCGGCGAGTTCGGCGCATCGTTCCGGCGTTTCGTCGCCGTGAAACTGCAGGAGCGAAAGCGGCACGCTGGATGTGACTTCCTCGATCCATTCTGGCGTCGCGTTGACGAACAGGCCGACTGCGGCCACTAGCGGCGGCACGTGCCGCGCGAGATCGACGGCCTGCGAAACGCTCACCGAACGGGGGCTCGGCGGGTAGAAGACGAAACCCACCGCGTCCGCGCCGAGCGCGACGGCGTGCTTCACGTCGTCCGCGCGCGAAAGCCCGCAGAGCTTGACTCTCGTTCTATGCAAATCCTGGTTACTCATGTCTGATCGGCCCAGATGGCGCTCCACGGCATGCTCGCGGTATGCGGCGGCGGCACTCCGAAGCGTTCGGGATAGCCGACTGCCGCCAGATAAAGCCCGTCGGGCATGAAAGTCGGTGCGGCGGCGCGACGGTCGCGGGCGGCGAGAACGTCGGCCATCCACGAAACGGGGTGCCGGCCGCGTCCGATCGCGACGAAGCATCCCATCAGGTTGCGCACCATGTGATGCAGGAACGCGTTGGCGCGAAAGCGGAAGTGGACGAAATTCCCCTGTTCGCGCACATCGATGCAATACACGTGCTTGACCGGCGTCTTCGACTGGCAGTCGGCCGCGCGAAACGACGAGAAATCGTGCTCGCCGACGAGACACGCGGCGGCGTCGCGCATTGCGGCAACGTCGAGCGGCGTGTGCACCCAGCCCGCGCGTTTCGCGAGCATGGGTGAACGCACCGGGTTGACGTACAACACGTAATAGTAGGTGCGCTCGAAGGCCGCGAAACGCGCGTGAAAATCGTCGGGCATCGGCTTGGCCCACTGCACCGCGACCGTTTCCGGCAGAAACGCGTTGGTGCCGCGCACCCAGGAGAATTCGGCGCGATCGAGCTCCGTATCGAAGTGGACGACTTGACCGAGCCCGTGCACGCCCGTATCCGTTCGTCCCGCGACGACCGTCTGCAGCGGCCGCTGTGCAAATTCCGCGAGCGCGCGTTCAAGTTCGTTCTGCACCGTGTTGCCGTGCGGTTGCGATTGCCACCCGCTGAACGCGGCGCCGTCGTACTGAATGCCTAACGCGATGCGCATGTCAGGAATGCGGCGCGAGCGTCGAGAGCAGCGCGGCGGCTTGCTGGCGCGTGGCCGTATCGTTCGATGCGATGACTTCCTGCAGCAACGTGCGCGCGCCGCCGAGATCGCCCAGTTCGATATATTCGACGGCCAGCTCCAGCTTGTTGCGCGCAATCGTCGCGAGTTGCGCCGGGGTCAGCGACGGCAGCGGCTCGCTGTGGCTCGACGGCAAATCCAGGTTGAAATCCAGGCTGAGCGGTCCGAACTGCGTCGCGCCAAGTCCCGCCACGGACGCAGGGCCGGCCGTGCCCGCTTCGATCTGCGCGGCGGCGGACAGCGGCTCCGCTTTCGGCGGATGCGCGATATCCGTCTCGGCGACCGGCTGCGGCACGAAGGGCACCGGTTCGATCGGCGTCTGCCGGTCTTGCAGCGCAGGCTCCGCATCGGCAACGGCGGGCGTCGCGAGCGTCAGTTCCATGCGCGGCGGCAAACCGAGGTCGAGCGAATCCAGCGCCTCGACCGCCTCGGTCGGAAATTTGGGCATCGGGAAACGATCGCCGGGCGCCGGTTCGCCGTCTTCCGCGGGTTCTTCCTGATGCGCGTCGCGATGCGCCGCGTGTTCGGCCTGCGCCTGTGCATCCCGCAATTCGGCCTCGCGCGCGATGATCTCCCGCGCTGCGGCCTCTCGGGCCTGCTGCGCCTGCGCTTCCTGTTCGGCGGCTTCGCGGGCGTCGCCTTCGCGGCGCGCTATTTCAGCGGCGAGCGCATCCCGCGCCGCTGCTTCGCGTGCGCGAATTTCGCGTTCTTCGGCCTCCTGCGTCGCGGCTTGCAGGGCCGCCGCCTGGCGTTCTTCAGCTTCCCATTTTTCGGCCTCGCGTGCCGCGGCTTCGCGCGCGGCGATTTCGCGGTCGTGGGCTTCACGTTCCTGTTCGTCCTCCGAAGCCGCGTGTGGCGGCGGCACGAAGCCGGCGTGAAGCGCGGCGGGCGGCGACGGCACGAACGGCGCGGACGGCGCGGCGGGTTGGGTTCCCGTTTCGACGGACGGGGCGGCATTGTCGTCGGATGGCGCGGCGAACGACTGAGCCGCCTCATAGCTTTCGATGCTCGCCGCCACCGCGTTCAGTTCCGACTCGTCGCGCTGGACCGCCTTGCCTTCGAGATCGGCAGCGCCCGTGTCCGCGAGTCGTGCAGGAAAAGCGGGCGTGACCGTCGGGCGCTGACGACGCTTCGCGTCGGCCTCGGCTTGCGCATTTGCCCGCCGACGCCGCGCGCTGCGCCACATCATCAGGAGGAACAGCAGCACGAGTACCGCGATCGCGAGACCCAGCAGCATCGGATCGAGACCGACACGGCGCGCAGGCGTGGTTTCGGCGATCGCTGCGCTAGCCGCCGGTTCGACGGCCGGCGCGGTCTGTGGCTCCGACGCCGGCTCAACGGCGGAAGCCGGCTCGACGCCCGCTGCCGCCGGCGCAACGTCGGACGCCGCTTCAGCCGTCACTTCCGGCGCAGACGTCGCGGGCGCTGTGGGAGCGGCCACAGGCGCACTGGACTGATCCGTGCCGACAGGACCCTGCGGCGCCGATGCCCCGCCCGTATCGCTCGCCGGAACGTTCAGCACTGCGCCGAGCTTGAGCCTGTTGATGTCGTGGCCCGCGAACGCGTTCGGATTCGCATCGAAGAGCGCACGCGCCATCTTCTCCCTGACGGCGCGCTCTTTGGAACCGGTGAGTTCGCCGGCAACGTCGCTGAGCGACTGTCCGGGCTTGACCGTGTACCGCTGGCCGGGCGCGACGGCCACCGAGGCGTTGTCCGCGGCTGCACCGCTTGCCTGCGCGAGCGCCGCGCCGGGGTTCGTCCAGAGCAGCGTGCAGATGGCGACGCTTGCCGCGGCGAGCGCCGCACGCGATGACGGGATGAAGGACCGGCGGGGTCGTCGAATCATTGAAACTCCAAGGTACGGCAAAAAATTGAAACAGGAACGCAGAACGAGAGCCGAAACCGGTGGCGTCCGGCGTCCGCACGCAGTCGCAAGAACGGGCCGCAGAAAACAAAAAAGCGCCGCGATTAACGCGACGCTTTTTCTTCGAGTCCGCGCTTTCTGGCGCGTAGTTTACTTTACTTGTCCAACAGAATGCGAAGCATGCGGCGCAGTGGCTCGGCAGCGCCCCACAGAAGCTGGTCGCCGACCGTGAACGCCGACAGATACTCCCCGCCCATCGCGAGCTTGCGCAGACGGCCCACCGGCACCGTCAGCGTGCCTGTGACCACGGCGGGCGACAGATCGCGCATCGACGCTTCGCGCTCGTTGGGCACGACCTTCACCCAGTCGTTCGCGGAAGCGAGAATGCCGTTGATTTCGTCGAGCGGCACGTCCTTGTTCAGTTTGATGGTCAGAGCCTGCGAGTGGCAACGCATTGCGCCGATCCGCACGCAGAGGCCATCGACGGGAATCGAACCCGGCTCGCCCATGGCAGGCTTGCCCAGAATCTTGTTGGTTTCCGCGCCGCCCTTCCACTCTTCCTTCGACATGCCGTTGCCGAGATCCTTGTCGATCCACGGAATCAGCGAGCCGGCGAGCGGCACGCCGAAATGCTCGGTCGGCATGGCGTCACTGTTCATGGTCGACAGAACCTTGCGGTCAATGTCCAGAATGGCCGACGACGGATTCGCGAGATCGCCCGCCACGGACGCGTTCAGCGCGCCCATTTGCGACAGCAGTTCGCGCATGTTCTGCGCACCCGCGCCCGACGCGGCCTGATAGGTCATGGCCGTCATCCAGTCGACGAGGTTCTCGCGGAACAGGCCGCCCAGCGCCATCAGCATCAGGCTGACCGTGCAGTTGCCGCCGACGAAATCGCGCCCGCCCTTGACGAGCGAATCCTTGATGACGTTCAGGTTGACCGGATCGAGAATGATGACCGCGTCGT
Organism: Caballeronia sp. LZ019; assembly: GCF_031450825.1. Taxonomy (NCBI): domain Bacteria; kingdom Pseudomonadati; phylum Pseudomonadota; class Betaproteobacteria; order Burkholderiales; family Burkholderiaceae; genus Caballeronia; species Caballeronia sp. LZ019. Next base: position 302,587 of record NZ_JARTVZ010000002.1, on the reverse strand, counting down.
CCTTCATGCGCAGCGCCGACGCCGCGTCGATCCAGTAGCCCTTCCAGCCCGCCGCGCGCAGCTTCGGATACACGTCGTTGGTGTAGTCGCCGCCCTGGCAGGTGATGATGGCGTCGCACTTCTTCAGGTCGTCGATGCTCGTTGCGTCCTTGAGCTTCGTCTCGTTTTTGGCGAACGACGGCGCGTTGCCGCCCGCATTGCTGGTGCTGAAAAACACCGGTTCGATCAGGTCGAAATCGCCTTCCTGCTGCATGCGCTGCATCAGGACGCTGCCGACCATACCGCGCCAACCAACGAGACCTACGTTCATGACTAACCTTATGTGTGGATTCTTCCCCGCATCCTTGCCCGGCGTGGCCGCGCGGGGAAGACGCTCGGACACGAGGGACGATCAGCGAATCGTGATCGCTTTGATGGAGATTTTCGTAATGCGCGTTTTCGACGTGGCAATGACGTCGATGCGCTTGACGATGGCGAGACCCGTCGCGCGAGCGTCGATGCCGCGACCGATGGAATCCGTAGAGAATTGAGAGTGCTTCGCCATGGCCAAACAATATACACGATATGCGGTGCGTTCGTCCGCAGTTACGCCATGCGTCCCGAATCGATTCGGATAACGCGTCAATGCTACCGATTCGGCCGCCCTGAAAGAAACGGCCGATCGTTTCAGCAAGCGATTACAGCGCGGCGAGCACTGCCTCGCCCATTTCCTTCGTGCCGACGGTCTTGCCGTCCTGCGTCGCGATATCGCCGGTGCGGTAGCCCTGCTCCAGCACCTTCTTCACCGCGCTTTCGATGCGGTCCGCCTGCTCGGCTTTCCCGAGCGAATAGCGGAGCATCATGGCCGCCGACAGGATGGTCGCCAGCGGATTGGCCACGCCCTTGCCCGCGATATCGGGCGCGGAACCGTGCGACGGCTCGTACAGGCCCTTGTTGTTCTTGTCGAGCGACGCGGACGGCAGCATGCCGATCGAGCCGGTCAGCATCGCGGCTTCGTCCGAGAGGATGTCGCCGAACATGTTGCCGGTCACGACGACGTCGAACGCCTTCGGCGCCTTGACGAGCTGCATCGCCGCATTATCGACATACATATGCGACAGCTCGACGTCCGGGTATTCCTTCGCGACGTCGATCATCGTGTCGCGCCACAGTTGCGAGGTTTCCAGCACGTTGGCCTTGTCGACGCTCGTCAGCTTCTTCTGGCGCTTCTGCGCGGCGGCGAACGCCACGTGCGCGATGCGGCGCACTTCCGGCTCCGAATAGCGCATCGTGTCGAAGCCTTCGCGCGCGCCTTCGAACGGGCCGTCCGGAGCCTGACGCACCCCGCGCGGCTGGCCGAAGTAGATGTCGCCGTTCAGTTCGCGCACGATCAGAATGTCGAGTCCCGACACGATCTCCGGCTTAAGCGACGAAGCGGCCGTCAATTGCGGATAGCAGATAGCCGGGCGGAAGTTCGCGAACAGTTGCAGATGCTTGCGCAGTCCGAGGATGGCCTGTTCGGGACGCAGCGCGCGCTCGAGCGTGTCGTACTTCCAGTCGCCGACTGCGCCGAAGAGGATTGCATCGGCTTCTTTCGCGAGCGCAAGCGTCGATTCCGGCAGCGGATGTCCATGGGCTTCATAACCCGCGCCGCCGACGGGCGCTTCTTCCAGCTCGAACTTTTCGCCGAGCGCGTTCAGGACTTTGACCGCTTCGGCCATGATTTCGGGGCCGATCCCGTCGCCGGGGAGCACTGCAATTTTCATCGTCTCTTCCTTCAACGTGTGCGCGCGCCGATTATCCGATCACGCGATTATTCAACCACGGCTGCTTCGCGAGCCGCTCCGCTTCGAACGCCTTGATCTTGTCCGCATGACGCAGCGTCAGACCGATATCGTCGAAACCGTTCAGCAGACAGAATTTGCGGAAGCCGGGGACTTCGAACGGATATTCGGCGCCGTCGCCGGTTCGCACGACTTGGGCTTCGAGATCGATCGTCAGCTTGAAGCCGACGAACGCATACGTCTCGTTGAAAAGTTTGTCCACCTGCTGCTCCGACAGCACGACCGGCAACAGGCCGTTCTTGAAGCAGTTGTTATAGAAAATGTCCGCGAAACTCGGGGCGATGATCGCGCGAAAACCGTACTGATCCAGCGCCCACGGCGCGTGCTCCCGCGAACTGCCGCAGCCGAAGTTCTTGCGCGTCAGCAGAATCGACGCGCCCTGATAGCGCGGCTGGTTCAGCACGAAGTCCGGATTGAGCGGACGCGTGCTGTTGTCCTGCCCGGGCTGGCCGACATCGAGATAACGCCATTCGTCGAAGGCATTCGGGCCGAAGCCCGTGCGCTTGATGGACTTGAGAAACTGCTTGGGGATGATCGCGTCGGTGTCGACGTTCTCGCGATCCAGCGGCGCCACGAGCCCGCTATGAACAGTGAATTTTTCCATGGTCTTTCTCAGTATCCCGATTGATCACGCGAGCTTGCGAACATCGACGAAATGGCCTTCGATCGCGGCGGCGGCGGCCATCGCCGGACTGACCAGATGCGTGCGGCCGCCCGCGCCCTGACGTCCTTCGAAGTTGCGGTTCGACGTGGACGCGCAGCGCTCGCCCGGATCCAGCCGGTCGGCATTCATCGCGAGGCACATCGAGCAACCCGGCTCGCGCCATTCGAAACCGGCGTTCGTGAAGATCTTGTCGAGCCCTTCGCGCTCGGCCTGCGCCTTCACGAGACCCGAACCCGGCACCACCATCGCGAGCCGCACGCTCGGCGCAACGCGCTTGCCGAGCGACTTCACCACATACGCCGCCGCGCGCAGGTCTTCGATGCGCGCGTTCGTGCATGAGCCGATGAAAATCTTGTCCGGCTTGATCGATTCGATCGGCGTGTTCGGCTGCAGCGCCATGTAGGTCAGCGCGCGTTCCATCGCGTCGCGCTTGACGGGATCTTTTTCACGCTCGGGATCAGGCACGCGGCCGTCGATCGACGTCACCATTTCCGGCGACGTGCCCCACGTCACCTGCGGCACGATCTCGGCGGCGTTGATCTCGACGACGCGATCGAACTGCGCGCCATCGTCCGAGTTGAACTGACGCCAGTATTCCACCGCCTGATCCCACTCGACGCCCTGCGGCGAATACGGCCGGTCCTTCAGATAGTTGATGGTCGTATCGTCGACGGCGACCATGCCCGCGCGCGCGCCCGCTTCGATCGCCATGTTGCAGACGGTCATGCGGCCTTCCATCGTCAGCGAGCGGATGGTCGAGCCGCCGAACTCGATTGCGTAACCCGTGCCGCCCGCCGTGCCGATCTTGCCGATGACCGCGAGCACGATGTCCTTCGCGGTGCAACCGCGCGGCAGCGGCCCTTCGACCTTGACGAGCATGTTCTTGCTCTTCTTCTGCAGAAGCGTCTGCGTGGCGAGGACGTGCTCGACTTCCGACGTGCCGATGCCGTGCGCGAGGGCGCCGAATGCGCCGTGCGTCGACGTATGCGAATCCCCGCAGACGATGGTCATGCCCGGCAGCGTCGCGCCCTGTTCCGGCCCGATGATGTGCACGATGCCCTGACGCAGATCGTTCATCTTGAACTGCGTGATGCCGAATTCATCGCAATTGGCGTCGAGCGTGTCGACCTGCAGCTTCGAGACCGGATCGGCGATGCCGTGCGAGCGGTCGGTCGTCGGAACGTTGTGGTCGGAGACGGCGAGATTCGCGCTGATGCGCCATACGGGGCGCTCGGCCAGCTTCAGACCTTCGAACGCTTGCGGGCTCGTGACTTCGTGGAGCAGATGACGATCGATATAGAGGATGGAGGTGCCGTCCTCTTCCGTGTGGATGACGTGCGTGTTCCACAACTTGTCGTAAAGAGTCTGTGACATGGTGAGCGCTTTCGTGGGTGACTGCGGGGTGTATTGGGAAGCGGCTTGTTGGACGATTATGCCACCTCCGCGCCGGCGCGTGGTACTAGGCTAGGCGAAAAAAGCGTGAAGAAACAGTGGGTTATCGTAGTGGTGGCGATACCTGGATGGGGAGTACCTGCCTGGGCGTTGTTGTTGCACCCGGATGCAATCAATGTCCAAGCATCGCGGCCAGACCAAGCTCCGATGCGACCTTGTGCAGGCGCTTGTCCCGCGTCCAGATGCTCACGCCCGCGCTTAAACGAGCGGACGCCAACAACGACGTGTCGACGAATCCAATGCCCCGGTTGAACAGCTTCTCCCGCTCGATCAGGAAAAAGACTTCCTCAGGCGTCGCCACAGACGCTTGGGGCAGATCGCGCAGCGCACCGAGCACGATATCGCGCGCGCGTAGGCTGCCGAGCGATATTTCCCCGATCACGAAGGGATGTGCCAGGACGCGTTCCTCGCTGAGCAGATCGACGAGCACGGGTTCCGAGGCGTTGATGTGGTCGATCCACACGGATGTATCGACGAGAATCATTCGGCGTCCTGCCGGCGACGCGGCGCTCCTTCGACGCCGGGCTGGCTTCCACCCAGACTGGCGAGGCGTCGGGCGGCCTCCCGCTGGATCAGGGCTTTGAGCGCCTCGCGGACGAGCGCCGATTTCTCGGCGACGCCGGTATAGGCTTGCGCCTTAGCGAGCAAATCGTCGTCGAGTGCGATGGTTGTACGCATGGATATCTCCTTTGTCAGGCACACATCGTAGCATCAAACGATGTCACCATGCGTGCCGATGGTGTCCACGCACAGGCCGCGCAAAAAGCAAAAAAGCCCCGGCAGTCACCCGCCGGGGCTTCGAAACGCACTCTGCTCTACCGCATCAACCGATCAACGCTTGTCGACAGCCTTCGCTTCACGCGGCGTCTGGCCGATGAACAACTGGCGCGGACGGCCGATCTTCTGCTCGGGGTCGGCGATCATCTCGTTCCACTGCGCGATCCAGCCCACCGTACGCGCCATCGCGAAGATGCACGTGAACATCGACGTCGGGATGCCCAGCGCGCGCTGCACGATGCCCGAGTAGAAGTCGACGTTCGGGTACAGCTTGCGCGACACGAAGTATTCGTCTTCCAGCGCGATCTTTTCCAGTTCCATCGCGAGCTTGAAGAGCGGGTCGTCGTGCAGGCCGAGCTCGTTCAGCACTTCGTGGCAGGTTTCGCGCATCAGCTTCGCGCGCGGGTCGTAGTTCTTGTAGACGCGGTGACCGAAGCCCATCAGCTTCACGCCCGAGTTCTTGTCCTTCACCTGCTTGATGAACTCGGGAATGTTGTCGACCGAGCCGATTTCCTCCAGCATGTTCAGCGCGGCTTCGTTCGCGCCGCCGTGCGCCGGGCCCCACAGACATGCGATGCCCGCAGCGATACACGCGAACGGATTCGCGCCCGACGAACCCGCGAGACGCACCGTCGACGTCGACGCGTTCTGCTCGTGGTCCGCGTGCAGAATCAGGATACGGTCGAGCGCTCGCACGAGCACGTCGTTGACCTTGTACTCTTCGCACGGGTTCGCGAACATCATGTGCATGAAGTTCGCGCTGTACGACAGCTCGTTGCGCGGATACACGAACGGCTGGCCGATGCTGAACTTGTACGCCATGGCGACGAGCGTCGGCAGCTTCGCAATCATGCGGATTGCGGAGACTTCGCGGTGACGCGGATCGTTGATGTTCAGCGAGTCGTGATAGAACGCCGACAGCGCGCCGACCGCCGCCGTCAGGACCGCCATCGGGTGCGCGTCGCGACGGAAGCCGCGGAAGAAGAAGTGCATCTGCTCGTGCACCATCGTGTGACGCGTTACCGTGTCCACGAATTCCTTGTTCTGCGCAGCCGTGGGCAACTCGCCCTTCAGCAGCAGATAGCAGGTCTCGAGAAAGTCGGCGTTCACGGCCAACTGCTCGATCGGGTAGCCGCGATACAGCAGCTCGCCCTTGTCGCCGTCGATGTAGGTGATCGCCGAATTGCACGCCGCCGTTAACATGAAGCCCGGGTCATACGTGAACTTGCCGGTCTGACCGTACAACTTGCGGATGTCGATCACGTCGGGGCCCATCGTGCCCTTGTAGATCGGCATTTCGACGCTCGGCGAGTTGTCGCTGAACGATAGCGTGGCTTTAACATCTGACGGGGTCATAGCACATCCTCAATCGAAGTATGGATACAGGTTTTCGATAATTTGCACGACGGAAGCTGCGCGGCAGGACTGCACGATCGACCGCTGTCTGCTCTCGGCCGCCTGGCGCCCGGACTCAGGGCGCATTGTGCAAAACTCCGGGGATTTCTGCCGAAATCACACGGAACGCAGCATCTGAATCACGCGAATCACGTCCGGCGTGGCAAGCTCGCCTTCCGGCTCGGTCCGTGCGAGCAGCAGGTCCATCAGTTCGTTGTCGCTCAGCTCCAGCAGGCGGGTCAGAGCGGCCACGTCGGCGTCACTGAGGTCATGCTCATATCGGCTGAAAAAACGCTCGAAGATCAGATCGTTTTCCAGCAGGCCGCGCCGTGCGCGCCACCGAAGGCGCGCGCGGCGAAGAGGGTCGGACTGGTGAGCGCTGTCTTGCTTGTCGACCATTGCATCGTCCCTTTCAGACAGCCCGGCGCACCATCAATTCCTTGATCTTGCCGATCGCCTTCGTCGGGTTGAGCCCCTTCGGGCACACGTCGACGCAGTTCATGATCGTGTGGCAACGGAACAGACGATACGGATCTTCCAGGTTGTCGAGGCGCTCGCCGGTTGCCTGGTCGCGGCTGTCCGCGATGAAGCGATAGGCTTGCAGCAAGCCCGCCGGTCCGACGAACTTGTCCGGATTCCACCAGAAGCTCGGGCACGACGTCGAGCAGCTCGCGCACAGAATGCACTCGTACAGGCCGTCCAGCTCGTCGCGCTCGACCGGCGACTGCAGACGCTCCTTCTCGGGCGGCGGCGTGTCGTTGATCAGGTACGGCTTGATCGAGTGATACTGGTTGAAGAACTGCGTGAAGTCGCAAATCAGGTCGCGCACGACCGGCAGGCCCGGCAGCGGACGCAGCACGATGCGCTCCGGCAGATCGTTCAGGTTCGTCAGGCACGCGAGGCCGTTCTTGCCGTTGATGTTCATCGCGTCCGAACCGCACACGCCTTCGCGGCACGAACGGCGGAACGACAAGGTTTCATCCAGCGCCTTCAGCTTTACCAATGCGTCCAGCAACATGCGTTCGTGCGAGTCGATTTCGAGCTCGTAACGCTGCATGCGCGGGGCCGCGTCCTTGTCCGGATCGTAGCGGTAGACTTCAAAAATACGTTTTGCCATTTCGATTCCCTTGCCCTTAGAAGGTGCGCGCCTTCGGCGGCACCGATTCGACCGTCAGCGGCTTCATCTGGACCGGCTTGTAGTCGAGGCGATTGCCTTCGCTGAACCACAGCGTATGGCGCATCCAGTTGTCGTCGTCGCGATGCTCGTAGTCGCTGTGCGCGTGCGCGCCGCGGCTTTCCTTGCGCGCTTCGGCCGAGACCATCGTCGCGCGGGCGACTTCGATCAGGTTCGCCAGTTCGAGCGCTTCGACCTTAGCGGTGTTGAACACCTTCGATTTGTCTTTCAGATGCACGTGCTTCACGCGCTCCGCCAGTTCCGCGATCTTGCCGACGCCTTCCGACAGCAGCTTCGACGTACGGAACACGCCGGCATGCGCCTGCATCGTCGAGCGGATGTCGTTCGCGATGTTCTGCGTGTATTCGCCCGAGGTCGACTTCTCCAGAACGGCGAGACGCTCGAGCGCGAAGTCGGCGGCATCGGCCGGCAGCGGCTTGTGCTCGCGCGATTCCTTCGCGTACTTGATGATGTGATTGCCCGCCGCGCGGCCGAACACCACCAGGTCGAGCAGCGAGTTCGTGCCCAGGCGGTTCGCGCCGTGGACCGACACGCACGAGCATTCGCCCACTGCGTAGAAGCCGTTCACCGGTTCGTTGTAGCCGTTCGACGTGCCGACGACCTGCCCGTGCATGTTCGTCGGAATCCCGCCCATCTGATAGTGGATGGTCGGAACGACGGGGATCGGCTCCTTGATGCAGTCGACGTTCGCGAACTTCAGCGCGATCTCGCGAATGGACGGCAGACGCTTCATGATCGTCTCGGCGCCGATGTGCGACAGGTCGAGCAGCACGTGATCCTTGTTCGGACCCACGCCACGGCCTTCCTTGATTTCCTGGTCCATCGAGCGCGAAACGAAGTCGCGCGGCGCCAGGTCCTTCAAGGTGGGCGCATAGCGCTCCATGAAGCGGTCGCCGTTCGAATTGCGCAGAATGCCGCCTTCGCCGCGCACGCCTTCGGTGATCAGCACGCCCGCGCCGGCCACGCCGGTCGGGTGGAACTGCCAGAACTCCATGTCCTGCAAAGCGATGCCCGAACGCGCCGCCATGCCGAGGCCGTCGCCCGTATTGATGAACGCATTCGTCGATGCCGCGAAGATGCGGCCCGCGCCGCCCGTGGCGAACAGCGTGGTCTTGCCTTCGAGGATATAGACTTCGCCCGTTTCCATCTCGAGCGCGGTCACGCCGAGCACGTCGCCGTCGGCGTCGCGGATCAGGTCCAGCGCCATCCATTCGACGAAGAAGTGCGTCTTGGCCGCGACGTTCTGCTGATACAGCGTGTGCAAGAGCGCGTGGCCGGTACGGTCCGCCGCGGCGCAAGCGCGCTGCACCGGCTTTTCGCCGTAGTTCGCGGTGTGGCCGCCGAACGGGCGCTGATAAATGGTGCCGTCCGCGTTGCGGTCGAACGGCATGCCCATGTGTTCGAGTTCGTAGACTGCGTTCGGCGCTTCACGGCACATGAACTCGATCGCGTCCTGGTCGCCGAGCCAGTCGGAGCCCTTGATCGTGTCGTAGAAGTGATAGTGCCAGTTGTCTTCGCTCATGTTGCCGAGCGATGCGCCGATGCCGCCTTGCGCCGCGACGGTGTGCGAGCGCGTCGGGAACACCTTCGACAGCACCGCGACCGACAGGCCCGCCCGCGCGAGTTGCAGCGATGCGCGCATGCCCGAGCCGCCCGCGCCGACGATGACCACGTCGAAACGGCGACGCGGCAGGGAAGTCTTGATTGCAGCCATGTTCTTTAAACTCTCCAGAGAATCTGTGCAGCGTAGCCGGCGCATCCGATGAGCCAGAGCACGGTCAGCACCGTCAGGAACAGGCGCAGGCCGACCGGCTTCACGTAATCCATCCAGATGTCGCGCATGCCGACATACGCGTGATAGAAGAGCGAAAGCAAGGCTACGAAAGTGGCGAGCTTCATCCACTGCATTGCGAAGATGGACGCCCAGCCTTCATAGGAGAAGTTGCGCGCGCCGAAGAACAGCACGAGCAGGACGAGCGTATAGACAGCAACGACGATGGCGGTAATGCGCTGCGCGAGCCATTCACCGAGGCCGTAGTGCGCGCCGACGACCAGGCGCTTCGGGCCGACTCTGTTTTGCGTACCCATTATTAGAAGGCTCCGAAAAGTTTCAACGCGACGACGAACGTCAGCAGCAGCGACACGACGAGCACCGCCAGCGCGGTCTGACGGCCGCCTTCCTTGTTCACGGCGACGTGGGTGTCGAGCACGAGAAAGCGGATGCCGGCGCAGAAGTGATGCAGATACGCCCAGGACAGCACGAGCGTGATGATCTTGACGATGGGGTGGGCCAGAAAGCCTTTGAATGCGTCGAAACTAATTTCCGACGTCAGACTCTGATCGAGCAGATAGAGAAGGAACGGCAGTGCAACGAAGAGCAGCAAGCCGCTGATACGGTGCAGGATGGAGACCTTCCCTGCTAGCGGCAAGCGATATTTCGCAATCTGTCCAAGCCCGATGTTCCGGTACTCGGGCCTTGGTTTTTTTACGGCTTCAGCCATGCTAGACCCCAACTTGTTATTACACTAACCCGCGATTTTAGCGCCTTTTTATTTCACGCTGCAGGGAAAACCCGCCCAAGAGACTATTGCTGCACGCGTGAAAATGGCGAACGTGAATGCTTTGTCGATGCTCCGCGAGTCCTTCAGCCGATGCCCGCGGCCCCAGTATTCATTCGGTCAACTCAAGTCGTTCTGATAGTAATAGCCGGTCGTGACATACCAGCCGCGACGCACTTCCACCGGGCGATCGCCGTAGGTGTAGGAGATCCGCTCGACCGACAGGAGCGGAAAACCGGGCTGTACTTCCAGCAATTTCGCGACCGGCTCGTCGGCCGCCACCGCGCGGATCTTCTCCGACGCCCGGATCATGCGCGTGCCGAAGTCGGTCTCGAACATCGCGTAGAGCGGACCCTTGTAATCGGCGAGCCGCTCCGCCGTCAGCCCGCGGAAGATTGCGCCCGGCAGCCAGATTTCGTCGAACACGGTCGTGACGCCGTCGAACTGCAGCAGGCGCTTGATGAGCACCACGGGATCGGCGGGCTTGAGATCGAGCTGACGCGCGATTTCGGCAGGCGCACGCAGGCGCCGGCATTCGAGCAGGCGGCTCACGTGGGGATGGACGTCGCCATCGTCGGGCAGAAGGCGAAGGAAGCGGAACTGCACGCGATCTTCGCTGTGCGTCGCAACGAACGTGCCCTTTCCCTGGCGGCGCACGAGAAGATTGTCGGCGGCGAGTTCGTCGATAGCCTTGCGGACCGTGCCCTGGCTTACCTTGTAGCGGGCAGCCAGTTCCACTTCGCTCGGAATGATTTCGCCCGGCTTCCATTCGCCCGATTCGAGGCCCTGCGTGATGAGCGCCTTGATCTGCTGATACAGCGGGCTGAATGTCGGCGACGGCGCGCCCGCGGCTTCGGCCGACTGTGCGTTGCCGTTCGGTGGGGTGGTGCTCGCCGGGTTTGCCGCGTTGGAATTCATGCCGCGCATTTCAACACAAACGGCTGTCGCGCGTCCACATTTTCACGCACGATCCTATGTCTTATATAAGACATAAGATACTGTTGACTTTGCCTCCGACCAATCCTACACTCCTTGTCGAGCAAGGGTTTGCGGGTCGCTGCGCAGTCCGTGGAAAGTTCGTTCAGACCGGTTTTTTCGGCGGTTTTCGCCGCAAAGGCGCGGCGTTCGGCCAGTCACGGGGCGCGTCGCCAACCGCCAGGCACGCCCTTTCGCTTCCGCCTCACGCCGATCGGCCAATCGATTCGCGCGCCGCTGCCTGTCTATCGCCTCGCAACGTTCAGCGCCGTCTCGAAAGGGCGCTTGTCCGTCAGACTCTAGCGAATGGCCGTCCCCTCACGTCATACCGCGCAATCTCTCGCTTGAAGAAGAATTCATGGCATGACAGCCATGCCGTCACGCTTTCATGCCGCGCCATGCGTGGCGCCCCTACCGGGACGAGCGGCGGCATGGCTGGCATGTCTTCATCAACGCTTCGCGTAACGCGCATAAAATGGCGTTTTTCCCTAGCGTTCCACGCACCGTCAGGAGAGTTTCAATGGCTAAGTCCGCAAAGCGCGTTGCCGTCACCGGCGCCGCAGGTCAAATCGGCTACTCGCTGCTGTTCCGCATCGCCAATGGCGATCTGCTCGGCAAAGACCAGCCCGTGATCCTTCAGTTGCTCGATCTGCCGCAAGCGCAAGCCGCCGTGAAGGGCGTCGTGATGGAACTGGAAGACTGCGCGTTCCCGCTGCTCGCGGGCGTGGTCGTCACGGACGATCCCAAGGTCGCGTTCAAGGACGCCGACATCGCGCTGCTCGTCGGTGCGCGTCCGCGTTCGAAGGGCATGGAGCGCAAGGACCTGCTGTCGGCGAACGCCGAAATCTTCACGGTTCAGGGCAAAGCGCTGAACGAAGTCGCCAGCCGCGACGTGAAGGTGCTGGTCGTCGGCAACCCGGCGAACACGAACGCGTACATCGCGATGAAGTCGGCTCCGGATCTGCCGAAGAAGAACTTCACCGCGATGCTGCGTCTGGATCACAACCGCGCGCTGTCGCAACTGGCCGCCAGGTCGGGCAAGCCCGTTGCGTCGATCGAAAAGCTCGCCGTGTGGGGCAACCATTCGCCGACGATGTACCCCGACTTCCGCTTCGCGACCGCCGAAGGCGAGAACCTCACGAAGCTCATCAACGACGACGAATGGAACCGCAACACGTTCATTCCGACGGTCGGCAAGCGCGGCGCGGCGATCATTGAAGCACGCGGCCTGTCGTCGGCGGCATCGGCGGCTAACGCGGCCATCGATCACGTGCGTGACTGGGTGCTCGGCACGAGCGGCAAGTGGGTCACGATGGGCATTCCGTCGGACGGCTCGTACGGCATTCCGGAAGACATCATCTACGGCGTGCCGGTCACGTGCGAAAACGGCGAGTACAAGCGCGTCGAAGGCCTGGAAATCGACGCGTTCTCGCGCGAGAAGATGGACGGCACGCTGAACGAACTGCTCGAAGAGCGCGACGGCGTGGCGCATCTGCTGGGCAACTAAGCCCGGCATCATCGGGAGCCTTCGCGGTTCCCGTCAGCGCGAGCGCTTCACGGCGTTCGCGGCTGATTCGATCGCGCTTGAACGAACGCCAACGGCATTCGAGCGCGGCCGAATCAGAAGCACGAGCAGCATCGAACTCTCTTTCCAACCGGAGCCGACGCCGACAATGCCCGCTCTCACCCCCGCCGAAGTGCTGTTCGACGGCGAGCCGCAACCCGCCGTCCTGCCGCCTTGCGACCACTACGCCGGCAGCGAGAAGCTGATCCGGAAGTCGCTCGCGCTGCAGGCCGAACTCGGGCCGGTGTTCGACATCACGCTCGATTGCGAAGACGGCGCGCAGGTCGGCCAGGAAGCCGAGCATGCGGAGATGGTGGCGTCGTTCGTCGGCGGCGAGGACGACCGCTTCGGGCGCGTCGGCGTACGCATCCACGACTTCCATCATCGGGCATGGCGCGAGGACGTTCGCATCATCCTTCGTCAGGCAAAGAAAGCGCCTGCTTTCGTGATGCTGCCGAAAATCCGCAGCGTGTTCGACGCCGCCGAGATGGTTGCGTTCATCGAGGCATCGCGTTGCGAGTTCGGCATCGCGCGGGCCATACCGTGTCATCTGCTGGTCGAAACGCACGGCGCGCTCGCGGAAGTCTTCGAACTGGCCGCGCTGGCCGGCGTCGAATCGCTGAGCTTCGGGCTGATGGACTTCGTGTCCGCGCACAACGGCGCCATTCCCGATACCGCCATGCGCTCGCCCGGCCAGTTCGAGCATCCGCTCGTGCGCCGTGCGAAGCTGGAAATCGCGGCGGCGTGTCATGCGCACGGCAAGGCGCCGTCGCATAACGTATCGACGGAAGTGCGGGACATGAGCATCGTCGCGAACGATGCCGCCCGCGCCCGCAACGAGTTCGGCTACACCCGCATGTGGAGCATCCATCCGTCGCAGATCAGGCCTATCGTCGATGCCTTCTCGCCGCGCTCGGACGAGATCACGCTTGCCGCCGAGATCCTCCTCGCTGCGCAACGCGCGCAATGGGGGCCGACGCGCCACGGCGACACGCTGCACGACCGCGCGAGCTATCGCTATTACTGGTCGGTGCTGCGTCGCGCCCAAGCCACCGGCCACGCGATGCCGGACGAGTGCGCCCCGCTCTTCGGAGCGGCTTCGATGGGAAGCGCGGCTTGAATGCAAGGGTTTCGTTACGCCGCGTACGGGCCGAATGTCCGACGCGCCTTTCAAGCAGAAGAGACGACGCTCTTTCACGAGCGTTCACAGGAGACTTGAGGCAATGAGCGACACCGCAACGACCGACGCGCCCGCCGCAGCGGGTGGTTTCAAGCCGAAGAAATCCGTCGCCCTTTCCGGCGTGACGGCGGGCAATACCGCGCTGTGCACCGTCGGCAAAACCGGCAACGACCTGCACTATCGCGGCTACGACATTCTGGATATTGCGACCACGAGCGAATTCGAGGAAATCGCGTATCTGCTCGTGCACGGCAAGCTGCCGAACGTCGCGGAACTGAGCGCCTACAAAGCGAAGCTGAAGGCGCTGCGCGGGCTGCCCGCGAACCTGAAGGCGGCGCTCGAATGGATTCCGGCGTCCGCGCATCCGATGGACGTCATGCGTACCGGCGTCTCCGTGCTCGGCACGGTGTTGCCCGAAAAGGACGATCACAACGTACCCGGTGCGCGCGACATCGCGGACAAGCTGATGGCGTCGCTCGGCTCGATGCTGCTCTACTGGTATCACTATTCGCACAACGGCCGGCGCATCGAAGTGGAAACCGACGACGATTCCATCGGCGGGCACTTCCTGCATCTGCTGCATGGCGTGGCGCCGTCCGAGTCGTGGGTCAAGGCGATGCACGTCTCGCTCAACCTCTACGCCGAGCACGAGTTCAATGCTTCGACGTTCACGGGCCGCGTGATCGCGGGAACGGGATCGGACATGTATTCGGCAATCACCGGCGCAATCGGCGCGCTGCGCGGCCCGAAGCACGGCGGCGCGAACGAAGTCGCGTTCGAGATTCAGTCACGCTATCAGACGCCCGACGAAGCCGAAGCCGACATTCGCCGCCGCGTCGAAAACAAGGAAGTGGTGATCGGCTTCGGCCATCCGGTCTATACGATCTCCGATCCGCGCAACAAGGTCATCAAGGAAGTCGCGAAGTCGCTGTCGGCCGAAGCGGGCGACACGAAGCTCTTCGATATTGCCGAACGACTCGAATCGGTCATGTGGGACGCGAAGAAAATGTTCCCGAACCTCGACTGGTTCAGCGCGGTCTCGTATCACATGATGGGCGTGCCGACCGCGATGTTCACGCCGCTCTTCGTCATTTCGCGCACGTCGGGATGGAGCGCGCACATCATCGAGCAGCGCATCGACAACAAGATCATCCGGCCGAGCGCGAACTATACGGGGCCGGAGAATCTGAAGTTCGTGCCGATAAATAAGCGAAAATAGCGGGCTTGCGCGATCGGAAGTGCGTCGTGAAGCGTTCCAATCCGCGCAACAACCGCCAATCAACCCCAATGTCTTTGAAAGGTTTTTAGATGAATAAGCTTCTGATCGCTGCAATCGTCGGCACGCTCGCCACCACCAGCGTGTTCGTGAGCGCCGACGCCTTCGCCGCGACAACCGAGTCGGGCGCGAGCAAGGCCAAGCGCCCCGCCCCGGCACGCCGCATCATCAAACGCTCTCCCAAGGCGGCGGCAGCAGCAGCAGCCAAGACCGACCCGATCCCCGAAGGCTCGGTGAAGTGGGCCTGCAAGGACGGTCTCGCTTTCTATCTGAAGGGCGACATGAAGCGTGACGCGATCGTCACGGTCAACTGGGCGAAGAAGGACTACAAGCTGCCGCGTCAGGAAACGACGACCGGCGCGGATCGCTTCCACGATTCGGCAACGGGCATGGACCTTGTCGTGATCCCGACCAAGGCGATGCTGTTCTCGGACAAGGATTCGTCGCGCCTCGCCGACGAATGCATGACGTCCGACATGGCCGCAGGCGCCGCAGCGCCGACGCAGTCCGAAGCGCTGAAGCAGAATCCGCTGCTGCTCAAGCCGGCGGAATAAGCAACGTCAGCATCCAAACAGGGAATCCTCGATGTCCGCACCGATCTCCAATGTCCGCCCCGAGCCGGACAAGGTACTCGTAGACATAGTCGACTATGTTCTCAACTACAGCGTCGACAGCACGCTCGCGCTCGAAACGGCGCGCAACTGCCTGATCGACACGCTCGGTTGCGGACTCGAAGCCCTCTCCTATCCCGCCTGCACCAAGCTGATGGGACCGATCGTGCCCGGCACGATCGTCCCCAACGGCGCCAGGGTGCCGGGCACCCAGTTTCAGCTCGATCCGGTTCAGGCCGCCTTCAACATCGGCGCGATGATCCGCTGGCTCGACTTCAACGACACCTGGCTCGCCGCCGAATGGGGCCATCCGTCGGACAACCTGGGCGGCATCCTCGCCACCGCGGACTGGCTCTCGCGTAACGCGATCGCGTCGGGAAAGACGCCGCTCACCATGAAAGACGTCCTGATCGCGATGATCAAGGCGCACGAGATCCAGGGCTGCATCGCGCTCGAGAACTCGTTCAACAAGGTCGGCCTGGATCACGTGCTGCTCGTGAAGCTGGCTTCCACGGCGGTGGTCGGCCAGATGATCGGCCTCACGCGCGAAGAACTCATCAACGCGGTATCGCTCGCGTTCGTCGATGGTCATTCGCTGCGCACGTATCGTCATGCGCCGAACACGGGCTCGCGCAAGTCGTGGGCCGCCGGCGATGCGACCTCGCGCGCCGTGCGTCTCGCGCTGATCGCGAAGACCGGCGAAATGGGCTATCCGTCCGTGCTGACCGCCAAGACCTGGGGCTTCTACGATGTCCTCTTCAAGGGCAACGAATTCCGGTTCCAGCGTCCGTATGGATCGTACGTGATGGAGCACGTCCTCTTCAAGATTTCGTTCCCGGCCGAGTTTCATGCGCAAACGGCGGTGGAAGCGGCCATGACGCTGCACGGCAAGCTGAAGGAAGCCGGCAAGGGCGTCGAGGACATCAAGAAGATCACGATACGCACGCATGAGGCGGCCATTCGCATCATCGACAAGAAGGGGCCGCTCGATAACCCCGCGGACCGCGATCACTGCATCCAGTACATGATCGCCGTGCCGCTGATCTTCGGCCGGCTGACCGCCGCCGATTACGAAGACATCGTCGCGAAGGACCCGCGCATCGACACGCTGCGCGCGAAGATGGAATGCGTGGAAGACCCGCAATTCACCCAGGATTATTTCGACCCGGACAAGCGCTCCATCGCGAATGCGCTGACCATCGAGTTCAACGACGGCAGCACGTTCGATGAAGTCGAAGTCGAATATCCGATCGGTCACAAGCGTCGCCGCGCGGATGGCATTCCGCTGCTCGTCGAGAAGTTCAGGACGAATCTCGCGCGCCGCTTTCCGACCAGGCAACAAGACGCGATCCTCGCGGTATCGCTCGATCAGGCAAAGCTGGAAGCAATGCCGGTCAATGAATACGTCGATCTGTACGTGATTTAGTCGATCGACTCGGTCATACAGAAACGTTGCATCGAAGCATTTCCTCGTTTAGTCCTAGGAAAACAACCATGGCCCACAATCTCCACAATACGCTCAAGGAATTCGACAGCGGTTCCGGCAAAGGCAAGTTCTACTCGCTGCCGCAACTCGGCGAAGCACTGAAGATCGACATCCAGCGCCTGCCGGTTTCGATCCGTCTCGTGCTCGAGTCGGTGCTGCGCAACTACGACGACAAGAAGATCAGCGAGGAGCACATCAAGCAGCTCGCGAACTGGAAGCCGAACGCGGCCCGCGTCGATGAAATTCCGTTCGTCGTCGCGCGCGTGGTACTGCAGGACTTTACCGGCGTGCCGCTGCTCGCCGATATCGCCGCGATGCGCGGTGTCGCGAAGCGTGCCGGCAAGGACCCGAAGGCAATCGAGCCGCTCGTGCCGGTGGACCTCGTCGTCGATCACTCCGTCCAGATCGACCACTTCCGCGAGCCGAACGCGCTCGACCTGAACATGAAGCTGGAATTCCAGCGCAATAACGAGCGCTACCAGTTCATGAAGTGGGGCATGCAGGCCTTCGATACGTTCAAGGTCGTGCCGCCGGGCGTCGGCATCGTGCACCAGGTGAACCTCGAATACCTCGCGCGCGGCGTTCACAAGAAGGCCGAAGGCAACGACACCGTGTACTACCCGGACACGCTCGTCGGCACCGACTCGCACACGACGATGATCAACGGCATCGGCGTCGTGGGCTGGGGCGTGGGCGGCATCGAAGCGGAAGCGGGCATGCTCGGCCAGCCCGTGTACTTCCTCACGCCGGACGTGGTCGGCGTCGAGCTGAAGGGCAAGCTGCGCGAAGGCTGCACGGCAACCGACCTCGTGCTGACCATCACCGAGATGCTGCGCAAGGAAAAGGTCGTCGGCAAGTTCGTCGAGTTTTTCGGTGAAGGCACGGCGTCGATCGCGGTTCCGGACCGCGCGACCATCGGCAACATGGCGCCCGAGTACGGCGCAACCATGGGCTTCTTCCCGGTCGACGAAAAGACCATCGACTACTTCAAGGGCACGGGCCGCACGGACGCCGAAATCGCCGCGTTCGAGAACTACTTCAAGGCGCAGAACCTGTGGGGCGTGCCGAACGCCGGCGAGATCGACTACACGAAGACGCTGACGCTCGATCTGTCGACCGTCGCGCCGTCGCTCGCAGGTCCGAAGCGCCCGCAGGATCGCATCGAGATCGGCAATGTGAAGAGCACCTTCACCGACCTGTTCTCGAAGCCGGTCGGCGAAAACGGCTTTGCGAAGAAGCCGGAAGAGCTCGAAGCGACGTACAAGACCGCTGACGGCATCGACGTGAAGAACGGCGACGTGCTGATCGCCGCCATCACCTCGTGCACGAACACGTCGAACCCGAGCGTGCTGCTCGCGGCCGGCCTGCTCGCGAAGAAGGCTGTCGAAGCTGGTTTGACGGTAGCGCCGCACATCAAGACGTCGCTGGCGCCGGGATCGCGCATCGTCACCGACTATCTGACGAAGACCGACCTGCTGCAGTATCTCGACAAGCTCGGCTTCACGCTGGCCGCTTACGGCTGCACGACGTGTATCGGCAATGCGGGCGATCTGACGCCGGAACTGAACGACGCGATCGTGAAGAACGATATCGTCGCGGCCGCCGTGCTGTCGGGCAACCGCAACTTCGAAGCGCGCATTCACCCGAACATCCGCTCGAACTTCCTGGCATCGCCGCCGCTGGTCGTGGCGTACGCCATCGCGGGCAACATCACGCGCGACCTGATGACCGAGCCGGTCGGCAAGGGCAAGGATGGCCGCGACGTGTATCTCGGCGACATCTGGCCGACGAGCGAAGAAGTGCACGCGCTGCTGAAATTCGCGCTCGACGCCGACGCGTTCCGCAAGAACTACTCGCAGCTCACGAAGGAAGGCGACCTGTGGAGCAAGATCGCGGGCGAAACGGGTCAGGTCTATGACTGGCCGAAGTTGACGTACATCGCCGAGCCGCCGTTCTTCGGCAACGACTTCTCGATGAAGCCGGCCGATTCCATCCCGGCTGTCACGGGCGCACGCGCGCTCGGCATCTTTGGCGATTCGGTGACGACCGACCACATCAGCCCGGCGGGTTCGATCAAGGAAACGTCGCCGGCGGGCGTGTGGCTGAAGGCGAACGGCGTGCAGAAGGCCGACTTCAACAGCTACGGCTCGCGTCGCGGCAATCACGACGTGATGATGCGCGGCACGTTCGCGAACGTCCGCATCAAGAACCTGATGATTCCGGCGAAGGCGGACGGCACGCGGGTCGAGGGCGGTCTGACGATTCATCAGCCGAGCGGCGAGCAACTGTCGATCTATGACGCAGCGATGAAGTACATCGCCGACGACACGCCGACCGTCATCTTCGCGGGCGAAGAGTACGGCACGGGTTCGTCGCGTGACTGGGCTGCGAAGGGCACGCAACTGCTCGGCGTGAAGGCCGTGGTCGCGCGCAGCTTCGAGCGTATCCATCGCTCGAACCTGGTCGGCATGGGCGTGCTGCCGCTGCAGTTCAAGGGCGCGGACAGCATTCAGTCGCTGAACATCACCGGCGAAGAAACGTACGACATCGAAGGTCTCGGCGAGGACTTCAAGCCGCAGCAGGAAGTCACGCTCGTGATCCATCGCAAGGACGGTAAGGACGATCGCGTGCAGGTGCTGCTGCGTATCGATACGCCGATCGAAGTCGACTACTACAAGCACGGCGGGATTCTGCCGTTCGTGCTGCGTTCGCTGCTCGCCGCTTAAGCGCGACCGTAGTTTTGCAGGTGACCGCGCTCGAAAGAGCGCGGGAACATTGGACCCGGCTTTGGCCGGGTTTTTTTCGCGCCGGCCTCACAGGTTCGACGCGATCGTTCCGTTTTGCCCCGGGCGACGCGCAAACCACGCCCGCAGCACTTCAATCACGCTCTTGTCGCCCGCCGATGCCGACGCCAACGCGAACCGGCTGCCCTCGCATGTGCCGCTGACCCAGATCGTCGAATACGGCTTCAGTTCGACGGCGTCGCCGGCTTTCAGCCAGTGATCGTCCGCCTCTCCTTCGACCGTCATCCAGATTTGTCCGCGCAGCACGCGCAGCGTTTGAGGGCGATGGCTCGTCCACCGTGTTGGCGCATCGCGCCCGTCGAGTTCGAATGTCCGGATTTCACGCATGATGCCGCTCCCAGTCGATTCATCGGATGGCCGCGCCGTGGCAGTCGTCGCTTGGCCGTTGTGCATATTATTCGGCCGGTTCCGAACATCTTGAATGAACACTTGCATACAGTTGCATCGGAACTGTTAAGTCAGACAGGGTGAACAGTTTCCACTGTTCAGTCGGCAACAGGACACTGCGTTAGCCGTACGGACGGCTTGACATGGCTTTACGGCTGCGTTCGAATCACTTCTGACACTCAGCGAACAGCGCGTCCAACTGTTCACCCGACTCCACCGAACACTTGAAACGATGAACGCACTTCCGCTCAGAATCGACGGCGCGACCGGCGTGCCGCTCACCGAGCAGATCGTCAGCCAGATCGAAGCGATGATCCGCTCGCGGCGCGTGCTGGCCGGCGCGAAGCTGCCGTCGATCCGCCAGCTCGCCGCCGAGCAGCGCATCAGCCGCTTCCCCGTGATTGAGGCCTACGACCGCCTTGCCTCGCGCGGCCTCATTCAGCCGAAGCACGGCTCGGGCTTCTATGTGGCGAATCGCGTCGACGACCGCGACGCCGAGTCCGGAAACTGCGATCCGCGTCTCGCGGAAGAAGAATCGAATCAGGTGCTTCAGCAGTTCAACTATCCCGGCGAGACGCTAAAGCTCTCCAGCGGCTTCATCCCCGAGTCGTGGCGCGATGTGGACGGCCTCACGCAGGCCATCCGTCAGGCGTCGCGCAGCGATGTATCGAGCGTGATCGACTACGCGATTCCGCACGGCGACGCCACGCTGCGCCAGCAAGTGACCCTGCGGCTCAACGCGCTCGGCATCGCCGCCGATTCGCCGAACGTGATGATCACGAACGGCGCGAGCCAGGCGCTCGATCTGATCGTGCGCACGATGCTGAAGCCGGGCGATACCGTGTTCGTCGAAGATCCCGGCTACTACAACCTGTTCGGCCTGCTGAAGCTGCAAGGCGTGCGTCTCGTCGGCGTGCCGCGGCTCGCCAACGGACCCGACATCGACGCCGCCGAAATGCTGCTGAAGCAGCACAAGCCGAAGCTATTCTTCGTCAACACGGTCTTCCAGAACCCGACGGCGACGAACATCTCGCCGCAAGTCGCGTTCAAGCTGCTGCAACTCGCGACGCTGCATGGTTTCGCGCTCGTCGAAGACGACATCTACGCCGACTTCCAGGCTGTGCCGACGCAACGGCTGGCATCGCTCGATCAGTTCGACCGCGTGATCTACGTGGGGGGCTTGTCGAAGACGCTGTCGTCGTCGCTGCGAATCGGCTATCTCGCCGCGAACCGGCAGCTCGTGAAGGATCTCGTCGATGTGAAAGTGCTGACGAGCCTCGGCGGAACGCGATTCGCCGAGAGCGTCGCGGCAAGCCTGCTCGAGCGCGGGACGTATCGCAAGTATCTGGAGCGGCTGCGCAAGCGCGTGCGCGATTCGCTGTCGAGCGCGGTGCAGCAGCTCGAACGTTACGGCTGGAAAGTGTTCGATGAACCGGGCGGCGGCAGCCTGGTTTGGGCGAGCGTGCCCGGCATCGACGATTCAGCGGTGCTCGTGGACGAAGCGTTGAAGTTCGGCGTCACGCTCGCGCCGGGAAGCTACTATCGGCCGAACGGCGAAGCGTGTCCTTGGGTGCGGATCAACTCCGCGTACGCGGGCGACCGGCGCGCGGCGCGCTTCTTCGAGCATATGACCGAGAAGCGCGACGCGGCCTGAAATCCGCCCGTGCGATTACATCGGCGGGGCGACGCCATCCTTTTCGACGACGATCCGCTGCGCCGCATACGCGCCGCCGCTTTCCGGGCTCGCCACCACGAACACCTTCTTGCCGGGCTTGAGATCGTCATGCGTGGCCGGCGCGAAGGTCACGACGGGTACGTTCTCGGGCACCGTCACCGCGTTCGATCCGCCCTTGTACGACAGCTTCAAGTCGCGCCCGCTCGTGCCCTGCACGACCTGATCGACGTTCGCGTTGGTCATCGAGCTTTGCGGGCCGAGATCCCACGCATAGTGGCCTTCGCCGGTGCCGCGCGCGGCTTCCGGGAAGACGAGCACTTCGGTGGCCGTCAGCTTGCCATCGGTGCCGGTGGTGGCGGCCGTGCCGACGAACTGACCCGGCTTGATGTCGGACAGCTTGATGTTTTTCAGCGCCGTGACGGGTGTATCGGACTTCACCGCGATCTTCACGGTATCGCCGCTGCGGCGATGCACGGTCAGGGTATCGCCCGACAACGCGACGATATCGCCGCGAATGCGCGTCGGCTTGGCTGCAGGCGTCTGCGCGAAGGCGGCGGTCGTGAACGCGAGCACCGCGATGCTGAGGCCGAGTTTCATGCGAATCGACATTGAATCTCCTTCAGTGAGTGGACAAGGTAAGCGATGCAGAAGCGTCATCAGGAACCGCCGAACCAGTTATAGCCCTGGTTCTCCCAATAGCCGCCGGGGTAATCGTTGGTCACGGTAATCGCGACGATATGCTTCGGATTCTTGTAGCCGAGCTTGGTCGGCATGCGCAGCTTCATCGGGAATCCGTATTTCGGCGGCAAGACCTGGCCGTCGTAAGTCAGCGTGAGCAGCGTCTGCGCGTGCAGCGCGGTTGGCATGTCGATGCTCGTCGAGTAGTTGTCCGCGCAGTGAAAAGCGACATACTTCGCGCTCGTGTCCGCGCCCGCTCGCGCCAGAAAATGGGCGAAGCGCACGCCGCCCCACTTGCCGATCGCGCTCCATCCTTCGATGCAGATGTGCCGCGTCACCTGGCTTTCTTGCGGCATCGCGTGCAGTTCATCGAGCGTCCACACGCGCTTGCCTTTGACGAGACCGCCCAATTCCAGCTTGTACGCGGATGCATCCACTTCCGGCACTTCGTCGATGTCGTAGAACGCGTTGAACGGAAACGGGCGCGTGATCATCGAATCCGGATACGTCGGCGCGAGCTTGTTCGGATCGAAGAGCAGCGCCTGCGCGTCGTCGTTGAACGACGATATCTTGCGCAGCATCGCGTTGACGGATTTGTCGTCGGTGAGATTGCAGCCCGACAGCATCACGAGGCCGCCTAACGAAAGAATGCGCTTGCCGAAGAGACGCCGTGCGGGCGCTTTCAGTTCTTTCGCGGCATCCTTGATGATGGACTCTGCATCGAGCCTGGGTTTGAGAATCGACATGGCCTTAACGTCCTCTGATCATCAGCACGAGCGACCGCGGCACGAGGGCGACCATCACCACATGCAGCACGACGAACGCCACCAGGAAACTCATGCCGAAGAAATGCACGACGCGGGCGTTGTCGTAGCCGCCCATCAGCGTGCGAAGCAAGGGAAACTGCACGGACTTCCACACGACGAGGCCCGAAAGAACGATGACCACGATATCCACGATCACCGCGAGATAAGCGAGCTTCTGCACGGCGTTGTAGTGCGTGAGATCGTCGTGGCCGAGCTTGCCGCGCAATGCGGCGAGCGCATCGTGCGCGACGCTCTTGATGCTCAACGGAAACATGCGCCGGCGAAAGCGCCCGGTAAGAAGATTCATCGCCACATACACGATGAAGTTCGCCACCAGCAGCCACATGGCCGCGAAGTGCCATTGCAGCGCGCCGCCGAGCCAGCCGCCGAGCGTAATCGATGACGGAAACGTGAGCGGCCTGAAGATCGGCGATGCGTTATAGATCTGCCATCCGCTCGTCACCATCACGACGATGGCGATCGCATTGAGCCAGTGCGTGATACGCAGCCATAGCGGCTGTAGCGTTCCTTGCTGCACGTCGGACCTCGCGTCGGGTTAATGGGACTCGAAACAGGAGCATGAAACGGATGCTAACGGCGCGGCGCTGATGGATCGATGACCACTCGATGACTTTTTTGTCATACTCCGCCGGCCTCACGCGCGCGCTGGCAGAATGGCGTCAACGTATCGACGACAGCGAAGCACGCGCATGACCATCCTCGTGATCGAAGACGACCGCAAGACCGGCGACTACCTGAAAAAAGGGCTTATCGAGTCCGGCTATCAGGTCGATCTCGTGCGCAACGGCACGGACGGCCTGCATCAGGCCCTCGCGAACCCATACGAACTGATCGTGCTCGATGTGATGCTGCCGGGCATCGACGGATGGCAGATCATGTCCGCATTGCGCGCGAAGCGTGACCTGCCTGTCATCTTTCTCACGGCGCGCGATCAGGTCAGCGACCGCATTCACGGCCTCGAACTCGGCGCGGACGATTATCTAGTCAAGCCGTTCTCGTTCACCGAACTCGTGCTGCGCATTCGCACGCTGCTACGCCGTGGGGTGATGCGCGAATCGGATACCTTTCAGGTCGCCGATCTTCACGTCGATGTCCTGCGCCGCAAGGTCACGAGGAAGGGCATCGACATCGTGCTGACGAACAAGGAGTTCGCGCTGCTGCATCTCTTTTGCAGGCATCGGGGCGAAGCGCTGTCCCGCACGCTGATTGCATCCGAAGTGTGGGACATGAACTTCGATAGCGATACCAACGTGGTCGATGTCGCCATCAAGCGTCTGCGCGCGAAGATCGACAATCCGTTCGAACTGAAGCTCATCCATACCGTGCGCAGCATCGGCTATTCGTTCGGGGAAGATTCTTGAGGCGGCCTTCGCAATCGCTCGCGGTTCGCATTGCGCTGTCGTTTGCGGCGATCGTATGCGTGGTCGTCGGCATGGTCGGCGCATCGCTGTATCAGGCGACGAACTCCGCGCTGTCCACGCGCGCCGATTATCAGGTGATCGCGCGCGTCGAACATTTTCGCTCGCTGCTGCACGACCTCTATACGATCAACGAACTCGAAGCGCGGCCCCGGCTCTTCGAAACCATGCTGGGCGACCGGCAGGACGTGATCCTCTTCCGGCGCGCGGGCACGGCGCCGTTCATCAACGTCAATCCGGAGCGCATGCCGTTGCCCCCGCTGTCGATCGTGCCGGTCGATCGCCGCATCGGTCTCGACGACCTGTACGAAGGCACGCGCGCCGACGGCGTGCGCATGCGCTGGGTCGGCGCGCAGGCGCGCATCGGCGATAGCGGCGAAGTGGTCGACATCATCGCGGCGCACGTGATGACGCAGGAAGCGCGCGTGCTGTCCGCGTATCTCGAACGCGTATGGTTCACGGTGATCGGCGCGGTCGCAGTGACGATGCTGCTCGCGTACTGGGTCACGAGCCGCGGGCTCATGCCGCTCAGGCTGATGGCCGACAAGGCCGCCGAGATCACGCCGAACCGCATGTCGGCGCGGCTCGACGTCGCTCATGCGCCGGCGGAACTGCAAAGCCTCGCGGCGTCGTTCAACGCGATGCTCGACCGGCTCGAACACGGTTACGAACGTCTGCTGCAATTCTCGGCGGACCTGGCGCACGAGCTTCGCACGCCGATCGGCGTATTGATCGGCGAGACGCAGGTCATGCTCGCGCACGAACGCAGCGTCGCCGAATATCGCGGCGTGCTCGAATCGAATCTCGAAGAACTGGAGCGGCTCTCGCGCATCGCGCAGAACATCCTTTTTCTTGCACAGGCGGATCATTCGCAACAGCCGATCGCGCGCGAGCGTATCGACATTCGCGACGAACTCGAAACCATTGCGGCATATTTCGAAGGCATCGCGGAAGAACGCCGCATCACGTTCGATATCGACGCCAGCGGCGCGATGCACGCCAACGCGATCATGTGCCGGCGCGCGATCGGCAACGTCGTGGTGAATGCAGTGCGCTATGCGACGGCGGGGACCGTCGTGCGTCTGTCCGGTCATGCCGATGCGAACGGCGCGTGCATCGTCGTGGGCAATCGCGGCGCCGTCATCGCGAACGAAGAGCTTACGCGGCTCTTCGACCGCTTTTATCGCGGCGACGCGGCCCGCAGCGAGTTCACGGAATCGAGCGGGCTCGGCTTGTCCATCGTCCAGGCGATCGTGCGCATGCATGGCGGCAGCGCGTCGGCCGAGTGTTCGCCGGATGGATGGATCGAGTTCACGCTGCGGTTTCCGGCAGGCGCCTGAACGCTACGCCCCGGCGACGCTCAGAGCCTGCCGCTGCGCGAGCAAGCCGTGAATCTGCGCGACGACCGCCGCGCCCTCGCCTACCGCAGCCGCGACGCGCTTGGTCGATGTCGAACGCACGTCGCCGATCGCGAATACGCCCGGCACGCTCGTCTCCAGGCCCATCACCCCTTGCGTGCGTCCGTCGTGCGCTTCGGGGCCGGTCAGCACGAAGCCCTTGCCATCCACGCTCACGCTGCAGTCGCGCAGCCAGTCCGTGTTCGGGTCCGCGCCGGTGAAGAGGAACAGATGGCGCGATTCGAGCGTGAGCGGGCCATCGGGCGTCTTGCAGTGGATGGCCGTGAGCGCGCGGTCATCGCCCTTCAGCGAGACGATTTCGGTACGCGTGCGTACGGTCACGTTCGGCAGCGAGCCGATGCGCTCGACCAGATAATGCGACATGCTCGCCGCGAGCCCGGAACCGCGAATCAGCACATGTACGTGCTTCGCGTGCGACGCCAGATACACCGCCGCCTGCCCCGCCGAATTGCCGCCGCCGACGAGCACGACTTCCGCGTTCTTGCACAGCTTCGCCTCGACCGGCGACGCCCAGTAGTACGTGCCATGCCCTTCGTAACGCTCGAGCCCTTCGATTGCCGGCCGCCGATACGCCGCGCCCGACGCGATCACGACCGTTTGCGTGGTCACGCGCGCGCCGTTCTCCAGTTCGATCTGAATCGGCGATGAACCGCAGTGCAGCGCCTTGATGCGCGTCGGAATCGCGATATGCGCGCCGAATTTCTGGGCCTGCACGAACGCGCGGCCCGCGAGCGCCTGGCCGGAGATGCCGGTCGGAAAGCCCAGATAATTTTCGATGCGCGCGCTCGCGCCCGCCTGCCCGCCCGGCGCGCGGCAATCGAACACCGCCACCGACAATCCTTCGGACGCCGCATAAACGGCCGTCGCGAGACCCGCGGGGCCGGCCCCGACGATGGCGACATCGTAGACATGCGCCGGATCGAATTCGGGCAGCCAGCCGAGTTGGGTGGCGAGCTGATTTTCGTCGGGCGCGCGCAGCACGGTGCCATCGGGGCAGATGACGAGCGGAAAATCCGCCGTCGATGCCGAGATGCGTTCGAGCAGCGCGATTGCGTCCGGGTCCGAGCAGGCGTCGATGACCGTGTGCGGATAGCCGTTGCGGCGCAGGAAGCCTTGCAGCGACACGAGGCGGCCATCGTCGGACTGGCCGAGCAGCACCGGGCCGCTGCCTTTCTCGATCAGGCCGACGCGCCGCAGGATCAGCGCGCGCATGATCCGCTCGCCGAGTTCGGCTTCCGCGACGAGCAGCGCACGGAGCCGCTCGGGCGGCACGACGATGCCTTCGACGTCTTCCACCGCCATGCCGTCGACGAGACAGGGCTTGCCGGACAACTGCGCGACTTCCGCGAGGAAATGCCCCGCGCCGTGTTCGACGATGATTTGGTTCGCGCCGAGCGCATCGCGCCGCGTGACGCGCACGAGTCCGTTCAGGATGATGACCATGCCGCGCCCGACTTCGCCCATGCGGAACATCCACTCGCCCGCACGCCAGCGCGCCGCGGTGCCGAAGCGGCTCATGCGCTCGATTTCGCCGTCGGTGAGGCGCGGAAACATCTGATGCGAGCGCGTGTGCAGCGGCGAGAACGGCGCGCTGTCATCGCCGGATGCGGGTGCATTGACGCCCGTCGGCACGACGTTCGGATCGTCGGGCGGCGGCATTCCCGGGCTCCAGGCGACGACGTTCGGCATCTCGATTGCGTGCCCGTTGCTCGGGGTCGTACTCATGCGCGATCTCCGTGGGGTAAGCCTGGTTCATGCAGGGACGCAGCCGCCTGTGCCGCCTGAACTTCCTTGACCTGCTGCACGATGGGCAGCGAGCATGCCGCCGCCATCTGCTCCGCTTCTTCGGGACTCGTCGCCGCGAGTTCGCCGAACTCGGTGAGATTGGCGACTTCGAAACCGGCGAGCCGCCACGCGTCGAGGCCGCCCGTCAGCGGCAGCACGTCGCGAAAGCCCGCGTTGCGCATCGTCTTGGCCATCCACGCCGCCGACACTTCGTTCGGACACGAGCAATAGATCACGACCTTGCGCGACTTGTCGTAGCTTTCAATGATCTTCTGCAGCTCGCGCTCGTCGGCGAAGAGCGCGCCCGGAATGGCGAACGGATCGAGCATGCGCTTTTCGGCCGAGCGGATGTCGAAGATCACGGGCAGCGGTTCGGCGTGCATCAGCGAGTACAGATCGTCGACGGTGATGCGCGCTTTTTCGAGCGTCGCCATCAGCGCGCGGCGACGCCACCAGCGATACGTCACATAGATCGCAAGCAGGACAGCGACGACCATCCCGGCTTGCCGCCCGAGCCGCGAGATCAGCGCGAAGACCATTTCCAGCTCCGCGGCGAACAGGACGCCGACGCTCAGGCCGACCGCTCCCCACAGCGCGATGCCTGCGCCGTCGTGCGCGATGAAGCTGCGCAGCCGCACGCCCATTGCGCCGGCGAGCGGCACGGAAACGAGCGACAGTCCGGGGATGAACTTCGCGACGAGCAGGATTCGCACGCCCCACCGGCCGAAGAAGCGTTCGGTTTTTTTGACGCAGGTGTCGCGTGACAGCGAGAGCTTGCAGATGGTTTTGAGCGTGCGGTCGCCGTATTTGCGCCCGCCCTGGAACCAGACGAAATCGCCCAGCACCCCGCCCGCCACCGCGACGCACAGAACGCCCGCCAGCGGCGTCCAGAACGCGGCGCCGTTCACGGCCATCAACGCGATGGATGCGCCGACGATGATCATCGTCGGCATGGCGGGCACGGGCAGCCCGAGCGCCGAGCCCATCACGTTGAGGAAAACGATCGCCGGGCCGAAACGATCGACTAGCTGATGCAGCAACATGGGAATCTCCCGCTTGGGCGCTACGGCAAGTGACGGGACGAAGCGGCTTCGCGCGCGGAGGCGGCGAAGGGAGAACCGGAGATTGGGGAAAACGGGCGAGCGACGCCCGTGATCCATGGCGGCGCATGGAGCGCCGGGCCGGCCTTCGTCACATTTAAGGGATGAGTTTAGCGCGGAAATGCGGATGAAAGCGTGACGGCGTGCAGGGGGACGGGGTCACGCCGGTTGCCGGGAACGTGCGCTCCTTAAGCCCGACCCTCCTCCTCGATATAGCCCCGAACCACCTCCGCAAACGACCCATCCCCCGCCAGCCCGAGTTGCTTCGCCCGCGACGTGTCCCACGCGCCCGGCCAGCTTCCGACGATCTTCTCGATGCGCTCGTCGCGCTGCCAGTCGATGCGCGCCGCCGCTTCGTCGCCCGCCACTTCGCGCAATGCCGCGACCATCTCGTTCACGCTCACCGACAATCCCGGCAGATTCACGACGGGACGATTCCCCAGTGCCGCGCGATCCAGTTCACAGCCGGCGATGAGCGCCTCGATCGCGCTTCGCGGCGACAGCAGCCACAGACGCGTTTCACCATCGACGGGACACGTCGAGCGCTCACCGTTCAGCGGCTCGCGAATGATGCCGCTCGCAAACGACGACGCCGCCGCGTTCGGCTTGCCCGGCCGCACGCTGATGGTCGGCAGCCGCAGCACGCGGCCATCGACGAAACCGCGCCGCGCATAGTCGCACAGCAGCAATTCGGCGATCGCCTTCTGCGTGCCGTAGGAAGATTGCGGATTGAGCGCCGTATCGTCCTGAACGATGGCCGGCAGCGCGCCGCCATAGACCGCGACCGAACTCGTGAACACGACGCGCGGCACATGTCCCGCCGCGCGACACACTTCGAGCAGCGCACGCGATGCATCCAGATTGATCTTCATCCCGAGGTCGAAGTCGGCTTCCGCCTGCCCCGATACGATCGCGGCAAGATGGAAGATTGCTTCAGTGCTCGCGTCAACGTGACGCTCCAGCACCGCGCGGTCCGAGATGTCGCCGGTTTCGGCGCGCACGCGGGAATCGGCGAGAAGCGCGGCATCGGCGGGACGCGCCACGTCGAGCAAGACAAGCTCCGTGACGGGCTTGCCGTTCAATTCGCCGCGATCGAGCAGCCGTCTGGCTAGCCGCTGACCCAGAAAACCCGCGCCGCCGGTGATGAGGATCTTCATTCGCATCGCTCCCGAATCAGAGATAGGACTTGAGCCAGCCGAGGCCGTCGGACGTGCCCGCCTTCGGACGATATTCGCAGCCGATCCATCCGTCGTAGCCGAGCGAATCGATCAGGTCGAACAAATACGGATAGTTGATCTCGCCGATGTCCGGCTCGTTGCGATCCGGCACGCCCGCAATCTGAATATGTCCGATGCCCGCGTTGGGCCGCTTCATGTCGCGCTTGAGCTTGACGGCGACATCGCCTTCGACGATCTGACAGTGATAGATATCGAACTGCACCTGCAGGTTCGGCGCGCCGATTTCATCGCAGATGGCCTGCGCTTCGTCCTGACGATTGAGAAAGAAGCCGGGGATATCGCGCGTATTGATCGGCTCGATCACGATACCGATGCCCGCGCCCCGCGCCGCTTTCGCCGCGTAGTCGAGATTCTTCAGATACACCGCGCGATGCTCGTCTCGCGACTGCTGCGGCCCAATGAGACCCGCCATCACGTGCAGCTTCGGGTTGCCGAGCACCGCCGTGTATTCGAGCGCGCGATCGACGCTCGCCCTGAACTCGTCCTCGCGCCCCGGCAACGAAGCGATGCCGCGCTCGCCCGCCGCCCAGTCTCCCGGCGGCGCGTTGAAAAGCGCCTGCGCGAGGCCGTTATCGCTCAGGCGCGTCTTGATCTCGGCGGCGGGGAAGTCATACGGAAACAGGAATTCGACCGCCTCGAAGCCGTCCTTCGCGGCGGCGGCGAAGCGGTCGAGGAACGCGTGTTCCGGGTACATCATCGTGAGATTGGCGGCGAAGCGGGGCATTGCGTTCTCCTTGCATGTGTTGTCGTGGCAGGCCGGGCGCTGCGGTCACTTCGCGGTTTTCGGAACCTCGATGCCCGGAAAGATCTTGATGACCGCGATATCGTCCTCGCCGCCGTGGCCGGCCGTCGACGCCATCATGAACATCTGATGCGCCGCCGCCGACAGCGGAAGCGGAAACTTCGACGTGCGCGCCGTATCGAGCACGAGGCCCAGGTCCTTCACGAAGATATCGACGGCGGAAAGCGGCGTGTAGTCGCCCGACAGCACGTGCGGGACGCGGTTCTCGAACATCCACGAGTTGCCCGCGCTGTGCGTGATGACATCGTAGAGCGCGTCCGGATCGACGCCCTCGCGCAAACCGAGCGCCATCGCTTCGGCGGCCGCCGCGATGTGCACGCCCGCGAGCAATTGATTGATGATCTTCACCTTCGATCCCGCGCCGTGGGCATCGCCGAGCCGATACACCTTGCCCGCGATCGCTTCGAGCACGTCTTCGCATGCGGCGTAGGCATCGGCGGGGCCGGACGTCATCATCGTCATCTGGCCGGATGCCGCTTTGGCCGCGCCGCCGGAAACGGGAGCGTCGATCATCCGCAGGCCCGCCGCCTCCACGCGCTTGCCGAGTTCCACCGCGAAAGCCGGCGAAACCGTCGCGCAGGCGAGCACGACGCCGCCCGGCTTCATCGCGGGTACGGCGCCGTCATCGCCGAACAGCACGGCTTCCGTCTGCGCCGCGTTGACGACGAGCGTGACGACCACATCGCACTTGCCGCCCAGCTCCGCCGGCGACGCGCATGCGATGCCGCCTTCCGCGGCGAAGGCGTCGAGCACGTCGCGGCGCACATCGCACGCATGAACGGCGAACCCCGCGCGCAACAGCGAGCGCGCGACGCCCAGTCCCATTGCGCCCAAGCCGATGACTCCCACGTTTCTGGACATGGCGATTCTCTTCGAGTGATGGTTAGCGGATGCCGGCTTCCGCGAGACGGCGCGCGGCGTTGTAAAGATGCGTCTGGGCGGCGTGACGCGCCGCTGCCGGATCGCCCGCACGAATGGCGTCGGCAATTGCGGCGTGCTCTTCGCGCACCTGCCGCGAGAAGTCCTCACGCAGCGCCTCGTTGCGGCGCGTGACGAGCGTGCCCGCCTCCAGATACTGATTCAGGAACGCGAGTGTCTTGAGGAAATATGGATTGCCGGTCGCGTTCGCGATCTCGCGATGAAACGCCACGTCTTCCGCGACGCCATCGCGGCCAGCGCGCACCGCTTCGTCGATGCGGGCGAGCGCCGCGTCGATAGCGGCGAGGTGCGCATCGGTGCGGCGCGTGGCGGCCTCGGCGGCGACCTCGGCTTCGATAGCCCGCCGCAGCGCGAGAATCTGCACGACCGCGCCCGGCTCGACGGCCTGCGCGTAATCGATGCGCAATGGCCGGATGCCCGCCCGCTCGACAATGAACACGCCGCTGCCCTGCTTCGGCTCGACCATGCCTTCGTTCTTGAGACGCGACACGGCCTCGCGGATCACCGTTCGGCTCACGCCGAATTCCTGCGCGAGCACGGCTTCGCTCGGCAGTTTGCCGGTCGCCGCGAAACTGCCTTTCTCGATCAGCTTTTGAAGTTGCTGCGCGACGGTATCGGAAAGCGCACGGGGCGAAATCTTCTCGAACATGCGCGGCGGCGTGGTGTGCAATGTCATCGGGTCATCATACAAGTCGACGCCGCGCGTGTCTCTTCGGCGATAACCCTTAACTCGCCATCATTCGGCGAGCGGCTCGTCGATGAGCGCGAGCGCGTCGCGGATTTCGCCGGCATCGCCGGGGCGCACGAGGCGCGCGACTTCCTTGCCGCCGAGCATGAAGACGAGCGTCGGCCAGAGCTTGACGCGGAAGGACCGGCCGAGCGGACGGCCGCTGCCGTCCTCGATCTTGATGTGATGCACGCCGCGATGCGCCTGAAACGCCTGCGCGATCAGCGGCTGCGCGGCGCGGCAGTACCCGCACCAGTCGGTGCCGAACTCCACGACCGTGGGCCCGGTGAGGGCGTCAACTTCGCTGCGGTCGGGCGCGGTCTTCGCATATTCGGTGGTCATGCTCATGGCGCTGTCCTCGTGCGTTCGTTGTCTCGCGAAGCAGCAGAAAACCTGCCAGCCCGCGCGTGCTTCACTGCCCGAATCCCGTCAGGCCGATCAGCGCGCCGGCCCCGAGCAGCCACAGCGGATGCAGCCTCGTCCGGTAAGCCAGCCACGCGACGGCGACCGTGATGCCGGCGAGCATCGCGGTCTGATCGGACGCTTCCGCGATCAGCAGCGCGCTCGCCGCGACGAGCCCGACGGTGACCGGCACGAGTCCGAGCTGCACGTAACGCCGCCACGGACGGTCCTTGAAGCGCTCCCACGCGTGCAGCGCGGCGATCGTCACGAGCGATGACGGCCCGAACTTCGCAACCGATGTAATCAGCACGCCCGGCCATCCCGCGACGTGCCAGCCGATCAGCGTGACGACCATCATGTTGGGTCCGGGCGCGGCCTGCGCGAGCGCGAAAAGCGCGGAGAAGTCGGCTTTGGTCATCCAGTGATGGACCTGCACGACTTGCCGCTGCATTTCGGGAAGGATGGTGTTGCCGCCGCCGAATGCGAGCAGCGACAACTGGCTGAAGATCGCGGCGAGGGAGACAAGATCGTCTTTCATCGGCGCACCTTCCATGCGATGAGTACCGAAACCGGCGTGAGCACGAGCATGGACGGGAGCAGCGGCGTGCGGAACAGGGCGATGGCCGCGAACATCGCGAGCGCGACGACAGCGGCTTCGGGCTTCTTGCGAAGCGGCCACATGAGCTTGACCGACATCGCGACCAGCAGTCCCGCCGCGGCCGCCGCGAGGCCCGCGAACAGATGCGCGACGCGCGGATCGTGATGCGTGCGCTGATAGATCACGCCGAGCGCGATCACGACCAGCGATGGCCCGGCCAGCAGCCCGAGCAAGCCCGCGAGCGCGCCGGGCAGCCCGCGAAATTTCATGCCGATAGCCACCGACAGATTGATGACGTTGCCGCCCGGAAGAAACTGGCAGAGCCCGAGTAGATCGGTGAACGCGTCGGCATCGAGCCATTTGCGGCGCTCGACGATTTCGCGCCGTGCAAGCGGCAGCGCGCCGCCGAACGCCGTGAGGCCGAGCGTCAGAAAGCCGATGAAGATTTCGGCGATGGTGGGCCGGGGCGTGTCGCTCTGATGCATGGCGCGCAAGAAAAGGCGAGAAAGCGGCAAGCGTACAGCGTCAGGTGCGCCTCTCGCAATTGCTCAGCCTTTCGACGCACGCCCGCGCCGCGCCTCATACGCCTTCAAGTGCGCGTAGGCGACCGCCAGCAACGACGTTCCATCCACCGCTGCCTTTCGCCGCGCCAACAGATTCCCGACGATATGATCCGCTTCGATCGCCGCGTCGTTTTCGATGTCGCGCAGCATCGACGCGGTCATCAGCGAGCCGCGCTCCGAGAAGAACGTGCGCGAGCGCGCGATCACCGCTTCGCCCGGCGCATGACCGTTGTCACGGGCGACGCCGCTGCATTCTTCGAAGAGCCCGCGCAGCAGCGCTTCGCCGCCGGGCGCGGCCACGATATCGCCAATGGGCGCGCGCATCAGACAGGTTCCGGCGGCGAGCGTCGCGAGGAAAACCCACTTGTCCCACATTGCCTGCAGGATGTTCTCGGTGACGTTCAGTTCAAAGCGCGCGCCGGCCAGTTGCTCACCGATCGAATCGATACGCGCTGACCGCCCGCCCGCGCGTTCGCCGATGGTCATCGACTGCATCGTGTTCAGATGAACGATTGCGCCGTGAGCATCGAGCGTCGCCGCGATCACGCATTGGCCGCCCAGCACCTTGTCCGCGCCGAAGCGCGCGTCGAGCGCATCGAGATGCGCCATGCCGTTCAGGAGCGGCAGGATGGCCGTATCCGGGCCGACGGCGGGCGCCAGCGAATCGATCGCACTGTCGAGATCGTAAGCCTTGCAACTGAGCAGCACGAGATCGAACGGCTTGTCGATATCCTGCGTGAGCACGATCGGCGGATTGGTGAAACGCACATCGCCCTCGGGGCTTCGCACGTTCAGGCCGCCGTCGCGCAGCCGTTGCGCACGCCGCTCGCGCACGAGAAACGTCACGTCGCGGCCCGCTTCGAGCAGCCGCGCCCCGAAATATCCGCCGATGGCGCCCGCGCCCACTACCAGAATCCGCATGCCTCGCTCCTTGTTGTCGATTGTCCGTTTCGCTCAAGCCTGCCACACGCCATAGCCCGCTTCGCGCAAGCCGATTGCGAGTTCCACTTCCATGTCGCGTGCGCCGTCGTAGGGCATCGGGTTGTACATCTCGTACAGATGGGGCAGAAGGCGCAGCCCGAAGTCCCGCACGAACCGGTTCGACTGGATGCCGGCCTTGTGCTTGTCGAAACGCACGTCCGGGTCGATGCCCGTCATCCCGACATAGACGAACGGCTTGCCGGGCACGTAATCCGGGTTCGCGCGACGAAAGCGCGCCTCGTTCCAGACGGCGTCCGACAGTTCGACGACATAAACCGAATAGTGATGCGCTCGTGTGCGCCGGGACAGCGCCATGAAGAATGCGATACGGTCAGGGGCGTCCATTCTATGCCGATGCCCGCACGCGCGCGCGGTCGCGACCGCTGCCGGATGCGGCTCAAAGTGGTAAATTCGGGCGGTCTGCGCTCGCCCACTGGACATGCGTCGTTCGAATCCAGGACGCACCGTGGCGCGCGAGCGCCGCATCCATCGACAGTTTTCATCCGAAGCGCCCGCGCCACGAGCGGCAGGCGCTTCGGTCATTCGGAGATCAAGCATGAGCAAACAAGCTATCGGCGTGGTGGGCCTCGCCGTCATGGGCCGCAATCTGGCCTTGAACATCGAGAGCCGCGGGCACGCCGTTTCGGTCTACAACCGCAGCCGCGCCAAAACCGACGAACTGATTGCCGAACATTCCGACAAGAAGCTCGTGCCGACGTACACGCTCGAAGAGTTCGTGCAATCGCTCGAAACGCCGCGCCGCATTCTGCTCATGGTGAAGGCCGGCGCGGGCACCGACGAGACCATTGCGCAACTGCGTCCGCTGCTCGAAAAAGGCGACATTCTGATCGACGGCGGCAATACGCATTTCACCGATACCATCCGCCGCAATCAGGACCTCGCGAAGTCGGGCCTGCATTTCATCGGCACGGGCGTGTCGGGCGGCGAGGAAGGCGCGCTGAAGGGACCGTCGATCATGCCGGGCGGGCAGAAGGAAGCGTACGAACTCGTCGCGCCGATCCTGCACGAAATCGCGGCGAAGGCGCCGGACGGCGAGCCGTGCGTCGCGTACATGGGTCCGGACGGCGCGGGCCACTTCGTGAAGATGGTGCACAACGGCATCGAGTACGGCGACATGCAGTTGATCGCCGAGAGCTATGACGTGCTGAAGCGCGTGGCGGGCTTGTCGAACGACGAGCTCGGCAAGGTGTATGTCGAGTGGAATCAGGGCGAGCTGGACAGCTATCTGATCGAGATCACGTCGAAGATTTTTTCGAAGAAGGACGATGAGACGGGCAAGGATC
Source organism: Caballeronia sp. LZ019 (assembly GCF_031450825.1). NCBI lineage: Bacteria > Pseudomonadati > Pseudomonadota > Betaproteobacteria > Burkholderiales > Burkholderiaceae > Caballeronia > Caballeronia sp. LZ019. The sequence goes on along the minus strand of NZ_JARTVZ010000002.1, from coordinate 265,985 downwards.
TCGTCGATGTCATTCTCGACCGCGCGGCGCAGAAGGGCACCGGCAAGTGGACGAGCCAGAACGCGCTCGATCTCGGCGCGCCGTTGCCGCTGATTACCGAAGCGGTGTTTGCGCGCGTGCTGTCGTCGCTGAAGGATCAGCGCGTCAAGGCGAGCAAGGTGCTCTCCGGCCCGTCGCCGAAGTTCGATGGCGATCGTGAAGCGTTCATCGAATCGGTGCGTCGTGCGTTGTATCTGTCGAAGATCGTGTCGTATGCGCAGGGCTTTGCGCAGTTGCGCGCGGCATCGGATGAGTACAACTGGAACCTGCAGTACGGCGAGATCGCGAAGATTTTCCGCGCGGGCTGCATCATCCGTGCGCGCTTCCTGCAGAAGATCACGGATGCTTACGCGGCTGACAAGGACCTCGCGAATCTGCTGCTCGATCCGTATTTCAGCGATATCGCGGCGAAGTATCAGGATGCGTTGCGCGATGTCGTGGTCGCGGCGGTGAAGGCGGGGATTCCGGTGCCCGCGTTCTCGTCGGCGATCGCTTATTTCGATGCGTATCGGTCGGAAAGGCTGCCGGCCAATCTCGTGCAGGCGCAACGCGATTTCTTCGGCGCGCATACGTTCGAGCGGACGGACAAGGCGGGGAGTTATCACGCGAATTGGGCGTGATGACCTGAACCGTTGAAGGAGCGGGGCAGCCGAAAGCTGCCCCGTTTTTCAATCGATGCCGACCCACGCCCCATCACTCCGGCTACTCCTCAACACCCCTTCCACGAACCTCAACCCCGCGACCCCATCCTCGACGGTAGTCAACCAGTCATCCCCTTGAGTCGTCCCGCTCGCAATACACGCCGCCGCGTCCGTATAAACCTGCGCGAACGCTTCGATATACCCCTCCGGATGCCCTGCCGGCACGCGCGTCGCATGTTGCGCCTCGATGCCCTGCACCCGTCCGCGCGTCAGGCGCCGCGACGTCCCGCCGACCGGCGTGAACCACAACTCATTCGGCGACTGCTGATCGAACGCGAGACCCGCCTTCGTCCCATACACGCGCAAGCGCAAGCCGTTCTCTTCGCCCGCCGCAACCTGACTCGCCCACAACATGCCGCGCGCTCCGTTCGGATACCGAAGCATCGCCTGAACGTGATCGTCAACACGCCGCCCGGGCACGAACGTCGTCACTTCCGCCGATAGCTCCGACGGCCGCATTCCCGTCACGTATTCGGCAAGCTGATACGCGTGCGTGCCGATGTCGCCGAGACAGCCCGCCGGCCCCGCCATCGACGGGTCCGTGCGCCACGCCGCCTGACGGTTCGCCTGCGTCTCCACCGGCAACGAGAGCCAGTCCTGCGCATATTCCACCTGCACGACGCGGATATCGCCGAGCATGCCCTGCCGCACCATCGCGCGAGCGTGGCGCACGAGCGGATAGCCCGTGTACGTGTACGTCACCGCGAACACGAGCCCCTTCTCTCGCGCGAGCCTTGCGAGCGCCTCGCCTTCATCGAGCGATACGGCGAGCGGCTTGTCGCAGATCACGTGAATGCCCGCTTCGAGAAAGGCGGTCGCGATCGGCGCATGCAGATGGTTCGGCGTGACGATCGCCACCGCTTCGATACCATCGGAGCGGCCCGCCTCGATGCGCGCCATCTCGCGATAATCGTCATAGCTGCGCGGCAAGCCGATCGCCGCCGCGCTCGATGCCGCCCGCCGCGCATCCGACGACAACGCGCCCGCCACCAGCTCATAGCGATCGTCGAGCCGCGCCGCCATCCGATGCACCGCGCCGATGAACGCGCCCTCGCCCCCGCCGACCATCCCCAGGCGCACGCGTTTCATCGCTCGTCTCCGATGCCCAGCACATCGCGCATTCGCTCCCGGCTCGCGCCGCTGCCGGCGAAGTCATCGAATGCACGCTCCGCCACGCGGATGATGTGATCGCGGATGAACACCACCCCCTCGCGCGCGCCATCCTCCGGATGCTTCAACGCACATTCCCATTCGAGCACGGCCCAGCCTGCGAAGTCGTACTGCGCCATCTTCGAGAAGATCGCCTTGAAGTCGATCTGGCCATCGCCGAGCGAACGAAAACGTCCGGCGCGATCCACCCATCCCGAGTAGCCGCCATACACGCCTTGCCGTCCGTCGGGGCGAAACTCTGCGTCCTTCACATGAAACGCCTTGATGCGCGCGTGATAAATGTCGATGAACGCCAGATAGTCGAGCTGCTGCAACACGAAGTGGCTCGGATCGAAGAGGATGTTCGCGCGCGGATGATCGTCCACCGCCGCGAGAAAGCGCTCGAACGTCACGCCATCGTGCAGGTCTTCGCCAGGATGCAGCTCGTAGCACACATCGACGCCCGCGCGATCGAACTCATCGAGAATCGGACGCCAGCGTTTCGCCAGTTCATCGAATGCCGCTTCGACGAGACCTGCCGGACGCTGCGGCCACGGATACACATACGGCCACGCGAGCGCCCCCGAGAACGTGACATGCGCGTTCAATCCAAGGCGCTTCGATGCCGCCGCCGCATGCTTCAGCTGCGATATCGCCCATTCGGTCCGCGCGGACGGATTGCCCCGCACATGGGGCGCCGCGAAGCCATCGAACAGCGTGTCGTAAGCGGGATGCACCGCGACGAGCTGCCCCTGCAGATGCGTCAACAATTCGGTGATCGCGACGCCCGCATCTTCCACGGTGCGGCGGATATCATCGCAATATGCATCGCTCGATGCGGCCTTCTCGAGATCGATCAGGCGCGCATCGCAAGGCACCTGGATGCCCTCGTAGCCGAGCGAAGCCGCCCACGACGCTAGGTTCTTCAACGAATCGAACGGCGCGGCGTCGCCCATGAACTGCGCGAGAAAAATCGCAGGGCCCTTGATGGTCTTCATCTTTCGCCTCGATAAGAATGCCGGTCAACGCGTGACCGGCCTGGCGTTCAGAACGGCGAGTTCGGATAGTAGAACTGCTTCGCGTTGTCCTTCGTGATGAGCACCGAAGGAATGATGGTCGTCGGCGGCAGCTTGTCGCCCTTGAGACGCGCTTCGGCGGTCAGCTTGATCGCGTCGTAGATGAACTTCGGCGAGTAGGAGACATCGGCCTGCACGCGCTTGTCGCCATCCATGATGCGTTTCACCGCTTCCTTCGATCCCGCACCGCCGAACACTTCCTTGATGTCGGTGCGCTTCGCCTGATCGATCGCCTTCAGCACGCCGATCATCATGTCGTCGTCGGCGGCCCATACGGCGTCGATATGCTTGAAGCGCGTGAGATAGTCCTGCATCACCTTGAACGCGTCATCGCGATTCCAGTTCGCATACTTCGCGTCCAGTATCCTGATGTCCGGATGCTGCTTGATCACGCCTTCGAAGGCAGTCCAGCGTTCGTTGTCGAGCGTCGTCGGAATGCCGCGCAGCGCGACGATATCGCCACGGCCGTTGAGCGTTTTCGCGAGATACTCGGCGGGCAGCTTGCCGAACGCGGTGTTGTCGCCAGCAACGTAGGCATCCTGAGCATTGGTATCCGTCAGGCCGCGATCGACGACCGTCACGTACACGCCCTTCTTCTTCACTTGCGCCACCGGCTGCGTGAGCGAAGCCGATTCGAACGGGAAGATGACGAGCGCATTGATCTTGTTGACGGTCACGAGATCCTGCAGCTGATTCGCCTGCTCGGGCGCGCCGCCCGCCGTCTTGACGATGATCTTCAGGTCCGGATGCGCCTTTTCCAGCTCCTTTTTCGCCTCGTTCGCCCACCAGACGATGCCGCCCGTGAAGCCGTGCGTGGCGGTCGGGATGGCGACGCCCACCACGACCTTGTCGGCGGCGCGAGCGGATGGCGCAACGGCGAACGCGCTCGCCGTGAGCGTCAGCGCGGTGAGCGCGCGGAAGAGTTTCTTCATGACGATGTCTCCTGTTCGATTATTAACGACGGCCACGCTGCAAGAAGGCTACGAAGATGATCACGGCGCCCTGCACCGCCGCGTTCAGATACACGCTGATGATGCTCGTGAGATTGAGGATGTTGTTGATGACCGATAGCAGGATCGCACCGATGACCGTGCCGATCACGCGCCCTTCGCCGCCCTTGAGCGCCGTGCCGCCGACCACGACGGCCGCGATCGCTTCGAGCTCCCACAAGAGGCCGGTCGTTGGCGTCGCAGAACCGAGGCGCGGGACATAGAGCACGGTCGCCACCGCGACGCACAACCCGAGCAGCACATAGGTCGCGATTTTCACGTGATCGACGCGTATCGCCGCATAACGCGCGACCTGCTCGTTCGACCCGATGGCCTGCACGTGCCGCCCGAACACCGTGCGGTTCAGCACGAGCGCACCGCCTCCCGCGACGATCGCGAAGACCCAGATCGGCACCGGCACGCCGAAGAGGCTCGCGTAATACACCGGGCCGTAGAGATCGACGAGGGAATTGTCGAGCGTCAGCGCGCCGCCGTCCGCGAGCCACGTCAGCAGCGCGCGAAAAACGCCGAGCGTGCCGAGCGTCACGATGAACGGTTCGATGCGCCCTTTCGTCACGAGCAGGCCATGCGCAAGACCGAACAGCGCGCCGAGCACGAGCGCGAGCACGATGCCGAGCGCGACGATCAGAAGCGGCGGCACCGCATGGCCGCTTGCTCCCTGCATCAACCCGTTCATCATGTAGATCATGCTGCCCGCGATCAGCGCGGCCATCGATCCCACCGACAGATCGATGCCGCCCGAGATGATCACGAAGGTCATGCCCACCGCGATGATGCCGATGAACGACGTGCGCGTGAGCACGTTCATCGCGTTATCGACCGTGGCGAAGTCGCTGTTGAGCAGCGTGCCGCCGATACATAGCGCAATCAGCCCGAGCAGCGGCCCGATGCCGAACAGGATGCGCGAAATGGCGGCGAAACGGCTTTCGCGTTCGGTGTCTTCAGTGTGTGCCGGTCGCATGCGCGATCAACCTCTCTTCGGTCAGAAGGTCCATGCCGAGTGTCGCGACGAGTTCGCCCGCGCGCATCACCGCGACGCGATGGCATAGCCCGATCAGTTCGATCAGCTCGGAAGAAATGACGATTACCGCGCGCCCTTCGGCGGCGAGGCGATGAATCAGAAAGTAGATGTCGCGTTTCGCGCCGACATCCACGCCGCGCGTGGGTTCATCGAGCACGATCACGCGTGGATCGGGATGCAGGAACTTGGCGAGCGCGAGCTTTTGCTGGTTCCCGCCGGACAACATGCGCGCGCGGTTTCCCGCATTGCCCGTGCGAATGCCGAAGTCCTTCAGCGCGACGCCGAGCGCATTGCGCTCCGCGCGTTTGTCGATGAGCGGATGCGCGTAGCGTTCGAGCGTCATCATCGTGAGGTTGTCCTTCAACGCCATGTCAACGTGCAGGCCGCGTCCCTTGCGGTCTTCGCTCAGATACGTGATGCCGTGACGCATCGCGTCGCGCGGGCTTTTCAGCGTGGCCGCCTCGCCCGCGATCGACACGCGTCCCGTGCTCAAGGTCCGCAGGCCCACGAGCGCTTCGAACAATTCGGTGCGTCCCGCGCCGACGAGTCCCGCAAAGCCGAACACTTCACCTTCGCGCACCGAGAAGCTCACGCCATCGGCCCAGCCCGGCACCGATGCCGCTTCCACTTCGAACGCGACGCGCGCATCGGCGGCAAGGGCGGGCTTCGGCGGAAACATGTCGGAGACTTCACGGCCGACCATCAGATTCGCCATCTGCTGCCGCGTCAGGTCGGACGTGGGCGCGCGCGCGACGAAACGGCCATCGCGCATCACGATGACTTCATCCGTCACGCGCTCGACTTCATCCAGCTTGTGCGAGATATAGACGATGGTCGCGCCGGCGTCCTTCAGGCGCGCCATCAGCGCGAAGAGGCGCTGCGTTTCGGAGGGCGTGAGCGTCGCCGTCGGCTCGTCCATGATGAGCAGGCGCGCATCGCGCAGCATGGCCTTCGCGATCTCCACGAGCTGCTTCTCCGCGACGATCAGTTCGCGCACCCTGGTATCGGGATTCTTGTGCAGGCCGACTTCGGCGAGCGCGGCGCGGGCCTCGTCGCGCATCGACGGTTCATCGAGAAAATAGCCTTTGCGCAGCTCGTGCCCGAGATACATGTTCTGCGTGATGCTCAGATGATCCGCGAGATTCAGCTCCTGGTGAATCAGCACGATGCCCGCGCGTTCGGCATCGCGCGAACTCGTGAAGTCCGCGCGCGCGCCATCGATCGACACGATGCCTGCGCTCGGCCGCTCGTAGCCCGCGAGAATCTTCATCAGCGTGGACTTGCCCGCGCCGTTCTCGCCGAGCAGGCCATAGATGCGTCCGGGCGCGAGATCGAAGCTCACGCCATGCAGCACGCGCACCGGCCCGAACTGCTTCTCGATTCCCTCAAAGCGCACGGCAAGGCTCATTGTCAGGCGCTCCTTCGTTGGATCAGCCGATGCGGCAGCAGCACGCCCGGCACATCCGCGCGTGGATCGCGCAGGCGCCGGAGCAGCAGATCGGCGGCGGCTTCGCCGAGCGCCTGCATCGGCTGCGCGACGGTCGTCAGCGGCGGATCGACGTGCGCCGCCACGGCGATATCGTCGAAGCCGACGACGGCGATATCGTCCGGCACGCGCAGGCCCACGCCGCGCAAGCCGTTCATCACGCCGATCGCGAGCGTGTCCGAGACCGCGAAGATCGCCGTCGGCCTGTCGCGACCAAGCGATGCGAGCTGCACGGCGGCACGTTCGCCCGCGTCGTAGTCGAGGCTGTCGAGGTCGATGCGCCATGCCGGATTCGGCGCGATGCCCGCGGCTTCGAGCGCATCGCGATAGCCTGCGAGCCGCTGCCGTCCGTACAGATAGCCCTGGCCCGAACCGACCAGCGCAATGCGCTCGTGACCCTTGCCGATCAGATATCGCACGACGTCGCCCGCTGCAAGATGATTGTCGATGCCGACATACGGCACGCCCGCGTCGGGATCGAACTCGCAGCACGCAACCCACGGCAGCGTCGATGCCTCGTCGGCCAGCGCGTTCTGCACGGCGGCGGGATCGAGACAGATGGCGCCATCGGCGCGCCGTCCCCGCAACAGGTCGAAATAGCTGCGTTCGCGTAAGGGGTCTGCGCCGGTATCGCACAGCAGCATGAAATAACCATTTTGACGCGCTACGCTGTCGATGCCGCGCACGATCGCCGCGTAGAACGGGTTGCCGAAGTCGGGCACCATCGTGAGGAGGAGGCGGCTCTCGGCCGTGCGAAGATTGCGAGCCAGCTCGTTGATGCGATAGCCGCTCGCCGCGACCGCCGCGCGCACCTTGTCGCGTGTGATCTCGCGCACGTTCGTGTGGCCGTTGAGCACGCGCGATACCGTCGCGACGGACACGCCTGCGCGTGCCGCGACATCGGCAATCGATACTTCCTCACGGGGACGAACGGTTTCCGACATGCTGCGCGCCACGACGGCGGACGGGATGTAATGGATTACATTATTTGATCCGACGTGCCCGCATGGCAACCGGAATCGGATAGGGATAAACGCTTAATGTCGATTCGGCGTGGGTTCGGTCGTCGTGACGTCATGACCCGACGAACCACCACGAGGAGCACGTCCATGCGATTCATGATGCTGATGATCCCGCGCGGTTACGAGAGCGCGGAACCCGGCACGATGCCGGGCGCCGAAGCCGTCGCCGCGATGATGAAATACAACGAAGCGCTGCAGAAGGCCGGCGTGCTGCTCGCGCTCGACGGGCTGCATCCGCCGTCGATGGGCGCGCGCGTCAGCTTCGAAGAAGGCAAGCCGCGCGTCGTCGACGGCCCGTTTGCCGAAGCTAAGGAAGTGCTCGGCGGTTACTGGATGATTCAGGTCAGTTCGCGCGAGGAAGCGATCGAATGGGCGAAGCGTTGCCCCGGCTCGCCGAACGAGACGATCGAAGTGCGGCAGGTCATGGAGTTCGACGACTTCCCGCCCGATGTGCAGGAAGCGTCCGCTGGCTTCGACGAGATGCAGAAGGCGGCGAAGCGGTAACGCCGGATCAGCGCGGGATGCCGGTGATATAGACCGGCGCTTGCGTCGAAAGCGATTGCTTGACGGCGCGGCCGGTGTCGTCGACGAGCACCTCTTCTTCGCCGCGCTCGACCGCCGCCAGCACTTGCTCGACCACGCTTGCCGGCGATGTCTTCGGCGCCGCGACTTCCGCGACCATGTCCGTGTCGATATAACCGGGATGCACGCCGACCACGAGCGTGCCCTGTGCGCGCAGTTCGTCGCGCAGCGCGTTGGTCACCGCCCACGCCGCCGACTTCGACACGCTGTACGCGCCGCCATCGGGCAATACGACCCAGCTCAGCACGGACAGCACGTTGACGACCGCGCCGCCGCCGTTCTTCCCGAGAACGGGCGCGAACGCCTGCGTGACGTTGAGCGGTCCGATCGCGTTCACTTCGATGAGATCGCGCACGCCCTGTGTCGATGCCGGATCGAGCAGCGGGCCGCGCGTGAGCGCACCTGCGTTGTTGATGACGATCTGCACGTCGGTGTACGTCGCTGCGGCCTGCGCGATCTCCGCGGAATTCGTCACATCGAGCTTGATGGCCTTCGCGCCTTCGATATCGACGCTGCCCGGATTGCGCGCCGCCGCATAGACTTTCGCTGCACCCGCATCGAGGAGCGACTTCACGAACTGCTTGCCGAGACCGCGATTCGCGCCGGTGACGAGAACGACCTTTCCTTTGATCTGCATGACGACCTCCACTTGAAGTGCATATGCACTGAAAACGGTATATAAAAGCCCGCATCGCTGCGAGCCACGGTTCAATCGATCATTCCATCTCGGTCAGTTCGAAGAGCGTCTTGCGCAAAGCCTTCGCGCGCTTCTCGCCGAACTTCGCTTCGAATTCCGTCTGCGCCGCGCGCCATTGCTCGTAGCCCTGCGCGAGCATGACCTTGCCCGCCGCCGTCAGCTTCAATCCGACCGCGCGCGAACTCGGCGCTTGCTGCTCCATCTCGACGATGCCATCGCGCTGCAGCGGCTTGAGCGCGCGCACGAGCGTGGTCCGATCCATCACCATCGATTCCGACAGCTCGGCCATCTGCACGCCTGGCTTGCGGGAAATCGCGGCAATGAGCGTGAACTGCGCCGGCGTGATGCCCACGACGCTCATATGCCGCTGGTAAAGCTGCGATACATAGCGCGCGGCCTGACGAATGGCGAAGCAATTGCAATCGAGAGGAGAAGAATTCGTTGTCATGGATGCAGCCTATCTGTGCATATGCACTTCGTCAAGCACGGCGTTTTTATCGCGACGATAGGCGCGGCACAAATCGTCGCGCGAGACGAAGCGCAAAAACCCGCGCCGCCGCGCCGCATCTGCGAAAGCGCGCGGCCGGGCCTGTGCCGAAATCCGCATTCCGTTCGCGATGAAACGACAAGACGCGGCGAATTTGGCTTCCTACATTGCCCATGTCCGCCGCTCTCGCGCGAGGGCAACTCCGTCTTGCCGGCGGGTAATTGATCGTGTTCCATGCAGTGGTCATGCGCGATGCAACGGCCACGTCTGACCGGACTGCCAAACCACAACAGGAGAGGAAACCATGCGTATCCGCACGAGCTTCAAACAGTCTGCATGGATCGCGGCGTGCGCCGCCGCGTTCGCCGCCGCGCCGATGATGGCTGCAGCCGAGGACGTCACGGTGAAGGTCGGTTTCGCCGCCCCTCTCACCGGCGCGAATGCAGGCTACGGAAAGGACCTCCAGAACGGCGTGCAACTCGCGCTCGACGAAGCCAACGCCAAAAAAATCACCATCGGCGGCAAGACGGCGAAGTTCGAGATCGCGGCGCAAGACGATCAGGCCGATCCGCGCGTCGGCGTGCAGGCGGCGCAAAAACTCGTCGATGACGGCGTCGCGGTCGTCGTCGGCCACTTCAATTCGGGCACGACGCTGCCCGCCTCGCCGATCTACAACAACGCCGGCATCCCGATGATCGATCCCGCCGCGACCAACCCGACCATCACGACGCGCGGCCTCGAGAACATCTTCACGGTGATCTCGAGCGATGCGCAGAACGCGGGCAACGCCGGCGTGTACGCGGTGACGACGACGAAGGCGAAGCGCATCGCGATCATTGACGATCGCACGGCCTTCGGTCAGGGCGAAGCCGACGAGTTCGAGAAGGCAGTGAAGGCGAACGGAGGCAATATCGTCGCGCGTGAATTCAGCGACAACCAGACCGTTAACTTCAGCGCGCAGCTCACGCGCCTGAAGGCCGTGAACGCGGACCTGATCTTCTTCGGCGGACTGGACCGGCAAGCGGCGGCGGTCGTCAAGCGGATGAAGCAGCTCGGCGTGAACGCGCAGTTCGTCGGCGGCGGCGGCGTGATGGACGCCGATTTCCTCAAGCTCGCCGGCGATGCCGCCGAAGGCGCGCAGGCGTGGGAATACGGCAGTCCGCTCGACAAACTTCCGCAAGGCAAGGCGTTCGGCGACAAATTCCAGAAGCGCTTCGGCGTCGCGATCCTCTCGTATGCGCCGTTCGGCTACGACGCCGCATGGGCCGCCATCAACGCGATGCAGAAGGCGAACTCCGCCGATCCGAAGGTGTATCGCCCGGTGCTGAAGAGCATATCGTTCGAGGGCATCACCGGCCCGATCGCGTTCGACGAAAAGGGCGCGCTGAAGAATGCGTCCTCGACGCTCTATCAGGTAAAGAACGGACAGTGGGAAACGATCGTCACGAAACACGGGATGTAGCGTGCAGCGCGTTCCGCGTGGCCGCGGCCTCGCCGTCGAGCCACTGCGCGAACTGCCGCAGCGCGGACGACGGCGCGGGCCGCTCCGGATAGACCAGGTAATAGCCCGCGCCGCTCGGCACGCGCAGTGAAAACGGCGCGATCACGCGTCTTGCGCGCAGGTCTTCTTCGATCAGCGATACGTCGCCGATGGTCACACCGAGACCCTGCATCGCCGATGACATCGCAAGATCGAGCGTATCGAAATGCTGCGCTTTCGCCGATGGCAAGCCCGCGTAGCCGTATGCGCCGAGCCACAGCAGCCAGTCGCGGCGATCGCGCGTCGGATGAAGCAGCGTCTTGCCGGCGAGGTCGCCTGGCGTGGGCGTCGTGTGCCTGCGCGGCTTCCACAGTTCGGGCGCGCATACGGGCGTCAGCACTTCGTCGAAAAGAGGATGCACGGTCACGCCTTTCATCGACGACACCACGGCCGGCACGCCGAAGACGATGGCGGCATCGAAATGCTCGGCGTCGAACTCGACGCCATGCGACACCGACGCCGTCACTTCCACCACCAGTTCCGGCCGCTCGTTCTGCAGGCGGATGACGCGCGGCAGCACCCAGCGCATCGCGCAGGTCGGGCATTTGACGCGCAGCGTGCCGGACTGGCTGCCGCTTTTGGCGAGCGCATCGCCGATTTGCGCGAACGCCTGCTGCAGCGGCGCGACCAGCAGCGTTCCCTGATGCGTGAGCGCGAGCCCGCGCGCCTGCCGCACGAAGAGCGCATAGCCGAGATGCGCTTCGAGTCCGGCGATTTGCCGGCTCACCGCGCCCTGCGTGACGTTGAGCAGGTCTGCGGCGCGCGTGAAGTTCAGCTTCTGGGCGACCACGAGGAAGGTCTTCAGCACGTCCAGCGAAGGCAGCGGTTTCATCGGGTTTTTGTCGAGTAGCCATGAGCAGCAAGCATGGCTAGTATGACAAACTTTCGATTGTCGGCGCTTTATTGCCGCGGTTGAATCGCCGCAATGCCAAAGTGGAGTCTTCTGCCGTGCAAAGCGCCTGCATCCCCGAGTCCAAACTGCCGAATGTCGGCACGACCATTTTTACCGTCATCGGCCAGCTTGCCGATGAACACGATGCGCTGAACCTGTCGCAAGGCGCGCCGAACTTCGCGTGCGATCCGAAGCTCGTCGACGCGGTTACGCGAGCCATGCGGGCAGGACATAACCAGTACTCGCCGATGGCCGGCACGCTCGCGCTGCGCGAGGCGATCGCCGTGAAGACGCTTAAGCTCTACGGCGCGCAATACGATCCGGGCACGGAAGTGACGGTCGTCGCGAGCGCGAGCGAAGGGTTGTACGCGACGATCAGCGCGCTCGTGCATCCCGGCGACGAGGTGATCTACTTCGAGCCGTCGTTCGACAGCTATGCGCCCATCGTGCAGCTTCAGGGCGCGAAGCCGGTTGCGATCAAGCTGTCGCCGGAAGATTTCAGCATCGACTGGGACGAAGTCGCCGCCGCGATCACGCGGAAGACGCGCATGATTCTCGTCAACACGCCGCACAACCCGACGGGCAGCGCATTCACGCCCGCCGATATCGAGCGGCTCACGGCGCTCACGCGCGGCACGAAGATCGTCGTGCTGTCGGACGAAGTGTACGAACATGTCGTCTTCGATGGCGCGCTGCATCACGGGATGGCGCGTTATCCCGAACTGGCCGCGCGCAGCGTGATCGTGTCGTCGTTCGGCAAGTCGTATCACGTGACGGGCTGGCGCGTCGGTTATTGCCTCGCGCCGGCGGCGCTCACCGCCGAAATCCGCAAGGTCCACCAGTTCATGACCTTTTCCGCCGATACCCCGATGCAGATGGCCTTCGCCGAGGCGCTCGCGGACGAATCCAGCTATCTGCATCTCGGGCCGTTCTACCAGCACAAGCGCGACGTGCTCGCGAAGGCGCTCGAAGGCTCGCGCTTCGAGCTATTGCCGAGCGCGGGCAGCTTTTTCATGCTCGCGCGCTACAGCGCCATTTCGGACGAGCGCGACAGCGACTTCGTGCTTCGGCTGATCCGCGAGGCGCGCGTCGCGACCATTCCGCTGTCCGCGTTTTATACCGATGGCACCGACAATCGCCTGATCCGTCTTTCGTTCGCGAAGGACGACGACACGCTCACCGAAGGCGCGCGCCGCCTTTGCTCGATTTAGCCTTTCGTTTTCCGGAGACCATCACGATGAAGAAGAATCACATTGCGGCCGCGCTGTTGATCGCGTGCTCGTTCGCAAGCGGCGCCGCGCTCGCCGCCGATACGCTGCGCTTCGGCCTCGAAGCGCAATATCCGCCGTTCGAATCGAAGTCCGCGACGGGCGAGCTGGAAGGGCTGGACATCGACGTGGGCAATGCGGTCTGCGCCGCCGCGAAGATGCAGTGCAAGTGGGTCGAGACCTCGTTCGACGGCCTCATTCCCGCGCTGCAGGGCCGCAAGTTCGACGCGATCAACTCCGCGATGAACGCGACCGAGCAACGCCGCCAGGCGATCGATTTCACGACGGTCGTGTATCGCGTGCCGACGCAGCTCATCGCGAAGACGGGTAGCGGTATCGAGCCGACGCCGGCGTCGCTGAAGGGCAAGAGCGTGGGCGTGCTGCAGGGCTCGATTCAGGAGACGTTCGCGAAGGCGCATTGGGAGAACGAGGGCGTGAAGGTCGTGCCATATCAGGATCAGAATCAGGTTTACACGGACCTGAAGTCAGGCCGCCTCGATGCGACCCTCGTGCTCGCGCCCGCCGGTCAAAGCGGCTTTCTGTCGAAGCCTGACGGCGCGGGCTATGCGTTCGTCGGCGCGCCGGTGCGCGATGACAAGATTCTCGGCAGCGGCATCGCTTACGGCATCCGCAAGGGCGACGATGCGCTCAAGACGAAGCTGAACGCCGCGATCGAGAAGGTCAAGGCGGACGGGACCATCGACAAGTACGCGAAGAAGTATCTGGGGAACATCGACATTTCGGCGAAGTAAGGCGGGGCGTGCGCGGCGTGCGTGTCGCGCACGCGTCGGTTCAGAGCTGCAGGAAGGTGCGAACCGCGAGCTTTCCAGCGGATGGCCCGGTCTCGCAGCGTGTCGACGCGTCGATACGCGCGCTGATGCTGCGTCAGGACGCCTATCGTCCGTCTGTCCAGCAGCATTCACTGACAACAGGCACACTTGCGGATCGACCAACCGCCGTCGCATGACCCGCGCGGCGATTCACCGGGAACCGCATGAGCACGCCGCCGCCAACCAACGCCGGGCAGCCGACGCCGCCGCCGCTTCAGGGCGCTCGACTCGTGCTCGCCACCTTTGCCGTGGCGCTCGCGACGTTCATGAACGTACTCGATTCGTCGATTGCGAACGTCGCGATTCCGACGATCTCCGGCAATCTCGGCGTGTCCGTCAACGAAGGCACCTGGGTCATCACGGTGTTTGCGGCATCGAATGCGGTGTCGATTCCGCTTACCGGCTGGCTCACGCAACGGCTCGGGCAGATCCGGCTCTTCGTCGGCGCCATTCTGATGTTCGTGCTGTCGTCGTGGCTGTGCGGCCTCGCGCCGAACCTGCCGGTGCTGCTTGTTGCGCGCGTGCTGCAGGGCGCGGTCGCCGGGCCGCTGATCCCGCTTTCGCAGGCGATCCTGCTCGGCTCGTATCCGAAAGAGAAGTCGTCGATGGCCCTCGCGCTATGGGCGATGACCGCGACCGTCGGCCCCATCGCCGGCCCGGCGCTCGGCGGCTGGATCACCGACAGCTATTCGTGGTCGTGGATCTTCTACATCAACATTCCGGTCGGCCTTTTCGCGGCGGGCGTGACGTGGGCGATCTACAGCAAGCGCGAATCGCCGACGCGCAAGGCGCCCATCGACGTGATCGGCCTCGCGCTGCTCGTCACATGGGTTGCGTCGCTGCAGATCATGCTCGACAAGGGACGCGACCTGGACTGGTTCTCGTCGCCGGTGATCGTCGTGCTGGCGATCGTCGCGGCCATCTCGTTCGCGTTCTTCGTCGTATGGGAGCTGACGGAGGCGAACCCGGTCGTCAACCTGCGCCTTTTCGCGGGGCGCAACTTCTTCGGTGGCACGGTGGCGATATCTGTCGCGTATGGCGTCTTCTTCGGCAACCTCGTGCTCCTGCCGCAATGGATGCAGCAGTATCTGAACTACCGTTCCGTCGACGCCGGCCTCGTCACCGCGCCGCTCGGCGTGTTCGCCGTGATCCTTGCGCCGGTGATGGGCAAGGTGCTGCCGCGCAGCGACGCCCGCGTGATCGCGACGATGGCGTTCATCGGCTTTGCATTCGTGTTCTGGCTGCGGTCCAGGTACGTGATCGAGATCGACACCTTCCATCTCGTGCTGCCGACGCTGCTGCAGGGCATTCCGATGGCGATGTTCTTCGTGCCGCTCACGGCGATCGTCTTGTCGGGCTTGCCGCCATCGAAGATTCCGGGGGCGGCGGGATTGTCCAACTTCGCGCGCGTGTTCTGTGGCGCAGTGGGCACGTCGCTCGCGGGCAACGCGTGGGACAACCGCATCGCGCTGCATCACGAGCGGCTGACCGATGTGGCGAATATCTATAACCCGGCGTTTTCCCAGTCGCTCGCGATGTCGCAATCGACGCTCGGCATCAGCGAAGCACAGGCGCGCGGCATGTTCAACTTCACGGTGAACTCGCAGGCCGCGATGATGGGGCTCAACGATATCTTTCTGATCTCGGCGGTAATTTTCATTCTGATCATTCCGCTGATCTGGATCACGAAGGTGGCGAAAGGCGGCGGGGGTGGAGCGGCGGCGGGGGCGCATTGATGCCTTGGAGTATCAGTCATAGAGCCGTTGCGCCCGCGCGTTTTTAGCTCTGCGGCGTCAAGAAATATATGGGCGTCAGCGGCATGCGCGCCCGTGCATTGTCGTCGAGCTTCCCATAGAACTCGATCCACAGTTCAATGAGGCGCTCTGCATCGATCAGTGTGATCTTGCGGCGCTCCTGGTCCCGCGCGAACGATTCCGCATCGCGGGTGAATCCGCCTAGAGAAACGAAGAGTCCGACGTCGTCATCGTTGATGATAGCGATGAAGGACTTGAGCCCGTCCTTGTCGACCGATGCCCTATCCGCTTCACCTGCACCTTGATGCGCGGTGCTCGCGTGCCCAGCGGATCCATATTCGCGATTATATCGACTCCGCCGTCCTTGCCTGGCGGCGATACCCAGCCGATGTGGTAACCCATCGCCCGCAACAGATCCGCGACGAGATCCTGAAAATCGTACGGTGGCATCTTGTGGAGATGCTGTTCGATCTCGCCCCACGCTTGCTCCTCGGCCTGTCATATGTGACGCTGGCCGCTTCCGCGTCAGCATCGAATGACAGCGCGACCTGCTCGCTTAACTTCGCTGAGACGTTGACTAGTCCGACGGGATCGCGAGACTGTGACGCCCGCCACTGTGCATACAGCCGACCGGTTTCGCGGCAGAATTCAGCAGGATCCTTGAACTTTGCATCGGCCGATATTCCGACGTCCGTCACTGCCCATATTCCCTTGTGCTTTACGAGCCAGCCCCCTTTCACGCAGGCCACAGTGGCAAACCGCACTATCTTCTCGAAGCGCCTCACACCGCTTTCATAGTGACCGGATTCATACGGCGTGAGCGTCACAGTGTTGGCGAGCGCTTCGAGCGCCTTGCCGGCAGGCATCCCCTCGGGATGCAACTTCAAGATTTCGAACAGTTTCTTCAACAGTTCGCCAGTGCGTTGTCTGGAAGTTTCGGCCATTGCTATTCCTTCGTCGTACCGCGCATATATGTGGGGAGCGCGGAAAGACTGCAATTGTCCCTGTGCAGAGCGATACAACAGTCAAAATTGTTGGCTAAGTCAGAAGGAATCAGTGCTTGCGCTGGCCGGCTCGCTTTGCGCGAATTTCGCAAAACGGGCTTGATCGGATTTCGCGATTCCGAATTCACCTGATCCTTACCACGAAGTGGCAAACCGCGATGAAGACGGCGCGGCGCATTGAACCGCGCCCGTGACAAAAGCGCGAGCCGGGCCGCTCGCGCGTTCGCGGTCATTCCGGCAGAAATCCCTCTTCAAGCACGGATGTCATCGGCCACGGGCATGTTTCCGGGAACGAATCGAAGTCGATGCCCGTCTCGGTTTCCGCCAGATTCCGGGCCTTCATCCATACAAGGTCGAGCCACCTCGCTTCCTCGAACCGGCGTCGCAGGCTCGGCGCTTCGCTCAGAAGATAAAGCGCTTCGGTCCTTTGCGTGCGGATGGTATTCATCCAGCTCTTGCCCCGCCGCTCAGGTTGATGTCGCCACTTGAGCAGATGCGCGAGAAGCACCGACACCCTGCTCCCCAGCTCGCGTAATTGGCTCTTACCCACGTCCTCGATTTCCTCTGCAATATGCTCGATATCGATGGCCGAGAGCCTTCCTGCCCGCAGCAGCGCGACCTGTTCTTCGGCCCACGCCACCACGTCTTTGTCATAAGGCGTTCCCATCGGCTCACTCCCGTTTTCCTCAGGACTTCCGGTATCGATCATGCTCTGCAGTTCCCTCTTCATCGAGTCGTCCGAATGGCCAGTTCGCTTCACTTCAACCCCAGCTCCACGCGGCTCCCCGCGCCCTTGTCGTCGATGCCGTCCGCATTCAGCTTCGGCGCGACGACGTATATTCGGCTGCTGTCGATTTTCCCGTCGAAATACTCCTTCACCGCCTGCGCGCGCCGCTGTGCAAGATCGCGCAGCGCCGTCTCATCGACCGGAGCGTTCTGCATCAGCGCAGCCTTCATGTCGGCATCGGGCAAACTCTTCGTCAGGCCGATCATGTTGCGCGGCTTCTTGAAGTCCGCTGCCTTGTAGACCTTCGCCAGATACTTGTCGTAGTCGTCGCCTGACACCTTCACCGCCGACCAGTCGACCGACTCGCCGCGATCCGACAGCTCGCGCACCTTCGCGCGCTTCACCTGCGCATCGACCCACGCACTGCGCAAGCCCGGCTCGTCCACCTTCGGATCGACGCGGCCCGTCACATCCAGCCTGATCGACGGCTTGTCGGCCAGCGCCTTCGCAATCGTGTCCAGCTTCTTCTGCGCGGCATCGCCGAGCGTGGCCGAGCCTGCATCGAACTCGACGTAATTCAGCTCCTCGCCGCTGCCGCCGATCGCGTGCGCGAGCAGCGAGAACGGCGCGGTCACCGCTTTCTGCACGAGGTTCACGATGGCCTGCCACACGAGTCCGCCGATCGAGAACTCCGGGTTCGAGAGCGATCCGGAAATCGGAATGTTCACGTCGATCTCGCCGCGCGAATTCTTCAATAGCGATACCGCGAGCCGCACCGGCAGCTTCGTCGCGCTCGGATTGTCGATGTGGTCGCCGAACGTGAGCTGGTCGATGAACAGGTGATTGTTCGCGGTGAGCTTGTCGTCGGCGAGCATGTAGTGCAGATCGACGTTGAGCTTGCCCTTCGTGATCGGATAACCCGCGTATTTGGCCGAGTAAGGCGTCAGGTTCGTCAGTTCGACATCGTGCGCGCTCGCGGTCAGATCGAGCGCGGGTTTCTCGATCAGCGGATTGACCTGCCCCTTGATCGACACCGGCCCGTTCGCCGCGAGCTTCGCGGTGACGTCGACGGGCGCGGGCGTCGTCGAATGCGTGCCGAACGCGCCGATGGTCCCGTTGATCGCGACGAGATTCGCCGTGTAATTCGGCTTGATGAAGTCGTCGGTATAAGTCACGCGGCCGTTCTGCAGCACGAGCTGCCCGAAGCGCATGTTGACCGGCGGCCCCGACTTCGCGGTGTCCGGCGGCGCGCTCGCCGCGACCGGCGCGGACGCCGACGGCTGCGTCACCGACTGCGCCTGACCGCTGTCGCTGACGACGACGTTCTTCAGATTCAGCTTGCCCTGCGCATCCAGCAGCACGCGGCCGTAGAAACTCGCGAACATGATACGCGCCGCCTCGACGTCCGTGCCGCGCTCGCCGTACGTCGCCTTCACGCTGGTGAGGCCGAGCAGTTTCCAGCCGGCGAAGCGGTCCGACGTGGACTTGTCGAGCATCCGTACGTCCGTGAGCGAGACGTCGCCCTTATACGATGCCGCGAGCGTCTTGCCGCTGCCCGACATCGCCACGTCGCCGTTCGCGTTCAGATACGCGCTCGTCACCGCCACGTTCAGCCGGTCGCCGAAGTACGGTTCGAACGCGGAGGCGTCAACCTGATCGCCCTTCACGTGCAACGCGAGTTTCAGCGGACTCACCGTCACGTTGCCCGTCACGCCGAGCGCGCCCTTGCCGTTCAGCGTGAGCTTGCCGTCGACGGCAAGCGGTTTCGTCAGATCGTCGCTGAACTGCTTCACACTGACCGATACCGGTGCGAGATGCAGCTTCACCGGCCGCGCAGGCGTTTCGTCGGTGAAGTTCGCCGATGCCTCCGCCAGCGATATCTCGCCGATCTGATAGCGCCATGCCGGACCGGCCGCCTGCGCCTTCTGAATCTTGCGCGTCGCGGTCTGTTCGGGCGCGGCTTCGTGCGGACCGGCGAGCGCGGCGAGATTAATGCTGCCGTCCTTGCGGCGAGTCGCATCGAGCGAAAGGCCGCGCAGCTGCACGCTGTCGAGCGAGGCGGTGCGCGCGGCGACATCGACCTTGCCGATCTTCGCGTTCGCCGACGCCAGCTTGATCGGCGCAGCGCCCGCTGCATGCGCTGGCAGGAGCGTGAGCGAATCGAGCTTCAGCTCGCCGGCGCCGACCTGCACGGCGGCGTCCGGCTTCGACCAGTCGACCGATAGCGGCAGTTTCGCGCCGAGCGTGCCCGACGCGACGCGCGCCGCCACCGCATTCGCGATGTACGGCTGCAGCGGCGGGAGCGCGAGCGCGTCGAGCGTGAGCGTCGCGTCGGCGGTTTTGGCGGCGAGCGTCACGTTGCCGGATGCGTCGAGCGCGCCGCCCTTGTCGAACGCGGTCTTGAGCGTGTAGCGCGCGGGCGTTTTCGCGAGCGTCGAAAAGCCGTCGAGCGTGATCGCGACATCGGTCAGCGCGCCTTGCACCGGCTGCTTCAGCAGACGGTCGTCGAACGTGAGCTTGCCGCCGTCGATCGCCAGATGCCCGACCGACAAGTCGAGCGGCGGCGTCTTGTCCTTGCCTTCCGCGGGCTTGCGGTCCTCCGGCTTCGACGGCGACGCGAGCTTGCCGACATTCAACGCGCCCGAAGCATCGCGCAGCAGATGCACGTCCGGCCCGGAAAGCGTGATCGCGTCGAAGCGATAGATGCCGCGCAACGGCTGCATGTCCGCGATCTTCACATGCACCGCGCGAGCCGCGGCGAGCGGTGCGTTCGCGCGGTCGGTGACGGCTGCATCGGCGAGCGTCGCGGTTCCGTCGATGCGGATCGTCGGCACGTCGCCCGCGAAGGCGAATTGCACGTTGAGGTCGGTCGAGAGCCGCCCGCTCTTGACCACGACCGGCACGGAAGCCGGCGCATACGACGCCATCTGCGGCACGTCGAGCGCATCGAGCGTGAGCGCGACTTCCGATTCGCGCGACGTGGCGAACGGCTTCGTGCGGCCCTTGACGACGAGCGGCGAGCCGTCGATGCGCGCCTGCAGGAGCGGCGTCACGAAGATATCGGTCGCGGAGGGCAGGGTCGCGATGAACGGAATGCCGAGCGCGACACGATCGATGACGTGCTTCGCGTTCGTCGTCCGGTCGTCGAATTCGATGCGTCCGTTCTCAAGTTGAATGTTCGATACCGAGAAACGCGCGGGTCCGCCCGATGGCTCGGGCGTCGGCTTCGAGAACTTCGCAATCAGGTCGGAGAAATTGAAATGGTCGGCGTCATAGCGCGCGATGCTGATGCGCGGCGAGTCGATCTTCAGTTCATCGACGACGGGCGCGAGCCGGAAAAGCGAAGTCCACGAAGTCCGCACGACGAGCCGCGAAACATCGACGAAACTCGCTGTTCCGCCCGGCGCTTTCGCGATGTTCGCCGCCGATTCGCCGATATGCACGTCATCGGCTTCGAATCGCAGCGTGTACGGATTGAGCGCGATGCGGCGAATGCTGACCGGCCGGTCGAGCTGTTGCGACAACTGCGATTCGGCGACGTGACGAATGACCGGCGGCGCGGCGAAGAAGCCGAGCACGCCGACGACCAGCAATGCAATGACGAGCCCGATTGTGATGCGCCGCGTGCGGCGCGCGCGAACCACGTCGCGCAGGGTTCGCCCGGCCGTGGTGAAGGTTGACTTCGTGGTGCTTGACATTCGGTGCGCGGCGGCGCGTGCGCGCGGGATCGCCGTTCGGAAGGGGGATGCACGAGTATACGACGATGCACCGCGCCGACGTTGTCAAAACTTTTGGTGTTTGCTTGCCGTGCAGAAAGCTATTGCCGCTCGATTGCGGGGGGCGCCCACGTGCCGTCGCTTGCCTGCGGCTTCGGCGCATAGAGGCGCATCGTCAGCTGGAATTCGCCATCGGGTGCGGGCAGCCAGTTCGATGCCCGCGCCTTGCCCGGCGATCCGGCCGACACGACGACATCGATCGAGCCATCGCGATTCTTCTTCAGCCGGTCGCGATCCGACAGCGCGATGCGCGGGAGCTTGTCGTCGGCGAGCGCGCCGTCCTTCGTGTACGCGGTGAGCGTCCAGAAGCCGCGCACCGGCGGAAGCTGATTCGGCGCGAAATGCAGCACGTACTGGTTCGCGCCGTTGAGCGGATGACCCTCGCTATCCAGATGTGCGACCGGCTTCACTTCGCCCTCCTTCGTCGTCGTCGCGATCTGCTGGCGAGCGAGATACGCGCGCAAGATGTAATCGGTGCCGTATACGCCGACGCCATCGCCGAACCACGTCCAGCCGTTCCTGGTGATCGCGTTGGTCGGCGCGGTCGCGAGGCGCGCGCGGGCATCGGCGACGCCGGAATCCAGCAGCGGGGCATCGGCTTTCCTGAACTGCACCGGCTCGCCGGGCTTCACGCCGAGCGCGGCGAGACGGCTCATCGCAGGGGTATCGGCAGTGGCGGGCGGGTTGGCGTCGAGCGAGCGGGCGAGACGGGCGAAGAACGCGTTGGCGTCCAGCGCTTCGGCCTGCGCGCCCGGCGATGCCGTCGGCGGCGCGGCAGGCAGCGCCGGCACCGCGGGCAACTGGCCGCTGGAACCGCCCGGCCACGCGCCGGTGACGGCGGCGGGCGCCGCGCCGGCTTCCGCGTCCGCGCCCTTTGCGGGGGTCGCCGTGTCGATGCGCATCGCGGTCTGCAGCTTGCGCGCCTCGCGGACGTCGCGCGGGCCGTTCACCCGCACGCGCACCGACAGCCACACATAGCGCGTGCGGGTTTCGACGCGCGTCGCGTTGGCGGGCAGCGAGCCGGTCCATCCCGCCGGCACGAACGCTATCGTTTGCGCTTTCGGGAACGGCGTCGTGTCGGCGCTCGAATACAGCGCGTTGGTCCACGCGTCGAAAGCGCGGGCGTCGAGGTAGCGGCCGCGCGGCGCGGCGGGCAGCGAGACGATGACCGGCTCGGCCGATACATCGAGCCACGCGGTCGAATCGAGCGTATCGACGGTCGGCCAGCCGGTCGCACCGACAGGCGGCAGCGCCGTCGCATGACGGAACGTGTTGAGCGGCGCGCGGCCGGGCTGCCCGGCGCTGCCGCTCGCCCGCTCCCGCGCGATGTCCGACGCGACGAGCGGAAAGCCGAACGTGTAGGCATCCGCGACCTGATCCTTCACCCAGCCGCCGCCGCTCGTCTTTGCTTCGGGCGCTTTGTCGGCGGCGCAGCCGGACAGCAGCGCCATGCCGGTCAGGCTGGCCGTCATCCAGAAAGCGGCGGTCAGCGGGAACGTCCAGCGTCGGTTTTGGTTCATTCGAATTGGAATCCGGTTCTTGTTCTGCACGGGCGCACGCGTGGCGCAAGGGAGTCGACGACGCGGCCTTCGTTCCCCGTCGGGGCCCGCTTCCGGCGCTATCTCGGAATTCGGGTTTTAACGTATCCGCTGAGGATAGGCAAGGATTCGGCGCGTTTTGCTTATCACCGATGGCCTAGCAAGCCGCGTGCGCCGGCATCGCGTAACATCGGCGTCACGCACGCCTTTCCGTTCAACCTACCGTCATCGAGTCGCCACGATGTATCTGCCCGTCCATTTCGAAGAGAACCGCACCGACCTTCTGCACGCGCTCATCGCGGCGAATCCGTTCGGCGCGCTCGTCACGCACGGTCCGAACGGGCTTGACGCCAACCACATCCCGTTCGAGTTCGATGCGGCCACCGGCGAGCACGGCACCCTGCGCGCGCACGTGGCGCGGGCCAATCCGGTCTGGCGCGAAGTCGGGCCGCGCGAGGACGTGCTCGTGATCTTTCAGGGCCAGGAAGGCTACATCTCGCCGAACTTCTATCCGAGCAAGCAGGAGACGCATCGGCAGGTGCCGACGTGGAACTATGCCGTCGTGCACGCGCATGGGCGCATCACCGTGCGCGACGACGAAGCCTACGTGCGCGGCGTCGTCGCCCGGCTCACGCGCAAGATGGAGGCGGGAGAGCCTGCGCCGTGGAAAATGGGCGACGCCCCGCGCGATTTCATCGATCAGATGCTCGCGGCCATCGTCGGCATCGAGATCGAAGTGACGCGGCTCGTCGGCAAGGCGAAGCTCTCGCAAAACAAGGCCGACGCCGACCGCATCGGCGCAATCGACGGCCTGCGCCAGCGCGGCGGCGATGCAGCCGGCGCGCTCGCCGACGCGATGCAGGCCACGCTCGGCGATTCCCCGCGCGGCTGACGCCCTCTGCGCTCCTTGACCTTCCAATCGCTGGAAGGTCGATACTGGCCTTATAGGTTCAGCCAGATTCGGAGCTTTTCATATGTCATCACCTTCATCGCAGTCAGCGCGGACTGCGGAATTCGCCGTCAGCGGAATGACGTGCGCGTCCTGCGTCGCGCGCGTCGAGAAGATGCTCGCGCGCGTGCCGGGCGTCGAGTCCGTCGCGGTCAATCTCGCCACCGAGCGCGCGACGGTGCACGCGGCCAGCGCCGTCACCGACGATCAACTCCTCGCCGCGATCACGAAAGCGGGTTACGAAGCCGCGCTCGTCGCGCCGGAAGCCACGCCCGCCGCCTCGCCCCGGCGCGACAGCGAACTCGCGGTGGTGATCGGCAGCGCGGTGCTGACCTTGCCGCTGCTCGCGCCGATGTTCGGCGGCGAGCTTTCGCCGTGGCTGCAGCTCGCGCTCGCGAGCGTCGTGCAATTCGGTTTCGGCGCGCGCTTTTACGTGAGCGCGTTCCGCGCGGTGCGGGCGCTCGCGGGAAACATGGATTTGCTGGTCGCGCTCGGGACGTCGGCGGCGTGGGGCCTGTCCGTCTATCAGATGCTCGCGCACGGCGGCGCGCACGCGCATCTGTACTTCGAGGCGTCGGCGGTGGTCATCACGCTCGTGCGCTTCGGCAAGTGGCTGGAGGCGCGCGCCAAGCGCCAGACGACCGATGCGATCCGCGCGCTCAACGCGCTTCGCCCGGACAAGGCGCGCGTGCGCGATGCCGCCGATCCGTCGCGCGAGCGCGACATCCCGCTCGCGGACGTGCGGATCGGCGATATCGCCATCGTGCGGCCCGGCGAACGCGTGCCGGTGGACGGCATCGTGCGCGAGGGACGCACCCATATCGACGAATCCCTGATCACCGGCGAAAGCCTGCCCGTCGCGAAGGAACCGGGCGCACGCGCGACGGGCGGCTCGATCAACGGCGAAGGCGTGATTGCGATCGAAACGACCGCCGTGGGCGCGGAAACGACGCTCGCGCGGATCATCCGCCTCGTCGAATCGGCGCAGGCGGAAAAAGCGCCGATCCAGCGGCTCGTCGACGGGGTATCGGCGGTGTTCGTGCCGGCGATCCTCGGCATCGCGGCCGCGACGCTCGGCGGCTGGCTGTTGCACGGCGCGAGCGCCGAAACCGCGCTGCTGAACGCGGTGGCGGTGCTCGTGATCGCGTGCCCGTGCGCCCTCGGCCTCGCGACGCCGACCGCGATCATGGCGGGCACGGGCGTCGCGGCGAGGCAGGGCATCCTCATCAAGGATGCGCAGGCGCTGGAACAGGCGCACGCCATCTCCATCGTCGCGTTCGACAAGACGGGCACGCTGACGGTCGGCCGTCCCGCGCTCGTCGCGTTCGAACCCGCGCCGGGACAGGATCGCGCCGGCGCGCTCGCGCTCGCGGCGGCGGTGCAGCGCATGAGCGAGCACCCGCTGGCGAAGGCCGTCGTCGCGTCGGCGGTGAAGGCGCGCGTGCCGCACTACGAAGCGAACAATGCGCGGGCGGTCGCCGGGCGCGGCGTGGAGGCAGGCGTGACGACGCCGGGCGCGCGCCGTATCGCGATCGGCAGCAGCCGCTGGCTCGCCGAGTTGCACGCGGACGTGCCGCCCGCCCTCGCCTCGCGCGCCCGCGAGCTCGAAGGCCAGGGCAACACCGTGTCATGGCTGATGGATCTCGACCGCCCCCGCGCGCTCGCTCTCCTCGCTTTCGGCGACACGGTCAAGCCGACGGCGCGCGCCGCCATCGGCCGGCTGGCGAAAATGGGTGTGCGAAGCGCGCTCGTCACCGGCGACAACGCCGGCAGCGCGCGGGCCGTCGCACGGGCGCTCGGCATCGCGCCGGACGCGGTTCACGCCGAGACCCTGCCCGCCGACAAGGCCAGCGTCGTCGCGCAACTGAAGGCGGCGAACAGCGGCGTCGTGGCGATGGCCGGCGACGGCATCAACGACGCGCCCGCGCTCGCCGCCGCCGATATCGGCATCGCGATGGCGGGCGGCGCGGACGTGGCGATCGAAGCGGCCGGCCTCACGCTGATGCGCGGCGATCCCGCGCTGGTCGCCGACGCCATCGACATTTCGCGGCGAACGTATCGGAAGATCCGGCAGAACCTGTTCTGGGCGTTCATCTACAACCTGATCGGCATCCCGCTCGCGGCGTTCGGCATGCTTGATCCGATGTACGCCGGCGCGGCCATGGCGTTCTCGAGCGTGAGCGTCGTGACGAACGCGCTGTTGCTGCGGACGTGGCGCGCGCAAGCAGGATCGGCGGCGGGCGCGGATGCGGCTGACGAGCACGCTGCGAGTGCGATCACGCGCCCGGCATGAGAGCGTCTTTCGCTGCGATGGCCGGATACGCAGCGGCCTTTGCTCGCACGCCGAAACCGGTTCGAGCGCGCCGCATTGGAACATGTTTGGAGAACACTCGCTTGGGCACGAACCGCAGCGCCTTGCCTACCTCGCGCAAATAAACGATATGCATTTCCAGCGCATTAGGCTGGCGTCGTCGAGCCGAGTCGGTAAACGGCGCATCGGTGACGAAGTTCTATACCGGTATATATAGAACGCGTCGCGCAAATGGCCGTTGTAAGGGACTTATAGAGTGTGTCTCCTCTGCATGCGTCATTGTGGATCGAATCGCCGATAATCCGGCGAATTCCCGAATCCGCCAAACCGCAGCGAGAATGCCCCTCTGCCGAAACTGGGCGCGGCAATACCTTTCTATTTGAAAGCAATCATATTGTCAGTTGTTTAATCGGCCAGCGGATCGTGCAGTCCGGTTTCGATTCGAATCAAAGGAATGATTCCAATCTCCGCCACGCTCGTTAACGCTGATTGATATGTTCAGCTTTTCCGCACGAGTACTTATTGCTGCGCTTTGGGGTTCAAAGCACATTTTCTCCCCGAAAAGCAAGGGCGTTCTTGCCTGTTGCCCCACGGCGTTTTGTGGTTAGTCGCACATTGCGGCGCTTTAGCTCGCGGTAATCTGATTTCCGAGGAAGTGAGCCTGCCTCCGGCGATTACGCGCACCACCGAAAAATGAGAGATTCTCGGAGCCTGTCGCCGAGCACATTACAAATCCATAACCCCGTGCAAATTACAGGTGCTTCAGACGATGGAACGTCAAAACGCCATTCGGGAGAGTGCGCAGTTCTATTTGCGACAGTCCCTCTACGAGCCGACGCCGGAACGCATATCGCGTTCGCGCATGACTCGCTTTATCGAAAACTTCGAGAAGCACACCGGAGAGCACTTCGCCGATTACCCCGCATTTCACGATTATTCCGCCCGCGAATTCCGCCAGTTCTGGCGATCCTTTCTCGAATCGGCTGAAGGGCTCGAATGGTCGGGAATGGCGGAACCCGTTTGCACCAGCGACGAGATCGAAACCGCCCGGTTTTTTCCGAATGTCGAACTGAATTACGCGGAGAATCTGCTCGGCCCGCGCATCGCGCCCGACGACGCGGTGGCGCTCGTCGCCTGTTATGCAGACGGCGGCCGCGTCGCGTACACGCGCGGCGAATTGCGCGACCGCGTCATGCGGCTTGCGCAGGCGCTGCGCGAACTCGGGCTGAAGCCCGGCGATCGCGTCGTCGCGATCATGCGCAACGACGCCGAAGCGATCACCGCAGCGCTCGCCGTCGCCTCGCTCGGCGCCACCATTTCGACCGCCGCGCCCGAAAACGGCGTGCAGGCCATTCTCGACCGCTTCGCGCCGCTCGCACCGCGCATGCTGTTCGCACACACGATGCAGCGCTCGTTCGATACCGCCGGCGCGCTCAGCGCACATGTCGCCGCGGTGGCGGCCGCGCTGCCCACGCTCACCGACATTGTGTGTCTCGACGAAACGCCGCTGCCGAGCACGGTGAGAACGCGCCAGCACGAGGTGCGCGAACTGATCGAACATAGCGATCCGGCGCGCTTCACGTGGCGGCGCTTTCCGTTCAACCATCCGCTCTTCATCATGTTTTCGTCGGGCACGACGGGCAAGCCGAAATGCATCGTGCATGGCGCGGGCGGCACGCTCGTCGAGCATGTGAAGGAGCATCGGCTGCATAGCGATTTCGGCCCCGGCGACAAGCTGTTCTTCTTCACCAGCTGCTCGTGGATGATGTGGAACTGGCAATTGTCGGCGCTTGCGTCGGGCGTGCAGATCGTCACGTACGACGGGCCGGTGGCGGCGGTGGACACGCTATGGCGCATCGTCGCGAACGAGCATGTCACCGTGTTCGGCACGAGCCCCGCCTATCTCAAGATGAACGAGGACGCGGGCCTCGAGCCCGGCACGCTCTACGACCTCTCCGCCCTGCGCGCGATGATGTCGACCGGCGCGGTGCTCTACGACTCGCAGTTCCACTGGGTGCATCGGCACGTGAAGCCGCTGCAGCTGCAGTCGATATCGGGCGGCACGGACATCATCGGCTGCTTCGTGCTTGGGAATCCGAACCTTCCCGTGCATGCGGGCGAAGCGCAATGCAAGACGCTCGGCCTGAACGTGCAGGCGTTCGATCATGGTGTGCCGTCGAACATGCCGGGCGAGCTCGTCTGCACCAACCCGTTTCCGTCGCGCCCGCTCGGTTTCTTCGGCGATACGGACGGCTCGCGCTTTCACAAGGCGTATTTCGCGGAGAACGAAGGCGTCTGGACGCACGGCGACGTCATCGAGTTCTCGCCGGACGGCGGCGCGCGTCTGCATGGGCGCAGCGACGGCGTGCTCAACGTGCGCGGCATCAACGTGAGTCCGGGCGAGATCTATCGCATCCTGAGCGACGTGCACGAGATTCGTCAGGCGATGGCCGTGCCGCAAACCCGCCCGCGCGCCGGCGATGGCGGCCAGCGCATCGTGCTGCTGCTCGTGCTGCGCGAAGGCGCGCATCTCAACGCGACGCTCGCCATCCGCATCCGGCGCGAACTCACGCGACACGGCTCGGCCGCGCTCGTGCCGGATGTCATCGTGCAGGTCGCGGGCTTGCCGGTCACGCACAACGGCAAGCCGTCCGAAGCCGCCGCACGCGATGCCGTCAACGGCCTGCCCGCGCGCAACGTGTCGTCGCTTGCGAATCCGGACTGTCTCGATGGCATTCGCGAGCATCCGCTGCTCGCGCGCGCGCAGTCCGACCTGCCCGCGCCGGGGGAATCGGCGGAAAGCATCGAAGCGTATCTGTGCGCGCTGTGGGAGCAGTATTTCAGCTTCTCGCCCATCGGCCGCGACGACAATTTCTTCGAGCTCGGCGGGCATTCGCTGCTTGCGGCGCGCATGCTGGCCGACATCAAGCGGACGACGAACCGCACGCTGCCGATCGCCACGCTGATCGTCGCGCCGACCATCGCCCGGCTCGCGGCTGTCATCGCCGCCGATCCGGGCATGAGCGCGGAAAGCTCGTCGCTCGTGCAGATGCGCGCGGGACGCGGACGGCCGCTCTTCATGGTCCACAGCATCACCGGCTCGGTGATGGAATGCCTCACGCTCGCCGGCACGCTCCAAAGCGAACGGCCCGTCTACGGCCTGCAGGCGCGCGGCCTCGATGGCGATGAAGCGCCGCAGCGCAGCGTCGAGGACATGGCGCGCGCCTATGTGCTGCGCATGCGCGGCGTGCAGCCGAGCGGACCGTATGCGCTCGTCGGCTATTCGTTCGGCGGACTCGTTGCGTTCGAGATCGCGCAGCAGCTCGTGAAGGCGGGCGAGCAGATCGAGATGCTCTGTCTGCTCGATACCTATGTCCACGAGCGCTGCCTGCCGCTCACCGCGTGGACGCGGTATCAGGCCAATATGATCGCCTACCGCATGCGGGAGTTCCGGGCGCTCGGCGGGCGCGAGCGCATCGCGTACGTGCGCGGCAAGGCGTTCGCGATGAGCGATCGCGTGCGGATGCGTTTCGGCAAGACGGCGCAGCGCCCCGGCCCCGAAACGCGCGGGCTGCCGCCGCCGCTGATGCTGGTGCGCGAGTCGATGCGCGTTGCGATGACGACCTACAAGCCGCGCCGCTATCTCGGCGGGCCGATCGTCTATGTGCGCGCCTCGATCCAGCAGGACGATCGCGGCGATCCGCTGCCGGTCTGGCGGCGCGTCGCGAAGCAGGGCTTGCGCATCATGCAGGTGGAGGGCCGGCATAACGATCTGGTCGTCGAGCCGCAGCTCCTTACCGTTGCGCTGGCGCTGACGAACGCGCTCGCGGGTGCCTGAAACCGCACTCGGCGCCACATCGCCGGCGGTCCCGCGGGGCAGGCCGGCTTCCCCATGTCGATAGAATTTCCTCGAATTAAGACAACCCCGATAGGAAATAACCGGGTGTCTCCTCATACTTCCGAATCTGTAAAAAAGCCGCATTCAGCAAGTCGAAAACCGCGCTGCGCCTCTGCCTGGGGCCATCGTTCCTTCGTTCGCTGGAGACGGGAAACGCTTAACCGTTACACCCGAGACCGCCTTGTCATCCTCGCCCCTCGTCACTGTCGTCATTCCCGCCTTCAATGCAGAGCCGTTCATCGGTGAGGCGATCGCCTCGGTTCAGCGTCAGACTCTCGAAGACTGGCAGCTCATCGTCGTGGACGATGGCTCGACCGATCAGACCTTGTCCGCCGCCCGGCAGGCCGCAGGCGACGACAAGCGCATCCGCCTGATACGCTTCGACCGGAACGAGGGTATCAGCGCAGCATCGAACGCCGGCTTCGACGCGGCCCGGGGCGAGTTCATCGCCCGCGTGGATTCGGACGACCGCGCGGTTCCCCACAGGCTTGCCGCGCAAGTCGCCGCCTTCCGCGAGAACGAACGCCTGGCGGCGGCCGGCTCCCACGCAAGCGTCTTCGGCGACGTCCCCGACGGCGTCGCCTATTGCGCGCAGGGCGACGGCAATATCAAGGCACGGCTGCTCGACGGTCTCAACACGATCAGCGGCGGCACGCTCATGGTGCGTCGCGCTTTCGTTCGCGCGCATGGCGTCCGGTTCGACGATTGCGCGCGCAGCGCCGAGGACCTCGACTATCTCACCCTGGTCATGGCGGCCGGCGGCCAGCTCGCGAATGTCGATGAAGTCCTGACCGAGCACCGGTCGCATCCCGGCAGCTTCACCAACAGCCAGACGGACATCGCCGGCCCGTGGCTGCAGACGGCGCGCCGCCGCCTCCTCGCGCTGTGGTATCCCGATCTCGACCCGCGCGACATTGAACGCATCGTCATTCTGTTTCTTAATGTCTATCCCGGCGTGACCGACGAACTGTTCGCCATCGTCAAGGCGATCGATCGCCTCGTGAGCGCCCGCGCTGCCGATTTCGGGCAAGACGTAGCCATCGTCCACGAGATCGTCCTGGACCGAATGACCAGGATGCTCGGTATCTATCAGGACAACAAGGTCATCGATGCTTCGCAGATCCGGACCATTCGTCACTTCGTCGCGCCGCAAATGCGCGCCGCTCTCGACAAGCTCAGCTTCTAGATGGAGCGTTGGCCACTTCGCGATGCGCCGTCCGAAGGGACAGTGTGAATCGCCGGCTGACGCTTCCATACCATTGCGACGGCGCATCGCTTCTATCTCCGTATTCTGGCGTTTGCTCTACTAGCGGCACGCTCGCCCGATTCCGCGGCGAGGCATCCTCTGGAACGGAGCCACGCATGTCAGCCGAATCACGCCTCAATCAACTGGTGCTTACCGTCGCGTGTCCGAGCGCGGCCGGACAGGTCGCCGCCATCGTCGGCTTTCTGGAGCGGCATCACGGCTATATCGACGAACTCACCGTGTTCGACGACGACCTCAGCGAACGCTTCTTCGTGCGCTGCGTGTTTCATGCGGCGCGGCGCGAAGAAACGCTCGATCTCGACATGCTGCAACGCGAGTTCGGACCCATTGCCGCGCGCTTCTCGATGACCTGGGCGATCCACGATCTCGCCGTGCGCCCAAAGATGCTCATCATGGTGTCGAAGCTCGAACACTGTCTCGCGGACCTCCTGTTCCGCTGGCGCATGGGCGAACTGAAGATGGATATCGTGGGCATCGGATCGAACCATACGGACCTCGCGCCGCTCGCGCAGCAGCATGGGCTGCCGTTTCACCATCTGCCCATCACCGCCGATACCAGGCCGCAACAGGAAGCCCGCCTGCTCGACCTGTTCGACACATCCGGCGCGGAACTGATGATTCTCGCGCGCTACATGCAGATTCTTTCCGGCGATACCAGCCGCAAGCTGGCTGCCCGCGCGATCAATATCCATCACTCGTTCCTGCCGGGCTTCAAGGGTGCGAAGCCTTACCATCAGGCGCATACGCGCGGCGTGAAGCTGATCGGCGCGACGGCGCACTTCGTCACCGACGATCTGGACGAAGGCCCGATCATCGAGCAGGAAGTGGAACGCGTCGATCATTCCTATAGCCCTGATCGCCTCCTTGCGACCGGGCGCGATGTGGAATGCATCACGCTGGCGCGCGCGGTGAAGGCGTTCGTCGAGCGGCGCGTGTTCATCAACGGGGAACGCACCGTCGTTCTGCGCTGAACGCGTGCAAAGCAAAAGCGCCGCTCATGAGCGGCGCTTTTGCATCATGCAGCATACAACCGGGCTTACTTCACCCAGCTATCCACCCGATCCCCGTGCGCGCTGATCCACGCGTCAGCGGCCGCGACAGGCTTTTCGCCGTTCTGCGTGGCGAGCATCACGCTATCGATTTCACCCGGTTTCCACTGGAATTTCTTGAGGAACGCGACCACCGGCGGCGCCTTCTTTTCCAGCTCGGGATTCACGACGCTATCGACATGCTCGGCTTCGCCGAACACCTTCTTCGGGTCTTCGAGGAACTTGAGCTTGTACTTCGCGAACATCCAGTGCGGCTTCCAGCCCGTCACGATGATCGGCTTGTTCGATGCCTCCGAGCGCGCCAGTTCCGCCGTCATCGCGCTGCCTGAACTCGGCATCAGCTTGTAATCGAGGTTGTAGGCCTTGATCGCCTCGCTCGTCTTTTGCATCACGCCCGCGCCCGCATCGATGCCGACGATGCGCGAATCGAATTCCGCCTTCTTCGCCGGCAGGTCCGTGAGGCTCGTCACATCGACATTCTCCGGCACGATCAGGCCGATCTTCGCGTCGTTGAAGTTAGGACCGAGATTCACGACCTTCGACTTGAAGTTGTTCCAGTACGCGCCATGCGTGACCGGCAGCCACGCGGACAGCGTCGCATCCAGATCGCCGCGCGCCACGCCCTGCCACATCACGCCCGCCGCGACGGGCACGAGCTGCACCTGATAACCGAGTCGCTTCTCGATGATGCGCGCCGCCACATTCGATGTCGCCACGCTATCGTCCCAGCCTTCGACGTAGCCGATCTTGATGGTCGGCTTCGTATCGGCGCTTGCCCCCATGCTCGCTGCAAGGGCCGCACTCATCGCGCCCAGCACGAACAGTCTTCTCATCGCTTTCATATGGTTTCCCCTTTGCGGCCCCACGCCGTGCAGTCAGAATCGCCAGCCAGAAATGCCCTGTAACGCGCTTTTGCGACATCCAGTTGTCAAGAAGCGACGCGCGAATTTCTACTTGTCGACGACGAGATCGCTCAACGGCTTGCTGCAACACAGCAGCACCATGCCCTGATCGATCTCGCGCTGACGGATGCCACCCGCGTGCTTCATCGCGACCTCGCCCGATACGAGCTTCACCTTGCAGGTGCCGCACATGCCCTGCGTGCACGATGACGGCAAGCGCACGCCCGCTTTCTTCGCGGCGTCGAGCACATGTTCGCCGCTGCCGCATTCGATCTCGCGCCGGCTCTTGGCGAACGCGACCTTGTACGTCGTGTCAACGGGCGCGGGCGCGAAGTTGCTGGTTTCGACGAGCTCGCCATCGGTGGCGATGGCATCGGCGACATGCGCGGTCGTCAGTTGCGACGCGACTTCGGCGATCGTCTCGAACGAGAAGCTCTCTTCGTGATAGTGCTTGCGATCGAAGCCGCCTTCGTCGAGCAGATCGCGCACGGCCTTCATGTAAGGCGCGGGACCGCACGTGAACACTTCGCGATCGAGATAGTCCGGCGCGATCAGCCTGAGCAGCGGCAAGCTGAGAAAGCCCGTGACGCCAGGCCAGTTCGTGCGCGCGCCGACGCGTTCGCAGACGAACGCCGTGCGGAAATTCGCCTGATTCGATGCGATCAGGTCGAGCTCCCGCGCGAAGATGATGTCGTCCGGCGTGCGCGCGCTGTGCACGAACACGATGTCGGCATCGTCGCCGAGCTCATGATGCGCGCGGCTCATCGACATCAGCGGCGTGATGCCCGAACCCGCCGACAGGAACAGGAACTTGCGCGCCGGATGCCGCGCGCAGGTGAATTCGCCCGATGGCCCGAGCACGCGCACACGCGCTCCCGCAACCACGTTGTCATGCAGCCAGTTCGACACCTTCCCGCCCGGCACGCGCTTCACCGTGATCGAAATGGTATGCGGGCGCGTGGGCGCGGAAGAGATCGTATAGCAGCGGTTGACCGGCTCGCCGTCGATATCGAGCTCGAGCGTGATGAACTGCCCCGGCTCGAACACGAACGCGCGTTCATCGGGCGCCTTGAAGAAAAAGCTCTTCACGTCATGCGTTTCCTGCCGCACATGACAGCAGACGAGCGTGTCGTCAACGTCGCTATTCCAGCGCGCGGGCAGCGCGCCCCAGAATTTCGGCTGGGTCACGCGGCTCTTCGTCGGCTCGAACGTGGCCTGATCGCGCATCATGATGTGCCTCTCTAACGCGCTTAGCGCATGAAGGAAACGATTTTCTCGCCATGCGATGCGGGCGCTTCGCCGGGCGCGTTCGCATAGCCGTCGAGACGCCCGATGTACCAGTCGCAGAACTTCTCGACGAGGCCTTCGGTATAGGGCGAATACGGGCCCGGCTGATACGCGCTGCTGCCCGCGCCGAGCTGCGAGTACTCGACGAGCGTGCGATCCTGCTCGTTCGTCGCGCGCCATACGGCCGTCAGATTGTCAACGTCGTAATCGATGCCTTCGCGCGCATCCTTGTGCACGAGCCACTTCGTGCGAACGAGCGTTTCGCCGGCGGAAAGCGGAATCACGCTGAACGTCACGATGTGATCGCTCATGAAGTGATGCCACGAATTCGGCTGCGTCCAGAACGAGAGGCCGCCCAGGTCCGCGCGTTCGAAGCCGCCCAGGAGCTTCCTGCATGCGACCTTCGCATCGAGCGTCTGCGATTCGCCGTCGCGATCGAGCGGCAGGCGCTGCGTGCGAAAGCCGGTGACGAGATCGGAGAGGCGTTCGATTTCGGCGGACGGCAGGTTCATCGCTTCCCACTGCTTCGTGCGCTCCACGACGGTGCGCTCGAACGCGGCCATGCCCTCTTCGTTCGCGGGCGAACGTTGATAGCCGAAGCCGTATTCATAAAGCGAGATGGTCAGCTCCGGATGGTTCGCGACGCAGTGATAGCACTCGCGATTGTTCTCCATCGTGAGCTTCCAGTTGCCCTTCTCGATGAGATCGGCGCTTGCCGCGATCTTGCAATCCTTGAGGCCGTGCGGCAGCAGATACGGCTCCATCGCTTCGCGCATGACGGCAAAATCGGCGGGCGGCTCGTCGGCGAGACAGATGAAGATGAGGCCCGCGAGGTTCTGCACATGGACCTTTTTCAGGCTGTGCTTGCAGCGGTCGAACTGGTCGCCCATGTGCTCGGCGAACATCAGGTCGCCGGTCAGGCTATACGTCCAGCTGTGATACGGACACACGATATTGCCGAGCGAGCCTTTTTCCTCGTTGCAGAGGCGCGCGCCGCGATGACGGCACACGTTATGGAACGCGCGCACCTGCATGTCGTCGTCGCGCACGATCAGGATCGAGTCGTTGCCGATATCGACCGTCGTGTAATCGCCGGGCTCGGGCACATCCGGCTCGATCGCGACCTGAATCCAGTGCTGCCCGAAGATCGCCTTCATATCGAGCGCGTGAATCTCTTCGCTCGTATAGAACGGCGCTTCGAGCGTGTAGCCCTTCTTGCGGCGTTCGATCATTGCGCGAACGTCTGCCGAAACTTTCATCGTGTGCTCCTGCATCGCTTTTGGCCGCTGTTGTGCCCGTTTGTCTGCCCGACTGCCGTGCGTCGATATCAGTAATCGACGAGTTGATGCTCGCGCAAATACGCCAGTATCACTTGTGCTTTTTCGACGGAACTCCCTTCAATTACGACGCTGCCCCCACGGCTTTCCGTCGTCGTCGCCGAGAGCATCCGCGCGTGGCCCGAGCGCTTCTCGGGCGCGGCGAGACGCTTCGGCTTCGCGGTGACAGGGCCGAGCGTCCACACGCCCTGTTCCTTGTCGGCCAGTGCGCTCGCCGCGACGGGAGCCACGCGCCCTTCCTTCATGCGCGCATACGCATAACGCGGCGCGGCGTTCGCAAGCGGATGAACGGCGACGAGCGCAGGCACTTGCACGCGCACGCGCCGGCGCAAGCCCTTGGGCATGAACTGCCGCACTTCGACGCCATCGTTCGTTACGCTCACATCGACCGCGGAGCCGACGAGCGCAATGTTCAGCGCATCCGCGAGCCTGTACGGCAGCGTGCCGCTGTCGAATGCGCCTTCCGCGCGCGCGCCCGTCATCACGAGTTCATAGCCCGCGAGCCGTTGCGCGAGCGCGGCGCAGGCATCGCCCGATGTGTTGAGCACTTCGACGCGCGGCGCGCCAAGCGCAAGGTATTCGGCAAGCGCGGGACTGGCCGGATCGCCGGCATGCAGCACATCGAGTTGCGCGCCGTGCTGCTTCGCGATATCGAGCGCGATGGTCAGCGCCGCGGCATCGTTGCGGCTGTAGCGCGCCGTGCCACTCACCGGATGACGTCCCACGGAAACGAGTACGGCGATCTTCATGCGAACGCTCCTTCCGCCAGCGATGTCGCGACGATCGACGCCCCGCTCGCACGCGATGCTCGCGCGGCGGCGGCGGCATCGGTCAGCGCCTTGATGGTCTCTTGCGTGTCCGCGACGATCGTGAGGTTCGCGCGTTTGGCGATGGGCGCGCTCGCATCCGTATTCACCGCGATCACGTGACGGCAATCCTTGATGCCCTGCAAGTGCTGCACCGCGCCCGAAATGCCGAACGCGATATACACGCTGGCTTCGACGGTCTTGCCGGTCGCGCCGATCTGCTTGTCGCGCGTGAACTTGCCGTCGTCAACGGCCACGCGGCTCGCGCCGATCGCCGCGCCGAGCGTCGAGGCAAGGGCTTCGAACGCGGGGACATCGGACACGCCGTTGCCCGCCGAGATGATGAAGTCCGCTTCTTCCAGCGCGACCTGCGCGGCGTCCATCTCTTCGATGCCGAGATCGACATAGGCGCTTTCGAGCGAAGCGGGCACGATGCCTTCGCGCTGCACGCGTTCGCCTGCGCCGACGAACGGCAGTTTGGCGTCCACGGCGTTGGGCGCGAGCAGGATCACATCCGGCAATGCGCGCGATGCGATCGCGCGGCCAGCCTGCGCATACGATGCAACGTGCGCCGCATCCAGCTCGACGACGTGCGTCGCGATACCGGCGTCGGCGTGTGCGGCGTAACGCCGGCCGAGATCGCCATCGCCGGTAGCGTTGTCGGGCATGAAGACATGCGCGGGCGCAAATGCCGCGACGCATGCCGCGAGTGCGCGCAGTTCGTCGTCGGGCGCATAGCGGCGGCGGTCGAACGCGTCGAGTTCGATGAAGCGGTCGGCCCCGAGCGATGCGGCGTCATCGCTGAAGGCGCCGAACGCGATCAGCACGACTTCGGTCTCATCGTCCGCAAGCAAGGCGGCGGCCGCGAGCGCCTGGCGCGCGTGATCGTCCAGCGCGCCGCGGTCCGTGTGCGCCGCGACGAGCAGCGCACGGCGCGCAGCCTTCGTCGTGCGACGCGGCTTGACCGCATCGTGATGCGCGGCATGCGCCGCAGTGAAGTCGAGCATGGCGCCGCTGCCAATCTCGCCGAGCGTGATGCGCCTGAGTCCTGCCGTCGTGATGACGAAGGGCCGGCGCGGATCGATTCGTTTGATCGTGTTCATGCGTTACTCCAGTGCTGCGGCGACCAGCTCCGCCACGTCGAGCACTTCGGGACGAGGACCGACCACGCCTTCGAGCATCGCGGTGCATTGCGGGCAACCGACGGCGACCACTTCAGCGCCGATCGCCTTCGCATCGCCGATGCGAATGTCCGGAATGCGCTGCTTGCCGGGGATATCGGTCAACGGCGCGCCGCCGCCGCCGCCGCAGCAACGCGCACGCATGCCGTGGCGTTCCATCTCGACCACCTTGATGCCGATGGTCTTCAGCAACTTGCGCGGGGCTTCGGTTTCGCCGTTATAGCGGCCGAGATAGCACGGATCGTGATACGTGATCTTCTTGTCCGCGAGCACCGCAGCGGCCTTCGGCGTGAGCTTGCCGCTCGCGACGAGTTCAGCCATGAACGCCGTGTGATGCTGCACTTCGTAGAAGCCGCCGAGCGCGCGATATTCGTTGCGCAGGCTGTGCAGCACGTGCGGGTCCGTCGTCACGATGCGCCTGAACGTGTAACGCGAAAGCGTATCCATCAGCTTGGCGGCGCACTGCTGGAACGTGGCTTCGTCGCCGAGGCGGCGGGCCGTGTCGCCCGTATCCGTTTCCACGCTGCCGAGCACCGCATAATCGACGCCGGCCTTGTTCAGCACCTTCGCGAATGCACGCAGCGTGCGTTGATAGCGCATGTCGAACGCGCCTTCGCCTGCGATCAGCAGCACATCGACCATGCGGCCCGGCTGTGCCACCTGCACCTGCAAGTCCACGGACCAGTCATAGCGCGCACCGATGTCGAAGCCGTTCGCGCTGCCCGTCTCGCGCAGGTTCGCGAGCGTGATCGGGCCTTTGCCCGGCACGTTGCCTTCGACGAGCGTCTGATTGCGGCGCATGTCAACGATCGCATCGACGTGCTCGATCAGCATCGGGCACTCCTGCACGCAGGCGCGGCAGGTGGTGCAGGACCAGATGGTGTCCGCTTCGACCATGCTCGAGATCAGCGGCTTGCCGGGCGCGCCCGCATGTTTGCCGACCGGTATGCCCGGCGTGGGGCTGCCTGCATAGGCGGCGTCGGTTCCGCCGACCATGCCCGTCACCAGGTCCTGAATCAGCTTCTTCGGATTCAGCGGCTGACCCGATGCAAACGCGGGACATGCCGCTTCACACTTGCCGCACTGGACGCACGCATCGAAGCTCAGCAGTTGATTCCAGCGGAACTCGATCGGCTTGGCGACGCCATATTCCTTCGCATCCAGCACGGGCTTCTTCAGTGCAGTGGGCGGCACCACGTCCTGCTCGTGCTTCGCCTTGAAGCGCTCCTGGCGTGGATGAAACGCGAGATGCAGGAGACCGGCCATCGCGTGCTTCATCGGGCCGCCGCGCGCCGCGCCGAAGGTCATCGTGTAGGCGCCTGCCCCGATCAGCAATGCGACGATGATCGCGAGCGCACCGGACATCCACGTTGCGGGCAACAGCATGAACAGCGCAAGGCCGAGTGCGAACGAGCCGAGCAGCAGCGGCAGGCTGTCCCACGGTCCATGCGACAGACGCGCGGGCACCTCCTTCGCGCCGTGCCTGCGCTTGTAGACGAACACCGCGCCGACCAGCATGATGAGCGCCGCGATGAAGATCGCCTTATCGAGCCACGGCGAATAGATCGCAAGCCCGTAGTTGAGAAACACGAGCGCCATCGCGAGGATCGCGCCGCCCGCCGTCGCGACGTGCGTTCTCGCGATATACGGATCGCGCGCCACGACATGATGCAGGTCCACGAAATAGCGCTTCGGGATGGTCAGCAGGTTGCCCCAGCCATAAGCGCCCGCTGCGGTCGCGCGTCCTTCGCGCCAGTATGCTGCGCGCCTCATGACGGCGAAGGCGAGGCCCGCCACCGAGGCCCACAGCAAGACGGTGATGACAAACACGGGATTCATCGCGCAATGCCCCTTCAAAAGTCCTTGCAGAGACGCAGCGCGTCGTAGATCGCGCCGTGAATGTTGTGCATCGAGATACAGTCGCCGACCCGGAACAGCAGGAATCGCCCGTTGCCGAGCTCCTCCGACAGGCACGGTTGCGCCTCCGATGCGAAGAGCTTGTGCACGTCCACTTGCCCGCGATTGAGCGACTCGGGCTTGAGCTTCCAGTAGAGCGCATCGTTGGGCGTGCTGCCGTTCTCGATCACGACCTGGTCAACCACGCGTTCTTCCTGCTCTTCGGTGTACTCGTTGCGCAGCACGGCGACCTTCTTGCCGTCTTCCTCGTACACCTTGTCGAGCCAGTAATTCGGCGTGTGAATGACGCCTTGCGCATAGAGGCGCCGATAGAAAATGGGGAACGTGGTGCCGCCGACGTCATCGGCCACTTTCACATCGGGCGTGACGATCTCGACATTCGATCCGCGCGACGAGATGAAGTCCGCGACGCCTGCGCCTGCATGCGTGCTCACGCCGTCATAGACGAGCACGTTCTTGCCCGGCTCGACCTTGCCCGAGAGAACGTCCCATGCACTGACCGCGAGCCCCTGATCGACGCCCCATGCAGGCACCTGATCCGTGAACGATGAACCGCCCGTCGCCAGCACGATGATGTCCGGCTTCTCGGCCATGATCGCCTTGTCGTCCGCAGCGACGCCGAGACGGCGATCCACGCCGAGCCGCTTCGTTTCCATGTCGAACCAGCGCACGATGCCCGCCATCTGCTCGCGCTGCGGCGCTTTCGCAGCGAGCATGATCTGCCCGCCGACGTAGTCATTCTTCTCGAAGAGCACGACATCGTGACCGCGCGACCGCGCCACGCGCGCCGCTTCGAGTCCGGCCGGGCCCGCGCCCACGACGACGACCTTGCGCTTCTGCCCGCGCGATTTCTCGATGACATGCGGCATCGTCGCTTCACGCGATGTCGCCGCGTTCTGCACGCAGAGCACATCGAGCCCGTTGTACTGGCGGTCGATGCAATAGTTCGCGCCGACGCATTGCTTGATCTCGTCCTCGCGGCCATCGCGAACCTTGATGACCATGTGCGGGTCCGCGATCTGCGCGCGCGTCATGCCGACGAGATCGACCATGCCGTTCGCGAGCAGGCGCTCGGCCTGGCCCGCGTCGCGGATGCTTTGCGCATGCATGATCGGCAGCTTCACCACGGACTTGATGCCGGCCGCGAGATGCACGAACGGTTCGGGCGGGAGCGCCATCGGCGGCATGCAGTTGGCGAGCGTGTTGTGCGTATCCGCGCCCGAACCAATCACGCCGATGTAATCGATGAGACCCGTTTCGGCCATCGCCTGCGCGATTTCCTTCAGTTGCTCGTGGTTGAGACCGTCTTCATGGAACTCGTCGCCGCACATGCGCAGGCCCACGCAGAAGTCCGCGCCGACCGCTTCGCGCACGGCCTTCAACACTTCCACGCCGAAGCGCAGGCGGTTTTCGAGTGAACCGCCCCATTCGTCGGTACGAAAGTTCGTGCGCGGGCTCCAGAACTGATCGATCAGATGCTGGTGCGCCGCCGATATCTCGATGCCGTCCATGCCCGCATCCTTCACGCGCTTCGCGGCAGCCGCGAAGTCTTCGATGATGCGGCGAATCTCTTCGATCTCGATGATCTTCGCGTTGCCGCGATGCACGGGCTCGCGCACGCCCGACGGCGACATCAGATGCGGCCAGCTTTCGCCGTGCCATGCGGAGCGCCGGCCCATGTGCGTCGCCTGGATCATGATCTTCGCGCCATGACGATGCATCGCTTCGGCGAGGCGCGCGAGCGGATCGATGATCTTGTCGGTCAACAGGTTCACCGACTTCCACCAGCCCTGGGGGCTATCGATGGACACCGGGCTCGATCCGCCGCACACGGCGAGTCCCACGCCGCCCTTCGCCTTTTCCTCGTAATAGCGGATGTAGCGATCGCCGGGCAGGCCGCCCGGCTCGGCATAAACCTCCGCATGCGCGGTGCTGACGATGCGGTTACGCAAGGTCAGCTTGTTCAGCGTGAGTGGCTTGAAAAGGTTCGGGTAACGCATGACGGAGACCTCGATTTGAATGCGTTGATGCGTGCTATGCGTGAAGCTGGATCGGCGAGACTTCGAACACGCAGTGATCGTGGCCTTCCGCCGCGCATTGCGTTTCGATGGAACGCGAGCGCGGTCCCTTCTTCGTGCTGTCGGGTGCGGTGTCGTTCACCCAGTCCATCGCGCCCGCGAACCATCCGGCGAACATGTAGCAGAGCTTGCCCTGCTTGCCCGGCTGCGCGAGCACGAACGACGAATGATGCAGATGGATGCGCGCCATCGCGCTTTGCGGGTCGGACTCGACGATGTCGAAGAGACCCCAGCCTCGCTGTGAAAGACGCTTCAGGTAATGCTCGAACACCGCCATGCCGGCGATGCCGTGCTTCGCGGCTTCCTTGTCGCACCAGTGATAAGCGGACTTGTAGCCGGCCTTGTAGAGAATCTCGGCATAGGTCTCGCGGCCGAGCGCTTCTTCCACGGCTACGTGGTTGTTCGTGAAGAAATGGCGCGGCACGTAGAGCATCGGCAGCGCGTCGGTGGTCCAGACGCCGGTTTGCGCGTCCACGTCGATAGGCAGTTGCGGTTGCATCGCGGGTTCCCCTGATTTAGTTAGACATGCCACACTTCGCCGAACACGCGCAGCCAGTTCTCGCCCATCACCTTCTTGATGCGCGATTCGCTCCACCCTGCGCGCTGCATCGCGGCGGTCAGGTTCGGAAACTCGCCGATGGTGCGGATGCCTTCCGGATTCACGACCTTGCCGAAGTTCGTCAGCCGGCGATAACGGCCCTTGTCGTGCGTGATCCAGTCGAAGAACTCGGTGCTGTAGCCCTGCGTGAAGTCGGTGCCGATACCGACCTTGTCTTCGCCGATCACGTCGATCACGTATTCGATGGCTTCGAGATAGTCGTCAACATTCGCTTCCGCGCCGCGCTTGAGGAACGGCGCGAACATCGTCACGCCGACGAAGCCGTTGGCATCGGCGATTTCGCGAAGCTGCTCGTCGGTCTTGTTGCGCGGATGCTCCTTCAATCCCGACGGGCAGCAGTGGGAATACGTGACCGGCTTCTTCGAACACGCGATCGCATCGGATGACGTCTTCGCGCCGACGTGCGAGAGATCGACCAGGATGCCCACGCGGTTCATCTCCTGAATCACTTCGCGGCCATAGCCCGAGAGACCGCCATCGGCTTCATAGCAGCCGGTGCCGACGAGATTCTGCGTGTTGTAGCAAAGCTGAACGACGTTGACGCCCAGTTCCTTGAAGACTTCGATGTAGCCGAGGTTGTCCTCGAACGCATACGAGTTCTGGAAGCCGAAGATGATCCCGGTCTTGTTCTCCTTCTTCGCGCGCAGGATGTCGTCGGTCGTACGCACCAGCGTGAGAATTTCGCTGTATTCGCGGATCTGCTGCTTCATCTCCGCGATGTTGTCGATGGTCTTCTGGAAGTCTTCCCACACCGAGACCGTACAGTTGACGGCTGTGACGCCGCCCTTGCGCATGTCTTCGAACACGGAGCGTTCGAACTTCGAGATGTTGAGACCATCGATGATGATGCTGTCGTCGTGCAGAGTGCTCATCGCTTGTTGCTCCGTGCTCAGTAAATGGGGAAGCGCTCGCACAGCGCGAAGATTTCGCGGCGCACGCGTTGCTCGGTTTGCGGGTCGCCGTCGGGACGATCGCGCAGCGAATCGAATACTTCGAGAATGAGGCGGCCCGTTTCGCGGAACTCGTTCACGCCGAAACCGCGCGTCGTGCCGGCGGGCGTGCCCAGGCGAATGCCCGACGTCACCGTGGGCTTCTCGGTATCGAACGGAATGCCGTTCTTGTTGCAGGTGATGCCCGCACGCTCCAGCGCCTGCTCCACCTGATTGCCCTTCAGTCCCTTCGGACGAAGATCGACGAGCAGCAAGTGGTTGTCCGTGCCGCCCGTGACGAGATCGACGCCGCCGGCCTTCAGCACTTCACCGAGCGCCTGTGCATTCGCGAGCACATTGTCGATGTACGTCTTGAACTCCGGCTGCAGCGCTTCGCCGAACGCGACGGCCTTGCCCGCGATCACATGCATCAGCGGACCG
This sequence comes from Caballeronia sp. LZ019, assembly GCF_031450825.1. Lineage (NCBI taxonomy): Bacteria > Pseudomonadati > Pseudomonadota > Betaproteobacteria > Burkholderiales > Burkholderiaceae > Caballeronia > Caballeronia sp. LZ019. Next base: position 222,415 of record NZ_JARTVZ010000002.1, on the reverse strand, counting down.
CCCTGCAGCCCCGGAAACACCGCCGAATTGATCTTCTTCGCGATGTCCTCGTCGTTGGTCAGGACGAAGCCGCCGCGCGGGCCGCGCAGTGTCTTGTGCGTCGTAGACGTCACGACGTGCGCGTGATCGACCGGGTTGTCGTGACGGCCCGCCGCGATGATGCCCGCGATATGCGCCATGTCAACCATCAGCTTCGCGCCGGCTGCATCCGCGATGGCGCGCAGGCGCTTGAAATCCAGCTTGCGCGGATAGGCCGAGAAGCCGGCGATGATGAGCGACGGCTTGTGCTGCTGCGCAAGCTCCTCGATCTGCTCGTAGTCGATCAGCATGGTGTCGCGATTCACGCCGTACTGCACCGCGTTGAACCACTTTCCCGAGAGCGCCGGCTTCGCGCCGTGCGTGAGGTGGCCGCCCGCATCGAGCGACATGCCGAGCACGGTATCGCCCGGCTTGGTGAGCGCGAGCATCACCGCGCCGTTCGCCTGCGCGCCCGAATGGGGCTGCACGTTCGCGAACTTCGCGTTGAAGAGTTCCTTGATGCGCTCGATGGCAAGGGTCTCCACTTCATCGACGAATTCGCAGCCGCCGTAATAGCGCTTGCCCGGATACCCTTCCGCGTACTTGTTCGTGAGCACCGAACCTTGCGCTTCGAGCACGGCGCGCGAGACGATGTTTTCCGACGCGATCAGCTCGATTTGCGATTGCTGGCGTTCCAGCTCGCGAAGAATGGCGCCGCGCACCGAGGCATCGCGCGTGGCGAGCGGCGCTTCGAAGAAGGGATTCGAGTTCGACATTGGGGAGGTCCGTGGTCAGGAAAGAACGGTCACTGGATGAAGCCCGCTCAGCGCTCTTCTGGGCCGCTCGCGCTTGCATCGTTGCGTCTATTCTTGACCTTCGCCTGGCCGGTCAATTTACGAATTCAGACGTGTTCTTTTCCTTTTCCGACATGCGCGTCTGTTTTCGACAAGTGGCGAATTCGCTTTGGGTGTAATGCGTTTTCCTATCACTCCGCCGTGCACTGCGGCGGCACGGTCGTGCGCCTTGCGTGTGCTTTTGCACGACCGTTCGCGCCGTGTTTGTGCGTCGTTTAGCGGCAAGCGCACGCAGTGTCGCGCTATTCAGGGTTTAGCCCGATGGCATGCTAGTTGCACTCGTTATCACAATGCAGGAGTGGCACAACGCCGCAGCCACGGCGTTAAACAATAGATTCCAAGGAATCAATTCTCCCCATGTCTTCCGATCGCACGGCATCGCTGGCGCACTTCGCGTTCATGCCGCTTCCCAACTTCACGATGATGGCGTTCACGAACGCGATCGAAGTGCTTCGCATGGCGAACTATCTGACGGGGCAGCCGCTGTATCGATGGTCCATCGTCAGTCCCGACGGCGGGCCGGTTACGGCAAGCAACGGGCTGTCCGTCGATACCGGGCCGGTGGAATGCCTGGGACAGCCGGATATCGTGTTCGTGGTCGGCGGCATCGACGTGCAGCGTGCGACGACGCCCGCGCATCTGTCCGCATTGCGCCGCTTCGCGCGCACGGGCAGCGTGCTCGGCAGCCTGTGCACCGGGACGTATGCGCTTGCGCGCGCCGGCTTGCTGGCGGGCTATGCATGCGCGATTCACTGGGAGAACATGTCGGCGCTGAAGGAGGAGTTTCCGGACACGCGGTTTCTCAAGGAGTTGTTCGTCATCGACCGTGATCGCGTGACGTGTACGGGCGGCGTCGCTCCGCTCGACATGATGCTGAATCTGATTGCCGCGCGCGTGGGCACGGCGCGCGTGACGCAGATTGCCGAGCAGTTCATCGTCGAGCATGTGCGGGATACGAGCGCGCAGCAACGCATGCCGCTCGTCGCGCGGCTCGGATCGGCGAACAAGTCCTTGTTCGAAGTCATTTCGCTGATGGAGAACAACATTGAAGAGCCGCTGTCGCGTGAAGAACTCGCGAGACTGGCGGGCATGTCGCAACGGCAATTGCAGCGGCTTTTTCGCGAGCATCTCGGCATGACGCCGACGCATTACTATCTGACGTTGCGGCTGCGGCGCGCGCGCGAGTTGCTGCTGCAGACGGACATGTCGATCATGCACATCACGATGGCTTGCGGATTCCAGTCCGCTTGTCATTTCTCGAAGAGTTATCGCGATGCGTTCGGCACGGCGCCGACGCGTGAGCGCAGAAAGCAGGCGCCGTCCCTGAGCGCGGTTCCGGTGATGGCCGCCTGAGTACTTCTCCGGCTCAACAAAAAAGCGCCTCTTTTCAGAGGCGCTTTCGTTTTGTCAGGCCGCTTTGAGCAGGCCGTGCGGATCGATCACGAACTTGCGTGGCGCGCCGCCGTCGAACTTGCGGTATCCATCCGGCGCTTCATTGAGCGAAATCACCGACACGTTCACGATATCCGCGATCGGCAGGCGGTCCCACAAGATCGCCTGCATCAGGTTGCGGTTGTACTTCGTCACCGGCGTCTGGCCGGTGTGGAACGAGTGCGACTTGGCCCAGCCGAGACCGAAGCGGATGCTCAGGCTGCCTTTTCTGGCGGCGGCGTCGGTGGCGCCGGGGTCGTCGGTGACGTAGAGGCCCGGAATGCCGATCGCTCCTGCTGCCTGCGTGATTTCCATCAGGGAATTGAGGACGGTGGCGGGTGCTTCCTCGTTGTGCTCGTTGCCATGTCCGTGGGCTTCGAAGCCGACGCAATCGACGGCGCAATCCACTTCGGGCTTGCCGAGAATCTGCTCGATCTGTTGGGCGAGCGTTGCGTCTTTCGACAGGTCGATGGTCTCGAAGCCCATCTTGCGTGCGTGTGCGAGCCGTTCCTCGTTCATGTCGCCGACGATGGTGCATGCCGCGCCCAACAGACGCGCCGATGCAGCCGCCGCCATGCCGACCGGTCCCGCGCCCGCGATATAGACGGTTGCGCCCGGTTTCACGCCCGCCATGACTGCGCCGTGGTAGCCGGTCGGGAGGATGTCGGAGAGGCACGTGAGGTCGCGGATTCTGGACATCGCCTGCGCCTTGTCGGGGAACTTGAGCAGGTTGAAGTCGGCGTAGGGGACCATCACGTACTCGGCCTGTCCGCCGATCCAGCCGCCCATGTCAACATAGCCATATGCGCCGCCTGCGCGGGACGGATTGACGTTGAGGCACACGCCTGTGTGTTGCGCCTTGCAAGTGGGGCAGCGTCCGCATGCGACGTTGAACGGGACGGACACGAGGTCGCCGATGGACAGCGTCTCCACGTCCCGCCCGATTTCGATGACTTCGCCGGTGATTTCGTGTCCGAGCACGAGGCCGACTTCGGCGGTGGTGCGGCCGCGGACCATGTGCTGGTCGGAGCCGCAGATGTTGGTGCTGACGACTTTGAGAATGACGCCGTGGCCGATGTCGCGGCCGCGAGGATCGACCATTCTCGGGTAGTCGATGGACTGGACTTCGACTTTGCCCTGACCGAGATATACGACGCCGCGATTGGTGCTCATGGGTGATGTCTCCTTGGGTTTTGGACGGCGGGCGCGGGTGTGTCGCTCGATGCGAATGCTCGCGGCCTTGGGGGAGAGTAGGGGGTTTTGCGAGGCGTCGATGGGGGGAATGCGACGTGGGGTTGGTTGGGAGCGACTTTTTCCTGGGTACTGGGTTTCTTGTTGGCGGTGTGGGGGTGCGTGGGTCTAGCTCCGCGTGAACGGGGAGGCTTAGTGATGATGTTGTCGGTTCTCGTCTGCGGGGGGGTTCCGCGGAGGCGGAGGGACCGCATGAACGCGCGCGCCGGTGATCGTGACTGTGGGTCTATCTCCGCGCACGCGGAGGAACCTGCGCCGTCTTCAATCCACGAATAGCCGAACGGCGTCTATCTCCGCGCACGCGGAGGAACCGCCTGCGGGGACGTGCAGCGTCGTCTCCACATGGGTCTATCTCCGCGCACGCGGAGGAACCGCCTGCGCACGTCTCGCACCGTGTCTCGCGTCGGGTCTATCTCCGCGCACGCGGAGGAACCATTGCTGGGCTCGTCGAAGGCGCGAACGTCATGGGTCTATCTCCGCGCACGCGGAGGAACCTCTGAGATGGCCAAGATCTATGTGCACACGCCGGGTCCATCTCCGCGCACGCGGAGGAACCGCATTACCGCTAAAGAGGCGCTCGCCTGCTTGGGGTCTTTCTCCGCGCACGCGGAGGAACCCCAGCCATTCTTGACTTACCAGCGGTATCCGACGGTCTATCTCCGCGCACGCGGAGGAACCTGTTCCTTTACACTCGCGACTTGCTCGCGTGCGGGTCTATCTCCGCGCACGCGGAGGAACCACTCAACAAATTGATCAAAGCGAATACATTACGGGTCTATCTCCGCGCACGCGGAGGAACCCCTGGACAGAAGCCGAAGTCCTTCCGTGTCGCGGGTCTATCTCCGCGCACGCGGAGGAACCCACGCGAAGCAGCAGGGCGAAGTCGTGAATACGGGTCTATCTCCGCGCACGCGGAGGAACCCCGATCCGCTTCGTCGGTTGTTTGCCGATGTAGGGTCTATCTCCGCGCACGCGGAGGAACCGCTCGACCTTCGTCCAGATGCGAGCCAACTCAGGGTCTATCTCCGCGCACGCGGAGGAACCCCCTCGTTGCTATCCCGTGTAACCCCGAGGCGGGGTCTATCTCCGCGCACGCGGAGGAACCTTGTAGCTCGCAAAATTTGTCGAACCGTCGCTGGGTCTATCTCCGCGCACGCGGAGGAACCGCCTGCTCAGGAGGCTGCATGCCGAGGATCGCGGGTCTATCTCCGCGCACGCGGAGGAACCGCGCAGCGTGTCCTCAGGCGTCCAGTCTTCGAGGGTCTATCTCCGCGCACGCGGAGGAACCGGTACCGTAACACCAACTCCCTTACGTCCATAGGGTCTATCTCCGCGCACGCGGAGGAACCTGGGGCGATGGCGAGGACTGGGGCGGCGGTGAGGGTCTATCTCCGCGCACGCGGAGGAACCGCGAGTAAGTCGTCGCGGCTCACATTCTTAATGGGTCTATCTCCGCGCACGCGGAGGAACCGCCGATCCGTCCGGATTGCGCTGCTGCGCGATGGGTCTATCTCCGCGCACGCGGAGGAACCTTCGGGCGCGCGGTGATGATTCCGATCATCCTCGGTCTATCTCCGCGCACGCGGAGGAACCCGCAGGAGTCGGACCCGACGAAGAATGCCCTCGGGTCTATCTCCGCGCACGCGGAGGAACCCCAGATGACACGCGGTTAATGAGTTCGGCGTTGGGTCTATCTCCGCGCACGCGGAGGAACCGCAGGCCTCCTCGACGACGAGCAAACCGCGACGGGTCTATCTCCGCGCACGCGGAGGAACCGCCCAATGCTCACTTCTCGGGGACTCGGACGAGGGTCTATCTCCGCGCACGCGGAGGAACCCAAAATCGGTACATAACGATAGGACGCAGATAAGGTCTATCTCCGCGCACGCGGAGGAACCGCATATGGCGCGTTCGCCACGGCCAATGACGAGGGTCTATCTCCGCGCACGCGGAGGAACCCGACTGCAATGGCTTTGGCGCAACAGGCCGACGGGTCTATCTCCGCACACGCGGAGGAACCACACTGGGGAAAATCGGACAGCACCTTGGCATGGGTCTATCTCCGCGCACGCGGAGGAACCTTGGCAGCACCTTCCGCCACCTGAATCGCGGCGGGTCTATCTCCGCGCACGCGGAGGAACCTGGTCGGCGCGCTTGAGGAAGCTGTCCGTCCACGGTCTATCTCCGCGCACGCGGAGGAACCTCTCGCCGCGCGCTTTCGGTGCGCGGGCCGGCAGGTCTATCTCCGCGCACGCGGAGGAACCGGTAAGGCAGCGGGAGGTACCACGCGCCCCTCGGGTCTATCTCCGCGCACGCGGAGGAACCACAGCGAAGCGGCTCCGGCCTCTACTGCACCGGGGTCTATCTCCGCGCACGCGGAGGAACCTTCTTGTGGTCGGTGGGACGATCATCGGAGCGGGGTCTATCTCCGCGCACGCGGAGGAACCTTCGCGACTGACTGTCTGCTCGATGGCCGTCCGGGTCTATCTCCGCGCACGCGGAGGAACCATTTGCCTGTTTGTTCATCCACGGATTAAGACGGGTCTATCTCCGCGCACGCGGAGGAACCTACGAAGAGATGGAGGAAAGGGACGCGCACCTGGGTCTATCTCCGCGCACGCGGAGGAACCGCCGTTCCTGCTAAAAAACTATTCGACGCGGGAGGTCTATCTCCGCGCACGCGGAGGAACCCCCCATTCCCACCCACAGCCCTACCGCATCGAGGGTCTATCTCCGCGCACGCGGAGGAACCTACCGCTCGCGTGCCTGACACGGGAAACGATGGGGTCTATCTCCGCGCACGCGGAGGAACCGAGCTACGGTCCTACCTCCCCGAGGGCCTCCCGGGTCTATCTCCGCGCACGCGGAGGAACCGCGAAGGGCAGCGTGAGCTTTCGTGGCGACTGAGGTCTATCTCCGCGCACGCGGAGGAACCAACTGCGTCACGTGTGCGGGAAGCCCGGGGAGGGGTCTATCTCCGCGCACGCGGAGGAACCTTGGCTAGCTGCCCTTGAAAGATAAGGCGCGTGGGTCTATCTCCGCGCACGCGGAGGAACCATCATGAAATTCGTCGTGAACAGCGCCGATCCGGGTCTATCTCCGCGCACGCGGAGGAACCGAACCTTCGATCGGTCCTCGCCGGATATTACGCGGTCTATCTCCGCGCACGCGGAGGAACCTCTACCCTCTAACCCCATGATCCCAAACAAGAAACCGCCGAACCCATCCCACCAGGATCACCAAATTTTCAAAGAACACCAACCGCCTACGCCTGCCCCACCGCCCGCCTCACCAGATACATCCCATCAACGTCCACCAACTCCCTCACCGGCGCCCCCAACTGCGCGATCCCGATACCCCCGACCGCGTCCAGCTCCCGCCACACCATCGCGACGCTGCCCCTCGGCTCGCACCGGTGCCACTCAGCAAGCACCGACCACGTCCGCTCGCGCACGCCCTTGTTCATCCGCGGCGCGACATACACGCCCGTCGAGACCTCCAGCATCACCGACGCCAGGTACCCCCGGAACCTGTCGGCCACGTCACGCGTCACCACCACGACCAGCGCCATCCGCCTCCTCCAGCTTTTCGTCGAGCCGCAACACCTGCTTAATGCGATCGATCATCGCGGGAATCACCTGCTGTTTTCGAAATACGCGCGCCGCCTCACGCCGGACAAGCCGGTCGAGCGTTTCGTCGCTGCGCTGCGCCTCCTTGACTGCGGCGAAGGCAATCGAAAGTGTCACGTCATCGCGGAACAGATCGGCGATGTCGAGCACGAATGCCTGGCCGGAATCCTCGTGAATGAAGCCGAGCTGAGGCACGGCCGCAAGCGCGTGCACGGCGATCGCCGCCGCCGCTTGCACCGCCGTCGCCGCATGATTGATGGCTTGATTGGCGAGGTCGGCGGCCTCGGGGTTCGCGCGATCGTATCGGCGCCCCTGCCACTCGATGCCGAACTGCTGCGCCCGCAACCGATAGATCGCCTTGACACGCGACCCTTCGATGCCTCGCAGCGTGTCCAGATCGCGATGCGGCAACACTTCCCCGAGGCGCAGCGCATACATGTGCCGCGCGACGGCCACCCGGCGTCGCGCACTGCCCCACAGTTCGGCCTGCCGCCGGGCGACATCCGAACGATCCGGCATCAACGGCGGCGCGGTGTAACTGCGCACGCCGTCCGCGCCGACCGCGGCGAGCAAGGTGCCGTGCCGCGCGAGCAGCCGCAGCGCATCATGCGTCACGCTGCCGCCCGGGCCGAGCAGGATCATCGATACCGATTGATGCGGAATCTGATCGACGTACTGGCCGCTCGTGAAGTGCAGGCATCCGTCAACGACACTCAGTTCGCCACGTTCCAGCCACAGGAGACCATGACGATCCGCATGAGGCACGCGGGAAGTGTCGAGTCCCAGCCGCCCCTTGAGCACGCGCGCGCCCCGGCGATCAAGCGTCGATGGATGCGGGCTTCAGCAACAGCATGCCGAACCCGAACGCCCGATGCCTTCCGATTCCGCGCATGAGCAGCCGCGCGAACGCATCCGAATCTTCGACGCGCAGATGGCCGCTGAACACCGCGTCCGGGCCGTTGATCACACGCGACTGCCTCTTGTTGCCGTCATCCGAGCCAGCTTGCGTGCGGCGAATCACAGGTGTGAGTTGGAACCGCGTCATGCGCGCTTCGACCAGACTCGCCGCTCCGCTCCATCGAAGCCGCTCGTCGAGCCATTCGATATAGACGGCTTCGCGCCCTGGCGCATCGGCATCGGCTTCCTGCTCGATCGGAGGCTTGTAGGCATCCCGCTCGCGGCCGTATTTGTGGCCGGCGTCCTTGCTGCGGCGCATGGGCCGCACGCGTACGTCGAAACCCAGCACGCGCCCCGCCTGCCATTGCGCCGGGAACGGGCGAACGTTAAGACCGGGACTGTGCGGGCCTGCATCGAGACCGAGCGCATCCGCCAGGTCCGGCGCGGCGCAAAGCGCGCACGCCTCGCGCATCGCGTCGGCGGAGTGCGCCGTATAGGCAAGCAGTCCGGCGCGCTCGTCGCGATAGTAAAAAGGCTTCGGCGCGAGCGATCCGAACACCGCACTGAGCGCGGCGTGGAACGCGTAGCCGAGGTCGCCGCCGGGCGGCACCAGACCATGCCGCGACGCCCACGAAACGAACTTGTGCGGATCGGGCTGGCAGTGAATCAGATTAAGCGCGGTCATAGGGGAATTCCGGACAAGTCGATGGATACGCAAACGATGTCCGCTTCGCGCTCACTTCGAGAACAGGACGCGATCCGCCGTGCACGCCGCTCGTCCAGTTGCGCTCGTCGCAGATGTCGTGCGCCTGTGCGGTCGCATCCGGCATCGCGCCCTCGTTCGTTGGCCACTGCATGCTAAACGCGTCATCGTCCAGGCCTTCAGGCAACGGCGCGCGGCGCAACGCATCGAGAACGTCGCCGGCGTCGATGAAGCCGGCGAACACCCGCGCCGATGGCAGGCACGGCTTGCGTCCGATGAACAGCGGACGCATCGGGCGATCCAGCGCGCGCGCAATGTCATCGAGCGTCGGAGCTTCGTTTGCGGGGTCGAGCCGCAGAGCGATGAGCGCGTCGAGGCCGGCGTGATAGTCGCGGTAGCGCAGATGCGGGCTCTTGTACGTATCCGCGCCGCCTTGGCGCGACTCCGAATGCCCGAGCGTTGTCCAGCCGCTATCTTTCGCTCCGAGTTGCGCCGTCTGAAAGTCGGGAAGGCGCTCGCCGGAACGATCGAGCCGCGCGCCCATCACGAGACGCGCCTGCAGGCGGTCGTGCCGCTCGCTATCGCCGCGATCCCAGCCGAGCGCATTCGCGATAAGTCCGGTGATCATCGACATTGCCGGGAAATCGCGGATCACGCCGTAGTTATCGATTGACTCGCCGCCGAACGCGACGAGCGGCGCGCGCAGGCGCATCAGCAAGTGACGCCGCATGTCACGCGCCCTTGACGATGCGTGTCTGCACCCAGTTCGCGAGCTTGTCGAGCGAGAAGTGCTCCGCGTTCGGGATATCGGCTTGGTCGAGCGCCAGATAAGCGCGATCCAGCGCGCCATAGGCGGCGTCGTGCTTCTTCAGTTCGCCCGCGATACGCTTGATGGCTTCGCTGCGCATGCCACCATCCGCCGGCTTCAAGGCCGACTCGAAAGCGGCGCTGAGGCTGCGTGGCTGCCAGTCGCCCGATTCGACCAACATGAGACTCGCGTGGCCGAACGGCGCGGTGGAACCGCGCTTGGCGCCGGGACTGACCGTTGCGATCGGATGCAACAGGTGATGCACGACTTGAGCCGCGAGCTCCCGCCGTTCGGACGGCGCCTGGAAGCATTCCTCGGCCGCGATGCCTTCGAGATTCGCGACCAGTTGCGGCACGTCCACCACGACGTATCCGTAGTAGAGGCCCGAAGCGAGTTCGGTATCGAAGATGCCGGCGGAGCCATGCTCGCCCGCTTCGCGCAAGAGATCGTCGACGACGGTGAAGTAGTCGTTCTCGACCTGCGCCTCGTGCACCGTGAAGGCATGCGCGACATAGACGGCGGCATCGCGTTGCGCGAGCACATCCGACGTGACCATGCGCCCGAACAGCGCCGATTCGAGCCCGCTTCCGTGCTTGAGCGCCCGGATGTTGTCCGGCTCTTCCTTGAGGAACGCCGCGACTGCCGTCTTCAGCGCGTCTGCGTCCTTGTAGTCGCGGGCAAGCGCCGCACAGCGCTTCACGAGATAGTCGATCTCCGCCTTGCCCAGCAGCACCGCCTGACCCGTCTCGAGCGCTTCCTTACCCTTGCGATCCTTGCCCGCCTTGTCCAGCAATCCACCGTGACGCAGCGCTTCGACAGCCGCTTGCGCAAGCTCCTCGGAGACACCATGCCCGACGATCTCGTCGCGAATGCGGGCCAACGTGGTGCGGGAGCGAATTGCCATCGGCACGCCGAGCGTGGACAGCGCGTGATGATCCTCCGCAACGCGCCAGTGCCGCTTGAGACATTGCGATGAAATGCGCGTGCGCATGGCGTTGCCCATCGGCAAGCGCTTGGCCGAACCGGAGTCGTCGCGATTGAGCAGCGCCGCCGAGTAACTGTGCAGCGTATGAATCTGAATGAAACGCGGATGCGTCATGTTAAGCCTTCCTGATCTTTGTCGTGCTTTCTATTGCCGATGTAGCGTTCACTGTTCCCGCGATGCGCTCGCGTTCGCGTTCGCCGAGAAGAATCCATACGCGATGTCCAGACGCATCTTCTCCGCGATGTCCTGGCGTTTCCCTTCTCGTGCGCCTTCGTACAGCACCAGCCTGCCGAGCTGATTCCAACTGGGCGCGACGTTTCGGCTATTCATCAAGCGAAGCATGCGCCGCAGTAACTCGAAGAACGCAGCGCCTCGTGCATCGAGCAGCCGCGTCACGCGGGCCTCCGATACACCAGCCAGGTGCAGTTGCCGGCCCAGGGTGCTGCGGGTGTTGTCCGCGCGGTCATGTCCGGCCAGCGCGATGCCGTATGCGATGAACGCCCAGCGCCGCCATTCATCGGGAGTCCACTTCGCGCAATCGAGCCTGGCGCGGGCGGCGACGTTCATCAGGGCGGCAATCTGCGCGGTCGCGAGCGTCTGCGCGTCCGGATCGAGTCGCTTCAGCGCGACATAGTCGTTCTTCGAAGCCTTGATCCCCTCCTTCGCGTCTTTCAGAAAAGCAGCGATGGCTTCGATCTGGTAGCTGAAGCCTGAAACTCCGGATGGCGCTGGCGTGTCCGTCGTCGAGTTCATTCGGACCTCGTTGAGTGTTTTGTTAGATTGGAGGCGACATCACCTTGTACTTTCAGCACGCGCGCCAGTGTCTTAAGGTGGCCCTTGCCCGCATGGAGTCCACCGAACAATCGGGCGCGTGCCGCGCTCTGCGCGCGATATCGGCGCATACTTGCACGCGGGCCGGCCACGAAAGCGCGGTTCAGTACAAGCTCGGCGCGCCCGGCGAGTTCGGCAAGCCATGTCTCATGCGCGAGTTCCTTCGCATCTTTCGTCGGCGCTTCGATCTCTACGACCAGATCATTGAAGAAGCGCCGGTCCTCGTCGTGCTCGAACGGGCCAGCGAACCGGCTAGCCTTCTCTTTTATGTCGTCGGACGCCGTGTTCTCGCCGTTGCCGAACAAGCCGCACAGTGCGCTCCACAGGACCTTGCGTACGTCTCCGATGACGGCGATACGCCTTTCGGCAGCCTCTGCAAGTTCATCGGTATTGCCGCTGAGAAATTTCTCGCGCATCGCGCGGGATACCGGAATGCGTCTCTCGTGATAGCCCTCGGTCTTTCCCTTTCCACGCGTGATCGCTTGCGCGAGCAGCACGATGCCCTCGTCGCCATCGTCGTCGCCGATGTTGCGCGTAATCGTCGGGGAAAACTCGCCGGTGAACGCGAGCTTGGTCAGCAGCTTGTAGTCGAAACCTCCCGCCCTGATGGACAATGCGTTGCCGCCGGCCACGGCGACGGGGGTCCAGGCATCGCCGGTTGCGCCCAGACGTTCCTTCGCGGCGATGCGTGTGGTCTTGCTCGTGGTGGTGAGCGCCCGCAATTTTCCGTCGATGACGTCGAGCCGGACACGCCGGCAAATTTCGATATAGAACGGATCCAGTTCACTGAACGCGAGGCTGGTTGCGCCGTCCCACGGCCGCACCCAGACGAGCGCGACTCCGTCGTTCTCCTTGAACCCTTTGTCGTCAACGATTTGCTGACGATGCTGGAGCAGCCGCCGCGTATCTCTTTGCCAGCGTTTGCCCCACAGCCCTTTCGGCACTGCGCCGAACGCCGGCCGGCTGGCGAAGCCGCCGTTCATGCGGGAAACACCGTAGTTGCCGGCACCGAGAAAACCTTCTTGCGTCTGCAAACTGACGAGTGCGTATAGCCAGTCTTCCGGACGCGCGTTGATCATGCGTGCGGCCTTCAGATCATGATTCTTGGACGTGACCAGCATGTCGAGCGCATCCGGCGTGAGAACCGGTTTCTTGTTCGATGTCCGTGACTCGCCGCGCTCGGAAGGCGGTTGAAGCAGCGCAGGACGATCGTCAGGCGCGACGAGCGCGAACGCGGCGCCGTCGGGATCGTTCGGCGTCAGTGCGAGAAGCGCCGCGCGCCATTCATCGGCAGTTTCGAACGGTTCGGTGTGCTCGACAGCATGCAACGTTATCGCCGCGAGCTGCGTCAGGAACGCGTGCCACGAATGCCGCTGATGCGGCCTCAGCGCCGGGAAGTCGCGCACGACGTCACTGGTCAGAGCGGCGAACAATTCGGGCAACGTGGCATTGTGGGGCTGTCCAGCCGCGTCGCGATAGCGCAGTACCGGATCGTCCAGCAAGCGATAGTGGAGGCTCATGATCAGCCTGCTCCCTTGTCTGACGGTTTCCGCTTCTCTACGCCGTATCGGCCGTAATGGAAGCGGTCGCCATCGAGCGAAAATTCGAAGCCGTCCTCGTCGTGCGTGATGCAGGAAGGTTGCGCGTCGGCGCTGACGTCATTACCTAGCAGGTGGTGACGCATCGCGATCTGCCTGACATCGGCGCCGAACGGACCGGGCACGGGTGGATCGAACGTGACGAGGCGGTCAGCTGTACCGAGCCGAGTTGCGATACGTTGTTCCCCATCCGGGAACTGAAGCTCGAAGAACGGCTTGTTGCAATCCAGCGCCTGCATTCGCGCGAGAGACCGCTCCGCGCCTTGCCCGCCTTCGAGCGCCTGACCGAGCTTCTCCCATTCCGGCCCGAGTTCCGTCTGAATTGCGAGCAGGCAGTCGGGATGCGTCGCGCGTTCGACCAGCAGACGGTTATCGCGCGGAATCACGCGGGATGGCGCTTCGTCGATGAGTCGCCGCGTCGCTTCGATCATGCGCAGATCGGTGTAGACGCCGCCGCCGTTGCTGAACCGCCCGAGCCCGATGCGCGGCGCTTTGATGTATTCCGCGAGCGACTTGCCGACGGGCGTCAGCACCCAGGCGTGGGCATCGCGGAAGCCTTCCGGGCGCTCGCTCGCATCGCGCTTATGCCGATGCAAACGCCCGATGCGTTGCAAGAGCACGTCCATCGGGCAGAGGTCGGTGATCAGCAGATCGGCGTCGATATCGAGGCTCTGCTCCAGCGTCTGAGTGCCGACGACAATGCATCCCTCGAGCGCTTTACGGGTCTTGCCGAGCCGCGCCTCAACAGCGGCGTCCAGCAGCGGCCGATCCTGACGGCTGAAGCGACTGTGATGAAGTGCCGGGACGCCACCGACCTTGAACAGCAGCGTGCGGTTGCCAAGCTCGTCAATCAGGCGCTCGATTGCCTTCTGTGTGGCGACTGCTGTCGGAACGGTGTTGCGAACGATGAGCACGCGTGCGCCCTGGTTCGCCGCGTCGATTGCAAGGCGCGCGATGCGCTCGTGGTCGTTGATTGCATCGAGCGTCGACCAACGAATCATCTTTGACGCGCCGTTGTCAGGTAACGCGTGGATGACGGCGCCGTCCGTCAGCGCGGGATACGGCGACGCGCAAGCCTCCTCGACCGTGAGCGATACGATGGGCGCCGAAGGCTTCGGCGTGAGTCCCTGGAAACGCGTTCGCTGTCGCGAGCCGAGCGTCGCGGACAGCAGCAGCGCGTGGCCGCCCGTGTTGAGGTGCGCGCTCAACACCTGCTCCAGCAATTGCGACATGTAGGTATCCGACGCATGCACTTCGTCCACGACCAGCAGCGAACGGCTCAGCAACGCGTGGCGCATATGTGCATGGCGGACCTGCAAGCCTGCGAGCAGGACCTGATCGATGGTCCCGATCGCGATGGTTGCCGCGAGAAAGCGCTTCGGCGATTCGGCGGCCCAACGCGTAGCGGCTCTGGCGTCGTCGGGATTGTCGGACCACTGCACGTTGAAGCCGGGCATTGCGATCTTGTCGCTGCCATCGGCGCTTTCATAGCCAGGAAGCGCGCGAACGACCACCGGTGCATTCGACGGCCAAAGGCGGTCAACAAACTTTCGCACGCGTTCGTACACCTGTGCCGCTGCAACGCGCGTTGGCAGAGCGAAGTAGAGCGAATCTACCTTGCGCTGGCTGAACAGGCGCGCGAAGCGCCATAGCGCGGCCTCGGTCTTGCCGCTGCCCGTTTCTGCTTCAAGGATGAGTAAAGGTCCGAGTTCATCGTCGCCGAGCATGCGTTGCATGGGCCGGGGCGCTGCGACATTGAATGCGGCTTCGAAGGAGAACGGCCGTTGCGCGAGTTCCGTGCGCGCGGTGAAAGCATCGAGGTCAATGGTGGCGATGGCGCGCGCCGCCAGTTCGGCCGCCTGATGCCGGCTTCGATGTGTGCCGGGTTCGCTGAACGGAAAGTGCCGTCGATGCGATCCCAGCCAGTCCGCGAACTGGACGACGCCCGCAAATAGATGAACGAACGCAGGACTCGACGGGAGCGGTTCGCCGCCAGGCTCGAAGGCAAGCGGGAAGGCCTGCTGTAGCTGTTCGCCGATGTTTGCCAACGCATCTTTGGGGCTGTAGATGGCGGCGCCCTCACGGTCGCGCACCGGCTTCCAGATGATCGCGTCATGCCCAAGGGGCGCTGACAGCGGGCGGCCATGATGCGCGAGACTCGCTAACAGAAGCGCATCGACGCCATTGCCCCAGGTCTTGATGGACTCGAACGGCAAGCTGGATGCGATGTCATCGTCGCGAAACAGCAGGAGGGCTTCTGGACCGTGTCCCGCGCGAAGCGGCCAGCCTTCGGGGGCGGGGCCTTGCCAGCGCTTTCTCTGGAAGCCACTGTTTGCTTTGCCGAAGTCGTGGAGATAGGCGAGGACCGCGAGACGCTCGATGTCTTTCCCGCTCAACGTGCGACCGGCAAGCATGTGGAAGGCATTGCGCAAGCGCGTGTGTTCTTTGACAGCTTCGATGAAACAGGCGGCGACGTCCAGCATGTGGTCGCAGAGGGGATGCGTGCCGGGCTCGCTAACACCTTCGCCGGTGTCCAGCTTTCCCCAAGCCTGTAGTTGATGCGCTGCCGTTTTCATCGTTGCGTCTTGTGGTCTTGATGCCGTGTTCTTTGCCCGTGACATTTACTTCGTGATGCTTAGATTAGCACCGGGAGTCATCGTTATATAAGTGTTCAAATGTCAAAGTTGATCGGTGACAAGAAGCAGCTTGATGGCGCGCGGGGTATTGATGTTTGCTTTGCGATAGTTGCTTGCAGGCTGCGTTACCGTCGCTTCATCTTTTCGCTGTCAGACGGCAGCAGTTGACGAGGAAACATCCGCTCACCATACTCGCCACTTGCTCCGGATTCGCAACATCGAAACCGACGTTTGTTCTTTCACAACATGAAGTTAGGAGGTAGAGGTTCCTCCGCATGCGCGGAGATAGACCCTCGTGCACGCGATAGCCGCTGAAGATCGATGCGGTTCCTCCGCATGCGCGGAGATAGACCCACAGTCTTCGCACACGAAGGCGTGCGTGACGCGGTTCCTCCGCATGCGCGGAGATAGACCCCTTGAATCCGGCCAGCATCAGGAGTACGTTTTGGTTCCTCCGCATGCGCGGAGATAGACCCAGGCCCGTCCAGCCACGCAACACCGCTTCATCGGTTCCTCCGCATGCGCGGAGATAGACCCAGGAATCTCGGGATAAAGATCGGCGCGGCCGAGGTTCCTCCGCATGCGCGGAGATAGACCTTCTAGGCTACGTATTCGGCAAAAGCGAGGGTTCCTCCGCATGCGCGGAGATAGACCCCGGTGGTGTGGATCGACGCAAAGACGCTTCAAGGTTCCTCCGCATGCGCGGAGATAGACCCTCCACAGCAGATGCCTCGTCGATCGTCATCTCGGTTCCTCCGCATGCGCGGAGATAGACCCCTCAGTCAATTCGGATCAATGGGCGGCAGCGCGGTTCCTCCGCATGCGCGGAGATAGACCTCCCGAGGGATGCTACGGGACGGACCGCAGGACGGTTCCTCCGCATGCGCGGAGATAGACCGCGTCGGATGTCGACACCGAGGCTCTTCGAAAGGGTTCCTCCGCATGCGCGGAGATAGACCCGCGACCTTCCCGAACCGCCAAAGCTATGGCTAGGTTCCTCCGCATGCGCGGAGATAGACCGCTTCAGAATGCATGGCTCGATCTCCGCGACAAGGTTCCTCCGCATGCGCGGAGATGGACCCAGAGCACCCTCACCATCACCACCGAAGGCCGCGGTTCCTCCGCATGCGCGGAGATAGACCGCATGATGAATAGTGCCACCTTCCTCGACCTCAGGTTCCTCCGCATGCGCGGAGATAGACCGCCGTACAGCGCATGGCGCGAGCGGCAGGCAGAGGTTCCTCCGCATGCGCGGAGATAGACCGCTCACGGACGAACACCGCAAAATCATTGACGAGGTTCCTCCGCATGCGCGGAGATAGACCCCCGAATATCGGCATCTCGGTCTATCAGGACTAGGTTCCTCCGCATGCGCGGAGATAGACCGTACTCCAGGTGACGACCGGCGAGCCGTCACCGGGTTCCTCCGCATGCGCGGAGATAGACCTTACATTCGTGTCGCCGATCCTGCGCACGGCGCGGTTCCTCCGCATGCGCGGAGATAGACCGTACGCACAAGGTGGAACGGCGCTATCAACATGGTTCCTCCGCATGCGCGGAGATAGACCCGAGGCAGCATTTCCAAGGAACGCCCACATCCAGGTTCCTCCGCATGCGCGGAGATAGACCTTCTGCTGATTCTCGGCAAGCTCTACGCGTATCGGTTCCTCCGCATGCGCGGAGATAGACCCCCGTCCTCACGAAGCTGTCGCGCCAGTTCTCCGGTTCCTCCGCATGCGCGGAGATAGACACGCGGCAAGCGGCGCTTTGTTGCAGATCGTCGCGGTTCCTCCGCATGCGCGGAGATAGACCCGCTTGCTGCGGTCAGCGTGGCAGGGATGGCGAGGTTTCTCCGCATGCGCGGAGATAGACCCGGCACCGACGATCGACGAGAGCGGCATCAGTGGGTTCCTCCGCATGCGCGGAGATAGACCGTTTCATCGTTGCCCCCGAATGGGAAGTGCGGGTTCCTCGGCATGCGCGGAGATAGACCGTCGACGCGCTTCAGGCTCGAGAGAGGCATTTTGGTTCCTCCGCATGCGCGGAGATAGACCCGCGCCCCTCGACCACTTCATAGCATGGCTGGAGGTTCCTCCGCATGCGCGGAGATAGACCTTTGTGCCGCCCGAATACGCAGCATTGCCGATCGGTTCCTCCGCATGCGCGGAGATAGACCCCAACGGCAGATCTCTTCGACGTTGAACGCCTTGGTTCCTACGCATGCGCGGAGATAGACCCACTTGGAATCCGGGCGAAGGTTGGTCACTTAAGGTTCCTCCGCATGCGCGGAGATAGACCCGG
Organism: Caballeronia sp. LZ019; assembly: GCF_031450825.1. Taxonomy (NCBI): domain Bacteria; kingdom Pseudomonadati; phylum Pseudomonadota; class Betaproteobacteria; order Burkholderiales; family Burkholderiaceae; genus Caballeronia; species Caballeronia sp. LZ019. The sequence goes on along the minus strand of NZ_JARTVZ010000002.1, from coordinate 204,473 downwards.
TCGGATTTTGAAAATCCCCGCCGACGAGTTGGTTCCTCCGCATGCGCGGAGATAGACCCTCGCTCGCGCTGGCGTTGCTGCACGTCTTCACGGTTCCTCCGCATGCGCGGAGATAGACCCTCGATTTTGTTGTTTCTGTGGGCATGAATTCCGGTTCCTCCGCATGCGCGGAGATAGACCGCGTCGCTCGAAGCGCGACTAATGGTGTTGATCGGGTTCCTCCGCATGCGCGGAGATAGACCCAGACCTTGAATCGCTACTGGACGATGTTACGGGGTTCATCCGCATGCGCGGAGATAGACCCACGCCGCTGGGGCACGCGTATCTGATCCCCTTGGCTCCTCCGCATGCGCGGAGATAGACCCGAACTCATGGCGATATTTGATCGCTTCATGCGGGTTCCTCCGCATGCGCGGAGATAGACCCAGCGTTTGAAGGCCCATATACGCACGCTGCGCGGTTCCTCCGCGTGCGCGGAGATAGACCGAATCCGCAGCGTCTCGGGCCGCTGACCTTCGAGGTTCCTCCGCATGCGCGGAGATAGACCCATCGCGGCGGTTAAGCCAGGCAAGGCGGAGAAGGTTCCTCCGCATGCGCGGAGATAGACCCAATCGCAAGGTCCAAGCGTTCGGCACGACCAAGGTTCCTCCGCACACGCGGAGACTGCCCCCAACCGGCAAGACAAAGCACACACCTCAACAACGAATACCCCCCTCGAACCTCCCCCGCGCCGCCTGCGCCACCCTCATCAACGCATCGACACTCAACCTCGCTGCAATCCCCTTCACATACTCATGATGCCGCGCCTCCAGCGGCGCATCGAGATACTGCGCGTGCAAATACCGAATGAGCGCGATCCGCCTGTGCTTCAGCGCAATGCTCCGCTCCAGCAACGCAAGCGCAGCACGCGCGTCGCGGTCCCTGAATGCGCGCTCCGACAAACGCGCCGCCGTATCGCGCGATCCGTTCATGCCGTCACCGCATCCACAGCACGATGCGCCCGCCATGCATCGAAATCCGCCCGCCGCCAATCGAGTTCGAGGGCAAGCCGTCGCGTGCCTTCGCGAATCTTCGGCTTATGCAGCGTCAGCGTGAGCGCATCGAGCGCGGGCCATTCATCGAACGACAACGCGGCAATCTCCACCGCAAGCGTTTCGAGCAGGCGCGTATGCGGCTTGTCCTGCAGATACGCCGTGACGCGATTGCACCACGCCTCATAATCGATAAGCCCGTCCTCACGCGGCGTATCACGATACCGCAGGCTCGCATCGACACATAAGGCCTGCGGCGCACGATGCTCATGCTCGTGCAGCCCGATACGCGTCATCACCACAAGTTCATCGACGACGACGCGCCAGCCCTGCCCGCCCGCGTTCAAAGGCTCGAACGGCTTCACGACAACAACGGCTCGGCGGCATCGAGCATGATCTTCACGAAGTAATCCGCAAAGCTGCGACGCACGATGAGTTCGAAGCGATCGCCACCCAGCGGCGCCAGCGTCAGCGAGGCCTTGAAATAATGGCTCTGCGCACACTGTCCCTCGCCGAATACTTTGGGATGCAGATCGAGGGGACAGCCACGCGACAGCACATCGCGGGTACGCGGGCCATCGATGTCGAGCACCGTGTATCCGCTGCCGATATCCACCGCCGATGCAAACGCGCCGCCGAACGCCTCGCGCAATCGCGCTTCCAGCGGCGCCGCGCGCGATGCGTCGTGCGCCGCCTCCGATACCACGAGCCACTCGTCAGGACCGAGCCACAGCAAGTCATAGCCGTTGCCCTTCGCCACCGTGTTCGGCTTCTCCGGCGGCGCGCAGCCGATCACGCCCTGCACCGCGCGCACGAAGGCGGCGTCGCGCGTATCGCCACGCACGTTCACCAGCTGAAGGAACGGCCGCTCCGTCAAGCGAAACGCCTTCGATGCACCCGCCTGATGCGCCTTCAACAACGCATCGGCGCCCACGAGCGGCGACTCCTGCCACACGCCCTGCCCGACCGTCATGCGATCGACGACAGTCGAGGAACCCTTGATCTCATTCAACATGCTGACGTGCTCCTTCGCTGTCGTAAAACACAGAACTGGTGATCTTCGCGTTGATCTGCTTGCCGTTCGCAAGCGGGATCATGACCGATTCGCCGATCTTCTCGAGACCGCCCTTCACCACGGCCAACGCAATCGAACGCTTCAAAACAGGGCTGAAATAGCTCGATGTGACATGACCGAGCATCGGCGCCGTATCGCCCTGGAACGGACCCGCCACGATCTGCGCGCCTTCCGGCAGCACAACCGAAGGATCGTCCGTCAACAGTCCGACGAACTGCTTGCGCCCGACCTTCGCCGTATCCGAACGCGTCAGCGACCGCTTGCCGATAAAGTCCTTCGACTTCGCGACGAGCCCGCCCATGCCGAGGTCGTACGGCGTCATCGAGCCATCGGTATCCTGGCCGACGATGATGTAGCCCTTCTCCGCACGCAGCACGTGCATCGTCTCCGTGCCGTACGGCGTGATGTCGAACTCCGCGCCCGCTTCCATCAACGCTTCCCATACCGCGCGGCCCACGTTCGCCGGCACGTTCACTTCATAGGCGAGCTCGCCCGAGAAGCTGATACGCATCACGCGCGCCGATGCGCCCGCCACCGTGCCATCGCGATAGCTCATGAACGGGAACGCGGCGTTCGCGAAGTCGATGTCCTGACACACCTTCTGCAGCACCTTGCGGCTGTTCGGGCCGACGACCGCGAACGTCGCCCAGTGATCCGTCACCGATGCGAGCCGCACCCGCATGTCGGGCCATTCCGTCTGCAACCAGCGTTCGAGCCAAGTCAGCACGCGCGCCGCGCCGCCTGTCGTCGTCGTCATCATGTAGTGATGTTCGGCGAGGCGCACCGTCACGCCATCGTCGAAAATCATGCCGTTCTCGTCGAGCATGAGGCCATAGCGGCACTTGCCCACTTCCAGCTTGCTCCACGGATTCGTGTACATCCAGTTGAGCAGCTTCGCGCTGTCCGGGCCTTGAATGTCGATCTTGCCGAGCGTCGATGCATCGAGAATGCCGACGCTCTGACGCACCGCCAGCGATTCGCGCGCGACCGCCGCATGCATGTCCTCGTTGCCGCGCGGGTAATACCACGGGCGCTTCCAGTTGCCGACATCCTCGAACATTGCGCCGCTCTGCACATGCCATTCGTGAATCGCGGTCTTGCGCACCGGATCGAGAAATTCGCCAAGCTCACGGCCCGCGAACGTGCCGAACGTCACAGGCGTGTAATTCGGGCGGAACGTGGTCGTCCCGGTCTCGGGAATGGTCTTGCCGAGCGCCTGCGCCAGAATCGCCATGCCGTTGATGTTGCCGAGCTTGCCCTGATCCGTGCCGAAGCCCATCGCCGTATAACGCTTCACGTGCTCGACCGATTCGAAGCCCTCACGCGCCGCGAGATAGATGTCGGCGGCGGAGACGTCGTTCTGGAAGTCGATGAATTGCTTAGGACCCCGAGTCGCCAGTTCGCGCCCGCCGACGAGCCACAGCGGCATGAGCGGCGCTTCCGCGATTTCCGCGACCTTCACCGCAGGCGGCCGCGCCACGATATGACCGGCTGCGCGCGCCGCTTCCGCGCCCGCATCGAGACCGAAACGAATGCCGCGCGCCAGCGTGAATTCGCCCGCACATGCGCCGACGCTGCTTTCCGCCTGCATCGCCTTGCCGGGAACGAAGCACGCCTTCTCGTCGTGCCAGTGCGCCTTGCCGCCCGATTGCGCGAAAAGATGCAGCACCGGGCTCCAGCCGCCCGACATCGCGACCAGGTCGCAAGGCAGGTCGGTCTGCTTCGCGCCGACCTGTCCCTTCGCATACGCAGCGACTTCCACCGACGACACCCGCAGCTTGCCGTGCGCCGCCGTGATCACCGCGTCGTTCAGCACGCGCACGCCGTAGCGTCGCGCGGCGGCGGGCAACGCGCCTTTCGATTCCATCGGACGCGGATCCACGACCGTCACGTTCGCGCCCGCCGCCTTCAGGTCGAGCGCGCACTGATAGGCGTCGTCGTTGTTGGTGAAAACGACCGCGTTGCGGCCCGGCAGCACCGCATAGCGATGCAGATAAGTCGATACCGCCGACGCCAGCATCACGCCCGGCAGATCGTTGTTGCCGAACACGATGGGACGCTCGTGCGCGCCGGTCGCGAGCACCACGCGTTTCGCCCGCACCTTCCACATCAGTTCGCGCGTACCCTTGCGCATCGAAACGGGCAGATGTTCGGTCAGCCGCTGCGTCACGGTGACGAGGTTGTGATCCTGATAGCCGAACGCCGTGCTGCGCGACAAGATCTTCACGTCGGGCATCTTGCGGAGTTCGCCTTCGATCCGCTGAACCCATTGCGAGGCAGGCTTGCCGTCGATCTCTGCACGGCACGACAGCAGCGAGCCGCCGAGTTCGGGCTGATCGTCGATCAGAAACACGCGCGCACCGGACAAACCCGCTGCATAGGCCGCAGCAAGACCCGACGGTCCGCCGCCGACCACCAGCACGTCGCAATGCGCGAAGCACTTGTCGTAGCGATCGGCATCGCGTTCTTCGGGCGCTTTGCCGAGACCGGCTGCATCGCGAATCACTTCTTCGTACTTCGGCCACAGCTTGCGCGGCCACATGAACGTCTTGTAGTAGAAGCCCGCGGGAATGAAGCGCGCGATCTTCTGATTCACCGCCATGCGATCCTTCTCGATGTTCGGCTTCGCATTCACGCTCGATGCAACGAGGCCCTGATACAGCTCCACTTCTGTGGCGCGCGCGTTCGGCACCGTGTATGCGCCGGTTTCGAGTTGCACGACCGCATTCGGCTCCTCGACACCCGCCGTGACGATGCCGCGCGGGCGGTGATACTTCCAGCTACGCGCGACGAAGTGCTGTCCGTTCGCGAGCAGCGCGGAAGCTAGCGTATCGCCCTGATAGCCCTGGTACGTCCTGCCATTGAACGTGAACGTCAGCGCAATCGCGCGATTGATGCGCCCACCCGTGGCGAGTCGGTCTTTCTGGCTCATTTCGACGCTCCCTCCTTGTTGTCCATCGCAGCCAGCGGACGGTCGAACGTCTCGTAGCCCTGAATCTCGTATGTCACCGTGTCACGCTGCGCCTTGAACCAGCGGCGGCAGCCCTGCGCGTGCATCCATTGCTCGCGATGCACGCCGCGCGGATTGCGTCGCATGAAGAGGTAGTCGCCCCATTCCTTGTCGGAGAGCTTGTCGGTATCCAGCGGACGCGCGATATCCGCTTCGCCGCCGCAGGAGAATTCGGTTTCGGCGCGCGGCCCGCACCAGGGGCATTCGATCAGCAACATGTTTGCAACTCCCTTTAGTGCGCGACGGCGGCAGCGCCGTGTTCGTCGATCAGATGACCCGTATAGAAACGATCCAGCGAGAACGGCGCGTTCAGCGCATCCGGCTCGTCGTTCGCAATGGTGTGCGCGTACGCCCAGCCCGAACCGGGCGTCGCCTTGAAGCCGCCCGTGCCCCAGCCGCAGTTGAAGTAGAGGCCCTTGACGTCGGTCTTGCTGATGATCGGGCACGCATCCGGCGACACGTCCACGATGCCGCCCCACTGCCGGTTCATCCGAACGCGCGAGAACACGGGGAACATCTCGACGATCGCTTCCAGCGTGCCTTCGATGATGTGAAAACTGCCGCGCTGGCCGAAGCCCGTGTACTGATCGACACCCGCGCCGATCACGAGGTCGCCCTTGTCGGACTGGCTGATGTACGCGTGCACCGCGTTCGACATCACGACCGTGTTGACCACCGGCTTAATCGGCTCCGACACCAGCGCCTGCAAGGGATGGCTTTCGATCGGCAGACGCACGCCCGCCATGTCGGCGAGCGTCGTCGTGTTGCCCGCTGCGACGACCGCGACCTTCTTCGCCTTGATATGGCCTTTCGTCGTATCGACGCCCGTCACCCGATTGCCGTCGCGGCGGATGCCCACGACCTGACAGTTCTGAATGATGTCGACGCCCGCCTGATCCGCGCCGCGCGCATACCCCCACGCGACCGCATCGTGACGCGCAACGCCGCCGCGACGCTGGATCGACGCGCCCAGCACCGGATAACGGCTGTTGAGGTTGATCGTCGGCTCGATCTCCTTGATCTGCGCGGGCGTGAGGAACTCCGCATCGACGCCGTTGAGACGGTTTGCGTTCACGCGGCGCTCGGTATCGCGCACGTCTTGCAGCGTATGCGCGAGGTTCATCACGCCGCGCTGGCTGAACATCACGTTGTAATTGAGGTCCTGCGAGAGCCCTTCCCACAGCTTCATGGCTTTCTCGTACAGCGCAGCGGACTCGTCCCACAGATAATTCGAGCGGACGATGGTCGTGTTGCGCGCCGTGTTGCCGCCGCCGATCCATCCCTTCTCGAGGATCGCGACGTTCGTGATGCCGTGTTCCTTCGCGAGATAGTAGGCAGTCGCGAGACCGTGCCCGCCGCCGCCGACGATCACCACGTCGTATTCGCGCTTCGGCTCGGGACTGCGCCACTGACGCTCCCAGTTCTCGTGATACGACATGCCGTTGCGCAGCAGGCTGAATATCGAATAGCGGCTCATGGTGTTTCCCTTGTTTCGTAGCGGTGTTTCAGCACTCGATGACGTTCACGGCCAGCCCGCCGCGCGACGTCTCCTTGTATTTCGTCTTCATGTCGGCGCCGGTTTCGCGCATCGTCTTGATGACCGAATCGAGCGACACGTAATGCGTGCCGTCGCCCTTCATCGCCATGCGCGCGGCGTTGATCGCCTTGATCGCGCCCATTGCGTTGCGCTCGATGCACGGAATCTGCACGAGGCCGCCGACGGGATCGCACGTCATGCCGAGGTTGTGTTCCATGCCGATTTCAGCGGCGTTTTCGACTTGCGTGGGCGTGCCGCCCATCACGGCCGCGAGCGCGGCGGCGGCCATCGAGCACGCGACGCCCACTTCGCCCTGGCAGCCCACTTCCGCACCGGAAATGGACGCCGTCTCCTTGTAGATGATGCCGATGGCCGCGGCCGTCAGCAGAAAGCGCACGATGCCCTCATCGTTTGCGCCGTGCATGAACTTGACGTAGTAGTGCAGCACGGCGGGAATCACGCCGGCCGCGCCATTGGTCGGCGCAGTCACGACCCGCCCGCCCGATGCGTTCTCTTCGTTGACGGCCATCGCGTAAAGATTGACCCAGTCGAGCATCGAAAGCGGATCGCGCAGCGATTCTTCGGAGCGCGAACGAAGCTGCGCGCACAGATCGGCGGCGCGGCGCTTTACGTGCATCGGGCCGGGCAGTTCGCCGCGTTCCTTGCAGCCGCGCTCGACGCATGCGGCCATCACGCGCCACACCGCCAGCATCCCTTCGCGCACTTCGGTTTCGCTGCGATTCGCGCACTCGTTCTTCATCGCGATATCGGCGATAGACAGACCTGTCTCCCGGCAGATACGCATGATGTCGTCGCCGGTGCGAAACGGATAGGGCACGTTGCCGCCGGCGCGCACGCCGTTCACGCGATCGCCTTCGCGGTTCACCACGAAGCCGCCGCCGATCGAGTAATACTCCTTCTCGACGAGCAACTGGCCATGTTCGTCGAACGCCTGGAAGCGCATGCCGTTCGGATGCACGATGCTGGTGCCCGCCGCGCCCGGCATCAGCTTGCGATAAAAGCCGATGTGCTCGCGCTCCTCGAACGCGACGGCGTGCTTGCCGAGCAGCATCAGGCGCCGCGTTTCGCGAATCTCTTTCAGGCGGGGCGCGATCACGTCCGGATCGATCAGATCGGGCAGATTGCCCTCGAGGCCGAGCAGCACGGCCTTGTCCGTGCCGTGGCCCTTGCCGGTCGCGCCGAGCGAGCCGAACAACTCGGCCCGCACACGCGTGACGAAGCCCAGCAGGTTCGCGTCTTCGATATGCGATGCGAAGCGGCATGCCGCGATCATCGGGCCGACCGTATGCGAACTGGAAGGACCGATGCCGATCTTGAACAGATCGAAAACGCTGACATTCATGGCGTGCCCTCAGGGTTGGCGGTTCGGTTGCGTGGCCGGGCGATGACCCGTTCACGGCATGGGCACATTGCACCAAACCGCAATTGCGGCAGATAGAACAAAAACGGCATCGAAATGGGATGGCGGCGTCAGCGCTTTTCGGCGCGCGCCGAACGTGACGGATTTCCGATGCTTCGCGACGTTCCGACGAAAGTCGGCCCGTAACACGGCACTTCGCTCGCAACACGTTTCTGCGCGGTTTCGTTGCAAATCCGGATGTTTTTGAGATTGCTCTGAAAGGCTGGAAAGGCGTGCCTCGGTATATTCCCTAGGTCCCGGAGGCCGCCAGAACATGGCTCCCAAGCCTCTCTTCTTCGATCTTCCTCGTTCACCGGTTCACAGCAATGGAAAGTCACGCCCTTCCCGATCAGTTCTTCAAATCCTGGGTTCTCGCGTTCGTGATCGGCGCTGGTATCGTCGGCGCGCTTCAGGCAGTAGGCCTGCTCTCTCCGGATCGCATCCTCACGCGCTATGCGCCGCTCTGGGCCGCGCTCATGTTCGCCTGCTCCGTCGATCCCGTCCTGCGCTACTTCGGCATATTGAAGGCCGAAGTCGAGCAACGCTGGGGGGACTACACCATCGCCAGTCTTCTCGGCCGCTCCACCGGCGCGCTGATCGGCGGCGTCTTCGCGTGGGCCTTCGCGGTTCTCGGCGGCTGATATCCCCCGCGCCACGCGTCCTGCGTGGCGCTTTCCCGTTTCCGATCATGCGTGCACGGCGCGCGCCCGGTGTTATGCTCGCTGCATAACGTCCAGCCGCCGCACGTCACGCGCATGAACCCCGCTGAAGTCCTCCCGCCGCTCTCCATCGACGGCCAGTCGAAATCACGTATTCGCTTTGGCATCGTGCTGTTGCCGAACTTCACGCTGACTGCGTTCTCCGGTTTCGTCGACCTCCTGCGTCTCTCCGCCGACGAAGGCGATTTCAGCCGTCCTGTGCGCTGCTCGTGGAGCGTGATCGGCGAAACGCTCGCGCCCGTGCGCGCAAGCTGCGGCATTCAGATCACGCCGTGGGAAACGTTCGATAGCGCCGAGCGGTTCGACTACGTCGTCGTCGTCGGCGGCCTGCTGCACTCGGGGCCATCCGCGAGCGAAGCCACGCTGCAGTTCATCCGCCGCGCCGCCGCAGCGGAAGCGACGATCGTCGGCATGTGTACCGGCGTGTTCACGCTGATGCGCGCGGGCGTGCTCGACGGCCATCGCGTATGCGTGAGCTGGTTCCACTATTGGGACTTCGTCGAACGCTTTCCGCATGCGGACGAACAGATGCTGGTCGCGGACCGGCTTTTCGTCATCGACAGAAGGCGCATCACCTGTTCGGGCGGACGCGCGTCCATCGACGTCGCCGCCGCCATCCTGCTGCGTCACTTCGAGACCGCGACCGTGCAGAAGGCGCTGCGCATCCTGCTCGTCGACGACATGCAGAAGGGCAACGCGCCGCAACCGCATCCGCCGGGCCTCGCGCCCGCGACGCATCCGAAGGTCAAACGCGCCATTCTGCTGATGGAACAGCATGTCGGCCGCACGCTGACGCTCGACGAGCTCGCGCACAAGCTCGACATGTCCACGCGCCAGCTCGAGCGCCTCTTCAAGGCGGAGACCGGCAAGGCGCCGCAGGCATACGCGAAGCAGGTGCGGCTGCGCACGGCCGCGTGGCTGCTGACGAGTTCAGACAAGACCGTGGCCGATATCGCGTCGAGTTGCGGCTTCTCGGATGCATCGCATCTCGGCCGCGAGTTCCGCAAGCAATTCGGCCTTCCGCCGATGATGTATCGCGAGCAGCGCGGCGCACAGGACGCTGAGGAAACGACGCATCACGCAATGGACTACGACGAGACTTTCCCCGGCCGCGCGCAGGCGATCTAGCGCATCGATCGAAATGCTCCGCGGCCCTCAAACCCAGGAGAAGCGGCATGGAGACTCACGGTTATTCGCAGGAAGAATGGGCGTTGCGTTGCGATCTGGCGGCGCTGTATCGCGTGATTGCGCATTTCCGCTGGACCGACATGATCTTCACGCATATCAGCGCGCGCGTGCCGGGACCGGAGCATCACTTCCTCATCAACCGATACGGCGTGCTCTTCGATGAAATGCGCGCGTCGGATCTCGTACGCATCGACAGTGAAGGCCGGCCGGTGAATGCGGACGCCGCGCATCCCGAGCGATATCTCGTCAATCCTGCCGGCTTCACGATCCACTCGGCCATACACATGGCGCGGCCCGATGTGGTGTGCGTCGTGCATACGCATACGCCCGCCGGCGCGGCGGTGTCGGCGCAAAAGCACGGCCTGCTGCCGATCAGCCAGCACGCGCTCAAGTACTACGGGCATATCGCGTATCACGACTACGAGGGCATCGCGCTCGATCTCGCGGAGCGCGACCGTCTCGTCAACGATCTCGGGCCGCACAACGCGATGATCCTGCGCAATCACGGCCTGCTCGCGTGCGGCAACTCCGTTCCGACCGCCTTTCAGGAGATGTACTTTCTGGAGCGCGCATGTGAGATCCAGTTGCGGGCGCTCGCGGGCGGCGTCGAACTGAACATGCCGTCGGCCAGGGTCTGCGAGATCACCGCCGCGCAATATCGGAGCGATGAAATCGAAGGCGTGACCGCGCTGCAATGGCAGGCCGCGCTGCGCATGATCGAAGGCGGGAAGACGGACTATCGAACGTAGCGTTGAACGGGATGCCAGGCGTCACGCGGAAAGACGCCGCTCCATGCTCGGCGCATGGCCGTATTGCGCGCGATACGCCTTGCTGAAGTGGCAAGGCGAATGGAATCCGCAGATGCTCGTTACGCGCGCAATCGATGCGTCGGTGTTGCGCAACAGATCGCGGGCGCGTCGCAGGCGCAGCGTCAGGTAGTAGTGCGTCGGCGACACATTGAGGAACATCTTGAACATGCGCTGCAAGTGCCGTTGCGACAGATGCACGAGCCGCGCGAGTTCATCGAGCGATAGCGGTTCTTCGATGTTCGCTTCCATCAGCCGAACGACCTCGACCAGCTCGGCGCGGGAGAAACCGACGCGCGCATCGACGGGGATGTGCTGGTAGTCGCTCGAACCGCGTATGCGCTCGACGATGAATTGTTCGGATACCTGAGCAGCAACCGACTGACCGAGCCGCAAGCCGACGAGGTTGAGCATCAGGTCGAGCGGCGCGGTGCCGCCCGTGCACGTTACGCGATCGCGATCGATCACGAAAAGTTCATCTGCGAAACGGACGTGCGGGAAGCGCTTGTTGAGCGGCGACATGTCTTCCCAATGCACGGTGCAACGATAACCATCCAGCAGCTTGGCCGCGAGCAACGCATAAGGACCGGTGCAGATGCCGCCGAGCGGAACGCCCGCGTCATGCACGCGCTGCAGCAGGCTGATGACCGTATCGTCGACATAATCGGCGACGTGCCAGCCCGCGCAGACGATCAGCACATCGGGCATGCCGGTTTCATCGAGCGTGGCCGCCGGCTTGACGGTGATGCCGTTGCTCGCTCGCGCCGGCTCGCCGTCCGGCGTGATGACCGACCACGTGTAGTGCTGCGCGCGGCCCACGTAGTTGGCCATGCGCAGCACTTCGACCGCGCTCGTGAATGCGATCATCGAGAAGTTCGGCAGCGTCAGGAAGCCGAAGTGCGCGAGATTCGCAAGCGGCGATTCGGAAGCAGCCGGGACGATCGCATCGCGCTTCATGACCGCATCAACCCTGTTGCGCGGCCGGCGCGCGGCGCACGCGCATCACGTTGCGCAGGCCCGAGAACAGCGGAGCGCGCGCCATGCCGGGCGAACGGCCGAAGCTCTCCGTGATGCGATCCAGGATGATCGCCAGCAGCACCACGGACAAGCCGCTCTCGAAGCCGAGACCGATATCGAGCCGCTGAATGCTCGCGAGCACGTCGTTGCCGAGACCGCCTGCACCGACCATCGACGCGATGATGACCATCGACAGCGCCATCATGATCGTCTGGTTCACGCCCGTCATGATCGACGGCAGCGCGTTCGGAATCTGCACCTTGTAGAGCAACTGCCAAGGCGTGCAGCCGAACGCCTGACCCGCTTCCACGATCTCGCGATTCACGTGCTTGATGCCGAGCGACGTGAGGCGCACCGCGGGCGGCATCGCGAAGATCACGGTCGAGAGAATGCCCGGCACGCGGCCAAGACCGAACAGCATCGCGGCGGGAATGAGGTAGACGAAGGCGGGCATCGTCTGCATCAGGTCGAGCACGGGACGCACGATCATCTCGACAACCTTGCTCTTCGCGGTCCAGATGCCGAGCGGGATGCCGACCAGCAGGCTGATAAACGTTGAGGATAGCGTAAGACCCAGCGTAATGACCATCTGGTCGTAGAAGCCGGTCGCATAGATCAGCAGGAGCGACAACAGCGTGAACGCCGCGAAGCGCCAGCCGACCCGCCACAAGCCGATGCCGACGAAGAACGCCATGAGCGCCCACATCGGAACGGCCTGCAAGACATGTTCGATGACCGCGGCGAAACTCTCGATGACCTTGCCGATGGAATCGAACGTTTTCGCGTCGTGGTCGAGCAGATAGTGGACGCCCTGATCGACCCAGCTACCGAGCGGAATGATTTCAGACATGGGAACCTCGATGGCGCGTTAGAACCTGCAGCACGTTCGTCTTGTTGACCGAACCGCAATACGAACCGTCCGCATCGACGACGGGCAGCGGCGCCCGGCTCGCAACGACACGGTTCACGACGTCGTCGAGCGTCATGCTGCGCTCGATGCATTCGATGTGATTGATGTGCGGCGCGACGTTGCCGTTCGCATCGCGGCCGACGAAACCGCGAATGCGGCGCTGGGCGTCGAGCACGAACGCGTAGTCGGCGCTGCCGTTGAGCGTCGCCGCGACGCTCGATGCGTCGATCTGCGGGGAGTGCTTCATGAGCGGGACGGCGTCGGTCTGCATGAGATCGCCGGCCGTGAGATAGCGGCTCGTGTCGATGCCGTCGAAGAAGGCCTGCACGTAGTCGTCCGCCGGATTCGTGATGATTTCCTGCGGCGTGCCGATCTGCACGACGCGCCCGCCTTCCATGATCGCGATGCGCGTGCCGATGCGCATCGCTTCTTCGAGATCGTGCGAGACGAAGAGAATCGTGCGGCGCTGCTCGCGTTGCAGATCGAGCAGCACGTTTTGCATTTCCTTGCGCTTGAGCGGATCGAGCGCGGAGAACGCTTCGTCCATGATCATCAGCGAGGGATTGACGGCAAGCGCCCGCGCCAGTCCGACGCGCTGCTGCATGCCGCCCGACAATTGCGAGGGCAGCTTCTGCGCGAACGGCGCGAGACCGACCTGTTCGAGCACGGTCATCGCACGCTTCTCGCGTTCCTTGCGTCCGACGCCGGCGACTTCGAGCCCGAACGCGGCGTTCGAAAGCACGGTGCGTTGCGGCATCAGCGCGAACGACTGGAACACCATGCTCATGTCCTTGCGGCGCAGCGCGGTCAGTTCAGAGCGCGGCACGGCGGCGACATCGCGTCCGTCGATCAGCACCTTGCCGGCGGTCGGATCGACGAGCCGGTTAATGAGCCGGATCAGCGTCGACTTGCCCGAGCCGGACAGGCCCATCAGCACGAAAATCTCGCCTTCCTGGACATCGAACGAGACGTTGTGAACGCCGACGATCTGCCCGGTGCGCGCGAAGACTTCTTCCTTCGTCGCGCCGCCGGCCAGCATGTCGATCGCCTGTTTGGGGCTATTGCCGAACACCTTGCACAGCCCTTCGACTACCACCTTGGGGGAATTCATTGAAGTCTCCATGAAGCGTGGCGGACGCCGTCCGCGCTGTGCATACATAGTTGCCAGAAAAAAGTGCTCGGAGCCGACTATTTGCGACAGCTACATGAAGAAATACGACAAGGGAATAACGCGGAGCGGCGCGCGCGACGGCCGGACCCTTGCGGGACAAGGGTTTGCCGGAAGGAGGGAGAAAAGGCGGGAAGTTTGCGGCGTGTCGCACCGGGACAAGTCCCGGCGCGTTTTCCGATACTCAGGCGCCCGGGCGCAGCATTTGGAACATTTCGCCGATCTCCGCATAGTCGGCGCGATAGCCCGCGCGCATGACCGGCCGGGCGGCGGCGGTATCGAAGAGACCGTCTTTCAGGAATTCGCTGCGAATATGCACACCGACGACCTGCCCGAGCGCGAGCCAGTTGTTCATCGGCTGGCCGTCCAGATCGTGCAGGCGGACGACTTGCAGCAGCCGGCATTCGAGCGCCGCCGGCGATTCGGCGACGTGCGGGACGCCGACCTTGCGCCCCGGCGCTTTCGTCAGGCCCGCGAGTTCGAACTCGTCGACGCCGCGCGCGACCGGCGCCGACGTGCGGTTCATGCGCTCGGCGAGCGGGCGCGTGGACATGTTCCAGACGAATTCGCCGGTTGCCTCGATGTTGCTGATGCTGTCCTTGCGACCTTCGCTCGAAAATCCGATGACGTACGGAAAGGTCGCGAACGCGCCGAAGAAGCTGTACGGCGCGAGATTCACGCTGCCGTCGGCGTCACGGCTCGATATCCAGCCGATGACGCGTGGCGCGACGATCGCCTTGAACGGGTCGTGCGGGAGGCGGTGGCCTTCGTTGGGGTCGTAGAAATGGACGTCGCCGGTCATAGGGGCGCTCGATGCGTCGGAGTGGGAGAGACGAAAGAATACCGCGTCGGGTGACGGGGCACCGGGACGGGAGAAGCGGAAGTCTGACGCGCTGCGGAGCGCAGGGCGGGGTTCGTCGAATAACGACGAAGGATGGTGCTAGAAAAACTACAAATCCAGCAGAAGCTGGCGGGCGGGATAGTCGACGTCTTGCCGTCGGATTTTGCTAACTTGGTATGACCCGCGCCGCCCTCAACGACGCATTACAGACGGAAGCCGAATGCGGTGCCGCGTGCCTTGCGCTGACGCTCTGCTTCGCGGAAACGCGCTTGATACGAGTAATCCGAGTCCATCGGCAGGTGCGGCGATTCGAAGATCGAAGCAAATTTTTGCAGCAGGGCGAAGAGGTAGCTCATGTCTGACTCCGGTTGGTGATTGAGGGTTTTCCCTTAGCGATGATTATAGGGATACCCCCTCCGGATTTCTAGTGCAATGCAACATTTCCTGCCGAGAAATGTGGTAGTTTTTCTACATCGTCGGTCGAAACGACCTGTTCGACGGCATCGACGGGGCGCGCTCAGTGCTCGCGAGCGGGCGTTGCGTGCGGATCGGTATTGGACGGGAAGGCGGACGCCTCGTGGCCGGCACGCAGCAACACGACGGTCTGCGCGATGCCCGCTGCAAGCGTCGTAAGCATGGCGCAAAGCGTTAGGGTCAGCATCGTCTTCGTGTGGCGCGCGTGCGCTGCGGCCGTCGCGCGCTGCCCGTCGATCACCGTGCGCAGCGCATCGACGGAATGTGAAAAAGCGCTTGCACGAAACGGATCGGCTTCGTCGCTCAGGCGCGAAGGTGACAGCCAGCCGGCCGGCTCGGACGCGGCGATCCAGGCCACGCTCGCGCGCCGTGTGACCGCGGCTTTGCTTCGCGTCGACGACGCAGGTGTGAGCGCGTCCGCGATCAGGTCGCCCTGCCCGGGCGCGTCGTCCGCCTCGCGCGCGACTGCCACGGGCCGCGCCACGCGCCGCTTCGCCGACGACTCCACCGCAGCCAAGAACACTTCAGGCAACTCGAAACCCTCGAACGTGCCCTGACGGATATCCGTGTTCATCGCCTGAAGCGTGGCGCGTTCGGCGTCCTCGGCAAAGAGGTCGAGCGTCTCGCCGTAGCGCGGGGCATCGCTCGGCTCGCCGAGGCGTTGCGCCGGCCGCGCGGCGCGAGCGATTTTCTTCTGCGCATCGGCGTCTGCCTCGGCGCGTCGCCGGGCTTTAGCCGACGACGCGTTGACATCGGGCTTTCGAGGTACAGCGGGATCTGGCATAGGTCGAAAAGCTGCGGCGGCACTAAAGACGCGCGGCAGTCATGCGGTCTGGCGATATTTTTCGAGAGGCCGCATTGTCGCACGGCTGCGGGCCTTATCCAGCGGGCTTTGGCAAGAGATCGCCGCGCCGCCGCTCAATTCGCGTCTTCCTCGCGAAACTCACGCACGACCGGCAGTTGCCGCAGGCGCTCGCAGATGGCCCGGTATTCCTGCGACGACACGCGCGAAAGCTCGACCTGCACTTCGTCGAGTTCGGGCGTGTCCTCGCTTTGCTGCACGACGAATTGCTTGACGCGCACGCTGCCCGGACCGAGCGCTTCGTGCAGGCCGTGGAACGAAAGCGAGCCGCGATCGACCAGCATCGTGAGTTGCCGGCGCTGCCTGACGGCGATGAAGCGGCGTTCCAGCGGCTTCAGTCCCGCGAGAATGACGAGGATGATCGCCGTCGCCGCGATCGACGCCGTGTACAGACCGCCGCCGACCGCAAGCCCGATCGCCGCGACGGACCAGAGACTCGCGGCGGTCGTCAGGCCCCGCACGATTTCGCCGCGCAGCAGAATGGATCCCGCGCCCAGAAAGCCTATGCCCGACACGACCTGCGCCGCCACGCGCGACGGATCGAGAACGACGTGATCGCCTTTCAGCGCATCCGCGAAACCGAACGCGGACACCATCATGATGAGCGCCGATCCGACGCACACGAGCATATGCGTGCGCAGTCCCGCCGCCCAGGAAAGACGCTCGCGCTCGAAGCCGATCACACTGCCGAGCGCCGCGGCCATGACGAGCCGCGAAACGAGTTCGACGTTGCTCAACATCTTCTTCACCTCCTGTCGTTGTGAGTGAATGCGCGCCGGGCGGCGTTTGCTATGCTTCAGCGGCTACTGGTAGCTTTCCAGAACATTCTCACAGAGTTGTCGTATGCAAGATCGACCTACGCATGCCGCACCGGCGGCGCCATCGACGAATCCGGAATCCGGCGCGGCGCTGCGCGCGCATTACGCGAACGTCGTGCTGCCGATATGGCGCGGCCCCGGCTTCAACGCGGCGCTGCGGCTGCCCTTGGAAGCTGTCGCGCCCGACGACCACGCGCCGCTGCCGCCGAAGCGTTATCGCGCGATGGCGTGCGCGCGTCAGCTGTTCGTTTTCGCCGATGCGGGCGAACTCGAACACGCGAAGACGCTGTTCGAATCGTTGCGGCACTACTTTCGGGACACGCGGCACGGCGGTTGGTTCTACAGCGTCGATGCAAACGGCGCACCGCTCGAGCGACAGAAAGACTTGTACACGCACGCGTTCGTCGTTTTCGCGTGCGCGCACTACGCGCGGAAAAGCGGTTCGGCCGATGCACTGGCGCTGCTCGCCGAAACGTCGAATCTTGTCGAAACTCGCTTCGCGAAACCTGGCGCGGTTCTGAACGCCGCGTTATCCGACGATTTCACGGCGGCGCTTGAAGGACCGCTGCAAAATCCGCTGATGCATCTTGCGGAAGCGTGGCTCGCAGCGCGCGAGGCCACCGGCGACGCCGCCTACGACACGCGTCTCGCGACGCTCGCGGAATGGATCGCGCATACGTTCGTGCACGAGCCGACCGGCTGCATCGCCGAATTGCCGATCGGCGCTGCGAACAACCGGCTCGAGCCGGGGCATCAGTTCGAATGGTATTTTCTGGCGATCGGCAGCGGGCATGCGGCGTTCGCATCGGCGGGGCTCGACGAACGGCTCGAACGCGCGTTCCTGTTCGCGCAGAAGCACGGCATCGACGATGAAACGGGCGGCGTGTGCGCCGCACTGGACGAAACCGGCGCCGTGATCGACGGCACCCAGCGAATCTGGGCGCAGACCGAATACCTGCGCGCGCTGGCCACGCGCGGCGATCCGGTCGGCGAGCAGATCGGGCGCTTTCGCGCGCGGTTCTTGCACGAGCGGGGCTGGGTCGAATGCCGCGCGGCCGGCGGTGACATCAGCCGCGCGGACATGCCTTCGACCACGCCGTACCACCTGGCCACGGCGTACGCATCGTTGCCGCTCTAGGCGATCTGAAACACCGAAACGGCCGCCTTGAGTTGCCGCGTCTGCTCGTGCAATGACGAGGCGGCAGCCGCGGCCTGCTCGACGAGCGCCGCGTTCTGTTGCGTCATCTCGTCCATCTGCGTGACGGCCTGATTCACCTGCTCGATGCCGACGCTCTGCTCCAGCGACGACGCGCTGATTTCCGCCATCATCTGCGTGACGCGCGAAATCGAAGAGGACACGTCACGCATCGCCGCGCCGGCGCGTTCCACGAGCACGGAGCCGTCGCTGACCTGCGCGACCGATTCCCCGATCAATTCCTTGATTTCCTTTGCCGATTGCGCCGAGCGTTGCGCCAGTCCGCGCACTTCACCCGCGACGACCGCAAAGCCACGTCCTTGCTCGCCCGCGCGTGCGGCTTCGACGGCCGCGTTCAGCGCGAGAATGTTGGTCTGGAACGCGATGCCGTCGATCACCGAAATGATCTCCGCGATCTTGTCGGAGCTCTGCGCGATCCCGCGCATTTTCTCGACCACGTCGTCGACCACGCTGGAGCCGCGCGACGTGGCTTCGAGCGCATCGCCGGCGAGCGCGTTGGCTTCGCGTGCGTGATCGGCGTTCTGTCGCACGGTCGCCGTGAGTTCTTCCATGCTGGATGCAGTTTCTTCCAGCGATGCCGCCTGATTCTCCGTCCGCGCCGACAAATCGGCGTTGCCGCTCGCGATTTCATCCGCGCCGAAGTTGATCGACTCCGACGTTTCGCGCACCGTCTTCACCGTGCTGGCGACGCTCGCCTGCATCGCGGCGAGACCCGCGAAGAGACGGCCGATTTCGTTGGTGCCGCGCTCCGCGATGCGCTCGTCCAGACGCCCTTGCGCGATGCGTTCGAAGTGACGGCCCGCTTCCTCCAGCGGCGCGATCACGCCACGGCGCAACGTCAGATGGACGAGGACGACGCCCGCCAGAAGGGCCACGGCGATCGCGAAACCCACGGCGCGGAACAAGGCGTAGCGCGCATCGATCGATTCGAGATACGCATTGCTCGACGCATTGCCGAAATCGACGAACTTCTGCTGCTCGGCGAGATAGCGGTCCTGGAAGCCTTGCGTCGGCTGATCGAGGAACGCCTGGAGATTATTGGAATCGAGATATTGCACGAGCTCGGAGAGCGCCTTTGCGTACTCCGCGTATTTCGCCTTTAACGCGGTCATGCGCGCGACGTTCTCTTCGCCGGTCTTCGGCGCATCGAGGAACGCGGAAAACGACTTGTCGGCGAGCGCGATCTCTTCACGCGCATGCTGCACGATCTCGACCGGCTCGGTGCCGCCGCGCACCATGCGCGTTCCCGCGCGCGACAGGTTGATGCGCGCGTCCATCAGATGCTGCGTGGTCTTGTTGACCGCGTTGACCTGCTTGAGCGCGATATCGGACAGGCTGCCGACATCGCCGTGCGTGCGCGAAAGCGACCAGAACCCGAGCCCTTCGGTCACGAGCTGGAACAGGCAGAACACGACCAATACCGCGAGCAAACCCGATGACACCTTGATCTTTCCCAACATCACTCTCACCCGACTAACGAATTGAGCCGTTTCAACTCACGGCGATAGTGCGGGTTTACGGCAGCGGGCGCCGCAAGCTTGAATCGTTCGCCCGAAAGTCTGTCTATGCGACTGGATTGCACCGAAACGCACCATTGCACGAATTCCGCCGAACGTGCTTGCGCCGCACGCGTTCGCTGCCTATTGTCTTTGCAGGACGGCGCTGAACCCACCAAGGAGTGTCCGAATGGCCGAAATCGTCGATATCGCCCGCGGTGCGCTGAATGCGCAACCGTTCAGCGCCTTGCTCGGAACCAAGCTGATGCAGGTCGATTCAGCAAGCCTCACGCTGTGTCTGCCGATCCGCGACGAGCTGAGGCAGCAGCACGGCTTCGTACACGGCGGCGTGGTGAGCTATCTCGTCGACAACGCGCTGACCTTCGCGGGCGCGCTGCGGCTCGGTCCGAAGGTGGTCACGGGGGAATACAAGATCAATCATCTGCGCCCGGCGGTCAGTGGCACGCTGATGGCCCGCGCGCGCGTCGTCCACGCGGGGATGACGCAGGCGACGTGTCAGTGCGATGTCTTCGTCACCGATGGTAATGCCGAACGGCTCGTCGCGGTCGCGCAAGGGACGGTCGCGCGCATCGGCGACAGCGCGATCGAGGCGTTTTATCACGCCTGACGCGTTTTTCGTCGCTCCATACGTGCGAAAGCCTCGCCACGGCATGTGGCGAGGCTTTTCGTTCACCTGACGCTTACTGCGCGGCTACGGTCTTCTGCTGCTGCTCGCCGAGGCCCTCTATGCCGAGGCGCATCGTCTGGCCGGCTTTCAGATACACCGCGCTCGGCTTCACGCCCATGCCGACGCCCGGCGGCGTGCCGGTCGAGATGATGTCGCCGGGCTGCAGGCTCATCACTTTCGACAGGTACGCGACGAGTTGCGCGACGGTGAACACCATCGTCTTCGTGTTGCCGTTCTGATAGCGATGGCCGTCCACTTCCAGCCACAGATCGAGCTTCTGCGGATCGGCGACTTCGTCCTTCGTGACGAGCCACGGACCGATCGGGCCGAACGTGTCGAAGCCCTTGCCCTTGTCCCACTGCGTGCCGTGCTCGAGCTGCCACTCGCGCTCGGAGACGTCGTTGATCACGCAGTAGCCCGCGACGTAATCGAGCGCGCTGGCTTCATCGACGTACTTGGCTTCCTTGCCGATCACGACGCCCAGTTCGACTTCCCAGTCGGTCTTCTTCGACTCGCGCGGAATTTCGACGTCGTCGTTCGGGCCGCAAATCGCGCTCGTCCACTTGCCGAAGATCACCGGCTCGGTCGGCACCGGCAGGTTGGATTCGGCGGCGTGATCCGCATAGTTCAGGCCGATGCACACGAATTTGCCGACGCGTCCGACACACGGCCCGATGCGCGGATTGCCCTCGACCACCGGCAGCGACGCCGGATCGGCGGCACGCACTTTCGCCAGGCCCGCTTCGGTCAGCGTCGCGCCGGCGATGTCGTCCACGACTGCCGACAGGTCACGAATTTGCCCATCCGCGTCGAGAAGACCCGGCTTTTCCTGACCCTTCGGGCCGTAACGAAGCAGCTTCATCTGGTTTGATCCTCGTATTTCTGCAGCAAGTTGAAAAGGAATGCGCGGCGAGCCTGTTAGTTCGACCAGCCGCCATCGATGATGTGAATCTGACCCGTCGTGAACGACGACTCATCGGAACCGAGGTACAGCGCGAGCGCGGCGATTTCCTCGGCGCGGCCGACGCGGCCCATCGGCTGGCGCGCGACGAACGCGGCCTGCACCTGATCGACGCTCGCGCCTTGCGCCTGCGCCTGCTCCGCAATGCGCTCCTTGAGCGACGGCGATTCGACCGTGCCCGGACAGATTGCATTGCAGCGGATGCCGCGCGTGACGAAATCCGCCGCGACCGACTTCGTGAGTCCGATGACCGCCGCCTTCGACGCGCCGTACACGAAGCGGTTCGCGACACCCTTTACGCTCGACGCCGCCGACGACATGTTGATGATCGAGCCGCCGCCCTTCTCCAGCATCGCCGGCAAGAACGCGCGAATCGTGCGGTACATCGCCTTCGCGTTCAGGTCGAAGGCGAAGTCCCAGTCGGCTTCGCTCGCTTCGAGAATCGAGCCGGCGTGGACATAGCCCGCGCAGTTGAACAGCACGTCGACCGGGCCGACTTCCTTCGCGAGATCGTCGATGGCCTGGGTGTCGCGCACATCGAGCTTGCGCACTTCAAAAGGCTTGCCGTCCAGCGATTCGATGCGGATGTCCGTTGCGATCACGCGCGCGCCTTGCGCCGCGAACATTTCCGCCGTCGCGAGGCCGATGCCCTGTGCCGCCGCCGTGATCAACGCGGTCTTGCCTGCCAGTCTTTGTACCATCCACTGCTCCAGTCGAAATTGATTTTGAGACATGCCCGGTATAGAGGGATTTCAAAGGCGGTAGAACGCGCGGGCGTTTGCGCCGAAAATCGCCTCCTGGCCGGTTTTATCGAGATGCGCGGTGAGTCGCGTGGCGACGGCGTGCCAGTCAGTGTATCCGCCGTTGAGATTCAGCACCGGCCAATCGCTACCCCACATCAGCCGTTCGGGGCCGAAATGCGCGAGCAGATGCGCGATAAAGGGTTGAAGCGTCGCGTCGGTCCAGCCCTTGGCTGCTTCAGTGGCGAGGCCCGAGAGCTTGCAGGACGGTTTCTGCGGCAACGCGGCGAGCTGCGCGATGCCGTCGGCCCACGGTTGCCAGGCCGCATCGACGCCATCGCGAATCGGCGGCTTCGCCCCATGATCGATGACGATGCGCAACGCCGGGTAACGGCGCGCGAACTCGATCAGCGACGGGACATGCCGCGCGAAGATCAGCGCATCGAAGGCGAGATCGCGTTCGATGAGGCATTCGATCGCTTCGGCGCGCGGCGCGTGGGCGATCCACGTGTCGTCGGGCAAGTCCTGCAACATCGGGCGGACGCCTTTGAATTTCGGGTCGCGCGAAAATTCGTCGATGAAATCGACGGCGTCGACAGAATCAAGCGGAATCCAGCCGACGACGCCCGCGATGGAATCGTCGCCACGCGCGATATCGAGCAGATAACGCGTTTCTTCGACGGTCGGCGCGGCTTGCACCGTCACCGTGCGCGCAATGCCCGAAGCCACGCGGAGCGGTTCGAGATCTGACGGCCCGAACACCCGATATAACGGCTCTAGTGCCGGCGTGAGCCAGCCGTAGTCGCCGCGCGCCGGGTCCCAATAGTGCTGATGCGCGTCGATTCTCAGGGCCATGTTCACTCCGGCACGGGTGCGTTCGGGTGCAGCAAGCCTTCCGCCCGCAACGCTTTCCACAGCGACGAAGGAATCGGCGCTCCGAACGATGCAGCGTTCTCACGGACTTCACCGGGATTGCGCGCGCCCATGAGCACCGTCGCCACAACTTTGTGCGCATAAGGAAACTGGAGGGCGGCGCTCGATAGCGCGACGCCATGCTCGCGACACACGCGTTCGAGCTTGCCTACCCGTTCGATAATTTCCTTCGGTGCGTCGCCGTAGTTGAACTTGAGATCGCCATGCGCGTTCGTGTCGAGACCGCGTGCCAGAATCCCGGAGTTGAATGCGCCGCCGAGCAGGATGCTCACACCGCGCTTCTCGCATTGGGGCAATAGGTCGTCGAGCGGATTTTGTTCGAGCAGCGTGTAGCGACCGGCAAGCAGCGCGCAGTCGATCTCGTATTCGGCCATCGCTTCCATGACCGCCGCGCTTTCGTTCACGCCGAGGCCGACCGCTTTCACCCCGCGCGACTGCTTGAGTTCATCGAGCGCGCGGAAGCCGCCTTCGTCCGTGAGTTGCCGCCAGTACTGCGCGTTCATTTCGCAGTGCGTGTATCGACCGATATCGTGAATCAGCACGATATCGATGTCGATCATGCCGAGCCGCTGCTGGCTGTCCTCGAAGGATCGCAGGATGCCGCCGTAGGTGTAATCGTAGATGGCCTGGAAGGGCAGCGGATTCGCCCAGCCTTCGCTGCCATCGTCGGGCGTCGTTCTCGGGACGAAGCGGCGGCCGACCTTCGTCGAGATCACGAAGTCTTCGCGCGGATAACGCCGCAACGCATCGCCCAGACGATGCTCGGCCTTCGTGTGGCCGTAGTGCGGAGCGGTATCGAAAAAACGGATGCCCGCGCCCCACGCGGCGTCGACGGTGTCGCGCGCTTCTTCTTCCGTCAGCTCGTGGTAGAGACCGCCGAGCGGCGCCGTGCCGAGCGACAACGCCGTTACTTCTAGCGGCGTGCGTCCAATTGGGCGTCGGCGTAGGACGACATCCTGCGTTTCTGCGCTCATCTGCAAACCTCGATCAATCGATGCGGGTGGCTGCGGCGGAGCCGCTGATCGCGGCTGGCGGAATTTCAGGCGGGCAAGTTCGACGTCAGCAGCAAGGAAAAACCCTCGATGTGACGATTCACCAATGAACGTATTATTCATATTCGCACAACGCCAAGTCAAGAAATGCGGCCGGCAGCCTCGTCGGTGATTTCCCTTAGCGCTCCGGGACCCATGAATCGACGCACGCCATCTTCGCTGGACCTAGCCGACCTCGATGCTGACCGCTATCGAGCGCCCGCGCTCGACAAAGGGCTCGACATTCTCGAACTGCTGTCGGAACAAAAGTCGGGGCTTACGCGCGCTGAGATCACGAAGATGCTGGGGCGCAATGCGAGCGAGATGTATCGAATGCTCGAGCGCCTCGTTGCGCGGCAATATGTCGTGCGCTCTCCGGAAGGCGACCGTTACTCGCTGGGGCTGAAGTTGTATGCACTTGCGCATCGGCATCCGCCGACGCACCGGCTCATTGCGGAAGCGTTGCCTGTGATGCAGCGTTTCACCGATGCCGCCGAGCAATCGGTTCATCTGGCCGTCTACGATCGAGGTAATCTCCTCGTCATCGCTCAAGTAGACGGGCCGGGCACGTGGGGCATTTCCGTTCGGCTCGGCTCGCGCGTCGGCCTGATCGACACCGGATCGGGGCGCGTCATGCTCGCGTTTCAGACGGACGAACAGCGCGCGCACATGCTGGCCGAGCACACGAAAGTCAAAGGCGAACTCCCGGTCAACGACGCCGTGCTGGACGCCGAGCATCGACGCATCCGCGAACTCGGCTACTGGAAGAAGGACAGTCAGCAGACTTTCGGCGTCACCGACGTAGCGTTCCCGCTGCTCGGCCCCTCCGGTCAGGCGATCGCGGCGCTGACGTGTCCGTATATGCGGCGCATCGACGAATATGTGGCGCCCTCCGTCAACGATGTGACCGCACTTCTACACCACGCCGCGCGCGCCCTCTCGATGACGCGCGACTGAGCGGCGGCATCGCGCGTTAGAATGGCGGCCCTCTCAAAAAGGCGGCCTTCGTATCGACGGGCCGCTGACCTTCATCCAGCGCATTACTCATGGCGAAACTTCTCTCCGATTCAGAATTTCAGCGTTTTTCCGAACTACAGCAAAAGCAGGCGAGCTTCACGATCACAACGGATGAAGCGGACGAGTTGCGCGATATCGTCGCGCGCGCACAGAAGAAGCGTGACGACCGTGCCGCCGCGATGCAGTCCATCGAAACGCATATCGCGCAGTTCGACATCAGCCCTGACGAGCTTTTCTCGCCCGAGCAGATTGGCGAAGCGGCGCGCACCTACGGGCTCATTCCTGCTGCGAAGAAAGAGCGCACACTTCCGCCGCAACTGATCTACAACGGCAAGCCGTATCAGTGGACGTCGCGCGCGCTGCCGGATGAAATCCGCGAACCGCTTTTCGAAGCGTTCACTTCGGGGCAGTCGGTGAAAACGTTCATCGCGACGCCGAAGGACGCCGCGCGCTGCGCATTGACCATCGCCCGGCTGGAACGTGAAACGGGAAGTTCGTATGCCGAATCATTGCTGAGCGAGTTGTCGCTCACGCGCGCGCAAGTCAACGACGCGGTCGCCAGGCTCGCAGCCTAAGCTCGTATCGTTTCGGGCGGATGCGCCGGCGCGTCGCAAAGGCGCATCCTGAAACCCACGACGCCCGGATCCTCGGTCCTGATCAGTTCGAATCCCGCTTTTTGCGCCAGCGCGATCATGCCCGCGTTCTCGCGCAGCGCCTCGCCGATGATCCATCGCGTACCGCGCTTGCGCTCGTAGTCGATGATTCTCGATAGCAGCAACCACCCCAAGCCCTGCCCTTTCATGTCCGAGCGCGCGGCCAGCGCGAACTCGGCGGTTTCATTGTCGGGATCGGCAATCGCTCGCGCCACGCCGAGCGTCTCGTGCGCGCCGTCGTCTTTCTTGCGCGTCACGATGAGCGCCATCTCGCGGTCGTAATCGATCTGCGTCATTCGCGCGAGCTGCGAATGATCGAAGCTGCGCACTGCGCCGAAGAAGCGCAGGCGCAGATCTTCGGCAGTGTTCGCGGCGACGAACGCACGATGCGCGTCTTCGTCTTCCGGTCGAATCGGCCGCACCGTCAGGCGCATGCCGCGCCAGTCGAGCGTCTCTTCCATCGCGCGCGGATACGGCACGATCGCGAGCGGCTTCCGATGCGAACCGAGCGTCAGTTGCGGCTCAAGGACGGTTACGGAATCGCGCTTCACGCGAAACGTCAGCTTCAGCGCGACGATCTCCTCGAGATAGCAGACCAGTTGCGATAGCGCAGTCAGCGCGTTGAGAAGAAGCTCGGCGGGTAATTCACGCGCGCGCGGCGAGGTGGCGATCAGGTCGCGGGCGAGCACGGGATTGAGCGGCGGGAGCGCAAACTCGTGGAGCGAATCTGCCAGTCCCAGCGCGCCGGCAGCCCGGAATTCGAACGCCGGGCCGAATATACGGTGGTTGATGAGCCGCGTTTCGATATCGATGGCATCCGGCGGCGTCGGATCGGTCGCGCCCGGCTTCACAACGAAGCCGAAGCGTGCGCACATG
Source organism: Caballeronia sp. LZ019 (assembly GCF_031450825.1). Lineage (NCBI taxonomy): Bacteria > Pseudomonadati > Pseudomonadota > Betaproteobacteria > Burkholderiales > Burkholderiaceae > Caballeronia > Caballeronia sp. LZ019. Next base: position 177,986 of record NZ_JARTVZ010000002.1, on the reverse strand, counting down.
CGGGCGGCCGGTTCGCCAGATAACTCCGCGACGCCGTTCGCCAACCCGGCGCGGACTTCGCGCTGTGCGTCGTCGATGTCTTTCGGGACGTCTGCGGGAACGCCGTCTGGCGTCTGCATCAGCAGCTCGCGCCCTTGCCGGAAATCCACGAGACGGGCGAAGCCGCGCGCGAGGCGATGCGGCGTCGTGTGCACCGGGATGCCGTTAGCGTGCAGTTCGTCGCGCGTTTCCGAATCGACGCAGCCGAAGAAGCACGCGAGCAGGCCACGATAAGCGTGCCGCCGTTGTGCAATTAAAGTGCGCGCTACATCGGCGACGGGCGCGCTGTGCGTCGGCGCATGAACGACGAACACGGTGCCGGTTTCGCGATGCGGCGCGAGCGCTTCGAGCGCGACGCCAAAGTCGGCGGGCGATGCGTCATCGCCGAGCAGTAGCGGATTGCCGGTTCGCGCTCGGGGCAGCGCGGCAGTTACCGCATCGCGAGCGGCAACTGGCCAAGGCGCGAGGTCACCGCCCGCACCGCCGAACGCGTCCATCGCCAAGGCGGCGACACCGCGGTCGCTGGTTATGACGGTCGCTGTGTCGCTCGTTGCCACCCTGCCGACGCCGAGCGTTTCGATTTCATCAAGCAGGTCGTCGAGCGAATCGACGCGGACAAGTCCGGCGCGACGGAAAGCGGCGTTGTAGAGGCGATCGAACGGATCGTCGCGACCCGTGCGTAACACCAGAACGGGTTTGTTTCGTGCTGCGGCGCGTGCCGCCGACATGAATTTGCGCGCCGAGCTGACGTGCTCGATCGCGAGCAGAATTGCGCGCGTCGATGGGTCGCTCGCCAAGAAGTCGAGCATATCGCCGGAGTCGACATCGGCTTCATCGCCGAGAGCGACAATTCGAGAGAAACCCAGGCCGCGCGCAAGTGCCCAGCCGAGGACGCCGTTCGTTAGCGCGTTCGAGCCCGAAACCCACGCGACACCGCCCGGCTTGACCGTACAGGCGGGCGCGCCGATGCATGCGCCCATCGACGGCGTCACGACACCGATGCTCGCTGGCCCGACGACGCGGATAAGAAAAGGCCGTGCAGCCGCCAGTGTTCGCGTGGTCCATTCGCTTGCCTCGTCGGACGCGATGCCCCCTGCGCGGTGCACGCTGTCCGAGCGCGGTCGTGTCTCGCCGACGATGACCACCGCTTTCGTTCCTCGCCGCCCCAATGCTTCGACAAGCGATGGCCAAGTCTGCGGACGCGTGCATAGAACAGCGACTGACGGCGCATCCGGCAAGTCTTGAACATCTTTGTACACCCGTACGCCGTTCAGCGACTCGTGCCGCGGATTCACCGGCCAGATCGGGCCTTCGAAACCGGCACATCGGGCCCGCTCCCAAACCATTTCGCCGATCGTCCCCACACGCGGCGACGCACCGATAACGGCAATGGACTTAGGCGCAAAGAGGATGTCGAGGTTGCGAACTGTCATGGGCGGCTCTCCGATGTGCGGCACGGATAAGCATAGGCGATGTTGATCGGTCGATCGCTGCCCGACGGTCGCGGCAGTGCTTTATGCGCATAAAGTTGCCCCGCGCGCCAACAGCGCTGGCTGCTTTATGCGCATAAACCTTGTCCGAATGGCTATCCGCTGCAACGTTTGACGAATCCGGCTGGAAAAACATTGACCACAATGTAGAATTCAAACGCGATCAAATTTCGGAGTTAATTGTGGCGGCGGAAATCATAGCGATCACGCAGCAGAAGGGCGGTGTGGGCAAGAGCACTATCGCCATGCACCTCGGCGCTGCTTTTCATGAAAAGAAGAAGCGGGTGCTCGTGGTTGACGCGGATGGCCAAAACACCTTGATCCATTGGTCCAGCGCCGCATCTGAAGACAATAGCGGCATCCCGTTCCCCGTCGTCAATCTCTCGGAAGCGGGCGGGCAGATTCATCGGGAAATCAAGAAGTTCGTCAACGACTACGACATCATCGTCGTGGATTGCCCACCCTCCATCACCGAGAAAGTTTCGGGCGTCGTGCTTCTGGCTGCGAGTATTGCGGTCATACCGACGTCGTCTTCGCCGGCCGACTATTGGTCGAGCGTGGGATTGGTGAAGCTCGTGCAGCAGGCACAGGTCATGAACGAGGACTTGCGCGCCGTCTTCCTGCTGAACAAGACCGAAGAGAAGCGGATGCTGACGCGCGAACTCAAGGTTGCGCTGGAAGAACTTGGCTTTCCCCTGTTGAAGACGCAGATACCCACGCGGGAGTGCTACAAGCAGGCGATGGCCCTCGGCCAGACGGTGCTTCAAATGAGCGATCGCGGGGCGCGCCTCGCCGCTGCCGAGATTCGCGCCTGTGCCGACGAGATCGTCGCCATGCTCCCCTGACTTTATGCGCATAAAGGACACTGAATGAAACCGTCGCAGTTTGCCAAGGGCTTCAAGGCTCGCCCGGACACGACCAGCAGCGAGAAACGAACCGCGCTCGACAGGCTGAATGCGATCGACGGCATCGTCGACATCCAGCACGTCTCACAGACCGCCGCCAATGGCCGCTCCAGCGCGTTCGTCGCGGATGAACAAATGGAAGCGGTTGCCGGCGCCGAATCGGATGAATATCGCGCGTGGCGCCGGGCGAATCGCTATACGGCAGGGCAGGTCATCGACTTGCCTTTGAAGGCGATAAAACCGAGCCCTTTCAATCCACGCCACTTCTATCTGAAGGCGTCGATTGCTGAACTGGCCGTGAATCTCGCCAAGCAGGGTCAGCAGCAGGCGATCCACGTCATTCCCGACTACGAGAATCCGGGCACCTTCTTCGTCAGCGATGGCGGCCGGCGCGTGCGTGCGCTCAAGGAAGCGAACAAAGAGACGGTGAAAGCGGTGGTCGTCGATCTGCCGATCGGCATCGAGAGCTACAAGCTGGGTTACGACCTCAACGTTCAGCGCGATTCGCAGACCGTCTTCGACAACGCTGTCGTCTGGAGGCGCTTCCTCGACGAGCAGCACTTCCAGAGTCAACGTGAGCTGGCGGATCATCTCGGACTCGACGAATCGACGATTGCCGTAGCTTTATCGATCGCCAAGCTACCCGAGAACGTGATGCAAGAGATGGTCGCACGGCCCGATCGATTTGGCTCGAACATGGCCTATCAGATCTCGCGGTATCACACGGCGCGTGGAAGCGATGCGACGCTGCGGCTCATCAACAAGATCACGTCGGACGATCTGAGCACGCGCCAGGTTGCGGATATCGTCAAGGGACGTGCAAGCCCGCAGGAGACGCCGAAGCCCGCAGGACGGCAGCGGTATGCGCAACGCCTGGAGATCAAACTCGACGGCGTTTCCGTGGGCGACCTCAAATCTTACGGCGAAGACCGGCTTGAATTGAGACTGCGCGGACTATCGCGGGAGCGACGCGACGAGTTGCTTCATCAAATCGAGGCGATGCTTCAGTCCGACCAGACCAAGGACTGAATGCTTGAGTGACGGCGCGGCTCAGGCCGCGCGCGACTGGCTCAGCGTGAAAGCCAGCAGGTCGCCATCGGTAGGCTCGCCCCAGGTCTCGCGGGCGAGCCAATCAAAGAACGACGTCTCCGCCAGCTTCGAATCGAGACCACGCTTGCGCCAGTCATCGCGCATGTGCGAGCCCAACTCCGGCAGGACTGTTTCCTCGAAGCTCTGGCGTGCGAGCTCCCGTTCTTTCTCACCTTGCTCGTCGTACAGCGCACGAGCCTCTTTTCGCCGATAAGCCGAGAACTCGCTCAGCAACCGAGCCTTGAGATCGTCGGCAGCGGACGCGCCCGCTGCACCACCGCGCGTCGGAGTTCCGTTTGCGGCGGTGGGCAACGCTTCGACGGGCGGCGCGTAGCCCTTCTTGAGCGCATCCTTGAACAAAGCGGCGGCGCTGCGCACCGGCGGCAGCGTCGTGCTGCGCATGCGCTGCTCGGTCATCTGCAGGGCCGCACGGATGCGGTTTTCCTCGCTATCGGCATACAGCGTCTGCGCTTCCTTTAGCGGAATGCCGATCTTCACCATGCGGTCGACGAGCGTGCTGTCAAAGACGTTCGGATGTTCATCGAGCGCGAGCATCGGCTGCTTGCGCTCCGTGACGCGAAACTGAATCTCAGCAACGCGACGCCCCTCTCGATGCTCCACGAGCTCAACGAAGATGTTCGTCACCGCATTCACTTCAGCGATGGCGGGACGCAAGTAGTCGCGCTTGAAGTATTTGTACTCGCGCTTCGCTTCGTCGCCTGCTTCGGTGTCCGGCGTGCCGGAAAGGATCGGCCGCCACCACTCCCACGTTTCGCGCATGGTCAGATGGCTGGGATTGGTCAAATACCGGACGCAAATCTCATAAAGCGCGAGGCCGGCACTGCTGCGCAATTGACTCTGGAACTGCAGGCTCAGCCGGGCATACTGCACCGGGTCGAGCAGCTTCTTCTTGATCTTCGGCGCGAACGAGAATTCAACCCATACACGCCGCGTCGTCGGGTCTTCGAGAATTTCCGCATCCGCGATCAGCGTCGAGATGCCCCACTTGCGCCCCGGCTTTTGACTCGATGTGCCGGTGCTCCACTCGACCTGCACGGACACCATCCGGCGCAAATGCTCCTTGACGAGGGCGGTGTCGTTGGAATCGAACGCCGAATTCGCAACGATGTCCGACAGCAGCGCGCGATAGGTATCGCCCGACTCGTCCGCCTGTTGCGCAACAGCAAGCAGCACGTTGAAGAGTTTGCGAGTCAGCAGCGTAATCTTCCCGCTCTTGGGCTGAATGGCGATGGCTTCGACAGCTTTGCGCAATTCGGCCGAGCTAGGGCTGACGACGTCGGTTTTCTTGGCGCGCTTGGTAGCCATGCGTCTGGGAGGAACGAGATTGCGAGAAAGGATACCGGGTGTGGTGAAGTGAGTAAACGGGCGCGGTTTCACCATGACAGGGTGACGGCAGCGACGGCGCCCAAACTCACTGCAGTGCGTTCCCGTAAAGCCTCACCACTCACCGAAACGTGCTGGCTGAAAGAGCTAGAAGCCATGGGGGTTAACGGTTGGCAACGTTTTCCGGGGCTTGTTTCTACGTGATCGGTAGCTCCCGAAAAGCCTCACCCGAAATTTTTTTGGCGGCAATACCGGTGTTGTCTGGCAAAGACACCGGCCCGCGCGCCATTTTTTGCCGGGACTGTGGCTATGAATGCGTGCTGCCACACATTTGGAGTGGCCTCAGAGAGATCGTCCGCCTTGTTAAGCTCCCGCAAAGTCTCACCCTTGCCTGCGTGGCTTATTGATAGCGCGTGCATACTGTCCTTGCGCCGACTAGATGCTACCGCGAAGGCCTCCCGCAAATGCTCACCTGCCATCAATAACGCGCCTTTCACGCTGCTCCTGAAACTGCTCACCCTACAGCCCCTGAAAATCCTCACCTTTAGCGACTCCAGCCAAAAAAGCTCCGTCCGTACAATCACTTACGTGCTTCGGATGGCCTTGCTGATCAATATTCGACTTCCCGAAAAGACTCACCGTTGGCGAACGGATGTCGTCCACCTCCCGTATTAGCTCACGTTTGGGTAGCCGGGCGCACTAAATGAAGCTTCCAAGGTGCCCGCCAACGGCCTGAGGGTAGCCACGCAATCGGCCGTCTTGGACGTACGCTCCCGAAAATCCTCACCGATCGCATGGAGCCAGAGCGGTTTGTCGCCCGTTGTCACAAACTAGCTCCCGCAAACACTCACCTTTGCGGTCGGAAAGGCGTTCAGCGACGGTCATCAACTCGAGTTCAGTCGATGCTCTCCCGAATAAGCTCACCGGACGCATTAAACGCTAGCGGAAACGCTCCAAATCCCGTACTAGCTCACCGCATGTTTGCTTCTTCGCCCGAAAAGCCTCACCTTATGGAAAAAATGGCTCCGACCTAGGGCCAATCGAGCGTTAATTGGCCATCCCGTAGAACCTCACCTTTCATTAACCAATTGCTTCGCAACGAGCCAGAACTGGCGAGGCGCCTTGCGCGATGTCTTCCTGCATGCCCTCACCGATCGACTCAGGCAGCGCCCCGAACCCGCTCACCATCTTTCCCGGTTGTCCTCACGCATTGTCCCGAAGGCCGCCACCGTTGCATCCCGTAACGCCTCACCATACATCCCGGAGCCTCTCACCCAATAGGCTGGAATCCCTTGTCGTATAAGGCTTTGGCGAGGCGTTAACGGTTTTAACTTGGTTCAAAGGTGTTAACTTTTACTACTCTCTAGAGCCCCGCGAGTAGCTCTCAGCAACGTCAACCAACATCCCGGAAAGAAGCGCAAGCCTCTATGTCACCGACGTGGAACACCAGGGGACACGCCCAGTGCTCAAAAAGCCTTGCGTTTTCAGTGCGTTACCGGCACAAGCTGAACACGTTTCACGACGTTAGCCTATAACTATCCCGGAGAAACCACTGCTTCGGCACAGTCGACGTCCAACTGCATTCTCCTCCCTTACAATCGAGCCACCTTGTTTCTCCCGAAACGTAAAGCGTTATGAACGTTACGCTTCACCACACCGACAGTCTATGGATACACAACTTCGCGACACGCTTCGCCAGGAACTCGACGCCATGCGCAGCACCGGCGCACGTCGGCAAGACCTCTCGCACCACGCCTGCAAGCGCTTGTTCTTTGATCTGGGCGTGCGTCCCTCGGTCACGACCGTCCGCGATTTGACGCAAACCGGCAGCGCAAGCGACATCCCCCGCGATATAGAGTCGTTTTGGGAAATGGTCCGCTCGACACTACGTGTTCGCGTCGAAGCGGGCGCAATTCCGGAACCGCTGCAACAGCGCGCCGGCGAATTGCTTGCGGAGCTTTTCGCCGAGGCGCGTCGACACGCCGATACCGCGTTGGCCGCGGACCGCGCCAAGGTCGACGCAAGCGTACTTTCCGCCCAAGCCGCCACCCGCGACGCCGAGGTGCGCTGCCAGGCCATCGAGCAGGCGCAACGGCGCGCCGAAATGCGAGCGGAAGCCGCTGCGGCACAGGTTGCGTCGCTGGAGGCGGAGTTAAGGGCGTCGCGCGCTCGCGAATCGCACGCGCAGAGCGATCTGCGCGACCTGGTCACGCGTCTCGAGGGGGAAAACAGGGCGCTTTCTGAACGCATCGCGCGCGAGCAGGCCGATGCCGCGCGCCTTCGTGATCGTATCGACGAGCTACAGAGCGAACTGCGCCACAACACCGAGCATTACGCGCAGCAGATCAAGGATGCAGTGAAGGACGCTGAACGACGAGTCAAGCCGATGCTCGTCGAACTCGACGCATTGCGCGGCATGGCGGCGACGTATCAGACCAAAGTACGCGAAGCCGGGCAGAAGGAATTCGATTTCCTTCAACAACTTAGCGCGGCGCGAACGCGCGCTGACCGGCTGGAATCGCAAGTGCGGGAGCAATCCGACGAAATCGATGCACTGACACGCGAACGCGACGCCCATCGCGTGCGGGCCGGCATGAGCGCCGAGGTGGGCGGGTTGATCGCATCGCTCGCGGCAGAGGGCCGCCTGACATCAGCCGAAATCGCCGCGCTCGGCACGCAAGTCGATGCGTACATCGCCGCGCCGGCAGACTGTCCGGCGTGCGAGAGCGCCGAACCGGAATTGCAGCGGCACGAAGACGAATTCGAACTGTCGTGCCCCCACTGCGAGCGTAGTTCGGGCGCGGTCGCGTCCAAGCTGGCGGCGGTGCAGGCGTTTCTCCGCCCCACTTCGGCGCGCGTGTGACAGCCGTTGCGGCGACGGTCAGTCCTAAAGGTGAGCGTTTTCGGGACCGGTGCTGTCGTCCGCGCCGGCGCGCGCTCGGGCGACATCGCGCTCCCGTATCTGCTCACCCATCCACTCCTGCCAGGCCCGATGCAGCCGATGAACCGAGATCGACTGCTGAAAGCCCAGCCATTGGCCGACGCGCTCGGGGTCGGTGCCATCGTCGAATAGTTCGGCTGCGTAGGTATTGCGCAGCGTCTGCGGACTCGCTCGCGCGGCCCGCGATGCCCCGATGCCGGACGCCGCGACGACGGCATCGATGGCGCGCAGCATCGTCGCCTTGTGCATCGGACGGCCGGACGGCGCCGCAGGAAACAGCAACGTACCCGCGAGCCCGACCGCCTTCCGTTCCGCGATCCAGCCGTCGAGCAACTCGACGGCGAACGGCGCAAGCCGCGCCTGCCGGATTTGCAGCGGATTCGATGCGTCGACGGTGACGTACGGCGCACCGGGCGCGTAGCAGTTGACGGTCAATTGCGCCGCCTCACCCGTCTTGACGCCCGCGCCGAGAAACGCGGCGACGAGCGCACGGTCGCGCCGCTCCCGCCAGCGCTGGCCCGTCGCAAGCTCGCCGAGCGGGGAAAAGAGATGCGTGATCAGCGCCGCCCGCTCGTCGTGGGTCAGGAATCCGGTCGGTTCGTTGTCGCGCGCCTTGCGCCAGGCGGCATCACCGTCCTGGGCGATGAACCGTGCGGGATTGGTCGCCGCCGATTCCACCTCGCGCACGTGATCGAGCACACGCTCGATCAGTCGCAGATAACGCATGCGTTGCGGCCGCCGGATATCGAGTTGAGAAATGAATTGCTCGATGACCGGCCGCTGCACCGTATGCAGCGTCGTCCGCTTGGCGGTCAGCCATTCGAGGAAGTTTCCCCATTGCGCGCGATACACATCGGCCGATGACGCCCGGAATTCCTGTTGGGCGAGCCAGGCGTCGAAGGCTGCGTGCGGGTCTGCCTGCCAGTCGGCGCGGTGTTGGTCGAAGAGATCGGAAGTGTTCGGCATGGTGTTCGAAAGGCGTCTGACAGCGCCATATTGCGTTCCGGAAAGAGTCAGGCTTGGAGCCGCTGACGTCAAGAGCACAGTGGCGCTCAAATGTGTCGAAGTGTCAGAAGGATTGTCTTGCCCCGTCCGCAGCCGATCGTCTACTGTCTTGTGCGAGGCCTTGCGTCCGACACGAGACGAAGGCAAGGAGGGGCGATCGATGGCGCAAACGCAGCGCGTGCAGTCGTGGCAGGAGCGGCGTGCCAACGGGCGGGCCGCACGGCAACGCACGTCCCGCGGCGCCCAAGCGATGATCGGAGACGTCGATCGGGACCCCATCCAATTGCTGCGCATTAGCAGCGAAAGACGCGTCGCGACGCTGGTGCCGCTGCGCTACGGCCGGATGCTCGCTTCGCCGTTCGCGTTCTATCGCGGCAGCGCGATCGTGCAGGCGCACGATCTGGCCGGCACGCCCGATAGCGGTATCCCGATCCAGATCTGCGGAGATTGTCACCTCGCGAACTTTGGCGGCTTTGCGACGCCCGAGCGCACGCTTATCTTCGATCTCAACGATTTCGACGAGACCGCGCGCGGACCGTGGGAGTGGGATCTTAAGCGCCTGACCGCGAGCTTCACCGTTGCGGGCCGGCATTTAGGCATGGGCGGTCTGGCTGCCGACGAGCTCGCGTATCGCACCGTTGAAAGCTATCAGCGACACATGCGCGAATACGCCGAGATGGGCGTGCTCGATCTATGGTACGAGCGAATCAGCTTCGCGCGACTGTACGATCTTGTTCAGACCGACGCTGCCCGGCGCCGCATCCGGCGAAGTTTCGAACGCGCGTCGCGGCGCACGCACGACACTGTGCTGCCGAAGCTCGCGGACAAGGACGGCGACGGCTGGCGCATCCGCGATGCCCCGCCCGCCGTGTTCCACATCCGCAGCGAGAGCACGCTCATCGATCAGGCGGACGAATGGATGACGCTGTCGGGCGATCGTGCAACGCTTCTGGGATCGCTGATGCAGGATTACACGAGATCGCTGACGCCGGAGCGGGCGGCGCTGCTCTTGCAGTTTCACCTCGAGGACGTCGCGTTCAAGGTGGTGGGCGTTGGAAGCGTGGGCACGCGCTGTGTCGTGCTGCTCTTCACCGACCATCACGGCAGGCCGTTGTTTCTACAACTGAAGGAGGCGTCGACGTCGGTCGTCGCGCGATACCTGCCCCAACACTCCGCGAAAAGCCAACACGAGGGTCAACGAGTCGTTCACGGACAACGCCTGATGCAGGCGGCGAGCGATCCGTTCCTCGGCTTCGCGACCGGTGCGCTCGGACGCACCTTCTACGTGCGCCAACTGCGCGACATGAAGATTTCCGTTCAGATCGAAACATTCGACGACGAAGCGCTCCGCAACTACGCCGCACTCTGCGGCTGGGCGCTCGCCCGGGCGCACGCGAAGGCTAGCGGCCTCGCGCTGGAGATATCGGGCTACATCGGCAGCGGCTCGCGGCTGGTCGACGCGCTCGTGAGCTATGGCCGCGCCTATGCCGACCAGGTCGAGAAAGACTATGAGCGATTTCGCCGCGCCTGCCGTAGCGGCGAGTTGCAGGCGCGCACCGACGCTGACATGGCCGCCGACTTCGCACTCTGATGGCGTCGACTTCTGCGGATGGTCGCGCGACCAGGTCCCACGACGTGTCAGTGGGCAGCGACGGAAAGTTGCGGCCTGCCTTGCCGGGCGGCGCACTCGTAGGCATCCACTACGAACGCAAACACGGCAGGCAACGCGTTGGACGATGCGAGGTCGACGACGTCATCGGTCTCCGGGAAATGAAAGCCGTCCGGGCGCGCGAACAATTCGCGCAACGCGGCTTCGTGGCGTCCGGCGAAACCGAGATCCGCAACGGCTTCGGCTTCGATCGCATGCAGCAGGCGCCAGGTAAGCGGCACACTTTTCTCGATATAACGCCCTGCGATTTGTCTCGTGATGCGTTCGAGGTCACGAACCGCGCGCTCGAACTGCTTTCTGCTGAGATGTTCGCCGTTCGACTCCATATTCACCTCCTCTAGCGGTCTCCAGTACTGTATAAATATACAGTACTCGCATCGATGAAAATAGCGTCGCGCTGTTCCGTTGCGCTGTATGTGCGATTCCGCCTACGTGCGATTCAGACATGCGCCGCTATGAGCTTGCGCTCGGGAAGCGCATCGTAGAGCCGTGCTTACGCGGCATCCCGCGTTGAACTCGCGGGCGTCACAACGAAGCATGCGCGCACTCTGAGCGCGAAACCAAAGGAGAGCCAGAATGAACAAGGACCAGATTGAAGGCGTTGGCAAGCAGGTGAAGGGGAAGGTCAACGAAGTGGTCGGTAACGCAACCGATGACCCGGCGCAGGAAGCCAAGGGCGACATGCAGCAAGCAGCCGGGAAGATTCAGAAGGGCGCGGGAGATGTCCGCGAAGACGTGAAGGACACTCTGAAGAAGCCGTAACACATACTGGCGGCGATGGCCGCTGGACTTTGAGCGGGACGCCGGGTCGGCGTCCCGTTTTTACTTGACGGCGGGCCGCTGCCCAACTTGATGCGCATAAAGTTCCGCTCGCACTGACGCCCGCAGCACGCCGGCTCATCCGTGAATCACCACCAGCAGTGCCTTCGCTTCCGATCTTCCTGCATTTCGAATGGAATGGCCATCGTCGGCAGCGTACCGGGCTGTCTCGCCCGCCTTCAGACGTCGCGTCGTGCCTGCCGCTTCTACCTGTATCGTTCCGTTGAGCACGGTCATGTGCTCCCGCGTCCCCGGCTCGTGCGCGTTCGATCGGAGCGCCGCCCCCGGCTGCAGCGTGAGTTCGTACCACTCGAACTTGCCTGCCAGTTCGATCGGCCCCCACACCCGCAGCTGATATCCACCGTTGTCACCGCTTAGCGTCGGTATCTCGTGCGGGCCGGCCACGCGAATCGCTTCGAGCGGCCGTTGCTGCGCGAACAATTGATCGAGGCTGATTCCGAGCGCGTTCGTCAGCCTCCATGCGACGGCTATCGTCGGATTCGCCTTGTCGCGCTCGATCTCCGACAACATCGACTTGGAAACCCCTGCTGCACGGGATAAGTCATCGAGCGTCAACTTTCTCTCGTTGCGCAACCGTTGAATCTGTTCCCCGACGCGCGGCGGCGACGATGCGGACGGTGCCGGTTCCCCGGCTGCCTGCGTGGAGCGAGCGCTTGCCATGACTTCTTCGATCCTTTACAGTGTTCGGCATATCGGAAGGTTGTTCGAAATATCGAACTCGTCCGATGCGATGCATGGACTATAACAGGGCTATGGGCCACGCGCCGAGCGCCCGCATTCACAGGATGCTGCTGATGAACGACCGATATTTGACCCATCTGCGCCAAACCATCGATGAAATTCGCGCGGCCGGTTTCTACAAGACCGAACGAGTCATCGCCAGTCCGCAGTCGTCGGATATTCGGCTCGACAGCGGGGCGGAAGTACTCAACTTCTGCGCGAACAACTATTTAGGCCTCGCCGACGACCCGCGTTTGATCGCCGCCGCGAAAGCGGGTCTCGATGCAGACGGCTTCGGCATGGCGTCGGTGCGTTTCATCTGCGGGACGCAGACCGTGCATAAGCAGTTGGAGCGTGCGATCGCGGAGTTCCTTCAGACCGATGACGCCATCCTCTATTCAAGCTGCTTCGACGCGAACGGTGGCCTGTTCGAAACGCTGTTGACCGATGAAGACGCGATCATCAGCGACGAACTGAACCATGCGAGCATCATCGACGGCGTGCGTCTGTCGAAGGCGCGACGACTGCGCTACAAGAACAACGACCTCGCCGACCTGGAAGCGCGTCTGAAAGAAGCCGATGAAGCCGGCGCGCGCTTCAAGCTGATCGCGACCGATGGCGTGTTTTCAATGGACGGCATTATCGCGGACCTCGCCGGCATCTGCGATCTTGCGGATCGCTACGACGCGCTGGTGATGGTCGACGACTCCCACGCCGTCGGTTTCATTGGCGAGCACGGACGGGGCACGCCGGAGCGTTGCGGCGTGCTGGACCGCGTTGACATCATTACCGGGACGCTTGGGAAAGCGCTCGGCGGTGCATCGGGAGGATATGTCGCCGCTCGCAAAGAGGTCGTCGAGTTGCTGCGGCAACGAAGCCGGCCGTATCTTTTTTCGAATACGCTTGCGCCGAGCATCGCTTCGGCTTCCTTGAAAGTGCTTGAGTTGCTTGCGAGCAACGAAGGCGCCGACTTGCGCGAGCGCGTCCGGCAAAACGGCGCACATTTCCGCCAAGCCATGACCGCGCTCGGCTTCGACCTCGTGCCCGGTGAACATCCGATCATTCCCGTCATGCTCGGCGATGCGCAACTCGCATCCCGAATGGCGGAAGCATTGCTCGGGGAAGGTGTGTACGTGATCGGCTTCTGTTACCCAGTCGTGCCGAAAGGCCGCGCACGCATTCGAACGCAAATGAGCGCGGCGCACACGCCGGAGCAGATCGATCGGGCGGTAGACGCGTTTGCCCGAGTGGGGCGGCGGCTGGGCGTCATCCGCTGAGCCTTTATGCGCATAAACTCGGCCGAGCATCGTGCGGCCACAGCACCCAAAGCAATCCACAGGACCAACGCATGAAAGCCCTTGCTAAACTCGAACGCGCTCCCGGTCTCACATTGACAGACGTCGAGCGTCCCGAGGTCGGTCACAACGATGTCCTCATCCGCATCCGGAAGACCGCCATCTGCGGCACCGACATTCATATCTGGAAGTGGGACGACTGGGCTCAAAAGACGATTCCCGTGCCGATGCATGTCGGGCATGAGTACGTTGGGGAGATCGTCGAGATCGGACAGGAAGTGCGCGGGTTCGCTGTCGGCGACCGCGTTTCCGGTGAAGGGCACATCACGTGCGGCTTCTGCCGCAATTGCCGCGCGGGCCGGCGGCATCTTTGCCGCAACACGGTCGGAGTCGGCGTGAATCGCGAAGGCGCTTTCGCCGAATACCTCGCAATCCCCGCCTTCAACGCGTTCAAGATTCCGCCCGATATCTCCGATGACCTCGCCGCAATCTTCGATCCCTTCGGCAATGCAACGCACACGGCGCTTTCATTCAATCTCGTCGGTGAGGACGTGCTCATTACCGGAGCGGGTCCGATCGGCGTGATGGCGGCGGCTATCGCGCGGCACGTGGGCGCGCGCAACGTTGTCATCACCGATGTCAACGATTATCGGCTGGACCTTGCTCACAAGATGGGCGCGACGCGCGCCGTCAACGTGACGCGCGAGGATCTGCGCGACGTCATGCATGAACTCGGCATGACCGAGGGCTTCGACGTCGGCCTCGAAATGTCGGGCGTTCCGAGCGCCTTCACTTCAATGCTGGAGTCGATGAATCATGGCGGCAAGGTTGCTTTACTGGGCATTCCGCCCGCGCAGACTGCCATCGACTGGAATCAGGTCATATTCAAGGGGCTCGAAATCAAAGGCATTTACGGCCGCGAAATGTTTGAGACCTGGTACAAAATGGTCGCCATGTTGCAGAGCGGTCTGGACCTGTCGCCGATCCTGACGCACACGTTCCCGGTCGATGACTATCAGCGCGCGTTCGAGACAATGCTCTCCGGTAACAGCGGCAAGGTCGTTCTCGACTGGACGGGCGCTTGACCATCCCTTTAGCATGATGCTCGGCGGTATCCCGCGCCAACAACGCTGATGCGCAGAGCATCTGACTGGCTCTCAAGTAGCGTCGTCAACGGCGAGCGCCCGCGCTAACAGTAGCGCTCCAACAGACGTGCAAAGCCGAGCTCAGCCTTCGGGATCGCCTTAATCACCCGTCTTCTCGAACTCCGCCTGAATCGCGACGTGAACATCGTCGCCGACGGCCGGATACCACGTCGCCAGACCGAACTGCGCGCGGCTGAAATGCCCATCGGCCGAAAAGCCCAACGTTTCCTGCTTGATGAGCGGGTTCACCGCGTGGCCGTTGAAGATCACATTCAACGTGACGGGATGCGTCGTGCCGCGAATCGTCAGATTGCCGGTGAGCGCCCCGCGATCGTTCCCGGTGCGCACGAACTCTGTGCTGACAAAATCGATGTCCGGATACCGGGCCACGTCGAACATATCCTGCCCTTTCAGCATCCGGTCCAGTAGAGGCACGTTCGTATTGACGCTTGCTGCATCGATCGTCGCGCGTACGGTGCTGTCTTCCATGCCGCGAGCGTTCCATTGGAGTTGCGCCGTCGCCCTGTCGAAGCGAATGACAAAGCGCGAATAATGCAAATGGTTGACGTCGAAACTGATGTGCCAGTGATGTGGATCGAGGGCATAGCGCCCGACCGGCACGGTCGATTCGCTGGCGGACACGCGATGGGTGACCACCTGCAACGGCGTGCAGCCTGCAAGAAGCAGCGCGACCGACGCCAGAAGACGCGCCCAATAGACATTCGATTTCATCGTGCAATACCCCAAGGAAATGCGACACATTGCCAGCCAATATGCGACGGTCACATCGTTTTCGTAAGCGCACACGAAAATGACGCGATCAGGTAGAGTTCGCCTCGACCTCCATCTCAAAAAAGGCGCCACGGCATTTGCGCGATGGCGGACAACACTATGCGCTTGTGGCCGTCCTTTTTCTCTCCCCGACCGCTTCGCCTCGCGTCCTTGGTGGCCGCGCTGCTCGTTTGCGGCGCCTTGTCGTGGGCGCCATCCGCCAGGGCCGCCTTGTGCGCCGATGGCCTATGGGTCGACGCGATGATCGGATCGCATCACTTTCACCCGGACAAGCATTTCGAGCAATTCAATCCGGGCATCGGCGCAGAATGCTGGGTCGCGCCCGAGTGGGCACTGACAGCGGGCTATTTCCGCAACTCATTGTCGAAGCCTTCGTTCTATGGGGGCGGCGTTTGGGCGCCCGAATTCCTCCATTGGGGCTTCTTCCGGCTTGCCGCGATGGGCGGACTCATCTCCGGTTATGACTATGGCCGCTGGGGCATCGGACACGACAACATGGTCGGCCCGGTGGCGGCGCCGCTCGTCATGTTCGAGTACAAGCGTGTCGGAGCCAACCTGATTTTGATTCCGCCGATTCCTTCAAGCGACCTTCCGTTCACGATCGGCTTTCAGGTCAAGATGAAGTTCTGAGAATTAGTTAGTAAGACGAACTGTAGCGTTCATGCACGCACGCGCTCACGCAACAGTTCGATGAACCGCTCCGCCATCGGTGACAGCACGCCGCTTCGTCGCGTCACGACGCCGAACGTCTGCGAAGGCGATCGAAGGCTTACCGGAAGTATGCGCAGCATCTTGTGTTGCGCGAACATATCGGCGATATCAGTCGGCAATAGCGATGCAAGGTCCTTGCTCTGGTTCAGCAACGCGACCGTAACGAAGGTCGAAGCCGTCGAAATGGTGTTGGGCGGCATGTTCATGCCCGCGAGGTCCATCTCGCGCTCGAGCAGTTCACGCAACGGCATCTGACTGGGATACGTCACCCATCGGCAATGAGCGAGGTCGCGCATCTCGATGGTGCCTTTCGACTTCGCCGAATGCCGATACCCCACAACCACCGAGAGCGGTTCGTCCGCGAGCGTCACATAACGATACTTCGAAGGCTGGGCGCTCACCGCGGATCTTCCGATCACGAGATCGAGATGACCGTCATCGAGTTGCAGCAGCATGCGTGCGCTCGTGTCCTCGACGATTTCGATCGATACGTTCGGCAGTTCCGCATGCAGTGATTCCAGCACGGGCACGACGACCGCCGGTATCGCACCCATGATCGCGCCGATTGCAAGACGGCCGCCGCGTCCCGACTGAATCTCGCTGATGTCCTGACAAAGCAGCGTCAGATCGGTTGTCAGCAGACGCGCATATTGAATGACGCGCCGGCCATACTGATTCGGGATCATGCCGCTAGCCGACCGCTCGAAAAGCTCGGCATCGAACATAGTCTCCAGTTCATGCAGCGCCTTGCTCGCCGCCGATTGCGTGACCGCCATGACCGCCGCCGCCTTGTGGAGCGACTTGTGCTCGTCGAGCGCGATCAGCAATTGCAGCTGCTTCATTCTGAGCCGCGACAGCAGCGTCTGGACGGTGTTCATCGGCGAGTAGAAAAAGTGATCGGGGGATGGAAACAATTCAATATACAGGCTGCGGACTGCAAACGTATAGTCGGCCTCGGAGACAACAAACGATCGGCCCGAACACGGGTGACAACATGCAGAACGCAAGCCAGATCAACACCGGCCAGCCCGACGCGGCGCGGCCACGCCCCTTGGTAATCCGCCTTCACCGCGACGACGACGTCGTCATTGCACGCGAGCAGCTCGTCGGGGGAACCACATTGCCCGATGAGGGCGTCACCGTATCCGGCCTTATCCCTCCTGGCCACAAGATCGCGACGCGAGCGATCGAACAGGGACAGGCGGTGCGGCGCTATGGCCAGATCATCGGCTTCGCAAACAAACAGATTGCGCCGGGCGAACACGTCCACATTCATAACATCGCGATGGGCGAGTTCGATCGCGATTACGCCTATTGCGAGAGCGCACGCCCCACGCAATACGCGGATACGCCCGCCACATTCGATGGAATCGTCCGCGCCGACGGCCGTGTCGCCACGCGCAATTACATCGGCATCCTAACGTCTGTGAACTGCTCGGCGACGGTGGCCCGTGCGATCGCCGATCACTTCCGACGCGACACGAACTCTTCGAGCCTCGAAGCGTATCCGAACGTCGACGGTGTCGTTGCATTGACGCACGGCGTCGGCTGCGCGGTCGATCCCGAAGGCGAAGGGCTCGCGCTGCTGCAACGCACGCTCGGCGGCTATGCGGTGCATCCGAATTTCGCGGGCGTGCTGGTCATCGGGCTCGGCTGCGAGACGAACCAGATCGCCCGCATGATGGAAACGCAAGGTCTCACGGAAGCATCGTTTCTGAAGACGTTCAACATCCAGGAGACGGGCGGCACGGCGAAGACGGTCGCGCACGGCATCGAACTGGTGAAGGGCATGCTGGCGGCGGCGAACCGCGTCGAGCGTCAGCCGGTGCCGGCTTCGCATCTGATCGTCGGACTGCAGTGCGGCGGCTCCGATGGCTACTCGGGCATCTCCGCCAACCCTGCGCTGGGCGCTGCCGTCGATCTGCTCGTGAAGCACGGCGGGACCGCGATTCTTTCCGAAACCCCTGAAATCTACGGTGCGGAACACCTGCTCACACGACGCGCGGTGAGCCGCGAAGTCGGCGAAAAGCTGGTCGCGCGCATTCACTGGTGGGAAGACTACTGCGCGCGCAACCGCGCTGCGATGAACAACAATCCGTCGGCGGGCAACAAGGCGGGCGGCTTGACGACCGTGCTCGAGAAATCGCTCGGCGGCATCGCGAAAGCGGGTAACAGCGATCTCGTCGAAGTGTACGAATATGCGCAACCGGTGACGGCCAAGGGCCTCGTCTTCATGGACACCCCCGGCTACGATCCGATCTCCGCCACCGGACAGGTAGCGGGCGGCGCGAATCTGATCTGCTTCACGACAGGGCGCGGATCGGCATACGGCTGCGCGCCGACGCCATCGCTCAAGATCGCCACTAACGACGCGCTGTGGAACCGCCAGCAGGAAGACATGGACCTCAACTGCGGTCCGATCCTGAGCGGGCAGCGGTCCATCGAAGAGATGGGCGCCGAGCTGTTCCAACTGATGCTCGACACGGCATCGGGCAAGCGCAGCCGCAGCGAAATTCACGGCTATGGGCAGAACGAGTTCGTGCCCTGGCAGATCGGCGCGATCACCTGAACCTGCGTCAGGCCTCGACGCTGCTTCGAACTCCCAACCATTGCGACCAACCATCATGCCAAACAGCGTCCCATATCGCGGCGTATTTCCCGTCGTGCCGACGATCTTCGATGAAGACGGCAAGCTCGATCTTGAAGGACAAAAACGCTGCGTCGACTTCATGATCGATGCAGGTTCCAACGGCCTCTGCATTCTCGCCAACTTCTCCGAGCAGTTCGCACTGTCCGACGAAGAACGCGATTCCGTCATGCATGTCGTGCTCGAACACGTCGCGGGCCGCGTGCCCGTCATCGTGACGACGACGCACTTCAGTTCGGAAGTCTGCGCACGCCGCAGCGCCGCCGCGCAAGCCGCCGGCGCCGCAATGGTGATGATCATGCCGCCGTATCACGGCGCGACCATTCGCGTGACGGAAAAGGGCATCTACGAGTTTTTCGGCAAGGTGTCGGATGCCATCGGCATTCCGATCATGATCCAGGATGCGCCCGTCGCCGGCACGCCGCTGTCCGCGCCATTCCTCGCCCGCATGGCGCGCGAGATCGAGAACGTCGCCTACTTCAAGATCGAGACGGCGCAGGCGGCATCGAAGCTGCGCGAGCTGATCGAACTGGGCGGCGAGAGCATCGTCGGTCCGTGGGACGGCGAAGAGGCGATCACGCTGTATCCCGATCTCGAAGCGGGCGCGACCGGCTCGATGACGGGCGGCGGCTATCCCGACGGCATCCGCAAGATCGTCGATGCCTACATGCGCGGCGACAAGGAAAGCGCGGCGTCGCTCTATCAGCAATGGCTTCCGCTCATCAACTATGAGAATCGCCAGTGCGGGCTCGCCGCGTGCAAGGTGCTAATGAAGGAAGGCGGCGTCATCGCATCCGATGCAGTGCGTCATCCGCTTGCGCCCGTGCATCCGAAAACCCGCGAAGGCCTGCTCGAAGTCGCGCGCCGACTCGACCCGCTCGTGCTGCGCTGGGGCCGATAAGCCTCGCATCGCGGATGGCGACATCCGCGCCTTTCATATAAAAGCATTTAGGAGACCGGACGATGAGTGTGTCCAGCGTGCAATCCGTACGAATGACCAACGTCCGATGGAAGACATTTCTTCTGTTGCTGGCGCTGGTCTCGATCAACTATATCGACCGCGCGGCGCTTTCCGTCGCCATGCCGGCCATCGCGCAGGAATTCGATCTGTCGCCGGAGCGCCAGGGGCTGATCCTGAGCTCATTTTTCTGGACGTATCTGTTCATGCAGGTGCCGTCAGGCATGCTGGCCGACAAGCTGAAACCGCGCGCACTCATCGCGATCGCGACGGTCGGCTGGGGCTTCTTTCAGGCGCTCGGCGCGTTCAGCACGGGCTGGGTCCTGCTGTTGCTGACGCGCCTCGGGCTCGGCGTCACCGAAGCGCCGATCTATCCGGGCGGCGGCAAGCTCAACGCGCTGTGGCTCACCAAGAACGAAAAGACGCGCGGCGCAGCACTGCTCGATGGCGGCAGCGCGCTCGGTTCGGGCGTGGGCGCGATCGTCGTCGCGACGCTGATGGCGGTGCTCGGCTCGTGGCGCGCCGCGTTCGTCGTCGCGGGTGTCGGCACGATTCTCTGCGGCATCTGGGCATGGTGGTACATCCGCAATACGCCGCGCGAGCATCCGGCGATCAACGAAGAGGAAATCGCGTACATCGAGCGTGCTCACGCAGAAGAAGACGCGGCTGAACCGACGGTCGCGCCGGGCGGATCGCTCTTTCGCTTCTTCTCGTTCCGCTCGGTGTGGGGCATGTGCCTGAGCCACACCTGCACGAACCTGATTTTCTTCGGCCTGATGACCTGGCTGCCGACGTACCTGTACAAGGTCCACGGCTTCGATCTGAAGTCGCTGGGCGGCGCGACGTTCCTGATCTTCTTCTGCGGATTCGTCGGCGAAGTGATCGGCGGCAATCTCGCCGACAAGTGGAAGTCGTCGGGCGCGGGTGCGAATGTCGTGTATCGCACGATGATGATCATCGGGGCAGTGGCGGTCGGTCTCTCGATGCTCGGTGTCGCCTACGTCCGCGCGCCGGTCATGGTGGTCGCCCTGCTGTGCGTCGCGCTGTTCTTCCTGCGCTGGTGCGGCGGCTGCAACTGGGCGACGCCGGCGATGCTGGCAACCCGTGCACGCACCGGCACGCTCAACGGCATCATGAACTTCGTCGGCAACATCGCGGGTATCTTCGTGCCTATCTTCATCGGTTACATCGTGCAGACGACGGGCTCGTACTTCCTCGCGCTGATGTTCTTCGTCGCGGTGGCGGGCTTCCAGGCGCTGTGCGTGCTTGGCATCGACTATCAACGCAAGCTGCCGGTCTGACCGGGCATGTGACCGGAGCGAAGTGTCGAAGGCTTCGTTCCGGTCGACAGGAGAAGTGAAGTGCAACGTCGTCTTTATACGGGTAACGATCCGCGCCGCGCTCACAGCATCGAGGAGCTTCGCGGGATGGCGCGGCGGCGCGTGCCCAATTTCTGTTTTGAGTACGTGGAAGGCGGTTCGGAGGATGAGTCCACGTTGCGCCGCAATCGCGATGTTTTTGCGGAAATCGCCTTTCGCCCGCGCTCGCTAGTCGATGTATCGAAGCGCGATATCGGCATCGATCTATTCGGACGACGAAGCAATGCGCCGTTCATGATCGGGCCGACGGGCTTCAGCGGATTGCTCTCCCACGAGGGCGATATTGCGCTCGCGAGCGCCGCGGCTGCGGCGGGCATCCCGTACATTCTCAGCAACGCGTCGACGGTTGCGCTGGAGCATGTCGTCGAGCGCGCGGGCGGGCGCATCTGGATGCAGGTCTACATGTATCGCACCCGGGACTTCGTCGCGAAGCTGGCTGAACGCGCGAAGAAGGCCGACGTGGAAGCGCTGGTCGTGACGACCGACAGCGCGATCTACGGCAAGCGCGAGTGGGACTTGCGCAACTACGCAAGGCCGCTGAAGCTCGATATGCGCAACACGTTCGACGTGCTGACGCATCCGCGCTGGATGATGGACGTGCTCTGGCCGCACGGCATGCCGCGCTTCGCCAATCTCGGCGATCTGCTGCCGCCGGGCCAGGACAGCGTGCGTGGCGCCGCGTCGGCGCTTGCGAAGGAACTCGATCCGTCGCTGTCGTGGGACGACATCCGCTGGCTGCGCGATCGCTGGCCGGGCAAGCTCATCGTCAAGGGACTGATTCACCCGGACGACGCGGCGCGCGCCGTGTCGCTCGGCGCCGACGGCATCGTGTTATCGAATCACGGCGGCCGGCAGCTCGACGGCTCGGTATCGGCGATGGAAGTCCTGCCCGAAGTCGTCGACGCCGTGAAGGGCCGTCTCGCCATCATGCTCGATGGCGGATTCCGCCGCGGCTCGGACATCGTCAAGGCGATGGCGCTCGGCGCCGATGCCGTGCTGCTCGGCCGCGCGACGACGTGGGGTCTGGGCGCGGGCGGCAGGGCCGGCGTGGATCGCGCGATCGAGATTCTCAAGACCGAGGTCGACCGCGTGATCGGACTATTGGGCGTCGGGAGCATCGCGGAACTGGACGCGCGATATATCGAGTGGTCGCGTATTGCGCCGCGCAGCGCAGCGCGGACTCGTCAGGATGCGCCGGTCGAACTCGAACTTCAATGAACGGGACAGGGGCCATGGAAAACAACAACGGAATACGCCTTCCGAAGCGCGTCGAACGCGTCGGCATGATCGGGCTCGGCCTCATGGGCAGCGCGATCGCAGGGCAATTGCTCAAGAAGGGCTTCGAGCTGCACGTGCTTGGCCATCGCAGCCGCGAGGCGCTGGAAGCGCTCGTATCGCACGGTGCAAAAGAGGTGAGCAGTGCGGCCGAACTCGCGCGTGACGTCGATGCCGTCATCATCTGCGTGACCGGGACGCCGCAAGTTCGCGATGTCGTCTTCAGAGAGAACGGCTTGCTGGCGGGGGCGCATGAAGGCCTGGTCGTCGTCGACAGTACGACCGCCGATCCCGAATTCGCCGACGAAGCGGCCAGCGCGTTGGCCGCAAAAGGCGCGGCGTTCCTCGATGCGCCAGTCAATCGGACTCCGAAGG
This sequence comes from Caballeronia sp. LZ019, assembly GCF_031450825.1. Classification (NCBI taxonomy): domain Bacteria; kingdom Pseudomonadati; phylum Pseudomonadota; class Betaproteobacteria; order Burkholderiales; family Burkholderiaceae; genus Caballeronia; species Caballeronia sp. LZ019. Next base: position 155,367 of record NZ_JARTVZ010000002.1, on the reverse strand, counting down.
AAGCGCGGGAAGGGCGGCTGAACGTGCTGGTCGGCGGCGATGCGCAAGTGCTCGAGTTGCTGCGTCCCGTGATGGCTGCGTACGCGGAGACGGTGCATCATCTCGGCGCGCACGGATCCGGGTATCGCGCCAAGCTGATCCACAACTTCATCGCGCAGGCTAACGGCGCGATTCTTGCCGAAGCGTTCGGCACGGCGGCGAAGGCGAAGCTCGATCTGCACGAGTTCGCGGCCGTCTGCCGTTTAAGCGGCGCGCATAGCAAGACGTTCGATCGGATCATCCCGTACCTTCTCGAAGGCGACGATAGCGGCCAGCAGTTCGCCATCCGCAACGCCGCGAAGGACATGCGGTCGTATGCGCAACTGGCGTCGGCGCAGTCGTCGACGGCCATCATCGCGGAAGCCGTGCGGCAGATTTACGTGCTGGCGACGAATCTCGGACATGGCGACAAATACGTGCCGCATATGTTCGATGCCGTCGCGCAGTTCAATGGCATGGCGCCGTCGCGCGAGCCAAAGGACGAACTCAGCTGATTGCGCAGCGCTTCCCTATAATCCGTCGCTTTGCTTCGCACTCGACGGAATCTCAATGGACGTATTGTGGAAGGGCATCGTCGGCGGGCTGGTCACTGCGTTGATCGTCACCGCTTCCAGGCGCGGCAACGTGCTGCCGGGCATCCTGCCGCTCGCGCCGACGTTCGCAATCATCGCGCTGCTGGCCGTCGGCGCGAAGGGTGAGCCGGGCGGCTTCAAGACCGCGTGCCTCTCCGGCGCGCGAACCATTCCCGCCTATCTCGTGTTTCTCGGCACGTGCTATGTGCTGATCCACTATGTCGATTACCGCGTCGCCATTCTCGGCGGACTGGCGGCGTGGCTGATCGCGGCGCTCGCGATCTTTCTGGCGCCGCGCTTCATGTAGTCACACTTTGCGCCGATGGCCGCGCGCAAGCCACATCGCACCGAGCACCGCGCCCGCGCCCAGCATCAGTCCGCGATGCGTCCCGAGCCAAAGCGACGGGCACGCATCCGACGCCTCGTCATCGAACCGCCCGTGCGTGCGATGCAACGCCGTCACCGGTTCCCACAAGTTGTCAGGACGGCCCGCGCCCGGAAGGCTTTCGTCCTGTTGCGCGTCGTAGCCGGTGCGGCCGAGATAGGCATCGAGCAGGCCGGGAAACAGATGGTTCGCCACAATGGCCTTCACCGACGACGACCCGACCCAAACCTCCCGCCGCCGATGCGTCGCCGCCCAGTAAATCGCGCGCGCCGCGACTTCCGGCTGGAATACCGGCGCAACCGGACGTGGCGCATAAGGCGTCGCGGTCTTCGCCCAGTCGAATTGCGGCGTGTTGATCGCGGGCATCTGCACCATCGTCACGTGAATGCGGCGCTTGTCGTGACGCAGTTCGCAACGCAACGAGTCGGTGAAGCCGCGTATCGCGTGCTTCGCGCCGCAATAGGCCGCCTGCAGCGGAATCGAGCGATACGCGAGCGCCGATCCCACTTGCACGATCACACCGCGATTGCGCGGCTTCATGCGTCGGAGCGCGGCCATCGAGCCCCATACATAGCCGAGATACGTGACTTCGGTGATGCGCGCGAAATCGCGTTCGGGCATGTCGGCGATCGCGGCGAGAGACGTGAGCATCGCGTTGTTGACCCAGACATCGATCGGGCCGAGCGTTGCTTCGATCTGCGATGCCGCCCGATCGACGGCATCGGCGTGACTCACGTCGAGCGCGATCGGCAACGCGCGCACGCCGTATGCGCGCACTTCGGCGGCGGTATCGGCGAGAGCGGCTTCGTCCCGGGCGATGAGCGCGATGTCCGCGCCGCGTCGCGCGAACTCGAGCGCCGCCGCACGTCCGACGCCCGCCGTCGCGCCGGTGATGACCACGATGCGAGGTTTCCTCATTGCGTACGATCGCTCCCGGTTGACTGTGCGAGCGTGACATGCAACCGTCGTGCCGCGCAAAGCGAAGTCCCGAAAACGCTCACCTTTAGGACGGTGCGAAGGCTTTGGCGGGGCGGGCGCAATGCGCAGGTCCCGAAAACGCTCACCTCAAGGGGTAAGATCGATGGTTCGCGGACCGACCGATGTTTCCCTCGATGAGCATCTTCGAAACGATTCGAACATGGGCAAGACGCATCAAGCGTGATGCGATGACGCTTTGGTTTGCGTATCGAAATCCGGCAACGCCGCTATTCGTCAAGCTGCTATGCGTGTTCGTGGTCGGTTATGCGCTGAGTCCTGTCAACCTGATTCCGGACTTCATACCGGTTCTGGGCTATCTCGACGATGCGCTGCTGCTGCCCGGCCTCATCTGGCTCGCGATCCGGCTACTGCCTGCGGGTATCGTTCAAGAGAGCCGGCTGCGCGCCGATGCGTGGATGGCCGAACGACGCGCGAAGCCGAAGAGCTACACGGGAGCCGCGGTCATCGTGATCGTCTGGCTGGCGGTGGCGTATGCGGCGTGGGCGTGGCTGGGACGCTGAAAAAAAGCCCGGCCGAAGCCGGGCCCAAACCGGACCGGGCGCGTTCCGAGTCACGCCCGACCGCGTGGATGCATCGCAGGAAGAAGCGGCGTTCATCACGACACGCTCGCCTCAACGCAAAGCAACGGCCTTGGCGGTATAGTGCGGCCTGAAAACTTATGCAACGCTTAAGCGCCCATGCAGCGGCACGCGAAACGAGGACGCGAAACGAGGACGCGAAACGTCGAACCCGATTCCGCGTTAAGCCGCGCTTAAGCAAGCGTCAAGGACAATCGGCGGCGACACGCAAGCCCTGGAGACGTGCATGCGCCTGCTTCTGGTAGAGGACGACGAGATGATCGCGGAGACCGTGCTGGCCGCGCTGCGTCGCGCGAGCTATACGGTGGACTGGGCGCAGGACGGCCGGGCCGCCGAGCTTTCGCTTGCGAACGGTGTGTACGATCTCGTGCTGCTCGATCTCACTTTGCCGAAGCGCGACGGCCTCGACGTGCTCGGCGTCTACCGCAAGAACGGCGGCGATGCGCCGGTGATGATTCTGACCGCGCGCGACGCCATCGACGATCGCATTCGCGGTCTCGATGCCGGCGCCGACGATTACCTGATGAAGCCCTTCGATCTCGATGAACTCGCCGCCCGCGTGCGCGCGCTGCTCAGACGTCGCACGGGCCACAAGCAACTCGTCTTTGCGCATGGCGAACTGACGCTCGATCCCGCCGCGCACGAAGCCGCCAAGAACGGCGCGCCGCTCAACCTCGTGCCCCGCGAATTTGCGTTGCTGCAGGCGCTGATCGAAGAACCGTCGCGCGTTTTTCGCCGCCGCGAGCTCGAAGAGAAACTCTATGGCTGGGGCGAAGAAGTCGGCAGCAACGCCATCGAAGTCCATGTGCACAGCTTGCGGCGCAAGATCGGCGCGGATGAGATCGTGACGGTGCGCGGCGTCGGTTACCGGCTGAAGAGGATCGGATGAACTCCATCCGCCGCTGGCTGCTCGGCTGGCTCATTTGCGGGCTTGCGCTGGCGTGCCTCATTGCGGGCTACGGCATCTTCCGCGCGGCGCGGCTCGAAGCGGGCGAGCTTTTCGATTACGAATTGCGCACGGTCGCGCTCTCGCTGCCCGACAACATCACCGCCGCCGATGCCGCCGAGGGACGCACACACGAACTGCACGGCATCGCGGACGATCAGCTTGTCATCGACATCTGGGACAAGTCGGGGCGCCTCGTCTATCACTCACCGCACGAACCCGCGTTGCCGCGCTTCGGCGACGGCTTCCAGTCGGCGGAACGCGAAGGCTATCGCTGGCGCGCGTTCGGCGTCGCGCTGCCGGACCGCTATGTGCAGGTCGCGCAGCCGTACTTCGTTCGCGACGACATGGCCGTCATGCTCGCGCTGCGCATCATCTGGCCGCTTGCCTTGCTCATACCGGTGATCGTCGTGATCGTGCTCGTGGTGGTGGCGCGTGGGCTCGCGCCGGTCCGGTGGCTCTCTTCGTCGATCGCCGCGCGCTCACCGGAATCGCGCGAACCGGTAGCGGTCGCCACGCCGATGCCCGATGAACTTCGTCCGCTCGTCGATGAACTGAACGGCCTGCTCGCGCGGCTCAACGATGCATCGGAGGCGCAGCGCATCTTCGTCGCCGATGCGGCGCACGAACTCCGCACGCCGCTGACCGCGCTGAAGCTGCAGATTCAAGGCGCAATCGGCGATGGATCGCTGAAGGTCGACAGCACGACGCTTGCGAAGATCGATGGCCGGCTGAACCGGCTGATCCATCTTGCGCAGCAGTTGCTCAGCATGGCGCGGGAGGATGCGGCGCGCGAGGCGGCCATCGCGCCGATGAGCCTGCGCACGCTGTGCGAAACGCGCGTCGCGGATTTCTCGCTGATCGCAGAGGCCAAGTCGATCGACCTCGGCCTCGTGCTCGAAGAAGCGCGCGACGAGCACGATGCATTCACGATATGCGGCGACATGCACGCGCTTGCCGTGCTCGTGAACAATCTGCTCGACAACGCTATTCGTCATACGCCGCATGGCGGACGCGTCGATGTGACGTTGCGACGCGAGAACGACGGCATCGCGCTGACGGTGCTCGATACCGGGCCCGGCATTCCGGCGGATGAAATCGATCGTGCGTGCGACCGGTTCTATCGATGCGTGGGTACGCAAGGGCAGGGCAGCGGGCTGGGACTTGCGATCGCGCTGCGTGTGGCGCAACGGCATCACGCAGCGTTTACGGTGACGAATCGCGATGCGGGCGGGCTCGCGGTTTCGCTGCGTGGATTGCGCGCGGTGGAGATGGAAGCGCAAGAAGCGGGAAGTGCGGTTGCGGCTATGCGGTGATGATCGATGCCATGAAACTCATTGTTTATTGTTTCGCCATCCTTACGTTATCGACAAATCCCGCACGAGCCGACGATGCCGCGAGCGCGCCGGCATTGTCGGAAGCGAAGACGCTGAAAGAGCGCCTGGGCGACAAGGCCAGCGACGAACAGCGCGTCGACAACTGCAAGGTGCCGCCGGATCGCCGGGGCGCGAAGGCGCGGCCCGACGCGTGCGCCCGCTAACGCAAGCGTTACCGCTCGCTGGTCAGCGCGATCACGAGATCGAGAAAAGCCCTTGTTTTAGCGGGCGGATGATGCCGCGACGGATGAAACGCATAGAGCGGAAAGCGTTCGTCCGGCCAGTCGGGGAAGAGATCGACGAGCTTTCCTTCGGCCATCAGATGCTCGTGACCGAGCGCGAGTATCTGCGCGACACCATAGCCGGACAGACACGCGCTCAGCAGCGTGCCGGGATCGTTCAGCGTGAGATGTCCGCGCGTCTCCACGGTCAGCCGCTTCTTCTTGCGATGAAACTCCCACGCGAACGGCCGTCCCGTCTCGGGATCGCGGAACTCGATGCAGGTGTGGGCATCGGTGGCGAGCGCCTGCGGCGTCGCGGGCCGGCCGCATCGCGCGATGTAGGACGGCGCGGCGACGGTGTGCACGGGCGTGTCGAGCAGCTTGCGCGCGACGAGGCTCGAACTGCGCGGCTCACCGAAGCGAACGGCGAGATCGAAGCCATCGGCGATCATGTCCCCGAGCCGGTCGCGCGTGATGAGTTCGAGATCGAGTTCCGGATGCGTCTGCATGAACGCTTCGAGCTGCGGGCCGAGCACGAGCCGCGAGAAGATGGGATCGACGTTGACGCGCAAGCGCCCGCGCACGGCGGTCGTGCTGCTGGAGGCGGTGGCGGCGGCTTCTTCAATGCCGAGCAGATGCGGCATGACCTGGTCGTAGAAGCGCCGTCCGTCGTCGGTGAGGGAAACGGTGCGCGTGGTTCGATCGAAGAGGCGGATTTTGAGCTTCGCCTCCAGACGCGTGATCGCGCGGCTCACGCCGGGCGCGGACATGCCGAGCTTGTCCGCGGCGGCGGAGAAGGCGCCGGTATCGACGATTGCGGTGAAGATGGTCAGCGCGGGAAGGAGAGGCGTGGTGGGGGCGGGCATGCGCGCCTTGTCGTCATCGATGGGATGACAGCGATGGTAGCCGCGAACCCCGATGTGTTGCAGCGGCCGGTGCGGTCGACGTTCGTGTTACAGCAAATGAAAGTCCGCTTCGGGAACGACGACCGCCACGGGAAACGGAACTTCGGTTCCCTCGGTTCGTACTGCGCCGCTTCCATCGAGGCCGACCACCCAGCCATCTTCCGTGCCGAACACCTGATCGCTCGAGATTATCGCGGCCCAGCCTGCGAGTTCAGCCAGCGACGACACTCTCAGTCCGGTTCTTTGCCCGCTCTGAAACTGAAGCACGACCAGGCCTTCGTTCTTCGACTGATTCCAGGCAATCTCACTCCTGACAAGTCTGACGGGCATGACGCGTCTCCCTGAGTTGAGCGCTGAAACACGAATTGCCGGCTATTTGCGGGACCGGCTGGATCATGAGTCGATATTAGTTCCTCGTCGAATATCGTCAATGCGAAGTTGATTCGATAACGGAGCGAGTGCATTGGGGATAGGCGCGTGACCTAAAAAAAACGGGCCCCGAAGGGCCCGTTCCTCGTGACGCCCGGTTATCGGCGCGCGTCACGCATGCGCCTTCGCTCCGCGGCTATCCGCCATCGAATTCGCGCGCATCCGCTCGTACTCCTGCTCGGTCATCGGCACTGCATCCTTCTTGCCGAGATCTTCCAGACGCACGCGATACGTTTCGCGCGCAGACCAGGCCGCAATCGCCGCGATGATGGTCACGCTGAAAGCCAGCGCCCCGATCGTCAGCGGAATATTCGTCGATCCCGGCGGCGCGACGGTGGCGAACAGCGCCGGCAGCAGAGCCGTGATCGTCGTGCCGATGTTCTGCGCAATCGCCATCGCCGAAACACGCGAGCGCGTCGGGAACAGCTCAGGGAAAAAGCTCGGGAAAATCGCGTTGTATCCCTGGTAGACCACGCCCCACATCAGCAGCGACATCACGATCGCGAGCGGCACGTTGCGAATGCTGATCGCGTAGAGATAGGCGAACGAGAGCAGACCCGCGAGCAGCGAACCGGTGATCATCGGAATGCGGCGTCCGATGCGATCGGACAGATTGCCGACAAACGGAATCACCAGCACCGCCAGAATGTTGCCGACGACCGGAATCCACAGATACACGCTCTTGTGAAAGCCGATGCCATACGAAGCCTGCACCGCATACGCCGCCCCGAAGATCGTCGCGACGACCGGAATCACGTTCATCAGCGCCATGCAGACCACGCGGATCATGTCCGGCGTGCTGTTGGCGAACGCTTCCTTGATCGGCGATTTCGGCAGTTCGCCCTGCGCGCCTTCGGCGGTGAACGCCGGCGTCTCATGCACTTCGCGACGGATGATGTAGCCCGCGACCAGCACGAACGCCGACAGCAGGAACGGCACGCGCCAGCCCCACGAATTGAACATGTCCTCGGGCATGAACGCCGCGAGCGGCAGGAACACGGCGGCGGCCAGAATCTGGCCGGCCTGCACGCCCTGCAGCGTGAAGCTGGCGTAATAGCCACGCCGGCCGGACGGTGCATGTTCGAGAATCATCGAGCTGGCGCCCGAGATTTCCCCCGCTACCGCGAAGCCCTGAATCAGACGCAGCACGACGAGCATCGCGGGCGCGGCCATGCCGATTTGATGGTACGTCGGCAGAAGACCGACCGCCATCGTCGAGAAGCCCATCAGGAACATGCAGATCAGCAGGACGTTCTTGCGGCCGTGCGTATCGCCGAGATGGCCGAGCACGAACGCGCCGATAGGACGCGCCACATAACCGACGCCATACGTGGCGAGCGACGCGACGATCGCCACCTTCGGATTGCCCGACGGGAAGAACAACTGTGGAAAGATCAGCGCGGCCGCCTGCGCGTAAATGAAGAAGTCGTAATACTCCAGCGCCGAGCCGATCCAGCCGCTCGCCGTTGCTTTCTTCGCCTGGCGGCCGCCGTGCGCTTCTTCCTTGAGGCTAGCCATGTGTGTCTCCGAACAATGGGTTTATCGATTGAACTCGCGTGCCGCCTGTCGTTCTTCTGATTCGTCGTCCCGCCGATGCATGACGCATGACAGCGGTGGCGAGCGCGTGGCTCCGGGTGATTGGAGAATAGGGGCGCGGACCTTTGGCGGCAACGATTTGTGATAGATTATGCGCGATTATCGCACGCGCGTGTCCGATAATCGACCGCTTTGGGGGTTAGCACTAGCAAATGCAAGGTTTGACGATGAACAAGCCCGCACTCGACAAGCGCGACTGGATCGCCGGGCTGGAAAAGGGCCTCGCGATCCTCGAAGCGTTCGACGATCAGCACGCGCGCATGACGCCGACGCAGGCGGCGGCGCGTACCGGCATGACGCGCACGGCGGCGCGTCGGTATTTGTTGACGCTCGCGCATCTCGGTTATGTGCAGACCGACGGCAAGCTCTTTAATCTGACGCCGCGCGTGCTGCGCGTCGGCTGGTCGTACTTCGATTCGGCGCGGCTGCCGCGCATCGTGCAGCCGTATCTCCAGCAACTGAGCGCCACGATTCACGAATCCGTCTATGTGAGCGTGCTGGATGACTGGGACCTCGTGATCATCGCGCGTAACGGCTCCACGCGTGTGATGACCACCGGGTTCGTGCTTGGCGCACGGGTGCCGGCTGCGCTGATGTCCGGCGGGCTCGTGATGCTCGCCTACAAGCCGGATGAAGATGCGGTCCGCCAGTGGCTCGATGCGACCGAGTTCAAGCCGTTCACGCCGCTGACGCTGACCAACAAGGAGAAGCTGTACGAGAAGATCCGCCAGGCGCGCGCAGATGGCTTCGTCGCGATCGAGCAGCAGTTGCAGGTAGGCGTGCGCGGCGTCGCGGTGCCGATCAAGAATCGGCATGGGCAAGTGGTCGCGGCGTTATCGGTGAACATGCCGATCGGAAAGGAAACGCACGAGGCGGCGCTTGCCCGCGTGCTGCAGCCCTTGCAGGAGACGGCGCTTGCGATGTTGAACGTGATATGAGGCGGACGGCGCGACGGTGAGGACTTTCGGGAGCGAGGCGAGGTGAGCGTTTTCGGGAGGCCGCCGTTCGGCGCTAACATGTATCGCAACTGCGATGCATCCGGAGGTAAGTATGAAAACGGCCACTATTCCTGCGCTGCGAGTCGAGCCGGAACTGCGTAAGGCTCTCGAGGACGTGCTGAACGAAGGGGAATCGCTGTCTTCATTCATGGAATCGGCGTTGCGCGCGAGTCTTGCACGGCGGCGCCTTCAGCGGGAATTCATTGCGCGGGGGCTGGCAGCGCGTCTTGAAGCGAGACGAACCGGCGAGTACTTCGATGCAGAGGACGTACACGCCGAACTCGAAACCATGCTGAAAGCGGCAAAGGCAAGACAGGCAGGTCATTGAGCTACGCAGTCCGATACACGCGAGGCGCACGCGATGACTTATTGCACCTATATCAGTTCCAGCTCGAACGGGACATCGACGTTGCCGAGCGCGCCCTCGAGGCGATTCGCGAAGGGACACGTGTGCTGAAATCGTTTCCCTTCACGTGCCGAAAGGCCGATGAGCAGGATCCTTTCCTGCGCGAGTTGCTGGTCTCGTTCGGCTCGTCAGGGTACGTCGTGCTGTTCGAAGTGGAAGACGACACCACGGTGAGCATTCTCGCCAGTCGACCTCAGATCGAAGAGGACTATCACTGAATATCACGCTACAACGGCAGTCGAGTTGGAATTGATTAGTCTCCCGAACTACCGCCAGCACGACAAGAAACGGACCGGCGCACGAGGCAGCCGGTCCGGTCACATCCTTCAGTGACAGGGCTGTCGGAAAGTGACGCTGTTACCCATGCAGCGACCATGCCAGCGAAACGCAAACGGCCAGACGAGCGCCGGCGCGGTCGATAGTCGGCGCAATGCCGACGCGAGGCGCCTATCTGTTCGCTCGGCCGATACAACCGCCATCACCCCGCGATCTTCACCGCAAGCTCCGCCACATGCTTGCCCTGATACCGCGCGATCTCCAGTTCGTTGTGCGTCGGCTGCCGCTTGCCGTCCGGACCGACGATCGTCGTCGCGCCGTAGGGCGTGCCGCCGGTGATCTCTTCCATGTTCGTGAGCGCCGGACACGCATACGGCACGCCGACGACCACCATCCCGTGATGCAGCAGCGTCGTATGAAACGACGTGATCGTGGTTTCCTGGCCACCGTGCTGCGATGCCGTCGACGTGAACACGCTGCCGATCTTGCCGATCAGCGCGCCTTTCACCCATAGCCCGCCAGTCTGATCGAGGAAGGTTCGCATCTGGCCCGCCATGTTGCCGAAGCGCGTCGGCGTGCCGAAGACGATGGCGTCGTAATCGGCGAGTTCGTCGATGCTCGCAACCTGCGCCTGCTGATCCAGCTTCACGCCGATGACCGCGGCCTGATCGGCGGCGATCGTTTCGGGCACGCGCTTCACCGTCACCTCGACGCCCGCCACGCCGCTTGCTCCTTCGGCGACGGCTTGCGCCATCGTCTCGACGTGGCCATACATCGAGTAGTAGAGAACCAGAACTTTCGCCATGAGATGTCCTTGTAGGTCGAACGATGCCGGGATCGGGCGGGAGCGCACACGATAGCATCGGTTCGGCAGTCGCGCAGACCGCGCCCCATGCGATTCTTTGCGTCATCGCCGATACGCGTCTACGCTCCGATGAGACGCACGACAACCGCACGCACGATGCCCGACGATCCATCCATCCATAGCAGCGCCCGACATGCCGTTGCCGGCTTTCATGCGCTCGCCGGCATTCTGCGCGATGCATTCGGCGCGCTCGGCCGCGAGCTCGTCGCGATCAGGCCGTCGTCGTCACGCGCGCGCTTCGGGACTCAGGCGATGCTGTCGGTCGCGCTTGCCGTCGCACTGGCGCATGTGTTCGATCTGACGCACGTCTGGTGGGCCGCGATCAGCGGATTCGCGGTGATGCATTCGAAGTTCTCGGCGTGCGCGCAACGCGGCGCGCATCGCGTGCTCGGGACGGTCGCGGGCGCGCTGCTCGGCGCGACGGCGGGGCCGCTCATCGGCGACATGCCGTGGCTCTTCGTGCCCTTGCTCGGCGCGATTGCGGGCGTTTCGGTGTATCGGGCGCTCGTGTCCGATGCGGGCTATGCGTGGGTGCTCGGCGCGGTCACATCGCTGATGGTGACGTTCGAGGCGCACCGGCTCGCGTCGGCATCGGCGACCGCATCGTTCGCGCTGCTGCGCGTGGCCGAAGTGATCGTCGGGACACTCGCGTGCGTGGCCGTCTCCGCGCTTTTTCACGCGGGCGTGCAGCACTATCGCAAGTCACGCGGCGTCACGCCGATGCCCGGTGCGCTGGCCGCATCGGCGGTGGATCGCGTGGACGGGGCAAGCGTCAGGACTGCGGCCGCGGCATCCGCAGAGGCGCGGCATAAGCGCATCGCGTGGCACGCGGCGTGGTCCGTCATGATCCTTTCTGCGATGGCCTACGCGTGGAACCTGCCGGGCTTCCCTCAGGCGATGGTGACGGCCATCGCCGTGTTGATTCTTCCGGCATCCGCGCTCGGTCAGCCGACGCACAGGCCGATCGCCGCGCGCATGGTCCAGCGCTTCGCCGGCTGCCTGCTCGCGGGCGCGGTCAGTCTCGCGGTCCTGCCGCTGATCGGCGACAACGCCCTCGCGTGCATGGTCGCGCTATGCGCGGGCGTGTGGATCGGCTGTCACGTGCAGACGGGCTCGCAAGGTGCGAGCTATGTCGGACGGCAGTTCACCATCGCGTTCATCATGGTGTTCGTGCAGGACCGCGACTGGTCATCCGACCCGATGCCTGCGCTGATGCGGCTTGCGGGCATCGTCGGCGGAATCGCGGTGCTGGCTGCGGTGATGGCGACCGGAACCGCGATAACCCGCCGGCGCGCGGCGCGCCGGACGTTGCAATAGGTCAGGCCTCTTCCGCCCAGGCGAGATTTTCCCGCGCCATGAGCGCCGACGAAGCCGCCGGCCCGAATGTGCCGGCTGTGTAACCACGCGGCTTGTCGCCCAGTTCCTTCCAGCCGTTCAGAATCGGCTCGACCCACGCCCACGCCGCTTCGAGTTCGTCGCGGCGCATGAAATGCGTGAGACGCCCGCGAATGACATCGATCAGCAGGCGCTCGTACGCTTCGGCGCGGCGCTGCGTCATCGCCTGCTGCAAGTCGAGGTTGAGGTTCACGGGCAGCATCTGCATGCCGCTGCCGGGTTCCTTCGCGAGCATCTGCAGCTGGATGGACTCTTCCGGCTGCAGCGTGATGATGAGACGGTTGCCATAGTTGCGCGGCCCGCTCGGGATGATCGAGAACGGCAGGTCCGCGAAGTCGATCACGATTTCCGACTTGCGCGTCTGCATGCGCTTGCCGGTGCGCAGGAAGAACGGCACGTTGGCCCAGCGCCAGTTGTTGATATGCGCGCGTAACGCGACGAAGGTCTCGGCCCGGCTGTCGGCGGGCACGTTGTCTTCCTGCAGATAGCCCTTCACCGGCTCGCCGCCGACCGCGCCGGCCGCGTACTGGCCGCGCACGGTATCGCGTGCGATGTCCGATACGGTCATCGGGCGCAGCGACTTCAGCACTTTCAGCTTTTCGTCGCGCACCGCGTCCGGGTCGAGCGAGACCGGCGGCTCCATCGCCACGATGCACAGCAGTTGCAGCAAGTGGTTCTGCACCATGTCGCGCAGCGCGCCGGTGTGATCGTAGAAGCCCGCGCGGCTGCCGACGCCCACCGTCTCCGACACCGTGATCTGCACGCTCTTGATGTACGGGGCCTGCCACAGCGGTCCGAAGATGGCGTTGCCGAAGCGCAGCACCATCAGGTTCTGCACCGTTTCCTTGCCGAGATAGTGGTCGATGCGATAAATCTGCTCTTCCCTGAAGCGCTTGCCGACCGCATCGTTGATGGCGCGCGCCGAGGCCAGATCGTGACCGAGCGGCTTCTCCAGCACGACGCGCGCATGATCGTCGACGATACCCGCCGCCGCGAGGTTGTCGCAGATGGTCGTGAAAAGCTCCGGCGAAGTAGACAGGTAGAACACGCGCTGCGCGCCGTCACGCGAGGCTTCCGCGAGCCTGCGGAAGTCCTCGGCGTTCTCGACATCGACGCGGACGTAGTCGAATAGCGCGAGAAACTTGTCCCACGACTGGGCATCGAAAGCCTTCTCGTCGATGAACGGACGCGACTGCTTTTCCATGAAGTTCTTCAGATAATCTTCGCGCGTCCAGTCCTTGCGGCCGATGGCGAGAATGCGCGTATCGGCGGGCAGGTTGCAGTGCGTGTGCGCCATGTAAAGCGCGGGCAGCAGCTTGCGTGCGGCCAGGTCTCCGCCGCCGCCGAAGATGATCATGTCGAGCGGGCGTTCGTTCGAAGGAGAAGTCGAATTCGTCATGGTGCGTGAGCCGTTGAGGTTCGAAGAGGCGGTTGCAACGAGCGGAAAATGGAACCCGCTGCAACGCTTAAGAGAGCTATGTTGCATGGTTTGCCGCCATTTTGCACGGCCCGCGGCCTAACGCCCGTTCGATTAGCGCAAAGATTCACGAAGCAACGCGCCGCTGCGTCTGTTTAGCGCGCTTTAGCGCAACGATTCATCCGCGCGCAGCGTCGCGACCGCGAGATCGAGGAACGCACGCACCTTCTGCGTGACGTGGCGTCCTTCGCGATGCACGAGATGAATCGGCAGCGGCGGCGGCTGATACTCGGGCAGCACCACGACGAGCCGTCCTTCGCTCAACTGCTGCGCGATCTGATACGACAGCAGTCGCGCGATGCCGAAGTCCGCGAGCGCGGCGTCGATGGCGGAATCGTTCGTCGTGGTCATGAAGCGCGGGTGGGTACGCACGAGAATCTGGCGATCGCCGTCGTGAAGCCGCCATTCGGGCGGCGTCGACGATCCGGTTGATGCGATGATCGTATGCCGTTCGAGATCATCCGGATGCGTCGGCGTGCCGTGGTGCGCGAGATAGCCGGGCGAGGCGCACAGCACGCGTCGCACGCGCCCGACCGGAATCGCCTGCAACGACGAGTCGGGCAGTTGCGCGATTCGCACAGCCACGTCGATGCCCTCGTCGACCAGATTCACCACGCGGTCGATGAACCAGCAATTCGCATCGGCTTCAGGATAGCGCGAGAGATAGTCGAGCACGATCGGCGTCACGTGCAGCCTGCCGAACAGCACGGGCGCGGTCAGCGAGAGCACGCCGCGCGGCGCCGCGTGCGTGCCGCGCGCGGCGAGTTCGGCGCCGTCCACTTCGCCGAGAATGCGCCGGCAGTCTTCGAAGAAGCCGTTGCCGGCATCGGTGAGACGGACGACGCGCGTCGTGCGCGTCAAGAGCCGCACGCCGAGCCGTTCCTCCAGCTCGGTGACGACGCGGCTCACGACCGAAGGCGATACATCGAGCTTGCGGGCGGCGGACGCGAAGCCGCCGGTTTCGACCACCGTGACGAAGGTCGACATTGCCTGAAAGCGGTCCATGTCGGATGCGGAAAGCGGGCGAATGAGTTGCCGTGCATTCTCGGGCATGCGGGCATCCGTCGCAATCGCGGACCGTGTTTCAGAGATCGAGTTCGAGTGCGTCGTTGGTGTCGGCGGCGGGAATCGCGCAGCAGATCAGCGCTTCGTTGCCGGCAGCATGGAACTCGGGCGCTTTCCCGTAACTCACTGCGCCCTTGACGATGCGCGTCCTGCATGTGCCGCACGTGCCGCCACGACAGTCCGATTCCGCCTCGACGCCCGATGCTTCCGCGAGTTCGAGCAGGCTGCCGCTTTCGGGCTTCCATTCGGCCGCGCGGTTCGACTTCGTGAAGCGCACCGCGACGGCTTGCGTTGCGGGCGGACGAGTCGGCCGTTGCCCGACATCGCGGTTCAGCGACGCCGGACCGAACGCTTCGGCGTGAATGCGTGCATCGGCCACGTTCAGCGCGCGCAGGCCGTCGTAGAGGGACTGCATGAACGCGCCCGGCCCGCACAGATAGAAGTCGTAGTCGTCGAAGGGCAGACGGCCCTTCAGCAGATCGATATCGATGCGCCCCGACACGTCGTAATCGCGCGCCGAGTCCGCGCCTTGCGTGTCGCTCAACACGCGGATCACGTGCACCGCGCCGCCCGCGCTTTGTGAGAGCGCGTCGATTTCGGCGGCGAACGCGCGGCTCGCGAGCGTGCGCGCCGATGCGATGAGCCATGTCGGACGGACGCGCCGCGTGCGCAGTCCCTCGTAGACGATGTGGCGCAGCATCGCGAGCATCGGCGTGATGCCGACGCCGGCCGCCAGCAGCACCGCCGGGCGCGCTTCGAACGGATCGATCGTGAAGCTGCCCGCAGGCGCGCGCGCCTCGATGATGTCGCCGACCTTCAGCGTATCGTGCAGATGCGCCGACACGCGGCCTTCACGCTTCACGCTGATCCGCACGACGCCATCGCCCGGCGCGACCGACAGCGTGTAGGTTCGCACCACCGGCTTCGCGATGCCCGGCAGCGTGACGCGCACCGGAAGATGCTGGCCGGCCGCGTGGGGCACGATGCCCGCGCCGTCGGCGGGTTCGAGCCAGAACGAGCGGATCACATCGCTTTCATCGACGATCCGGCTCACGCGGTACGGCCGCCACGCATCCGCGAGCGCCGCCGCCTTCGAGCGTTGCGCCGCCTGGTTCCAGTCGCCGGTCATGAGCGAGTTGGGCGACCAGCCTCCGTCGCGAAAGCTCCAGCGCAGCGGCAGCGCATCCTCGCGCAGCACGACACGGCGCGGCGTGAAGCGCCACAGGCGTTCCGCGCCCTGGAACGCGGCGGTTTCCGGCGACTCGGTCAGCACTTCAGCGTCGCCCGTGAGCTGCAGCACGTCGCCCGTCGCGAAGTCCGCGAACACGAGGCCCGCCTTGCCGTTCACCGCAATGTTGCCGAGCGTGTTGAAGAAGAGGTTGCCCGCGAAGTCGGGAATGGTGAGCGCGCCGTCATCGGATACGCGCACGAAGCCCGCCTTTCCTCCGCGATGCGACACATCCACCTGACGATGCCCGTCCTCGCGATCGAAGTACGAGGCGACGAAGAACGTATCGGCGCGCTCGATCATCGACCGCACGCGAGGCGAAGTTGCGTCGAGCGCGATGGGCTGCGCACGCAGCGGCTCGTCGCGCACGAAAACAAAGTCGCGCAGTTGAATGTACTGCGGGCAATTGCCGAAACTGTGTTCGACGCTCAACTCAAAGGCATCGCCGCGACGATGGACCACGCCATTGACGCGATTACGGCGGCGCGTATGCAGCTCGATGCCGAGCATGCCGATCGACGCGCCATCGCGCAGACCGGCATCGGCGGGATGGAGCGGGTCGCGGGTATGCGCGACGGAGAGCGTCGTTGCATCCGGCGTGCGCAGAAAGCCGGGGCGGCCGGTCAGGAATGTGGCCCAGGCGTCGCCGTGGTCATCGACCGTACCGGCGACGATGAACGGCAACTGCGCGAAGAACTGCCGGTGCTGCTCCGGCATGTAGTCGCGCACGACGCGCTGGCCGAGCGCGCGCATGCGGTCGTAAGCGCCCGCGGCTCTTTGCAGCGCGATTTCGCCGCGATGCCAGGGCGTCGCCGTGATCGTTGACGGTGCGGACATGATGGTGAGCTCCGGGCGCGGTTTCAGGCGGACAGTCCGGCGGCCGTTTTCTGGAACGGCACGAAGCCGGGCAACGCTTCGATGCGCCGCAGCCACGCGTTCACATTGCGATAGGACGACAGATCGACGTTGCCTTCCGGCGCGCTCGAGATGTAGCTGTAGAGCGCCACGTCCGCGATCGTCGGATGCGCGCCGCCGGTGTCCGCAATCCACTCGCGGTCCTGCAATTCGCTGTCGATGACCTTGAGCACCGCATGGGCGCGGGCGATCACTTCGTTCGCGTCGAACTTGCTGCCGAACACGGTGATCAGGCGCGCCGCAGCGGGGCCGAACGCAATCTGTCCGGCCGCGACCGACAGCCAGCGCTGCACGGCGGCGGCGCCTTCGGGCGTCTCGGGGAGCCATTGCGTCGCGCCGGCGCGCTTCGCGAGATAGACGAGGATCGCGTTCGAATCGGCGATGGAGCGATCGCCGTCGACCAGCACCGGCACCTGGCCGAAGCGGTTGATGCGCAGGAACTCGGGCGACTTGTGCGCGCCCGCGGCGAGGTCGACCGGTTCCTCGTCATGCTCGATGTTGAGCAGATGCAGGAAGAGGCGCGCGCGATGCGAATGCCCCGACAGCGGATGGTGATAGAGCTTCATGGCAATTCCCCGGATACGGCCGGGAGACGTCCCGGCCTCTGAGAATCAGTATCGGTTCTTGCCGTTAGAAGGTGAATGCCAGCGAAATTCAAATGACTGTTCTCGTTGCGAGAACAGTGCGGCGCGTTCAGTCACCGCGTGGCGGCACGTTCGCTTTGCTGCCCGCGAGCGGCGATCCGTATCCGCCGCTATTGGCGTTGTTCGGCAGGCCGTTGGACAACTGCGCGCGCGGATCGGACGGATTGAGATTCAGCTCGCCGGCTTGCGCGTTGCCGTGGGTCGGGTATTCGCTGCCGAGCGGGGCGTTGGGCATGAGACGCGTGCTGTTGTGCGGCGCGTTCATGTCCGTTTCCGGACTCGGATGCAACTGCGCATGAACCGGCGAGGCGGCTGCCAGTAATGCGCCGCATAGATAGGCCATTGCTCGCATGATCGACTCCTTCGATGGCTACTTCTTGTGCTTCTTCAGCTTCGCCTTGCGCGCCGGACGTTCATCGATGATCCGCACGCGATGCTTGTCCTTCATCTTCTTCCACTTCCTGCACTCTTCCTTCGTGCGCAGGCAGCCGATGCAAAAGCCGGTCTTTTCATCGAACTTGCAGATGCTGATGCACGGTGAATCGACGCCCATGTTTTTTCTTGCCTCGGCTTTGAACGAACGGGATGACTGTCCCACGCGGATGCGCGCGCATCCAACTGATTGTCTCGATGGCCGCGATAGACGCCGCTCGCTCCGGAGAAAGCTGACCGGCACGTGCCTTGCTTCCACGCATGACTACCTCGAAGAGCGCAATCTCCATGCCCCAGCTTCCCGGTCCGCGCCGGCCACCTGCCAAAGTCCTGCCGCCCGATGCGCCGGGCCTGCGCGCGCTGGCGTCGCTGGTGACGGGCGTGGTCGTCATTTGCGCGCTGTACTTCGGGCGCGCGGTGATGATTCCGATCATCCTCGCCATCCTGTTGAGCTTCCTGCTCGCGCCGTTCGTCGATTTCCTGCGACGCCTGCGCTTCGGCCAGGTGCCGTCCGTGATCGTCGCGGTCGTGGTCGCGCTCTCCGTGCTGACGGCGGTGGGCGCGCTGATCGGTGCGCAGGTCGCGCAGCTTGCAGGCGATCTGCCCAAGTATCAGGTGGCCGTCGAGCGCAAGGTCGACAACATCCAGCGTCTCACCGTGGGCCGCGCCGATGAGTTCCTCGGGCGCGCGTCGCGGGCGCTCAAGCGGCTGTCGCCCGCGCGCGAGCAGGAGGCGCGCACCGCCGAGAACAATCCCGCCGCGTCGCCCATCGACCAGCCGATGCCCGTCGAGGTCCACGAGCCGACGCCGACGCCGCTCGAGCTTGCGCAGCGTTTCCTGTCGCCGGTGATCAGTCCGCTTGAAACGACGGGCATCGTGCTCGTGGTCGCGGTGTTCATCCTGTTGCAGCGGGAGGATTTGCGCGACCGCCTGATTCGCCTGTTCGGCTCCCGCGACCTGCATCGCGCGACTACCGCGATGGACGAAGCCGCGCGCCGCCTTTCGCGCTATTTCCTCGCGCAACTGGGCATTAACGTGGGCGTGGGGACCGTCATTTCGATCGGGCTCGCGGTCATCGGCGTGCCGGGCGCGCTGCTCTTCGGCGTGATGACGACGCTGCTGCGCTTCGTGCCGTACGTCGGGACGTGGATCGCGGCGATCGTGGCGGTGGTGTTCGCGGCGGCCGTCGGCCCCGGATGGACGATGCTGATATGGACCGTCGTGCTCTTCGCCATCACCGACATCACGGCGGGGCAGATCGTCGAGCCGCTGCTGTACGGGCACAGCACCGGGCTGTCGCCGTTCGCGGTGATCGTCGCGGCGATTTTCTGGAGCTGGATCTGGGGGCCGATCGGCCTCGTGCTGTCGACGCCGCTGACGCTTTGCCTCGTGATTCTCGGGCGACATGTGGATCGCCTCGAATTTCTCGACGTGCTGTTCGGCGATCGACCCGCGCTCACGCCCGCCGAGAACTTCTATCAGCGCCTGCTGGCGAACGATCCCGACGAGGCGCTCGTTCAGGCGGAATCGCTGCTGAAGGAGCGGTCGCTGATCGCCTATTACGATGAAGTCGCGCTCGAGGGCTTGCGCCTCGCGCACAACGACGTGCAGCGCGGCGTGGTGACGGCGGATCAGTTGAAGCGCATCAACGAATCGGCGCTCGACATCATCGAGGGGCTGGAGGACACGGAGGATATCGCGCCGCCTGCGCCGCGCAAGGAAGAGCCGCCCGCGAGCCCGCTGTTGTCGGACGAGGCCGCCAAGATCACGTCGGAAACGCCGCCCGAGCGCTTCGATGCCGAAGCGGAAGGGCATACGGCGTCGGTGCTGTGCATCGCGGGAAGAAGCGAGCTCGACGATCTCGCCGCGACCATCGCCGTGCAGCTTTTTCGCAAGCACGGGCTGGGCGCCGATCTGGCGGGTTACGAGGGATTCTCGCGCGGACGCTTCGGCGAAGTCGACTTGTCGGGCGTGACGATCATTTGCGTCGTGTCGTTCGACGCCGCCGAGTCGCCGCCGTATCTGCGCAACCTGCTGCGCCGGCTGCATCAGCGGGCGCCGTCGGCGGAGCTGATCGTCGGGCTGGTGTTTCCGGAGAGTCCGCTGCAAGGCGAGGTGCTGGTACGCACGAGTTCGGCGGCGGTGTCGTTCAAGGAACTGGTCGATGCGTGCGTGGCCGCCGCGCGTCGGCAGTCCACGGACGCGGTATCGTGGTCGGCGGCGGCCGCGTTGCCCGCCGATGCCGCGCAGAGCGACGTGCGGGCGGATGTCGCGGCGTTGCGCAATGCGTGAGCGGCGCGCCGGACAACGCGCAGGAGAGAGCGCCGTTTAGCCGTGCGGTTTCATGGCCGGACTGACGCAGTAGCGAGAGCGGAAGCGCGGCGAACCCGGCTGATCCCGCCAGGAGCGTCGGAGTGTTCTCAACGATTTCCGTCGAAGAGATCGTTGAGCATGGTATCGAAGGCGGCCTGCGCGTCTTCGAGTTCCTGCAGCGCGGCGTCGAAGGTCTGCAGCGCCATCTGCGACGGGCGGCCGTCGCCTTCGGGCGGGAACTGCTTCTGCAAGCCGAGGAACGCGGTCTGCACCTGCTTCGTCGCATTGACGATACGTTCCATCGCTTGCGCTTCTTCCACGCGATTGTTTTCAGCGGTCATCGGGCGCTCCTCGTTGGCAAATGCTCCGATAGTACCAAGCGCCGCGCCGTTGCACGCTACGCCGTCGCCGGATCGCGCGCCGGCTCGACGGTGAAAAGCCGCACCGCTTCGTCCAGCACGACCGCGCGTTCGGCCAGCCGCTTGGCCGTGGCCGCCGCCTGCTCGACGAGCGCGGCGTTCTGCTGCGTCGAATCGTCCAGATGCGCGACCGCCTGATTCACCTGCGCGATGCCGTCGGCCTGTTCGCCGCTCGCCTTCGCCACTTCCATGATGATCGCCGATACGCGGTGCACCGCCTCGTCGATCGCACGCATCTGGCTCGTCGTGCGCGACACGAGGCTCGTGCCTTCCGCGATCTGCGCGACGCTCGTAGCGACCACGCTCTCGATTTCCTTCGCCGATGCCGCGCACCGCTGCGCCAGCCCGCGCACTTCGGTCGCGACGACCGCGAACGAGCGGCCCGCCTCGCCCGCGCGCGCCGCTTCCACGGCCGCGTTGAGCGCGAGGATGTTGGTCTGGAAAGCGATGCCGTCGATCACGTCGGTGATGTCCGCGATACGGCGTGACGCCGCCGTGATCCGCTCCATCGTCTGCTCGACCTGGCTCGCGATGCGGCCGCCGTCGTCGGCAGCGGCCTGCGCTTCCCTGACGAGTTCGAGCGCGCGCACGGTGGCGTCGGCGTTGCCCTGAACGGTCGTGGTGAGCTGGTCCATCGTCGCGGCTGTCTGTTCGAGCGATGCCGCCTGAAGCTCGGTGCGGCGCGAGAGATCCGTGTTGCCGCTGGAGATTTCGCGGGCGGCGTCGAGCATCCCGCCGATCTGGCCGCGCACGTCAAACACGATCGCCGCGAGATTCGCCTTGAGCTGGCCGAGCGCGCGCTGCACTTCGCCGAGATCGTCGTGGCGTGCGTCGGGCATGTCGACGGTGAGATCACCGGCGGCCATGCGTGCAGCGAAGCCGGACATCGTGCGCACGGGGGTATCGAGCTGACGCGACAGCGCGAGCCATCCCGCGATGCTCACCGCCGCGCCCGCGCCGAACGCGAACCAGAACGGCATCGGCGGCGCGCCTCGCCAGGCGGATAGCGCCACGACCAGCGTGACGGCGGGCATCGCGGCGAAGCCCATGGCGACGCGTGCGCTGACCGGCATGCGGGCGATGGCGGCGAGCTTGCCCGCGATGCCGCGCCGCACGAGCGCGCCGCGGACGAGACGATGCTGCGAGTTGCCGCTGCGCATGGTCGCGTAGAGGGCTTCGGCTTCGTCGATTTCGGCGCGGCTCGGCTTGACGCGCACGCTCAGATAGCCGACGGCCTTGCCGTGCTCCATCACGGGCGTGACGTTGGCGCGCACCCAGTAGTGATCGCCGTTCTTGCGGCGGTTCTTGACGAGCGCGGTCCAGGCGCGGCCGGCGCGGATGGTCGACCAGAGATCGGCGAATGCTTCGCGCGGCATGTCCGGATGGCGGATCGTGTTGTGCGGCTGGCCGATGAGTTCGTCGCGCGAAAAGCCCGAGACCGAGACGAAGGCCGGATTGCAGTATTGGATGTTGCCCGACAGATCGGTGGCGGAGACGAGCATCTCCGAGGCGGGGTAATCGAACTCGTGCTGGGTGACGGGCTGGTTGTTACGCATGATGTCCTTTCGCTTTTTGTTTCTTGCGCCGCTTGAGGGCGCGCTTTCGCTTTCAAGGACTTAACGGCAGATTCCCCTACGAGCTTTAGGGGCATGCGGCGGAACGACTCGGGGAACGTTGCCGTTCAGCGGTGGGTTTCGACGAATAGCAGTCAGCCGGCGATGGGTTACAGCGCCCTCCGTCCGCGATGTGCCTTCCAAGTTCGGGAGAATCGCGCTGCTATGATGTTCTTTTGCGCATTCTCGTTTCGTCTTTCATCAAACGTTGCTAGCATCGGACGGGTTTTCCGAACGATCGTGCTCGTCCGCATCATATTTATGCGACCCGCAAAAGCCTCTCTTCGACAAGACGTGGAGACTGCCGGACGTCGAAAAGTCATCAATGCAATAAGCAACGAGGGACAACATGAAAATAGCTGCACTTGCTGCCTTTACATTGCGTTCATCAGTATTGGTGCGCCGGCCCTGGCGAAAGACACCGTGCCCGTGACGGTCGACAACTTCGTTCGCGCGGAGACCGACATGTACTTCAACAACTCCGTGCAGGGAGGCGGTTTCGGCGGCTGGCACCACGTTCGCGAACTGTTGCCGATCGATCGTCAGAGCGTGATCCGAGGCAACCGGGATACGCTGTACTCCACGCGCGTCTTCGACCTCGACGCGGGGCCAGTCACCGTGACGCTACCGGATGCCGGAGCGCGATTCATGTCGCTTCAGATCATCAGCGAGGACCAGTACACGACGACTGAATACGGCGCGGGACCGCATACGCTCGACAAGGCGAAGGTCGGCACGCGCTACGTGCTTGCGGGCGTTCGTACGCTGATCGACCCCAATCAGCCCGGCGATCTCGAGCGTGTTCACGCGCTGCAGGACGCGATCGAGGTGTCGCAACCCGGCGGGCCGGAAAATTCGAAATTCCCGATTGGGACAAGGCCGGCCAGAAGAAGATTCGCGATGCTCTGTTGGTCCTCGCCAGCACGGTCACGGATACCCAGCGTGCATTCGGAAAGAAAGCGAAGTCGATCCCGTTCAATATCTGATCGGTGCAGCATCGGCATGGGGAGCGAACTCGCCGCGCGACGCAATCTACCTCAACGTCGTTCCGGAAAAAAACGACGGGAAGACGGTGTACTCGCTCAAGCTGAAGGACGTGCCTGTCGACGGCTTCTGGTCGATCAGCATCTATGACGAGAAGAACGCGTACAACGCCTATTCGTTGAACAGCGTCACGGCGAAACCGGACAGCGACGGCGGCATCACGGTCCGCTTCGGCGGCTGCGACGGACGTGTGCCCAATTGCCTGCCGACGATGGACGGATGGAACTACATGGTCCGGCTTTATCGTCCGCGCGCGAGCATACTCGACGGCACATGGACGTTTCCCGCCGCCGTAGTGGCGGGCCAGCAATAGCTGACGCGGTGATGGGCGAACGCCCGTCGGGATGCATCGTCTCGACGCGGACGTTCGCGTGTGAACTCTCGCAGCGGATTGGCAGAGCCCGAACGGCAGGCGCGCGACTCCATCCGCGCCCGCCTACGCTTCCTTACTGCGCGCTCCATCCCCCGTCGATCTGCAACGCCGAACCCCGCATCTCGCTCGCAGCATCCGAGCACAGGAACACGGCCATATCGCCGATCTGCTGCGGCGTCACGAACTGCGCCGACGGCTGCTTTTCCCCGAGTAACTTCGCCCGCGCCGCATCGGCTGAGAGCGATTCGCGCGCGGCCAGATCGTCGATCTGTTTCTGCACCAGCGGCGTCAGCACGAAGCCCGGACAAATCGCGTTGACCGTCACGCCGGTGCGCGCATTCTCCAGCGCGGCCACTTTCGTGAGCCCGAGGATGCCGTGTTTCGCCGCCACGTACGCCGACTTGCCCGCCGATCCCACCAGCCCGTGCACCGACGCGATATTGATGACGCGGCCCCAGTTGCGCGCACGCATCGCGGGGAGCGCGACACGCATCGTGTGAAACGCCGAACTCAGGTTGATCGCGATGATCGCGTCCCAGCGATCGACCGGGAACTCGTCGATGGTCGCAACGTGTTGAATGCCCGCGTTGTTCACGAGCACATCGAGCGCGCCGAAGCTCTCGTTGGCGAAGGCGATCATCGCTTCGATTTCGGCGGGCTTCGTCATGTCGGCGGGATGGTGAAGCGCCTTCGCGCCGGTCGCCTCGATCTGCGCGAGCGCGCCGCTCACGTCGCCGAAGCCGTTCAGCACGAGATTCGCGCCCGCGTTTGCAAGCGCGGTGGCGATTCCTAAGCCGATGCCGCTCGTCGAGCCAGTCACGAGCGCCGTCTTGCCGGCGAGCGTTTTCGATGCGGTTTGAGTCATGAGCGCTAATCCTTGATTGGGTTATCAGACGATGCCGGTCGCGTAGTACACGCCGATCACGAAGAACACAGCGAGCGTCTTGATGATCGTAACGGCGAAGATATCGCGATAAGACTCGCGATGCGTCAGCCCCGTCACCGCGAGCAGCGTAATCACCGCGCCGTTGTGCGGCAGGGTGTCCATGCCGCCGCTCGCCATCGCGACCACGCGATGCAGCACTTCCAGCGGAATATGCGCCGCTTCCGCGCCTTTGATGAAGAGATCCGACATCGCCGCGAGCGCGATGCTCATGCCGCCCGACGCCGATCCCGTGATGCCCGCCAGCGAGCTGACCGAAATCGCCGCATTGACGAGCGGATTCGGAATGCTCTTCAGCGCATCCGACACGACGAGAAAGCCCGGCAGCGCCGCGATCACGCCGCCGAAACCGTACTCGGATGCCGTGTTCATCGCGGCGAGCAGCGCACCTGCGACCGCCGCACGCGTGCCCGCGGCGAAACGCTCTTTCACGCGCGAAAACGCCGTCACCAGCACGAGCAGGATGCCGAGCAGCAGCGCGCCTTCGACCGCCCAGATGGCGATGACCGGCTTGATCGCCGTCGTGACCGGCGTATGGACGCCCGGCAGCGCATCGGGCGCGACGGTGTAGCTCGCGCCGTACCACAGCGGAATCCAGCGCGTCAGCGCGAAGTTCGCCACACCGACGAGCACGAGCGGCGCGATGGCGAGCAGCGGATTCGGCAGGTTCGTCGATTGAACGCGCTCCGGCTCGTTCACGAGCGATGTGCCATAGCCTTCGCCCTTCGCCATCGCCGAGCGGCGACGCCACTCGAGGAAGCTCAGGCCCACGACGATGATGAACGCCGAGCCGATCACGCCCAGCCAAGGCGCGGCCCAGCCGGTCGTCTTGAAGAACGTCGTCGGAATGATGTTCTGGATTTGCGGCGTGCCGGGAAGCGAATCCATCGTGAACGAGAACGCGCCGAGCGCGATCGCACCGGGCATCAGCCGCTTCGGGATATTGCTTTGCCGATACATCTCCGCCGCGAACGGATAAACGGCGAACACGACGACGAACAGCGACACGCCGCCATAAGTGAGCAGCGCGCACACCGCGACGATCACCGCATTCACCCGCGACTTGCCGATGTAACGGATGGCGGCCGCGACGATCGACTCGGAGAATCCCGACAGTTCGATCACCTTGCCGAACACCGCGCCGAGCAGGAACACGGGGAAGTAGAGCTTCACGAAGCCGACCATCTTCTCCATGAAGATGCCCGAGAAAACCGGCGCGACGGCGGCGGGATCGGTGAGGAGGACGGCCGCGAGCGCGGCTATCGGCGCGAAGAGAATGACGCTGTATCCGCGATAGGCGGCCAGCATCAGGAACGCCAGGGCGGCGAGCACGATGAGGAACGACATTGAGTCTCCGTGATGGTTGTTTTTTGCAATGATTCCGCGCGCCTTGTCAGAGCGCTTTCGGCGAGCCGCGTGATGCAGGTTCCGTGCCAATGGCCGTCCTTGCTCACGGCGAGGGCGTCGGCAAGATGAACGCGAGTCTCGATACCGCGAAAGTGTCCACAAAACGAGACGTCCCCGCTAGCCGGAGCCGATCTGCCGCGCAGCCGCTAGTCTCCGAAATGAGATACCCTGTCGCCGATACGAGAAAAACGGAGACATGCGCTCATGCGCAACGACTGGATCAACGTGCCGCCGGACTACAGCGACGTCCTGCGCCGCGCGATGGAATCGCTATTCAAGACCTTCGAAAATCTGAGCGAAGGCACGTTCATCGTCGATGCGGACTCTCGCGTCGTGTGGATCAACAAGCGCTATGCCGCGCGCTTCGGCTTCTCCGATCCGAACGACGCCATCGGCCTCGATTGCGAAGCCGTTATCCCGAATAGCCTGATGCGCGAAGTCGTCGCGACGGGCAAGCCGATCCTGCTCGACGTGCTCGAGACGGACCGCGAGCCGCTCGTCGTCACCCGGCTGCCGCTCAAGGACGATCAGGGCGCGACGGTCGGCGCGATCGGCTTTGCGCTCTTCGACGAGATGAAGGCGCTCACGCCGCTGTTCGCACATTATTCGCGCGTGCAGCAGGAACTGATCGCGACGCGTCAGTCGCTCGCGCAGGCGCGGCGCGCCAAGTACACGTTCGCGAGCTTCGTCGGCACGAGTCCGGCGAGTCTCGAAGTCAAGCGCCAGGCGCGGCGCGCGGCCCTCGTCGATTCGCCGGTGCTGCTGCTCGGCGAAACCGGCACCGGCAAGGAACTGCTCGCCCACGCGATCCACGGCGCATCGACGCGCGCCGCGAAGCCGCTCGTCACCGTGAACGTCGCGGCGATCCCGGACACGCTGCTTGAAGTGGAATTCTTCGGCGCGGCGCCGGGCGCGTACACCGGCGCGGAGCGCAAGGGGCGCGTCGGCAAGTTCGAACTGGCGCACGGCGGCACGCTCTTTCTCGATGAAATCGGCGACATGCCGCTGCCGCTGCAGGGCAAGCTGCTGCGCGTGCTCCAGGACAAGGAGTTCGAGCCGCTCGGGTCGAATCGCATCGTGCGCGCCGATGTGCGGATCATCGCGGCAACCTCGGCGGACTTGCCGACGCTCGTTGCGTCGGGGCGGTTCCGCGCGGATCTGTTTTACCGGCTGAACGTGCTGACGATTCACGCGCCGCCCTTGCGCGAACGTCTCGGCGATATCGAGGCGCTCGCCTATGCGATCCTCGAAGAGCTGTCGGGCGAAGCGCGCACCGGTCACATCAGCCAGTTCGTGCTGCATGACGACGCATTGCGTCTGCTCACCGCCTGTGCGTGGCCCGGCAACGTCCGCGAGCTGCGCAATACGCTCGAACGGGCGCTGATGCTGTCGGAAAGCGAGCATATCGATGCGCGCGCGCTTGCGCCGTTCATCGACTCGAAGCCCGCGACGCTGCCCATGTTGGATGAAGGCGTGTCCTCCGTGTCACCGATGCCGTACACCGAAGCGATGAACGACTTCGAACGGCGCTTTCTGACCGATGCGCTGCGCGCAAGCGGCGGGCGTGTCGCGGATGCGGCGCAGCGCATCGGCATCGGACGCGCGACGCTTTACAAGAAAATCGCGGCGCTCGGCATCGCGGTGTGATGCGAAAGCATCGCGTGGCATACTCGCGCAATTCATCGGAATCAAGAATAACGAACCGGAAACAAGGGGTGCGCAATGCAAATCGGCAAGGGAATCGGCCTGTTCGTCATGTTCGCGGCGGGCGCGCTGGCGCTCGGCGGGTGCAGCAGCTCGCCGCCGCTTTTCTCCGCCGATGGCCGGCCCACCCAACTCGTCACGTGCCCGGCTTATGGCGGCTGGCGTCTTTGTACCGATAACGCGAAGGTCGCGTGCCCCGGCGGCTACGACGTGCTCGATCAATCCAGCGAGAACAACCAGAACGCGCTGCTGCTGGCGTGCAAGGCAAATTGACGCGGCACGGCCGGTAAGCGGCGCGCTTCAGTCGTGCTGCGTTTCCCGCAACATCGTCACGTCGTAGCCGAGCGCGCTGGCGCGTGCGAGCAGCGTGCGGCGCAGTTCCGCCGAAGGACGCGCCTCACGCGTGAGAATCCAGAGATAGCGGCCCGTCGGTTCGCCGACGATCGACCACGTGTAGTCGTCGGCGTGATCGAGAATCCAGTAGTCGCCGACATAGAACGGACCGAAGAACGACACCTTCAGCTTCGCGCCATTCGAGCCGGCGACGACTTTCGCGCGTCCTTCCGCTGCGCGATATCGCCCAGATAGTCCGCCCTCGCGGCACGCATTGATGACCGAAATGAGTCCGTCATCGCGGCGCGCATAGTTCGCCGTGACGGCTTCGCAATTGCGCTCGAAGCGGTTCTCGTAACGCGCGAATTCGAACCAGTGGCCGAGGTATCGATCGAGATCGACGGCCTTCGACGGTTCCGGCACGTTGTCGTTACCGCTCGGTGTCGCTCCCTGCACCGCACACGCGGCCAGTGCGCCGATGCCCCCGATCAAGACGAGCACTGCCGCACCGTACGTCCAAGGTCTTTTGATTTTCATTGCTGTTCGAATCCGAGTGGGACCCCGAGGCAAGCAAGGCCCGTTCCGGCTCTCCCGCAAACGCTCACCTTTGCGGTGGCGAGCGTGTCGGCGGGGCGCAGCGGATACGTCCGCTCCCGTGCGCGACGCACCCGGATTCAGCGTAGCCGAGGCGGCTCCCGAATCTTCTCACCGAAGGACCAAAGGACGGCTCTACAGCGGCAGGCCGACATTTCGCAGCAATACGGCACCGGCTCCTGGAAACGTTGTGCGTCAAGCACTTGCACAACCTGGCGATGCCGATGAACGGTCCATCCGTGAGCCGATGCCGTCGCTGCCGTCTCACCGTTGCCCGGCTCCCGAACTCTCTCACCTCTGCGATGAAGGGTATGCTTTGGCTCCTTTCCATCGCGTCGCGCAAGCGCCTCCCATGTCATCGCTGGTTTCCACGCTGCCCGCGCTTCTCGCCCCGCTTTTCTCGATCATCCTGCCGGTCTTCGGCCTCATCTTCGCCGGCTTCGCATGCCGCAAGCTCGACAAGCTGGGCCCGGCGGCGGCATCGGAACTGAACCGGTTCGTCGTCTATCTGGCGTTGCCCGCGCTGCTTTTCGACACGATGGCGAAAACGCCGCTCGCCATGCTCGATCAGCCCGCGTTCATCGCGGTGTTCGGCATCGGATCGGCGGTCGTGTTCGCGGTGACGCTCGGCGTGCGGCTGATGCAGTCGCGTCCGCTCGCCGACGCCAGCATCGACGGACTGAACGCCGCCTATCCGAATACCGGCTTCGTCGGCTTGCCGCTTTGCCTGCTCGCGTTCGGCAAGGAGAGCCTGGCGCCGGCCGTCATCGCGACGATCATGACGGTGTGCGTGCTGTTCGGCGTGGCGATCGTGCTGATCGAACTCGGCTTGCAGACGCAGCGGCACATCGGCGCGACGCTGTGGCGAGTGGGGAAATCGCTCGGCAAGAATCCGTTGCTGATCGCACCGGTCGCGGGCGCATTGCTGAACGCATCGGGACTGGCCGTGCCGCAAGGCGGCGAAGCGCTGATCAAATTGCTCGGCGGCGCGGCGAGTCCCTGCGCGCTTGTTGCGCTCGGACTTTTTCTCGGCGGCAAGAGCGAGGCGCACCGCGTCAGGACGACGGGCACGCTCGTCGCGCTCAAGCTGATCGCGCAGCCGCTTCTGACGTGGTGGCTCGCGGTTCAAGTCTTCGCGCTGCCGGGCTTGTGGGCGAAGACCGCGGTCATCCTGAGCGCGCTGCCGACCGGTACCGGCCCGTTCATGCTCGCGGAATTCTATCGGCGCGATGGAAGCGTGACGTCGAGCACGATACTTTTCTCGACCGTGGTGTCGCTCGTGACCGTCACGCTGTGTCTTGCCGTCATGCTGTGAGCCCCCGGCGATTATTACGCTGGCGACAAGAATTACTTCAGGGGAATGCGCTTTTTCGGCAGACGCGGCCTCGCTAAAGTTCGCTCATCGATCGAGTCCGATCGGCAAACGAAACTTGGAGGTGTCTCATGAAGCGCATTCTTGCCCTTATCGCTGCATCCGTTGCTCTTCTCACCGCTGCGGGCGCGGCACAAGCAGCCGACGCGCAACAGGCCTCGTCCTGCCAGGGCCCGGCGTCGCAGTGCAACGTTTTCTTCGGGCAGTAAGGCCGGCGAAAAGCGATCGTTCGAAGCAACGACCGCGCGCGTTGTTTCATCCTTGAATCGAAACTCGCTGCCGCTCGTCCGTCATGCCGACTTATCCACAGATTCTGTGGATAAACTTGGGGATAGCTGGGCGCAAACCGAGTGTTGACGCGGCACGAACTGGACTGCGCGATTCATCACAAAAATGGATTCAATCGCAGCGGCAACCGGCTTGCGTGACGCATCGCCGTCGATCCGAATATGATGTGTCCTCGCGCCCGGCGGAAGCTCGCCGGCTCACTCACTTTCATCGACGGGGGATCAGGTCATGGCCTACAAGATCGCGGTGGTCGTAGGAAGCCTTCGACGCGATTCGTTCAACAGGCAACTCGCGCACGCACTCGAAACACTCGCACCGGACGATTTCACGTTCGAGCACGTCGATATCGGCAGCCTTCCGCTGTACAGCCAGGAATACGACAGCGACTTTCCGGAGTCCGCGCGTACGCTCAAGCAGAAGGTCTCCGAAGCCGACGGCCTGCTGTTCGTCACGCCGGAATACAACCGGTCGATTCCAGGCGTGTTGAAAAACGCGCTCGACTGGGGCTCGCGTCCGTGGGGGCATAGCGCCTGGGGCGGCAAGCCTGGCGCGGTCATCGGCACGTCGCCGGGTGCGATCGGCACCGCCATTGCCCAGTCGCATTTGCGGGGTGTCTGCGCCTATCTCGATATCGCGCTGCTCGGCCAGCCGGAGATGTACATCAAGCACGACGAGAAGCGGATCGACGCGAACGGGAACATCGTGAGCGAAGACACGCGGAAGTATCTGCAGAACTTCATGGACAAGTACGTCGCCTGGGTGCGGGACCACGCCGCCGCCTGACGCGATGAAAACGGCCCGCGCAGGCGGGCCGTGTCTCGCTAGCGAACAACCAGGCGTCAGATGTGATGCTGCCCCGTCACGCGATCCCAGCCGTGGCGGATCGCCGCCTTGAAGCGGTCCCACGTATCGCCTTCCGGATGCCGCGTCTCCCAGTCGCGGCGCATTTCATACTCCATCTGATCGTCCCACGCGCGGCTGCGGAAGCGGTCGTCGTTGCCGAGCGTCGCGCCGTAGCGATACGCGCCCTGGTAGTCCTCGTACGGCTCGCCGGTCGCCGCATACTTCGCGTCGTAATCCGCGCGGAAGTCCTCCTCGTACTCCATGTACTCGTTCGGCGTCGTGCGCGGGCCGAGCGGCACGGCCGCCTGCGACGCCGCCGAGGTGCCGATGGGATCGCCCGACGCGCCCATCGCCGGCATCGATTGCGATTGCGCCTGATTCTGCATATTCAGTTGCTGCGGCCTGGCAGGTTCGTCGAGCGTGCTGAGCGGTTCGATCGAATCGATCGAACGCCAGTCCGTGTCCGGATCGACACGCACGCCCGGCAACGGATCGCGCTTCGCTGCCCCCGGCAACTCGCCCACATCCGCGCCGACTTCCGAACCTGACGCGAGCGGATCGGCGGGCGTGCCGGCGAGCGGATCGACGCCCGTGGTCGCGAGCGGATCGCGGCCGGTGACGGGATCCCGCCCCGCAAGCGGGTCACTGGCGCTGGCGCTGCGGGCGGCCGTCTTCGTTTCGACCTGCTCGTACTGCACACTCGACGGCTCGGCGACGTCGCGCTGCGGGCGCGTGTCAGGCATCAGCGCATCGTCGGCAGGATCGCTCACGTAATCGCGGGAGGTGAGCGTCGCGGGATCGGTGCGGGCGGGCACGTCGACCCGCGGCGCGCCGACCGGATCGACCAGCGGATCGGAAAGCGGCGTCACGGCCGGATCGCCGACATCCGCACGCGGATACGCCCGCGCGCGCGGCGCCGTGTCGACGCGCGGTTCGTTCACCGGCGCCTTGCCCGGCACGCCGCTGCCTAGTCCGAGACCCAGTTCGTCGAGGATCGAATGATCGCGGCTGTCGCTTGCGGCGGGCGTCGCGCTTGCGCCCTGAGAGAGCGTCGACCAGCTCGCCGCGCGTTCGTCGATATCGATCGCGCCCCGGTCCGACAGCGTCACGCGGGCGATTTCCGCCTGCTCCTGGCTCGATGTATCGACGGCGACCAGCACCGCGCCGCGCCGCACGGCTTCGGAATAATGCGCGACTTCGGGCGGATGGTCGCGCCCGCCGAACAGCATGCTGAAGAAGCGCTCGATGTTCGCGAGCACGCCCGGCTCCGCGTGCGTCTGGGCGTCGGGGATATCGGACGGCACGGCGGCGTCGTCGCGCTTCGGGTTCGCCTGCAACTCGATGTCGGTGCGCGCGAAGCCTGCGGTGATCAGCGCCGAGCGCGCATCTTCGGCCTGGGCGTAAGTGTCGAAAACTCCGATGACGGTATGTCGCATGGTCGCCTCCTCGCTTCTCGCGGATTTCCGGGGATCGGCAACCCTCGGTCGCCGCACGTGCGGTTGATGCACGCAACAGACGTGCCGGATCGCCAGTGGTCCGAAAGCGGCCGCAAGACCGCGCTCAGCGATCGACCGAGCGCGCCGCCTGCCCTTCGCGGACGCCGCGCAGCAGGGAATCGAGCAGGGCGATGTCGAACGGTTTCGACAGCACGCGCGCATCGACCTGTCGCGCGCGGTCCAGTTCTTCCGCGTAACCGGTGACGAGAATCACCGGGATGCGTGGCTCGAACCGCTGCATGCGTTCGGCAAGGTCGATGCCGTTCGATTGTCCCGGCATGTGAATGTCGGAGAGGATCACGTCGAACGGAAAACCCGATGGCGAAGCGGCATCGCGCGCGCTTTCGAGCACCGTGATGGCGGTGTCGGCGTTAAAGACGTAGGTGACCTGGTGACCCATCATCGTGAGGAGCGCCTCGGTGCCCGCCGCGACCTCCTCGTTGTCTTCGACGAGCAGCACGCGCAGGCCGTCCGCTTCGGGGACGGCGGCGGCGGCCGGGTCCGCGCTGCTGTCGGCGGTGCCGGCCGCGCTCGCCCGCGGCAGATAGAGGCGCACGGCGGTGCCTGCGCCGACGGCGCTGTCGATGGTCGCCAGCCCGCCCGCGCGCTCGCAGAACGCGAAGACTTGCGGCAGGCCGAGGCCGGTGCCCATGCCTTTCGGCTTCGTCGTGAAAAGCGGCTCGAACGCGCGCCCGAGCACATCGGGACGCATGCCGACGCCGGTGTCTTCGAGCGTGATCTGCACGAAATCGCCGGTGAGCGGAAAGCCGTCTTCGTGACGGAAGCGCACGTTGTCGGCGCGCACGGTGAAGGTCCCGCCGTTGGGCATCGCGTCGCGCGCATTGACCGCGACGTTGATGAGCGCGAGCTCGAGTTCGGCGGGATCGACGCGAACCGTCCCGACATCGGCCGATACCTCGACGTTCAGCGCGACCTTCGCGCCCAGCGACGCGCGCAGCAGTTCGCGCACGGCCGACACCCACTGGCCGAACGCGATGACCTCGCTCCTCAATGGCTGCTTGCGCGCGACGCCGAGCAACTGGCGCGTCAGCGACTGACCGCTCTTGAGCGCGCGTTCCATCGCGGACAGTTCGCGGTCGAGGCCCGTCCCGCCGCGCCGTCGCGCGATCTGCACGTTGGTCGAGACGATCATCAGCAGGTTGTTGAAGTCGTGCGCGACGCTGCCGACCAGATTGCCGAGCGCTTCCATCTTGCGCGCCTGCCGGTAAGCGGACTCGATCGAGCGGCGCATCGACGCTTCCGCCTGCCAGCGCTCCCACGCTTCCTCTTCGATCGCGAGCCGCCGCAGCGACTGGCCGATCACGCCCCACAGCACGACGCACGGCGCAAGAATCGAGAGTGCGAGCACGCTCAGGTGCCGATACCACTGATCCCAGATCGTCGAAATGGGAAAGCCGCTCGATACATAGACCGGATAGCCGCCGACCCGCCGGAACGCGACGATCTTCAGTTCGTCGTCGAATCCCGACACCATCTTGACGACCCCGCTGCGCGCGCCCGACTTGTATGCCGCGCGTAGCGGCGAGTTCGCGGTCAGTGCGGTACGGGCCGCGGGGCGGTCGGGATACCACGCGAGCACTTCGCCGTCGGCGCGGGCCAGGCCGAGCGAGACCGTCGGGCTGTCGCCGAGCAATTCGCGATAGAACGCGTTGAAGTACGGCGGCCGCAGCGCGATCGTGACCATTCCCATGAACCGGCCGTCGGTCGCCCGACGCGCGATCGCCGTGTTGAACACGCGCTCCTTCACGACGCTGCCGACCATCACGCGCGAAATCTGCTCGAGGTTCTTGCTGTTGCGCAGCCCCTTGAAATCCTCACGATCGCCGACGGACACATCGGGCGTGGGCCACGCACGGCTCGTCGCGAGCAGTTTGCCGTCGGGGCCGAACACCGATGCGGCCGCGACCTGCGGATAGCTGCCGATCATCTCGGCGAGGCGTTCGTGAATGATGACGTCCTGCTGATGGATCGCGTTGGCTTCGAGATCGTCGAGCAGATCGACGATGCGCTCGTTCAGCGTCACGTTCAGATCGAAGACTTTGAGCGCGTGCTCTTCGGCCACGCGCGCATTGCGCGCGACGAGCTCCGATGCGCTCGCTTCGCGGGCGCGGTAGTCGGAGATCGCGGTGATCGCAACATAGACGCACGGCAGCACGACGGCTGCGATGAGCAGCGCATAAAGCGTCAGGCGTTGCGCCGCGAAGTTCCTCTCCGGGACGACCGGGAAGGGCGGCTCTTCCTGCCGGTGATCGGAGGCGGGATCGCCGTGGGGTTCCTCACCTTGCAGCGTCATTTTGGCAGCGAAGTGGAAAACTTTACTTATGAGGTGTGTCGTTTCTTCTTCGCAACGAGGCGGGACAGGGCCGCGCGGAGCGAATGTTTGTGGCACGCACGAAGTGTACCGAGCGGCGGCTCTTGCACGCAGGTTCATCGGACGAATGTGCGTGCGACCGAGTTAGCGAGTTTATCGGAAGCGCAAACGTACACAAAAGGATGTACTTGAAACCGTGGCGAACCTGCTGGGCGGCATTTTCCGAAACATTGCCGTAAACGAGATTATTTCTCCTACTTTCACACTTTGGCGAGTTGCCTTGGCAACACCTTCAGCCCACAATGCAATCCTCTGATTTATGCCCGGCGAGTGCATCCACCGCGAATCCGCAAAGCAAGCCCGGCTTTATGCCCATCGCGAGTCTCGATGTTCAAGGCCCGGCGGGTCGCCGCGCCCGCCGTTACGTTGACCGGCAACTCACCGCGCAGCGAAGAACTTAAGAATTCCGCGGCAACGCCGTAAACACATGCGAGAGCATGCCGTGTCTGTCGTGACGGCGCCTGGCTCGAAACGCTCATTGACCCGACCGACCATGCCTTTCCCGATTGTCATTGCCGATGATTCCCTGCTCGCCCGCAAGGTCCTGACGCGCGCGCTGCCCGAGGACTGGAACGTCGAGATTTCCTACGCGACGAACGGACGCGAGGCGCTCGAGCTTTATCGCGCGGGCCGCGCCTCGGTGATGTTCCTGGACCTGACGATGCCCGACATGACCGGCTATCAGGTGCTCGATGCGCTTCAGCACGAGGACCTGAACACGTTCGTAATCGTGGTTTCCGCCGATGTCCAGCCGATGGCTCAGGAACGCGTGCGGGCGCTCGGCGCGATCGCCTTCCTGCCGAAGCCCGTCACCTCCGAAGCGCTGCGTCCCGTTCTGAAGGAGTACGGACTCCATGGTTGACCCAGCCCTCAACGAAGATCAGCGCGATGCGCTGCAGGAAGTCGCCAACATGGCGATGGGCCAGGCCGCGACGCGCCTGTCGAAGCTGCTCGGCACGTTCATCGAGTTGTCGGTGCCGCGCGTGCGCGTCGTCGGGGTGGCGCAGGCGTCGCAGGCGCTGCGCGAGATGACCGGCATCACCGATGCCGTCACCGCCGTGCGCCAGGGATTCCGCTCGGACATCAAGGGCGAAGCGATCGTGTTGTGCAAGAGCGGCAGCGTGGATCAGCTTTGCGCGCTCGTCGACGATCCGTACACCAAGTCCACTTACGAGACCACCACGCGCACGGAACTCATCTTCGACGTGGCGACGGTGCTGATGGGCGCATGCGTGTCGTGCATTCTCGAGCAGCTCGGGCGGGCGCCCATTTTTTCGCCGCCGGGCATGCTCGGACTGGAACTCGCGCTGGACGATGTATTCCAGCCGGCGATGCTCGCCTGGAAGTCGGCGCTTTTGCTCGAAGTGAACTTCGCGCTGGAGGATCACAGCTTTCGCGCGCATCTGGTCATGTTGATGGCCGAGGATGCGATCCAGCATCTGCGCGACGCGCTCGATGCACTGCTTTCGAGTCTCTGAGCCGCATCGACATGGAAGAACTGCGGCATGTGTTGAGCGAACTGGTGATCGAGCGTGTGGGCTTCGGCATTTTCGTGCTCGATCGCGATCTCAACGTGCTGATGTGGAATCGCTTCATGGCGGATCACAGCGGCAAGACGGCCGAGCAGGTCACGGGCGAGTCCATTTTTGCGAGCTTTCCCGAACTGCCGCGCGTGTGGCTGACGCGCAAGGTCGAGAGCGTGTTTCAGCTTGGCAGCTTCGCGTTCAGTTCGTGGGAGCAGCGGCCGTATCTCTTCAAGTTCGATCATGACCGGCCGATCACGGGCGGTGTCGATTTCATGCAGCAGGATTGCACGTTCATGCCGCTCGCGCACGATCGCGAGGTGCGCGCGGTGTGCGTGACGATCTGCGATGCGACGCACGCGAGCATGATGCAGCGCGCTCGCGATGAGGCCGTGGCGAAACTGCAGGAGTTCGCGGATCGCGACGGGTTGACGGGCATTGCGAACCGGCGCTATTTCGAACTGCGCCTGAGCGATGAGTTCTCGCGCTGGCAGCGATATGACGGCGATCTGTCGATGCTGCTTTTCGATCTGGATCACTTCAAGCGGATCAATGACGAGCTCGGGCATCTCGTGGGCGATACGGTGCTGCGCGTGATGGCGGCGCGCGTCGCCGCGGCGGTGCGGGTGCAGGATGTGTTCGGGCGCTTCGGCGGCGAGGAGTTCGCGCTGCTGCTGCCATGCACGGGTTTCGACGATGCGATGATCGTCGCCGAGAAAGTGCGATGCGCTATTTGCGAGACGCCTATCGATGTGCAGGGGGCGCGGGTGCCCGTTACGGCTAGCGTCGGCGCCGCGTGTGCCAGGCGAGGTGTCACTACTTCATACGAAGCGCTTATCAACGAGGCCGATGCGGCGCTTTATGCCGCGAAGCGTGGGGGGAGAAATCGGGCTGTGGGCTTTGCTTAGGGTTGTGGTCGCATGCAAAGGAAGTGACTAAAGAAAGCAGATTTTTTCTGAACCGCCCGATGCACTGATTAGTTTAGTCACTCCGTAGAACACCCTCAGCCTGACAAAGCCTTGAATCACCTTCCACGCCCACTGATGTCTTACGTCCTCTGAGCTCCTTGGGTCGATAAAACCAATGAGCACATAAATACCTCGCACATAATCGACGTTGAGCGGCACGCTACCCTTTCAGACTAGGGTAACGTACTCACCCCTATCGCAATTCTCGACCTAGCGCGCCGCGCCTTCAGGGAATTGAGAGTCTTGTTATGACTTAATAATTCCGTCGGTTTCATCGTGCCATGATGCACGAGCGTCGACGGCGTTAGTCGTCAGCCGCGGGAAAGTGTGTGAATTCGCTGTTCTGTGCGAGTGCCGCTGAATTAGCCTGGCAAGTCCGTTCTTCGCATCCGAAAGCACAATACTTCCGACGAGTATTGCTGTGCAAAGGTTATCTGATTGTCCACTCCACAACGACTCCGCCGTTGCTCGCATCTCCCCATTGCTCGATCAAGCATGATCTTTCCTCTGAGGACCCATAGAACGTTTCGAGCAATTGAAGCATAGCGGCGCGGAAGTTGGACGTTTGCCCCTCACCTGAGCGGCTCGTCTCCGCTTTCCCAGGCTTGTGCTTTGTTCGAGCCGGAAATTTCCACTGATAGAGCCTGCTGGCTCGATCAACTGCGCGAGCTACTGCGTTCGCCGCAGTCCTGTATCGCTTGTATTCGCTTTTTTCTTTTCGGTAGGCTTTAGCCCCTGCCGCGCCGAAGCGCTCAAAAATGTATCGCTCAATGGCGTTCCGCCTTGCTTCCCGCAACTGCTGCGGGTTTCTGACGTGAGCGAACCATTCGATAGGCACGGCGTGTTGGTTCAAATACCCATGTCCAAATGACGATTCCGTTCGTACTCGTGCTCGAACGTTGACTTGTAAGCTCTTGACTTGTTGGAACATGCGTGTGGACGGTTGGGGTCAGTAGGTGCGGTCGAGCGCAATCGAAAAGAAGCGCCCCGCCTTCAGGCAGAGCGCGGTTCGCTGCTGTCCTTGTACGATGTGCCGCCATCACAGGTCAATTAGCGCTTCCAAGAATAACAATCGAATGCCGAGAGCCCGCCGGTGCAGACTACCTCTTGCTGCTGTGACGCCGCCGCCCAACAATTGATATACTCTGTGCCGCTTCCGGCGCGCTATTGCCGCCGGCGCATCGGTGATTCTCGCCGGTCCGTTCCTTACAGCGCCAAGCGTTTCCGCGCGCTCCGCGGAACTGCTGCAAACTCATAATCCAGCCCTTGGGGGCGCCACAGCGGAGTCCGTCTTGGCCGTTTCCAACATCATCGCTGACGAATCCACCACCGACGCCGCAAAGGCATCGTCGGGAAGTTCGTTCTATCTTGCGATGCGCATCCTCCCGGCGGCGCAGCGAGACGCGATGTACCAGATCTACGCCTTCTGCCGCGCTGTCGACGACATCGCGGACGAAGGCTCGCTGCCGCGACGCGAACGCGCGCTCGCACTCGAACGCTGGCGCGAAGACATCGACGCCTGCTATCGCGGCGCGCCCAGACGCTCGATCGAACCGCTCACCCGCCACATCCACGCATTCCAGCTCTCGCGCGACGACTTCCACGCCGTCATCGACGGCATGGCAATGGACGCCGCGTGCGACATCGTCGCGCCCGACGAAGCCACGCTCGACCTGTATTGCGACCGTGTCGCCAGCGCAGTCGGACGGCTATCGGTGAGAATCTTCGGGATGCACGAAGACGCCGGCCGCCGGCTCGCGCATCATCTGGGGCGCGCGTTGCAACTGACCAACATCCTGCGCGATATCGACGAAGACGCCGCCATCGGCCGCGTCTACCTGCCGCGCGAATTGCTCACGCGCGAAGGCATCTCGACGACCGATCCGGCAAGCATCGTGGGCGATGCGCGCCTGCCGCGCGTCTGCGCCGTGCTCGCCGAACGCGCGAAAGGGCACTACGCGCAGTCCGACACCATCATGGCCGCTTCACCACGCCACGAAGTGCGCGCGCCGCGCATCATGTCGGCGGCCTACCGGACCGTGCTCGACGCCAATCTCAAACGCGGCTTCGACCTGCCGCGCACGCGCGTGCGCACGCCGCGTGCGCGTCTGCTGTGGATCGTGGCGCGCAACCTTCTCTAATGTCCCGGCGGGTGTTCGTGGTCGGCGCCGGCGTCGCCGGGCTCGCCGCCGCAGTGCAGGCGCAACGGCGCGGCGCGCGCGTCGTGCTCATCGAGGCCGCACCCAACGCCGGAGGCCGCAGCCGCTCCTATTTCGACGCAAGGCTCGGCGCCACCGTCGATAACGGCAGTCATCTGCTGCTGTCCGGCAATCATTCGACGCTCGCCTACCTGCGCACGATCGGTTCGGCAGACAATCTCGCCGGCCCGACGCAGCCCGACTATCCATTCTTCGACGCCCATGCCGGCGACGCGTGGACCATCCGCATTTCTCCGGGACGCTTGCCGCGCTGGATCTTCGACGCCGATGCCCGCGTGCCCGCCACGCAGCC
The DNA here is from genome assembly GCF_031450825.1 of Caballeronia sp. LZ019. NCBI lineage: Bacteria > Pseudomonadati > Pseudomonadota > Betaproteobacteria > Burkholderiales > Burkholderiaceae > Caballeronia > Caballeronia sp. LZ019. Next base: position 115,484 of record NZ_JARTVZ010000002.1, on the reverse strand, counting down.
CGCCGACTACCTTCAGCTTCTGCCGCTATTCTTCGCGAAACCCGGGCGGACGATCGAGCAATCGATGCGCGCGAGCGGTCGCGTCTGGGACCGCCTCGCGCGACCGCTGCTGCGCGCGCTGCTGAACGCCGATCCCTCGCGAGCCAGCGCGACACTGGCCGCAAACATGTTGCGGGAGACGCTTGTGGCCGGCGGGCAGGCGTGCCGGCCGCTCGTTGCGAGAAACGGCCTTGCGCACGCGTTTGTGGAACCCGCGCTGCGGCTCTTGCAATATGGCGGCGCGGAGATTCGGCTCGGCGCGCGCGTCGCGGCGATCGGCTTGTCGGGCACGGATTCCAGGGAACGGGTAAGCTCCCTCGCTTTCGACAACGCGGGCGAGCCCGTATCGATCGAGCCGGGCGATGGCGTCGTGCTCGCCGTCACGCCGGACGCCGCGCGGCGGCTCGTGCCGGATGTCGCCGCGCCCGACGAATTCCGCGCGATCGCGACCGTGCATTTCGCGGTCGACGTGCCGATCGCCTTTGCCGGCTCCGGGCGGCTGACGTTCTTCGTGAGCGGCGCCTCGGACTGGCTCCATGCGAGCGAGGGCCGGCTCACGGCCACGATCGCCGATGCCGACCGCCTCCTTGCGACGCCTCACGAAGATATCGCGGCGAGTGTCTGGCGGGATGTGGCGAAGGCGGCGCGCATGCCGGAAGCGCCGATGCCGCCGTGGCAGGTCGTCGTCGAAGAGCAGGCGACGTTCGCCGCCGTGCCGTCGCAGGAAGGCTTGCGGGCCGCGACGCGCACGCGCTGGCAAAATCTCACGCTCGCGGGCGACTGGACGGCGACCGGCCTGCCCGCGACGATCGAAGGCGCTGTCCGCTCGGGCCAGAAGGCCGCGGATGTGCTGATGAACCCATCGATGGAATACTGATGAACGATTTATCCCCGTCGGCCGTGGGCGCGCCGGTATCGAACGCCGCGCTGGACCACGCCGTCACCGAAGCCACCGACGCGCTGCTCGCGGCGCAACATCCCGAAGGCTACTGGCTGTACGAACTCGAGGCCGACGCCACGATTCCCGCGGAATACGTGCTGCTCGTCCACTATCTGGGCGAAACCGCCGATGTCGCGCTCGAAGCGAAGATCGGCCGCTATCTGCGCCGGATCCAGCTCGCCGACGGCGGCTGGCCGCTCTTCACCGACGGCGCGATGGACGTTTCCGCGTCCGTGAAGGCGTACTTCGCATTGAAGATGATCGGCGATTCTCCCGAGGCCGAGCACATGCAGCGCGCCCGCCGCGCAATTCTGGCCGCTGGCGGCGCGGAGAAGGCGAACGTCTTCACGCGCATCCTGCTCGCGCTGTTCGGCGTGGTGTCCTGGCGCGCGGTGCCGATGATGCCGGTCGAAATCATGCGCCTGCCGGTGTGGTTCCCGTTCCACTTGTCGAAGGTGTCGTACTGGGCGCGCACGGTGATCGTGCCGCTGCTCGTGCTCAACGCGAAGCGCCCGATGGCGCGTAATCCGCGTGGCGTGCGCATCGACGAAGTGTTCCGCGATTCGCCCGTGAACACCGGCATGCCCGAGCGCGCGGGGCATCAAAAACGCGGCTGGTTCGCGTTTTTCCGCGTGGTCGATTCGATCCTGCGCGCCACCGACGGCGCTTTTCCCAAGGCGGGCCGTGAACGTGCAATCGCGGAAGCGGTGCGTTTCGTCGATGAGCGCCTCAACGGGGAAGACGGCCTCGGCGCGATTTTCCCGGCGATGGCCAACTCCGTCATGATGTACGACGTGCTCGGCTATCCGCCGGAGCATCCGAACCGCGCGGTTGCGCGCAAGTCCATCGACAAGCTGCTCGTCATCGACGAATCGGACGCCGGCGAAGCGTATTGCCAGCCGTGCCTCTCGCCGGTGTGGGACACGTCGCTCGCTTCGCACGCACTGCTCGAAACGGGCATGCCGAAGGCGCGCGCGGCGGTGGCGCGCGGTCTCGAATGGCTGCGGCCGCTGCAGATTCTCGACGTGCGCGGCGACTGGTTCCTGCGCCGCCCGAACGTGCGGCCCGGCGGCTGGGCATTCCAGTTCGCCAATCCGCATTACCCGGATGTTGACGATACCGCCGTCGTCGCGATGGCGATGGAGCGCGCCGATCGCGAAAACGGCACCGCAATGTACGGCGAGGCGATTTCGCGGGCGCGCGAATGGGTGGTCGGCATGCAAAGCAGTGACGGCGGCTGGGGGGCGTTCGAGCCGGAGAACACGCAGTTCTACCTGAACAACATCCCGTTCTCGGATCACGGCGCGCTGCTCGACCCGCCGACCGTCGATGTCTCCGCCCGTTGCCTCTCGATGCTCGCGCAACTCGGCGAAACGCCGTCCAACAGCGAGCCCGCGCGCCGCGCGCTCGAATACGTCGTGAAGGACCAGGAGCGCGACGGAAGCTGGTACGGGCGCTGGGGCATGAACTACATCTACGGCACGTGGTCGGCGCTGTGCGCGCTGAACGCGGCCGGCGTCGCGCCGACGGATGCCCGCGTCAGGCGAGGCGCGGAGTGGCTCATCGGCATTCAGAATGCGGACGGCGGATGGGGCGAGGACGGCGACAGCTACAAGCTCGACTATCGCGGATACGAGCAGGCGTCGAGCACCGCATCGCAGACGGCGTGGGCGCTGCTCGGGCTGATGGCGGCGGGGCTGGTCGAGCATCCGGCAGTCGCGCGGGGCATCGCGTACCTGGTGCGGACACAGGCCAAAGACGGCCTGTGGGACGAAGCCCGCTTCACCGCCACCGGCTTTCCGCGCGTCTTCTATCTTCGATACCACGGCTATCGCAAGTTCTTCCCGCTGTGGGCGCTGGCGCGGTATCGCAATCTGACGCGCGAAGGCCAGACGCGCGTGACGGTGGGCGTGTGAACACGCCGCGCGGCCAGCGGCCGGAGGGCGTGCCCGTCGTCGCGGTGACGGGCATGGCATTCGAGGCGAAGATCGTGCGCGGACGCGGCGTCGATGTCGTCTTCGCCGCACGGTCGGACTGGCTGGAGCGCGCGTTGTCGGATGCGGTCGCGCGCGGCTGCTGCGGCATCATCAGCTTCGGGACGGCGGGCGGCCTCGCGCCGGATCTCGAACCGGGCGCGCTCGTCGTCGCGCAAAGCGTCTGCAGTTCGTTCGGCACGCTGCCGGTGGACGACGCGTGGAGCGCGCGCATCGTCGAAGCAATCGCCGCCACGCCGCTCGGGCGCGTCACGCGGCGCGGCCCGATGGCCGGCGTCGCGGAGCCGGTCAAGAGCGAGGCGGAGAAGCGGTCGCTGTATTCGTCGACGGGCGCGCTCGCCGTCGATATGGAATCGCATATCGCCGGGGCCATCGCGACGGCGCGCGGGCTGCCCTTCGCGGTGTGCCGCGCGATCGTCGATCCCGCCTGGCGCACGCTGCCGCCCGCCGCGACCGCCGGCCTGCGCGACGATGGCACCACGGCCATCGGCCCGATTCTGCGCGAGCTTGCGCGCCAGCCGTCGCAATTGGGCGCGATGCTCAAGCTCGCAGCCGATGCGCGCGCCGCCCGGACAACGCTCGTGCAGGCGCGGCAGGCGCTCGAGAACGCGCGGGCGCTGGCCTTCGCCTGAAGCCCTTGTCTTCTGCGGGTTAACCCTCATCTCGGTATAATCAGGGAAAACCCTAGGCGACGACGCGCTCAGTGCGCCGCCGCAGGAACGCAAGGAAGCGCAAGTGAATTTTCATACTCGCAAGTGGGTCAAGCCGGAAGACCTCAATCCCAACGGCACCTTGTTCGGCGGCAGCCTGCTGCGCTGGATCGACGAGGAAGCCGCCATCTACGCCATCTCGCAACTGGGCAACCAGCGCGTCGTCACGAAGTTCATGTCGGAAATCAACTTCGTCAGTTCGGCGCGGCAGGGCGACATCATCGAACTGGGCATCACCGCGACGCACTTCGGCCGCACGTCGATCACCCTGCGCGCGGAAGTGCGCAACAAGATCACGCGCAGAAGCATTCTGACGGTCGAGAAGATGGTGTTCGTCAATCTGAACGAACGCGGCGAGCCGGAGCCGCACGGCCGCACGCAGATTCGCTATGCCGACGAGCTCTTCGAGGCCTATCGGCGCGATCAGCGCGCAGTGGAAGCGCCGACCGCATCGCGCGATGACGTAGCCCGCGAAGAGACGGCGGAAGCGCATTGAGAAACGAAAACGGGCGCATGAGCGCCCGTTTCTTCGAGCGACTTACTTGCTCTCCGCCGGGTCTTCGTACTTCGGCAATCCCTGCCCCTCGCTGGAACCTGGCGATACCGCGCCTTCGTCACCGGGCGCAGGCTGCTTCGTGCTTTCCGCCGCCGCGGGCGCCGGCGATTTCGGCCCGATGCCCCCGGCCGGCGACGCTGCCGCGCCCGGATCGACGTAAGTCGGCAAGCCCTGCTCGCTGCTGCCTCCGCCCGTCGCGCCGGGCGCACTCGCGCCGTCTGGCGCGCTGACGCCTTCGTCGCCGTAATCGGGCAGCGTCGCGGACGACCCGCCGCCCGTCAGCAGATACTGGCGGCGCTGCGTGTACGCATCGCGCACGAATGCGTACTTGTCGAGCGCGGCTTGTGAGAGCAGGTCCGTGGCGCCGAGCAGGTCGGCCCGCGCGCTGACGAAATTCACGCCATAAAGCGGCCAGCGAATCTCCGAGCCGGCATAGCTCACCGGATTCACGCGCCAGTCGACGAGCCACGTCGTCGAATCGCGGACGGAGCTGGGGCCGAGCAGCGGCAGCACCAGATACGGCCCCGAGGGCATGCCGTAATGCCCGAGCGTCAGCCCGAAGTCCTGATGATGCTTCGGCAAGCCGGCCGGCGATGCAATGTCGATCAGGCCGCCGATGCCGAACACCGAGTTCATCGCGATACGCATCAGGTCTTGCGTCGCATCGGTGATCTTCAGTTGCAGCAGGTTGTTGGCGAAGTTGCTGAAGTCGCCGATATTCGAGAAGAAGTTGCTGACGGCCGTGCGGAACGGGCTCGGTGTCCAGTTGACGTAAAACTGCGCGACGGGCCGCGCGACGTAGGTATCCAGCCCGTCGTTGAACTTGAAGATGGTGCGGTTCATCGGTTCCAGCGGATCGCGCGGATTGCGATCGGGGCCGGTTGCGCATCCCGCCATCAAAAGCGCGCCTGCGATGACGGCGCCGGTAGTCACCCGGCGCACTGCGGCAGCGGCAGGCGCCGCTGAAGCCATTCTCATTCTTCAATTCCTCTTAGATTGTCATGACGCTGGCTCGCGCGCAGCTTCGCCCGGTCCGCCGCCCGCACCTTGCGCGGCTTGCCCATCAGCACAGGCTGGAACACCACCGCGCCGATCAGCGTGCAGAAAAGCGACAGCGCGAGCAGCCGTCCCATGCTGGATGTGCCGGGGTGATGCGAGAACCAGAGACTGCCGAACGCCGTTGCGGTGGTCGCCGCGCTGAACATCACGGCGTGCGTGAGGCTCGATTGCAGCAGGCGGGTCTGCCCCGACCGCCACGCCATGACGAAGTAGATCTTGAACGCGACGCCCACGCCCAGCATTAGCGGCAACGCGATGATGTTGGCGAAGTTGAGCGGCATCCGGAACACGACACACAGCTCCAGCGTCACGACGGCCGAGACGAGCAACGGTACCAAAGTTCGCAGGACATCGCCGAAACGGCGAAGCGCGAGCCATAGGAGTACGGTGATGGCGATCAGCGAGTAGAGCGCGGCGTGCAGGAAAGCCTGGATGATGACCTCCGCCGAATGACGGACGGAAATCGGCCCGCCGATCGCGTTAGGCTCGGCCTTGACGACGGCATCGGCGAAGCGGGCGAGCAGCGTGTCGTCGTTCGGATCGACGCCCGGCGGAATCTTCGGCGAGACGTTGACGAGCGCCTGGCCGTTCGCGGTGACCCACGTCTCGGCCATCGATGGCGGCAGCGTCGCGCGCGTGATTTGCGTCGGCTGCAGCAGCGCGCGCAGTTGCGCGAGCGCGAGGCGCAGCGGCTCGGCCATCGCGTGCTCGGCGCGATCGCGGGCGGCGGCATCGGCGGCGGCGAGCCTGGCAAGCGTCTGCGACAGATGCTTCGCTTCGGCAGCGCCCGCGCCGGGGTGTTCGTCGGCGGCGAGCGAGAGCTGGTTCGACACGCGCTTCAGGGTCGCGACGCGCACCGTGTCCGTCACCGGCGACGCCACCGGCTGATCGAGCGCGGGCAGCAGCTGATCGGCGGCGGCCTTGATCAGTTCGAGCTTCTTCGGCTGTTCGGCCGGGATCAGCGACGACAGCGTCGTCGCGCGCTCGACTTCCGGCAGCTTGTCCAGCTTCGCCGCGATGCGATCCGCCTCCGCGAGCGAAGGCGCGAGCACGGCGACATCGTTGACCGCGGCTTCGGGCGAGCTTTCGAGCGAGATGAGCGTCGCCATCGATTCCGTATGCGGGTCTTTCAGGTGCAGCGGATTGAAGTCGAAACGCAGGTACGCGAGCAACGGCAGCGCGCCGATCACGACGACGAGCGTGCCGATCAGCACCGGCTTGCGATGCCGGTCGAGGAATTCATCGACGGGGGCGAGCAGCGGAAAACCGGGCGCCTGCGCTTCGCCCGGCGGCGCGAACACTCTGATCAGCGCGGGCAAGAGCGTCATGTTGGTCAGATACGCGACGAACATGCCGACGCCCGCGATCAGCCCCAGTTCCGATACGCCGCGATACGCGGTCGGCAGGAACGAGAAGAAGCTCGCGGCGGTGGCGGCGGCGGCGAGCGTCAGCGGCACCGCGACGTGCCGCGCCGTCTCGGCGAGGGAGACATCGAGCCGCTTGTGCCTGTGCCGTTCCTCGCGATACTTCACGCCGAACTGAATTCCGAAGTCCACGCCCAGGCCCACGAACAGCACCATGAACGCGACCGAGATCATGTTGAGCGCGTGGACCATCATGAGGCCGAGCGCGGCGGTGATCGACAGGCCGACGAAGAGCGTGATGAACACCGCGAGAATCATGCGCTTCGAGCGCAGCGCGACCCACAGGATCATCAGCACGACGAGAAACGTCAGCACGCCGTTGAGCACCGCGCCGTCCTGCACGGAGGCGAATTCCTCGTCCGCGAGCGGCTGCGCGCCGGTGAGATGCAGCATCGCGCCGTATTTCCTTTCGATGCCGATCTTCGCGGCCACCGCGCGTATTTCATCGGACGTGCCGGCTGCGGCCTTCAGTGCGTTGAAGTCCAGTTCGGGCAGCACGGTGACGAACGCGCGCCCGGGCCCGCTCTTCTTCGACGCATCGGCGACATCGCGCCATGAAAAGGCCGTCGGCTGATTCGCGAGCACGCGGTCGAGCACGTCGGCGCTGCGACCGAGCAGGCCGGCCATCTGGCCGAGATTGACCTGGCCCAGCATCAGCGGCACATTCAGCGTGGTGTTCAGCGTCTGCGCGAGGCCGGTGAGCGTCGGGTCGTGGGCGAGCGTGTTGATGAGCGGCCGCGCCTGCACGAGTTGCTTCGTGACTTCATCGACCTTGTTCGCGGGCAGATAAAGCAAGCCGTTGTGCGCGAAGAACGCGCCGCCTTCCGGTTGCGATACCGACTTGAACCGCGCCGGTTCCTTTGCGAGCGCGGCGGCGAGTTCGCTTGCGGCGGCATCGGCGAACTCGGGGGCGGGCGCTTCGACGACGATCAGCAGCGTGGCGCCGCGCTGCGGGAATGCGGTCTCGATTGCCTTGCTGCGCGCAGCCCACTCGGGCTCGGTTTCGATCAACTGGCTGACATCGGTGCTGATGCGAAAGTGATGAACGACATAAATGGTGCTCAGAACGCCGAGCAGCAGTGAAACGGCGATAATCCACGCCGGCCGGCGGATCGCGAGTGTGACGAAGCGGGTGATGTTGGACGTCAGCATGAAGACGCTACCTGGTGTGTCCTGTTATTTTTTCGGGCGACGCATGAAGCGGGCCGCGTGAAACGCGCTGCCGGGCCGGTGCGCCGCTTGTTGCTTCGGCGACCGAACCACGAGTCCAACGACGACGATCGATGCCGCGCAAGTATACCGGTCGGGGCGGCGGTGAACTGTCGGCCCGCCGGTGTGTCGATATACTGGCTCGACGCCCTGACGAATCCGCGCCAACACACACTGAAATTAGAGAACGGGTGCCATGAAACGCTATCTGTCTGTCTGCTTCGCTTTCCTCGTCGCTGTCCTGTCGTTTTCGAACGCGGCGCTGGCGCAATCCAATCCCGACGCCGTCGTCAAGAGCGCCGTCGAGGGCACTGTCAACGCGATGAAGGCCGACCCGCAAGCGCGCGGCGGCGACATGGCGAAAATCACTCAGCTCGTGGAGACGCGCTTCCTGCCCGCCACGGACTTTCAGCGCACCACGCGCATCGCGCTGGGCAAGGCCTGGGCCACCGCCACGCCGGAACAGCAAAAGCAGCTCTACGACCAGTTCCAGACGCTGCTCGTCAGGACCTATGCGGCGTCGCTGTCGCAGTTGCGCGATCAGGACGTCAAGTTCCGCTTCGATTCCCCGAACATCGACGCCAGCGCGAAAGACGCCGTCGTCGAGTCGCATGTGATTTCCACGGGCGGCGACAACCCCGTGCGGTATCGCCTCGGCAAGACCGCGCAGGGCTGGAAAATCTACGACATCGACATGATGGGCGCGTGGCTCATCCAGGTCTACCAGCAGCAGTTCGCCGGCCAGCTTCAGAAAGGCGGCGTGGACGGACTCATCAAGTACCTGTCGGAGCACAACGCCCGCTCGGCGGGGTGATGCAACGCGTCACGTCAGGTCACGTCAGGCGCGCCGGTGCTCGACGGCGTATTTGATCAGTTCGGCCTGACCGTCGATCGAGAGCTTGCGCTTCAGATTCAGCCGGTGCGTCTCCACCGTGCGCACCGATAGCCCGTGCTGCTGCGCAATCTGCTTGCTCGACAAGCCCTGCGCGAGTGCATCGAGCACGTCGCGTTCGCGGGGCGTCAGGCGGTCTTGCGGCGTCTGCATCGCCTGTGCCTGGATCATCCGCGCGGCGAGACCCGCCGAGAAGAACGTCTTGCCGGCGAGCACGGCGTCGATCGCGTGGATGATCTCGGCGGCGGGCGAATCCTTCAGCACGTAGCCGCTCGCGCCGGCCCGCACCGCCTGCGTCACGTATTCGACGTTGTCGTGCATCGACAGCATCAGCACGCGGATCGCCGGGAAGCGCTCGTGAAAGCACGCCGCCAGTTCGATTCCGCTCATCCCCGCCATCCCCACATCCATCAGCACGAGATCGGGCCGGCTCGCTTCGTCGGCGGCGAGCGCGAGCGCTTCGGCGCCGTTGGCCGCTTCGCCGGTCACGCGAACATGCGATACGGCGTCGAGCCGGGCGCGCAGGCCGTCGCGCACGAGCGGATGATCGTCGACGATGACGATGCGGGCAGGTTCAAAGTTCATCGGAAAGTCCTGACAGGTTGGGGGCGGCGAGCGGCAGCGGGACGGTCGCCGCGATCGCCGTGCGGCCGAGTTCCGACTGGATGGCGAGCGTGCCGCCGAGCGCGTCGAGCCGTTCGCGCATGTTGCGCAAGCCGAGGCCGCTCGCCGGGCCGTAGAGCGCGGCTTCGGCGTCGAAGCCGCGTCCGTTGTCGCTGACGACGAGGCGCACCGCATTCGCCGCGATATCGAGTGCGACGCTCGCGCGCGTCGCCTGCGCGTGACGCGCGATGTTGTTCAGCGCTTCCTGCGCGATGCGAAACAGCACTGTGTTGACCGGATCGGGCAGCGTCGGGCGCGGCGCGGGGCTGGCCTTGCCGCCCGCCGTCGATTCGAAACGCACTTCGATGCCGTCCTGCCCGTCGAGTTCGCGCGCGAGCTGCTCGAGCGCGGCGGCGAGGCCGAGGTCGTCGAGCATCGCGGGGCGCAGCGCGTGGGAGATGCGGCGCACTTCGCGCAGCGTTCCGGACAAACGCCCGAGCCCGGTCGCGAGCGCGGCTTCCGCAGCCGGCTCGCGCGCCTGGCCGCGTTCGAAACGCGTCAGCGCCGATTCGAGCAGCAGCTTCACGGAAACGAGCATCTGACTGATGCCGTCGTGCAACTCGCGCGACAGCCGCGCGCGTTCCTGTTCCTGCGACTCCACCACGCGCCGCGCGAGGCGCTTCAGCTTCGCGTCCGCGCTGCGATGCTCGCTGATGTTGAGCACGGCCCCGCACAACGCGATGGCCCCGAGCGCCGCCAGCGCGATGCCGCCGATCCACATCACCGTCCGGTCGATGTTCGCCGCCGCCTGCGCATCGATGCGCCCGAGCGTCGCTTCCACATCCTCCAGATAGATGCCGGTGCCGATCATCCAGCCCCAGCGTTCGAGCGGCACGACGTAGCCGAGCTTCGGTGCGAGATGTCCGGTCGATGGCCGCTGCCACACGTAGCGCACATAGCCGCCGCCCTTCGACGCCTCCCGAATCAGCTTCTGGATGGTGAGCGCGCCGGCGGGGTCGCGCATCGTCCACAGATCGCGGCCGACGAGATCCGGCTGGCGCGGATGCATCAGCGACGTGCCCTGCATCGTGTAGACGAAAAAGTAGCCGTCGGGGCCGAAGTCCAGCCGATGCAGCGCGTCGAGCGCGAGGCGGCGGCGCGCGTCGTCGGTGAGCGGATCGGCTGCGGGGGCGTCGTAGTACGGGGCGATGGCGCTGCGCGCAAGCTCGACGTAGTGCCGCAGTTCGATTTCCTTGCTCGACATGTACGCCGATTGCAGGGTCGCGTGCTGCGCGTGCGCGAGCGTCGTCGCCTGATGGCGCACGCCATATTCGATGCCGCCGATCGCCAGCGCAAACGGCACGATCGCCAGCAGGAAGATCTTCGCTTTCAGTTTCATGAAGCTGGAACGCTTGGTGCTCTACGTAATTTCACGTAGGCGGCATACGTAGTTGTCCGGTTGTAAGCGCCCGGACGAAGGCGAATACTACACGCCCGAAGCGTCCGACGGCTCATGCCGCGCGCGCGGACATCGAAGGGCAACTAAAACAGGAGACACCATGAATCGGGCTTCCGGATTCCTGGTCTGGATCGCGCTCGCGCTGCTGGGCGCGTTCGCATTCGGCACCATCGCGCTCGCGCACGGCGAGCGAATCAGCGCACTCTGGATCGTCATCGCGGCGGTCTGCGTGTATCTCATCGCGTACCGCTTCTACTCGCGTTTCATCGCGGGCACCGTCCTCAAGCTCGACGGCTTGCGCATGACGCCCGCCGTTCGTCACAACGACGGACTCGACTACGTACCCACTAACAAATACGTGCTGTTCGGCCATCACTTCGCGGCGATTGCGGGCGCGGGTCCGCTCGTCGGGCCTGTGCTGGCCGCGCAGATGGGCTACACGCCCGGCATGTTATGGATTCTCGCGGGCGTGGTGTTCGCGGGCGCGGTGCAGGATTTCATCATCCTGTTCATCTCGACGCGCCGCGACGGCCGCTCGCTCGGCGATCTCATCAAGATGGAGCTGGGCACGGTGCCTGGCGTGATCGCGCTGTTCGGCGCGTTCCTCATCATGGTGATCATTCTCGCGGTGCTGGCGCTGATCGTCGTCAAGGCGCTGACGGGCTCGCCGTGGGGCACGTTCACCGTCGCGGCGACCATCCCGATCGCGATCTTCATGGGCGTGTACACGCGCTACATCCGCCCCGGGCGTATCGGCGAAGTGTCGATCATCGGCTTCATCGGCCTGATGCTGGCGATCGTCTATGGCCAGCACGTCGCCGAATCGCCGACGCTCGCGCCGCTCTTCACCTTCACCGGCGTCCAGCTCACCTGGATTCTGATCGGCTACGGCTTCGTGGCGTCGGTGCTGCCGGTGTGGCTGCTGCTCGCGCCGCGCGATTATCTTTCGACGTTCCTGAAGATCGGCACGATCCTCGGCCTCGCGATCGGCATTCTGATCGTCGCGCCGGAACTCAAGATGCCTGCGTTCACGAAGTTCGTGGACGGCACCGGGCCGGTCTGGGCGGGCAACCTGTTCCCGTTCCTCTTCATCACGATCGCGTGCGGCGCGGTGTCGGGATTCCACGCGCTGATTTCCTCGGGCACGACGCCCAAGATGATCGACAACGAAGTCAACATGCGCCTGATTGGCTATGGCGCCATGCTGATGGAATCGTTCGTCGCGATCATGGCGCTGGTTGCCGCGTGCGTGATCGAACCGGGCGTCTACTTCGCGATGAACAGCCCGGCTGCGGTGCTCGGCACGACGCCCGAAGCGGTGGCGCAGACGGTGACGTCGTGGGGCTTCACGCTCACGCCCGACATGCTGACGTCGACGGCGAAGGCGGTCGGCGAGACGACGATCATCGCGCGTGCGGGCGGTGCGCCGACGCTGGCTGTCGGGATGGCGCAGATTCTCCATCAGGTGATCGGCGGGCCGACGATGATGGCCTTCTGGTATCACTTCGCCATTCTCTTCGAGGCGCTCTTCATCCTGACCGCCGTCGATGCAGGCACGCGCGCCGGCCGCTTCATGCTGCAGGACCTGCTCGGCACGTTCCATCCGGCGTTGCGCCGCACCGAGTCGCTTCCGGCGAACCTCGTCGCGACCGCGCTGTGCGTCGCTGCCTGGGGCTACTTCCTGTATCAGGGCGTGGTCGATCCGTTCGGCGGCATCAACACGCTGTGGCCGCTTTTCGGCATCTCGAACCAGATGCTCGCGGGCATTGCGCTGATGCTCGGGACAGTCGTGCTGTTCAAGATGAAGCGCGAGCGTTTCGCGTGGGTGACGGTGGTGCCGACGGTGTGGCTGCTGATCTGCACGCTGACGGCCGGCTGGCAGAAGATTTTCGATGCGAATCCGAAGGTCAGCTTCCTTGCGCACGCGGCAAAGCTGCGCGAGGCCGCCGATGCAGGCAAGGTGATGGCGCCGGCGAAGTCGCTGGCGGAGATGCAGCGCATCATCGTGAACGACTATATCGATGCGGCGCTCGCCGGGCTGTTCATCTTCGTGGTGGTGAGCATTGCGGTGTATGGCGTGTTGTCGGTGCTGCGCGCGCGTCGCGAGGCGCGTCCGACGGTGCGCGAGACGCCCTTCGAGCCGATGCCGACGGGCGGCGCGGCGGCCGTGCGCTCCGGCCATTGATACTGCGCGAGGCTAGGAGGCGGCGATGTTCAGCGATCTTCGACAAGCGGGACGATATCTCGGCCAGGCGATGCGCCTGATGGTCGGCATGCCCGACTATGACGCCTACGTCACGCATATGCAGAACACGCACCCGGATCAGCCGGTGATGACGTATGCGGAGTTCTTCCGCGAACGTCAGGAAGCGCGGTATGGGTCGGGGGCGGGGAAGTGTTGTTGATGTAGCCTGCTGCGAGGCATGAGCGATGAAACGCGACGGTGACGAACCGTCGCGTTTTTTTTGCATTCCGCCTATACCGTTCGGACGGGGGTAAAATGACTAGTTCCATGTGACTAGGAACGATATCATGGCTGTCAGGCGAGTTTCAAAATCGGAGTTCAAGGCCAAGGCGCTCGAATACTTCCGGCTCGTGGAATCGACAGGAGAACATATGATCGTGACAGACCACGGAAAGCCGGTGCTAGAAGTCCGGCGTTACGAGCAAACGGCGCTTACGCCTTTGGAGGAACTGCGCGGGAGCGTGTTGTTCTACGAGGACCCTCTCGAACCGGTAGGGTTGGAGGATTGGGAGACGCTCCCATGATCGTCCTGGACACGCACGCGCTTCTGTGGTGGATCGAAGGAAAGGGGCTGAGCAAGCCGGCGCGGGTCGCGATCGATCGGGAAATGAAGGAAGAGGGCGAGATCGCCGTCTCGACGATGACAGCATGGGAGATCATGCTCCTCATCAAAAAGGGACGACTCCGGCTGGCCACGGATGTTGCAATCTGGCTCGACAAGGTCAGCAGAATCGAAGCCGTGCGCTTCGTGCCGGTCGATCGCCACATTGCAATCGCATCGGCCGATCTCCCCGGTAACTTTCATCAGGATCCGGCGGATCGAATGATTGTCGCAACGGCACGCTTTCTATCCGCCCCCTTGCTCACGAAGGACGAGCAAATCAGGACTTATGAGCACGTCAGGACGATCTGGTAGCGGCCAATAGAAAGGGCGGATGCCCAAAGCCATCCGCCCTTCATCATCTGCAACCCAAAGCAAAACTCAATGCGCCGCAGCCGCCGTCTTGGCACCCTTGCCATTCTTCTGCGCGCGCCCGATCTCTTCCAGCTTGATCTCGACGTGCTTCGAGAACACATACTCAGCCGGACGCTGCTTGTCGATCGGCAGTTCCTTCGCATACGCGCCTTCGGTGCGCGGGCCGCGCATCGATACAGCCAGCGCCTTCAGCGGATGCGCGACGGTATCCATCACCGCCGTCGCCTCGAAGCCGCTATGCACCATGCAGTCCGCGCACTTCTCGTAGTTGCCGGTGCCGTACTTGTCCCAATCGGTGGTTTCCATCAGTTCCTTGAAGGTCTTCGCATAGCCTTCGCCGAGCAGATAACACGGGCGCTGCCAGCCGAACACCGTGCGCGCCGGATTGCCCCACGGCGTGCACTGATACGTCTGATTGCCCGCGAGGAAGTCGAGGAACATCGCGGACTGGCTGAACGACCAGTTCTTGCCATTGTTGCCGCGCTTGAAAATTTCCCGGAACAGCGTCTTCGTCTTGTCGCGGTTCAGGAAGTGCTGCTGGTCCGGCGCGCGCTCGTAAGCATAGCCCGGCGATACCGTGATGCCATCGACGCCCATCGGGCCGAGCGTATCGAAGAACTTCGCAACGCGTTCGGGGTTCGCATCGTTGAACAGCGTGCAATTGATGTTCACGCGGAAGCCACGGCGCTTCGCCTCGCGAATGGCCTTGGTCGCCTTGTCGTACACGCCTTCCTGCGACACCGAATGGTCGTGCATTGCTTCGTCGCCGTCGAGGTGGACGGACCAGACGAAGTACGGGCTCGGCTGGTAATCGTCCATCTTCTTTTCCATCAGAAGCGCGTTCGTGCAGAGATACACGAACTTCTTGCGCTCGATGATGCCCCGCACGATCTGCGGCATTTCCTTGTGCAGCAGCGGCTCGCCGCCCGCAATGGATACGACCGGCGCGCCGCACTCGTCGACCGCGCCGAGGCATTCTTCGAGCGACAGGCGCTGATTCAGGATCGGGTCCGGATAGTCGATCTTGCCGCAGCCGTTACACGCCAGATTGCAGCGGAACAGCGGCTCGAGCATCAGCGCGAGCGGATAGCGCTTGTTGCGCGTCAGGTGCTGCTTGAAGATATAGGCGCCTACGCGGGCCTTTTGAAGCATCGGAATAGACACTGATGTCCTCTCCTTATTCTTCGCGAATCGCCGTCGTTGCCGACAATGCGGCAAGCGGCTGCAAGAGCTTCGCGGGGAGTTTGAATTCGACCTTTTCCTCGCGGCCGTTCATCGTCGTGACTTCGACGTGGCCGATCGCGCGCAGGGCATCGATCACATGTTCGACCATTTCTTCGGGCGCCGAAGCGCCGGCCGTGATGCCGACCGTCTGCGCATGCGCAAACCATTCGGCCTTGATCTCGGAACCGTCGGCGACGAGATAGCTCGGCACGCCGCTCTCCGCGCCGATTTCGCGCAGACGGTTCGAATTGGAACTGTTGGTGGCGCCGACCACGAGAAGCACGTCCACCTGCGTGGACAGCTCGCGCACGGCGGCTTGCCGGTTCTGCGTCGCGTAGCAGATGTCCCGCGTGTCGGGGCCGACGATATCGGTGAAGCGGCGCTGCAGGGCATCGATAATGCCGCGCGTGTCGTCCACGGAAAGCGTCGTCTGCGTGACATAGGCGACGGGCGTATTGGCGGGCAGGGCCATGTTCTGCACTTCGGCTTCGCTTTGCACGAGCACGACCTTGCCCGGAATCTGACCGATCGTGCCTTCCACTTCAGGATGTCCCGCATGGCCGATCAGAATCAGCGTGCGGCCCTGCGATACATACTGCCGCCCCTGCACATGCACCTTGGTGACGAGCGGGCAGGTGGCGTCGAGCACGTCGAGGCCGCGGGCGTCGGCATCGCGTTCGACGCTCCGGGCGACGCCATGCGCGCTGAAAATTGCGACTGCGCCGTGCGGCACTTCTTCGAGTTCCTCGACGAAACGCGCGCCCTTGCCTCGCAGGTTATCGACGACGTGCCGGTTATGCACGATCTCGTGACGCACGTACACGGGCGCGCCGTGCCGTTCGAGCGCCCGATCGACGATTTCGATCGCACGGACCACGCCCGCACAAAAGCCGCGGGGTTGAGCAAGGATGATACGCATGTTCGAACGAACTCCGACTGGCGCGGGTTTCGGGTAATCGGGCGGGCCACACATGCTTTCGCTGTCGGGACGCTTCACGCTAACGAGCGCAACGCCCCGGAAAACAACCGGAAAATGAAGGTCCGGTAAGTTTGTCTGCTCGCCGAAGTTGACCGCGTATTCTAACGCGTTCCCTTTTTTAACGCTTGCAGTCGCACGCCTTTGCCTGACGCTGCCGCGCGGTCAAATACGGCGATCGGCGGAAGTCATTACACTATCGGACGCTCGAAGGCGCGCCGGCTGCTTCGTCCGCATTCTTTCATGCGATAGCGTTCGCCCGCCCGCTGCCGTCGCGCATGCCGTCCTCGTTCGTCACCCCTCGTCACCACTGACCGCCCAAGTCTGTCCATGCTACTGATCGCCTGGTTGTCCCTGCTCATCTGGATCGTGCTGCTCTTCGCGCGTGGCGGCTTCTGGCGCGCGCTGCCCGCGCCCGCCTTGTCGCCGGCGACCGTCCATGCCGTCGGCAACGCCGAGATCGCGCGGCGTGGCGCGTGGCCCGCGCTGGTCGCCGTCGTGCCGGCGCGCAACGAAGCCGATGTCATCGGCCGCGCGGTCGGCTCGCTGCTCAGGCAGGACTATGCGGGCGCGTTTCACGTGATCGTCGTCGACGATCACAGCACCGACGGCACCGCCGCCGCTGCGCTCGCCGCCGCCCGCGACCTGGGTCTCGACGACCGCCTGACCGTGCTGACCGGCAAGCCGCTGCCGCCGGGATGGTCGGGCAAGGTGTGGGCGCAGTCGCAGGGCATCGAGGCAATCGACAAGCTCGGCTTGCCCGCCGAATTCCTGCTGCTCACCGACGCGGATATCTACCATCCGGCCGATGCCGCCACGCAACTCGTCACCCGCACGATCCTGGAAGACCGCGATCTGGTCTCGCTGATGGTCCGTCTGCGCTGCGACTCGCTGTGGGAAAAGGCGCTGGTTCCCGCTTTCGTGTTCTTCTTCGCGAAGCTGTATCCGTTCGCGTGGGTCAACGACGCCAGAAAGATGACGGCGGGCGCGGCGGGCGGCTGCATGCTCGTGCGCCGCTCGGCGCTCGCGGAAGCAGGCGGCATCGAATCGATCCGACGCGAACTCATCGACGATTGCAGTCTCGCGCTGCGCATCAAGCATCGCGCGGGCAAGGCCGATGCACGGCCGATCCGGCTCGATCTCGCACAAAGCAGCGAATCGCTGCGTCCATACGACGACTGGCGTGAAATCTGGAACATGATCGCGCGCACGGCGTTCACGCAGTTGCGCTATTCGCCGCTGCTGCTCGCGGGCACGGTGCTCGGCATGGCGGTGATTTATCTGGCGCCGCCGGTGTTGTCGCTCGCGTGGGGCACGCGCGCCTGGCCGGCTTGCGCCGCATGGGCGATGATGTGCATCGCCTATGGTCCGATGCTTCGCTATTACCGCAGGTCGTTGCTGTGGGCGCCGCTCTTGCCGCTCGTCGCGCTGTTTTATGTCTCGGCGACGATCGGTTCGGCTGTGCGTTACTGGCGCGGCAAGGGCGGGCAGTGGAAGGCGCGCGTTCAGGCGCCGACGCAGGAGAATCTGTGACGATGCGGGCCGGCTCAGCGCTTCGTCAGCATCGCGTATAGCTCGACGACCATATCCGGCGAAAACGTGAACGGCACCCAGCCGTGACCCGTGTGACGCATGAGGAGCAGGCGGTCGCCATTGGCCTGCTTCTGTACCGCCATCACCGGATTCTTCGTCGATGCGAAACGCCAGCCGGGCGCAACGCCCATCGGCTGTTCGGCCGACATCGACGCCCGCACGTTCGACAACTCCTGGATCAACTCCGAAACGCCCTCGGGATTCAGCAACACGGACTGGCCCGCGATGGTCATCTGGATCGCATCGCGGTCGGGCCGCGACACCGTGAGCGTGGGGGGTGTCGCTGCTTCGGGCTCGCTCGCCGTTTTCAGCGCGCCGGGCTCCGCCGGCACGCCGACCTGCTCGTCATCGAGAGCATGAACGGGCAGCGGCGCGGGTGCATCGCTGGCGGTTTCGTCGGATGATGAGACAGCGGGCGCAACGGAAGCGGGAAGGGTGGCGGCCCGGAGGAGCGTATCGAGGCTCGACTCCAGCGCGCCGAGCTGGTCATGTAGATTCATGCGAGTGTGTATGTCTTGCGAAGCTGGCAGCGAGGCAACGATTCTACCCGCTCGCTTACGCGCGAGCCGGCACACGTTGTAACCAAATGCGTGAGAACGCGAAGCGGACGGCGTACATGCGTCCGCGTGCTGACGGAAAACAGCGAGGAGGGTGCGCGGCGGCGTCGCTCGAAACGAACCGAACGACGCCGCGCGAGAGGCGCGAGCCAAAGCGCCCGCGCCAATACGGCGTTACTTGACCTGCGCTTGCGACAGCACGGCGTTGAACGTCTTGCTCGGACGCATGACCGCTTCGAGCTTCGCGTCTTCCGGCTTGTAGTAGCCGCCGATATCCGCTTCGCTGCCCTGTACGACGGTCAGTTCCTCGACGATCTTCTGCTCGTTCTCGGCCAGGCTCTTTGCCAGCGGCTTGAAGAACTCGGCGATGTCGCGGTCTTCCGACTGGCCCGCGAGCTCCTGCGCCCAGTACATCGCGAGATAGAACTGGCTGCCGCGATTGTCGAGCTGGCCGGCCTTCGGCGACGGGCCCTTGTTGTTGTCGAGCAGCTTGCCGGTCGCGGCGTCGAGCGCCTTCGCAACGAGCTTCGCCTTCGCGTTATTGCTCTTGATGCCGAGCTCTTCCAGCGATACCGCCAGCGCGAGGAACTCGCCGAGCGAATCCCAGCGCAGGTGATTTTCCTGCACGAGCTGCTGCACATGCTTCGGCGCCGAGCCGCCCGCGCCGGTTTCGTAGAGGCCGCCGCCCGCCATCAGCGGAACGATGGACAGCATCTTCGCGCTCGTGCCCAGTTCCATGATCGGGAACAGGTCGGTCAGGTAGTCGCGCAGGATGTTGCCGGTGGCCGAGATGGTGTCGAGACCGCGAATCACGCGTTCGAGCGTGTAACGCATCGCGCGGACTTGCGACATGATCTGGATGTCCAGGCCTTCGGTGTCGTGATCCTTCAGGTACGTCTCGACCTTCTTGATGAGCTCGTTCTCGTGCGGACGATACGGGTCGAGCCAGAACACCGCCGGCATGCCGGAGTTGCGCACGCGCGTGACGGCGAGCTTGACCCAGTCGCGGATGGGCGCGTCTTTCACGAGGCACATGCGCCAGATGTCGCCTTGCTCGACCTGCTGCGTGAGCGATTCGAGGACTTCGTTCGTCGCGTTGTCGACGATGCGCGCCGTGCCGTCCTGCGGAATCTCGAAGGTCTTGTCGTGCGAGCCGTATTCTTCGGCCTTCTGCGCCATCAGGCCGACGTTCGGCACGGTGCCCATCGTGCGCGGATCGAATGCGCCGTTGGTCTTGCAGAAGTTGATGATTTCCTGATAGATGCGCGCGAACGTGCTTTCCGGAATCAGGCACTTCGTGTCTTGCGGGCGGCCATCGGCGCCCCACATCTTGCCGCCGGCGCGGATCATCGCGGGCATGGAGGCATCGACGATCACGTCGTTCGGTGCGTGCAGGTTCGAGATGCCCTTTGCGGAATCGACCATTGCCAGCGACGGACGGTTTTCATGGCACGCGTGCATGTCGCGGATGACTTCATCGCGCTGGGAATCGGGCAGCGCCTCGATCTTCGAGTACAGATCGACGAGGCCGTTGTTCACGTTCACGCCGAGTTCTTCGAAGAGCTTAGCGTGCTTGGCGAACGCATCCTTGTAGAACACCTTGACGGCGTGGCCGAACACGATGGGGTGCGAGACCTTCATCATGGTCGCCTTCACGTGCAGCGACAACATGACGCCGGTCTTGCGCGCGTCTTCCATCTGGTCTTCGTAGAACGCGACGAGCGCTTTCTTGCTCATGAACATGCTGTCCACGATCTCGCCGTCCTGCAACTTGACCTTCGGCTTCAGCACGATGGTTTCGCCGCTCTTGGTGACGAGTTCCATGCGCACTTCACGGGCCTTGTCGTTCGTGATGGACTTTTCGCCGTGATAGAAGTCGCCATGCTTCATGTGCGCGACGTGCGTGCGCGAAGCCATGCTCCATTCGCCCATGCTGTGCGGATGCTTCTTCGCGTAGTTCTTGACGGCGAGCGGCGCGCGGCGGTCGGAGTTGCCTTCGCGCAGGACCGGGTTCACCGCGCTGCCGAGGCACTTCGAGTAGCGTTGCGCGATGGCCTTTTCTTCGTCGTTCTTCGGCTCTTCCGGATAGTTGGGCACCTTGTAGCCCTTGCCCTGCAGTTCCTTGATGGCCGCGACGAGCTGCGGCACCGACGCGCTGATGTTCGGCAGCTTGATGATGTTGGTGTCGGGCAACTGCGTGAGGCGGCCGAGTTCCGCGAGGTTGTCCGGAACGCGCTGTTCTTCGGTCAGAAACTCGGGAAATTCGCCGAGGATGCGGCCTGCGAGGGAGATGTCGCTTGTTGCGACGTTGACGCCGGCCGGCGTCGTGAAGGTGCGGATGATCGGCAGAAAGGCGCTGGTCGCGAGCAGCGGAGCTTCGTCGGTCAGGGTGTAGATGATGGTGGGTTGCTGATTACTCATCGCTAGTCTCGACATCCAGAAACAGGTTGGGAAGAAATCCGCCGGTCGCACCACCCCGGCATCAATCCGCTATTTTGCCTCATTTCAGGCGCGAGGCGTGTGAAAGCCGGTGCGCCATCGGGTATGAAACGGCAGTTTTTCCTTTCCGATCAGCGACTTAATAATTTTTGGGTCTTATAGAAGAGTTGGTTCTAAAGCTTCCTTGCTGCCTAGTTTTCCTCCATCCTATGTCGCTCTTTGATGGAGTTCGACGCCCCAGCGTCTCACGTGTGCGGTAAGGCCGCAGCCGGGTAAAAGCGGTTAGTCGGAATTAACCGTTGCTCCGTCTGCCGAATTCATCTCGAAAATTGCATTCGTCTCTAATTTCAATTAAAAGACGCCTTTCGCTAACCGAGGTAGAAGAGCCGGAACTCCCGCGACAATCGGACTTCGCTCTGAAACGTAACGTAACAAGTCGGTATCGGCGAACGGCATCTGAGGAGTCGGACATTAATGAGCGTGTGAGCACTTCACGAATCTAGAGTTTCGCTAAGCATGTCCACAAGTTGGTTCGCCGAGAATCAACAGCAGATATTGATATAAACATCCGACAATGATCATTACGTTTCCATTTGAAGACGATCCGTATTACAGTGCGCCGCCACCAGCGTCCTACGCGACATCGGCTGCGGCGGCACTCACTACGCCCGGCCTGGTTAAGAAGTACTCCGATTTGGCGCGCGGCGCTAATGGCGGCAATTTTCCCGTCGGCAAAAATCGCTTCTGGCACGGAGGGGTGCATCTCCAGGGAACAAGGCCGATCCGTGCGGTTGCCGATGGGACGGTCGTTGCATACAGACTGGATAGTGATTACACGGACAGTGCGCTCGATGTCCAGACTCAAGAGGAAAGCCAAGGAAATGCGAAGCAAATTCGCCCTCGGCAATTCAGCGCTAGCTTCCTTTTAATTCGGCACGAATGCGAGAAGAACGACGGCGGGAACGCGCTGAATCGCTACACAGGGGCACACTTCTATTCCTTGTACGCGAACCTGATGCCAAAGCGCGCTCTCAACGACAAGCCTGCGTTGCCGCCATTCCTAACGACTGGAGAAGACGTTCTGTTCGTCAGCGGACTCCGTGGCGACAAAGTGACGGTACTGGAGGTCAACAGCGACTTGCACCGCATGACGAAGGTGCGAGTGACCGATATCAATACGAATGCAGCCGTGGAGGGGTGGCTTGACCACATCTATCTGGACCTCGATCCTGCCAGGCCCCCTAGGGTTTCTGACCTTGTTCGGCTTAGCTATCCCATCTGCGCGCTTTACGCTTGCCATCCGTCGGAGAGAAGATGGCGGCCCTTGGACGCCGTGAGAACGATCTCGCATCCGGTGCGTGTCGGAGAGATCATCGGTTATGCCGGAAAAACCGACGGACCATCGGGTGTGCTCGAAGACTCGTTCCACTTCGAGATATTCACCGCAGAGAATACGTTGGTAAGGCAGATGATGCCGCTCGAGCCTGGGAGAATCGCGGATCCTTACGCAGCACATCAGGAATATGCAGATGCGCGAGACGGCCGAAGCGATGGCATGGGAAAGGTCTGGTTGACCAGAAATGCCAACCTGGTAAAGGACAAATTCCCAGCGACCGTCGTCGCTCCGACAGACCTGGTTTTGTTTCCAGCGGGATCGTGCTTCGTCACTGCTGTTCCCTGCAGCGCGGAAGGTCGGTCGGGAATCGTTCCGTCGGAACTCAACGCTTACAAGCTGTTTGACCTCAACCGCGATATCTATTACGCGTACGCTTCGGAAGACCATGCCACGGCAGATGGCCGCGAGCTCTTGAAAGATGCCTGGGTTACGTTGACGACGGACGCCGACTGGAGTTCACGTGGATGGCACACTTACAAGGACAAAGAACTCAAGGCTACGGAAGATGCTTTCGTAGAGGACGACGATGCAGTCATGCAAGCGATACTGAACGCGGCGCACAGCTCTACATCAACTTTCAGTCTCACTGACTTGCAAACCGAAGGTATGGAAGTACTGCTGCGTAGAACCGCTGTCCATTTCCACACCGAATGGGACAGCGATGACAATGCGAGGCGCTACGACAGGCTCAGGACCGGCGAAGATCATCCGTTACCTGGACTCACGGAAAAGCAATTTGGTGCGTACTTGCGCGATATGGAACAGCAGCAATTTTGGTCCAAGGCAGCGGTCGCGTCTGATGGCGTGAGCGGTTCCAAACTCGAGCTCTTGACTGTTCCGATGAATGCAAAGAATTGGCATTTTCATCCCATCGGTTTTCTGGCAGACATCCGGGAGTGTTTGACCACCAATGCGGCGCTTTCGGAAGAGTCTTTCGAAATCGAGATCCGTGCCAATTGGTATATCGCACTGAAGCTCATAGAGAAGCGGCTTGAGCAACTGAACCCGTGGAAGGATGCGGACGCGCTTCTTCCGCCGCCGCCTCCGCCGAACAAGCACATCTCACAAACAAGCCCGAATCATCAAGAAGCCGGGAAGCAGTCCGATCGAGTACTCTGGGAGAAGTTTATCTATTGGTTCGGCGTCGATCCGAACACCATCACGATGCCCGAAACGTTACACGGCCAACTTCCGGCAGCGCCGGCAGGTCATCATGTGTGCTCTTACCTCCAGGGCATGCGCCAGTTCTTTCGTCATCTCTCGATGCACCGTGTGACCAAGGGCTCGCATGGACTTGAGGCTGGCGCTTGGGTATTCCCTGCGCACTACCCATGCCGACCGCTCGTGCCGGCCGAAGCGAACTTCGAGATGGAGTTCATCAACATCGGGCCTCAATACGGTCTTCGCTTTGCTCCCTTTCGGCAAACAATGCTTTTCATCGATCAAAATCGATTGCAAGTGCAACTGCATGAGGTCGCGCATCTTCGAAACACCGCTCATGCAAAAGACCAGAAGGTCTCGCTTCCCGCCGGAGTGGACGATCCCGATCGGATCAACGGTACCACCGCTTATCATCACATGACGGCGCGGATTCTTGCTGAATATTGTCCCGAGCGAGCATTAGCTAACGCTGAAAACATTTCCTTCTTCATCGAGAGCGTAAAAGATGAACTGTAATCCCGTGCGCGTGCGCGGCAGTTCTCGTTGCGCATATGCAATCGCGTGTCTCATTTTTTTTATGGGGTACGCTTGTTCTGAACCAACGCCCGCGGCAACCGTAGACGACGGCGAGAGAAACAGTAGTATGGTAAGCAAACAACCAACGGCTGATTCAGCAAATCAAACAATGATCCCCGACAATAAGATCAACTGGATCAAGAATCGGCTTGTAGCCACGATATCTTTCATAGATGGTACTGTTCGGAGCGACAGCGTAAAGGTAAGAATCAATGTGATGATTACCAATCCGACCGACGATGATATCCGTGCGACGTGGATGCCTACGCCAGATGATTATCCTATTCGACTGTACTGCAACGGCAAACAGATAAATCCTTTTCCTGCAGAACCCGTCGACCGGCCCTTATCGACTGTTATGCCACCGTCTGACGAACAACTTCTGGCCAATCGGTATGTGATCAAGGCGAAAGAACATATGAAAAGCCCGATTCCCTTGGGCCTCGCCATCGAGAATAGTCGATTGCTGACTGGAACACATACCTACGAGATAGTTTATTGGCAGACCCAACTCGACTGGATCGACGTGCGCGATGTGCTCGAGCGCACGGACGCGCAGGGCAGGGGCCGCATGCGGTATCCGATCACCGACAACGCGCCATCCAATCGCCTTTACTTCAAGGTGTACAAGCCGACCGAAGAGGATGCGGCGCGGGGGCGCAAGATCGAGTTTCTCGGCGAGGTGGATGCGAAGACGCAAGTGCCGCCTCCGCCCCGCGCGCGTCCCGGCGATTTTGCCCCGCAAACGGGCTATTGGTCTGCTGTCGGCGATTCCATCAGAGCGATTGGGGGTTACCACGAGGTGTTCGTTAAGGGCGGTGACTCAATGCCCAATCTTCCCGGCAATCTAGGCGTTGATCCTTTCAGCTTTGAATGGCAGTACGTCGGCGACGCCTCAGCAAAGCAAGGCGAAAGCGGCCAATAGACCGACTCGGCCAGTACAGCCGTGACCGGCTACAAGCCGTCAACAGTCCAAATCCAGGTGCGCCCGTTGAACCGGCGAGGCGCGCCGGGCCATTTCACCCCCCCAAATACCCATTCTCCCGAAACCACTCCAGCGCGTCCCGCAGCCCTTCGCGGTACGGCCTCGCCCGATACCCCAGCTCCCGCTCGGCCTTCGCCGACGTGAAGTACATCTTGTTCTTCGACATCTTCAGGCCGTCGACGGTCACGAACGGCTCCTTGCCGCTGACCTTCGCGTACAGTTCCGCGCCGATCGCGAGCGGATACAGCGGGCCGCGCGGCAGGCGGATCGTCGGCGGCTTGCGGCCGACCAGGCCCGCGATATCCCCGAGCATCTGCTGCAACGGCAGGTTCTCGCCACCGAGGATGTATCGCTCGCCGATGACGCCGCGCTCCAGCGCGAGGAAGTGACCATGCGCGACATCGTCGACATGCACGAGATTGAGGCCCGTATCGACGAACGCGGGAATCTTGCCCGTCGCCGCCTCGACGATGATGCGCCCGGTCGGCGTCGGCCGCACGTCGCGCGGGCCGATCGGCGTCGACGGGTTCACGATCACGGCGGGCAGGCCGTCGTTCGCGACCATGCGCTCGACCGCGCGCTCGGCCAGCACCTTGCTGCGCTTGTACGCGCCGATGGTGCTTGCCGCATCCGAGGGCTTCGTCTCGTCGACGATCGCGCCGGAACTCGTCACCTTCAGGGTCGCGACGCTGCTCGTGTACACGATCCGCTCGACGCCCGCCGCGAGCGCCGCGCGCATCGTGGCTTCCGTGCCCTGCAGGTTCGCGCGCTCGATTTCGCCGGGATCGGGCGCCCAGATGCGATAGTCGGCGGCGACGTGGATGAGATAGCGCACGCCTTCGAGCGCCGCGCGCATCGACGCTTCGTCGCGCATGTCGCCCACGACGATCTCCGCATCGAGCGATTCCACGTTCTTGCGCGGACTCGTCGCGCGCACCAGCATGCGCACGTCGAAACCGCGTTCGATGGCGAGCCGCGCAACCGCGGACCCGACGAACCCCGAAGCGCCGGTGACGAGCACGCGTGAGCCGGAATAATCAGTCATTGTTACCTCTTCGATGCGCCTCGCGCGCGGGGCTTCGGAACAAGTTCCGCGCGGAAATCGCCGTTTCAATCGGCCGCTCAAGCCCATGTGACAAGGCGTTGCGGCTCGTGCTATGGTCCGTGCCTGCTGCGGGGCGCGCGGCCTCGCAAACGTCACTACCGGTCAACGATGCAAGAAGACAATCGCCACCACGCTCTGTGGATCTACATCGCCATCACGCTTTCGCTCGCGGTGGTGTTCGCCGTCGACGTCCTCACGCCGATGCGCTCCGCAATCTGGGTGTTTTACGTGCTGCCCGTCGTGCTCTGCATGTGGGTGGACCGGCCGGGCGTGCCGCTCGTCACGGCGGGCGCCGGGTCGGTGCTGATGATCCTCGGCTACGTGCTCGCCACCGGCGATGCGCCCACTTCGCACGAAGTGCTCCAGCTCAATCGCGCGATGGGCATTTTCGTGCTGCTCGTGCTGGCCGTGGTGGCGCATCTATATATCAAATCGCGGCTCGCCATACAACGCACCGCCTGGCTGCAGCAGGGCATCATGCAGATGAGCCTGCAATTGCGCGGCGAACAGTCTCCCGCTTCGATCGGCGTCAGCATCCTTCGTTCGCTCGTGCCCTACGTGGACGCGAAGGTCGGCGTCGTCTATTCGCTGGATGGCGACGCGCTCGTCCGCATCGCGGCCTGGGCGCTTCCCGATGAAAACGGCGCGCCGCGCAGAATCGCCATCGGCGAAGGGCTCGTCGGCCAGGCCGTGCAGGACAAGCGCCTGCTCGCACTCGGCGATGCCTCCGCGCATTATCTCAAGGCCGGTTCCGCGCTCGGCTCGGCGGCGGCGTCGCGCGTGGTGATCGCGCCGCTTTTCGCCGATGGCGATATCGCCGGCGCGGTCGAAATCGGTTTCGTCGGCAAGGAAGGCCGTTTCGACGATGCCCGCACGCTGCTCGAAATGGCCGCCGAAGCGATGGGCATGGCCATGCGGTCGGCGCGGTATCGCACGCGGCTCGTCGAATTGCTGGAGGAAACGCAGCGGCAAAGCGAAGAGCTTCAGGTGCAGCAGGAAGAACTGCGCGTCTCGAACGAGGAACTGGAAGAGCGCGGCCGCGCGCTGCAGGATTCGCAGGCGCGCCTCGAGCAGCAGCAAGCCGAACTCGAGCAGACCAACGTGCAGCTCGAGGAGCATGCGCAGCATCTGGAGCGCCAGAAGACCGAACTGCTCCACGCGCAGCAGGAGCTGACCGCGAATGCGCTCGAAATGGAGCGCGCGAGCCAGTACAAGTCGGAGTTCCTCGCGAACATGTCGCACGAACTGCGCACGCCGCTCAATAGCTCGCTGATTCTCGCGAAGCTGCTGGAGGACAACCGGCAGGGCAATCTCACCGAAGAGCAGGTGCGCTACGCCGCGACGATCCATTCGTCCAACAGCGACCTGCTTTCGCTCATCAACGACATTCTCGATCTGTCGAAGGTGGAAGCCGGTCAGATGGACGTGCAGTTCGCTCCGGCCGCCGTCGAATCGCTGATGCAGGCGCTCCGGCAATCGTTCGCGCCGGTCGCGGAAACGAAGGGGCTGCAGTTCGTCACCGAAGTGGCCGGCGATGTCCCGCAATACTTCGTCACCGACAGCCAGCGGCTCTTGCAGGTGCTGCGCAATCTGCTCGCGAATGCGTTCAAGTTCACCGAGCGCGGCAGCGTGACGGTCGCGGTGCAGCGCGCCGGCGACGACGCGGTGCGCTTCGAGGTGCGCGATACCGGCATCGGTATTCCGCGCGACAAGCAGGACCTCATCTTCCAGGCGTTCCAGCAGGCCGACGGCACCACGAGCCGCAAGTACGGCGGCAGCGGTCTGGGGCTCTCGATTTCGCGCGAGTTCACGCGTCTTCTGGGCGGCTCGGTCGGCGTATCGAGCGAAGTGGGCCGTGGCAGCGTGTTTTCGGTGACGCTGCCGATTACCGCGCGCGAAGGCACCGTCACCGCGAAGCTGGATACGATCGGCCACATGAGCGAGCCGGAGCCCGCCGCGGTCAAGCCGCCGCCCCCGCCGATGCCCGCGCCCGTGCAGCCGCCAGCGCCACCGCAGCCGCAGCCGGAACTGCAGACGCCGAGGCCCGAGCCGCAAGGCATTGCCGATGACCGCGCGAACCGGCAGCGGCCGGACCGCGTGATTCTCGTCATCGAGGACGACCGGCGCTTCGCGAATATCCTCTACGATCTCGCGCACGAACTGGACTTCGATTGCGTGCACGCCGCCACCGCGACGCAAGGCGTCGAGCTCGCGCGCTCGCTGCAGCCCAATGGCATCCTGCTCGACGTCGGCTTGCCGGATCAGTCCGGCCTCACGGTGCTCGAATGGCTCAAGCACGATCCGCTCACGCGTCATATCCCGATCCATATCGTGTCCGCGACCGATCATGCCGATGTCGCGCTGCATCTCGGCGCAATCGGCTACACGCTCAAGCCGAGCGCGCGCGACGAACTCGCGCAGGCCATCCGCAAGCTCGAAGCGCGGTCGTCGCAAGGCATGCGGCGCGTGCTCGTCGTGGAAGACGACCTCGTGTTGCGGCAGAGCATTCACGCGTTGCTTGCAAGCGAGACCGTGGGCATCGTGGAGGCGGGATCGATCGCGCAGGCGCTCGAAGAACTGCAGCGCGCGAGCTTCGATTGCGTCGTCATGGACCTGGCGCTACCCGATGGCTCGGGCTATGAACTGCTCGAGAAAGTATCGACGAGCAGCGAGTTTTCGTCGCCGCCGGTCATCGTCTATACGGGGCGGCAGATTTCGCAGGAAGAAGAGCAGCGGCTGCGCCGTTACTCGAAATCGATCATCATCAAGGGCGCGAAGTCGCCGGAACGCCTGCTCGACGAAGTCACGCTTTTCCTGCATAGCGTCGAGAGCGCGTTGCCGCCGGAACAGCAGCGCATGCTGCGCGCGGCGCGTCAGCGCGACGACGTCTTCGAGGGCCGCACGATCCTGCTCGCGGAAGACGACGTGCGTAACATCTTCGCGTTGTCACGCGTGATCGAGCCGCTTGGCGCGAAGCTCGAAATCGCGCGCAACGGACGCGAGGCGCTCGAGGCGCTGGCGCGCCATGAGGACATCGATCTCGTGCTCATGGACGTGATGATGCCCGAGATGGACGGGCTTACCGCGATGACCGAAATCCGCAAGCGGCCGGAGCACGCGCGCCTGCCGATCATCGCGCTGACCGCGAAGGCGATGCAGAGCGATCGCGAAAAATGTCTCGAGGCGGGTGCGGACGATTACATATCGAAGCCCATCGATGTGGATAAGCTCGTTTCTCTGTGCCGCGTGTGGTTGCGGCAGCGATGAATCAAAGACCGACGCAACGACCGACGCGATGAACGACAGCAAGCACGATGAAGAAGCCACGTTCGACATCGAACTGAAGCTGATTCTCGAAGCCATCTATCTGAGGTATCAGCACGACTTCCGGCACTACTCGGTGAGTTCGCTGCGGCGCAGGCTCGCGCAGGCGGTGCACGATCTCGACTGCGCGACGCTCTCGCAATTGCAGGAGCGCATACTGCGCGAGCCGGCGCTGTTCGCGCGGCTCTTTCAATACCTGACGGTGCAGGTCAGCGAGATGTTTCGCGATCCCTCGTATTTCCGTGCGATCCGCGAGCAGGTCGTGCCCGTGCTGCAGACTTATCCGTCGATCAAGGTGTGGGTGGCGGGCTGCAGCAGCGGCGAGGAACTATGGTCGCTCGCCGTGCTGTTCGCGGAAGAAAAGATCGCGGACCGCACCGTGTTCTATGCAACCGACATCAACGCCGAGGCGCTGCGTCAGGCCGAAAGCGGCATCTATCCGCTGGAACGGCTCGCGGGCTTCAGCCAGAACTATCTCGCGGCAGGCGGCAAACGTTCGCTTTCCGATTACTACCATGCGGCCTACGGCGCGGCGAAGTTCTCGCAAACGCTCAAGTCGCGCGTGGTGTTCGCCGACCATAGCCTCGCCACCGACAGCGTGTTTCTCGAAGCGCAGCTCGTGTCGTGCCGCAACGTGCTGATCTATTTCGATCGCGCATTGCAGGACCGCGCGCTCGGTCTGTTCAGCGATTCGCTCGTGAGGCGGGGCTTTCTCGGGCTCGGCAGCAAGGAGAGCCTGCGATTCTCGAAGCACGCCGACAGCTTCGCGGACTTCAATCCGCGCGAACGGCTTTATCAAAAGGTATAGCGATGAGCACCATCGACGCCATCGTGATCGGCGCTTCGGCGGGTGGCGTCGAAGCGCTCAATCTGCTGCTGCCCGCGTTGCCGCGCGACTTCGCACTGCCGGTGCTGATCGTCGTGCATGTGCGGCAGGGGCAGCCGAGCCTGTTGCCGGGGCTTTTCGCCGAGCGGTGCAACATCGCCGTGCAGGAGCCGTTCGACAAGGACGTGATCGCGCCCGGCGTCATCTATTTCGCGCCGCCCGGCTATCACATGATGGTGGAGGCCGAAGACGGCGCGCCGCCCGCGATTGCGTTATCCGTCGATCCGCCCGTGCGCTTCTCGCGGCCTTCCGTGGACGTGCTCTTCGAATCGGCGGCGCATGCGTATGGCGAGCGGCTGCTCGGCGTCGTGTTGTCGGGTGCGAACGATGACGGCGGGCGCGGCGCACGCGCCATTCGCGATGCAGGCGGCGTGTGCTGGGCGCAGGACCCGAAGACGGCCTCGGCGCCGGCGATGCCGCAGGCGGCTATCGCGCAAGGCGCGGTCAGCGACATCCTGACGCTGGACGACATGGCCTCGCGCCTCGCCGCGCATACACGCCGGACGCAAAGATGAACGCTATGAACGAAGGCATGGCCCAAGCAAGGAGTCACCAGATGACGCAACCCATCCACGTGCTGATCGTCGATGACATCCGCAACAACATCACCGCGCTAGAAGCATCGCTCGCGCGGCCGGATCTGTCGGTGCTGAAGGCCGAATCCGGGCCGGCGGCGCTCGAACTGCTGCTCAAACACGAAGTCGCGCTCGCGATCCTCGATGTCAACATGCCCGGCATGGACGGCTTCGAGCTCGCCGAACTGATGCGCGGCAGCCCGCGCACCGCGCACGTGCCGATCATCTTTCTCACTGCGACCGCACAAGACACGAACCGCACCTTTCGCGGCTATGAAGCCGGCGCGGTCGATTTCCTCTACAAGCCATTCGATTCGCGCATCCTCAATTCGAAGGTGGATGTGTTCATCCAGATGGAGCGGCAGAAGCAGCAACTCGCGACGCAGCTCGCGACGATGCAGCAACTGCTCGACGCGAACGAAATGCTGATGGCCGTGCTCGGCCACGATCTGCGCACGCCGCTGTCGGCGGTGATCGCATCGGCGGAATATCTGTCGCGCTTCGTGAAGGACGAGAACGTCGCGAATATCGGCACGCGCATCAAGTCGAGCGGCATGCGCATGGTCCGCATGGTCGATCAGCTGCTGAACCTCGCGCGTCTGCGTGGCGGGCGTGTCACGTTGCAGCCGCGCGCCGTCGAACTGGCGACGCTCGCGAAGAATATCGTCGAGGAATACGAGGCGCGCGTCGGCAAGGGGCGCATCTTCGTGCTGCGTCAGGGCGATACCTTGCTGCAAGGCGATGGCGACCTGCTTTCGCAAGTGTTTTCGAATCTGATCGGCAATGCGCTGCAACACGGGCTCGAAGGATCGTCGATACAGGTCAGGCTCGAGGGCGGCGCGAACGACGTGAAGATCGTCGTGCAGAACGCGGGCGAGATTCCGGCAGAGATCCTGCCGACCGTCTTCGCGCCGTATCGCTCGGGGCGGCGTCAGAACGAATCGAGCGGCCTCGGGCTCGGGCTCTACATCACGCGCGAGATCGCGGAGATGCACGGCGGCGAAGTGAAGGTGCGCTCTTCCGCCGAAGCCGGCACCGCGTTCGAAGTGACGCTGCCGCGCATCGTGCGTCCGCATGCGGGCGATCGCGCGGATATGGCACAGCCGTTCAGGCTGAGTTGAGCCGGCTCATACGCGCAGTCCCAAGCGTGTCTACAATGCGGCCATGTGTAAGACACGGAGGGAATGCGCGATGCCGGGCCCCGATCTGGATACGAGAATCGAAACTTACTATGTGCGTGCGAAAGGCGTGGTGCAGGGCGTGGGCTTCCGTCATCACACGGTGAGGCGCGCGCATTCTCTCGGCGTGCGCGGCTGGGTGGCCAATCTCGATGACGGCTCGGTCGAAGCCGTCATTCAGGGCGCGGCCAATCAGGTCGACCTGATGCTCGAATGGCTGCGCCGTGGACCGCCCCATGCGCGCGTCACCGAGTTCTTCAGCGAGGAACGCTACGTCGAAAAGCGTTATGAACGCTTCGAGCAGCACTGAGCCCTAGCGCGCAACGAGCAGGCTTTCCGCGAAGGGCCACTCGTCGTCGCGCCATTGATGCGTGCATTCGAAGCCCGCATCGGCGGCGATCGGCGCGACTTCTTCGGCCGCATACTTGTGGCTGCTTTCCGACCAGATCGTTTCGCCCTCTTCAAACTCGACGTGCAGGTCCGCGTCGCGCACACGCACGGACAACGCGCGCTTCGCCCGCAAGTGCATTTCGATGCTGCGTGCATCGGGATTGAAACGCGCCACGTGCTCGAAGGCATCGAGCGGAAAGTCGCCGCCAAGCTCGCGATTGATTCGCGCGAGCAGGTTCAGGTTGAAGGCGGCCGTCACGCCGATGGCATCGTCGTAAGCCGCGATCAACGTGGGCAGCGGCTTGATGAGGTCCGTGCCGAGCAGGAGGGCATCGCCGGGTTCGAGCATGCTGCGGATCGAGCGAAGGAACCTGGTCGCGGCAAGACGCGCGAAGTTGCCGATGGTGCTGCCGAGAAACAGCACGAGCAAATGCTCGCCCTTGTTCCGCTTCGCGCTCACTTCGGCGAGGCCCGCAAGATAATCGCGTTCGTATCCGACGATCGACACGCGCTCGATATCGCCGAGTTCGCGATGACACAGCTGCAAAGCGGTCCGCGATATCTCGATCGGGTAATACGCGGTGGGCTGCCTGGTGCAAAGCGCTTCCAGGATGCGCCGCGTCTTGCGCCCGCTGCCGCTGCCGAGTTCCGCGACTTTCACGTTCGCGGGCAACGCATTCACGATATCCACCGCATGCGCCTTGAGCACGCGTTCTTCGGCGCGCGTGACGCCGTATTCGGGCAAGGCGGTGATGACTTCGAAGAGAGCGGAGCCGACTTCGTCATACAGATACATCGACGGCAGCTCTTTCTGCGGCCGTCTGGAAAGACCGGCGTGGACGGCTTCTGCGAAGGCGCTGGAAAAACGGGGCGACAGGGCGGGCTGAGTCATGACGTCTCCATCGATGCGGCGTTTTCTTCGCGTGCCTCTTCGTAACGAGGCACAGCGCTCGGATGCTGCGGATGCAATGACGCTTTCGGGAGATTGCGATTCGGCGGTCAAGCAAAAAGCACGCTAGACGCGGGTCACGCGGATGCTGCGTTTAGAATGCCGTTCAACGCATTCTGGCGATGGAGCGCGAAATATCGATGAATCAGCACGTCATGGGCCGCGGCATTGCATTGTCCGTTGCCGCTTCCGCGTTGTTCGCGCTCATGTCCGCCTATACGAAGTGGCTCGCCCCGCTCGATGGTCTCGACATCTTCGCGTGGCGCATGGTCTGGACATTGCCCGGCGCGTTGCTGCTGGTGGCCGTGCGCAATCGATGGCCGCAATTATGCGCGCTCGTCGTGAAGCTTGCCGGAAATGTGCGCATGCTTGCCGCATTCGCCGTGTCCGCCGCGCTGCTCGGCCTGCAATTGTGGATATTTCTCTGGGCGCCGCTGCACGGCCGCGCGCTCGAGGTGTCGCTCGGCTATTTCCTGCTTCCGCTCGTAATGGTGCTGCTCGGGCGCTTCTATTATCACGAGCGGCTCAATGCGCTGCAGTGGGCCGGTGTCGCGGCGGCGGCGATCGGTGTCGCGCATGAGTTCATCGTCACGCAGGCGTTCGCCTGGCCGACGCTCGTCGTCATGCTGGGCTATCCGCCCTATTTCGTATTGAGGCGGCGGCTCGACGCGGACCCGCTCGTTGCGTTCGCGGTCGAGATCCTGTTGATAGCGCCTTTTGCGCTCATCACGCTGTTCGCTCGCGGCTCCTTCGCGGTGGTCGCCGGCGCGCCGCTTCTGTCGATGGTGCTGCTGCCCGGTCTCGGCGCGCTCAGCACGATCGCGCTCGCTTCCTACCTTCGTGCGAGCCGTTATCTGCCGCTCGCGCTGTTCGGGATACTCGGTTACGTCGAACCGGTGTTGCTCGTCGGCGTCGCGGTCATGTTACTAGGCGAGCCGTTCTCGGCGAACAAGCTCGGCACGTATGCTCCGATCTGGCTGGCGGTTGCGCTCACCGCCGTCCATAGCGGACGACTGCTCATGCATGAACGCGCGCGAAATCGCGTATCGCCGATGAGCGAGCATCATGCGAGCGCCGAGCATGAGGTCGGTGCGGCGGAGACCGAACGTATCGATTGAATCGATGCGATGAAAAAAGCGAGCCCGAAGGCTCGCTTCCCGTGAACGCACTGGACCGGACGACTCGACTGAGCGACGACTCGACGGCCCGCATGCGCGATGCGATGGTCGGTTGAATCCGCCGGCTTCCCTTACTTCTTCGCGGCGTCGACCTTCGCATCGGCGGCCGCCTTGTTAGCGTCGCTTTGCGCCTCGACTTTTTCCTTGTCGGCCTTGGCTTGCGCCACGTTGGCATCCTTCGCTGCGTCGTGCTTCTTTTCATCGGCCTTGGCCTGTGCAGCGTGCTTCTTCTTGTTGGCTTTCGCCTGTGCCTTCGTGGCATCACCGCGCGCGTCGGAGGCTTGCTCCGGCGTGGTCGCCCGCGCTACCTTCGCGGCTTCCTTGTTGGCGTCGGCTTGCGCCGATGCCTTGTCCTCATTCGCCGATGCCTGTGCCTTCGCGGCGTCGTGTTGAGCATCGGCCTTCTTCTTGTTCGCCGTGGACTGCGCCTCGGCCTTTTCGTGATTCGCCTTCACTTGCGCCTTGTCCGCGTCGGTCGTGACGGTCTGCGCGAATACGGTGGTAACCAGCAGCGTGGATGCGAGAGCAGCGACGATTTTCTTCATGATTGTTCGACTCCTGAGATCCTGCGTTTTACAAGGACGCATGCCAATGCGCGGCATGTGACGATGAAAACGCGGCGTCGTCGCATGTCGTTGACCGCCTTCTGGTGACAAACAGTAACGAGTCGCTAGCAAATGAAACTACGCGTCTTTGCGTCACGCCGGCGCAAAAGGCAAGCTGGCCAGTGTTACGGAAACGTGAATTCTGCCGAAGGTGTAACGTCGGCAAATTGATTCGGTATCCGAATGACGTATTTGTAATCCTCGAAATGTACCGTTACCAACTGCATCAGTTATTTCTTTTGCGCCTGCTTAAGATGCTCCTCACAAACCCGGACAACGGGATCAGGAGAAAAGCCATGAAGCGCGCAGCACTTGTCTTAGTGATGATCAGTAGTCTGTCGATGGCCGGCCAGGCGTCGGCGCACGGACGCGGCGGTGGATACGGCGGCGGACACGGCGGTGATGGCGGTGCGATCGTCGGCGCGTTGATCGGCGGTGCGGTGCTGGGCGCGCTCGTGACGTCCGTCGTCAATGCTCAGCCGGCCTATGCCCAGCCCGCTTATGCCGAACCCGCCTATGCGCAGCCCGTGTATGCGCAACCGTCACCGCCTGCGGGTTATTGCTACGACGGCTATCGGCGCGCGTATGTCCCCTGCGCGCCGACAGGTTACGGTTACTGACGCGTCATCGAACGCGGCATGCTGCTTGCGCTTGAAGGGAGCGGCTGCGCCAGCCTATTCGCGCAGCCGGTACGCTAACTTTGGGAGATTCGCAATGAAAGCGATCACGATGAAACTAGTGGCATCCGCGCTCGTCCTCGGCTTGTCGGGCGGCGTCTATGCGCAAGCAGGCGGCGGGGGCGGCGGTGCAGGTGGTGGCGGCAGCGCGGGTGGCGGCGCGGGCGCGGCAGGCATGGGTGGCGGCATGGGCGCGGGCGGCAACGGCGCGGCGGGCGCCGGCACGGGCGCAGCGGGCAAGGGCGGCGGTGTCGGCATGGGCGGCAGCGGCATGAGCGGCAGCGGCGTGGGCGGCTCGAGCGACGGCACCAGCGGCACCGGGACCGGGACCGGGACCGGCGCCAAGAGTGGCATGGGCAACAACGGCGTGAACAACGGCATGGGGCAGGGCACGATGCAACGCAGCGGCCCGGGAAGCACCGGCAGTGCAAGTCCGGGCGGGATGTCGCACGGCAGCGGGCAGCAACAAGGCTATTGATGCAACGAGTGCGCAGCGGGTGCGATCGTCGCGAGCCTCGAATGGCTATGCGGCATCCGCCACGCGGCGGCGCGCCAATAGAAAACCAGAAGAGCGGTCTTACTGAGCGGGTGCGGTGACCGGCTCAAACGTTTTCGCGCGAAGGCTGACTTTCTGCGCGTATGCGCTCGATCCGCCGTAGTTCTTCAGCGCGGCATCGACATCGCCTTTTGCGGACTTCAGATAGCCATGCAGGATGGCCGAGCCGACCTCGATATTGGCTTCCGGCTCCGTCAGGTCGACGTCGCGCACGAGCTTCTTGTGCGCCGAAGGCACGACCTGCATCAGCCCCGTGGCGTTATTTGCGCCTTTGGCCGTTTCTTTGAAGCGCGATTCGATCGAAATGATGGCGAGCAGAAGCGCCGGGGGAAGCGAATATTTCGATGCCGACGACATGACCGCCGTCGCGATGGCCTGCGCCTTCTCGCGCGCCACGCCGAAGCGGCGCGTGATGGTTTCCGTGACCTTGTGACGCGCTTCGTCGATTCGCGAATCCTGCTGAACGGCTTCCTGCACGGCCGCATCGGAGGCGACCGGCGCGCTTTCCTGCGCGAAGGCGGCCTGGGCGCAAATCAGCAAGAGGGCGGTTGAGAGGATCTTTCGGCGCATCGGACTCGGATCGAAAAGTGGAGCCGCATTATAGCCCGAAGAATTTCCCCTCCAGATCATGGACTTGTCCTAGATCTGAAGAATTGTTTCGGCAAGGTGGCAGAACTTACTGGATTCCGCTGCCAAACCCTATGTCCGCCCCGCACGCTTGGCCGACGAAGCGGAAATGCCTTCGCCCGCGTCGTGCGGCAGGCGCGCGAACATCGGCAAGGAAGCCAGCACGAGAAGGGCGGTTGCGGCGAATCCGCACGCGAGTTGCCATCGTTCCGTCTGCGTGTTGCCCGATACGAGCATCGTGGCCTGGATCGTCCCGGCGGCGACCGTGACGCCGAACGCCTTCATCAACTGCTGCGCGGTGCCCTGAAACGAGGTGGCGGCGGCAAGGCGCGGTTTCGGCACGTCGGCGAATGCGAGCGCGCCCATCGTGGCGAAACTGAGCGAACGGCCGAGGCCGCCGACGAGCAGCAACAGAAAGATGGCGCTCGCGGGCCACGCTTGCGACATCGTCGAGCAGACAGCCAGCACAGCGGCGAAGCAGACGCTGCCCGCACATAGCACCGAGCGCACGGAGAATCGGCGCAGCGCGAGCGCGGTCATCGGCCTCATGCAAAACGAGCCGAGTGCGCTTGCGAACGTGATGAGGCCGCTCGCCGACGCGCTGTAACCGAAGCCCGCCTGCAACGTCAGCGGCACGAGAAAGGGAAGCGCGCCGGCGCCCGCGCGAAACAGGCTCCCCGCGATAGTTGCCGCATGGAAAGTCGGAATCGACAGCAAGGAGAAATCGATGGCCGGATTCGGCGTCTTCCGGCAATGCAGTATCGTCGCGCGAAACAACAGCAAGCCGGCCGCGACGCAGATCCACGGCACGCCAGCGGGCAACACGCCGCGCCCGGCGCTCTCGATGCCGATCATGAACAGACTGAGCGATGCGCCCGACAGCAGCATCCCGCGCAGGTCGGGCGGCGTGCGGCTTTCCGGTGGCGATGGCGGCAACAGCTTCCACGTCAGCCACATCCCGATGACGCCGACCGGCACATTGACCCAAAAGATGCTGCGCCACGACAGCGCATCGGTGAGAAAGCCGCCGAGCGGCGGGCCGAGCAAAGGGCCGACGAGCGCGGGCATCGTGAGCCACGTCGTGGCTTGCAGCAACTCTTCGCGCTTGACGCCGCGAAACAGGATGAGCCGGCCGACGGGCACCATCATCGCGCCGCCCAGGCCTTGCACGATGCGCGCGGCAATCAGTTGCGGCAGATTCATCGCGGCGGCGCACGCGATCGAGGCGAGCGTGAAGGTGGCGATGGCCCACATGAACACGCGGCGTGCGCCGAAGCGGTCGGCGACCCATCCGCTCGCGGGAATGAACACCGTCAATGCGACGAGATACGCAGTGATCGCGCTGCTCAGATGGACCGGATCGACACGGAGATCGCGGGCCATCGTGGGGATGGCGGTCGCGACGATGGTCCCGTCCATGTTCTGCATGAAGAGCGCACTGGCGACGACCGCCGCCGTGATCCGAAAGTTGCCGCCCTTCATGACGCGTGGCTCGCGGATGCCCTCACGAGCAGCGGCCACGCGATTCCGGTTCGATTAACGTACATGCGTACCGGTCTACTCGATGCATCCGAACGCCGTCGGCGCGTTATGCTTGATGCATCCTCAAGCGCCGATGGTGCAGCTTCATACGTCATGCCATTCGCTTTTCGCGGACGCCCCGAACTCGCCGGCCTCGATCGCAGCGCAAGACGCGACGTGCGACGGCTCGCCTGGCATTTTGCGCAGCGGCACTGGAGCCTGCATGCGCCGGCGTTCGCCTGGCTGCTCTTCGTGCTGCTGCATACGCGCTATGGCGTCGTCGCCGGGCGCAGCGAATATCTTTGGGCGACGCTCGGCTTCTTCATCGTCGCGGTGATCGTGATCCGGCTGCACATCGCGCATTACCTGAAGCCGGCGCGCGCCATCTACGATCTGACGGGCGCAGCCGGCGTTCGCGTCATCACGCGGCGCTAGCCCTGAGAGGCGCGTTTTTGCGTGTTAGGATGCCTGGACACCCATTCAACGAACGCTGAAGAACGCTGATGGCAACGCTATACGAAACGCTGGGCGTGCAAGAGCACGCCACCGAAGACGAGATCAAGCGGGCGTATCGCAAGGCTGCGATGCGTTGCCATCCTGACCGCAACGTCGGCAACGAAGAAGCGGCGCATGCGAAGTTTCACGAGATAAAAGAGGCTTACGCGATATTGTCCGACCCCGCGCAACGCGAGGTGTACGACCGTATCTTTGCGGAAGAAGTGGCGCGCCGCGAAGCGCAGTTGCGTGAAGAAGAAGCGGCGCGCGAGGCGCTTTATGCGAAGCGTGTATCGCTTGCCATGCGCTTCGCATCGCAAGGACATAACGGAGACGTCGTGTTCGGCGTGTTGCTCGGTCACGATTGCGATGAAGCGACCGCGCGGCATATTGCTGAGAGCGTCGTCGCGCTGCATGCATCGCGGGAAGCCAAGACAAAGACCGAACCCGCGCCTGATACCAGAGAAGAGCCGGCTCAGGCCGCTGATCAAAGCGCCAGTGGGATGAATCCTCTCGGCGCGATGTGGTTTCAGTTCTTCAACAACATGCGTCTTTGACTATCACCATCAGGCCGCGAGCCGCTCTCGCCTCTTGTTCGTCCGCTGCGGCGCTGGCGGATAAACGCACCACTGTCCGTCATCGTGACGAAAGAAGAACAACGCTCTCGATGCCGCGCCCTGCAATGTCTCGACACACACATACCGCGTGTGATCCGCGCGCGTGCGGCTGAACTTCGTGACATGCACCGGCACGCTTGCCGGCGCGAGCCATTTCTCCACTTGATGACGTAGGGATCGTTCCTTGATGCTTTTCATCTGAAGTCTCCTGCACGCGGCGTTTCATGACTGGATATCGGCTAAACGCGCAAAAGGCTTTAAGCCGCATGAATACGCCTGCCGCAACGCACCACACTCGTGACAAAGCACTTTAACTCTACGCCGCGATTCCGGTGGCCGTATGCCCTTTTGCGAAATAGCAACAGCACATGATCGAGCTTTCACGTAGGCGGATGTGTGCTTATATCTTCGACGCGTGCGGTGTGCGGGTATGTACGCGAACGGCCATATCATCGAGCCGGTGCGTTCGTTGCCCGTCATAAGCTGATTAGCGAAAGGCATGCCCGGCCGAGTGAGTTATAGCGGGCGTGCGAAGCTGAGTTCGTGACCGTCGGGATCGGTGAGATGGAAATATCGCTCGTTCCACGGCGCATCGCGCGGCTCGAATTGCGGTTCGATGCCGTTTGCGCGCGCCTTGCGATAGAACGCGTCCACGTCGGACACGTAGATGATGACGCGGCCCCACCACTGAACGGGACCGTGCGTCTCGCGGGTGATGTTGAGAAACGAGCTCCCCAGCGCGAAAGAGGTGAATGCCTGGTCAGCGCCGCCGTGAACGATGCGAAAGCCGAGCGCTTCATAGAAACGCACCGCGCGCGGCATGTCGCAGGTCGCAAGCGTGATGGCGCTGAGACTTTCGACGCGCGCATCGTCGTGATCGGAAGGCGTCATGTGTGGCGATGTCATTCCGGATGATGATGCGAAACGATCGATAGCACCGATAAATCCGGATGCGTGCCGTCGACGATGCTCTTGCCGATATGCCGCGCATCGTTCACGGCGTCTTGTGGCGTCTTGTATTCGTCGTCGCCATCGGCGTGGAAATAAACGGCTTCGGCGGGCGTATCGGCATTCGTTCCATGGCGGCATACGCGGCCGATGAACACGTATCGCTCGGTCGCGCGCGGCGGCGCATGTTCCGGCGTCGGCTTGACTTGCGGCAGCACGTGTATGTCGAAGCCTTCGTACTCGAAGACCTGCCAGTGTGAAGCGGGTTCGCCGGACATCATTGCCTCCCTGTCGTTGCCAGGCTCGCATCAGCAACGTTACTCCACTTCGGGAAACGAATCCATCGGGAAGCACGGCTTGAGAGACAGCGGCCCGCACGCGGCCGGCACGAGCCGCTGACGCCCGCATCACACGATATAAGGCCCGCTAATGCGCCCTTCGAAGATGGCGATGTTGATGTCCCAGTCATCGACTGTTCCGGGCGTGCGGCCGTCGACGACGGCGGACACGGCTCGTCCGCCTGTGATGCGCTGCATCTGTTGATGCGAGAGCGTGGCTTCGTTGCCGGCCTGCGTGTCGAGCGGCAAGTCTTTGATGGCGAGAGTGCGTTTCATGATGGTTCTCCTGGCGGGTAGCTTGAGGTGAATCGAGCATGTCAATGCTCGCCAGAAGTTTTGCAAGCGCTATGCCAATTTCTCACCGCTTGCGGCGGGCAAGGCGCACCGTGCGACAGCGGCGCTTGATCGAGTCCGCACGCGGCGGTATGTTGGAGTCGCGCGAACAGATGAGCACCATGGTGTTGGCGCATCTATCGAGACTGGAACATGACGATCATCGTTCGAGCAATGAGTTTTATCCTCGCGGGCGCAATGTTGCTGTGCGGCTCGGTTCTCGCGCAAGACGCGCGGCAATCGATTGCACTGCTCGACTGCACGCTCATCGACGATAACGCCGTCTATAACGATGCCGAGATCAACCGCATTCAGAGCCAGCGGCTTCAGATGATCGGCCACGCATTGCGCGACGATATGCAGGAACGCGCGCTCTTTCGCGTCACGGACAACGCGCCTGCGAGCGGTCTCATCGCCTCGCTGCAAAGTGATCAGGACCTGAGCGCCTGCAACGGATGCGAATTGCGCGTTGCGCGGGAACTGGGCGTGTCGCGGGTCGGCGTGTGTTGGGTACAGAAAATCAGCAACCTGATACTCAACATGAATCTGCGCGTGGAAGACGCGCACAGCGGCGCAATACTCTTTCAGCGTTCGGTCGATATTCGCGGCAATACGGATCAGTCATGGCGACGTGGCGCAAAGGCGTTGGTTGATCTTCTCGCTAACGATGCGTCCGCCCTGCATTGATTATTCGCCCAGGAATTTCGGGAATTTTTCCCGTCCGGCGAGATTGCCTGTGCGGTGTTTCGTGCGCTAAGTTATTCGCTGGGCCAGGCTTCCTGCAAACGGCCCGCGATTGAACGAACAAGAGCCAACAAAGAACGTTTAGCCGGAGACGCTCATGCAAGTCAGCTTCAAGGCCGCGCGCCTGACGTGCGCGTCGTTTCTCGCGCCCATGGCGTTTCTCTCCGCGATCAGCGCGCACGCCACGGCGCAAACGGCGTATGTGACGAGCGAGACCGGCGGTGTCGGCGTGATCGATCTGGCGAATCTCTCGCTTGCGAGAACCATCGATGTGGGCAAGGACGGCCCGCGCGGTTTGAGCCTCAATGAGGACGGCACGCGCCTCTACGTCGCGAATAAATCGACGGGCGATCTATCAGAAATCGATACGTCTTCGGGGAAGGTCGTGCGGCGCGTGAAGATCGGCAAGAACCCGGAATTCGTGCGGGTCTACGGCGGCTATGCTTATGTCACGTATGAGCCGGGCGAGTCCGGCGGACCGCCCAAGCCCGGCGAGCCGGAGAAGGATGACGACGACGCGAACTCGCCGCCCGCCGAAATCGCCATCGTCGATTTGAAGCCGTTGAAGGTCACGCATTCGGTCAAGAGCGGCCATGAAACGGAAGGCGTCGAGTTTTCGCCGGACGGCAAACTCATTCTCGTCACGAA
The DNA here is from genome assembly GCF_031450825.1 of Caballeronia sp. LZ019. NCBI lineage: Bacteria > Pseudomonadati > Pseudomonadota > Betaproteobacteria > Burkholderiales > Burkholderiaceae > Caballeronia > Caballeronia sp. LZ019. Next base: position 72,777 of record NZ_JARTVZ010000002.1, on the reverse strand, counting down.
CGAAGGCGACGACACGGTGTCGGTTTATCGCGCGCGCACGGGCAAGCCAGTGCGCACGGTGGAATTGCAAAAGGGCTCGCGCCCGCGCGGCATCAAGCGGTCGCCCGATGGAAAGCAATACGTCGTCACGCTGGAGAACGCGAACAAGTTCATCGTGCTGGACGGCAAGGACCTGAAGATCGTCAAGACCGTCGACACGAAAACCGGCCCGTATGGCGTATCGTTCGATCCGTCGGGCAAGCGCCTGATCGTGGCTGCATCGCGTGACAAGACACTGCAAGTCTTCGACGGCGCCACCTACGCGCACATGAGCGACATACCCGTTGGCCAACGCTGCTGGCATTTCAGCTTCACGCCCGATGGCTCGCGGCTTCTGCTTGCATGCGGCCGTTCGAACGCGGTGTATGTGCTCGATGCGTCGAACTTCCAGACCATCAGGCAGATTGGCGACTTGCCGCTTGCATGGGGCATCGTCACGTATCCGCCGAGCGCGGGGTCGATAGCCGGCCGCTGATCGCGCGGCGTACGGCCGTTTCACTTTGCACCGGCCGTCGTTGCCCGATCCATCTCGCACCTCGCCGGAAGCGGCTGCTAGTATCAGATAGGCTCTCCGGCGAGGACAATCATGCTCACTTTAGCGGAGGCGTTCGATGCAATATCCGATACTCCGGTACGCAAGCGCGTTCTGATCGCGGCTCAGGGCAGCACGGGAAATTGCCGATGGGTGCCCGCCTATATCGGCAAGCGCGGCGAGCTTCGTCACGAACAGTGCATGAAAGACGACATCGAACTGGACGACGCCGCCGCCGATGCCGTTCGCCGCTTCGACGCCGGTTCGCTATCCTCGTGCGCGCTCGTCGTGCATCTTGGGTCACTTGGCGTTGGCGCGCTGGTGATAGGACCGGAATCGCCCAGCGATGCAATGCGGATGCTCGAGCAACTCAAGGCCAATGCACTGGGCCGCTTCGTCGAAGATTATCTGGCCGAGTTGCGGCAACGGCGGCCCGCAAGGATATATCCGTTCAGACCGCGTTGATGACGGCACTCAGTTCCACGCATAGCGCAAGCCGACCCACACGCCACGCGGCGCACCGATGCCCAGGAACTGCTCGTTGGTCGTGTCCGCGCCGTTGAACGTATGGTTCGGGCCGTTGAAGAAGTTCTCGCCCAGAATCGCGAAGTTCGCATAGCGCTTGTTGAGCAGGTTCTTGACCGTTGCATAGACCTGCAACTGCTTCGTGACGTTATAAGTCGTGTCGAGATCGATCAGGAAATAGCCGGCGATGCTGCCGTTCACGTCCTGATTGTTCTCATCGCCGCGCGCAAGGATATTGCTGCGATACGTGAGATTCGTGCCGATGTTCCATCGCGAGAGCGGGTTGTAGTCCACGCGCAATTTCACCGTGTTGGCCGGAATGCCCGGAATGCGGTCTCCCGAATGCACGGTGATGTTGCCGTCGGCGTCGGCGCTCGAATTGCTTGCACTGTTCTCGGTCCATGTCGAGCGATACGTCGCGTTGACATAGCTATAGCTCGCCGCGAGTCCGAGCGGTCCCCACTGCGTGCGCCCGGCAAGTTCGAAACCCTGGCGGCGTGTCTTGCCGACGTTCTGGAAATAGCCGAGCGTGCTCGTCGCGCCTTCGCTGCTGACGAACTGGATGTCGTCCGTGAGTGTGGTGCTGTATAGCGCGGCGCTCCACGTCGTCGCCTTGCCGATACGTCCTCGCGCGCCTATTTCGAAAGTCTTCGAGATGACGGGCTTTAGTTCGGGGTCCGCAATGAAATCGTTCGGCAGCGAGCACGGCGCATTCGGGTCGGCGCATGCAAGTTCGATGGCGGTCGGCGAGCGCATGCCTTCGTTGTAGGTCGCATAAGCCGTGAGCCACGGCGTCGGGTTCCAGTTGAAGCCGATCGCCGGATTGAAACGCGAGAACGTGTGCCGTCCATCGAGCAAGGGCTGCACGCCGCTTTCATCGCCGATGACGGCCTTCGCCCAGTTATAGCGGCCCGCAAGCGTCATCGACCATTGCTCCGTGAACGACAGCGTATTCTCGAAGTAGATTCCCCAGTTTTCGTTACGCGTCCGCGCGTTCGTCGTCGGCACGAACGGGCCTGAGCCGATGGTCGCGCGACTATCGGTGAACTCGGCGGGCTGCGACGATTGCGTGAAATGCGAATTGGCGAAGTCGCCTGCTGCGCCCAGAACCAGCTGGTTATCCATGCCGGCGAGCTTGTTGAGCAGCGTCAGTTGCAGGCTGGCGCCGTAGCTGTCCGTCACGATCACCGATTGATCGTTGGTCGCCTGTGTTAGATCGATTGCGCCGTCGTCGTCGGCTTCGCCATAATTGTCGTTGACGTTGCTGCTCACGTTACGGTTGCGGTAGTGCCGGTAATACAGGTTGCCGCTCAACTCGACGTTCGGCGAGAAATAGTGCTCGCCCGACAGCGTGACGTAGCCCACCTGGTTTTGATTGGTGTCGGGAAACGTGTATGCCTGCTTGTAGTTGTCGAGAAACGAGCGAGGAATCGTTTGCGATCCATTGAGTGTGTTGTCCGCGCCGCCCATCGATAACGCAATGGTGGTGTCGACGTCCGTATAGCGAAGTTTGGCGAATGCTTGTCTCAGGCGGCTCGAATTCTGTGCAGCCCAGCCATTGTCATTCGAGACGTTGGCCGTGAAGTAGTAGTCGAGGTTGCTGCCGATCACGCCGCCCTGTTCGATCTGTGCTGTCTTCCTTCCCCATGATCCGCCGCTTACATCGATATTCCCGCCGGGGTTCGAGCGGCCGTTCTTGGTCGTCACGACGATTGCACCGCCGAGCGTGTTGAGCCCGAACGTCGGATTCGAGCCTGGAATGAGTTGCATCGTATTGATGGCAGCCTGAGGAATGAGGTCCCAGTTCACGACATCGCCGAAGGGCTCGTTGATCCGCACGCCATCGAGAAAGGCCGAAAGACCCTGCGGCGTGCCGAGTACGGGCGACGCCGTGAAGCCGCGATAGTTGATGTCGGTTTGAGACGGATTACCTTGTGCATCGTTGACGTCGACGCTCACTACGTTCTTCTGCAGGTAATCGGTGACGGTCGCGGAGTGTTGCGCTTCGATGTCGTGGCCCTTGATAGTCTGCACATTCGCAGGCACTTTTTCTAGCGGCGTGCCTACGCCGAGCAGCGGGGTCGTGCCGACAACGACGATGGTCGGTAATTCGGTAGTCGGCGGCGCAGTCACCGCTTGCCCCCATGCGCCGACGGTGACGCTCGCGAACGCGCCGCCGAACGCGAGCCTGAGTCCTGCTCGGGGTTTGAACCGATGCGCGAAGCCGGACTGGCGCGGCATGCTCCTCATTGTCGTCTCCGGTTATTTTTCTTTGGGCGTCTTCTAAACGATGAGCCTTTGATAGAAAGAGTCGCACAACACTCCGCGCGCGCACCGGGAGCTTTTCCCGATCGGGCAGGGAAGGGTTCCCAAACGTCATGTGCATGCGCCATCGCGCGAGCCGGGCGTGCTTAAAATGGATTCCGCGATGCCATCCGAATCCTTGTCCTCTCTCGCCGAAGATGCTTCACGCCGCGCCACGCAATCCACTGCGTCGCGCGATCTCGCCTGCGTGCTCGCGATGACCATCATCGCGGGCGCCGGCTTTGCGCTGATCGACTTCAGCGAATTCACCTATCGCTGGACGCGCAGTGCGGAGCGTTTCCAACTCGATGAACTTCCTGCGACTCTCTTCGTGCTCGCGCTAGGCTTTGCATGGTTCGCATGGCGGCGCTATAAGGACGCGCGCCGCGAAGTGCGCCGAAGCCGGGCGCTCGAAAAGGAAGCGGAACATCTGCTCGCGGAAAACCGGCGGCTTGCCAATCAGGCCATTACCGCGCAGGAAGCAGAACGCCGTCATTTAGCCCGCGAATTGCACGATGAACTGGGTCAGTACCTCAACGCGATATCGCTCGATGCAGCACGCATCCGTGATCTGTCCGCTGAACGCGAGCCCGAAGTACATCGGCTCGCTTTAGCACTGATGCAGAGCGCAACGCACGTGTACCGCGAAATCGGTGGCTTGATTCGCAAGCTAAGACCCATCGGCCTCGATGAATTCGGCTTGCCCACAGCCCTGGAGCATTGCATCGAAGGCTGGCGCGAGCGCTTGCCGCAAGCGGAATTCACGCTGACGGTAGAGGGCGATTTCGAACATCTGAGCGATGTGCTCAACATCGCGCTTTATCGGCTCGTGCAGGAAGGGCTGACGAACGTGTCGAAGTTCGCGCGTGCATCACGCGTCGAAATCTATCTGGTGCGTACGCCGCAAACGAACCAAGGCTCGGGCGAGGTCGTCGTGACGATCGCGGACGATGGTCCCGGCATCGATCTGTCGATCCCGCGCAAGGGGCTCGGACTCGTCGGCATGCGCGAGCGCGTGGAAGCGCTGGGCGGCGAGTTTCATATCGCGAGCAGTCCGGGTCACGGCTTTCTGGTCTGCGCGCGCGTACCCGTTCAGGCGGGACGGCCGCTGCCGAGCGCGCCGAACGAAGGGGCATCCGGTGCGCCGGTGAAGTCGGAGAAATGAAGCCCCAGGCGGTTGGCAATCTGCGCGAGCTGCACGCCGTTATCCGCGCCGAATTTCTGCCGTATCACCGATTGATGATTAGCCACGGTCTTCTGACTCAGGCCGAGTTTCTCTGCGATGCTCGGCAGCGTATAGCCTTGCACGAGCAAACGCAGCACTTCGAACTCACGCGCCGATAATTGTCTTCCGGGCGGCCCTTTCTGAATGGTCGCGCGCAATGCAAGCGCTTGGGAAATGTCCGGGCTGAGATAACGAGCGCGACGCGCAACCGAGCGCACCGCTTCGACGAGCACATCGGGCGCGCTCGCCTTCGTGACATAACCGCGCGCGCCGGCATCGAGCGCACGGCGCACGAATATCGCTTCCTCGTGCACGCTGAAGATCAGCACGCTTGCATGCGGTTCGCGCGAGAGCATGCGACGCATCGCTTCAATGCCGCTTGCGCCCGGCAACGCAAGGTCCATGACGACGACATCCGGCTGCAACGCGCAAAACTTCTGATAAGCCTGCGCGGCATCCGCCGCTTCACCCGCGACGCTGACATCGGGGCTCAGTTCGAGCAGACGCTTGTAGCCTTCACGCACAACGGCGTGATCGTCTACGAGCAGCACGGAGATATCGGCGTTCATGGGTATCACTCTGCGCCTTCCGATCCATCGGTTCGATGCAGTGACGCAAAACGCCGCGCGTTCGCATCGTTACGAAAGACGATGGGCTGTTCCTGCGGTTCCTGTCGCGTCGAGGCCGCACGCACCACTTCGATGACTCGCTCATGATGCGCGGACTTGTCGCAGACAGGGTCCGCGTTCGCCGGATCTTGTGTCAGCAGATAAGCCTGACAGCGGCATCCGCCGAGGTCGATCGCTTTCTCATCGCAACTGCGGCATGGCTCTTTCATCCAGCCGAAACCGCGAAAGCGGTTGAACGCATCGCTCTCGTACCAGATGTCCCTGAGCGGCGTATCGGTGACATTGGGAAACGTAAGGCCCGGAAGCGAGCGCGCGGTATGGCAAGGCAACGCCGCGCCGTCGGGCGCGATTCCGAGAAACACCGAACCCCATCCGTTCATGCAGCGCTTGGGCCGGCGCTCGTAATAGTCAGGCACGACGAAGAATATCTTGCACTTGTCGCCGATTTCCTTGCGATAGCGTTCGACTACGGCTTCCGCTTCCTGCAACTGCTCGGCGGTCGGCATGAGTTGCGCGCGGTTCGCATGTGCCCAGCCGTAATACTGCGTGTTCGCGAGTTCCAGATATTCAGCGCCCATCGCAAGCGCCATGTCGATGATGCGTCCGATATGCGGCAGGTTATAGCGGTGCAGGACGCAATTGAGCACCATCGGAAAGTCGTGCGCCTTGATGAGATTCGCGACGCGCTTCTTGAGATCGAACGTCTTCGTGCTCGACAAGAAGTCGTTGAGCTCCTGCGTGGAGTCCTGAAACGAGAGCTGGATGTGATCTAGGCCGGCTTCCTTGAGCGCGCCAAGGCGCTTGTCCGTCAGCCCGATGCCTGACGTAATGAGGTTCGTATAGAAGCCGAGCTTCCGCGCTTCACCGACGAGGGTTTCGAGATCGTCGCGCAAGAGCGGCTCGCCGCCGGAAAAGCCCAGTTGCGCGGCTCCCAACTCACGCGCCTGACGCAATACGTCGAGCCATTGCGCGGTATCGAGTTCGCGCGAGTGGTCCGTGTAATTCACCGGGTTGTAGCAGAACACGCAATGCAGCGGACAGCGATACGTCAGTTCCGCGAGCAGCCACAAGGGCGGCGCAATGGGCGTTCCTTCGTGCTCGGTCTTCGCGATGGGTTCGGAGAGATCGGTCATGCTCGCACCTTTTCACTCTAGCCAGCCACGCGCACGCGCACCGGCGATGAACGCGCGCACATCGTCGCCGATGCCCGATGCGCTGAACGCCTGTTCCAGATCGGCGACGAGCGCGGGGATGTCCCGCGTGCCATCGCAACGAAGCAGAATTTGCGCAGCGCTTTGATTGAGCTTCACCATGCCTTCAGGGTACAGCAGCACATGCGCGTCTTGCGCCGGTTCCCATTGCAGCCGAAAGAGACGCTTGAGCTTCGGACGCAAGGCATCGTCCGGTGCTTCGACGGCTTCGTTCATGCGCTGAGTCGGATTCGTGTCGCTCATGCCGGGAACGCCTTTTCGATTGAATCGAGCATGGTCCAGAGGATATCCAGCTTGAATTGCAGAATGTCGAGCGCGCGTTGCTGTTGTTCGCGCGTCGTGAAATGCGCGAGTGTGACTTCGAGACCATGTTCGACATCCCGCTGCGCAAGCGAAACGCGCGAGCGGAAATAAGCGAGTCCTTCGGGTTCGATCCACGTGTAATGCGCAGGCCACGTGGAGAGCCGGTCCTTGTGAATCTGCGGCGCGAACATTTCCGTTAGCGACGAGCAAACCGATTCCTGCCACGGCGCGCGCCGAGCGAAATTCACGTACGCATCCACGGCGAAGCGCACGCCCGGCGTCACGAACCGGAGCGACCAGAGATCGTCGCGAGAAAGGCCGACAGCATCGCCGAGACGCGCCCATGCTTCGATGCCGCCCGGCTGATCGTCGTAACCATCGTGATCGAGAATGCGCAGCACCCAGCGGCGGCGCGTTTCGCGGTCGGGGCAATTGGACATGACCGCAGCGTCTTTCAGCGGAATGTTGATCTGATAGTAGAAGCGGTTCGCGACCCAGCCGCGTATCTGCTCGCGCGAGCATCCGCCGCTATTCATCTTCACGTTGAACGGATGATGAATGTGATACGCCGTGCCCTTCGCGCGCAGTTGTTCCTCGAACTCCGCGCGCGTCCACGCGGGGCCGGGCTCTTTTAGTGCAGTGAACACCGGGCCGGTCGTGGGGTTCAGCATCGGCGTGAAAGCGTTGCCACTCATTCAATGATTCTCCGCGATGTCATAGCTCGAAACTCATTCCGTCGTGCGCGACTTCGATGCCATGCTCCGACAGCATGCGCCTTTCGGGTCCGTCTTCGATCAGGATAGGGTTCGTGTTGTTGATATGAATGAGCACCTTGCGCACGTCCGCGCGGCCGATCGAATCCAGCACTTCGATCATGCCGCCCGGCCCGCTTTGCGCGAGATGTCCCATATCGGCGCCGGTCTTCTTGGTCAGGCCGAGACGGATCATTTCGTCGTCGGTCCATACCGTGCCATCGACGAGCAACAGGTCGGCCTTCTGCATTGCCTCGACGACATGCGGTTCGAGTGCGCCGAGGCCCGGCGCATAGAACGCGCGCTTGCCGGTTGCATCGTTCGTGAACATGAGGCCGATGTTGTCGCCCACTTCCGGCGCTTCGCGATGCGGCGAATAGGGCGGCGCCTTGCTGGAAAGCGGCAGCGCATGGATGCTTACGCGCGGCAATTCAGGCACGCTGAACGCGGCGCCATCGAGCGCGATGCGGCGGTGCTCGACACCGCAGTAATGCGAGAGGATCGATGTAATCGGAAAGCCTGTCAACAAGTCCTGCCATACCGCATCGGTCGTATAAAGCGGTAGCGGCGTGCCGCGTTCGCGCAGCATCAAGAGACCCGTGACGTGATCGATCTGCGCGTCCATCGTGATGACGGCGGCGATGCCCGTATCGCGCACACGGCGCGCGGGCTGCAATTCCGGGTTCGCCGCGATCTGCGCGAGTATGTCGGGCGATGCGTTGACGAGCAGCCAGTCTTCGCCATTGTCACTGACCGCAATCGACGACTGCGTTCTCGCACGCGCGGCAATGACACCGCGGCGCACGCCGTCGCAATTGCGGCAGTTGCAGTTCCATTGCGGAAATCCGCCGCCTGCCGATGAGCCCAGCACGCGAATTTTCATCGCGGGGTCTCGCACGAATACGTCATGGCCACATTCTCCTCAAGAGCCCGTCTTTGTCGATGAGCTGATGCTTCATTGCGCCAAGGAAGTGAAGCGCGATCAACGCAACGAGCGTCCAGGCGATGAAGCCATGAATTCCGAAGAACAGCTCGCGCATTGCTTTGTCGTCCGATCCCCATTGTGGCAGAAGCACGCCCCAGAAGCGCGTGCCGTACTTGTTGAACGACGAACCGAGATAGCCGGTCAGCGGCATCGCGATCATGCCCACATATAAAAGACCCTGCGTGGTGCTCGCGGCGGCGCGTTGCCACGCTCCCATCGGCGGCAGAGGCGGCCGGCCATAGGCCAGGCGTACCAGGATGCGGATCAGCACCAGCAGGAAAATTGTCAAGCCGAGTGATTTATGGAAGTTGATGACGGTCAACTTGAACGGCAGCCCGCGCGGCAGGCCTACCATATAGAAGCCGATGCACAGCATCGCGATGATCGCGATACCGATGATCCAGTGCAGCGCGATGAGCGGCCGGGCGAAGCGCTCGTTGGCCACCGTCGAACGGTCGGGCGTCGCGGGCCGGGTGCCCACTGCGGTCATGGCATGCCTCCTTCGCGAAAGGGCATCTTTGCGCCGGATAGAGAGTCCATTGTTATCGTCGTTTCATGAATTGGCGATCAGCAATTCCCCCCGTCCGTCTACGGCAAGATCGCCGGCGTAGCGCCTGGGCAAAGCCCTTTGCTCAAGCGTTGAAAAAGGGCCGAATTCTTTAGCGAGCATCCGTGCAAGCAAAAGCCAGAAGACATCGAAGCCTTGTCCGCCTTGCGTGAATGTCGGCCCGATGCGTGACGGGTTCCTCAATAGTACGACCGTGCCGCGCCGCATGCCATAGCCGAGGTGTGCGCCCGTTTGTCCCGCGACGCAGACCGTGCCCGCCACGATGCGTGATGCGGCGAAATCTCCCGCGTTTCCGCCGATCAATATGGTGCCGCGTCGCATGCGGTCTGCAAGGCGCGCGCCCGCATCGCCGCGAACGGCGAGCACGCCGCCGCTCATGCCTTCCATGTTGCCGGGCAGCGCGCTGGCCGCGAAGTCGCCGACATGACCGGATACGTCGATACGTCCGCCTTGCATTTCACATGCGGTGAAGCGGCCCGCGTTGCCTTCGATCGACAGTTTGCCGCCTGTCATGCCGATGCCCGCGTAGTCGCCCGCGTTTCCGCGAACCGTAAGCGTGCCTGCCGTTAGCGATGCGCCAAGGCGATCGAGCCATGCGGCATCGCCTTCGATGGCAAGCGAGACATCGGCTGCATCGGTTTGTGCGATATCGAAGAGATCGCTTAGCGCGCACATGTCGCCGTCGCCCTGCAAAGACATCCGGTCCAGTTCCGCAGGCGACATTTGCGCTAACGTCTGAGGGAGTAATTTGGACGCATCAACGCGAAAGCCGGGCGCATTTTTTACGCGCAACGTAATGGCATTCATACGCGTGCTCCCGCAACATCCGCCGACAATTCATGCAGCCTGAAGTGATAAGGCCCGAGTTTGCCGCCATAGTTTCCTGCCGAAATGCGCAACACGCCGCCGGTGCGTCCGATTGCCGTTGCCGCCGCGATTCCCGCTGTCATTGCGGCGCCGACGTCGGCATCGGTGAGACCGTCGATCACGATTTCGAGCACGCACGCCACTTCCGGAGTGAGTTCGCTTTTCCTCGACAAGCCGACGAGCGTGGGACAAAACGCATCGTTCGTGGATGCGGTCGCGCCTTTGTATTTCGATCCGATTTTCGATCCCGACCGAACGACGCCGCCCGGAAATGGCGTGATGACGTTGGGCAGCTTGTGCATCGCGGCAACGGCGGCTTCGGCCGCCTGTAGCGCACTGTCGATATCGCGCGCAAGAAACAACAGGTTGCCGCCGCCCACTGCCTTGACGGTCGCCGTGAATTCTTCGCAAAGGAATTCGCCGTCCATCACAGGCACACGCCAATAGCGTGTCGGACCAAGCACTTTAGATATCTGAAAGCCATCGCCGAAGAAACGCAGGCCCGCGCCGAGCGGTGCATTGTCGGAGAGCGGCGCGCGACTGTTGAATGGATCAATGCCGCCATAGACGGCCGTCGTCGGGCATGTCAACACGCATTGCCCGACGCGCCGCGCAATTTGCCTGGCGAGTTCTTTAGACGACACGGCGAAGATCAGCACCGATATGCCCGGTCTTCCATCGGGCGTTTCATCGCCGTCCAGATCGCGTTCGATGCCGGCCTCGCATCCGCAATCGATGACGGACGTGGCGAAGCCTGTCAGCGAATTGGCGGCATGACGCGCCCATGTCGGGGTATGCGCGGTGATGATCAGACGCGTCGCCTTCATCGGGAAGGCTTCGGCGAAGGTGTCGTCGATCTCGGTGTCGTTGATGCGCATGGTGGTCATTGTCGTTCGCATGCGACGGGCAACAGCTTGCCGCCGTTGCAGACCGCGCATAGCTCGTCATCGCCGATAGCGATGTTCTCGAACCTTCCCGCGAGGTTGGCATGCGTGTAGTCGCGCACGCGCTGTTCGATTGCGCGGTCGTAGTCGGGCTTCACGTAGTGAATGCCGCCCGTCGGCGTCTTGACCAGGACGCCGTCGCGCGCAATGAGTTCGCCGTCTTTGAACACGAATGCGGGCGATGTGAACATGCGCTCGCGATCCGCGCCTTCGCGATACACCGCGATATCCGCCGCCGCGCCCGCGCCGAGGTGTCCGCGATCGGCGAGACCGAGCAGACGTGCGGGACCCGCGCGCGTGATGATGGCAATTTCAAAAAGAGAGAGTTCGCGCGTGATCTCGCCCAGCACGCTTGCGGTTCTTGCATCGGCGTGCAGCTTGCCGAGTTGTTCGTCGCGAAACGACTTGTCCATCAGCAGGCGTATCAGATGCGGATAACTGGTGAATGGCCCGCCATTCGGATGATCCGTCGTCATCGATACGCGCCAGGGATCATCGACCAGCAGAAAGATTTCGAGTCCGATGATCCACTGCAGCGCATTGACGAAGCTCTGCTCGCGATAGCGAAACGGCACGACGCCGCATCCGCCGTCGCATTCGATATCGCCGAGAATCCATTTGCGCGGGCGTGCCAGTGGCGCGTTGCGGAACTGCATCATCGTGTCGCCGGATGCGGAGACGGTCTGGCCGAAGATGATCTGCCCGACATCGATCGTCACGTTGGGCCGCGCGTTCACCGCTTCCGCAATCGCGCGTGCGCCGGATGAGAACTTGAGCGGGCCTTCGGTCCCATAGCTATGAAACTGAATATGCGTGAGATGGATAGGCAGCCCGTCGGATGCGTCCATCGTCGCTATGGTCGATTGCACATTGCCCGGCACGCCGAGATTGCTTGCATGGACATGCAACGGATGCGGCACGCGCAGCTCGTTTAGCGCGCGCGTCAAGGTTCGTAGCACGTCGCGCGGCGTGATGCCGTAATGCACGTGTGCTTCGTCGAGGTCGAGCGAACGCTGATTGAACTTGAATGCGGAGATGCCGCCAGGATTCACGACTTTGACGCCGAGCGCCTTGTTGGCGTCGATGGTCCAGCCGACGTAATCGCGCATGCGCTCGAAGTCTTCCCTGGCTGCGAGCATTTGCAGGAAGAGTTCGTCGTTGCCCATCATCACGTAGGCGCCGTGATCGATGATCGGCGTGTCGCCCATTTCGAGGTGTGTATGGCGTGCGTTCGATGCCACCATCGCCGGTTCGAACGCGGCGGTGTAGCCCATTTCGGCATAGCGATAGCCGGTGGCAAGCGTGCCGGGCGCGCATGTTCCGCAAGAAGGCAGACGCATATAGCGGCCTTCGTCGGGCTTGCTCGTCTCGGCGCGCGTGTCGTTGCGATGATCTTCCGGCAACAGCAGGCGCGACAGATTGGTCTTGCCGCCGCCGATGTGCGAATGCAGATCGATGCCGCCCGCCATCACGATCATCCCGTTCGCGTCGAAGTCGCGTTCAGGCGGAATGCGTTCGCTTTGCGCGTCGTCAACGATGCGGCCATCGCGAATCGTGATATCGCGCCGGACGCCATCGATGCCGTTAGTCGGATCGTAGACGGTACCGCCTCTGATGCGCGTCAGGGTCATCACGGCCTCCTTGCGCGAATCAATTCGCTTGCGATCGAAGCCACGGTGGGCAACGCCGTGTCGCGTGCAGCGGCGAGCGGCACCACAACGGATGCATCGACGCGAAACAGGTGGCCGTTGCTATCGATGCCGGGCGTTGCGACGGGGATGAACACGGTGGTTGCTTTACGTGCATCGACTGTCGTCCCCGGATGGCCGAGGACGATGGCGGGCACGTCGTCGGTGAGCGATGGAGGCAGCGGTTCGGGGCCGAAGCTGGAAATCCATAGCAATGCATCGGTTTCCTTGCGGCGCAATAAATCCTCGGTGCGATAGCGGTGCGGATCGTGGTCGAGCGGCAGGCCGTATGCGATACGGGTTCTCAACGGAAAGCCCGATAGCCATGTGACGGCCTGGTTGACTGACAGTGCGCCGTCGTCCCCGGTCAGCGCGAGTGCGCCTGCGCGCGCGGTGTGGTTGATTGTCTTGACGATGCGGTTGATTGCTTCGATTGCGAGGGCTGCGTGTGGAGCGGGCAACGTGGCGGGTTCGTAGATGAAGGCGGTGTAGTGGGCGGTCTGGATGCGTTCGTGCAGCGTCTGGAGTGCTTGAGCGGTTGGTGTGTGGGCGTTGCGGCGTTCCGTCAGCGCTGACCAGAGCGCGAGGATGTCGAATGTATCGGCGTCCTGGAGTATTGCTTTCGCGTGGGCGCTTGCGGCTGGATCGGGGTTGCATCCTACGAAGACGATATCGGTGTTGTGCCTGAGGTTCAGTACGCGCTCGTAGAAGCGCGGATAGCGGCGAGATGGTTCGCACGCGATGATCACGATGAGATCGGCGCGCGAGCGGATTTCCGAGAGCGTCGTGAAGAATGCGCCTCGGTCTTGAAGCGCGAGCGTGCTGGCGGCGAGCGCATCGCCGTGCATGTGGTCGAGGATGGCGCCGGTGTGTGCGGCGAGTTCATAGAGCGCGCGTGCGCCGGTGATGTCGGTCGCCATGCCGGCGAAGAGTGGACGTCGCGATTGTTCCAGGATTCTCGAGGCTTCTGACAGGGCTGTTGGCAGATCGGTGCTTTTGCCATTGATCTGCGGTTTGGTTCCTTCGTCGTCGATGTTGAATGCGGCGAGGGATTGCGCTAGACGCGGACATGTCGTGTTCGGTGCTTCCAGACTTGCAGTCAGCACGATGTCTTCGCATAGCAGTGGGCAGAAGGGGCACGTCTTTTGTGCTGGCGCTTCGAGAGGTGGCGTGGGCATAGTGAGCTACGTTCGAGCAAGGTCTATGCCGTTTGGGGTTTTCGCTCGCGCTTGGGGCGGTGTTGTTTTTCTGGGAGCTTGTATTCGTGTCGGTCTATTAGTGCGCCCCTCCCCGGGGCGGGGGTCACTTTCTTGGCTGTCGAACCAGAGTTGGCGCTTTAGCGCCTTACTCTGGTCCCATGCAAAGAAAGTAACCAAAGAAAGCAGCTTTTCTTTCGAACCGCACAATGCACTAACTTGCGTGGCCACTTCGTAGAACATCGGTGGCTCTCAGCTTGACAAAGCCCTGAATCACCCTCCACGCCCACTGACTATTCACGTCCTCCGAGCCCCTTGGCTCGTTAACACCCAACGCGCACTACGCGCTACACACCACCCCGCAGGACCGAACGACAAAGGCAAAGGCAAAGGCAAAGGCAAAGGCAAAGGCAAAGGCAGCGGAGAGCGACGAGACAGCGATGCGCTTGCAACGTGGGTGACCCGATCGCGCAAAGCTTATTGATGTCATTCGTCGATTGGCGCTGGGGGTCATGGCGAACGATTGGTTTTGTCGAGCCAAGGGGCTCGGAGGACGTAAGTAGTCAGTGGGCGTGGAAGGTGATTCAAGGCTTTGTCAAGCTGAGAGCCACCGATGTTCTACGAAGTGGCCGCGCAAGTTAGTGCATTGTGCGGTTCGAAAGAAAAGCTGCTTTCTTTGGTTACTTTCTTTGCAGCGGCAAAGAAAGTGACCCCCGCCCCGGGGAGGGGCGCGCTAATAGACCGACACGAATACAAGCTCCCCGCAAGCAAGCAAGCAAGCAAGAAAGCAAGCCAGCGAGCAAGCCAGCAAGCCAGCAAACAAACAAATGCTCCCGAAACGCAACACACTGTCACCTGCTGCAACAGTAGAACCGCGGCAACGAGCGCACCAAGCAACCCCAGACTGATGGCATAGATATTGAGTTCAGGCGAAGGAAGAAAGCCCAAGCGCCAGCTCATGAACTGCCGACCCAACAAGCCACCCGTGCGCGCCCGCACGACAAGCCTGCGCGAGATCATCGCGATGCCTGACGCCGCCTGCGCCGAAGAGGAGCCGCTGACCTGCCATCGTCCGCACGGCGCGGAGCGTATCGAGGTCCGGCCCCGCACGAGCCCCAACGTGATCCAGCGTCATGACGATGACACGCGCCGGCCAGCAAGCGCTATCGCCATGAAGCGCGCCCAGCGGCCGCCCGCCGTGATAATCGAGCGAAAGCACAGGCTCATATCCCAACGCCGCAGCATCGAGAAAGGCCCCGGCATCGACAAGACTCTCAGTGCCGAACACCGGCACCAGCGATGCGCCCGAATCGCAAACCCCGAACATCGCCCGCACCGATGCGAAGTCGCTGAACCCTGCATCGAGCCAGATCGAAACATCCCGGCCCAGTGCAGCACGAAGCGCAGCAAGCGCACCGAAGTGCGCACCGCGCCCAAGGATCGCGCCGAGATCCGCCACATACAACGTGCGAGAACCCGTCGCGCGAAGCAACGCGCGCGCAACATCGACCGGCTCGCTCGTCGCACACAGCGAAGACCGGATGGGCCGGTAGCGCGAACGCTCGCCGCGCTCCGCACGCACCACCTGACCGTCGAGCAGATCGAGAACCGGTATCACCTGCATGGATGGCCTTCCTTTGATCAAACTATTCGTTTTCGAGTATCTCACCGGAGGCGGCATCGATCCGGATGTCGCCAGCCCAGGCAGTCTCGCCGACCTGAGCGCACTGATCGTCGAAGGCCGCGTGATGCGCGATGCCATCGCATCCGATCTGCGCGCGCTGCCCGGCATCGACGTGACCATCGCCAGTTCGAGCTTCGAACAGATCGATGATCGCTATTCGCATCGACGCGCGCAAGAAGGAGAAGCCATCACCCAGTTCGTATCCCGCATGGCGCGAGAGCACGATTACGCACTCGTCGTCGCACCGGAATGCGACGGCCTGCTGTTGCGCCTCTACGATGCCGTCGGCGCAACACGCTGGCTCGGCTGCGCAAAAGAAGCCATACGCGTGGCGTCCAGCAAGAGCGCGACAGCGGCGTGCCTCGAATCGCACGGCATCGCGACGACGCCCGCCCTCGAACCGGAACAGGCCGCCTTGCCCGATGCAGACCAGTGGGTCGTCAAGCCCGACGACGGCGCAGGCGGTCTCGATACGTACGTCTATCGCAACCTCGACGCCGCGCTGAAAGAATACGAAGCGCGCGCGGCTGCGGGACGCAATCCTGTTCTGCAGCAATGGATCGATGGCGAACCGCTCAGCCTGTCCATCATCTGCGACGATGCAGGCGCACGACTCGTGTCGATCAACCGGCAGCGCATCGGCATGAGCGGCGACACGCAATCGAATCGCAGCGAACGCATCGTTGAATTCGATGGCGTCGATGCCGACTACATCGACCGCGCCAGCATCCAGGGGCGCACGCTCGAGCGGCTTGCCACGCGCGTCGCAGATGCATTGCCGGGGCTGCGCGGTTTCGCGGGCATCGATGTCGTCTGGAATGACGCGCGCGGTCCCGTGGTGATCGAAGTCAATCCGCGCCTCACCGTGGCCTACGCGGCGATCAGCAAGAAGCGCAATCTGGCGGCGCAATTGCTCGCGGCGCATGGTGTGTCAGCCTTCGCACACGATGACACGCGCGTTCGCGCAGTCGGAGCATCGACGTGACGGCGCAGAGCGGCAATGCGCCGGTATTCGGCTGGGACGTGGGCGGCGCGCACGTGAAGGTGTCGATGGCGAGCAGGGGCGCGCTCGTCGATGTCGCGCAATGGGCGTGTCCGTTGTGGCAAGGCATCCCGCATCTGGAACGCGTGATCGAATGTGCGTTCGAACGCTGGCCCTCTGCAGCCCATGCATCCGCGCGCCACGCCGTCACCATGACCGGCGAGATGGTCAACCTCTTTGCGGACCGCGCAGAAGGCGTGCGAACACTCGCACGCACGCTCGCGCAGCGGCTCGGCCCGCGCACGATGTTCTACGGCGGCGAATCGAACTGGCTCGCGCGATCCGCATGTGCCGATGGCTGGCGCAAGGTCGCATCGGCGAACTGGCTCGCAACGGCGCAATGGGTCGCGACGCGCGTGCCTCATGCGCTGCTCGTCGATATCGGCAGCACGACCACCGACATCATTCCGATCATCGATGGCCGCATCGCCGCACGCGGCATGAACGATGCGCAGCGTCTCGCAAGCGGTGAACTCGTGTATCAGGGCGTCGTGCGAACGCCGCTATGCGGCGTCGCGCATCGCATTGTGTTTCGTGGCGAAAGCACCGGCGTGATGAACGAGTGGTTCGCAACGACAGCGGATGTCTATCGTCTGACAGGCGAGTTGTGGGACGCCCACGACCAGCATCCGAGCGCCGACAACGGACCCAAGACCGAAGTTGCAAGCCGTGCGCGCATCGCGAGAATGATCGGACGCGATGCCGGGGATGCAAGCGCCGACGAATGGCGGCGCTTCGCGCTTGCGTGGCGGCATGAGCAATTGCGCACGCTCGAAGCGAGCCTTGTGCGTGTATGCGCGCAGCATGCATCGCTGACGGCTGCGCCCATCGTCGGCGCGGGATGCGGACGCTTTCTCGCGGAAGCGCTTGCTCGGCAGGAAGCGCGCGGCTACATCGACTTCGCGCGCCTGGCGGGCATATCGAATGCGGATGACGAGCGCGCCGAATGGGTTTCGACGTGTGCGCCGAGCGTGGCGGTCGCGTTGCTCGCATCGTCGCCGTCGATCGCGACAACAACGAATCTCGAACGAGGATAAGACCATGTGGGTGGTCAAGATCGGGGGAAGCCTGAGTCACGATCCGGCGCTGCGCGAATGGCTGATGCGGCTATGGGAAGTGGGCGGCGGGCGCGTGGTGATCGTGCCGGGCGGCGGCGATTTCGCGGATGCGGTGCGGCAGTATCAGCGCGAATGGCGCTTCGATGATCTCGCGGCCCACAACATGTGCCTGCTCGCAATGGCGCAATACGCGATCCTCATGCAAGGCATCGTGCCCGATCTCGTGCTGGCGTCGAATGAGGAGCGCATCCGGCGCGCATTGCGCGATGGCCGCGTGGCCGTGTGGGTACCCACCGACCTCATGCGTACGACATCCGATTCGATGACCAACTGGGACACCACGTCCGACAGTCTCGCTGCATGGCTATCCACGACGCTCAACGCCGAGCGTCTCATGCTCGTGAAATCATGCGACGTGGAAGCACAAGCGCCCCTCGACATGCTTGCGGCGAGTGGCGTCGTCAACAGGCGTTTTACTTCTTACGTGCGCGACGCGAACTATCTCGTCGAAGTGTTCAGCAAGGGCGATGCATCGCGCATGAGGGACAGGCTGCTCGCGTTTCAGGCGTGATTTCAGGCATGAACTGCAACGCGCTCGCCGTGCAGGGCGCGCGCCCACCTCTGCACGCGCGAGGGATCGAGCCGGCCGGTGCGCCCGTCGCGTTCATCGCATAGCGCGCCTCTGAAGCCTGCAATGTCCGGTGCGAGCGCGCGAATCTTCTCGAGATCGGACCAGCCGAGCGAACCGGCAAGCGCCGTCATTGCGCCGCGAGAGCGCGCTTGCGCCATGCAGTCCGAAAGCGCCGCCATGTCAACGCAATCGAACAGCGTGCGGCCGTCCTTGTTCGCCGTATCGAACACGATGCCGACGAAGCCGAGTTGCGCAGCGAGCGCGGCAAGCTCGCGGTCCACGCCTTCATCCGACAGCAACACCGGCACGACAGCCGCCGGCAGCCCGGCAAGATGACGCAGGCAATCGGCCGCGTGCTCGCCCGGCGCGACGCCGACCTTTACATAATCGACGCCCGTCGCCGCGACGTCGAGCACGCGATGCGTCATTTCATCGAGGGCATCGTTCGGCAGATCGCCGATCGTCGCGCTGATCGGCCGGACCGCGTACCGCGCGCGCAACGCACGCACGATGAACGCGATGTCCTTCAATGCAACGCCGCCGAGCGCGCCCGCATGCGGTTCCTTCAGATCGATCAGTTCGGCGCCTGCGTGCACGGCATCGAATGCCTCATCGGCCGAGCGGACACTCGCGAGCAATGCGGTCATCGTCGAACTCCAGGGAGATGTGTTACGGATGAAGCGCCTTGGCGCGATGTGCTTCGATGGCTTGCAAGAGCCAGTTCCATGCAGTGCGTTCGTCGTCGCCCGCTGTCTTGTCAACCGCGATGCGCAGATAGGCAATCTCGCTATCCACTTTCTCGGGCGGCAACATGAACAGGCGGCTCACGAGAATCGCGCCCTCGACGATGGCCGCCTGCGCGCGATTGAAGCCGGGAAACGGCGCATGCGTTTCACGATGCACGCATTCCATATGCAATACGGGACGCGTTTCATCGTCGCGGATATCGGCGAGGCGCAGTTCGATATGAGCGAGCGCATTCGCCAGACGCACGCTCGGAACCATCGTGGCCGGGAGCGTGGGCCAGTCGCGCTGAACGCCGGTCACGCAGCCTGCAAAGACGCGCACGTCCGTCGTGAGATTGATGACGGCGCTTTTTGTCGCGACGATGTTGTCGAGCGTCGTGGAAGGGCGAAACGGCGCGAGAATCGCGCGCTCATCTTCGAAGCGCACACCCATCGGCGCGATATGCGGACGCCCGTCGCGGGCCGCGGTCGTCACGATGGTCTCGTAGATCATGATCGAATTCGATGCCGCACGAAGACTTTCATCGATGCATCTTCGTGCGGGCTTATCCGCTTTAGCGTGTGGCGATATACATCGTGATTTCAAAGCCGAAACGCATGTCGGTAAAGCTCGGCGTGGTCCATTGCATGGCTTGTTTCTCCTTGACGAGGTTCGTGCGGCAGCGCCGCCCGTCATACGGACGGCGTTCGCCGCGCAAGCGTTGCAAGCCGCATGCCAAAGGCCGCGAAACGTTCGGCGCTTTCGCATTGTGACGGAAACGCAGCAAAGTGTCCCGTCCGTGCGCGTGACGTTCGATAAGGGATCGCTTAGCCCCTCGCAAGAAATTCGTGAATTCCCAAGCGCCGGGCGCGCGCCTACTCTGCATTCACAGCAAGGCGCAACACCAACGCGACGGTCGCCGATGTTTCAGACGCGTCGTTCCTATCTTCCCCTCGTAAAGGAAACGGAATGAACGACTTCAGCAAGGCTGCCGTCGAGGCGGCGCGCAATCCCGCCGATCCCCGATCACGCTATGCGGCCGGCGTGATGAAGTATCGCGAGATGGGTTACTGGCAGCCCGATTACACGCCGAAAGAGACGGACATCATCGCGCTATTCCGCATCACGCCACAAGCGGGCGTCGAGCCGGAGGAAGCGGCGGCGGCTGTCGCGGGCGAGTCGTCAACTGCGACGTGGACCGTCGTCTGGACCGACCGCCTCACCGCATGCGACATGTATCGCGCGAAGGCGTATCGCGTCGATCCGGTGCCGAATGCGCGCGCCGACGAGCCGCAATACTTCGCTTATATCGCCTATGAGCTGGATCTCTTCGAGGAAGGGTCGGTGGCGAACCTGACGGCATCGATCATCGGCAATGTGTTCGGCTTCAAGCCGCTCAAGGCGCTGAGGCTCGAGGACATGCGTATTCCGGTGGCCTATCTGAAGACGTTTCAGGGGCCGCCCACCGGCATCGTCGTGGAGCGTGAAAGGCTCGACAAGTACGGCAGGCCGCTGCTCGGCGCCACGGTCAAGCCGAAGCTCGGGTTGTCCGGAAAGAACTATGGACGCGTGGTTTATGAAGGGCTCAAGGGCGGCCTCGATTTTCTGAAGGACGACGAGAACATCAATTCGCAGGCGTTCATGCACTGGCGCGACCGCTATCTGTTTGCGATGGAAGGCGTGCATCGCGCGGAAGCGGAGACCGGCGAAGTGAAGGGCCACTATCTGAACGTGACCGCCGGCACGATGGAAGACATGTATGAACGTGCCGAATTTGCGAAGGAACTCGGCTCGTGCATCGTGATGATCGACCTCGTGATCGGCTGGACGGCGATTCAGTCGATGTCACGCTGGGCCCGCAAGAACGACATGATCCTGCATCTGCATCGCGCGGGCCACGGCACGTACACGCGGCAACGCAATCACGGCATCTCGTTTCGCGTGATCGCCAAGTGGCTGCGCATGGCGGGCGTGGATCACGCGCATGCGGGAACGGCGGTCGGCAAGCTCGAGGGCGATCCGCTCGCCGTGCAGGGCTATTACAACGTATGCCGCGAGCCGCGCAACGACGTGGACCTGCCACGCGGCATCTTCTTCGATCAACCGTGGGCGGGCTTGCGCAAGGTGATGCCGGTCGCATCGGGCGGCATTCACGCAGGGCAGATGCATCAGTTGCTCGACCTCTTCGGCGACGATGCGATCCTGCAGTTCGGCGGCGGCACCATCGGGCACCCGCAAGGCATACAGGCGGGCGCAACGGCGAATCGCGTCGCGCTCGAAACGATGGTGAAGGCGCGCAACGAAGGACGCGACATCGTGAACGAGGGCATCGACATTCTCGAAGCCGCCGCGCGCTGGTGCACGCCGCTCAAGCTCGCGCTCGACACCTGGCGCGACGTGACCTTCAACTATGCCTCCACGGATACGCCCGATTTCGCGGTGACGCCGTCCGTGGCCTGACGTTCGACGACAAGCAAGGGAGCCGACATGCATATCACGCAAGGAACGTTTTCATTCCTGCCCGCGTTGAGCGACGAAGAGATCGCCGCGCAAATCGACCACGCACTGAATCAGGGTTGGGCGTGCTCTGTCGAATATACCGACGATCCGCACCCGCGCAATACGTACTGGGATATGTGGGGCCTGCCGATGTTCGACCTGCACGATGCCGCCGGCGTCATGATGGAAGTGAACGCATGCCGCAAGACGTTTCCGCGGCACTACGTCAAGGTGAATGCGTTCGATTCGGTGCGCGGCTTCGAAACGATGCGGCTGTCGTTCATCGTCAACCGGCCCGCTGAAGAGCACGGTTTCCGGCTCGAACGGCAGGACAATCGCAGCCGCGTGCAGCGTTATTCGATCCGCACGTATGCAACGGACCGTCCCTCGGGCGAGCGGTATCGATAAGGAGAACGCTCATGCAGGCCGACGACATCATCGAAGAAGAGCCGCAAACGCGCGCCGATCTGATGGCGCTTTACCGTGAGTCGCGCATCGGCGAAGTGCTCGCGGAGCTGGACCGCGATCTCGTGGGCCTCGCTCCCGTGAAGACGCGCATTCGCGAGATCGCGGCGCATCTGCTCGTGGAGCGGGCGCGGGAAACGCTCGGCATCGCGAGCGGCGCGCCGACGCTGCATATGTGCTTCTCGGGCAATCCCGGCACAGGCAAGACCACGGTTGCGCTGCGCATGGCGCAAGTGCTGCACAGGCTCGGCTATATCCGCCGCAATCAGCTCGTATCCGTGACGCGCGACGATCTCGTCGGCCAGTACATCGGCCATACCGCGCCTAAGACGCGCGAAGTGCTGAAGCGCGCGATGGGCGGCGTGCTGTTCATCGACGAGGCGTATTACCTGTATCGGCCGGAGAACGAACGCGATTACGGGCAAGAGGCCATTGAAATCCTGCTGCAGACGATGGAAAACCAGCGCGACGATCTGGTCGTGATCCTGGCGGGCTACGAATCGCGGATGGAGACGTTCTTTCAAAGCAACCCGGGCTTTCGCTCGCGCATTGCACATCACATCGTCTTTCCGGATTACGAGCCTGACGAATTGGTCAGGATCGCTGAGAGAATGCTCGACGGGATGCATTATCGCTTCGACGACGATGCCCGCCGTGCCTTCGAAGAGTATCTCGCGCGGCGCATCCGTCAGCCGAACTTCGCCAATGCGCGCTCGGTGCGCAATGCACTGGACCGCGCGCGGCTGCGTCAGGCCAACCGCCTTTTTGCAGCAGCGGAACGAGGCAGCGGTCCCGCCGATGCGAACGCGCTGATGCGGCTCGACTCATGCGACATACGCGCCAGCCGCGTGTTCGACGAATCGCCATCCTGAAAGGAGCACGCCATGCAGGACGGACGCACGACGTTGTCGAAATTCCTGATCGATACGCTCGATCGCAAGCCCGGCCCGCATGCGGCCATCGGACTCTCTGCATTGCTGGTGGACGTGGCCGCATCGATCAAGACCATCGCCGCGGCGCTCACGCGCGGTGCGCTCGGCGGGCAGCATGGTTCGGCACAGAGCATCAACACGCACGGCGAAGAGCAAAAGAAACTCGACCTCTTGACCAACGATATCTTCCTGCAGCATTGCGAATGGGACGGCTTGCTGGCGGGCATGGTGTCGGAAGAAATGGACGGCGTCTATGCGGTGCCGGAGCCGTATCCACGCGGCGAGTATCTGCTTGCATTCGACCCGCTCGACGGCTCCTCGAACATCGATATCAACGGCGTCGTCGGCTCCATCTTTTCCGTGCTGAGGAGAAGCGCGTCGCGGCACGACGCACTGAACGAAGCGGACTTTCTTCGGCCGGGAAGCGAACAGGTGGCGGCCGGCTATGCGATCTACGGGCCATCGACGATGCTCGTCATATCCGTCGGCAACGGCACGCATGGCTTCACGCTGGAGCGCGATGTCGGCAATTTCGTGCTCACGCATTCGGACATCTGCATCCCCGACGATTCGTGCGAGTTTGCGATCAACGTATCGAATGAACGCTTCTGGGAGCCGCCCGTGCGACGCTATGTGAAGGAGTGCAAGGACGGTCGCACCGGATGCCGCGCGCAGGACTTCAACATGCGATGGATTGCGTCGATGGTCGCGGAGGTTCATCGCATTCTGATGCGCGGCGGCGTCTTCATGTATCCGCGCGACTTCAAGACGCCGGAGATGGAAGGGCGCCTGCGGCTGCTGTATGAAGCGAATCCGATGAGCTTCCTTGTGGAGCAGGCGGGCGGGCTGTCGATCACCGGCCGCGAACGCATTCTCGATGTGACGCCGCGCGGACTGCATCAGCGCGTGCCCGTCATTCTCGGCTCGCGCAACGAGGTGGCGCGCATTCAGCGCTATCACGGCGAGTATGACCGCGGCGAGGACAAGCCCTTCACATCGCCGCTGTTCAACGAGCGATCCTTGTTTCTGCCCGAGACGCCGATGTGAAACGCATCGAAAAGACATAGGGAGACAGGCGCATGTCAATCAGGCATCCGATCATCGCGGTGACGGGCTCGAGCGGCGCGGGCACCACCACGGTCATGAAGAGTTTCACGCACATTTTTAGGCGCGAGCGCATCAACGCGCAGATCGTCGAAGGCGATGCCTTTCATCGCTATGACCGCCTCGGGATGCGAGAAGCGATGAAAGAAAGCGAGCGCGACGGCATCCTCAACTTCAGCCACTTCGGGCCCGAAGCGAACCTGCTCGAAGAACTCGAACGCCTCTTCCGTGCGTACGGCGAAAGCGGAGGCGGTCAGTACCGGCGCTACATTCACGATGAAGTCGAAGCCGCGCATTTCGGCCAGGACTCAGGCACGTTCACGCCGTGGGAAGACATCGCGCCCGATACCGACATGATGTTCTATGAAGGCCTGCATGGCGCAGCCGTCACGGACAAGGTCAACATCGCGCGCCATGCCGATCTGCTCGTCGGCGTGGTGCCGATCATCAATCTCGAATGGATTCAGAAGCTGCATCGCGATCAGACCATGCGCGGCTATTCGCACGAAGCGGTCGTCGATACGATCCTGCGCCGCATGCCCGACTACGTGAACTACATCTGCCCGCAATTCTCGCGCACGCACGTGAACTTTCAGCGCGTGCCCACGGTGGATACATCGAATCCGTTCACCGCACGCGAAATTCCGCAGCCGGACGAGAGCTTCGTCGTCATTCGCTTTGCGAAGCCCAGAGGCATCGATTTTCCGTATCTGCTCACGATGCTGCACGACTCGTTCATGTCGCGCCCGAACGTGATCGTCGTGCCGGGCGGAAAGATGGGACTGGCGATGCAACTCATCTTCACGCCGATGATTCTTCAGTTGCGCGACCGCCGCGCGCGCGCCTGAGCCGCTTTTTCCCTGCAAATATGGAGGCATTCATGAATGCCGTCGCCGAGGCTTTACCCAGAGCTTTTCGATCTCCCGATACGCGCCAGATGGCGAATGCGCTTCGCATGCTCGCCGTCAACGCGGTGCAGCAGGCGAATTCGGGTCATCCCGGCATGCCGATGGGCATGGCCGAGATCGCCGTCGCATTGTGGAGCCGTCATCTGAAGCACAATCCCGCCGATCCGGACTGGCCCGACCGCGACCGCTTCGTGTTGTCGAATGGTCATGGCTCGATGCTGCTTTACGCGCTCCTGCATCTCACCGGCTATGACTTGCCGATGAACGAACTGAGGCGCTTCCGGCAGATGGGCAGCAAGACGCCGGGGCATCCTGAAGTCGGCGTCACGCCCGGCGTGGAAACGACTACAGGCCCGCTCGGGCAGGGCTTCGCGAACGCGGTCGGAATGGCGCTCGCGGAGACGCTGCTTGCGCGGGAGTTCAATCGGCCGGGGCATGAGATCGTCGATCATCGGACGTATGTGTTCGTCGGCGACGGATGTCTGATGGAAGGCGTGTCGCATGAGGCGGCGTCGCTCGCGGGGACGTTGCGGCTCGACAAGCTCACGGTGCTTTACGACGATAACGGCATTTCCATCGACGGTCGGGTGCAAGGCTGGTTCAGCGACGACACGCCGCAACGGTTCGCGGCTTGCGGATGGCATGTGATCGCTGACGTGGATGGTCAGGATGTCGAAGCAGTCTCGCGGGCAATCGACGAAGCGCGCACATCGGATCGTCCCACGCTGATCTGCTGCAAGACGACGATCGGTCATGGCGCGCCGTCGATGGCCGGCACGCACGATGTACACGGCGCGCCGCTCGGCGCGAACGAAGTGGAAGCCACGCGTCTCGCGCTCGACTGGCCACATGATCCGTTCGAGATACCGGCATCGATTCGCGAGCGATGGGACGCGCGCGATGAAGGTGCGGCTGCGCAACGGGACTGGAAGCGTCGCATGGACGCGTATCGCCACACGTATCCCGAGCACGCCGCTGAATTCGAGCGACGCACGCGTGGCGCGTTACCCGCGAACTGGCGCGATGCCGCGCATGCGCTCGTGCGCGACGCCGGCCGCGCGCGTCAGAGCATCGCGACGCGCAAGGCATCGCAGCATGCCATCGAAGGACTTGCGCGTGTGTTGCCCGAGTTGCTTGGCGGATCGGCGGACCTGACCGGATCGAACCTCACGCGATGGAAGGAGGCGATCGACGTGACCGCATCGCCGGGACGCGGCAATTACATCCACTTCGGCGTACGCGAGTTCGGCATGAGCGCGATTATGAACGGCATCGCGCTGCATCGCGGCTACCTGCCGTTCGGCGGCACGTTCCTCACGTTCTCCGATTATTCGCGCAACGCGCTGCGCATGGCCGCCTTGATGAAGACGCGAACGGTGTTCGTCTTCACGCACGATTCGATCGGCCTCGGCGAAGACGGACCGACGCATCAGCCGATCGAGCATGCCGCGACCTTGCGGCTGATTCCCGGGCTCGACGTGTGGCGTCCGTGCGATGCCGTCGAGACCGCGCAGGCGTGGGTCGGCGCGGTGGAGCGCGACCGTCCGTCGTGCCTGTTGCTGTCGCGTCAGAGCGTGCCTTTCGTGCCGCGCGACGAAGCGCAGATCGACGCGATCGAGCGCGGCGGATACGTGCTCGCCGACTGGCCGGGCTCCTGTGAGCGCGATGCCCGGCGCGTGGTGCTGATCGCGACGGGATCGGAAGTGGCACTGGCGCTGGCGGCCATCGAACCGTTGAAGCGTGAAGGCATACTCGCGCGCGTCGTATCGATGCCGTCCACGACCGTCTTCGATCGGCAATGCCACGCCTGGCGCGAGCGCGTGTTGCCCGATGGCGTGCCGCGCGTTGCCGTCGAAGCGGGCGTGACCGCGTTCTGGCGGCAATACGTCGGCTTGCATGGCGGCGTGGTGGGCATCGACCGTTTCGGCGAGTCCGCGCCGGCGAGCGAACTGTACGCGCATTTCGGCGTGACGACGGAGGCCGTGATCGAACAGGCGCGCCGTGTGGCGGCCTGAACCTGGAGAACGACGATGGCTTTCATCGCCTTGAGGCAGTTGCTGGACCACGCGGCGGAGCACGGCTACGGCGTCCCCGCGTTCAACGTCAACAACATGGAGCAGATCCACGCGATCATGCAGGCGGCTGAAGCCACGAAGGGTCCCGTGATCCTGCAGGCATCCGCGGGCGCGCGCAAATATGCAGGAGAGCCGTATCTGCGGCATCTGGTGCTCGCGGCGGTCGAGGCGCATCCGGACATACCGGTCGTGCTGCATCAGGATCACGGCGCGAGCCCGGCCGTTTGCCAGCAGGCGATCCGCTCGGGCTTCACGTCGGTGATGATGGATGGCTCGCTCATGCCCGACCAGAAGACGCCCGCCGACTATGTCTACAACGTCGAGGTCAGCCGCCGCGTGGTCGATGCGGCGCATTCGGTGGGCGTCTCGGTCGAAGGCGAGCTCGGCTGCCTGGGTTCGCTCGAAACGGGACGCGCGGGCGAGGAGGATGGTGTCGGTGCGCGGGGCGCGCTCGGTCATGACCGGCTGCTGACCGACCCCGATGAAGCCCGCGATTTCGTCGATGCCACCGGCGTCGATGCGCTCGCCATTGCGATCGGCACGTCGCACGGCGCATACAAGTTCAGTCGCGAGCCGACGGGCGATATCCTCGCGATCGACCGTATCGCCGACATACACGCGCGCATTCCGAATACGCATCTGGTGATGCACGGGTCGTCTTCGGTGCCGCAGGAATGGCTCGATGTGATACGCGAGCACGGAGGTGAGATTCCGTCAACTTATGGCGTGCCGGTGGAGGAAATCCGGCGCGGAATTGCGAATGGCGTGCGGAAGGTGAACATCGATACCGACATACGCCTTGCGATGACCGGTGCCATGCGGCGCGCGATGGCGTCGAGCAAGTCGGAGTTCGATCCGCGACATGCGCTGAAAGCGGCGACGGCGGCGGCGCGCGATCTTTGCATCGACCGGTTTCGCGCGTTCGGATGCGAGGGGCAGGCGCAGCGGATCAGGCCGCTGGCGATGGAGGCGATGGCCAAGCGGTATGGGTGATCAGACCGGCACCGGTTCGTTGACATATTCGGCAAGTTCGCCATCGACTGTCAGAAACTTGAGCTGTTCGGTACGCGCCTGAGCGACCAGGAGCCGATCGAACGGGTCGCGGTGCAGGTGGGGCAACGCACGCACGGCTCTTGCGTGCGCGAGTCGAACCGTCAGTTCGATGAAGCGATGCGCTTCGAACTCGTGGATGCTTCGTGCGGCGTTCGGCTCGAGCTTGCCGCGCGCCGCCTTGATCGACAACTCCCAGATACTCGCCGTGCTGACATAGACCTGCTTCGCTTCGGCAATCTCTTCGCGCATGTCGACCGGCAGCTTGCGATTCCTCGTCACGCTGCAGATGTAGATGTGGGTGTCGAGCAACAGGCGCATCATCGGCCCTCGAGCGCGGAAACGATGTCGTCCGGCAACGGTTTGTAGAACTCGTCGATGATGTCGTCCGGCAGAGGCTTCACGACTTCATCTTCGAGCACGCTGTCGTCCACGTAACCTACGACGATCGAACCGCAGGTTTCGGGGTCGTCGCCGAGGTTGCCGACCGCCCGTACGCGGTGAAGCAGGACGGGATGCTCGCCGCCGATCGCGACGTCTTTTCCTTGCGCCACCATTTCGAGAATCTTCGGCAAATCCTTCTGCGCCTCTTCGACGTTGAAAATGTACATGGATACTCCGTATAACTAACAAGAAATCCCATCCTAACCGACTCCTCCACACCCGCCAATATGCCGCACGGCCAATTGGGAGCTATCTCATGCCTACCGCATCCCCGACAGCGGACCGCGGCGCAATCGCGCCCGCATTCACGCTTCGCGCCACCGATGGCAGCACCCATACGCTCGACTCCGTGCGCGGACGTGACGGCCTGGTGCTTGTCTTCATCTGCAACCATTGCCCGTACGTGAAGGCGGCGCTGCCTCACCTGATCCGCGATGCGATCGATCTGGCGGCAATCGGCATCGGCATGGCGGGCATCAATTCGAACGATGCAAGCATTCACACTGACGACGCCTTTGATCGCATGATCGAAGTGGCGAGCGAATGGCGGCTGCCGTTCCCCTATCTCCACGATGAAACGCAGAACGTTGCGCGAGCGTACGGCGCGGTCTGCACGCCCGAATGTTTCGGCTTCGATAGCGCGCTGCGCTTGCGCTATCGCGGACGCATCGATGCATCGCGAAAGGAACCGTTACCTGACGCTCGAAGAGACCTGTACGAAGCAATGCGCGCCATCGCCGATGGCCGCGAACCCGATGAGCAATATCCGGCACTGGGCTGCTCGATCAAATGGAAGGGCTGACTAACGCTTCTTCATCGTCGGGCCGGGCGCATGCCACGCGGTGAGATCCTCTTGCGGCCGATCCACCTGGCATCCCCAGTCGAGCGGCTGATCCTGGTCGAAGCGCTTGCCGAGCTGCCACGCGATCTCCGCCCGCGCAAGCTGCACGCCCATGTAAAACGCATGGCCGCCATCCGATTCCAGCTGCAATTGCGGATAGAGCGCGAACGGATCGATATCGAGCCGATGTCCGTCGCGGTTATAGACGTGGATGCCTTCCTCCGAAACCTGAACGCGAAAGTTAGGATCACGAACGGCGGATGCGAGCGCGTCGATTTCATCGGCGCCATACGGAAACGGCCGCTTTGCATGCAGCGCCGACAGGTCGCCGGTGATGCCCTTCGGCAATGTCTGTGTTTCGCGCGCGGCATGCATCACACGGCGTGCGACGTCGGCTTCGCGCACCGCGCGGCGCGCATGGAGGCTGACCGATGTCGTCAGCACTGCCGCCACGCGCAACTCGGCGGCCATGCCCATCAGCACCGCATTGATGCCGCTCGTATCCGCTTCGGTCAGTTCGGTGACGTTGCCGATGCCCATCATGATCGCGACATCGGGATGACGCTCGCGAAGGTTGACATAGCGCGCGATGGAAGCGGCGAGCCCGAACGGAATCGGATCGAGAATGGGATCGGCGAGGAAGGGGCGATTGCGCTTCTGCATCGCGTCGATGGCCGCGTCGAGCGATGCCGTGTCGTGCGGCTCGCGCGGGACGAGTATCGGTGTGGACGCAGTTTGATCAGCTATCCATAACGTGTCGATGTTCAGGCTCATCAGATAGTCCGCGCCCGCCCGCGCACCGCGCAACAGCTCGTCGGCGACCATGGAATCGACGCTCACGCGATAGCCCTGTTCCCTGAGCATCGCCACTGCATCTTCGAGATGGGGAAACGGCGTCTCGGGCAGGCAGCCGATATCGATCACATTCGCGCCCTGTTTCGCATACTCGCGCGCGCGAGTTGCGATGCCGTCGAGGGCGAGGCGCGGCGCATCCACGATCTCCGCGAAAATCTCCGTCTCGTAACGGGACAAGTCCACATGCCGCGCCTCGCGTCCGAAGAACTGCGGCAGGTCCTTCACTTCCTCGGGACCGCGCTCGACGTTCACGCCGAAGTGCGCGCTGAGCGCATTGAGGTCGCCACGGCATCGGCCCGGCACGATCATGCGGCTGGTGCCGTCGGTGAGCGGCAGGGTTACTCGTCGAACGGATCATGTCGGCCGTCATCAAGCCCGCCACCTGCAGGCCGATCTCGCGCACCTCCCATGTGAACGGCGATGCCGCATCCGCAGGCGCGATGCCCTCCAGCACGCGATACAGGCTCTGCTCGGCGAGCCGGCCGGTCAGGAAGACGATGTGTTCCATGCGAGGCTGAGTTGCGTGAGCCGCCGATCGAGCGCGGCGCGCAGGTCATCGAGCGTATAGGCGACGGTCGTATGTTCGATGCGCGCAAGCCGCTCGACGTTCTCGAACTCGATCGCACGCGGGCGCACTTCGACCCATTCGCGCGGCGTCTGCGTGATGACGCTCGGCGCGGTATCGCATGCCAACACGATGCCCGGCACGCATTGCTTGCCCGCTTGTGCGAAGAGGTTCGTGGGCAACGTATCGGAGATGCCGAACGCGCACTTCGCGACCGTATTGCTGGTCGCGGGCGCGATCACGACGGTGTGGTAGTCGCCGTTGTAGAGCATCCCGACGGGCACGCTGCTCGCGCTGTTGTCGCGAAAGACCTTGAAGTGCTCGCGCAGTCTCTTGAGCGGCCAGCCATACAGCGGCAGCACTTCCTCGCCTGCCGACGAGAGAAAGAGATCGCAGCGCGGCAGGCGCAATGCAAGATCGATCGACTCTTCGATCATGTGACCGGACCCCGTCACGCACCACGCGAAGTGGGCATCGGGCTTGAATTCGTCGAGCCGGCGGGCGGGCGTCGGCTGCGTCATGCGTCGTGCGGCGCGGGTGAATCATGCGACAGCCGAATGTGCAGCCGATGCATCTTGCGATAAAGCGTATTGCGGCTGATGCCCAGCACCTTCGCGACATTGCTCACGTTCCAGCGATGTTCCTCGAGCAACAGCAGCACGGTCTCGCGCTCCTTCACCTGGATCGCGTTTAGCGCGCTCATTTGCGCATCGTCGGTGAGATGCGCGGGCGCAGGCGATGGTGCCGGACTCGCGGCCCGCGCGGATACGCCGCTCACGATCTCCGGCGGCAGATGCGCGCAGCGAATCTCGTTGCCATCGCAGAGGGCGATCGCCATTTGCAGCACATGCCGCAATTGCCGGATGTTGCCGGGCCACGGATAGTCGAGCAGCGCCTGGCGCGCTTCGGCGCTCAACGCCGGCGGATCTTCGGATTCGGTCTCGAGAATATGGGCGATGAGCGCCGCCGCATCGGCACGTTCGCGTAATGGCGGCAGATTGATTTCGATCCCGTTGAGCCGGTAGTACAAGTCCTCGCGAAACATGCCGTTCTGCACGAGCTCGATGAGATTGCGGTGGCTCGCGCTGATCAACTGGAAATCGACCTTGACGGTGGTTTCCGCGCCGAGCGGCGTCACCTCGTGTTCTTCGAGCACGCGCAAGAGGCGCGCTTGCAACGCGAGCGGCATGTCGCCGATCTCATCGAGGAAAAGCGTTCCGCCGTTTGCCTGCACGATCTTGCCGCGCCGGCCTTCACGCTGCGCGCCGGTGAATGCGCCCGCGCGATAACCGAACAATTCGCTCTCGATGAGATTCTCCGGCAGCGATGCGCAATTCACCGCGACGAAAGCGCCGCTCCCGTTCGGGCTGATGCTGTGCAGCGCATTCGCGAACACTTCCTTGCCGGTGCCCGTCTGCCCGCGCAGGATGATCGGAATCTTGCGTTGAATCACGCGCGCGGCAAGCTGAATTTGCGAGGCCATGCGCGGATCGCCGAATTCCAGATGCGAGAGCTTGTCGAGACGGCCTGTGTCCGCGGCATCGCGTGCGTCTTTGCGCGCCGGTTTCGCGCGGGTGTCGTTCATCAGAATGCGCGTTGCGCTCTTTGCGGCTTCGCGCGGTGTTTGCGCCGTGAGAAAGAAACGGCTGTTCGCTTTTGCGCTATAGACCGTGACCGGGTGAAACGAGCCGCGAATGCTGCGCGCGATCATGTCTTCCAATGTTGCGTTGAACGCTTCTTCGATGCGCTTGCCGCATAGCTCCGCCGGCGAGCGCAAGTCGAGCTGAAACAGCGCGCTGCGGCTTGCCGCCAGCACGATGCCCTCGTCGCTGACGGCGAGCTTGCCCGCGTGCAGCGTGCCGACGAACTCCGGCCTGCTATGGAAGTGGATCATGTTCGCGTGCCGGTAGCGCGCATCGATCAGACGATTTTCGATCATCTGCCGCGACATGCCGACGAGCACCAGCGAATGCTGCTGCAAGAGTTTCGAGCGGCTCGTGACATCGAGCACGCCGACCACCGCGCCGCGTTCGTCGAAGATCGGCGCGGCGGAGCAGGTAAGCGACGTATAGCGCGGATAAAAATGCTCGTGCTGGCACACGGCGATACAGTCGCGCTCGATGAGGCACGTGCCCATGCCGTTCGTGCCGGCTTCGCGCTCGCTCCATAGCGCGCCGACGCGCAGGCCATCGGCGGCGACGGCTTCGCCGAACGGCACCGACGACACCTGATGCACGATCACGCCATCGGCATCGACGAGCACGACCGCGAGTTCGGGGTCCGCGAGTTGCTGATAGAGCGTGGTCATCTCGAGCTTCGAGCACGCGATGAGATCGCTCGCGGCTTCGCGACGTTCGGTGAGTTCGCGCTGCGTGAGGACGGGCGGCATCACGAAACGGCCGGGATCGAGGTGGAATTCGGTGAGGCAGCGCATCCACGATTGCGCGACGGAATCGCTCGCGCGCCGTGAAGCCAGCGGGTTATTGACGATGTTCAGCACTTCCCGGACATGCGTATCTACGTCAGCAAGCGACGACATGGGGGCGTGTCTCCGTGGCGCCGCGTTCCGCCGCGCGCTCGCCGCGCGGCTTACCGACGCCGTATCCGTTGTGATTTCCGCTGGCGCTGCGGCTCGTTCTCCATTGCCGTCGTGCTGTTCGCCGCACGCGTGCGCGCCTCGTAGCCGGGCTGATGCTGTCGTTCGGACTCCCGGTTCTCAAAAACTGTACATCCTATGACGCATGTGTTCAATCGGTAGTCGCATGGGAAAGGCCTTTTGCGCCCGGTTTTTGCTTGGCCGTTACGGATTCCTTCGGCGTCGAGGCGCCGCAATCTCACGCGAGGCACCCCCACATGGGCCGATTCGATCCGATCCGCGAAGCCACAGGTAACGCCTTCGCCGAACAGCACGACGCCGCGATGGATATCGTTTATATCGACGGATTGACGGGGCAGACGGTCATCGGCATCGACAAGAGCGAGCTGCACGACGCGCAGCCCGTCCGCATGAGTCTCATGATCGGCGTGCCGTCGATTCGTGCATGCACCACCGATCACATCGCCGACACGATCAACTATGCAGCCGTGCGCGACGCCATTCATGCGCTGCTCGCATCGCATCGGCTGCAATTGCTCGAGGCGCTGGCGGAACGGATCGCGCAGATGGTGATTGCGGATTTCGGCGCGCACTGGGTGAAGATATCGCTGGCGAAACCCGCGAAATTCGATGACGTCGATGCGGTCGGCGTCGTGATCGAGCGCCGGCGCGCGTGGTCGGCGACGACGGGTCTCGGCTGGATCGGGCGCGGATACGTCCCGCAGTAACGCAGCTTATTTGTTGGCCGACGCGCGCTGCACGATGCCGCAAGCCTTGAACGCATCGCGCTGCAGCTCGCGGAATTTCTTCGTCTGCGCCTTTGCGCGATCCACGCGGAATTCTGCGCCGCCTTCGCCGCCTAGCGTCGCATACTTGGAGAAGGTGGACTGCTCGACGAAGTCGTCATAGTTGAGCACTTTTGCGATCCTGTCGATCGCGCAGGAGCACTTGTAGACGTTCACGAAGTCGTGCCCGTTGTCGTCCATGCAGCTCAACACGTATTCGACGCGGCCCTCGGTCGGATAGTCGTGTCCTTGCGCGCCCGCGCCGTACGAATGCGGCGAGAACACGGAGACTAGCGAGAGCGTGACGAGCATCGTCAGCGTGCGGCAACGTGAAATCATTCGATGAGCCTCGCTTTATCGTCGATGATGAACGGCCGGTGCCGCACGACGCGCACCGGCCGCGAGACAGGTCACATCGCTCAGGACGCCGCGAACGGATGCGCGACCGAGCTCTTCTTCGCTACGACATCGGCCGCTTTCGGTTCGCCCGCGACGGCGCGCTGAATCGATTCCCGCGTCGCGCGATAGTTGAACTCCTGAATCTTCTTGTCGTCGGACGCTTCCCAGTGGATGAACACGCCGACGCAAATGAACAGGTCGTCGGCTTCGTCCGCGGGAATGGTGCCGTCCTCCACGCTGTCGGCAACGGCGAGCGCCACCGCATGCTGTGCGGGTCCGAACATCTGCACGGCCTGCTTCGCGCCCTTGATGGTCACCTTGTTGAAGAGAATCGTGTTCGGCTTCGTGATGAGATTCGGTGCGACCACGGCCAGCAGCGATGTGAAGCCATCCTTGTTGTTCGTGAGCGCGTGGCAGAACGCCGTTTCCGCAGCGGAACCTCGCGGTCCGATGATCAAGTCGATGTGTGCGACCTCGTTGCCTTCGCCGACCAGCGACTCTCCTATCAGGACGCGGTTGATCTTGGCCATGCTGTTCCTCCAGTGATGAGTGGTTCTTGGGACGACCGACTTGCTCTCTTCGCTCGCGAGGGCATGAGTGACCGCGCAAGGCTCGTTGAAAAACGGGGCTGCATAACCGCGCACTTCCTAAACATGATCCGTGCCACTTTTTGCGGGGTACGTGTCGCGTCTTTTCCATCACGCGGTCATCAGCGCGACGAACATCGTCGCCACGGCAAGGTCCGCGCTCGTGCCCGGATTGATGCCGCGCGCCTTGAGCTCGGCGTCCCATGCAGCGAGTTTTGGATCGTCCATCGGCGCTCCGGCAGCCAGCCAGCGCGCGCGATGCGCGGCGGCATCGCGCGTGACACTTTGCGCCATCGCCGCGCCTTGCCTGCGCACTATGTGCGAGTCGGGCAGCGCGGCAAGGAAGCTAAGGAAGATCCCTAGTATTGCGGTGTTTTCTTCGATGTTCGCCCGTTGCGCTGCATCGAAGACGTCCGCGAAGCCGTTGGCGTACTGTCTCGCGATGCTGTCGCGATCCGCGGCAAGGGACATCGCTGTGCGCAGATCGATGGTCGGCGCTTCATGCACCGATTGCTCGGGCGCGTCGCCGAGACCGCCTGGATTCGCGATGGCGATCGCGCGATAGGCGAGCCGCGCATCGTCGATATCGAGCGATGCAAGCACATGCTCCGTCTGTGCGCGCCATTGGCCGGTGCCGATGTCCGCATCGCACGGCAGGCGTTCGAGCGCGGCGCACAGCGGCGCGGCAAGCAGCACGATGCCGAGATTCGTATTGCAGGCGACCGCATCGAAGGTGCGGCGCACGGCATCGAGAATGCGCGCGCCGACGCTTGCGCCCGGCGTGAACAGGCCGGCTGCGGCCGTGCCTGCGCTGATGATGAATTGCGCCGACGTCATGCCGTGTCCCGCGCTCGCGATGCTCACGTTGCCCGGTTTCGCCGTCTCGACATCGAGCCGGCATGCCTGCAAGAATGCTGCACGTGCGCGTCGTTCTCCCGATGACTCAGGCGCGTTCATGGCCGCTCGCAAGGGTCAGCGCGGTCAGCGCCCGTTGCGATGCGGCGAGCTTGCCGTCGAGCAGGTCATCGGCGAGCAGCGTCGCGATATCGAACGACGTCACCGATTGCAGCCCGCGCCACGCCGCCACGCCGTTCACTTCGAGCACGAGCGGCCTGTCGCCGGATGCCGCGGAAGCAATCAGATCGACGCCCGCATAATCGAGCCCCAGCGCCGTGCTTGCGCGCACCGCGATATCGGCAAGCGAAGGCGTGAGTTCGGCGGCCTCACACTTCGCCCCGCGCGCGAAGTTGTGAATCCAGCCGTCGCCGCCGACGCGCTTCATCGCCGCGACCGCCCGCGTGCCGATCACGAGCACGCGCCAGTCGAAGCCGTCGAAGCCCGATGCGCCGCCATCGACATAACGCTGAAGATAAGCCACTTCGTTGAACGCCCGGAGCGACGGCAGCGGTTCGCAGGCGTCGTCGCCGAGTAACTGAAGGCCCTTGCCTTGCGATCCGAACAGCGGCTTCATCACGACCTTGCGGCCCGCCGCACGTTCGCGCATCAGCACACGCTGCGCGAATGCGGTCGATTCACCGGCCCACGTCGCGGGCATCGGCACGCCATAGCGGTTCAGCAGAAAGCTCGTCATCGACTTGTCGACGCTGCGTTCGATGGCGCGCGCATCGTTATAGACCGGTACGCCGCATTCACGCAGCGCATGCAGGACGCCGAGCCGCAGCGTGACCTGCTCGAACGTGCCGCCCGCGATGCCGCGCACGAAGACCGCATCCGGCAGCGTGCGGCCGAAGCCGGGAATGGCGAGACCATGCGGTTTCCATGTCGTGTCGATGCGGCAATCCGCGAGATCGACGCAACGCGCGTCCACGCCGCGCGCGCGGAACGCTTGTCTGAGACGGCTCGTGTGCCAGCCCCTCTCGTCGGTCATGATCGCGATGCGTGTCATCGTGCCTGCCATTGCGCGTCGAGCAGCGCCTTGTTCAACTTGCCGCCGTGATACGTCGCGCCGCTTTCGAGGCTGGAGACCCACGCTTCGGCAGGCGCAAAGAGCGCCGCATCGATCTGATAGAAGTCGTAGTTGAAGGACTTGAAGATTTCCGCGAACGGCTCGCCATAGTCGCGCGCATTCGACGATGGCAACTCGGCCGCGAGCTTCTTCGCAACCGCATCGCGCTTCACGGTGAGATGCACGCGGCCGCCGTAGAGAATCGCGTCGTTGGTGCGGCCCATTGCCTGCGCGCCATCGGGCGCGGGCGGCGGCAAGGGCGCATTGCCGCTCGCTGCGACGATCTCCTTCAGATCGACGCCGAGCACATGCGTCTTGTGCAACGCAACTTCGACGACGCGTGCAACGACCTGCACCGTCCCCGCGACAGATTGCGTCGGTGTCACCGCGACGACGAGGTTCGCCGGTGCGAGTCCGCAATCGTTGAGCACCTTGTCGATGACCACTTGCGGCGGCACGCGATCCACTTCCATGACGAGCGCGCCGCGATCGTGACGATCGCGATAGCCGAGCTCATCGAATAGCGGCTCCTTGCACGCGAGCGCGCGCGCGGGACCGGAGCCCAGCGAGAAGAACTTCTTGCCGCCCGTTTGCTCCTTCGTCGCTGAAAGGCTCCAGCCCGCGTATTGACTCGCGAGGCAAGCGAGCACCGGATTCGACGCGTGCACTTCGATGAAGCTGGGCCAGAGCGGCGCCGCATCGAGGGCGATGCGCTGCGTCACGTCTCCCAGTCCGCCCATGCAGATGCGCGCGATCAGGAGGCCTGCTTCGACGCTGCCTGCCGCGTTCACGCCGGCATCCACGATGACGGTCCCGGCCGGCGTGCGAGTGATGCCTACCTGAAGGCGTTCCGCATGATCGATGAGCTGTTTGACGAGCGGCTCGCTGAGTGCGTTGACGCTGAGTGCGGATGTCGAGGTCATGAGCTAGTTGGCATTGATGCGTTGCAGAAGACGCGCACGTTGACGATCCAGTTCGATGCGCAAGGCATCGAGCGTGGATGCCGTCGCGGTGATGGTGCAGACCGGCATGCCCGCCTCGATGCGCGCGCCCGGCGATGGTACGTCGTGACACGCGGAATCGGCGAAACAGGCGTCGCTGAAAGCGGTCGATACGGTGAAGCCGTGCGACGCGAAGACCACGCGTTGTCCCGCGATCATCGGCGGGGGATGCTTCCATGTGGCCGTATGCGGCAAGTCGCCGTCGAGACACGCCTCGACGTGCGCGCCGATCAGGCCGCGCGGCCACGCATCGGGCCATGCGGTTTCATACAGCGCCATCGTCGATGAAGGGCGCGTGTTGATTTCGAGCACCTGGAACGTATCGTCGTCGAGCAGAAAGTCGATGCTGTTCAGTCCCGTGAGGTCCGTTTTCCAAACGATGGTTTCGATTGCCTGAACGATGCGTTCGGCGATATCGCGCGGCAACATGATGGGCCCGAGCGATCCCGCATGCACGAACGGCAGGTTGCCCGCCGCGACCGTAAGTTGCTCCGCGAAGCCGATCACCGTCGCTTCGCGGTGCGCGGCGACGAAGAGCGCCGACATGGAACGGCCACGCGAAAAGCGCTGAAAATAGGCGTCGGCGTGAAGATGATCGACGTGCTCCGCCCACGCGATATGCGTCCCGCCGCAGCCATCCGAACGTTTGACGAGCCATCCGCGCGCATCTTCCGGCGGTGTGAAGCGCACTTCCGGATGCGGAACGTGCGCTTCATTCAACAGCGCGAAGAAGCGCCGCGGATCGCGCACGGTCTGCGCCTGCGCGCCATTGCCGATGAAGCGCGGCACACGCGGCGCGCGGCTCAGTTCCATCGCGAGCGGTTCGAGTCCGCTCGTCACGATGAGGCCGAGCATGCGCGGCAGGCGTGCGGCGCATTCGAGCGCGTCGTAGAGGCGCGTGCGATCGATCGACAAGCCGTCGCCGCCGATATCGAGCCACATGTCGGCGTGCGCGCGCGTGTCGCGATCGCCGAAGATATCGAGCGCGACCACGTCGAGTCCCGCACGCTCGGCCGATTGTGCGAGCAGGCGCGCGGACAGACCCGCCACCGCAACGCGTGGCGCACGCGAGGCCATCACGCGTCCTGTCCCGCGACGATGACGCGCGCTTCGTCGAACGCTTCGGGAAAGCCCAGATAGACCGGCTTTCCACCGGTTCGCATGCGCAAGAAGAGCCGATGCTCCGCCTGGTACTTCACGTTGCCGATCGCGAGCGCGCCGATGCCGATCGCATCCGCACGCGCCGCGCCTGCGAGCGGCTTGCCGTCGTCCATCACATGAACGCCGGCGATGCCTTCGGGCGGCACGGCGTTGACATCGGCGGCGATCAGCAGGTGTTTCGCATGGGCCAGATCGGCGGCGGTCATCACTTGCACGCCGGCTACGGCTGTTGCAAAGACGATCTCCGCGCGCGCAAGTTCGCGGTGCAGGTGCTCGGGCGTCCCCGTGGCGACACCCGATGTGGCGATGTCGAAGCGCCGGTTGATCTCGTCACTGACTTGCGTCGCGCGTGACTGGCTTGAATGGCTTGCGACCGCGACATCCGCGCCGAGCGATGCGGCCATCGCCGCGGCCACGCGCCCGACCGCGCCGGTGCCGCCGAGTATCAGCAGGCGCTTGCCGTCGAATCCGACGTTATGCACGGCCTTGAGATGCTTCTCCGCGAGTGCGACGAGCGCGGCGGCTGTCGTATAGGCGCCGCTCGGATCGGCGAAGACGGAGACTTCGAACGGCGGCACCATGGCGTTGCGCGCGCGTTCGAGCATGTCGGCGGCGAGCATGACATCGCGTCCGCCGAGGAAGATGCCAGTGCGCGATACGCCCTTCGGTCCACGCGAGAAGATGGCGTCCTGGGTGAGTTGCACGACGCTGTCGATATCGACGTTGCAATATGGCACGACGATCTGATAGCCGGCATCGGCCGCCATGTTGACATCGAACGGACTCATCTGCGGCGTGCTCGTGAACATGTGCAGGACGTAGGGTCTTTCGGTGGCTTCGGGCATGGTCATGGACTCGTATCGATGGGGGGAGTGCGTGTGCGTCGCGGTCAGGCGGCATCGGCGCCGCGGTGTCGATGGTCGGCGGCGCGCCATGTTGCACCGCGATTGCGGG
Source organism: Caballeronia sp. LZ019 (assembly GCF_031450825.1). NCBI lineage: Bacteria > Pseudomonadati > Pseudomonadota > Betaproteobacteria > Burkholderiales > Burkholderiaceae > Caballeronia > Caballeronia sp. LZ019. The sequence continues at coordinate 32,681 of NZ_JARTVZ010000002.1, read as the reverse complement.
CGGTCGTGATGGAGCACGCGAGCGGTGCGTTGCGCGCAGCCTGTCGCGCCGTCACGAGGGCGCGTTCGGCGTCTTCGGCGCTTGCAAGAAACGCGAAGCCGACTGGTCCCCATGACGTCTGGCCGATACCGGCTTTCTGTTCGGCGGCGACGGCTTCGAGTGCGTGCGCGACGGCGGGGCTGGCGAAGAGGCCGCCTTGCACGGGCGCGAAGTATTCGCCGATGGTCTGCTGCATGATCGTGATGGCGCTGGCGAAGGTATCGAAATCGCTTTCCGCTACGGCGGGCAGGATTTGCATCAGCACGAGATGCGAGAGGTGTGCGGCGAGCGCTGCGGGAAAGGGCGCGAGTGCGGCGAGCCCGCGTTTTTCCGCGTCGCCGTGGAGTCCTTCGCGCGACGTGTCGTCGATGAGCAGGATGCGCCATGCATCGGGGAACGATTGCCGTGCGATGAGGGGCGGTAGTGTCGAGGCGTTGTTGCGTCCGCCGTCGACGATGAGTCCGCCGTGATCGAAGCCGTGAATGCCGATGCCGGAGCGCGCGCCACGGTGCAGGATGCGTGCGATTTCGGCCGTATCGACGTGATGGCCCGTAATGCGGGCGAAGGCTGTTCCTACTGCGAGCGCGAGCTGCGTGCCGGAGCCCAGGCCGGTGTGGGGACGCGGTGTTTCGTGGACTTCTATGTCGACGTGGCGCGATTCGTTCAGCGCTGCCTTCAGTTGTTCGACGTGTTCCCTGATGCGGTCGTGCTGGGCTTGGGTTGTTGTACCTTGTATTCGGGTTGCTTGCTGCGATGGCTTTGCGGTGATCCTCGTATCGTGGCCTTCGATGGTCAGGCCGACGCTGCCGAACGAACGCCCCAACGATCCGTTTGGATCGATGAAGCCCAAGTGCAGCCGGGCCGAGGATGAGACCGTGATCGCACGGCGCGGCGATAGGCGAGGGTTTTTGAGTTCCACAGATTCGGTCGGGGTTCTTTTACTGGCGCCGGGGTCGAGGGTTTGGGGTTTAGGCAAGAGATGTACCAATTTTTCTGCGGTGCGGTTGGTTTCTTTTGCGTTGCGCTTCGATGCACTGACTCGGGTGATCACTTCGTAGAACACCGGTGGCACTCAGCTTGACAAAGCCTTGAATCACCTTCCACGCCCACTGACTACTTGCGTCCTCCGAGTCCCTTGGCTCGTGAGCACCAAACGAACGCCACACGCTACGCATCATCGACACTCAACTAGAAGCCAAAGCCAAGGCTAAAGCCAAGGTCAAGGTCAAGGCCACGGCCAAGGGCGAGGCCGAGACGGAGACAAAAGCAAAAACGGGAACGGAGGCAAACTCGAACGCTGCGATGAGTTCGCAAGGCGCTGAAAGTTGATGATGCAGAGAACTCGTTCACCTTGTTTGCCAGGGTGGCGCCGTGAGCCTTTGCAGACTGGTGGTGTTGTCGAGCCAAGGGGCTCGGAGGACGTGAGTAGTCAGTGGGCGTGGAAGGTGATTCAGGGCTTTGTCAAGCTGAGAGCCACCGGTGTTCTACGAAGTGGCCACGCAAGTTAGTGCATTGTGCGGTTCGAAAGAAAAGTTGCTTTCTTTGGTTACTTTCTTTGCATGGGACCAGAGTAAGGCGCTAAAGCGCCAACTCTGGTCGACAGCAAAGAAAGTGACCCCCGCCCCGGGGAGGGGCGCGCCAATAGACCGACACGAATACAAGCTCACCGAAAGAGACCTTAATCGTACTTGATATAACGAAACCGCTGATCCCCGGAGGGAGTCCCTTCGAGCGGCCCGCCGTCCCGCGCCGGCTGCCACTGCACGACCTCCTCGATCTTGGCAGCAAGTGCAAAATCCTTATCGGTGATCCCTTTAGCAGAATGAGTCTTGAGCTTAACGACAACAAATGCATAGGACACGGTCAGATCCGGATGATGCCAGGCTGCTTCCGCGAGATGCCCGACGGTATTCACGACCATGAGCGTGCCTTTCCACCCTTCGGTTCTGAACTTGCGTCTAAGCCATCCATCCTCGAAATACCAGTGAGAAAGCGGTCCGGTGAGCCGCTCTTGCACTTCATCGTCGGAATAGACCTTCTCGGCTGAAGTCATGGCGATGCCTCGCTAAGCAGGAGAAACATACGCGTCCAGTATGCACGCGCGCCGCAGGCGAAGGCAAAGAAAACCCTGCTGCAACGCGTCAAGAACACAAAGGCGCCCAGCACAGAACAAAGCAAAGAAATTCGCGTATTTGACACAGTATGTCTCACCGTGACCCGCGTGCACGCGCATAAAACAACTACGACTCGGTAACACCGAGACCGCAACAGACCGGCATGGAATATGCAAACGGCCCCGATACGCAAGCGTCCGGCAATGAATCGGGCAAAGCGCAACGCGTTACCTGCATCCAGAAGGCGCGCACGATGCAAGCCGGTAGCGTGGTCATCCCTGGGTCGGAGGCATCATCATTCTGGAGGAGACATGAACTTACGCACCCTGGTTCTTGGACTGGCGGTGGTCGCGACGGCAAGCCTGAATTCCTATGTGGCCCAGGCCGATCCGCAACTCGACAGCCTCATCAAGAATCCCTCGAATTGGGCGGCGCAAGCGGGCGATTACTCGAATCACCGCTACAGCACGCTCAAGCAGATCAACGAAAGCAACGTCGGCAAACTACAGGTCGCCTGGACCATGTCCACCGGCGTGCTGCGCGGTCACGAAGGCTCACCGCTCGTCATCGGCGAAACGATGTATATTCACTCGCCGTTCCCGAACAAGGTCATCGCCATCAACCTGAAAGACCAGACCTTCATCTGGCAATACCAGCCCAAGCAGGATCAGCAGGTCATCTCGGTGATGTGTTGCGATACCGTCAACCGCGGTCTCGCCTATGGCGACGGCAAGATCTTCCTCCAGCAGGCCGACACCAAACTCGTCGCACTCGACGCAAAGACCGGCGACGTCGTATGGACCGCTCAGAACGGTGACGCCAAGAAAGGCGAAACCAATACGAACGCACCACACGTATTCGGCGACAAGGTCCTGACCGGCATCTCCGGCGGCGAGTTCGGCGTGCGCGGCCGGCTCATCGCATACAACATCAAGGACGGCAAGGAAGTCTGGAAAGCCTATAGCACCGGTCCAGACGATGAAATGCTGCTCGACCCCCAGCAAACCATGACCTGGTCCGACGGAAAGATGACGCCGGTCGGAGCGGACTCTTCGCTCAAAAGCTGGCAAGGAGATCAGTGGAAATACGGCGGCGGCACCACGTGGGGCTGGTATGCATGGGACCCGAAACTCAACCTTGTCTACTACGGCACCGGCAATCCGGGCACCTGGAATCCGACTCAGCGCCCCGGCGACAACAAGTGGTCCATGTCGATCTTCGCTCGCGACCTGAACACGGGCAAGGCGAAGTGGGTTTATCAAATGACGCCGCACGACGAATGGGACTATGACGGCGTCAACGAAATGATCCTGTCGGACCTGAACATCGGCGGCAAGAAGGTGCCCGCCATCGTTCACTTCGATCGCAATGGCTTCGGCTATACGTTGAATCGGGAAAGCGGTGAACTGCTCGTCGCGCAGAAGTACGACCCCGCAGTGAACTGGGCCGACAGCGTCGATCTGAAAAGCGGTCTGCCGATTCGCAATGCAACCTACTCGACCCAAAAGGCCGGTCCCGATGTCAACGTGAAAGGCATCTGTCCCGCAGCCCTCGGTTCAAAGGACCAGCAGCCCGCCGCATTCGATCCGAACACGAGCCTCTTCCTCGTGCCGACCAACCACGTCTGCATGGATTACGAGCCGTTCCAGGTCGATTACGTGTCGGGTCAGCCGTTCGTCGGCGCAACGCTTTCGATGTATCCCGGCCCGAACGAAAACGGTTCGATGGGCAACTTCATCGCGTGGGACGCGGCCAAGGGCAAGATCACCTGGTCCAAGCCGGAACGGTTCTCGGTGTGGTCCGGTGCGCTCGCAACGGCAGGCGGCATCGTGTTCTACGGCACGCTCGAAGGCTACATCAAGGCGGTTCGCATCAAGGACGGCAAGGAGCTGTGGAAGTTCAAGACGCCGTCGGGGATCATCGGCAACGTGTTCACCTACCAGTACCAGGGCAAGCAATACGTCGGCGTGTATTCGGGCATTGGCGGCTGGGCCGGCATCGGCATGGCGGCAGGTCTCGAGAAGTCGACCGAAGGCCTCGGCGCGGTCGGCGGCTATAAGGAACTGGCCAAGTACACGGCGCTCGGCGGCACGCTGTTCGTGTTCGCCATCCCCGGAGGCTGAGGCCACGTAGGAAGCGCAAGAGTGGTAAAGCGCGGCGGCAAGACGCGCCGCCGCGCACAAATCATATTCAAGGAGACAAGCGCATGAAAGGCCGATCACTTTTGTTGCTTTCGATGGCGCTCGCTGCGTCGTCCGTTTCGTCTGCCGAGACCGATCCGGGGCAGGTGAAGCCGGTGGCGTACAAGGTCGTCGACGGCAACAAGGTCGACAACGATACGCTGCAAGGCTGGCGTACATGGCGCGCGCTTGCATGCGAACGCTGTCACGGCGCAAAGCAGGAAGGCATGGTCGGCCCCTCACTGGTCGATGCATTGAAGACGCTCGACAAGAATGAATTTCATCGAACCGTATTCGGCGGGCGCGTGGATAAGGGTATGCCCGACTTCAGCGCAAGCCAGATGATGCAAAAGAATTGGGAGAACCTGTACGCGTATCTGAAGGGACGTTCAGACGGCAAGATCAATCCGGGCGACTTGCATGCGATAGATGCGAAGTAAGCACGTCGACGTTCGATGACCGCGTTCACTCCCGGAGGCTTCATGCATCACCGTCATGCCAGCGGCGCATTGTTCCGATCGTTGCGGTTAGTGACCGCATGTTTTGCGGCGCTTGCCGCACATGCCGCGCTTGCACAGGGCGCGGGCGCTCCGCCGCCCGATCTGCCGAACAACGACGGCGCCGATGGTGTCTTGCGCGTATGCGCCGATCCCAACAACATGCCGCTCTCGAATGACAAGGGCGAGGGCTACGAGAACAAGATCGCGAGCCAGATGGCGAGTGACTTCGGCTACAAGCTCGAATACACGTACTTTCCGCAACGCATGGGTTTCGTGCGCAATACGCTGCGCCAGAAGGTGCCCGATACGGAACGCTTCAAGTGCGATCTGATCATCGGCGTGCCCAAGGGCTATGAGCTTACCGCGACGACGCGGCCCTATCTCCATTCCACCTACGCGATGGTGCTTCCGAACCGGCCCGAGTACGAAAGCATCAAGACGCCCGCGGACCTCGTCAACTTGCCGCCCGATCAACTCAGGAAAATGAAGCTCGGGATATTCGTCAAGAGCCCGGCAGTGGACTGGCTGCTAAGAAATAACCTCATCGATCAGGCTGTGTCGTATCAGGGGCAAAGCGGCGATCCCGAGGCTTTTCCCGGCGAGATGATCGAGCGCGATCTCACTCGCGGCAATGTCGATGCCGCCTTCGTCTGGGGCCCCATCGCAGGCTATTTCGTGAATCGCTCGGACAACAAGGTGCGGCTCGTGGCCTTTCCGCCGCAGCCGGGCATTCGTTTCGATTTCGAAATTTCAATGGGCGTGCGCTATGGCGAAAAAGCCTGGCGCGATAAGGTCGATAACTGGATCGCTTCCAATCAACCGAAGATCGATCAGATACTGACGGGCTACCAGGTCCCCTTGCTGCCGCTGCAGCCGATGCAACCGGCACAAGTGCAATGAAGGGCGCGCATGCAACACTTCGCGCGCTGCTCGCGGCGTGGGCCGTGGCTGCCGGTGCGGCGACGAATGCACTCGCCGCCGATGCGCCGCCCGCGTCCGCGCCAAGTCCCGATATCGCGCCGGCCGAGCGCATGCTTTTCATGCAGCCGCATATGACCGGCGTCGATGCGATGACGGAGCTCGATTACGCCGTCGACTATTCCGGTCCGCCTGCGAAGGTCAGCGACACGGTGCGCGTGCTCGTGATGAGCCCCGGCAATGCAAAGAACGATGCGCGGCTGACGGATCGCACGGGCAATGTCAACGTGCCGGGCGGCCTGCCATGCAATCCGGTCATCATCTATTTTCTCGAGCACGACATCGCGGAGATGCAGCAATTGACGGGCGGACAGAAGCGCTATTTTCAGCAGCGCGTACGCCTCGCGCTCGCCGCTGGCCCCGCGATCATGCCAGTCTCCGGCGAGACGCTCGGCCTCAAGAACGGCAAGAACGTGAACGCGCGGCAGATCGTGATTCAGCCTTACCTCAACGATCCGAATGCTGACCGCTTTGCGCAATACATCGGCAAGCGCTACACGTTCGTCGTTTCGGATGACGTGCCCGGCAGCGTGGTTCTCATTCGAACGGAAGTGCCCGGCGCGGGCAACGATTTCGCGCATCCGTTGCAGAAGGAGACCATCGCGTTTCAGGGTGCGCTCAAGAACATCTCTCCGCCGCCTGCAGGTGCGCCCGTCAAGACGGGAAACGCGCCGCGCGCGAGCCGCTGACCGGTTCGATGCAGCGACCCGCGCATGAACTTCGTCCGTTCCCTCACGCTGCGTCAGCTTCAGATCTTCGTGATCACGACGCGCTGCCCGAGCTTCGCGCGTGCCGCCGAAGAACTGCATCTGACGCAGCCGGCCGTATCGATGCAGATCAAGCAACTCGAGGACGTCGTGGGCTTGCCGTTATTCGAGCGCGTTGCGCGCAGGCTCGCGCTGACCGAATCGGGCGAGAGGCTGCAGCATCATGCGAGCCGCATCCTCGGTGAAATCAAGGACGCGGATGACGCGATGATGTCGCTCAGGCAAGCCGATAGCGGATCGATCGCGGTGAGCATCGTCAGTTCGGCTACGTATTTCGCGCCGAAGCTGCTCGCGCTCTATTCACGGGAATACCCGAATGTCGATGTGCATTTTTCGGTCGGCAACCGTGAGACATTGCTCAGGCTTCTGCAAGACAACGCGACCGATCTTGCCATCATGGGGCGGCCGCCGCCCGAACTCGGGACGACGGCGGAGCCGCTTGCATGGCATCCGCATGTAATCGTCGCGCCGCTCTCGCATCCGTTGCGGCATGCGCGACGCTTCGACCTGCAGGAACTCGCCAGCGATACCTTTCTGCTGCGCGAACCGGGGTCCGGCACGCGCGCCGTTGCCGAGCATGTGTTTCGGCAGAATCTGTTCGTGCCGACGCGCAGCGTGACGCTCGGAAGCAACGAGACCATCAAACAGGCTGTCATGGCGGGCATGGGCGTGAGCCTGATTTCGCTGCACACGCTGGCGCTCGAACTGCGCACGGGCGAAATTGCGGTGCTCGATGTGAACGGCACGCCGGTCGAGAGAACATGGCAACTCGTGCATTCGCGTTCGAAGCAATTGTCGCCGACGTGTCTCGCGTTTCGACGTTTCCTGCTCGAACATGCGGAGTCGTTTCTCGAGCGCGAGTATGCGGAGTTCGGCCTTATGCGTCCAAAGCGTCTTGCCGATGCGGAAAGCATTCGATGACCGTATCGCCGACAGTGCGCGCCCTTGTTTTGTTCGCGCTATGCATGTCGATGAAGACGTATGCCGCTCCGCCATTCGCGGTGCAGCCGATCGCACCGGGGAATTATGTGCATCGCGGTGACGACGATGTGGCGACCCCCGCTAATGGCGGCGATATCGCCAACGTGGGATTCATCGTCGGTGCACGTTGTGTCGCGGTGGTGGACACGGGCGGCACGCTTGCCGAAGGCCGCCAGCTTCGCGCCGCGATTCGCGCGGTCACGCCGCTGCCCGTTTGCTATGTCATCAATACGCACATGCATCCGGACCACATCTTCGGCAATGCGGCGTTCAAAGACGATCATCCGCAATTCGTCGGCAGCGCAAAGCTCGCGCAAGCAGAGGCGGCGCGCGCGGACAATTATCTCCGTGCGCTAAAGCGCGAACTCGGGGCGGCGGCCGACGGCAGCGAGATCATCGCGCCGACGCTGACGGTCGATACCGGCATCACGCTCGATCTCGGCGACCGCACGTTGACGCTGCAAACATGGAAAACAGCGCATACCAACAACGACATCACGGTATACGATGAGAGGAGCGGAACGCTATGGCTCGGCGATCTGCTTTTCGTCCGATGCATACCGGTGGTGGATGGCAGCGTCACCGGCTGGCTCGACGATATCGCCCGCATTAAGCAGATGAATCCGCGCCATGTGGTGCCGGGACATGGTCCGCTGGATGCGCCGTGGCCCGAGTCCATCGAAGCGCAAGAGCAGTACCTCGCGGAACTGGCGCGCGATGTGCGCGCTGCCATTAAACGAGGCAACACCATTCAGCAGGCCGTGGACACGGTAGGCGTCGATCAGCGCGACAAGTGGCTGCTGTACGAGGTCTATCATCGCCGCAACGTGACGGCGGCCTATGCGGAGCTCGAGTGGGAGAAGTAGCGGCACAGGAGGACATCATGATGAAGCGCATCGCAGTGTCCACGGCTTTGCTGGCATCGCTCGCGCCGTGCGTATCGCAAGCTGCATCGCCCGACGACGATCCCGACAAGGTCGCGCGCTGGCTCGACTTCAGGGAGGGCGCCTTCAAGGGCCGCACGATCGATTCGCGTGGCGACGCGGTCATCAAGCTGGATGCACCGGCGCGCGCAGCAGACGCGGCTGTCGTGCCCATTGCGATCAACGCGCAGTTCCCGCAGACACCGGCGCGTTACATCAGCAAGGTCTATCTCTTCATCGACGAGAATCCGGAGCCGTATGCGGGCTCGTTCGAATTCACGCCCGAGTCGGGTCTCGCGAGCATCGAAACGCGTGTTCGCGTCGAAGACTACACGTTCATGCGCGCGATAGCCGAAACCAACGACGGCCATCTCTATAGCGCCGTGCGTTTCGTGAAGGCATCGGGTGGCTGCTCCGCCCCCGCCGACAAAGACGACGACGCCGCCGAACGCGCAGCGGGCGCCGTGCGTCTTCAAGCCGAAGGCAAGCCCGCAGGCGGAAAGCCCGAGCTTGCGCAAGTGATGGTTCGGCACCCTAATCGAACCGGCATGGCGATGAACCAGATCACGCGAAACTACGCGACCGCCTATTTCATACGCAAGGTGGCTATCACGTATGCCGGCAAGCCGGTGATGACCGCGAACGTCAACTTCTCGATCAGCGAGAACCCGAATTTCCGCTTCTATTTCCTGCCGGAAGGAAATGGCGAATTGAAGGCGCATATCGAGGATACAAAAAACAAGACGTTCGAGAGCGCCGTCGCAATCGATGCGCAATCGGGTCCTCAAACGTCGGCCATGAAATGAGGGCCGCGATTGCTCTGGTGCTGTTTGCGTTCGCTCATCTGGCGATGGCCGCGCTGGCCGGCATGCCCGCGCCGGTGGCCATTGCACCGGGCGTGTACGCGTTCATCGGTACGGGCGATGCGGTTGCGCCTGCGAATCATGGCGTCGTTGCAAACAACGGCTTCATCGTGGGAACGAACGGCGTAACGGTGATCGATACCGGGCCGTCGTATCGCTATGGCCGCGCGATGATCGAAGCCATCCGCAAAGTCACGCCCTTGCCGGTCAGGCTCGTCATCATCACGCATCAGGCGCCGGAGTTCGTGTTCGGCGCGGCGGCGTTTCGCGACCGGGGCGTGCCCATACTCTCTCACGTTCGCACGGCGCAATTGATTCGCGAGCGATGCGCCATCTGTCTTGCGAACTTGCGCAAGACGCTTGGCGAAGACGAGATGGCCGGCTCTCGCGTGACGGTGCCCGACCGCACAATCGATGGCACGACGGAGATGGAAAGCGGCGGACGCAAGCTGCAATTGCTGCATTTCGGCCCAGCAAGCACGCCGGGCGATCTCGCGGTGCTCGATACGCAGACGGGCGTGTTGTTCGCGGGCAGTCTCGTCTCCAATGGACGCATCCCTGAACTGCGCAACGAGCAGATTCCGGGCTGGCTCGGCGCACTCGAGAATGTACGCGCGCTCGATCTCAGGACTGTCGTGCCCGCATTCGGGCCTCCGCTCGGAGGCGACGACATCATGCAAACAGGGGTCTATCTGCGTCAACTGGATGCGTCGGTGAAGCGCGCCTATAAGGACGGCGTCGGTCTCACCGATGCAATGCATTCGATACAGACGCCGGATTTCAGCGGCTATAAGCTCTATGCGATAGCGCAGCCGCAGAACGTGCAACGCCTTTATCTGCAGTTGGAAAAGCAATGAACATCAACGTGAGGAGACAACGATGGCCCAGCTCGTAGCCCTGTACAAGACCCCGTCCGACAACGAAGCCTTCGACGCCTATTACACGTCGACGCACGCGCCGCTTGCTAAAAAAATGCCTGGGCTAAGAAGCTATCAGGTGAGTAACGGGCCGATTGCGTTGCCGCAAGGCGAATCGCCGTATCACCTCGTCGCGCTGCTCGAATTCGATTCGCTCGATGCGATCCGGTCCGCGCTTGCATCGCCCGAAGGCCAGGCGACCGCTGCGGACCTCGGGAATTTCGCACAGGCCGGCGTCGACTTGCTGATGTTCGATACGAAAGACGCCTGAGCAAATCATCGCTGTGCGCCCGAGTCGGCCATGTCGTCGGATTCCGCCTCCGGGTCGGGCACGCTCAAGTCCTCACGCCGGTGATTGATGACGAGAAACACGCTCATCAACACGAGGAAGGCGACGACAAGCAGCGTCGCATTAAAGAAGACGCGTTCGTAGCCCAGCTCTGCAACGTTGATGAACCAGTACGGATAGAACGCCGACGAACTGCCGCGCCATAGTGTGATGAACAGATAACACAGCGGATAAACGAGCCACAGCGCGCATCGCCGCCATGAAAGATGGAAGCGCGGCACGAACAGGAACCAGTAAAGCGCGGCAAGCAAGGGCACGACCGTATGCAGCGTCTCGTTCACGAGCGCGCGATACCCCGACGGCGTCCACCAGAAACGCAGCAGGGTGTTATAGGCGATGCCGACGAACACGATATACACGACGACCGCAGTCACAACGGGCGGCTGACGAAAGAAGCGCGCGATGGGCGCATTCGCACGCGTCGCGACGCATGTGAAGCACAGTGCCGTGAGCAGCACGGTCAGATTCGTCAGATAGCTGCTCATGCGCGCGAGGCCGCCGATCACGGTCAGGCCGCGACCGAGCGAACGCGCGATGCTCAAATCCGTCTGCGCTGCGATGGCGAGCCAGGCGATCATCGCGATGGCGGCCGCCGTGGCGAGCGATGCGGTACTGGGCGTATGAAGCGGCAAGGCGTGCTCGTGCCGCGGCGAGTTCATGGGTGGCTTGGGCATTCGCCCATTCTATCGGCGCGTGAGATGCCGTGCCGGGCGCTGCCGTGCGGCTTCTTCGACGACGCCCAAGAAACGAGAGCCGGCCTCCGCAAGCAGGCCCGAATTGTCGATGCGTACGATGCGCGCCTCGGCAGGCAACTCGAGTGAGGGCTTGCGCAGAAGGCGTGCTTCGATCTGTCGCGCGTCTTCACGTCCGCGTCGCGCGAGCCGCGCCGCCAGCCGGCGGGGGCGGCATCGATATGAACGAAGCGCGCATCGGGATAACGTGCAAGTGCCGCAAGCGCATGCTGTCGCGAGCCGTTCACGACGACCGGCACCCCGCGTGCGAGCCACGCATCGAGTTCGATGCCGACGCCATAGCGCAAGCCGAGGCTTTCCCAATGCATCGCGAAGAGGCCGTGTTCCGCGCGCGATGCGAATTCATCGTGGGTCAGCGCGATGTGATTCTCGCCATCGCCGAAAGCACGCGTGATATAGCGGTGCGCGAACATCGCGCTTGCACCGACGCGCTCGCGCGCAAATGCGAGCAACGCGTCCTTGCCCGCGCCCGATGGGCCCATCACATAGATCAGTCCTGCGCTGTCGAGCTGTCTCATGCTTCGTCCTGTGCGGTCTTAAAGGGCACGCGCTGCCACAGCATGAACGGCGCGCCCGGTTCCCGTTCGATGAACAACGCCGCGCCTCGAACGGGAAGCGGCCCGAGTTGCCCGATGCGCTGCGCCCAGTGCGACTCGATCGACGCGCGCGCGTTCGTATCGTCGAGGGAATCGGAGAGGGTCATGTGGAAGCGGTATTCATCGAGCACATAGGGATAGCCCCATTCCCGCAGCAGCGCAATCTGACGAGCGCTCATGCCCGTGTGAATGCGCCGCTCGATGCTTTCGACCGAGGGCTCCGCCCGCAACGATGCAAACGCTTGCAGCGCGCTGGCCGCAATGGCTCTCGTGCGTGCGTCGTCTTCGTCGTTCGCGGCGCGCAGCGCCATGAAGCCATTCATCTGCGCGACGCGCACCGGCATATCGAAGCCACGAACCTCGCTGGCCCACGCACGCGCAGCCGCAAGCACGTCCGCCCATGCAACACCCGCAGCCGGATGAAACGGCGCCACGATGGTCGCGTGCCAGCCATAGCGACGCGGCGAATGCGTCCACGCGTGGCTGCTCGCTGGATTCTCGCGCCCGCTTTCGGCATCTCGGCCGAGCCATTCGCAGCCTTCACGCCACCATGCCGACGATGCAGGCGGCGAGTAATACAGCGCGACGCGTGCAATGCGCTCCGCCGCTTTATCATTCGATTCAGATGTGACTGTCATATGCGTCGCCTGACTATGCTGGTCCGATTGTAATGCTCAGGCGGCCGCCATTCACTCACGCCGAACAACAATGCAAGCGCAACGGAACTCTACGGACATGCTGATCAGGAACGCGCGGATCGTCACACGCGATGAAGCTTTCACGGGCGTCATGCGCATCGAAGACGGATGTATCGCCGACATTGCGACGGGCAACACGGCGGCGCGCGATGCGATCGACTGGAACGGCGACTATCTGCTGCCGGGGCTGGTCGAACTGCATACGGACAACATCGAAAAGCATCTCGCGCCGCGTCCCGGCGTGCTATGGAATCACGAAGCGGCCATCATCGTGCATGACGCGCAGGTGGCGTCGGCGGGCATTACGACCGTATTCGATGCGCTCGGCGTGGGCTCGCGTCCCGACGACGCGTTGCGCGGCCGCGCGGTGCAGGTCGAGTGCGCGCAAGCCATCGGCAAGCTGGCCGAAAGCGGACTCTTGCGTGCGGAACATCTGCTGCACCTGCGCTGCGAAGTCGGCACGACGGATGTCGTCGAAGTATTCGATTCGCTCAGCGCGCACCCGCTTTTCAGGCTCGCGTCGGTGATGGACCACACACCGGGTCAGCGTCAGTGGCAGGACCACGAGAAGTGGCGCGCGTTTCAGGAGCGTCATGGCAAGTGGAGCGACGCGCACGCGCAAGCCGCGCTCGAGCAGTGGTCCGCACAACAGGTGCGCTATGCAGCGGAGCATCGCAGGCAGATCGTCGCGCGGTGCAATCGGCTGAACATACCGCTCGCGAGCCACGACGATACGCTCGTCGAGCACGTCGAAGAAGCCGTGCGCGACGGCATCGCGCTCGCCGAATTCCCGACGACGCTCGAAGCGGCGCGCGCGGCACGCGCTCACGGCATCGCGACGATCATGGGTGCGCCGAATATCGTGCGCGGCGGATCGCACTCGGGCAACGTATCGGCGATGGAACTCGCGCGCGAAGGGCTGCTCGACATTCTGTCTTCCGATTACGTGCCGTCGAGCTTGCTCATCGCAGTGTTCGATCTCGTCGATGACGCGGGCTGGACTCTGCCGCGCGCGGTATCGGCTGTTTCATGGGCGCCTGCGCACGCAGCGGGGCTTCGCGACCGCGGCGCCATTGCAATGGGCCTGCGTGCGGATTTCGTGCGCGTCGCACGGGCGCAAGGACTCGTCGTGCCGCGTGAGACCTATCGCGCCGGCTCGCGCATCTGCTGAAGATCATTGTCATTTCCGGGTATCCCCGCGTTGCGGATGCATTCGTTGTTGCGTACTCTCACGCGAATCGCATAGTTCGCTATGTGAATCGCTGTTCGCGTAACGAACATCTTGGCGAACATCTATTGCCTCTCTACGTAAAGGGAATGAAGTGAGCAGAAGTCCTAGCGTGAACGTCCAGACGTTCATCAACGAGCATCCGTTCTCGCCGTTTCAGTGGCTCATCTTCGGGATGTGCTTCGTGATCGTCCTCCTGGATGGCTTCGATACGGCCGCGATCGGCTTTATCGCACCGTCGCTCGTGACGGAATGGCATATCAGCCGGCCCGCGCTCGCGCCGGTGCTGAGCGCGGCGCTATTCGGCCTCGCAGCGGGCGCGCTGCTTTCCGGGCCGCTATCGGATCGGCTCGGTCGCCGGCTGATGCTGCTTTCATCGGTCATTCTCTTCGGCGTCGCGTGCTTTGCGTCGGCCTATTCGGCGGACATCACGCAACTCACGGTGCTGCGCTTCGTCACGGGCCTCGGCCTTGGCGCTGCAATGCCCAACGCGGTCACGATGATGAGTGAGTTTTGCCCCGACAACAGGCGCGCCACGCTCATCAATCTGATGTTCTGCGGCTTTCCTTTGGGCGCGGCTTTCGGCGGCTTCCTCGCGGCATGGATGATCCCGCACTTCGGCTGGCGCAGCGTGCTGTTCCTCGGCGGCGTCGCTCCGCTGGTGCTGTCGGTGCTGTTGCTGCTCGCGCTGCCCGAATCGGTGCGTTACATGGTGGCGAAGGCCAGGCCCGTCGAAAAAATCCGCGCGACGCTTGCACGCATTTCCCAGGATGCGCGCAACGCCGGCTCGTTCTTCATGACCGAAGCCGCACCGACGGTGCAAGGGCAAAGCGGCATGAGCGTCGTGCTGTCGCGTTCGTATATCGTCGGCTCGGTCATGCTCTGGCTCGCCTATTTCATGGGCCTCGTGATCTTCTATGCATCGATCAACTGGATGCCGATTCTCCTCAAGGAATCCGGTCTGAACCCGCAACGCGCGACGCTGATCTCCGCATTGTTTCCGCTCGGCGGCGTGGGCGCGGTGTTGCTCGGCGTGCTGATGGACAAGTTCAATGCGAACCGCATCATCGCGGCCTGCTATGCGTTGACCGCAGTGAGCGTGTATTGCATCGGACAGGCGGCGGGCAATGTCGGCTTGCTGGTGCTGGTCGTCTTCCTTGCGGGCGTGCTCATGAACACGGCGCAATCGTCGATGCCCGCGTTGGCTGCAGCGTTCTACCCGACGCAAGGCCGCGGCACGGGCGTCGCATGGATGCTGGGCATCGGCCGCTTCGGCGGTATCGCGGGATCGTTCCTCGTCGCGGAACTGACGCGCCTGCACTTCACGTTCGGCGGCATTTTCGCTGTGATTGCAGTGGCGGGCCTCATTTCGGCGGTGGCGCTGCTGATCAAGCAGGCGGCGCATCCGCAAGCAAAGACCTCGGGCGATCTCAAGGCCACGGGGCCAGTCGGACACTAAGTTTTTTCAGCCGATGATGTGACGACGCCTCGCGTGGCAAGACCACACGAGGCGTTTTCTTTTTAGCCGTCATCGATTCGTCAGACCGTGGCACGTCCCGTGCTCCTGACCGGAATGCGACGAGCCGCCGTGTGTCATGCGCGCGGCTCAGCATGCAGAACAATGCACGAATCGCATTTGCAACCGCTAACAGGAGTCATTGGACATGAAACGTATCGCTCTCTCGTGCGCTGCTGGCGCATTCGCTCTCGTCTGTGCATCGGCATTCGCACAGGACAACCCGCCGAGTTCCGCTACGGGCCTGCAAGCCGGCGACAATGCGCAAACCACGACGCAAGGCTGGGGCGGCTCGCACAAGTCGACGCATTCGAAGAAGTCGCACAGCGGCAGTCATTCGTCATCGATGAAGACCGGCCCTTCCACCGCGCCTGGCGGCACCGCAACGCCTAGCGGCCCGGGCGCACCGGTCAGCGCGAGCGGCTCCGGTCAGTAAGCCTTGGCGCAGCTGATGTAAAAAGCGGGACGCTTCCAGGCGTCCCGTTCTTTTTCCTGGCGCGTTCATGCAACGTCGCAAGCGTTCATTTCGCAAACAGCGATGCCATGTTCGCAAAGGCCTTGACCTCGACAGCATTGCCCGAGGGGTCGAGAAAGAACATCGTCGCCTGCTCGCCGACTTCGCCCTTGAAGCGAACATGGGGCTCGATGATGAAGCGCGTACCCGCAGCCTTCAGCTTTTCAGCAAGCGCTTCCCACTGAGGAATCGACAGCACGACGCCGAAATGGCGCACCGGAACGGCATCGCCATCGACGGCGCTGGTCGCGCGATGTCCCACTTCGTCAGGCGCGAGATGCGCGACGATCTGATGCCCATAGAAGTTGAAATCGACCCAATCATCCGAACTGCGTCCTTCGGGGCAGCCGAGCAGATCGCCATAGAACTCGCGCGCGGCGGCGAGGCTATGAACCGGAAACGCGAGATGAAACGGCGGCATGACGTCTTGCGGGGTGCTCATGTTATTGATCCTTGTCCTGGCTTGGGAGAAAGAGGGCTCCGATTCTATTGATAAAAAATCGTGCTGAAAAACGATATATTCCGGGAGTCAGCTCAAAGAAAATCGATCAATCGGACATGCTGCGCGAACTCAGGACTTTCATCGCGGTGGCGCGCCACGGCACCTTTGCGGGGGCGGGCGCGCATATCGGTCTGACTCAATCGGCGGTCAGCGCGCAGATGCAGCGGCTGGAAGCGCATCTCGGCTTCGCGCTATTCGATCGCACCGGCCGTTCCGCCACGCTCAACAATGCGGGCCGTCGAACGCTTGAACTTGCCGATGAACTCATTGCGCTCTACGCGCGGCTTGCAGAACCCGAAGGCGACGATGGACGCGGAGGAACGCTCGGCGTGGGCGCGATCGCATCGGCGCATGCGGTCCTCTTGCCCGATGCGATCGCCATGTTCCGTCGCACGTTGCCTGCATGGCGCATTCGCATCGTGCCGGGTGTATCGCTCAATCTGCTCGCGCAGGTCGATGCCGGCGAAACGGACATGGCCGTGATCATTCGTCCGCCTTTCTCTTTGCCGTCCGAGTTGCAATGGCGCACGCTCGTTGCGGAGCCATTTGTCCTGCTCGCGCCGAGTGCGTATAAAAAGAAGTCCTGGCGCGAGCTGATCGAAACTCAGTCGTTCATTCGCTATGACCGTCGCTCGTTCGGCGGGCGGCAGGTGGAACTGTTTCTGCGCAAGAAGCGCATCGATGTGCATGATGCAATCGAGGTCGACGAACTGCAGGGGATTGCGCAGCTCGTCGCGCGCGGAATGGGCGTGGCGTTGGCGCCGAAATCCGCAGGCATCGGCGCATGGCCGCGCGGCGTGGTTGCCCTCGATCTCGGCGACGATACGTTCTATCGCGAGATCGGCCTCGTCGAGCGTACGCGGCGCCTTCGCGACGATGCGGCGACGCGCCTCGCCGACTGCATCGTGCAAGCGGCGGCGCAGGGTGCGCGCGCTTCTTCATCGACCGGAAACATACGCAGGACCCGCAAAAAGACCGCCTAGAATGCGATGCAGGCCGGTTCCTATCCGAGGTGAATTGCAATGAACGACGGGCAACTGCGGGGCGTGCGTCTTATCACTGCTATGAGCACCTGGCTCGACGGTATCGACCCCGGTACGCATCGACGCATCAAAGGCTTGCGTCTCGTGACGGCCTACGGTCTCGCGGCGGCCATCGGCGCATTGCATGACGTCACGCGCGAGGTGCCGGCGAGCGTATCGGTCGGCACGCTTGCGGCAACGTTCGCGCTTTGGGCAAGCGTGTCCGAAGCGCGAACGTCGCGCGCGAAATCGAGCCGCGACCTGACGATACTTTGCGCAGCCGCCGCACTCGGTGCGCTGACATTCGCGTTACTTGTCGCGCTGTTTCGCGATCCCGGGGGCGGCGGCGCGGAGTGGATTCTGGTGACGGGCGCGTTCTGCGTGGGCTATTTCAAGCGCTTCGGCATAACAGGTGCGGGCATCGGATCGCAAATCTATATCGGCCAGCTCGTGGCCTTCGCGATGAATCTGGCGCTTACGGATGCCTGGGCCATCGCGCTTGCATTGTTCATCGCGATGATCGCCGCTATCGTGCCGCGCCTTCTTAGTGGACCGGCCGAGCGGCCCGTTGTCTTGCCGGCGCTCGCTTCGGAGACGGCCTACGGCGAACGCGTGATATCGCCTGCCTTCGCAATGGGCCTGCAAGCCGCAAGCGGCGCGCTTGCCGTGGTGCTGCTCAATGCTGCGTTCGGGCTGACGGAATCCGCATGGGCGATCACTGCATGCGTGTATGTGGTCGCGACATCGGCCGTGGGCACGACAGAACGTGTGCGGCGGCGCATCTATGGAACGTTGATCGGCGTGCCCATTGGCCTCGTCTGCTTGCCGCTCGCCGAGCACGCTCCACTCGTCGTCTGGACGATGGCCGCGCTTGCAATGATCGTCTATGCAATGGCCTTGCCGGACCGCTATGACATCGCTTGCGGCGCATTCGCGTTTGCGCTCATCGTGACGCTTGCGGCGAGCGGCGTGCATTCGGTGCCGCTGCTCGCAGCGCGCGCGTGGGAGACGCTGCTCGGCGGCGCCTTAGGACTTATATCCGCGCGGCTCGTATTTCCTCTAAGAACGTTGCATTAGCGTGCTTCGGCCTCAAGGCGCCGCAACGTGCAAAGGACTTCATTCAAGGCCCGCCCGCCCATTCTTATCCACGCTTCTGTGGGGATTTCAACGGGAAAGCACGCACGTAGACTGCGTGCACATTTCGGAAGGTCGCTTGCTGAACCCGTGCAATGAGGCCGATGAAGTGGATCTGCGAAACCCTCAGGAGCACGATCATGACGAGCAAACTCAGTGGCGTTGTCTTTGTTGCAGCTTCGCTTGCCGCGACTTATGCGCTTGCAAGCGGCTATGGTCCCGCACCGCATTACAAGCCCTCGACCGGCGCGCCGGCGTCGCAGCAGGGCATGAACATGCAAACCATTGCCGCCGATGAAGCCGCGCCACAGCGCAATAACGATGAAACCGCGTCGAAAGACAAGCAGGACAGCCCGCTCATTCAGGCGCAGGATTGAGCGGTCGAAAGCTCAAGAGGCATCGGCGCCAGAGTGATGTCATGCGTCGATGCCGATATGTCTTTCCGCACGCTTGCCTTCCTCAGCGCCGACCGTTTCGACAGTCTCGCGCGCACGGCCGATTTCGACGGCCGGCATTAAGAGCATCGATATCACGGCGCCGATCGCAATGATCAACATCGACATGAAAGTCAGATGGAGCGCGTGATGCAGCGCAAGGCGAATCTCCGTATTCGTTGCGAAACTGCCCGGCACGGCCGTCAGCAATTGCTTCAATTGATCCGCGCTGACTGACGGCAAGCCGCTCGCGTGCGTCAGCCCGTAGTTTTGCACCGCGCCGAATATAGCGGCGCCGAGCGTATTGCCGAGATTGCGCGCGAACAGGTTCGATGCAGTCGCGCTGCCGCGTTCCGACAGCGTGACGATTTCCTGAATGAGGATCAGGCACGACACGCTCAACACGCCCATGCCGAAGCCCATGACTGCGGAGCCGAGACCAGCCAGAACCGGACTCGCTTGTGGCGTCAGCAAGACGAACGGAATCGCGCCGAGCGGAATGAACACCGTGCCGCCGACAAGCAGACGCCGCAGCCCGATGCGAGTGAACGTGCGCGATGTGAACGTCGCGCCACTCGGCCATCCGACCATCATCATCGTCAGCGTGAGGCCCGCCTCGACCGGCGAGCGATGCATCACGCCTTGCACGTACATCGGCAGGAACGTGGTGAGGCCCATCAACGCCATGCCGGCGAGGAGGGTCGCTGCATTACCGGCTGCAATCGGGCGATGCGCCCAGAGGCCGAACGAGATCATCGGATCGGCGGCGCGTCGCTCCTGCAGCACGAATAGCACGCTGGCGACGATGAACACCGCGACTTCCACGCCGACACGCGCATGATCTGCACTGCCCGCATCGGTAAGCGCCATCATCAGCGAAGCCACGGCCGCCGTGAAAAGACATGCGCCCGCGAGATCGATGGCGGGACGCTCGTGGCGTTGCGCTTCGTGCAGGAACATAACGAAGAGCAAGGCTGCGAGCAGACCGATCGGCACGTTGATCCAGAAGATCCACGCCCACGAGAAGTGACGAATGAGCAGCCCGCCGACCATTGGACCGAGCACGGCGGACACGGCCCAGACGCTGGCGAGATAACCTTGCACCTTGCCGCGCTCTCGCGCCGGATAGAGATCGCCGACGACGGTGAGCGCGACCGGCAGGATCGCGCCCGCACCGACGCCCTGTATGAGACGGAAGACGATCATCGCGGGCATCGACGATGCAAAGCCCGCGAGCACCGAGCCGATCAGAAAAATGGCGATGCCGGCGAGTATTGCGGGCTTGCGGCCATAAAGATCCGCCAGCTTGCCAAAGACGACAGTCAGCGCCGTCTGTGTGAGAAGAAACGACGAGAACACCCAGCTATACAGATTGAGTCCGCCGAGTTGCGTGGCGATCTGCGGCATGGCGGTGGAGACGATGGTCGCTTCGATAGCGACCATCGCCATCGACGCCATGACGGCGGCAATGACGAGAGGGCGAGTGGTTTGCTTGGGCGGCGGCATGTGTCGGTCGATCGAGATGCAGCGGCATTGCGCGAGATTCGCCGCTAAGGGAAGCGTCATGGTATCCCGGCGGGCGAAACGCTGCTTTAGTGTATTGATCGACGAACCCACTCAATCGCGCAGTGCAAGGACATGATCAAATCGCTAAGAAATCAATTGGTCGTCGCGCTCGGCTTGCTCGTCACCGCGATCGGCATCGTGCAGGGCGTGAGTTCATATCACCTGAGCAAGGCCGGCATCAACGCGCTGCTCGATCTGCGCCTCGAACAAGTAGCCGCGCGCATGCGCGACGGCTTTGCGGAAAGCCTTCCGAAGAATCCCGCGCGCGGATCGCAGGATGATCGCGATGTCGTCGTCGTGCTCTGGAAGCCGGGTCGGGATGCGCCGTTTCGCACGACGGATCCATCGCTACGCTTCTCGCCCGACGCGCAGCCGGGTTTCTCCGACGCCACCTTCAACGGCGAAGACTGGCGCATCTTTACGCGTGCAGAACCGACCATGACGATCCAGGTCGCGCAGCGCTCGGCGGTGCGCCGCGCGCTGGCGGAAGAGAACGCCACCCGAACGCTGTGGCCCATTGCCGTGCTGTTGCCGCTGATGTGGATAGCCGTCGTGCTCGTGGTGCAGCGCTCGTTACGCGAACTCAATCGCCTCGGCGGCGAAGTGCGGGGCATCGACGCGGGGCATCTCGCTCCGCTGCCGACCGTCGGCGTGCCTGCCGAAATCGCGCCGTTCATCCGGTCCATCAATACGATGATCGAGCGGCTCGCGAAGTCGATCGAAAGCGAACGCAAATTTATCGCGGACGCCGCGCATGAATTGCGCACGCCGCTTACCGCGCTGCAGCTGCAGGCAGACAATCTCGCGCCGCATATCGCACCCGGCAATCAGGAGCGGTTCCGCGAATTGAGGCGCGGCATTGCGCGCAGCGGCAGTCTCATCGCGCAACTGTTGAGGCTCGCACGCGCGGATGCGCCCTTGAACGACGACGCATTGGCGCGCGTGGATCTTTCTACCGTCATCAAGGACGCCATCGCGGATGTGCTGCCGATTGCGTTTGAGCGCAGCCTCGATGTGGGCGCGGAAGAAGTGGTGAGTACCTACGTGCGCGCAGTCGAAGCGGATGTTTGCATCGCGGTGATGAATCTCTTGTCCAATGCCGTGCGCTATACGCCCGATGGCGGGACCATCGATGTGCGCATGCGTCGCGATGAAGGCAAGGTGTGGGTCGAGGTTGTCGACACGGGTCCGGGCATCGTGGAGGATTTATTGCCGCGGGTATTCGACCGATTTTTCCGCGCGAATGCGGATGTCGAGGGCAGCGGGCTGGGGCTTTCCATCGTCAAGGCCATCGCGCTTCGTTACGGCGGCGAAGTCACTTTGCGCAATCGCGACGACGGGCGGTCGGGCATTGTCGCGGCAATCGCTTTTGCCGTCGATGAAAGCGCCGGCGATTTGCCTAAGCAAAGCAATGCCGCAAGCGCCTGAGCGCCGACTACAATTCATTCGCCACCCGCCGCGATGAGCGCCCACGACCGGTCGTGCTTTTGCATCGCCTCGCGCCTCGACGTTTGCCCACTGCATCATGCAAGGTGCAACATGCGAATTCTTCTGATCGAAGACGACGTGCAGATCGGCACGAGTCTGATGCGCGCGTTGAAAGACGCGGATTACGCAGTCGACTGGGTGCGCGACGGCAACGCGGGCCGCAAGGCGATGGACGCCGCCGAGTACACCGTGGCGCTGCTCGATCTCGGCTTGCCGGGCATGACCGGGATTGAATTGCTGCGACAGGCGCGCACGGCCGGCAACGCAACGCCTGTGCTGATTCTCACGGCACGCGACGATCTCGACACGCGCGTGCAAGGTCTCGACCTCGGCGCGGACGACTATCTGCTCAAGCCCTTCGACATGCCCGAACTGCTCGCGCGAATTCGTGCGGTATTGCGCAGGAAAGCGGGCTACGCAGTCTCGCGTCTGGGCGACGATTCCATCAATCTCAATCTCGACCAGCGAACGCTGACCTGCGGCGAGACATCCGGCGTGTTGTCGGCGCGTGAATTCGCGTTGATGCACGCGTTGATGGAACGCCCCGGCACCATCTTTTCGCGCGATCAGCTCGAAGATCGTCTCTACGGCTGGGGCAAGGAAGTCGAGAGCAACGCGGTGGACGTGCTCATTCATTCCGTGCGCAAGAAATTTGGCGCAGGCGTCATTCGCAACGTGCGCGGTCTTGGCTGGACCGTCATGCTCGGCCAAAGCGGCCGCGACGTCGCCAAATAGCGCGCGTTAAAAGGAAGCCGCATCGTCACGCGATCTCACTGAGCCGCAAAAAAAGGCAGTGTGTAGCTGGGCGCTTCCTGCTCGACATGACGCATGCGGCGCTCCAACTCCGCGATATCGATCGATGAAGCGAAATAGGTGTCTGTCCCGGCGTCGCGGCGACTGCACATGAAATCGCCGAGGGACTTGTAGAGGCGTTGGAACATGATGAACTCCGTTATCTTTGAGCCACTAAGGACACGACGCTCCTCCTAGGCGAGCCTGGAAGCAGTCGTCGATGCAAGGCGGCTTAGGCTTCACGAATTAGCCGTTAATGAGGCAGACGAAAGCGTTCGTCAGCGCACGATGTCGTTTTATCGGAGCACTGCCGCGGCGCACCATCACGTGCTATCTTGTTTCAATACGGAACGTAAGCGCGTGCTTCAGCGCCTCTCGTCGAAACGTCTTTCGTGAACTGCCGCCATGAACGATGTCCCTCGTACTCTTAGTGCCCGCGATCGCGTCGAACTGCTTTGCTGGCTCACGTGCGGCAGCCTGGGCGCGTTTTATCTGAATGGCGACTGGCCGGCGGCGTCATTCCACGTGCAGGCGGCTCATAAGTGGCTCGACCGGCATCAGCGGTTCGCGGACTGGCTGACCGTCGCGAAACTTGCGGCCATTGCCCGCGATCTTGCGACGCGTCATTGCGCGATGCTCGAAGCCGACTGGGCGCGCGACGCCGTCGAAGAAATCCTCGATAGCGAAGACCTCAACTATCAGTCGGACGTCGTGAGGCAGGTCTTCGACGACTGCCGCCGCGCGCTCGCGGAAAAGCGCACGCCGGAATAGGCCCAATCGACGCACTGGCGAAAATCACTGTATGAATGTACAGTAGGCCATTTTCTGTCCGGCCTTTCAGCCTTTGAGTCTTCTCGCCGTCGATGAACGCTACGCATGATCCGGTCAAGCGCATTGCGCATCTCGACATGGACGCGTTCTTTGCGTCCGTGGAGTTGCTTCGCTACCCGGAGTTGCGCGGGCAGCCGGTCGTCGTGGGCGGCGGTCGCAATGCAATGCCGGAAACGCTTCCGGACGGCACGCGCCGCTTCGCGCGGCTGCGCGATTACGCGGGCCGCGGCGTCGTAACCACATCGACTTACGAGGCGCGAAACTTCGGCGTGTTCTCCGCAATGGGCATGATGAAGGCGGCGCAACTCGCGCCGGACGCCATTCTGCTGCCAACGGATTTTGAGTCGTATCGTCACTATTCGCGCCTGTTCAAAGCGGCAATCGCGAGCTTTACGACGCAAATAGAGAATCGCGGTATCGACGAGATTTATATCGACGTAAGCGATCTTCCGGGAGATTCCGCCGATATCGGCAAGCGCATGAAGAATGCGGTGTTCGATGCGACCGGACTGACGTGCTCCATCTGCATCGCGCCGAACAAGCTGCTTGCAAAGATCGGCTCGGAGCTCGACAAGCCCGATGGCCTCACCATCCTCACGATGGAAGACCTGCCTACGCGCATCTGGCCGCTCGCTGCGCGCAAGGTGAATGGCATCGGCCCGAAGGCGAACGAAAAACTCGCGGCGCTCGGTCTGCTGACCGTGGGCGATATCGCCGCCGCTGATCCCGGCTTGCTTCAGACGCATTTCGGCCCCACGTACGCGGCGTGGCTTGCGCGGATCGCTCAGGGACAGGACGATCGGCCTGTCGTGGTCAGTTCCACGCCGAAGTCGATGAGTCGGGAAACCACCTTTGAGCGCGACCTGCATCCGAAGCACGACCGCGCGACCTTGTCGGCCAAGTTCACCGACCTGTGCAAGCGCGTCGCCGAAGATTTGCAGCGCAAGGGCTACGTGGGCCGCACGGTCGGCATCAAGCTGCGCTTCGACGACTTCCGCACCGTCACGCGCGATCTGACGATTCCCATCGCAACCGCCGATGCCGCGGAAATTCGCCGTGCGGCGACGGAATGCCTCAAGCGCATTCCGCTAGAGAAACGACTGCGCTTGCTTGGCGTGCGAATGAGTGCGCTAAGCGTGCCTGGAGAAGGGAGTGTGTTCATCGCGCCGGTGCAGGTCGAATTGCCTTTCGATACGGCCGACGAGTGAATAAGTCTTTAGCGCGCCGGCGAATAAGGAAATCGCGTATCGTTGTTTGCTCATGCGATGCGCGCGGCGTAGATTGGTCGTCTATTCGCCGTTTAGAAAGCAACCGTGACGACTCTCTCTCCGACTCGCGAGGCTTCCGAAGAAGCCGTCGATCAAGGCATTACCATTCGTCCGTTCGAAGGACCGCTAGGCGCGGAAGTCATCGGTCTCGATCTGGCAAGGCCGCTTTCGCAAGCGGATCTCACACGCATTCATCGCGCGCATCTGGACCATCACGTGATCGTGTTTCGCGACCAGCGCATCACGCCTGAGCAGCAAGTCGCATTCAGCAAGCGCTTCGGTCCGTTGCAGAAGCACGTGCTGCATCAGTTCGCGCTGAGCGGGCATCCCGAAGTGCTGATCGTGTCGAACATCGTCGAAAACGGCAAGCCGATCGGCCTCGGCGATGCAGGCCATTTCTGGCATTCGGACCTTTCATACAAGGAGAAGCCGAGCCTCGGCTCGATGCTGCATGCCCAGGAATTGCCGGCGACGGGCGGCGATACGCTCTTCGCCAATCAGCATCTCGCGTGGGACACGCTGCCCGCGCATCTGAGGCAAGCGGTCGAGGGGCGCACGGCAGAACATACGTATCTCGCCAAATATGCGGAGCTGCAAAAGCGCAGTCCGTGGCGGCCGAATCTCACTACCGAACAGATCGCCGAAGTGAAGCCTGTCGTGCAACCCATCGTGCGCACGCATCCCGAGACCGGGCGCAAGGCGCTCTTCGTCAGCGAGCACTTCACGACGCGCATCATCGGCATGCCGGAGGATGAAAGCCGCGCGCTGCTCGATGAAATCTTCGCGCATAGCGTGCAGCCTGCCTTCGTCTATCGTCACGCCTGGCGCGAGCATGACATGGTGTTCTGGGACAACCGCTCGGTCATGCATCTCGCGGCGGGCACGCCGGACGATCAGCGCCGCAAGCTGTATCGCACGACGATCGAAGGCGACACGCCTTTCTGACATCACACCGAATAGTCCATAAAACACGGGGTTTTCGATGCATTCTCGACAAGGGAAGGGCGCATGGCGCGCGCTCGCCGCCGCACTGGCGCTGTCGATCGGAGGAGGCGCGTCCAACGCCTATGCCGAAGGGACGTTGCGCATAGCCGAACAATATGGCGTGGTGTATCTGCTGCTCAATGTGGCGCGCGACCAGAAGTTCATCGAGCAGGAAGGCAAGAAGCAGGGCATCGATATCAAGGTCGACTGGGCGAAGCTTTCGGGCGGCGCGAGCATCAACGATGCGCTGCTTTCCGGTTCCATCGATATCGCCGCTGCAGGCGTCGGACCTTTGCTGACCATCTGGGATCGCACGCATGGCCGGCAAAACGTGAAGGGCGTTGCATCGCTCGGCAATCTGCCGTACTACCTCGTGTCGAACGATCCGCGCGTGAAGACCATCGCCGATTTCACGGAAAAAGACCGCATCGCGGTGCCGGCGGTAGGGGTATCGGTGCAATCGCGGGTGCTGCAATATGCAGCCGCCAAGCAATGGGGCGACAAGCAATACGATCGCCTCGACAAGCTCACGCAAGCGGTGCCGCATCCGGATGCGGCGGCGGCGATCATCGCGGGCGGCACGGAAATCAACGCGCACTTCGGTAATCCGCCGTTCCAGCAGCAAGAACTGGCGGGCAATCCCAAGGCGCATATCGTGTTGAACTCATACGACGTGCTCGGCGGCCCCAGTTCGGCGACCGTGCTCTACGCAACCGAAAAATTCCGCAACGCGAATCCGAAGACGTATCGCGCTTTCGTCGATGGCCTCGCCGACGCCGCGCGCTTCGTCACGCAACATCCGGAAGAAGCCGCTGACATTTACTTGCGTGTCAATCAGGCGAAGATCGACCGCGGTCTGCTGGTGAAGGTCATCAAGGACCCGGCGGTTCAGTTCAAGGTCGCGCCTCAGAACACGTTCGCCCTTGCGCAGTTCATGCACCGCGTCGGTGTCATCAAGAACGAACCGAAGTCATGGCAAGACTATTTCTTCAGCGATCCCGCCACCAAGGACGGAAGCTGAAATTCATCCGCTTATCGACGATGCTGCATTGGATATGCGCAATGATTGTTTAGCGCGCGAAGCGCACGCCGGTATCTTGGTGGTTTGCTTATAAGCGTTGCAATGATGGCTGCAAATCCCCATTTGCTGTATCCGGTCGAAGGCGGTCGAGCCGCTGCAACGAGCGGAAAACTGCTGTCCGCGCGTAACGTGACACTCGAATACCGCACGCCGGAGCGTCTCGTGCGCGCGACGCACGACGTGAGCTTCGACGTCTACGGCGCGGACCGTTTCGTATTGCTCGGCCCGTCGGGTTGCGGCAAGTCAACCTTGCTCAAGGCGGTTGCGGGCTTCATCGAGCCGGTGACGGGAAGCATCGAGATCGATGGCGAACGCGTGACAGGACCGGGCGCGGATCGCATCGTCGTGTTTCAGGAATTCGATCAACTGCCGCCGTGGAAGACGGTGCTGCAGAATGTCGCGTTTCCCTTGCGCGTGGCTCGCAAGCTGAGCCGCGCCGAAGCACGCGAACGCGCGCTTCACTTCCTCGACAAGGTCGGACTCGCGCGGTTCGCCGATGCTTATCCGCACACCTTGTCGGGCGGCATGAAACAGCGCGTCGCCATTGCGCGTGCGCTCGCGATGCAGCCACGCGTCCTGCTGATGGACGAGCCGTTCGCCGCACTCGATGCGCTGACGCGCCGCCGCATGCAGGAGGAGCTGCTGCGCCTGTGGAGCGATGAGCGCTTCACGCTGCTGTTCGTGACGCATTCGATCGAAGAGGCGCTCATCGTCGGCAATCGTATTCTGCTTCTCACTCCGCATCCGGGACGCGTGCGTGCCGAGCTGAACAGTCATCAGTATTCGCAGGAAAGCGTGGGGCGTGGCGAGTTTCAGCAAAGCGTCGCGCGCATTCATCGCCTTCTGTTCGAAGAGGAGGCCACGCGATGAGCACGCCGCAATTCATGGAGCCGCCCGTTCGGCCCGAGTTCGAAGCCGTTCCGTCAGCGCCCGCTCAGACGCCACATGAAGCGCCGCTGCCGCTTGCCACGCGCCTCACCGATCGCGCATGGCTGCGCAAGACGCTGATCGCGCTGGTATTGATCGGCATATGGGAAATCGCAGCGCGCTTCGTCGATAACGATCTGCTGTTGCCGACCTTCAGCGCGACATGCGCGGCCTTCGTGCAGGGCGTTCTCTCCGGCGAACTGATCGAGAAGGTCGCGATATCGATGTCGGTGCTGCTGCGCGGCTATTTTCTCGGCGCGGCGCTCGCGTTCGTGCTGACATCGCTTGCGGTTTCAACGCGCATCGGCCGCGACATTCTTTCGATGCTCACCGCGATGTTCAATCCCTTGCCGTCGATCGCGCTATTGCCGCTCGCCTTGCTTTGGTTCGGGCTGGGCACGGGCAGCCTGCTGTTCGTGCTCGTGCATTCGGTGTTGTGGCCGCTCGCGCTCAATACCTATGCGGGCTTTCAGGCGGTCCCTTCCACCTTGCGCATGACGGGGCGCAACTACGGGCTCACCGGACTACGGCATGTCGTGCTCATTCTCGTGCCGGCTGCATTGCCTTCCATTCTCGCCGGTTTGCGCGTGGGCTGGGCGTTCGCGTGGCGCACGCTGATCGCGGCGGAACTCGTGTTCGGCGCGAGCTCGGGCAAGGGCGGTCTCGGCTGGTACATCTTCCAGAATCGCAACGAGCTATATACGGATCGCGTGTTCGCGGGACTGGCCGCGGTCATCGTGATCGGGCTCGCGGTGGAGCATCTCGTATTCGATACGGTCGAGCGCGTCACGGTTCGGCGTTGGGGCGTTCACTCGTAAGTTCAGCGGTGCGACGATACCTGCGGCACGCATCGTGCGTCGCGCGTAGGATCGTCAAACACGCCATCGACCGATGGACACCGCCGAATGAAGATCGCGACCTTCAACATCAATGGCATTCGCTCGCGTCTCGATGCGTTGCTGACATGGCTCGAGCGAGAAGCGCCGGAAGTCGTGTGCCTGCAGGAACTGAAAGCAACCGATGCGCAATTTCCCGCTGCGGCCATTGAAAAAGCGGGCTATGGCGCGCTTTGGCATGGGCAGGCGTCGTGGAATGGCGTCGCCATTCTGGCGAAGGACACGCAACCGATTCTGAGCCGGCGCGGCCTGCCGGGCTTCGAGGACGATACGCACAGCCGCTATATCGAAGCGGCCGTGCATGGCATCCTCATCGGCTGTCTTTATCTTCCTAACGGCAATCCGCAGCCCGGCCCCAAGTTCGATTACAAGCTCGACTGGTTCCAGCGATTCAACGCGCATGCAGCGTCGTTGTTCGAAAGCGGACATCCTGTCGTCCTCGCCGGTGATTACAACGTCGTGCCGACCGACGACGACATCTACAACACGCGCTCATGGAAGAAAGACGCGCTATTGCAGCCGGAAAGCCGCGCCGCATATGCAGAACTTCTCGCGCAAGGGTGGACCGATGCCTTGCGCGAGAAGCATCCTGACGAGCGCATCTATACGTTCTGGGATTATTTCCGTCAGCACTGGCAGACGAATTCGGGGCTTCGCATCGATCACATTCTGCTGAGCAAAGACCTCGCTCCGAAGCTCCAGGATGCGGGTGTCAACAAATGGGTGCGCGGCGAACCGCACGCGAGCGATCATGCGCCCGCGTGGGTCGTGTTGAAGGAATCGCGCAGCAGAAAGAAGGCTTCTGCTTAGCTTTGACGTCTCGACGATGCGCGCGATGCCTTGGCGATCGGCGTTTCGACGGTTTCGCCCAATTGCTGGGGCGCGTTCGCTATCTCGCTGGCAATGTCGCCGCTTGCATCGAGAATGACGCCGCTCGTCTCCTGAGCCGCTTGCGTTGCTTCGCTTGCGGTTTCGGCGAGATTCGTAATGACCACGCCGGTTTCCTGAGCCGCGGATTGGGCGGTTTCCTGCGCTTCGTTCGTGGCCGTATCGAACAGGCCCTTCAGCGTGATCCCGTTGCGCTCGTATTGATTGCGCACTTCGCCGAGAATGTCCGCCTCTGTCAACGTGATGATGGACCACACGTTCTGTCCATACGAAGCCGCCTTGAGCGGAATCTGCGCGAACAGCGCGGATTGCCAGCCGAGCACGCTCGAGCCCGCGTCTTCGCCGGGCTTCAGCAGGTTATTGCTTTCCTCGATCACCGTGCGGACCGTTTGAACGTTGAGTTCGGTCAGTTCCTGCAAGCCGCTCGCAAAGCGGCCGCTTGCATTGAGAAACGCCTGCAGATTGGCGCGTGCGATCGAAGGAATTTGATAAGCGATATTGCCGGGATACTGAAACATTGACCGCTCCTCTCAGGTATGGAATAAAAATCGGTAAATGGAGCGCGCCGCGCGGCGCATGGCTCATCGAATACGAGTTGGTTCTGACGAAGCGCACCGGCAGCGGTTCCCATCCGGGGACTGAATTTTTAAAGCACGGTCGTCAGTCGGGGTCGTGAACTTCTTGCTTCTCGCGCGTTTTGATGAACGCCAGAAATTGCATCACCTGCGTGCGTCCGCCCTTGCGCCAGACATCGACATGATCGGCGCCTTCTATGAACGCGAGATGTTTGTCGCCTCGGGCGGCATCGAAAAGACGCTGGAAATGCACGGGTGGAATCACGAAATCCCGCGTGCCGCCATAGATCAAGATCGGCGCGTGAATCGATCCGATCTTGGCGAGATTGTCGTAGCGGTCGCGGGCCAGATATCGCACGGGAAAGAGTCTGAAGCGTGCAGCGGCGACATCGACGATGCTCGTGAACGGTGCTTCGAGTATCAGCGCATCGATGCGGCGCTCGCTTGCCAGCTGCACCGCTACGCCCGAGCCCAAAGAATAACCGTGCAGCACGATCGAGCGCGAACGCGCGGCGGCATAGGCGTAAGCGGCGCGCGCATCGGCATACAGGCCGGCTTCGTGCGGCTTGCCGGGATTGCCGCCATAGCCGCGATATTCCGCAAGCAACACGCCATAACCGGCTTCGATCAATTCCAGCGCGATATGCGCGCGCTGCGTCAGGTCTTCACCGTTGCCATGAAAAAGCAGCACCGTCGGCGATACCGCATCCGGTGGCGGGCTGAAGCGCGCGATCAGATCCAGACCGTCCTCGGTTCTTACGATGATCGGTTGCGTGTGAGCGTCGAGCGTCGCGTCAACGACCGTTTGCGTCTGCTCCAACGGATAGACGAGCCGGCCTTGCAGCCAGTAAAGCGCCGCCAGTGCGGCGAGATACGCCAGCACGATGGCGGCAAGCAGAATCCCCAGCAATTGCATCATCGAGCGCGGCCGATTACGTGGCGATAGCCGCATGATAGAGCGTCACGCGTTGTCATCGCCCTGGCGCAGGCTCAGGGGCATGTCCGCTGCGATTTCGCGCTGCACGTCGTCGGTCGGCCGGCCTTGATTGAACAGCGCGTTCAGCAGGATCGCCACGACCGCGGTCAGCGTGATGCCGCTGTGCGTGAGCGGTCCCGCCCAGGCGGGCATCTGGCCGAAGAACGTGGGAGCGGTCAGCGGGATGACGCCCACGCCGAGACTGATCGCGACGATGAGCAGATTGTTCTTCCTGTCGAAATCGACCTTGCTGAGAATTTTCACGCCGGTTGCCGCGACCATGCCGAACATCGCGATGCCCGCGCCGCCGAGCACGACCACTGGTATCGATGCGATCAGATTCGACAGCTTCGGCAGGAGCCCGAGCAGCATCAGGATGACGCCCGATACCGCGACCACCCAGCGGCTTTTCACGCCCGTGATGCCCACGAGCCCGATGTTCTGCGAAAACGACGAATGCGGGAACGTGTTGAAAATTCCGCCGATGACCGTTCCCAGACCGTCCGTGCGCAGGCCGCGTGTGGCGTCGCCGCGCGAGACGGGCCGCAGCGCGAGATCGCCGAGCGCGAGGAACATGCCGAGCGACTCGACCATGATCACGACCATCACGAGGCACAGCGACGCGATCGCCGCGAGATCGAAGGTCGGCATGCCGAACGCGAACGGCCTCACGGGCGCGAACCAGGCCGCCCGCCCGATGCCGGAGAAATCGACGAGGCCGAGCGGCAGCGCAATCGCAAAGCCGACCGCCATGCCGAGCAGCACCGAAATATTGCCGATGAAGCCGCGCAGATACTTGTTGATGAGCAGGATCACGAGCAGCACGATACCCGCGATCATCAGGTTGCGCGGATCGCCGAAATGCTGTGCGCCGCGTCCCCCGCCGGCCCAGTTGATCGCGACCGGAAAGAGCGTCATGCCGATGGTGAGGATGATCGTGCCGGTGACGATCGGCGGAAAAAACCGCATCAGCCGCCCGAAGAACGGTGCTATCACGATGGCGAACACGCCCGCCGCGATGGTCGCGCCGAAGATCGCGGGCAGGCCGGCGCCCGATGACGCCATCGCGACCATCGGCCCGACGGGCGCGAAGCTCACGCCCATGATGACCGGCAGGCGAATGCCGAACTTCCAGATGCCGATGCACTGCACGAGCGTCACGACGCCGCACGCGAAGAGGTCCGAGCTGATGAGGAACGCCACCTGGTCCTTCGGCAGCCTGAGCGCCGCGCCGATGATGAGCGGCACCGCGATTGCTCCGGCATACATGACGAGCACGTGCTGGATGCCGACTGCGAGCATCTGACCGAAAGGCAGCACTTCGTCGACAGGATGAGTCGTGTAGGACATCGGCGCTCCGGCGTGGCGTTTTAAGGATGCCGTTTCAGTATTGCACCGCCGG